>CAWEBE010000029.1:0-28639 GCA_963806735.1 uncultured Alphaproteobacteria bacterium | reverse complement strand
ACGTCGCCATGATTGCGATCTGGAACTAAGCCGTTCCAGCTTTCGCCGGATACCCCATCGACGGCGTGAGATGCGATTGGGCTAGACTCTCATATTGCGAGCTGTATCGAGCGCCGTGACAGTGGCGACAACGGAAATGCGAACCGCCATAGATCAGGCGACAGCGACGGCTGCACGCTGGGCACTCGAACCAATGGCGCTGGCCACCGAACCGTGTCGGCGTCCTGACGATGGAATGACCTCGTTGATGCGCTGCGGCGCATCAATGGCGCGTGTGGATGTAATGGAGCCGCAATCCGTCCTCCTGGAACACGTAGCCCACGGAGGCCACCCCAGCGTCCGAGGCTGATGAGGCGGGGCTGCCCACTGCCCACCCTTCGACGCGCGCCTGCGAGCGCAAAACAGTTCGTGGCGCATGTAAGCAAAAAGGGATGGGGGACGCCATGAGGATTACCGTGCTGAGGAACGCAGTGTTGGCGTTGGACTCATCGGAGCCGCCCGTCGTCGGCCTCTCTGCCGTGACGGCGAGCCCCGCAAGCGCCCGCTGCTGAGTGCAAGGGAGGTGCACGGGCATTCTCTCGCTGCTGCCAAGAGCAGGGATACAGCCACGGCTGTCGGACAGGCTGCTTACAATGCCCCGCCGGCACCGGGAAAAACGCCTCCTGGCGCAAAGAAAACACATCAAACCTCTGTGCCGCGCACGTAGTCCTGCGCCCCGGTCAAACGGAGGCGGCGGCGCATCCTAGTCCCCACGCGTCGGCAGTCTTGCAAGCTGCTTGCGTGCGATGAACTGTAATAGGTCGCTGCTGTAAGGGCACCCTCGACCGCCACAAGTTGGAAGACCGAGAGAAGGCCCGCATCGGTACTTTCAGGCCGGGATTGCGCTGAAAGCCGTGAGGCAACTGCACCCTGTTCAGTTTTGGCGATCACCAGTTCGGAGCCGAACAAAGAGCGCCGCGATGGCAGCGCGATCAATAGCGCTCCAGTCGCCACGAGGTCTCGACAACCAGCCGTGCACGCTCTAGCTTTTACCCTTGCCGCCCGGTGGGGCTGGGGGCATTCATGTTTTATCGCTTTTGTAACAACTGTGCTCGTCGCATTCGTTCTTTGCTACTCGGCAACCGCATCCGCGCAAGGATTATGTAGGGAAGCCTGCTACCAGTGGTGCAAAGACGATGGCCCCGCTGAGAGCTGCCGGAACGATTGTGTCGGACGCGCCTCATGCGCCGCGAAGGTCAAAAGCGGCGGGCTCTGCAAACAAAAGTGCATGGAGTGGTGCGCGCAGAATAGGCCCACCAATACTTGTCGATCAAATTGCGCACCTAGGCCAAGCTGCAGGCCTGAGCAAGGAATTGAGGAGTGAAGCGTTTTAACACCCTCACTGCAATCGCGCCGCGGCGTTCCTGCCGCCGAGCGTACTAGCCCAAACGTACCGCACAATCACCCCAGCCGAACTTGACGCGCATCTGAAGGCGACGCCAGAAACGATCATTCTCGACGTGCGTCCGAGCCATCAATACGCCGAATGGCGTCTTAAGTGCAGGGCCTGCCCGGCAGAACATTATTCCTTATCGAGCGCGGCGTTCCCGACTTCTTCGAGCAAGATGTACGGGTCCATCCAGTTCTGAGGAATTTCGACGCCTCGCACCCTCATCTTGGTCTGCTACGCTCGGGGTTCTCAGCGCGAGGCAGCTTAGCGTCTCAAGCGTCTCGGGTTCAATCCCCTCATGCTGCGGGGTGGTCTTGATCGCCTTCCGCGTCAGCTCTAACCGGAAGCGGCCCCATCGCCGCCGATCACCAGCCTATCGGGTAGCCAATAGCGAGATGAGCGGCGGCGAAATCGGTCACCTTGCCGCCTGCATGATGCCTGCCAACTACACCCGACTGACAGTCGGATCGACGCTAGGCTTGCAGGCCGTTCATCGCTTAGCTCGCCAGAGTCGAAGAAAATAGGATGGCTAATCCTGACGCCACCCGACAACGCGACTGAGGATGACGACGGTTACCTCTCAGCGTTCGAGATTGCTGCCCTCAAGCTCGACGCGGACTGGGTCATTCTGTCCGCCTGTAACACCGCAGCGGGTACCGCAACCAGTGCGGAGGCACTCTCCGGGCTGGCGCGGGCTTCATCTATGCGCAGGCGCGGGCATTGCTGGTCTCGCACTGGGCAGTCTACTCGGACGCCACCGTCAAGCTGATCACGGTCGCACTCTCGGAGATGGCGCGTGATCCCAAGGTCGGCCGGGCCGAGGCCCTGCGCCGCTCCATGCTGGCCCTCATCGACAAGGGCGGACCGGACGAGGCCCATCCAGCGTACTGGGCTCCGTTCGTGGTGGTTGGTGAAGGCGGTTCCAGCCGCTAACGCGCTCAAGCAGGGAGATACCATCGAGCGGTTCTTGCCCACCAAGGGCTTCAAGGCGAACAAACCTTCCCGAAGCCGAGAGGAGTCCGCTGCCAAAACTCAAAGCCCGCTGCCGGCCAGGTCGACGGCTTCCTGCAACGGGTCGGTATGGTTGGTCATCTCGAGTGGTGATCTCGTTCACATTTCATGACCTTGGTTAGTTGAGCTGTGTTTCGTGGTCCAGGACGCCCTTGCTACATCCTTTGCGCACGCCAGTCGGCCCAGCGCTTTTGCTGCACCTCGGCAATCCGTTTTCGACCAGCCGGTGTCGTCGGTCCCGTGGAGGCACCGCCATGATTGCGGCAACGGCCGTTGGCTAAGGCCCTGCGCTGGCACGGTGCGCCGGTTCGGGTCTTGGCTCCGCATGGGCGACGATGGCGGCTTACGAGGTGTCGCGGCGACAAGCACGGTCTTACTGCCGAGTAGCATCGCCCAACGTGACGAAACTGGTTTCACCCCCATCTTGGTGCGGATGAGGCGCTGGTTCTGCTTCTCGACACGCCCAAATTGAAGCCGACGCCCGAGGAGACCTTCATCTGGGTCGTCACCAAGTCGGCTGTGCGCTGGGTGCGATCAGACCTTGGCACAGAGGCGCTTTCCCAAGAGGTGAGCGCACTGCGCTGCGGCCTCGATGCGGCGGCTTGGTACGGCAATGGGTTGGAGAAATGCACCAAGGTCCTCCTGACGGGCAGCAGCGCACCCGGTGCCAACCAACCGCTGCCCTTCGACCATGCCCGCGCACACAAGCTTTACGAGGCCTTGTTCGGTGAGGTTCAGGACCTCGTCAACGGCAAACACCTCCTGATCGTGCCATCAGGTCCACTGACACAGCTACCGTTCCAGGTGCTCATTACAAAGCCGCCGACTTCGAGCGATCATCGGGAGGCTGCATGGCTCACCCGAGAGCACACCATTACCGTGTTGCCCACGGTCGCATCCCTGAAGGCGCTGCGTCGGAACGGGAAACCCAGTGCCGCAACAAAGCCGATGATCGGGTTCGGCAACCCTCTGCTGAATGGTCCCGACCCGACTACGCGCAGCATGCGCAGCTCGCCCGTGAGAAAGGAACGGTGCAACGCGCGTCCGCAACGTCGGGCCACACTCGCTGGTCTTCGTGGAGGCGTACAGCGGGTCGAGACACGGAGTGGGGTAGCTCACGTGTCAGCAGGTCAAGATGAGGTCCGCTGCCCGAAACTGCTGACGAGCTTTGTGCTGTGGCTCTGAGGCGTCAAGGCAGACCCCCGCGACGTTCGCCTCGGTGCACAGGCGACGGAACGCGAGATAGAGCGGCTCAGCGTCCAGCGGGGAATTGGCGAAGTATCGCATGGTGCACTTCGCGACCCGGCATGCCGCTTCTCGCGGTCATCACTATCGGCCGGCGAAGGTTCAAAACCGCTACGAAGTCATCTTGGCCGTGGCGCAAAAGACAGAAAATATGCTTGCCATAAAGCGCGAGTTTGACAATCGGCGCAAGACATACAACGGAAGACCATTGGTCGGCGTGATCCGACCCCCGCGAGCAGATAATCCAGTTTACGGGCTCACTTTCGGTCTACGCCTTGCCACTGAACAGGTGACGTCCTCGTTCACCGAGGCACAAGCCAAGGCGATCTGCCAATGGGTCCTCAACCAGTCGGGCTTGCCGCAGTGGATGCGCTCCAATGCCTATCTGTACGAATTTCCTCAGGAGACCATCACGGACACGTCAGACCGGGGCAAACAGCGTGCGCACTGTCGAATGATTTAGCGTCAAACGCTTCCAGGTCACCAATCTCGTTCAAGAGAACTCTGGCTGCACGCAAAGCAGCTAGTGGTGATTAAGCGGGATGTCCGCTGTGTCGGCCGTAGAACCTCCTTAATTCAAGTGCACGCAGCAGCACGCATCCATGTGATTGGGCTAATGAAGCGAACAGCAGTGATGCTGTTGTTCGGCTCGTCGGGTGGAGATTACCCATGGCACGCGTGACGGTCGAAGACTGCATTGACAAGGTGCCCAATCGCTTTGAGCTGGTTCTGCTGGCTGCGCACCGTGCCAGGGCCATCGCAGTGGGTTCGCCCATCGCCGTCGAACGCGAGAACGACAAGAACTCTGTCATAGCCCTGCGCGAAGTGGCCGAGACAAGTATCGCGCCCAATGATGTGCGTGAATCGCTAATAACTTCGATCCAGCACAACGTGGACCTCGATGAGGTGGAGGACCGCCCCGACGCACAATTCTCTACTCCGAAGCCCACCTCTCTTGGCCACGACCATCCAGACATGGACACCTCGGTCGATCAGGCTTCGATGACTGAGGATCAGCTCCTGCAAGGGATGCAGCGCCTCGGGCCACTCGACGCTGCGGTGCCTGATGGTGGCCGTGGTAGATTGTGAGGCGACGCTTCGCTGAGAACGCTGACTGGCTCACGGCAGGCACGATGCGCCCGGTCTGCCCCTACGGCCCTGGATTCTGCCAGCTCACAATTATCCGCTGCGGTCCGCGGTGGTTGCCGCACCTGCACACTGCCAACACATTTCGTGGCCATCAATGTGCGCGTGTGACCGATCAGTGCCAGCAACAGGGGAGTGTCCGCTAATGGACCGGAAGAACCTGCTCATCATTGCGGCAGCGGCCCTCGTCGCGATTGGCGTGTACATCATGTTCGGAGGGAGCGGTGATGTTCTCATCCCCACCGCGCCTCCACAGACGGCACCAAAGTAAGTGAGCAGTTGGAGCATGCCTGTGCTCCGCCCCCGAGAAGTCCAACACTCGGTCACCCCGATGCTGCGGCCTCTGCTGTCATTGTCCGCGCCCACTGAGCAGCGGCCTGCCGACATATCCGTCAAGCTCCCGGCGACGCCACAGTCGGATAGGCTCAGCGAGGCTGACGACGCGCTTGTTGGTTTCCGGGCAGCGATAGCGCGGATGATGCTTCCACAGCCGCCAAGCATAGAGGTAGCGAAGGCGCGTTAGCCGAACAGCGCCCATCATTTGCCTCACGCCGAATAGTCCAATCAGGAACCGCACAACAGAGCGGTGCGTCTGGCCAAACGTGCGCCAGTACCAGCCACCGAACACGAGGTCAGCCGACTGCACCCATAGACGCCGCACGATGGGCACGAGGAAGGCGATGGGGAACAGGATCAACAGGGAGTGGAGGTAGAGCTGACTTGCGATCAGGGCAGCGACGATCGTCAACTTTCCGATGAGCGGCAGACTGAGCCACCGTTGCCGCATCAACATGAGCACTCGTCTGAAGCTTCCCGGTCCAGCCTTTCGCCCGCTTCACGCCGCCGTCGCTCAGCAGTACGCTGCCGCTGTAACCGAGCCCGACACTCAGGATCACGGTCGAGAGCCGCGAGAGCCGCCGCCAGCCGATCCCCTTGGCGACCAGCGCCAGGAAGCCGCCCGCGACCCTCGACAGGCCGGTGCCCGCGATGACGATGGCATTCCACGCAAACCGTGCAGTGCCGGCGATGGCGTCTGCACCCGTCAAGTAGTCGATGCCGACGAAGGCCGTGATGGCGATCGGCTCTCGCATCAGGACAGTTCATGGTCGTCGAACGAGGTGGCGGCTGCGTACGGGCCAGTCACGGTCAACTCGACCTGCCGCAACCCATCGCGCAACGCCGCTGTGGGCGGCGCGCGACACTCCTATCACCTCAGCGGCAGCGCCGCCGATTTCCGCATCCACGGCAATGCTAGAGCGGTGCATGCTCACCTCAGCTCCAATCGCTCGGTCGGTGGCTTGAAGCACTACGGCGGTGGCCTGTTTCACATTGACGTTGGCCCCCGCCGGACGTGGTGAGAGCCAGCTGGTTCACCCCAGGTTTGTTCCTGTTTGCGCGACCGTGACGATGTCCACCCTACCGCAAAGGAACGGAGCCTGCGGCGGCACGTTGAGCAGTAGTTGGAGTTGCGCAATGCGTTTCTACTTCGACGTTCACATCAACGAAAAGATATATCCTGATCCAGTGGGACGAGACCTCGCCCGCAGCGAGGACGCCCACGACTTCGCCGTCAACATCGCGCGCGACTTCATCCACAGCACCCACCAAAATCCTCGCAAGGTTGCGCGAGCCATCATCGAAGTTACCAACCGGCGCGACATCAGCATGGCCGTGCGCATGCCCGACATCTATGGATTGTGCTCGCGACAGCGCCCCACAGCACGAGAAGCAGCCGCTTAGTGTCTGAGACTGTCCGTCATTGAACGGCTCACGCCGGTCTGTCTCCCTCGACCGGCGCTTTCGTTGGGCATGAAAAAGGCCCGCGCTAAAGGGAGTACGTGCGGGCCAGTCATCAGGCAGTGAGGATACTGCGGCGGAAAGGAGATACCGCCGCACATCGATTTACGCATCTCGCAGCCGGAGACCAAATCACCTCTGATTACCGGTTGCGGCTGGCCGGTGACTTCTTCGTCCCGCGCGGACTTATCATTTGCCGAGCACGCGCATCAGTTGCACTCCTGCGCCCTGCCACCACGGAGCAACATATCTGAGCCGCGGGCGGTCAGTTTCAGCGGCTTGCACAATCTTGCGCACGATTGACCGTGTCGATTGCAGCTCCAGCAGGGCAAACATTTGTTGTTCGCTCGCCTTGATCGCGTCCATGTGGTCTTGGAAGTAAGAGCGCCGGTTCATCCACTCGTATTTCTTGGCAATCATCCTTTGGTTGAAGCCTGTGTGGTAGGCGCCAGGCTCGACCACCACCACGTGGACATCCTTGCCGAGTTGAGACAACTCCTGGCGCAGTCCGTCTGCCGCGGCTGATAATGCAAATTTGGTCATGGCATAGGGCATCAGGAACGGGGATGCCATCCGGCCCGCAAGGGAGCTGATGAAGATCACCGTACCTCTCCCGCGCTTGATCATGCCGTTGAGGCAGATTTGGGTTAGTGCCAGAGTTGCGAACAGATTGGTCTCAAAGCATGCACGAACGCGCTCGAGGGGAACTTCGGCGAGCGAGCCGGAATTGCCGATGGCCGCGTTGTTGACAAGCACGTCGATGGGCAGCGCTTCGACGGACTGCCGATCCTGAGTATCGGTGATGTCAAGCTTGAGCGGGGTGACCGTGGTTAGGTTGGAGATTCCTTTCTCCAGTGAGCGGCCTGAGCCTCTGTATGCGTGGTTGCATACATCGTATGGCCGCGCTCTGCGAGGGCGATGACGCAGTCCCGTCCTATGCCCGAACCGCTGCCCGTGATGAGGATCGTCTTTGCGTGTCTATTGTGCGCGGTTGCCATGCCGTTGGCCCGTATGGGTCAACTTTGGGCGGTTGGCGTCACCATTGCAATCGCGTGTTTGACGGCATCATCAAGCCCATAGGACCAGACCGCATAGCCAGCCGCGAACAGCAAAGCCGTTAGAAATGCGCCAAGCGCGCGGCTGCCGAATGACAGTCGCTCACCGATGCGCGCGACAACGAGAACAAGGACAGACAGAACGACCAGAGACACCCAATCAATCGAAGACCAATCTATGACAGCCATGGCCACCCTCCTATGCAAACGCGAGACAAGAACGATGTCAGCGCGAGAAAGGTTTCAACAAATTCGCGGGTGAGCCTTGCTACTGAGGCGTCAACGCTCTCGTCGGAAGCGTTCACTCCCGCAAATCACAGGACGCTTCCTACCCGTGCATGGCTCAATGACGCCACTTCTTCCGTGGGGACGCGGTGCCAGTGTTGGCACGTCTGTCGAGCTCGGTCGCAAGTGAGATGAGCCGCTGAATCAGTGGGCGGATTTCTGGGATCATCGATTGCAGGCGCTCGACCTCGGCACGCTCGGCGTTGGTGATCGTGTCGTCTTGCCAGCGCTTGAGCTGCCGTGAGTGAACAGCCAGAAGATCGAGGGCGTCCTTGGCTTCCTGCAGCGTGAGTGCAACAATCGAGGGGGGAAGGGTTGCAGCCGGGTCGGCGAGCAGCTTCTTGATCCGCGAGATGTCGGCCTTGAGGATACCCTTAGCACCGTCGATGAGGTCGCGGATCTCTGGCAGCGCGGAGATTGGTGACGACGATAGGGGCATTTCGACTTACATTCGTGCTGTCAAAGCAACGGGACAGGTGGGTAGCCGTTTCCCCAAGCATTGCGCACGAACCGTCAGCCAACTTCGAAATGCGCCCCTAGTGGATGGTCATTCGACAACCTGGGCATTACACCTGCGTAGCCTAAGAACGCGCCATCTGAATTTTCAACGGCCCATCGAGAAATGCCCTGTTCCCGCTGAGCGGCGCAGTAGAGGTCAAATGTCTCGCTACTTTCCGAGCGGTCGATAGGTCCTCCGAGATCGGCCATGACCTCACCTGCATAGCTTTGGCACTCCGTGAGGAAGCTAGCAAACACTGGGCAAATCAGACAGATTCTTCAAGGTGTGTTTGCAAAAGGATGGCTTCAGTGCACAGTTGGGCTCGGACCTTCAGTGGACTGTGAGCGGGGATCGACTGGCTGCCTTGGCGAGGATGGCTGGCCGTCGTTAGAGCGTAGACGCTCGATTGCCTGCCGTGCTGCTCGGTGGTCGGGCTTCAGCCTGAGTGTATTCTCATATGCGGCAAGTGCGGCGAGCTGATTTGAAACTGCTTCCCACACCTGCCCAAGAGAGTAGTGCGTGTCGTACCAAGCTGGTGCAATCAGCGTGCAGTTCTTCAAGTCTTCAATGGCCGGCTTATATTCCCCAATCTCGAATTCAGCCTTACCTCGTAGCAGGTGCGCATCGGCGGAATTCGGGTGGAGTTCAAGTGCGGACGTGAGTGTCACGATTGCTTGTTGGTACTGGCGTTGTTTAAGTAGGCTCCATGCGCGTGCGCGCAGCCTACGAGCTTGACGCCTATCTCTGCGGGTTGCGTGGTTCGGCGCAGTGGGGCGGGTGAGCCAGCGAATGAATCCCCTTCCTGCTCGGATCAGCCGTCGAAGTCCTTCAATAATCGCTCCAAGCGTAGCGAGCGCGAACGACCACAGTTCCTGCTGCTTCGACCGACTGTTTAATCTCTAAGTCGGACGCCAACCTGCAAACCGGTCAGCTGCAAGCCAAAAAAATTCCCACAATGCGTTCAGATCGTACAACGGACACCCCCAATACCGACCAGTTGCTAGGCTAACTGCACGAAATGAAGATTGTGAACGCTTTCGCTAGGTCCGCCAAATCCTCCGGCTTCATCGGTTCACCCCTCCCGACGGTCCGAGCCTCGATGCCGTGAGTTTGCAGGAAGTTCATCACGACGGCCGACTTGATGGCGAAGTTCACGTTCTGCGCAATATCGGATGTGATCCTGCTCAGGCGCTCTCAAGGCATTGACCTTGCTGTACACGATCCCGACAACATTGCCGGATTGATCCAAGACGGGGCCGCCGCTGTTCCCGTGCTGCACAGGGGCTGAGATCTGCAGGACGTTTGTGTTGTCGGCCAAGCCGGCTGTAGCGGTGACATTGCCGAGCGTGAAATTGCCTGTGCTCGGGAGAAGACCAGACAGAGGGAATCCGTAGACCGAAATCTGTTCTCCTGTGCGGACAGCCAGTAACGATGGCACCTGCTTCGGCCTCAAGCTGGTCGCCAACACCGCTAGATCATTGGCTATGTCGCTTGCAACGACACGTGCCGACTGCATCGCTGCTCCAGGGAAACCCACATGCACGGAGGTGCACCCGCGCACCACATGCGCATTAGTAAGCACTCTGCCGTCAGCCGATATGAAGAAGCCGGTGCCGCTGCCGCCGCGAGAAGATTTGGGGCTTTCGGGAATGGAGCCCGTCGATGACTTGGGAGCAGGAGTGGAAGCAAAGTAATTGACGCATTTGGTGGCGGCTTTGACCGCGTCTGCCGCCCCAGCCAAGTTGTACTCAAAGCGGCCGCGTGTGGTGACGATTTCGAAGCTTTCTTGCCCGGTGCTCAGAGCGACAATTGCGGGCTTAGGAAGGGCCGGTTCAAGCATGGCAAAGCCTGAGGCATCGACCTTTGTGACACCACGGTGAATGGACCTGCCATCAACGAGCAGCTCCATGTCCCATTTCATGTTTGGCCGAAAGCCGCCACTCTTTACGAATGCTGCAACCCATTCTCCGGTGCGGAGGTGGGCCAGTCCGAAACCGGTCGCCTGACTTAACGGGGTGTGCGCGATGTAGCCGGTGAAGCCATGTTTGGTCGAGTTCAACACGAAGCCGATCCAACCATTCTTACGGTAGAAGATATTGTTGGATCTTCTCGCTGATGCGGAGGTGGGCGCAAGAACAAGGGCCGCCAGCAACCCTATGATCCGGACAGCAACTGACCGAAGTCTACCCCACCCTCCCCGCCCCATTCTCACCACTAAAAGGCTAGCGATGGCCGCAACTGTTGTCCAGCGCACGAAGGTAGTATCTCAGTCGCAGCGTCGCTTAAAAGGCTGCTGCTCCGTACATGCACCGCGCCTTGAAGTCAGTTGAGCAGAGTGGTGCCGACGGCGGGCCACAGCGGATCATCGTGAGCTGGCAGGATCCGGCCTAACCAGGTCGCAACTTCGGCGGACGGCCTGCGAGAGCTCGGCATGAAGAAGAATAAAAGCACGAAGTATCGATTGGAGGTCCGGGAATTCCTGTTCATGGTCGCGGGTTGTTTGCCCTCGAGGACATTCCTTGGGGCAAGAAGATCAAGGAGTACACGGGGAAGATCATCAGCCACGAGGGGCAAGAAGCGCGCAAAGAAAGGCGCTGCCGCAATCATGGAGCTTGGGCAGGACAAGAACATTGATGGGTTCGATGGAGGCAATGGTGCTGCATACGCCAACCACAATCGAGAGAACCCAAACTGCTTCGTCCTTCGTCAAAAAGGAAAGGTGTGGCTTGTGGCCGGAATAGAGGGGATCAAGGCCGGCGAAGAACTCACCTATGATTACGGCTCCGACTATTACCGGCGTAAAGCGAAGCGCTCGAAGAAAATATGACGAGCCCGGTGCGGATCGTGGTCAGCTGGCAGGAACCGGCCTAGTCGCGTCGGCCCTTCCATACGCGGCTGGGGATCCCTACGAGAGGGCACTGCTCCAGTGACGCGCGCACCATCTCACCTCTCATCAATTTCTGGAGGGTGAACCGTTGCGCAGTGGGATCACTCGACCCGGGTTCCTGAGCCGCGGTACGCGCGCAAGCTCTGCAGCAAGGTCGCCTTCCGTGAAGGGCTTAGACAGCTTGCGCATGCCTTTGCCGGCTCCAGGTTTGAGTTCAGCGTACCCTGTGGCCAGGATCACCGGGAAGCTCGGGCCATTCCTTGTGCACGGCATCGGCAAGCTGGGCCCCCGTCATCTGCGGCATGGCATGGTCCGTGATGACCAGATCCACCGCCGGCTCGCGCCTGAGGATCTCCAAAGCCTCGTTAGCCGACGACGCTGGCAGTGCCGTATGGCCAAGGTCTTCCAGCATGGCAACCGTATTGTGGAGGATCAGGAAATCATCATCGACCGCCACCACCACCAGTGGCGCATACTCTTGAGCCTTATCGACGGCGGGGACATCAGCCTTTCCGGCCGACGCTTGCTTCTCTCCTGCCGGAAGCCAGATCTCAGCCGTGGTGCCATGGCCAAGGCGACTGCTAAGGCCCAATTTTCCGCCGCTCTGCTCGGCAAGGCCCTGGACCATGGACAGGCCAAGGCCCGTTCCCTTGCCAGGGCCCTTGGTCGTGAAGAATGGCTCGGTCGCGCGCTTGAGTGTCGCCTCGTCCATGCCCGTCCCGCTATCGCTGACCGAAAGCGCGCGTCCTCGCTTAGCGCATTCGATGACGACTTGTGCAGTCGGCACGAGCTCCACCGCGAAGGAGCGGCAGCGCCGGCGCACCTAGCGCCAGCGCAACGGCATGGGGGTCGAACCAACGCGGCGCTGGCTGAGCGGAAGGTGCAATCACAGAACGCCGTAGCCTCGATCACCTTGTTGCGCACGACGTAGCGCACCAAAGCCGCCGTCGAGGTCAGCTCAAGCTTGCGCATGATCGCAGCACGGTGCGTCTCCACCGTTTTGATGCTGACGCTGAGTACCTTGGCAATCTGCTTGTTGCTGTGCCCCTCGGCCACCAATTGCAAGACGCTGCGTTCGCGTACTCAAAGCAGCTAGTGCCGATCACGTTAGCCGGTCTTTTCCGGCTCTTTGGTCCACGGAGCATGCCGCTCTTCTTGGTTTCGCTTCCGAGCCCTCGGTGCACAACTGGTTGAGGTCCGATCTGATCGGCTCCCTGTCAAGTACACTCCGACGCCAGAGGCTCGCCGTGCAGCACTTGGAGATCAATGGCGAGGTGCAGCCAACCCTGAAAGCGCCGAGACCGCGCAAGCTCGTTGGCACGTTTCAGTATGCGCGTCTCGTAGTTCTTCTTCTCCTTGCGCATCTGCCCCCTGCCATGGTCTGACACGTAGCCGCCTTAGCCAGCGGCCTGGGGGACACCCACGCCTGCGTCGGCACTGCTCACTCGAAGGTGCGCGAAAACTCAGTAATCTCCCCTCTGCACATCTGGAGCATCGTTGCGCCGCGCGGAGCCTTTACTCAGCTCGGCAGCATTCATGTGAGCAACCCATCCTGCCCTCCGACTACGAACAGGCACGTAGGATGGGCTGAATGGCTCAGACAGAACATCAGCAGAAACCCGCAAGTTGCCTTGCCCGCATTGACCCTGATGCAATTCACGACAGGATATCTTCACCCGGACGGTCTGATCAGTTCTGTCATTGGTACACATGGCGGCACCTAGGCATGATCGAGGCTCGATGCGGCTCACTGGATTGCCTGTGTGATCATTGAGGCTCAGCAAGCATCAAATCCGGACTCCACTAGAACAGCGTGCCATCATCTGGACCTCTACTTTGCGCTTCAAGGTGCGGGCCGGGCGCACGAGGCGGCCTTTTCCATTGCTGGTACGGCGGACCGCAGCGGATGATTGTGAGCAGGGAGGATGCAGGGCCTCAAGGTTTCACGTGGCTCCCCCAGCGTTCATCGACCAGTTGGCGCAGACTTTCCCTTGGCGGCACGCTCGGCTTGGACGAGTGTCCATACTGGAACGAGCTTGGCATTGGCGGTATGGCCCGGGGGGTCGTGTGGAAGAAGTCCATCCGCCCGTCCGTGGTCAGTCTGTGCCTATAACTGACGGCCGCCTTCCTTGGATGAGAGAACCTCAAGCTTTCGTCCGTGATGGTCCCCGCGAACCGGAAGGCATTGGCTGGATCGTTTTGAAGATCGGACTTGGGACCCGGGGGGCCGTAGACCCACCAGCCGTCCGCTCTGCCTTCCTTATCGACGCGGGTAACAATCAGCATCACGGTCCGGACCTTTCGAGACGTCTGCATCTGGATCAACCCACGCACCGACAAAGCGGCGCAAGGGAGCGGGCAGGTCCGCACTGGGCACCTCGATCTGGAAATCTGGCAGCGGTAGCCGGTGTTTGTCGGCAAGCGACTGGACCCGCTTCGTGTCGAGCGCGCTAAAGAGCCCTCCAACCTGTTCGACCGCATACCTGGGCGGTCTTGGAAGATCGGGAGCCCGCTCCGTAACTGCGGTCTGGGTGGATGGCTTAAAATAAAGCCGCCCTGTCAGCGCTGAATGCTCCCAAGGTATCTGCTTTCGCTGTGTCTCCTTCATCACGTCGTTGCGGACAGCGATGAGGACTGCACCGAGATCGTCGCTTGAGGACACATGCTTAACCAGTGCGCCCGCGTACGGCGAGTTCGTGCCGCTGTCGAGCGCCACATTCCCTGGCTGCGTCGAGAAGCTCATGAGTGTGCCGACACCGCTCTCTACGGCGGCTAGGCCATGGCCGATCTGAGTAGAGCGCGTGCCCATCGAGCGGGCCAGATTTCGCGCCAGGGGGTTGTCCCGACAGGCGTCGAGGAACAGAACGTTTGTCGAGCCTCACGCTCCATCGCGCGATGAATGAGATCGAGCCGTACCGTCTCGAAGTCGAGCGCCGACGCCGTCGATAGCTGAGCAGATGCCGCCGGCTCCGACCGTGACACTGCCGCAGCCGTGCCTGTACCAGGAGAATGCTATCGACCTGCAGCTGCTCCCTCCAACACCACCACTCAGGCTAAGGCCATCTCGACGTTGGGAGCTGCTGTGTGCTGTTCAAGCGCGGTGCCGACTGGCACTGTTGGAGATGCCGCCGGCTCTGACCGTGACACTGCCGCAGCCGTGCCTGTACCAGGAGAATGCTATCGACCTGCAGCTCCTGCCTTTATAGACCACAATCCGCCTACTTGCTCAACGCGAAGAATGCCGATCCTCCTCCACCGCTGAGCGAGGCGCTCAGCTTGTTGCCGTGCACTGTAATCGTGATGGTGCCCGACACGGCATATTCCGCATTGTAGAATTCGCCCGTGAACCGGTTGGCGCCAACGCGTGCCAACTCCGCGGTTTGGGCGACGCGGACAGAAGCGGTCGCACATAGGGCGCTCATTCCAAAGGTATTGTCAGATTGCCGCCGAAGGTCGCCCGGCATCGCGCTTTTCTGTAGCTCCCGACGGGAGTGTAACTCGACCGCTGCCACCCCAGGACCCGTCAAGGCCTGCCTGCTGGCCGTAGGCAGGAAGCGAGAGGCTGACAGCCACTGTGGCTGCCAAAAGAGTGCCAGCGATGCTGACCGCGAACCCTGCCGAAGTTATGCCGGCCCTCTTGGCTGATTGCTGTTGCCATGCGCGCTGTAGGATACTGAGGTCGATCCGGACAAGCCATTCGTTTCACAACTCAAATAAGCCATCGTTCAACTCAAATAAGCGTGCGAGTGAACTGGCAAGATTACGCTCTTATCACCAATGCAGCCCACGAACGCTGCGACGTTTGCTCTCAAGCTTGAACCACCGACCAGCGCGAGTGTCGCGGATCGTTTCACTTCGATCAGATGGGGAAGGAACGGCCCAGCCGATCCGATGACCACACGGCGATGAGGTCGAACTCGCTGACCACCCTTGAGCATGCGGTCGAAGGGCAGGCCGCTGGTCGCGGCCTTTGGCTCCACTGATAGCGTGATCCCTGAAATTTCGGTGACCACGTGTGTCCGCAGCGCTCCGCCCAGGCGCGGCAGCCTGGCGATCTGGCTCGGCGATGGTCTGCCGCTCGGTGCTGACATGGCTGTAGATAGCCACCCGTTTCGGGATGATCTTCCCCTGACTCACGGTAACGGGCACTTCATCGCTCGCGCGCCCAGGTGCCGGAACACACCCGCCGGTCACCCTGCGTTCCCAGGGGGTTTTTTGAGCAACACTGGCAGCAGCCATGCGCATGGCCGCCACGCAATTCGCTTTAATCGGGGACGATGCAACACCATCACCGACGTGGCGGGACTTATCGATCATCTGTGCACCGCTCGTGGAGCGACTTTCGTTCCTGGTGATTTCCGGGCCATGCATGCGGGCAGCCAGGACTTGGCCTACTACGATATCGACGTGCTGTGGCTCGGGGAGCGTGACCTGCGGACACTACCGCTCGTGGAGCGACTTTCGTTCCTGGAGACTTTGCTCCGCCACGTCTCCATCCGAAAGGCTGAGGATGGTTGCAAGCTGCCTCCGGCTTCCCGCTCGTCGCTCGCGACGACCTAGCACGCTGTCTACCGCCACTTTGTCCAAGACCTTGAAATTTCGCAGGAAACCTCGTCAAATATCGAAATGTATCAAGAGGGACATGGCGGTGTTCGAGCCGGCGCTGGGCGGCCAAGGGGAGCTCGCAACAAGCGCCCGACCTATCAGGCTGTGAAAGCCATGGCTGAGGGCGAGAAGACGCCATTGGACTTCCTGCTGGGCGTCATGCGCGACGAGAAGCACGACATCCAGCTGCGATTGATGGCGGCCAAGGCTGCTGCTCCGTACATGCACCGCGCCTTGAAGAGCGTGGAGCAGAGTGGTGCCGACGGCGGACCGCAACGGATCATGGTGACCTGGCAAGATTCAGGGCCCTAGGTCCATCGCTGCTCCGAACCGCGCGCAGCGGATATTTCCCCGCTACGTGTCCCGGCCATGGACCTGCGCGGGAGGCGTTGTCGCCTCCACCGCCGTGAACTTCTCGATGACGCCGGTTCGCCTCCAGCCGGTACAAGCGACGAGTCGCCGGTTCCGGGTTCACGCTCTGGTTCACGCTCTGGCCTTCCACCGGGAAGGGTTGCCACGCCGAGATCAGCCGCGAGCAGCGTCATCGCCGCGCAATGAGCCTTTAATGGCTGTCAAACGCTGTTGAACTCGAAGAGATTGAAGAGCATGAACTCGTATGAATTCCATACAACCGTCAACTCACCAAGCGCTGCACGTGTTTCGTCGAAGGACTTCCCTGGGACTCCCGAACCACGGCTCCGGCTTCACCTTACCGCCTCGAGCCATTCCGCCCTCCATGGACCCGTCATGTCCTCTTTGACTGCCGCTGCTCGATAAAATCGATCACATCCTTCGTCCATTCATTCTGCAGCCGGGAGAACGCCAGCTTGTACGCAAGGAGTGCCACCGCCAGAACGCAGACGATTAACAACGCAGTCAACAAATCGCCCGCATAAAATTGGCTCGCGCCTTGGATCATGAATCCCGCGACCAAAATCATCAGCCCGGTCACCGCTTCCAATCGGCCCTCCACAACATGTGGGATCAGCTGCTTGTTGAAGCCCCACGCCGTCGCCACCTGCTGCGCTATCTTCTCACGAGAGTTGAAGGCCACGGCTCGCCCAAGCAGAACCGCCCCGACAATGTCGAACACTAGGCCCGCCAGATTGACGTAGTTCACCGACATCAAACCCATCACCGACATCAAACCCTCCCACACGGTGGATAACTGCCTTGTGCCGGCAGTTGCCACGCTACAATACCGGCATGATCTGCGCGTGCGGTAGCCCGCTTCTCAAGAACGACATCGTCTGCACGCCCTGCTTTCGCTCCCTGCTCTTCCCCTTCATCCATATCGTCGGGAATGAAATCCGCCGCGTATGAGCGACGCGGACCAGTTGCGATACGGCTCAAAGCGCTGGAAATGGGACCCGCGCGAGCGTGGCTTTTCGCATAGCAAGTTCTTCGGCGCCGCCGACCTATCGCAGCTGCCGCGCGAAGGTCTGAGGCGTGCACGCCGGCCCGTAGAGAACCAGCTCACGACGCTGCGTTGCACCGCCTACGCAGGCGCCGTAGCCAACGGCTACATCCATGGCCTCGAATTCCATCCGGACTGGCAGGCCAAGAAGATCGGCCAGAAGCAGCGCCGCAACGTCGACCTCTCGGGCGCCGAGCCCAAGGCCGCGATGAAGTCGCTGATGAGGACGGCTCGCTGTTCTTCGATCTCTGGCCCGTCAACCTCTCGACGTCCGGTCAGGACTATTCGGGTCAGTGGACCAACTACCCTGACAATCTCGACTCCAATGCCCGCGACTATCGCGCGCTCGCATACCTGAGCGTCGACGATCCGTTCGACTACTTCGTCGACATCCGCAACGCGCTCTGGAAGGCGTACGATCCGAAAACTGGCAAAGGCGCCGTCGTGCAGGCCATCAAGAACACGTACCAGCCAGATGAGCTTGATAAGGGAGTGCATGGCATATTCATGAGGCAAGACCTCATCCGCGAGTAGAAATTCTCCTCACAGGGGAGGCGACAGCGGAGCACTGTTGGAGCTAGATTTCGAGAGAGTGACCCTGCCACAGATGGGGCCGGCCCGCCTCACGTTCGCAAGATGACGCTCGTTACCCCAAGAAAGCCACGGCGCGCGGCTCGCAGGGCAATGTGGCGGTTGATCGCTGTAACGAGGTAGGCGTGCTCGTCTTCAATCGCTCAAAGGTGGTCGAGTGCATATGTTTCGGGCGCTGCGTTCCGCAAGTTCAGCGAGGCCAACTTCGAAATCCACCCGTGGCATCCAATCCAGTTCTCTTTTGAGGCGCGTCGAATCTGCCGTGATATGCCGCACGTCGCCCAACCGGTATTGGCCGGTCACGATCGGAGCCGGGCCGTTCAGTGTTCGTGCAAGCGCGCGCGCCATGTCGCCTACGGTACGCGGCGTGCCCGAGCCGACGTTGAAGGCGCGCACGCCGGAGGTGTGTCTTTCGCAGGCTTGTACAGTGGCGGCAGCAACGTCGCGGACGTGAACGAAATCGCGGCGCTGCCCGCCATCCTCAAATACTTTGGGAGCTTCACCCCGCCGAAGCGCTGAGGTGAAGATGGCAGCGACGCCCGCATACGGCGTATCGCGGGGCATGCCGGGACCGTAAACATTGTGGTAGCGCATGGCGGCCACAGAGCCGCCGGTCACGCGCGCCCAATTGGATGCATAGAACTCCTGCGCCACCTTGCTGCTCGCGTAGGCGTTGCGTGGATCGAATGGCGTGTCTTCGCTGACCAGCGCGGTCTCGAGCGGCCTGCCGCACTGCGGACAGGGCGGCTCGAACTGCCCTCCCTCGAGCGCCGCCTCAGTCCGCGGCCCCGGCACTGTGGGACCGTGCTTGGCGCATCTGCCGAGCCCCTCGCCGTAAACGACCATCGAACTCGCCAGCGTCAGGCGCTTGACGTTGGCTCGTGCCATGGCAGCGAGAAGCTCGGCTGTGCCGAGGTCGTTGGACGACGCATAATCCGGCAAATCCTGAATGTCGATGCCAAGGCCGACTTTCGCCGCCAGATGCACCACGGTCTCTACGCCCGCGAGCGCGCGGTCGACCGCACCAGCATCGCGCACGTCTGCTTTCACGTCTCGACCTCCCCAGCGGCGGCCAGCTCGCCCGTATGCACGTCAGCACGCAGCGAATCCATCACGCGCACTCCGTATCCACGGACCAGAAATTCACGCACGACATGCTGGCCGATGAAGCCGGCGCCTCCAGTGACGAGAACCCTCATGCGCGGGGCCTTCCGATTTTTCCGTGGCAGTCACGCTAGATGCCGCTGAACCAATTGAAGCCCCGATCCTCCCAATAGCCGCCTCGGTAGGTGTTCGTGACCTCCATGGCGGTGATCCACTTGGGATTCTTGAACCCGAGCTTGACGGCGGTCCGCAGGCGCAACGGAAATCCGAACGGATCGGTGATCGGCTCGCCCGCATACTTGGTGGCAAGCAGCGTCTGCGGATGCAGCGCGGACGGCATGTCGATGCTGCCGTAATAGTCGTCGGCGCATCGGAACGACACGTACTTCGCCGTCAGGTCGGCGCCAATCCGTTGCAGAAACTGGCGCAGGTTCACGCCTGACCACTGACCGATGTAGTCCCATCCCTCCACGCAGATGTGACGAACGATGATCTCCTGCTCGGGCAGCTGGTAGAGCTGCTGGACTGTCCACGGCCGCTTGTCCTCGATCAGGCCGCTAGCTCCAGCTTCCAGTTGGCGGCATCGACCGGCGCGACATCCTCGACGTCGTAGTAGGCATTGAAGCGCGGCGGCTTCACGACCTGCGATGGTGCATAGGTCGGCGCGAGGTGGTTAGCCTGAACATCGCCGCTTGGGCGCGGTCGTTCCATTGCGACATCGCTTTGAGCACGCTCTGGACGGCTGGTGCTCGTAACATCGCAGCCCGTTAGCATGGACAAGGCACCGAGGCTCACGGCACCGTGCAGCACCTTGCGCCGGTTGATTGTCTCGACGAGGCTGCTTGTTTTCCTCAAGCGCACTCTGATCGATGCCGCGCTTGGGACGGAAGATAGAGGGAGATGGCGTCCGGAGAGACATGACTTACCGCACCGACGTTGGTTTGAGTTTCGAGCGGCGCCCGCTTCGCGGACGCCGACTCTGGAGGGTCTTTCGGCACCTGAGGTCCGCCCATCAGCATGGCAACCAATGTCTGAGGGACGATCAGCGCCAGCGCGACATGCACCAGGAGAAACCCGACGATCGCGACCATGCCGATGAAATGCGCGAGCCGCGCGCCCTGAAAGTCGTAGAAGAGAAACGACAGCTCGGAGAACTGAACTGGCTTCCAGATGATCAGGCCGGACAGGACCTGCACGATGATGACAACGATGATGCCGATATAGAGGAGGCGCTGCACGGCGTTGTAGTGCGTGAGGTTGTCGTGCTGCAGATCAAGGCGAAGCGCCTTGCGATCTCGAGCAGCACCTCACGAACCCGGATCGGCAGCAGCATGCGCCGGAAGCGCCCCGTCACAAGTCCGTATGCCACATAAGCGAGGCCGTTGATCACCAGGATCCACATGGCGAAGAAATGCCACTGCAAGGCGCCCTCCGGCCCGCCGCCAATCGTGATCCATCGGAAAATGCAGCCAGCCGAACAAGACCTCGTCGTTGTAGATTTTCCAGCCGCTGCCGATCATGATGATCATCGCTACCGCGTTGGTCCAGTGCATGATGCGCAGCGGCAGGGGATGAAGAGGCCGCATCTGCGGATCGGGTGATGCACCGTCATCGTTTGCCATGTGAGTGTGCCTGTCAGGTTTGCCGTTTTTCGGCGCTGTGCCTATCAGCGCCGGTACAAGGCGATGCGAATGACATCGTCCGACGCAAGTCGGGTCGTCAGAGACTCGTTCCACGCCGGAGTTGCCCCGAACTCAGCCCTGGTCATGTCGAGAGCAGCCAGTTGACGGCCGGCGATGGCAACGACCTCGATCGGAACCGCCACCAGTCTTTGACGCCATCCAAGAAAGCCACCGGACGTCACGATGAGCTGCAGCTTTCCGGACTGCGTCCTCACTACGTGTCTGATGTGCCCCAGAGTGCGGTCGCGGTCATCGAGCAGGGGCAAGCCGATGAGGTTGCCGACGCGGGCGGGCTGCGGAAACCGCCTTTGCATCTTTTCTTCCGGCGAAAGCTGACGTGTCTCGACGGACACGCTTTCGTCCGCGGGCTTCTGGCTGTTGGCGGCGATGACAATCCACCCTCTGTCAGACGGTTGCTGCGCTAAACTCGGCATGGCAAACGCACTCAGCAGGAGAACCAGCGCAGCCATCTTCGTGCGTCTACACATGCATGGCTCCGGATTTGTTCTGTTGCTGCCGACGCTCGGCGGGCAAAATTTGACGCGCCGTGCGCAGGGTCATGGCGAGCCTGAGAAACGTGGTGGTGATTTTCCACGCGGCACTCAGGCCGGCGGTCAGGTTGCCGGACACCTTGGAGACACCGCCGCGGCGGCACCGGTGGTCTACAGGCAGCTCGAGAATGCGCAAGCCCGCCGCCGTGGCACGCATCTGCATTTCGAGGTTCCAGCCGTAGGTGGTCTCGCTCATGCCGAGGCGACGCAGATTGTCCACGTGCATCGCGCGGAACGGCGACATGTCCGTGAAGCGCACACCCCAGACGAGCCGCATAAGCACTCCGGCCACGTGCCCCGCAACAATCTGCTGCGGCGCCATGCTGCCGGACTCGCGTTTGCCCCGCAGCCGCGAGCCCATGACGAAGTCGGCCTCTCCGCGTGCGATCGGGGAAACGATGACGCCGAGAAACGCCGGCATGTCGCTGCCGTCGCCATCGAGGAAGCAGACGATCTCTGTATCCGCGCGAACGGCGGCGACACCAGCGGCACACGCGCAGCCATAGCCGCGGCGAGGCTCCGAAACCACGCGGGCGCCTGCGTTCCGAGCGCGAACGGCGGTTGCATCGCGCGAGCCGTTGTCCACGACAATGACCTCGTCGACACCCTGGTCCAGAACCTCGCGGACCACGCCGCGCGATGGCTTCCTCCTCGTCGAGGCAGGGGATGACGACCGAAACGACCGCGCTGACGGCTTGCATGGGTTATTCCCTCCTACGCCGAACCGCATGTGCGTTGCGAAGGCGCGCGACGATCGAAGCGCACGGCAGCAGGCGCACGGCGACAGCAACAACAAACGGAAGCGTGGCGAGGGTTTTCCAGGCCAGATCGTTATCTGGCAGCATGGCCGGCTTGTAGAGCAGGATCGCTCCCAGCGTCATAGCCCAGGCGGGCGCGCCACCGCCAAGGACGATGAACGGTACGACGCTGAGGACATACCAAGGGTAGTTGGGCGACAGGATGAACAGCGCCGCCATCAACAACGCAGCGATGTGAAGGAGTGCGTCTTGCGACGTCTCATTCGGGCGCGACACCGCACGCAGCGCAAGCCACGCCATGACGGCGAGACCCACGAGCATATAGGTAATTGTCAGCCCTGGAACATCGCCCATCGTGGCCCGCACAAGCGCCACGAACCAGTATCCGCCACCATCGGTGAAGCCTTCCTCCGACAGATAACCGCTCGTCGTCACGAAGCCGAAGATACCGCTTCCGGCGCCGGCATACGGCAGATAGCAGAGTATCGCCGTGGCAATGGCCGCGATGGGCATCCGCCAATCCCAAGGACGCCAGAACGCTGGCAGTGCGACCACGGCATACGGCTTCACCAACGCGGCAAGCGCAAGGGCTGCGCCACCGGCAGCCCTACGGCTGCGAACCAGCAGCCAGACACCGATCATCAGCAGGGCCACCATAAGGGCATCCACGTGCCCGTTGTTGGCGATCTCCCAGATCACGAGCGGATGCCAGGCCCAGGCGACTACGACGGTCGCGGGAAGGTTTATGCGGCGGAGCAGATCGATGAGAACAGCAACGACAGCGATCTCGCAGGTCACCATCGCTAGGCGCATGACCGTCAAGGTTTCCGAGATGCGCGTCACGGCGAGGAAGAACATCTGCGCCACCGGCGGATAGGCAGTGACGGCATAGTCCGCGCGACTGATGTTGGGGTAGATCGCCACGTCCCGCAGGGACTTCAGAGCATTGTCGGCTGGGACAAAGGCATAGGGGTTGATGCCTGCGGCCTGCACGCGGCCATCCCACACGTAACGATAGATGTCGGTGGAGAGCATCGGCTCTTCGCCGACGACGAGCAGCCGCATGGCCACGGCCATTGCGATGATCAGGACGAGCCCCCATCGTTCCGGCACGGAGGGGGCGAGCGCTGTCGCCGCGATGGTGAAGGCGCCCGACAGAGCGATTGCCGGGACGAAAATGGCATAGTCGTAGGTACGCAAGATCGACGGTGCCGCAGCCACAAATACGATCATGAGCAGACCAAGGCCGCCTAGGGCAAGCAACGATAGCTGCCCACGTCGTTGTACCGCTACCACCGGAGTTTGAGCGGCGATCACCACGATGCCTCGACCTCCACTGGCGTAAATCTGCGGGCGAGGAATTGGCGCGTGGCGGGCGCGTCAGCTCCCGTCAAGCCAGGTTCAGCGAATGAAAGGCGCTCGCCCGCGAGCTCGCTTTGAAGCAGCTGCAACGTCTGCTCGTCATCAACGTCGTACCAGCCGGACACGTTGATGACGGGAACATTGATCTCGGCAGCACGCTGCATCGTGAGTCGATAGACGTGCGGCGTACTCCAGGGGATATCGGAGAAAACTTGCAGATGTGGCCGGGACAAGCCGATCAGCGTGTAGCCGCCGTCAAACGAAGGGCTCAGCACAACAGCGTCGTCGCCGCATAGCAACGCATCGACGGCCGACCGCAGGATCGATGCGGGAAGCGTCGGACTGTCTGCATTGACCAGGATTGCGCCAGCATGACCCGCCTGCAGGAGCTCCGTGACGGCGTGAGACAGCCGCGCGCCAAAGTCGCCGTCGCGCTGCGGCAGCAGGCGGAAGCTTGGACGCAACAGGGCGCGCAACGCAGGCTCGGTTCCAACCGGCGTATAGATCGCGTAAGGTCTCACATCGCCGCCCAGCGAATGGATGGTACTGGCGAGATCCCAGATGAAGCAGGCCGAAATGGCGCTGCAGTCCTCCGGACGCAGCGGTGGCGACAGCCTCGTCTTGGAAAAACCTGGCGCAGGCGTCTTGCAGAAAATCCCTACTGCGACGGAGCCCATGGCCTTACCCCCTGTCTTGTCATGGCGATCAGCCCCGAGCGCCTTCTCGATGTCAGCGATCAGGTCGTCGATGTTCTCGAGGCCGACCGAGAAGCGCAGCAGATCGGGCGGGCATGGACTGCCGGCACCCTCAATGCTCGAGCGGTGCTCGACCAGGCTTTCCACGCCGCCCAGAGATGTGGCGCGTTTCCACACGCGCATGCGCGCGGCGGCAGCGATGGCCGCGGTCTCACCGCCGCGCAGCCGCATCGAGAACATCCCGCCAAATCCGCCTTGCATCTGACGGGCAGCCACGGCATGGCCGGGATGGGACGGAAGCCCCGGATACAGAAGCTGCTTGATCTGCGCGTGACTGGCGAAGTGCCGCGCAATCGTTATCGCCGCCGCACTTTGATGGCGGACACGGACGTGCAGTGTCCGCAATCCCCGCAAAAGCTGCGAGGCTTCGAACGGACCGAGGACGCCGCCCAGCATGCCGCGCAGCTTGGCGCAGGCATCGAACGCGCGCCCCGCCTCACCGAACACGATGGCCCCAGCCACGACGTCGGAATGCCCGTTGAGGTACTTGGTTGCCGAATGCAGGATCAGGTCCGCACCCAGTGCGAGCGGCCGGGTGAGCACAGGCGTCGATACCGTGGAGTCGACGGCCAAGAGGGCACCGCTGTCATGCGCTATTTGTGCGACGGCAGCGATGTCGGTGATGGTCCAAAGGGGATTTGACGGCGTCTCGATCCAGACCAGTTGTGTGCGCCCGGGCCGGATCGCGGCCTGCAAGGCGGCGGGCGATCCGGCATCCACGAGTGTCGCGTCGAGCCCGTGGCGCGGTGCCTCATCGACCAGCCATTGCCGCAATCCCCAGTACATGGCGGCCGGGGCGACTACATGGGCTTGCTGCTCCAGCGCAAGGAAGGCGGTTGTCGCTGCGGCCATACCGGACCCGAATAGGAGGGTGGCTGCTCCACCCTCCAGATCCGTTAGAACGTCTTCAACCTGGCGAACGGTGGCATTGTCCGACCGGCCATAGCAGTAGCCGCGCCGGTATTGATTGTCGGCATCACGGATGAACGTGCTTGCCACGTGGATCGGAGGGACGAGGCCCCCCGTGGCGCTATCGGCGATGCCACCCGCTTGGGCGGCGATCGTCTCGGGATGGAGGCTTTGAACAGCCCTGGGCGGCGAGGGCCGCGCTGCCGTTAACCGCGGAGCGGCCGAGAACTCGCGCCGCGGCGATGTTGGTGCAGCTCCGATCGCATGTGCGAAAGCTCACGCAAATCCCCTGGCAGATCGCGACGACATTGGGGAATTCGCAGAAACGTCCAGCAGCGTTACAATGCTCACGGTTTTGTGCTTCGGATGGACATTTTTTGTCAGACCTGTAACGGCGGGCCGGTTGCGTCCGAATAAGGGCTTAGTATGTGACGCTACCGGAGGCGGATCTCGACGATCTAATGCGCGCTGCCAACCGCGGCGATGCGCGCGCGTATCGCATGCTGCTGCGCCTGCTCGCGCCCCTGCTGCGCGGGTTCACGCGGCAGTCGTTCTTGCGCTTTGGTTCCTCATCCGAGGATGTCGAGGATATCGTGCAAGAAACACTGCTCGCCATGCATCTGAAGCGGCATACATGGATCGAGACCCAGCCATTGCTGCCATGGGTTCGGGCCATAGCCCGCAACAAGCTCGTGGACCATCTGCGGCGATCGGCACGTGGGCAACACGTCCCCATCGACGCGTTCGAGGACTTACTTGTCGCCGACAAGTCGCCATCGGCTGCGGATGGGCTCGATGCTGATCTCGCCATCGGGAAGCTCAAGGGGCGGCAGCGCGACGTGGTGGTTGCCATCTCAATCGAGGGGCAAAGCGCCCGCGACGTTGCCCAGCGGCTCGGCATGACGGAAGGTGCCGTTCGCGTCGTTCTCCACCGGGCCCTGCGCTCTCTTTCCAAAGCATTGCGAAACGACCAGTCATGAAGACGGACGATCTCATCGAAGCCCTCGTTCAGGATGCTCTTCGGCCGCAGCATTCAACGGCGCGGCGAGTCTTCGCTGCGACCGTTCTAGGTGCTCTTGTTGCAGGATCTTTGTTTGTCGTTTCCCTTGGCGTTCGGCCTGACATGAGCAGCGCGCTGGAAACGTGGCGTTTCGTCTTGAAGCCTGCGCTGTCTCTACTATGCGTGGCATGCGCCTGGTGGGCATGCGTTCAACTGGCCAGGCCGGAGATGCGTCTAAGGGACGTTGCCGGCTGGCTTGTCGTTGCGCCCGCTCTCCTAATTGCGGCGGTGCTCTACGAGCTCCTGGCCATACCGCCAGCGCACTGGACCGAACGGCTTGTCGGGAATTACGCTGGTATCTGCTTGCTCGCGATCCCGTCGCTTTCGATCGTGCCGCTCGGAGTCCTGCTGATCGCGTTGCGTGCGGGCGCTCCACAGTCTCCGGCGATGGCAGGTGCGGTAGCCGGGTTGTTGGCCGGCGCTCTGTCCGCCGCGCTTTACGCGACCCATTGTCCGGATGATTCACCTCTGTTTGTGGCCCTCTGGTACACGCTGGCCGTGGGCCTAGTGACATTGACGGGCGCGTTATTGGGGCATCGGGTTCTGCGATGGTAAGTGGTCCCGCTCACTCGCAGTAACTCTTGTTTGTGGCGGCGGCGCAATCAGCGTGCGCGCGCAGTCGCCACCGGGAAAGCGCAGCCTTTTGTTTGGGTTGATTTTACACGCGACATCACGACGGCGACGGGCAATTCCGCAATACCGCCACGTCGATCCATATAGTTGCATCGTAGCAACAAGCTGCACCCTTATGACCCTGGTCGCACCTTCCCGCTTTACATCCTGCAATCCGACGCCCTTGGATGTCGGGTTGGGGATAGTGTATGCGTACCACGGGCCTTTTGTTGTTCATGATGTCGTGCGTCTTCCTTGGGGGATGCTCGTTGCATCCAATTCCCGATGATCTTTCGACCGAAAACACGTTCCGTATCGTCAATAATATACGTTGCGAAGTAAAGGATCAGGTACAGCTTCGGCTGCAAGAGCTTCTCGACAAGTCGCCAGACGAAACCGTAAGAAGGTTTCCGCTAGCCAATCTGAATATGCTCGTAAGAGAGCAGGGGCAGGCGGGCATCTTGCGCATTTTGGCGAGTGCAGATCCCACCATTGCCTACAAGGTGTTAAAGTACGGCTCAATTACGATTGGTTATTCCTTTAGCTTTGACATCACAGAGACCAATACAAACTCAGCCAATGCCGGCTTCCGGCTGCCATTCACGCATACGACTTTTGATTTGACGGCAAAAGGTGCAGCCAATTTTACGCGTCAGAATGTGCGGACATTTGCGGTTTCAGATTCATTTTTGGATTTGATCGCGCTCGATTGCTCGGAGTATAAAAAGAGACGTGGAAATTTCGCCTACCCCATCGTCGGATCAATCGGGGTCCGTAACGTCATAGATACATATCTCGATCTCGGCAAATCCGGGGTAACGGCGACGGGAGGGATTGCCGGTCCTTTCAAGGACGTCATAACATTCACGACCGCAATCAGCGGCGATATTACCCCCACAGTCACAATCGCTCCTGTATCCCAACAAATTCCGACTAATAAGTGCGGGTGGAACATTTGGCGCCGGGCGGACTGATGTTCACATGCTAACGATTGTCATCCCATTTCCAGCTCTTGATGATCGGCCTGGCTCGTTTCTGTCGACCGAAAGTTTCACTGCTAAAGAATACACAACGGCTGTGGAGAACGCCAATAAGACCATTGCGTACGAGTTTTGTATCGAGAGGGCGATAAATGGGACGTCGGGCGCTCTTCCTGGGATTACAACGTCGCCAGAGCAGTATTGCAGAGAGGCAAGCTTCAGGTGACCCGGAATTTGCTTGGTGATGTTGTCGGCGAACTTGATTGTGAGTATGTCGCCATCAATGGTCTTCACAGTGCCGTCGCCAAACATCGGGTGGAAAACCTGATCGGCCAGCGTGTACTCGCTCACGCTCGGAGCGGGCCGGTGCACGGCTGCGTATTGGTGCGTCAGATGACGAGCGCAAAGCGGACGTGCTGATTGGGTCCGTTTGACGGCGAGCTATGATCTTTGGGGCAAAGCGAACTCAGGGATTCCTTCCGTTGCAACGCGTGCTCATTGACCGGAACATCCACCCGGGGGGAGGGGATGACAAAAAACGAGCATCAACCTCATGGACCCGACGGTTTCGGTAGATCCAACGGCCAGGTTGCGAGCAGCTACCAGGTGCGCAGCACGGTCGAAGCGGACGGCAGCACCGTGTCGTGCGCCGGCAGTACGAGGTAGCCGCCGTATGCCATATCCATGGAGCCCGCGGCGGTGCCCCCAGCGGCCAGCGCAACGGCAGGTACCGCCACGGCGGCAGGACCAAACAGGCGCAGGCTGAGCGGCGTTACCTGGCTGCGGTGTTGAGGGCAGCGCGTGAAGGTCTGGGAGTAACCAGCCAGCAAAAGGGCAACACGAGGTCAGAGCAACCCCCGTAGGCTTGGCGCCATCCGGTCGGAGGATGGCCGGACGGC
>CAWEBE010000028.1:0-85068 GCA_963806735.1 uncultured Alphaproteobacteria bacterium | reverse complement strand
AACACCGTCCACTCGCTCATCGGCACGGCGCCGAGTTTCTTATAAAAGTTGATCGCCGGCTCGTTCCAATCCAACACCGACCATTCCAGCCTACCGCAACGCCGTTCCTTCGCCACTCTTGGCGATATAACGCAACAAGGCGCTGCCGAAGCCGCGGCGACGAAACGCTTCATCGACGTAGAGGTCTTCGATGTAGATACCTGGATGGCCGAGAAATGTTGAATAGTTGTGAAAGTAAAGCACGAAGCCGACCGGTTGCCTTTAAAATGGCCGATGGCGACTTCGGCTGTGCGGCGCCGACCGAAGAGCGTTTTACGCAGAGTCTCTTCGCTGGCGATGACCTCATACGACAGACGCTCATAGTCTGCGAGTTTTTTAATGAACGATAGAATGATCGACACGTCCGCTTTGGTCGCGGCGTGAATGTGAAATGCGGAACATGAATTTTTCATGCCTAGGACTGTTCGACGTTAAAGACTGGTTACACAGACTAAGCGCGATCAATCGCGTCCTATTTTCATTTTGGGCCATCTCGCAGGGCGCGCCAGACACGTTCGGGCGTTAACGGCAAGTCTTTAATACGCACGCCGGTAGCGCGGTCGATGGCGTTGCACACCGACGGCGCGACGGAGAGAATCCCGCCTTCGGCCATGCCGCGTACTCCGAAAGGGCCCGGACCGTCGCCGTTCTCGACGAGCATGGTGTGAAACTCTTCCGGCACGTCGTCGAAAGTCGGAATCCGGTAGTCGACCAAGTTTGGATTGATCAGCTGACCATTGTCATAAATCAGTTGTTCGAAAAAAGTATGGCCGATGCCCTGCATAGCGGCGCCTTCTTCCTGGGCGACGCAGTGCTCGGGATGAATCGCCTTGCCGACATCCGCGACGGAAATAAATTTCTTGAGCGTCACTTCACCGGTCTCATGGTCGATCTCGACCTCCGAAGTTCCCATGCCGACTTCCCAAAACACCGGCAGCTTGTGATCTGTGATCTCCGGCCCGGCTTCGCCGCGACCGATCATCTCACCGCCGGAACCCTTACCGAAGCGCCATTCGAACGCTTCTTTAAAGGTCATGCGCGACTCGCCGCAGATCAGCGCGCCATCGAAGGCCTGTACCAGGTTCGGCTTTGCTGCCATCGCGCTTGCCGCGATTTTGATGAACTGCTGTCTCAAGTCACGCGCCGCCTTTTGCACCGCCGTGCCCATCAAAGTCGTCGACCGGCTTGATCCCGTCGAACTGTCGTAGGGCGTTACTTTAGTGTCCGCTCCGAGCATGCGAAATTGCTCCATCGGCAGCGTGAGCTCCTCCGCCGCGATCTGGGTGAGCGTCGTGCGCACGCCCTGCCCCATCTCGGTGCTGCCCGCAGAAATATTGGCGACGCCGTCCGACTGCATGCGGATCAGCGCCACCGAGACCGGCGTCGCGCCCGCGTTGGTGATCGCGCAACCCATTCCGATCGCCGCGTCTTTTTTCCCAATCGCGTTTTTCCAATGGCTCGCGCGCACGAGGCTTTTTAGACTCGACACCAAATTCGCGTCGATGCCCTTCAGGCCGGGGCGCAATTCCTGGCCCTTTTTGAGCAGGTTTTTCATGCGCAGTTTCGCAGGGTCCATGCCGAGCTTCGCGGCAACGATTTCAATCTGCGATTCGCCCGCGTAAATCACTTGCGGCGCGCCGATGGCGCGATAGGAACCGGCCGAACCGGTATTGGTATAAACTTGATAGGCGTCAGTGCGAATATTCGGAATCCAATAGGGTCCGAGGATGCGTGTCGCCGAGCGCGCCGTCACCTGCGGGCCATTGTCGTCATACCCGCCGGTATCGAGATAAATCTCCGCTTCGCGCGCCATGATCGTGCCGTCGCGTTTGACGCCGGTTTTGATCCGCACGCGCGCGCCATGGCGCCGCACGGTAACCATCGAGTCGCCGACGGAATTACAGATCCGCACCGGCTGCTTCGCCTTGCGCGCCAACGCCACCACGAGCGGCTCGAACTTGGTGTAGGACTTGCTACCGTAGCCGCCGCCCAGATAGTTGATGATCAACCGCACTTTGGCCTGCGGTACTTTGAAGATCTTGGCGATATCGCCGCGCACTTGGAACGGATGCTGCGCCGACGACCAGACGGTGATCTCGTCGCTCGCATCATAGTGCGCGATCACCGAATGAGGCTCCATCGCATAGTGATAGACCATGGGAAAAGTAAACGTGTCCTCGGCAATCGCGTCGGAGTCGGCAAAGCCTTGATCAATATCGCCACGTAAAACCTTTTCATGGGTGCCGATGTTGCCGGCCTTGTCGTGATGAATTAACGGCGCATCTTTCGCAATCGCCGCATCGATGCCGGTCACCGCCGACAACTCTTCGTAGTCGACATTAATCAACTGGAGCGCTTCCTCGGCCGTCTCCAAATCGACTGCCGCTACCGCCGCCACGGGCTCGCCGACATAGCGCACTTTGTCCGTGGCGATCACCGGCCGCCCGTTGTAAATCAAGTTGAGGTCGCCAAGATCCGGCGCGGTCAGCACCGCGACCACGCCGGTCAGCGCTTCGGCTTGTGTCGCATCAATCGAACGGATACGCGCGTGTGGATAGGTGCTGCGTAGAATCTTCCCATAAAGCATGCCGGGCACGGTGATGTCGCCGACGAATTTTGCGGTGCCCGTGACTTTGTCAAGGCCGTCCACTCGAGCGACGCTGTGGCCGACATATTTTAGTTGCTGTTTTGCCATGCACTCTCCGATTTTGAATTCGCACTACGACTCCTAACAAAGCACTCCGGAGACTTCAAGAAAGTCGCTTCCTTTCGTCGAGTCATTTCGAGCAAAACGAGAAATCTTTCTTTCGTATCGTTGGGAATCGCGCGCCGCGTTCGCTATAACTTTGCAGATGCTTTTTTCATCACGGCTGATTCCCGGCACGCTCATTCAACGCTATAAACGTTTTCTCGCCGATATCCGTCTCGCCGACGGCGAAATCGTCACCGTCCACTGCACCAATACCGGCAGCATGCTCGGCTGCAAAACTCCCGGCAGCGCAGTATTGATCTCGCGCAGTCCTAACTTAAATCGCAAACTCGCCTACACCTGGGAAATGATTCGTATCGACGGCGCTTGGGTCGGCATCAACACCATGCATCCTAACCGGCTCGTTGCCGAAGCGATCGAGGTCGGCGCGATTGCGGAACTGCACGGCTATGACATCATCCGCCGCGAAGTCAAAGTCAGCGCCCATAGCCGGCTGGACCTTTGTCTGGAGGGCGCGAGCGGACTTTGTTACGTCGAGATAAAGAACGTGACCGTCTCCTTTGATGGCGCCGCAGCGTTTCCCGACGCCGTCAGCGAGCGCGCCACCAAGCATCTGAAAGAATTGATGCGCCTCAAGCGCCAAGGTCATCGCGCCGTGGTGTTTTTTGTCGTGCAACGCGGCGATTGCAATTATTTTCGCCCCGCCGATGAGGTCGATCCAGAATACGGTCGTTGGCTGCGCCGGGCGGTGAAAGCCGGCGTCGAAGCGCTGTCTTATGTGGCGAAAGTGAGTTCCAAGGGAATTGTCATCACCAAGAAAATTGACGTCAGACTTTACCCGTTCGTCGTTGCCACGCGCCAATCGGACATGTTAGACAGGCATCATTCATGACTAACCATTTTTCCAACTCAGTAGCCCAACGGAGGTATTATTTATGATAACCGCTCAAGAACTCAAAGGCGCGTTAGCGATCATGCCGACGCCGGCCAAAGAAGGGGCTGATCGTTTAGATGCAACCAACACGGTGGACCTCGACGAGACCGCGCGGCTTGCCGAGACTCTCGTGCGCGACGGCGCCACCGGGATTATGGCGCTTGGCACCATGGGCGAGTGCGCTACGACCTCGCAAAGCGACTATGAAGCCTATGTCGACTGTTTGCTAAAGACCGTGCACGGCCGCATCCCGACCTTTGTCGGCACTACCGCGCTCGGCGGCCACGAGATCGCGCGGCGCATTAAGTTTGTCAAGGGACTCGGCGCCACGGGCACGCTGCTCGGCATTCCCATGTGGCAGCCGGCAACGGTGGATATGGCGGTGAAGTTCTATGCCGACGTGGCGCAAACTTTTCCGGACTTTCCGATCATGGTTTACGCCAACCCGCGCGCGTTCCGCTTCGCCTTCGACGCGGACTTCTGGGGACCGGTCGTCGCCAGGGCGCCGACGGTCATGTCGGCTAAGTTCTCCAGTAAAGCGATATTGAAACAAGTTGTGGACGTTACCAAGGGACGGGTCAACTTCGTGCCGCCGATCGGTCTAGCCTACGAGTTCGCGCAAATCTCACCCGAGTCTCAAACTACCTGCTGGATACCCTCCGTCGGACCGCAAGTAGCGCTCGCCCTGATGAAAGCGCTCGCGGCGCGGGACGCGCAGCAGGCCAAAGCCGTCGCCGACGACATCGCCTGGGCCAACGAGCCCCATCACGCGATCACCGGCTCGCAAGAGATTTTCGCTTCCTACAACATTCAGTTGGAAAAAGTCTTGATGGCGGCTTCCGGTTACTGCAAAACCGGCCCGATCCGCCCGCCCTACAACGTTATGCCGGACGATTTCCGTAAAGCAGCGACCGAGGGCGGTCAGCGCTACGCCAAGCTGCGCGAGAAGTACTCCAAGATGCTCGGCTAGCAAGCGACGCGCCTGAATCGCCGGTGGCCCATGCCGGCAAAAGTCAGCGCGCACTGCAGAACATCCGCAGAGCGGTATCGAGAGAAAAAGTTAATGGAAGAACCGAAAATCTCCACGGAGTCGATCTCACCCAAAAAAAGCTCATACAAAGCGTGGATCGAAAGTGAAGGTATTCCCCTGATCCAAAGCTTCTTCGTTGAAGACATCGCCACAGTTCCGCTGGAGCCCTGGAAGCGCACGGGAGGCCTCGGCGTGCGTCTATGCCTGGAAGGCACGGGAGAAACCAACGACGCCTACGTCTGTGAGATTCCCCCAGGCAAAGCCTTGGAGCCGGAAAAGCACATGTACGAGGAACTGATCTACGTTGTCAGCGGGCGCGGCGCGACTACGATCTGGAACGAGGGCGAGCCAAAACGAACGTTTGAATGGCAAGAGGGTTCGCTTTTCTCGCCGCCGCTAAACTCCTGGCACCAGCTTTTCAACGGCAACGGCGACGAGCCCGCTCGATTTCTCGCCGTGACCAGCGCTCCATGCATGATCAATTTGATTCACAACACGGATTTTATTTTCAATTGTCCCTACGTCTTCCGCGACCGCTTCAACTCACAGGAAGAGTATTTCAACAATCCCGGCACTTGGTATTCCGGCAGGACTTGGCAAACGAATTTTGTCGCCGACGTGAAGAATCTCAAGCTGCTCGAATGGAAGGAGCGCGGCGGCGGTGGATCACAGGTGCGCTTAGAGGTATCCGAGAACACGCTGTGCGGCCATATTTCCCAATTTTCTGTCGGCTCGTACAAGAAAGCTCACTTTCACGGGCCCGGCGCGCACGTCATCATCTTGAGCGGTCACGGCTACTCTCTTCTGTGGCCCCAGGGGCGAGACATCAAACGTTTCGATTGGCGACCGGGTAGCCTCGTCGTTCCACCGGGGAAATGGTTTCACCAGCACTTCAATTCCGGAGCGGAGCCCGTGCGCTATTTGGCCTTGCGTTGGGGCAGTCAGAAATTTCACGAAATGTGGGGCGAGGGTCGAGGTAAAGCCGACATCGATGTCAAGCTCGGCGGCAATCAGATCGAATACGAAGATGAAGATCCGATCGTCCGCAAGATGTTTGACGAAGCTTGCACCAAAGCGGGCGTGAAAAACCAGATGGAAAAATATTATCCGGCGAAATGATCGGCGAACTCACTGATTTCGCCATCCATCACTGCAAAAACAACTTCTGGTATTCTTTCTTCTTCTCCGCGTAAGTCTTGGCGTCGAGCCGATCCATCGGCACGAACTCGATCTTGTCCACGCCTTCGAGCGGCGGCGTGATGCCTTTGCGATTCACGAATTCGCCTAGCTTGGACATGATGTTCATGCATTCGTCGTCGAGAAAGTAGTCGATGAATGCCTTGCCTGCGTTGGGATGCGGCGCCTTGCCGGCGAGCGCTACGTAGTTGCCGTCGCCGAGCAGTCGCGGCACCCTCACGTAATCCAATGGCGCGCCTTTCTGACTGAACACGTACGTGTAGTGCAATAGCGTGATGGCGATCGGCACCTCGCCGGTGACCGCACGCTCCACCGGGGGCAGCAAAGACTCAGCGAGGACTGGCTTGGACGCGGCCAAGTCGCGGACAAATTTTTCGCCCTTCTCCTTACCTAGAAGTTTCGGCAGACTCGCGACCCACTGCGTCGTCGTCGTGTGCTGCGTCGGATCCGGCATAATCAACTTCCCTTTGAATTGCGGCTTGACCAGATCTTCGAAAGACTTTGGCGCGTCGGCGGGCTTGATGACATCCTTGTTGTAAACGATGCCGATTAGCAGGGTACGGTAATTCGGCCCGAGATTCGGATCGATCAGCGACTTCGGGTAGCCGGCGGCGGATGGCGACTCGTACTTCGCGAATACGCCTTCCCTCTGCATTAGAAACATCGGATCGGCGATGGTAATCGCGACGTCGAAGAGCGGCTTGCCGGCGCGATGTTCGTTGAGCGCGCGGTCGAGCACTTTAGTAGACGAGCCACGCCAGTACTCCATTTCCAGTCCGGTTTTCTTCTTGAAACCCACCGCAATGCCGTCTGAAATACTCGATTCCATGGAACTATAAATGATGACTTTTCCGCCCTCCTTTTTCCCCGCATCGATGAGCTTGGCATCCTGGGCTGATGCGGATGCGGCGAATAAGAAAAACGCCAGGATAAGAATTCGCTGCAAAATCCATTTGCTCATGCTCACCTCTTCGTCCTCAATCATGAATCTTCGAGTAACAGTTTGGAGGGAAGCTAGCCGATGTGCGTTGTCGTCGTCAAGACAATTCAGTATGGTAACGGTTGGCCGGACTAAACGACCGAATTCGATTCACGGGAGCAAGAAAAAATGAAACTCGAGGGTCAAGTAGCACTTATCGTCGGTGGCGCGCGCGGCATCGGTGAGGCCATCGCGCACACTTTTTCTAAAGAAGGCGCAAGCCTTGTCTTGGTCGACCTGGAAAGAATGAAGCCTCAGCTCGACAGCGTGGCGCAAGCGATCCATCAGCTAGGCGGCAAAGCGGTTACCATCACCGCCGACTGCAGCGACGATCGCCAAGTGAACGCTCTCGTCGACGAAACCGTGCGGCGTTTCGCCAAGATCGATATCCTGGTCAATAGCGCCGGCTACCGGGGTCCGCTGGTTCCCGTAACCGAGATCAGCGAAAGAGAATTCGACGACGTTGTTTTATACAACCTCAAACTGGTCTTTTTGTGCTGCCGCGCTGTCTTGAAACAGATGGTTAAACAGAAGAGCGGTAGTATCGTCAGCATTTCGGGCACCGCAGGCCGCGAAGGCATGGCGATGCGCGGCTCGCTGTGCGCCGCCAAATGGGGAGTCACGGGGCTAACGCAGACTATCGCCAAAGAGTATGGCCCTCATGGGATCCGGGCCAATCTCATCTGCCCGGGCGGCATGGATGAGCCGGACCTGCGCGAGATGTACGCCGAGCGCGCGAAGAATCTAGGCATGACGGTCGAGGCCCATGAAGCGCAAATCCTCGCGCTTACGCCGCTGCGCAAATACGCCAAACACGACGAAGTCGCCAAAGCCGCCCTCTTTCTCGCTTCGAGCGATTCGTCGCACACCACGGGCGAATCGCTCAATGTTTCCGGCGGGCGGTTGATGAGTTGACGCAGGAGAATTTCGCCAGGTCACAGGAACCGTTTTTCATCCGATTCCGAGATAACTGCGGCTGGGTTCTCGCGGTCGAACGCCCAACACGTCGGGTTCTCGTGAATGTATTGCCAAATACGGCTTAGAGCCTCTTGGCTGCGAATGACGTATTCGTAGTAATTGCGCTGCCAAACTTTGTCCGCGTTTTCGTTTTCGCGAGACCATTTGGTCACACGAATTTTGAAATCCCGAACAATGGAACCGATTGTCTTCGATGGCGACTGGATTATGCTAGATGTTGCCGCGATATTGTTCCGTAGGGGCGAAAAATTTTCGCCCTCCGTTTCGTTCACGGAAGGTATCCCCGTTCCCGCCAAAATCTTTCCGCGGCGGGATGCAGCGGAATCATTAGTGGGCCGTCGGCCGTATCGCGGCACATGCGATCGAGCGGCAGCGGTCCCGGTTCCTGCCAGCCGATCCGGTCCTTGCGCGCTTCCAGCGCAGCGCAAACCGATGTAATGACGCTGTCGTCCACTTCCGCGTTGGTGTAAACCGCAAAGCCGCTGAAATCGAGCGTCGGTACATCGGCCGCCATTTTCGGATAACGCGCTTTGGGAATCACCGCGCGGCGCATTCCGATGCTTTCCAATTTGCTGAGCGTCGATTCATCCAGGGGTAACGCGCGCATTCCCGCCTCTGCCGCCGCATTGATCCAGCCGCGCACCGCTTCGTCTACAATCATGTCGACTTCGCCGCGCTGCATGGCACCGAAGCGGTTGCTCTTCATCGGCAACCCGTCGTCGTAGCGCACTTGGCCGCCCCAGGAGACAATGTCGTCCAGCGAAAATCCCGCCGCCGCAAAGACTGCGTTGACGATTGGATGAAGGGCATGATCTTTCTGGCCTCGCATGGACATGCGCAGCGGATACCGGCGCCCGCGGATGTCGCGCAAAGACCTTAAGCCGGTTTTCTCGGTTACCGCGAACGCCAACTGATCCGGCGATGGGATCACCGTAATCGCCCGCAGCGGAATCGGCGCGTTAAAAGGCCCGGTGCCGCGCACGGCGAGCGCCAAGTACATTGCCGGATTGCTGATCGCCAACTGCACCTCGCCCCTCGCAACGAGCTCGATCGCCGCGGGACCGTCGCTGGCAATCAGGTTTACCGGCCAATGATCCGCGCCCTGCGGACGCAGGCTAACGCGGGCCTGGCGCTCCACCCAGCCCGCTTGATCGACGAGTTCCGCCGCGACTTCGAGCACCAACCGTGATCGTATCGTGTCTCTCCCCACCGGCGGGCTCGTGCTTTCACTTTTTAATTTTGTTTCCATGGTGGTCGGAATTCCCTGTCCCTTCTACGTCAGTTGCTCGCCAGCTATACCAGCAAATTTTTGATTTTTCACTTGACGCCAAAAAGACCTTGGAGTTAGGTTTGCCGCAGTAAGCAGACGGCGCCCGCTGTCGTCGTGGAAGTCGATTATGACTAAGCCAATCGTTTCATTGGCCATCGTCGCGCTCTTCGCGGTTCTATTCTCTCGAGCTAGTCATGCCCAAGATCGCGCCGGTACATTGCGAGGCGTCGTGAAAGACGCCAAAGGCGCACCAGTCGCAGGTGCCTTTGTAAAACTAAAAAATGGTGAGCGGCGACTGACATTCATGATCGTCAGCCAGGCTCAAGGCCGTTATTCCGTCAGCAACCTGCTATCCGGATCCTACGTTGCGCAAGCGATTGGCGGCGATTTTCAAAGCGAACCATCGGCGCCGGTTGATGTCGCAGACGGCAAATCCGCAACCGCTGACTTGGCGCTGACAAGTGCGCGCGCAGCGCAGTTGCCCGGTGCTTGGCCGGGCAGGCTCCCCGGCGAGCGAGTCGGCGAAGGCGAAGGTGGAGCAATGCCTGCGGCACTGCCTGAAGGAGAAGGGAAACCGATCCTCGAAGCCAAATGCGTCTCCTGCCATGATGCCCAACGAATCACGCGGGTTCAGGCCAATCTAGATCGCTGGCAAACGATCGTCCAAAATATGCGTGCGTATGCGCAAGGTTCAACCCTTGCAAAGCCGTTGACCGGCGAGGAAACAAAAATCGTCTTGGATTATGTCATGGCCAATTTTTCCGGTAGCGGCGGCAGTGGCCGGCCGGCGCCGGACCCTAACAGTCGTTTGCCCCGTACATTGGTGCAGGGCGAGGCGAGGAATTATATCGCCGTGGAGTTTGAGTTGCCTGACAATAAAGCCGAGCCGCACGAAGTTGCGGTAGATCTCCGCGGCAACGCCTGGGTGACCCAGCGCGTCGGTGGGAAACTCGGCCGTCTTGACGGCAAGAATCTTACCTATACGGACATCGCGCCGCCCGCCGGCGAATCTCCGAGCAATCGTTTGAACGCGATTACGCGCGCCCCTGACGGCAAGCTCTGGTTTATCGACGGTGGTCCGAATCGCCGCTGGTTAAGTATTGATCCAAAAAATAACGAATTCGAAGTGTACGATCTGCCGAAGCTCAAGAGCGGCTCCGCCAGCGGCAATACGATGCGCGTGCATCCGAACGGCACGGTGTGGCTGAATTCCATCGCCGCCAATCAGGTCATTCGCCTAGACCCGCCAACCAAAGAATTCACGGTCTATGACGTTCCCGCCGGCGTGAAACGCGGTCGCACGGCCAGTCCTTACGGCATGGCGATCTCCGGTGACAACAAGGTGTGGTTCATCGAGAACGCGGTCAATCAAATGGGACGGCTCGATCCGGCGACCGGCAAGATCGACGAGTTCCCGATCTTCGTGCAAAATCCAGTGGCGCGCAAAGGCGGCATGGATTCCCAAGGCAACGTCTGGGTCGGCTTGCACGGCGCCGGCAAGCTGATGAAAATCGATTACAAGACCGTGAAAATGACCGTCTACGATCCGCCGACCGAAGATGCCGGCCCCTATTCCGTGCAGGGCGATCCCAAGAGTCCGCTGGTTTGGTTCAGTGAGCAGCACGTCGACAAAATGGCTCGCTTCGATCCCAAGACCGAAAAGTTTACCGAGTTTGCCCTGGCCAACGCCGAATCGGATCCGCGTCGAATTGAAATCGATCCGACCAATCCCAATCGCATCTGGTGGTCGGGAAATCTTTCGGGCCGTATGGGCTATATCGAGCTGCTGAAGTGAATGGCTCAAAACGCGCCTGGCGCGACCGAAGCTTGCTTTTTCGAACCCGCCCAATGCGCACGCATAGACGTACCAACTTCCCGCGTGTGATAGCGGTCATCGCAGTCGTTATCGCCTGCGCAGGCCTGGGTCGCGCCCAGGACAATCCCTATCGCGCCGTCGAAGATTGGGCGAAGCTCACCGAAGGAAGACCGTGGGGCTCGACCGCCGCTGTCGACGTAGGTACCGATGATCACATCTGGGTTGCCGAGCGTTGCGGCGCCAACAGCTGCGCCGATTCGACTCTCGCGCCGATTTTGGAATTCGACCCGTCCGGAAAACTGCTTAGAAGTTTCGGTACCGGACTATTCGTGTTTCCACACGGCATCGCGGTAGACAAAGACGGCAACGTCTGGGTAACCGACGGCCAAGGGAAAAATAGCAAAGGTCACCAAATCTTTAAGTTTAGCCGAGACGGGCAAATTCTCATGATGCTTGGCAAGGCCGGAGTTGCAGGCGACGGGCCCGATGAGTTCAATCAGCCGTCCGATGTGATCGTCGCCGCCAACGGCGATATCTTCGTCGCCGACGGGCACGGCGGCAATTCCAATGCCCGCAGCGTCAAGTTCTCGCGGGATGGAAAATTCATCAAAGCCTGGGGCAAAAAGGGCATCGCTCCCGGCGAATTCGACACACCGCACGGCTTGGCATTCGACTCCAAGGGACGATTGTTCGTCGCCGACCGCAATAATAATCGTATCCAGATTTTCGATCAGGAAAGGGAACTTTATCGAGCAGTGGACCCAATTCAGCCGGCCAAGCGGCATTTTTATCGACGCCAATGACAATATTTACGTTGCCGACTCCGAGTCCAACTCGGTGCGCGCGCATCCGGGCTGGAAGCGCGGCATTAGAATCGGCAGCGTCAAAGACGGGTACGTCACGGCGTTTATTCCGGATCCGATAGAAAACGTGAAAGGTACGAGCGCTGCCGAAGGCGTCGCGGCGGACTCGCTGGGCAATGTTTATGGCGCTGAAGTCGGTTCAAAAGCGCTAAAAAAATATGTCAAAAAGTAAGCTGCCCGTCGCTCAAGGAATTTCTCTGTGCGGTCGCCGACTCAGCGACCGTAATGCATGACGGTAGCGCGCCCTTCACGGCGATGAGGCTGCGATAGGCAAAGTCGACGGACCGAATCACCCGTCGATCGCCGGGCAGGTCGATATCGCGGCTCGATGCGTTCTCGTCAAAGCGCTGTCTCAGATTTGGCGAAAAGTTATTGCCATCGCTGAAGTTGACAACCACATTGTATATTTCCACTGGGGCTCCGCGCACCGCGACGCGGATTTCCCTGAAAGTTCCCTCGCGGCGGCCGACTTCGATTCGATCGTGGTCCATTCTGAGGTCGGCTTCCCGTTGGCCTAAAAGCTCCCAGCCACGGCCACCCCGTCGACCGTCCGTAGTGGCGCAAGCGGCCAACAGACTGCTCAACCAAAGAACCGAAACTATGCGCCAAAATCGCATGATCGTACCTCCCAAGGAAAATCGGCGTTACACCGCCGTAAATTAGACGTTGGTCGGCAATGATTGTTACCTAGAGGCGTCCCTAAGCAACGTGAAAAGCCGTCAGCTGGAGCAAAATTCATGCTAGACAAGTTATCCATATCTGGAGTAAACAGTCGAAAATCAGGTCGCCATGATCGTTTTCTTGCTAATCTTGCACACTCTGCTGGCGGTCGCTCTGCTTGGCGCGATTACCCATCAGGCTATAAGCGCTTGGGCGCCGGCGAACCGTGCTGTTGTTTTTGTGTATATCCTCCGGCGCTACTTCTTACGCTAGAGTGAAGTGCGCAGACCAAGAAAGGACCGCCATGAAGCTGGCACGAAGATGGATCAGTCATACGGTCGCGGCGACTTTCGCTTGCGCGTTAGGAATGTTTTCTCTCGCCCTAGGCGGCGGTAGTGATGACGAAGGACCGGACGCTCATGTCGATGCCGGACCGTCTTATTTTGGTTTCGTCAAAGACACGTCGGGCAGGATCGTTGCCGATGCCAAAGTCACCGCGGAGATCAAAGGCAAAGGCTCGGTCATCACGCGCACCGACAAGACGGGTGCGTATAAGCTTCCCGGCTTTGGCGTTACGCTTTCGCCGAACCAGGTTGCGATCAGCTGCGCCAAGGACGGCTACAAGCAGACCCGCACGTTTACCCGGACTGCACTCAACAAAAAACCCCTGACGGCGATCGAAATCGAGTGCACAATGCAGCGTTTAGGTGCCAAGTAGAGGCGATGGACTCCGCTAACAATCGGCGCCATCCAGCTCTCGCCTCGATCGTTTTTCTGCTGCTGCAACTTCTCTTGACCACTCAATCGCACGCCGCCGCGGTGAAGCCGGTGTCGTTGCGCTACGCCCAGGCCTATTCGGCGATGCGCAGCATATTTTCTCTGCCGGTTACGATTGCCGATCGGCAAGGTTTCTTTCGCCGCGAAGGACTGGACTTCAAAATCGTCGTGCCGATCCCCGGAGGCTCGGACAAAATGATCGACGCTCTCCACGACGGCAGCGCCGACCTCACCCACGTGGCCACGCCGTTTCTGATCCGCGCCGCCCTCAACGGCTCGGACGCGGTCGCCATCGCAGCCGAATTCACCAATCCGATTTACAGTTTGATAGCCAAGCCGGAAATAAGAGACTTCGCGGATCTGCGGGGAAAACTGATCGGCCTCGCTGACGAAGCGGGCACGATCACGCTCTCCATACGCAAACTGCTCGCGCTGCGTGGTCTCGATCCCAACGACTTCCGCGTCAAGATCATCGAGGGGACGCCGGCGCGGTGGAGCTGTCTCAAGCGCGGCGAGTGCGACGCCGTGCCGCTCGGCCAACCGCAAGATTTATTGGCGGTTAAGGAAGGCTTCCACTCCCTCGGAGTCTCCAATGACGCCGTTCCCGATTTCTTATACACCGTCACCGCGGTCCGCCGCTCTTGGGCGGCAAAACACAAAGACGTAATCGTTCGTTATCTCCGTGGTCTGGCCGCTTCGTTCAAATTCATTCGCGATCCGGCGAATCGAAAGACCGTGGTAAAAACCATCGTCGAGAGCATCGAAGCACCGGCCGACATCGCCGAGCAGACATTGGTTTTGTTTTTCGAGCCCGAGCGCGGCGTAATGCCGAAACAGGGCGAGATCAACCTGAAGGGCATGGAGCAAGTGATTGCGTTTATGCGTGAAGCGGGAACACTCAACGAACCGGTGCCCACGGCGGAACGCTTCACCGACTTGCAGTACTTGAGCATGGCCGGAATCAAGTAACGGAACAAGTGGTGTGTGGCTCATTTTCAATCTGCCGTAGGCTCAACGTAGAGAAAGATTCCTCGCTCCGCCAGACTGTGTGAAAACTCTCCTCGAATTCGGCGCCAATAATATCGGCAGGATCGACGCCGAGACCAAGGAATTCAAAATATTCTCCACCGTCACTCCCGGCTCGCCGCCGCGCCGGGGAAGATTCGACGCGCAAGATAATCTTTGGTTTGCCGAATACGGCACCAACGACGTCGGCGTCCTGGACCTGAAATCAGGCAAGATCCAGGAATGGCGGTTGCCGACCCCGTGGAGCGCGCCGTACCACGTCGTCCCTGATAAGAACGGCGAGGTATGGGTCGGATCTATGTGGACGGATCGGGTAACTCGTCTCGATCCCAAAACCAGTCAATTCACCGACTACTTGCTGCCGAGGGAAACTAATATCCGCCGTGTGTTTGTCGACAATTCGACGAACCCAGTAACCTTCTGGGTCGGCAGTAGTCATGGCGCATCGGTGCTCAAGCTCGAACCTCTCGACTAAATCCGGCGGCCATCGCGGCGCAGATAAATCTTCGCGCTGCATTGCGCGGCACTACGGCGTTCGCTATACAGAAAAAAGCGTTCTCCGTAGATGATGTGCGATGATTTGCCCGTTCCATTGACAATCCTACTAAGAAACGATCGTTCGTAATAACTGCCTCTCTTCTATTTCGCCGATCGGCATGGGATATTCGATAGGTGTCGGGGTCGATGGACACCGGCGCTGAGTCCAATTTTACACCACCGGTGAATTTTCTAGCTACATCTTCACTCTGGCGTTCCCTGCGTCACCGCAATTACCGGCTTTATCTCACCGGTCAGTTGGTTTCGGTGTGCGGCACCTGGATGCAGCAGGTCGCATTGAGCTGGCTTGTGTACCGTCTCACCGGTTCAGCGACCTTGCTCGGCATCGTCGGTTTCGCCTCGCAGATTCCGATATTTTTCCTGGGACCGGTCGGTGGCGTGATCAGCGACCGCTACTCGTGCCACCGGGTTGCCGTGTGGAGTCAATGCGCTGCTTTGACCCAGGCGTTGTTGTTGGCGCTGCTCACGCTGATGGGTTGGATTCAACCTGCGCACATCATTATGCTTGGCGTCGCCCTTGGGCTGGTCTACGCTTTCGACATGCCGGCACGCCAGGCGTTGGTTCATCAGCTCGTCGAAACCGATGATCTCGCCAACGCCGTGGCGCTGAACTCGTCGATGATCAACTCCGCGCGCATCGTTGGCCCCGCCTTGGCCGGCATCGTGGTCGCCAAGTTCGGCGAGGGCATTTGTTTTCTCATCAACGCCATCAGTTACGTCGCGGTGATCGTGGCGCTGCTCGCGATGAAATTGCCGGAGCGGCCGGCTACATTAGTCAAAGCCATTTCCATCGCGGCATCATTGCGTGAAGGCCTCCGTTACACGCTCGACACGACGCCGATTCGCGACCTCTTGATCTTGTTGGGCGTGGTCGGTTTCATGGGCATGCCGTACATGACATTGATGCCGGTCTTTGCCGCTAACGTGCACAAAAGCGGCGCCGACGCGCTCGGTTTGATGTACGGCGCAGTGGGTTTAGGGGCCGTCATCGGCGCGCTCTTTCTCGCTCAGCGCAAGAATATCATCGGCATCGGCCGGGTCATTGTGATTGCTACCCTGCTCTTCGGGCTTGGCCTCATCGTCTTCACGGTCTCGCGCCCATTCTGGCTTACCTTGTTGATTTTGGTCGGCGTGGGCTGCGGTTGGATGGTGCTGATCGCGGCCTGTAACACCGCGCTGCAAACTCTCGCCGACAATCACATGCGTGGCCGGGTAATGAGTCTTTTCTCCATGATGCTCGTCGGCATGGCGCCCTTTGGCAGCCTGCTCGCGGGATGGGCCGCCGATCAGATCGGCGCGCCACTTGTGATCGCAGCCGGCGGCAGTTTCTGCGCCTTGGCGGGAATTATTTTTGCGCGCCAGTTGCCGCGCCTGCGCGAAGCCGCGAAGCCGATCTTGATTGCCCGCGGGATCATTGCCGATCCGACCCTTGGAAATTGACCGAGTCGGATCGCGCTTCACTGCTTATAGGCTTTGTCGATAAAGCCGCTTTTTTCCAACTCCCGCACGATACTGTCGTCGGCCACGTCTTCGAAGCGTAATTGCGTTCCCGGCTTGCGCGCCACCGCTTCCTTGATCTGCGCTTCGGTTCCAGGACGGGTGACCAACGGCACATTGTCGTAAAGTTTCGCGCTCGCCGTGTAAGCCGCTTCGAGATAATTCTCGTCATTGATCCGGCTGTATTTGGCGATCATTTTCTTACTCTCGTCCTTGTGCGTTTTGAAAAATTGCATCGCTTCGATGTGCGCCATCACGACTTTTTTCACGGTATCTCTCTGCCGTGCCAGGTAGGTCTTGGTCGTCGTCGCGCAGATATAGGGAAACTCGAAACGCTTTTGAAAATCGGCGGTGCTGATCAAAATCTTGAACGGCATGCCCTTCGTCAAATGAATGATTCCGGGAGGCGACGGAACCCGGCAATTCTGCCGGTGCGAAACGACGCCGCCCGTTCGGCGGGACCGCCGACCTGCATGATCGGCACCTGTTTGTCCGGTTCCAAGCCCAAACCACGGATGAGCGCGCGGGCGGCGACATCGGAGGCGCTGCCGACGCGGCTGATGCCGATGCTTTTGCCTTTTAGATCTTCGGCGGATTTGACGTTCTCGCTGACCACCAACTCGTAGGGCAACGAGTTGAGATAGCATGCCACCATGAGCAGATCCGCGCCGGCCACCACCGCGCTCGCCACGCCGCCGCCGGAAGCATTGGCTACTTGGACATCACCGGCCACCAGGCTCGATACGCTGGTGGTCGTGCTCGGAATGAAGAGCAACTCGGCGTCCAAGCCATTTTTTTTGTAAAGGCCGCGATCCTGCGCCACGTACCACACGGAATTACTACTCTCCAGAGCGCTGTGCGACAGTCGAACCTTGACTTGCGCGATGGCGCTCGAGGCTAAGATCGGAACCGCCAACAGCAATGATAGTCCCGCAACCAAGCCAAAGCGCAGTGGAAATCTCATAGGACCTCCTCGAATCCAACGACCAAAGGAATTTATCAATCGACCGAGTCAATGGCGAGCCGTAAAATACGCTTTTGCAATTTTTCGAGCAAACAGATTTCTCGCGCTTTGAGCCGCGATTCTCGCTCTGCTCCGACCCATCATGAAAGGCGAACAAGCCCTCCAGGCACCCCGAATTGTTCGTCGGTTAACCCCGGCAAGCCCAGGTTCGAATTTCGACATTCTAATGCGCGCGGGGTAGCACTAGAACTCCCCGCGTGACGGATTTTGACCAGCCTGCCAAAATTTCACTAGCTAGAACTAGAACTCATCGATTGACAACTCCCGCCCCAGTGCATTAGCTTGCTTACAGCACCATTTGGGAAGGAGAAAATTCATGGAGTTCCTAAATTTAGGCGAGAAGATCGAAGAGGCTGGCAAAGATAGTATCAAGAATAGAAATGTCCATCTCTTCGGCACCGATAACTTCCGCTCCTGGATGCTCTACTTCGAACCGGGCGACGGCACTCCAATGCACTACCATCAATCGCCGGAAACATTTTTGGTGATCGACGGCAAGTGTTCCGTCAAAGGAATCAGGGGCGATGAACGAGTCATGCAAAAGAACGACATCGTTTTCTTGCCGGCGAAGGAATACTACCAGCTTACCAACACCGGGGTCGGTCCATTAGTGCTTTTTGGCAATCGTTCCGAAGCCTTCGGTGTACGCCCCGTCCGAGCCGATCAAGGCGCGGCAAGTTAAGCGCCTCACTTTAAGCACGTCTCGGATCTTCGACGGCAACGGCACGTAAGCGCCGCGCCGCCGCCAATATTTCTGCTCGGTTCCCGCAATTCGGTTGTTCCGTCCTCCGTCCTGAGAACCATTGTCGGCATTTGTCTTCGACGAAATACTCGTTAAAGACCGGCTTATTCAATGGTGCGCGGCATCCTCTAGGCACGAAGTCGATAACGACCGTTGCTCTATTTACGCGTTCCAAAAGCTAGGCCTGCATTTTGCGTTGCCAAATCATTGTCAGACCAGCTCTCACCCGACCCTGGTTGGAGCGCATGCGTTCGGACTGCAAGATCAGATAAATATCGGCAGCCCTTGGTTTTTTTCCTGGTCGCACCGAAGTCTTGAATCTGCTTGTGAAAAATCGTGCAAGGGAAATACTGACATCAAGGAGGGGAAAAACCGGTATAGAAGGAAAAACCAGATGGAATTCAGCTCTTGCCATTTAACTATCAACCGAATTGCATTTATCGGTAACTACTCGCCGCGCCAATGCGGCATCGCTACTTTTACAACGGATCTTTGCGAAGCCCTCGCCACTCAGTACGGCGGGACCACTTGTATCGCCGTTCCCGTTAACGATATCGAAGGCGGTTATGCCTACCCGCCGCGGGTACGTTTCGAGTTGGCCGAGAAAGACATCGACTCCTACCGCCGTGCCGCAGATTTTTTGAACATGAATAATGTCGATGTCGTTTCGTTGCAGTTCGAATACGGCATCTTTGGCGGCAAGGCCGGCAGCCATATTTTAACTCTGCTGCGCGAGCTGCACATGCCGATCGTCACGACTCTGCATACCATCTTGCGCGAGCCGGACCCTCAACAACGGCGCGTGCTCGACGAAGTGGCGGCTCTGTCGGATCGTTTGGTCGTCATGAGCGAGCGGGGCGGGACATTTCTGCGTCAGGTCTACAATGTCGCGCCCGATAAAATTGACGTCATCCCGCATGGCATCCCCGATGTTCCTTTTGTCGATCCAAGCTTTCACAAGGACTTGTTCGGAGTCGAAGGCAAAACGGTCTTGTTGAGCTTCGGCCTGTTGTCGCCGAACAAGGGCATTGAAAACGTCATCGCGGCGCTGCCCGCCGTGATCAGCCGCCATCCCAACGTCGTTTATATGATCGTCGGCGCAACCCACCCCCACGTCAAACGGGACGACGGCGAAACCTACCGCCTGTCGTTGCAACGACTGGCGCAACAGCGGGGCGTTGAATCCCATGTTATTTTTTACAACCGCTTTGTCAGCGGCGAAGAATTGCTCGATATTATCGGCGCCGCCGATATCTACATCACGCCCTACCTCAACGAAGCACAGATTGCTTCGGGAACGCTGGCGTACACGCTCGGCGCCGGCAAAGCCGTAATCTCGACGCCCTACTGGTATGCGGAGGAATTGCTGGCGGATGAACGCGGCGCCCTGGTGCCGTTTCGTGATCCGTCCGCATTGGCAGCGCGGGTCAATGAATTACTTGACAACGAAACGATCCGTCACGCCATGCGCAAACGCGCCTATCTGCTCGGACGCGAGATGATCTGGTCCCAGGTGGCGCAACGTTATATGGGAAGCTTTCAGCGCGCGCGCGCCGAGCGACATCACTTCGCCTCGCCGGGATTTCGAGTCAAAGCCCTGGATCAAAGCGTGTTCGAGCTGCCGCCGCTGAAACTCGATCACTTACGGCGCATGACTGACGATACCGGAATTTTACAGCACGCGTTTTACGCCGTGCCCAATTACCGCCAGGGCTATACGACCGACGACAACGCCCGCGCGCTTATCGTCAGCGTGCTGCTGGAAGAATTGGGCAATCGCGAGGCCATTGAGCTGGCCTATCGCTACCTGGCATTTCTCTCCTATGCCTTCAATCCAAAAATTCAGCGCTTTCGCAACTTCATGGACTATCGGCGCGGCTGGCTCGAAGAGAGCGGGTCGGATGACAGCCACGGTCGAGCGCTATGGGCCCTCGGCATGCTGCTGGGCCGCTTAAATATCCCGTCTTTTCAGAATACCGCCAGCGATCTTTTCGAACACGCGATGCCGACAATCTTATCGACGACGAGTCCGCGCGCTTGGGCCTTCGCGCTCTTCGGCATCCATGAATATCTAAAACGCTTCGACGGTGATCGTCGCGCCGGCCAAGTGCTGGAAGAATTGGCCACGCGCTTGATGCAGCGCTACCAAGATCATCGCGCCGAGGGTTGGTGCTGGTATGAAAATTCGTTGTCTTACAGCAATGCCGTGTTGCCCCACGCTTTGCTCCTTTGCGGCCAGCGGATGCCGGATAAGCATATGGTCGAAACCGGACTGGAGTCGCTCCGTTGGCTCTGCGACGTGCAACACTCGGTGCCTGAAGGGGGACATTTTTTGCCGATCGGCTCCAACGGATTTTACATTCGCGGCGGCGAGCGCGCTCGTTTCGATCAGCAGCCGGTGGAAGCGCAAGCCACGATCTCCGCGTGTCTGGAAGCCTATCGAGCGACCAGCGACAAAAGCTGGCGCACCGAAGCGTATTGCGCCTTTGACTGGTATCTCGGACGCAACGATCTCAATCTCCCGGTTTACGATCCGGTCACGGGTGGCTGCCGGGACGGGCTCCACTCCGACCGTCAAAATGAAAATCAAGGGGCCGAATCGACGTTGGCCTTCCTAGTCGCCCTGCTTGAGCTACGCTCGCCCGACCCCATCCTAGAGGTGCGCTCGCAATGACCAACCTCTATCCCGAATTATTTTTTCGTCACCAACAAAATCCGATTCTTACCGTCGCCGATTGGCCTTATCAAGCCAACACGATTTTCAATCCCGGCGCCACCCTATTGCGCGATGGCACGACTCTGCTCCTCTGCCGCGTCGAAGATCGCCGCGGTCACTCCCATCTGTGCGCCGCTCGGTCGAGCAACGGTGTCAGCGGGTGGCGCGTCGACCCAGTGCCGACATTGATGCCTGAGCCGGAAAATTATCCCGAAGAGCTGTGGGGCATCGAAGATCCGCGCGTCACTTACATTTCCGAAATGAACAAATACGCCATCGTGTTTACTTCCTATTCGCGAGCCGGTCCCGGCGTATCACTGGCCCTGACCGAAGACTTCGAGCGCTTCGAACGCTACGGCATGATCATGCCGCCGGAAGACAAAGACGCCGCTCTATTGCCGCACCGCATCGGCGGCAACTGGGCACTGATTCATCGGCCGGTCAGTTTTCACGGCGCCCACATGTGGCTGTCGTTTTCTCCCGACTTGCGCCATTGGGGCGGCCATCGGTTGATGTTGGAAGCGCGCAGGGGCGCCTAAGTCGCGTCGACGCCGATGGCCCAATCCCGTATCGGCGTCCTTACCGCTGACGAGGCTTTGATCGCCAAGAAAGCGGAGGAAGATCGCTCCATGGCCGATTGCGAGAGGCACTGGGATGCGGGCACGCACATGACAAGGCCCGTATGGAGACAGACGTGTCGGCGCGTGCAGGAGCGCTTCCGCCAGCTCGACCTGCGGTAAAGCTATCTGGAGTTGTTCGGGACCCGGCGATCATTGCGGACCAATCCCGGTCCTATGCCGAAGCCTATGCAAACCGGACCTGCCCCAAGGGGTACAACTTCTATGGCGATGGTCCCTTAGGCGGCAGCCGGAAGGGCGTGCACACGTATGTGTTCCAGTGCAACCAATGAAAAACCGAAGCGCTAGGAAATGGAACTACTCATTGCATGGGGCGTGATCGGCTGCTTCTTCCTCCTGCTCTTCTTGTTTGGCGATGCGTGGGACAGATGGGCCACGGACCAGATAAAGGTCAAGACCACCTCGGCGCCAGAGCCCTTCACTGGATTTTCCTGCTCATTTTCATCGCCGGCGTCATCTTCGCCATAACTCGCTAGGATTTGGTGCTGGAGTATGGATTCTGCCATATCGCAAAGAAAACAGGCCCGCTCGGGAGGTTCTCGTGTCCGCGGGCCAGTCGGAGTGGACGGTTAACGCATCGCCCAATGCCACTCTAACTGAGAAGATAAAGAGCCCGCGAGCAGCCAACTGCGGGCCAGTCAAACTTCCTGAGGTAGCGCCGGAGGAACGGAAAACGGCGCGGCGTCGTGATTGGCAGACTGCGCACCATCGGGAGACAAATGCCGCACGACATCTCGCTCATCGCCACGATCACCATGGGACTGGTGCTGGCATTCTTTGGGGGCCTGGTCGCTCACAGGCTTCTCCTGCCTCGGCGGACCAGGTGGTGATGTTTGTGTGCTGCGCGCGAACGGCCTCGGAGGTCACAAGTCTGTTGCCCAACAGTGCCGCAAGATCCGCAAGCGCTGCATCAATCGAATCTTTGGAAGGTCGATTACCCAATGGGAGGTGCATAATGAGCACCAGAAGCATGAGCGAAGCTGCTCACTATCGTTCCAGGGCATCGAAGGCAAGCGGCTCACGTATCGGCCGACTGACAAGGCCCAGGTCGCTTATGCGCGTCACTTCCTAAGGTGGCGCACGAGCCTGACATGACAAGGCCCGCTGGCGAACCAGCGGCCTATCTCCGTGTAAGATCAGAGTGCGAATCAAAATCCGTCACGGAGCAAACAAATGATGACGCCAGAGTTCATCGATCAGAGATTTTACGCGTGCAACGCCGCCATCAAGACTTCGATTGAGTGTTTCGTTGCGACGAAGACTGTGACGCCTCCTAGCATTGCTCGCCTTCTACGCTGTCAAGCCCAAAAGGCCGATGCCGATGGGTTTGATGTTGCAAGCCTGCTTCTGGCCGAGTTCGCCGATTTTTCAGAAGATCAAGCCCGTGTTGCCGGGCGGCGTCTTCTAAACGAACCACCCCACGGGAGTGCGTAAGCAGGTCGGGGTCAGGGCCGAGCAATAGATCGACCTGTCTACTTCTTGCGGCCACCCTTCGGTCCCTTCCTGCGCTCCGCGACCATTTCCTCGTGCCGCTTAGGCGGCGTGCTCCGTTTCATGGAGGTTGCCAGAGGCCCTCGGAAGGTCCCGCCACGGCGATCACACAGGCCGATCAACAGCTCGCAACGCGTTTGCCAGCCCGGCTGCAACCGGAATTGCAGCCGCGCAGAATAGGGCCATGAGGTAAAAACTGGCGCCCCCGAAGCGGCCGTAAAGCCAGCCGGAGAGGATCGTAAGAGCGGCGCTGGCCAGACCGATCCCGACCGTGCCGTACAGCGCCTGTGCGGTGGCAGCCAGTTCCTGCGGCACGCGTAACGAGAGCAGGCGCATCGCCGCAAGATGCAGCAGCGCGAAAGTGATCCCATGCAGCGGCTGGATGAGGGCAAGCGCCATGACATCGGTCGTGAGGCCGGCAACCGTCCACCGAAGCACGCCAGCAGCGGCTGCGATTAGAAGGGCATGTGCGGACCCGGTTCGGGCGATGAGGCGAGGCCCGATCAGCAAGAAGACGACGACCTCCGAGGCAACCGACATTGACCACAGCAAGCCGATTGTCGCGGGTGGAACGCCAGCCTCTCTCCAGCGAATGACCGAGAATGTGTCGTGCAGCGCATGACTGCCGAGGACGAGAGCCGCCACAAGCACCAGCCGTCTTAGGACGGGGTCAGCAACCAAGCCCCTCACGTGGGCCAGTCGGAGCCGGCTTTCGACTGCATAGGGTTGCGAAGGGACGAGCCACACGGCACCGGCCGCGGCAACGAGCAGAGCCGCCTGCAGCCACAGGACGACATCGAGGCCATGCTGCCCCACCAGCGCGCCGGCCAGCAACGTACCGGCGATGAACGCGCCGGAGCCGCTGCCGCGCACCCATCCATACTCGAAGCGCCGGCGCTTGGCGGCAGTGAGGGCAAGGGCGTCCGAAATCGGTGCTGCGGGGGCCAGCGCCATGGCGTGCAGCAGCACCGCCGCCACCAAGGCGATGCTTGCCCCAGCCGAGACATAGAGCAGAGCTGCACCGGCGGCTGCGAGCAGGCAGCCGCCGAGCACCAAGCGCAAAGCCGCAAAGCGGTCAGCGATGCCGCCGGCAAGCGGAGCGGCTGCCAAACGCATCAGGGTAGCGAGGGCAAAGACGACGCCGATCTGCTCAGAGCTGAGACCGCGCTCGCCAGCCAACGCCGCAAGGTACGGCGAGGCCACGCCAAACGCGCTGTACAGCAACGCGTAGAGCGCGACAAAGCGCAAAAGCGGCGCTTCTCCGAGCATCCAATGCCTCCCTCGGCCGGCAAAGCCCTTATCGCCAACTCCGGAACTGCGCCGGGTCAAGGCGGTTTCGTCTCTGATCGGCAGATGCCCGTACCCTTGAGCGGAAACCACCTTTGCAAATCGGACCTGCACCAAAGGGTACAACTTCTATGGCGATGCTGCGCTCGCCAGCAGGAAGGGCGAGCACACCTATACGTTTCAATGCAACCAATGAAAAAGGCCCGCTGAGAGACTCTCCCGCGGGCCAGATCCGGAGTGGGCGGTGCTGAGACCACATCGCCCAGCCCTATCCTTAGCGGGCTGTATCCCGACATCGGTGAGCATATTGAATATAGCGCGGGACTTAGCCTTGCGTCTTACCCGATGAAATCCCTTGGCTTGTGAACTATGACCGCAATCCCCCACTTTGGCCGCAGATGTGCGCACTAGGCGCGGAAAGAAAGCGAGGCTCCTCGATGTGGCGAACGTGCTTGGCGGCAGTGACGCTAACGACATGTTTGACGTGCATGGCGGTCGCTCAGAGTGCCAACGTCGAAATCGGAGTTCTCACCTGTGTATTGGGAGAACCGGCCGATGCCCCGTCCGGTGACGCAGAGACTGGAGGGCAGACACGCGACGCGCTTTGCACTTTCCAGCCAGGGGCTGGCGCAGATGAGGAGTACATCGGCAAGGTGCAGGGCGTCAGCATGTCAGCAGATCAAAAAGGAGCCCTGATCTGGTCCGTCAGGAGTGCGTCGGGAAAGGCGGCGCCATCAGGCGCGCTACAGCAGAGCTATGCAAAAGACCCCACTCAGTCGGCCGATCAAAAACCGCCGCTCATTGGGCAGGCCAATCCTGACATTGTGTTGCACTCCATGGCCGATGCGAGCGAGGGAAGCGCCAGTGCGACTGAAAAACCAGCGCCGACAGGTTTCATAATCTTGGGCGTCGAGCTCAAGCTGAAATCCGCTTCGGGTTAGACGTGGGCGGCCGCTTCCCGGCCTGAATTCGGCTGCTCTCATGGATCTTGCGAGGCTCAGGCTGGCGCTGTCCCCCAGATGGCGTTCGGCGACACGGTGTGCGGCGAGATGAGGGCTACCCTTGCTGGGCGGTCCCACAAAATATTGGCGCCGACTGGTCCAGTGGCCGCGGGACGCAGGATTTCACAATGTCTGTTTCACGCGCTGAACTGAACGGTACTTGGCGCTGGACCTTGCCCTGCTTCGGCGGCGTCGCCTTCTGCAATCCGGATGTTCAGCCTCGATCACTTGGTCGCGAGGAGAGGTGAGGATGGGCGCGGTGACCGTCCGCGCGGCTCCTGCAAGCCTGAATCTGATTTCCGCTCATGAAGCTAGATCGGACGTGCTGACTGCGCCGTGCCGAAGGCAGAACTTGACTTGCCCCCCCGCCGCATCGTGCGCGACGTCCATGAGGACGCTCACGACATCGCCCGGCGAAAGATGACGACCAAAGCCTTCGCCAGATCCCGCGATGAGCGTAAGCGCGTGGAGATGCGCTTTGCGCACCTGAAGACCCACCACCGCTTCGAGCGACTGCGGCTGCGCGGTCTCTCCGGCGCGCGCGACGAGTTCCACCTTGCCGCTATCGTGCACAACCTTAAGACGATGGCGCTGCGCCTGCTCCGGCCGCCATCGCGCGTGCCTGCGTGCGCGTGAGTTGCGTCAGTTCGGTGAGCGTAAGGAGACCCGGCCCAGCCCGGGCGGTGACGGCCGTGAACCGGTCCCCATCAGTGCCTGCTTCAGGAGCCCGATCGCCCCTCCACCTTTATCGACATGGGGTAATTCCGGGATCGAGCCACATCAAGGTACTGGTAACCAGCTCTCCGGAACCGGACGAGGTCCACCTCATGTGGCCTCGCGATGATGGAGAGGCCGCGATGGAGCACTATGTCGGACTGGACGTGTCGTTGAAGCAAACAGCGATCTGCATCGTCGATCGGGCTGGCAAGATCTCATGCGAGGCGACAGTTGCATCCGATCCCTCCGTGATTGCCACCCGTTTCTGCCCAACCGTGGTTGCGGCGTGGCCTTGGAATTTCGGGGCTTGCGCATCTGTGCCAGACTGTTGAGGCTTGAGAGCAACCAGCACGAACGGGGTGGGCTTCACGATGCAGGCGACGGCGGGTTCGCCAACACCACCAACCAGTGCACGCTCATCGTCAGGTGCAAATGACCAAGGCTCGGCCATGAGGCTCTCTTGCTCGCCATAGTCGGCATCGTCTTCGCCGCGATGGCGTGGCTCAGCCGCGCGTTCGAAGAAGAGAAGTACAGCGCGGAGGTCGGCTACTACGAGGGCACCACCGAACGCTGGCACATCGGGCAACCGACAAGCGTGGCGACTGCACCGCCGAGGCGCCTGGAATGTACAACCGTTTCAACTATGAGAAGCCCGGTCGCGCCTTCTCCTGGGCCTACCTCCTCACCCGAGACGGGCGGTCATCTCGCGGCATCGCTGAGCGGATTCTGAGGTTAGAAGTAGATTGAGGAGTGCGCCGTGCCCAAATCTCCCCACGATGACGCCACAGGTTATTTCAACATCGACGCCTTCATCCGCGACCTCACGACCATGGCGCCGACGATAACCCACGTCATGACTATGGACCAGAGCGAGCTTAGCCGCCTTTGCCTTAAGACGATGCGGGAGCAGGGAGGCCGCGAGGAGATTGAGACCGCGGCGGCGGCGCTCTCCGACCTGGCGAGGCGCGCGCACTCGTTCGCGAGCGTGGCAACGGAGGCCTGGCTCTACCTTACGGCCGAGCTGAATGACCCAGGGGGTCGGGCGTGATGACCGTGGATGGGAACCAGACCTCAAGAATTGGCGGCTGGGGGCGCATTGCTATCGTGTTTGGCACCGTCCTATCGATTGCCTGGATCGGTGCCATGTTTGTTCGCGGCTCCGAGCAGATGCGCTCCAGAGGTTGTCCATTGCCGATGACGCGCAGAGATCCTGCCAGGAAAGGCGGGAGAAGGACTGTTCCGGGGTCTGGATGCGCGCCTACTTTGAGGCTGAGAAGCGTCAGCGCGACACTCCCGACCCTTCTAAAGCCAGGGTTGCTTGAGGGCATGGTGCCCGTGCGCGATCAGGGAGGGGCCTGTCTGAAGGATCTGGCGGCCCGGCTATGTCCCCCGCATCCTCAAGACCCTCCACAGCGCCGCCGTCACCTTCCTGGCCGCGAGTGCCGGCTTTATGGTGGCCTCCGTGATCGCATTCAACACTGAGTTTTGCCCGTGGGCCGACGGCTTGGGGCCACCTACCTATGGAACTTCGCGTTGGCCGTCGCGCTCTACGCGCTCCTTGCCGTGCTGCTTGTCGGCAAGGGCATCGCGGGTGTTATCGCTTCCCGGCGGCGGGTGCAGCCATGACCCCTGCCGCACTGGCCCGGTCGAGGAGAGCCTCTTGTCCGCCGCGCCCTGGAGCTACTACGCGTGCGCACGTCGAGGACGGCCGCGAGAACGCCGGCGCGGGCAACACCATCACTGGCGGAATCCTCACGTCCGATTTCCCGCACGTTCCGCATTGGCAGATTCAGCAGGCAGTGATCGAGGCGCTGATGCGTCTCGATGCCGATGGCGCCGATAATGGCAATTGAAGCACGTTGATTGAAAGGAACTCAGGGATATGTCCTGGTTCTTCAAAAAGAAGCCCATCGCCGCCGCCGCTCCGATCATGGTACCACGCGGGGACGTCCTGCTGGCCCTGGCGGAAGAGGCGATTGCGCTGAAGATCGATGCGATGCCCATGGCCATGCTGGCGGCCGGCGTGGTCAGGCGTTTGGCCGGTGAAGCTGCCGGGCAGGAGATGATGGATCGGGTGTGCGAATTGTTGGCCGCAAAACAAGAAGGGCGGGCCGCGAAGCCCATGCCGGCGACCACCGAGACGATGCACGAGCTTGAAAAGGAGGTCATCGGCGCCGTGCTGACCGAGTGCGGCATCGTCGGGATCGACATCGTGACCATGTTTGATCTGGGCAAGCGCGTCACCTACCGCCTCGGCGGCAAGGAAGCGATGGCGAGGTACGCCGGGAAGGTCACTGCCTGGTAGAGACGACACAGGCACTCCAGAAGTTGGACAGGGGCTGCCGGTGATCCGGTCCGGTCAGCTCCTGGGCTGGGTCAAACCGGGGACCTAGCCCTATCCGACCTTGTACTTCTCAACTATGCGCATCTTACTTTGCTGATAGGCGCGTTCCGCGAATTTTTTCCGTATGGCCTCCAAGGCAGCCTTGCGAGATGTCCACTTTACGCGACCGCCAGTAAATGCGTGAGCGATTGCGTCGAGGTCATCCTTCCCAATTCGTTTGTTTCTGTTGATCTCACTAACAACAGCATCGAAAGCCGTCTGCTCATTGGATGTTTCGACGAGCCGTCTGACGTAGACGTCGCGCTCGACCTGCTTCTCGGATTTCAAGAAGGCCCCGAAGTTCGTCGAGCGCCTGTGTTGCGGAACCACTTGGCTCGCTGCCGAACAGTGCCTTCAGCGCTTTCAGCCCGTTCGCGGCCTTCCTTGCCCCAGCTGCTTCAATAATGGAGCCCAATCCGTCCAGCGAATTTAGAAGCTTCTTGACGTTCATGCTTGTTTCCATAACGGCCGGTTGTACTAGATCCCTCCCTAACTCCTAACTCCTAACAACTAAACGCAGTTTCGACACTCGTTCAACGAGATCACAGATTTCCGAATCAGGACACGTCCGTAGAAGCAACGCCAACTGTTTGAGAGCTTCGGCAAGCTCCTCATCCGTCGACGAGTACGCCGCGCTCGCACGTTCGAGAATTCAACTCAATTGCTCTATCTTCATAGACCGATTCGGGACGCTATTTGCTGACCCAGCGTATCAAAAATGTTTCGAATCGCCTTGTCTCAGTGTACCCAACATCAGAACCCGCGATGTCGGCTAGCTTTTTCTTCCGTGGGATTGTGCGTTCGAAGATGTGACCGTCAGGCCCCCACTGCTGTAGACCATCCTTGATCGTCCCAAGCGCCTCCTCCTCTTCGTAGTTTAGTTTGTCATAATAGGACATTGTACCCACCACCCCTGCGAGCTCGATCGGTAGGTCTAAAGCATTTTTGAGCGCCCTGACTCGGTTCAAGAAGCTGCCGACCGTTTCTGCGGCAAGTTTGTCAAGGTTCGTTGGAACGAGAAGATGTGTGCTAGCGCACAGTGCAGAAATTGAAGCTGTGGTGAGCCGCGGGCCAACATCTAGCAAAATTACGTCGTACGCGGCTCGGACCTCATCGCTTAGTAACACCTCGGCAAGATTGAACCTCACATCCTTGTCGGTGGTATGGAACAGCCAACGCATCATCAGCTGCTCCTCCATCGCCGCGAGCGTATAGCCGGACGGTATAACGTGGATGTTCTCGTGAAGTGTCCTGATACTGATCGCCATCTCGGTGACCATTGATCCTGTCGCTTGCCCGGCAATTAAGTGATCAGCAATTGAGGCATGGATGGTCTTCCCTTCCATCTGCAGCATGGTGGCCGAGAGCGATCCCTGATAGTCCAAGTCAACTATCAGAACCCGTTTTTTGAGCTTCGTTGCAAAGAAGGCGGCGAGATTTGCGGTGATAGTCGTCTTGCCGACGCCGCCTTTGAGATTACCGATTGTAAGAATGGCAAGTTTGCTAGCGAACAGTCGTTCGCGTAGATGAGCGAGCGGATGGCCCTCACGAAGGCCCCAAACTTCCACGTCATCCTTGGTCAATTTCTCCCTGATTAACAGGGCGTCTTGAACATCTGCGGGAAGATCGAGCTCAGCGTGCTGATTAATCTCTCTCGCCTGCTCAAGGATCCTTGCGTTCTCCTGAGCGCGCTCCAGTTGTCCCCGCAGATCAAGTTTTTCATGTCTGCAAGCTTCGAGTGCCGCAGTCGCTTGCGGCACTTGACCAAAAAGCACCTCGTACTTCCGACCTGATGTGCGAGCTACTTTCCACAGTAGTCCGCTGGCGGGGCCAAAAAGCGGCCAAAGCTGCGCCTCCAAACGCAAAGCGCTCGGCAACCGATAGGCTCGAGACAAACTCATACACCTTCTCAAGGAGTGCATACTCCATTGCCACGACGACATTCCCCCTTCCACGCACTGACTGTCGGACGACTTAATCATAGCCATTACCGAGCGAGCAATCGCCTGGGCACCACAAAGGATTAGGCAGTATGCGGAAGCATATTAGTTCCGATGCATGATTGGCACGCTGAGATGCGGCGAGCCCTTCCCCGCGTCGCGATGTCAGCTTGCGCGTGCTGATGTGCAAAACCGACGCTGGAAGCGGGCATGCGCCCTTCGTGGTTCCGAGGAACGGCTGAAAGCGTTGCTACCAATCGCTTTGAAATAGCTGATGGACGCGTCACTTGAGCGGGTGGCTTTTCGGAATGGCGGTCAATCGCAAGCAGGACGAAACCCATGCGCATGCAGTTGCGCTGAGCTTCATGTTACTAGGTCCTGAGTCTCATAAAAGGCGGAGCGCCTGCCGCGGGTTAGGACAGACGGCCGAGGAACGTAGCCGTGCCATGTCGGCAAAACCGCTGACGGCTTGAGCCTTGACCGCACCACATCGCACAGCGGACACTGACCAGAGCTGGCAGATCTGATGACAGTTCACGTGGTATCGGGATACGCCGAATGACGCTGAACAGGGAGACCGTATGCGGCTGAAGGGCAAGGTGGCGCTGCTGACCGGTGCCGCGGCGGCGATCAAGGGCGAGCTGATGGGGTTTGGCGGCGCAGCGGCGCGTCTCTTCGTGCGCGAGGGCGCCAAGGTGGTGCTGACCGACATCCGCGACGAGCTGGGCGACCGCGCGGCGGAGGCACTGCGTGCGGCTGGGCATGACGCGCGCTACATGCACCTCGATGTGACGTCGGAGGAGGAGTGGACCAAAGTGGTCGGCGCGGTCATGGCGACGTACGGCCGGCTTGATATCCTCTTCAACAATGCCGGCGTCGGCTTCCCAGGAAAGGTGGAGGATCTCACGGTTGCCATCTGGGAGCACGAGCTCGGCGTGCACGCCAAGGGTGTGTTCCTCGGCACGCGGGCGGCGATCCCGGCCATGCGTAAGGGCGGAGGTGGCTCGATCATCAACACTTCCTCAGTGATGGGCATCGTCGGCAGCCCGACTTCGCCTGCCTACTCGGCCGCCAAGGGCGCGATCACCGTCTTCACCAAGTCCGCGGCGCTGCAATACGCGAAGGAGAACATCCGCATAAACTCGGTGCATCCGGGCTATGCCGACACACCGCTGACCGAGCGGCGTTTCAAGGACCCCGCTGTCCGGCAGGTGCTGATCGATCGTACGCCGATGGGCCGGCTCGGGACTGCCGACGACATTGCCAATGGCGTGTTGTTTCTGGCCTCTGACGAATCATCCTGGGTTACCGGCTCGGAGCTGGTCATCGATGGGGGCATGACGGCGCAATAGCAGTGCCAGGCGCATACGGCCCGGTGGCATACAAAGCGGTAAGACGATCCGCTGCGCTCAACAATGCCGGTTCCAGAGCTGTGAGTGGCCGCTGCAGTCTGGCGAACGACCGGCGTAGCGCCCTCGTTTCGCGTGGCGGGCGTCAAGGCCATTCGGGTCTTTATGGTTCCGAACGGGTGCTTACCCGTCTCGCAGCACAGCGTCGCTTTCGGGACATTTGATCGCTGCTGCACGGCTTCGATAGCCGAGTCTCGAACCGTCCCCCTACGCCTGACCACCGACATTCAGCGCGATGTGCATGTCGATTGGCGGGGCGGCATCGGAGCGACGCTATTCACTCAACCTAGAACCGCGAGGCGTGGCCAATCGGTATTACTCTGGCGCCCTTCGCATCGTCGACAAGATCGGCCCACTCCTGCATCATTAGGCGTCGCTCTTCTAAGTACTCTGCTTGATTGTAGCTAGCGCGTGTCTTGTTGCGCTCGACGTGGGCCAGCTGCCGTTCGATCACGTCAGGACGAAAGCCCAATTCGTTCAAGATTGTCGAAGCTGTTGCGCGAAACCCATGCATCGAAAAGCCTGCAGTCCCTTTGCCGTTGAATCCCATCCGCTCTAGCGCTCGATTGAGGGTCGTCGCTGTCATGCAGACGCTTGGATTCCGGAAATTCGGAAACAAGAGCCTTTGATTGCCAGTGTGAGTAAACAGCTCATGAAGCAATTCCAACGACTGGCGCGACAAAGGGACAATGTGCTGCTGGCGTTTTTTCATCCGCTCCGCTGGTATCCTCCATTCCGATCGATCGAAATCGAACTCACACCATTCAGCTTCTCGTAGTTCCTTCGTACGAACGAAGGTTAACAGCATGAGACGCATGGCAATGATCGTTGTCGGCGCGCCAGCGTATTTCTGGAGGGCCTGTAGCACCTTTCCGATTTGATCTCTCGAAAGCGGCTTGTGATGCCTAGTCTTTGGCCGATGAATTGCCCCCCTTAACGCCGCCGCCGGGTCCTGGTCCGCTCGCAAGGTCGCCACAGCGTATCGAAAAATCGCGGAGGTCCACTGTCTGAGCAACAGGGCAACTGTTTCGGCACCGCGTGCTTCAACCCGCCGCACAATTTCGAGTAGCTGGGCCGCCGTTACAGTGCGGATTGGCAACGTGCCGACATATCGAAACACGTCTGCAGAAAGGAATCGCTCCACTTGCCGGGCGTAGGATGGGGTCCAGCTCGATTTCTTCTTCTCAAGCCATTCTAGAGCTACAGCCTCAAATGTATTCGCATTTTCAACTAGATGAGCTACCCGGGCCTTCCGCCGATGGTGCGACGGATGAATGCCTTGCTTGACCAATTCGCGAGCCGCCGACCTCTGGGTGCGCGCCTCGGAGAGTCCAATTGACGGATACTCACCGAGCGCAAAAACATTCTCCTTGCCCGAAATTCGGTAGCGGTAACGCCAGAGCTTCGAGCCTTTGGGTGTGACCACCAGGCAAAGGCCATTCCCGTCAGTCAATTTTAGTCGCGTCTTGCAAGCTTTGGCGTTTCGGATCTTGGTGTCGCTGAGGGGCATTGACTGGATTTCCGAGCTCGATACCCGCACCGATACCCGCAATTCCTGCGGATGACAACGGACACTGATGGCTGTGCCCGAACCAAAAGCTCGTTAGAACGCCCACTTATGGGCGGGCGATGGATGCCTCTGGACGACGTCGGATGCCAATGCCGATTATCGATGAGCGGACATGTTGCTGGTTTAGGGGAGCGGTAGGGCGAGCGTCAAGGCAGCCGCTTGGGAGTCATGAAGAGGCTGAGACTGCCGGTACCCGGGGCGATATTGCGCCAAGTCTCCGTTTGGAAAGTGATGACGGCGAGGCCGGCGGTTGGAAACTTGGCGCTCAGCGCTTTGGTAGATGCGCTCTTGTCCGGCTCTACCAGCGCCACGGCGAGCGCATGCAGGCCAGGGTTATGGCCAACCAGCATAAGGTGCCGGACAGTGTCGTCGGTAGCGTGGATGGACGCGAGCAGCATCTCGGGCGAGGCGAGATAGAGGTCGGGCGGGAAGATCATGTGAGGATTGCCGATCAGGCCGGAAATATGGCCCAGGGTGTCGCGTGTGCGCCGTGCGGGCGAGCACAGCACTAGGTCAGGGCGCACTTTCTCCGCCATGAACGCTCCCATCGCGTGAGCCGCCTTGAGGCCTCGCGGTGCGAGCGGCCTGTCGAAATCGCCGAGCGAAGGATCGGTCCAACTCGACTTGGCATGACGGAAAAGAGAAAGCGTGAGCATCTGTGCTGCTCGCCGTGTCGACACGTTCTATGCGGGGATTCGGAAAAGGGAGCAGTCTTGCGTCGGGCTAAAGGCGAGCGGCGCCCAAAACCCTCCGCTTGGAGAGGCGCCGTTCTCAACCCGCACGCAACAACTTGTCAATATTCTCGTTACTGAGCATGGGGTGCGGCTGTGCACAAGACCACAGATTGCTGTCATGCCGGAATGGTGCGCCAGTGTGGCGCGCAAGTCGCTGTAAACCGCAAGTGTCGACGTGAGATCGCAGCAATCGAGGCAGCGGCACTTGCCAGAGTCAAGCGTTGCCGCGCTTCGTCCTGCCTGCAAACCGGACGGCCTCTTCGGCGGCCTTGAACAACGCACGAGCTTTATAGACACACTCCATCTGCTCGGCCTCCGGCTGGCTGTCGGCGACGATGCCGGCACCGGCCTGCACGTGCATGACGCCGTCCTTCACCAGCGCGGTGCGCAGCACGATGCAGGTGTCCATGTTGCCATCGGCGGAGAAATAGCCGACGCAGCCGGCGTAGGGGCCACGCTTGTCCTTCTCGAGCTCATCGATGATCTGCATGGCGCGCACTTTGGGTGCGCCCGAGAGGGTGCCTGCAGGAAATCCCGCCATCAATGCATCGATGATGTCGTGTTTCGGATCGAGCTCGCCATGCACCGTGGATGAAATGTGCATTACCTGGCTGTAGCGCTCGATTTCGAAGCTCTGCGGCACGCGCACGCTACCGATGCGGGTGACGCGCCCGACATCGTTGCGGCCGAGGTCCAGCAGCATGAGATGCTCGGCCCGCTCCTTGGGATCGGCCAGCAGCTCCTGCTCCAGTGCCTTGTCAGCCTCCGGCGTGGCGCCGCGTGGGCGGGTGCCGGCGAGCGGGCGGATGGTGATTTGGCCATCACGGGCCCGCACCAGGATCTCGGGGCTCGACCCGACCAGGGCGAAATCGCCGAAATCGAGATGAAACAAGAACGGCGAGGGGTTGGTGCGCCGGAGGGCGCGGTAGAGAGCAAACGGTGGGAGTGCGAACGGCACCGAGAAGCGTTGGGCGAGCACCACCTGGAAGACGTCGCCGGCGGCGATGTAGTCCTTGGCGCGCAGGACCATCGCGTTGAATTCCTCCGCCGACGTATTAGAGGTGGGTGCTGGTGTTTCGAGGCTTCGCCCCGACATCTGAGCCGCATGCGGCAGCGGCTCGTCCAGTGCTTGCACGATCCGAGCGAGGCGCACCCTGGCATCCTCATAGGCCTTGCGCGCGGACATACGCGGTTTGGGATAGACCGGAGTGGCAACGGTCATCTCGTCCTTGACGGCGTCGAATATGACCATGACCGTCGGGCGCACCAGGATGGCATCGGGAATGCCCAGAACGTCGGGGCGTTGATTGGGCAGATGCTCGATCTGGCGCACCGTGTCGTAGCCCATGTAGCCGAATACACCAGCGGACATCGGCGGCAGACCCGCCGGGACTGCGATCTTCGATTCCTGCAGGAGCGACCTGAGAGATGCCAGTGTCGCCTGACGCTCCGTCTGGAAGGACGCCGGCCGCTGCCGTGGCGTACGATTGACTTCAGCGCGGGCACCGAACGCGCGCCACACGATGTCGGGCTCGAGACCGATGATGGAGTAACGGCCGCGAACAGCACCGCCCTCGACCGACTCGAGCAGAAAGCTCATGGGCCGGTTCTGCGACAGCTTGAGCATGGCCGAGACCGGGGTCTCAAGATCGGAGACGAGACGTGTCCACACGAGCTGGGGTTGACCGTCGCCTAAGCCGGTCTTGAAGACGTCGAACGACGGCTCCGCCACAAGGGCATCGAGCTCCAAGTTCTCCATCCGGCTCATTGTGTTAGCTTTCCGTGGCCAGCCCGCGGCCTATTGCCGATCGATGCCGAGTGTCCGCTTCAGAACCGCGTCGTTGATGGCGACGCCATAGCGCTCCTGCAGCGCACCTACATAGCTGCTGAGCGCATCATTCTGCATCAGCCGCTCCATCTCGTTTGTAAGCTGGTCGGTCTGCTCCTTGGTAGCCGGTGGCGCCGGCGTGATTTCGGTCACGACGATCACGCTGCGCGACTTGCCATCGGGTGTCTCGACCGACGCGGCCTTCCCTTTGGGCAGCGCGAAAGCCTGCCGCACACCGCTTTGTGTGAGTGCTGTGGTCGGGGCGTTGCGTTTGAAAGGCTTGGACGTTTCGACCTTCAGGCCATGCTCCTTGGCGACTGCGTCGAGCGTCTCACCCTTGTCGATGCGATCGACGAGCGCATTCGTCGCCGCATTGATCGCCTTCCGGCGCTCAGCTTCGAGATATTGGGCTTTGACGTCAGACTGCACCTCCTCGAACGGCTTTTGCCGTTCCGGTGTGCTGCCGAGCATGTCGATCCACACGTAGCCGTCCTGCAGCTCTATGGAATTGCGATCGACACCAGCTCCGGCTTCGAATGCAGAACGAGCGATTGTCTGCGCGTCGGGATGCTCGAAGGCGGGCTTGCCGTCTGGCCCGCTGCCACTGCGATCGACAGCCGCTATCTCAATGTACCGCAGCTTCAAACTCTCGGCGATCTCCTTGAGCGACTTGCCGATACCGCGTGCATCATCGACCTTGTCGTGCAAAGCTTGAACCTCGCGACCGGACCGCTCGAGGGCGAGCTGCTCCCTGATCCGCTCCTTCACGTCGTCGAACGTGCGCTGCTTGCCAGGCTCAATCTCAGTGACGTGCAGCAGGGCGGTCGTGAAGCGACCCGCGACTGGTTTGGACGTCTTCCCCTTCTCCAAGCCGAACGCCGCATCTGCAAGCGCCTTGTCGATCAGATCCGATCGCGCCACCAACCCCAGGTCGAAGTCGCTCTCCTGGATACCGAGCGCCCTGGCGCCTTCTTCGAACGATTTGGCCTTGGCAATGGCAATTGCTGCTTTCTCGGCCGCCTCAATATCCGGGAACGAAAGCTGCAGGATGCGTCGCTTCTCCGGGTCGTTGAAACGCTCTTTGTCGCGCTCGTATTCGGCTCGCACCTCATCGTCGGAGACCGGAACCAGCTTCTTGACCTCATCGGTCGTCAGCAGCAGCAGGCTGAGTTTGCGATATTCGGGCGCGAGGAAAGCGCGCTTGTTCTGCTCGTAGTACTCCCGCAGTTTTGCCTCGTCCGGCTCGGGAACCTTTCCGGCTTTTTCGGCGTCGAGCGTGACATAGGCGATGGTCCGCGTCTCCTCGCGGAATTTGTAGGCGATATCGACCAGCGGCCTGGGTACGTTGACGCCCTCCAGCAGCGCATCGGTCAGCTGCTCGCGTACTTCTGCGGCTTTGCGCGTGGCGAAATACCGAGATTCGGACATGCCGTTCTGCCGTAGCATTTCGTTGAACCGCGCACGATCGAAAGCTCCCGTGAGGCCCTTGTAGTTCGGATCAGTGCGGATGGCCTCGGCGATCTCGCTGTCAGGCACGGCCAGGCCCAGCTCACGCGCATGCGTGTCGAGCGCGGCCGAGCCGATGATGCGCGACAGGACGCGGGTGTCTATGCCGAAAGCTCGGGCCTGCTCGTTCGTGAGCCTGCGGCCGATCTGGCTGGACAGACGGTTGAGATCGCTCTGTAGTGCATTCTGGAATTCGTCGGCCGAGATCTCGGTCTTGCCGACGCGGGCGAGCGAGCTTTGGCCATAACCGGTAAAGACATCCGCAACGCCCCAGACGGCGAAGCTGACGATCAGCAACCCAAGCAGGATCTTGGCGACCCAGCTCGCAGCCCCGCGTCTCAATGCTTCCATCATCTCGGTCGAGTTCCAACGGTTGAGGGTGTGCGGTACGGTGGGCGGTCGTGCGCATTTCGACGCAACTAGAAGCCTCGATCCGTCCCCCGATTGCATGCGGGGCGGGCGCATCATAGGAATCCCGGAGAGTGCCTGCAAGCAGCGGTCTCCGCAGCGGCGCTAGGCCGCGATCTGCGGTATCGAACAGTGGAAAAACGGACCAGAACAGCCATGGCGCAGAACGCGGCCCAAATTCGCCCGATGGTGGCGGGAAACTGGAAGATGAACGGCACGAAAGGTTCCCTGGCCGAGGTCGCCAGGGTCGGGGGCGGGCTGGGTGCGGGAGGCCCCCGGGCGGACGTCATGATCTGCCCCCCGGCGACTCTCGTGGCGGCATTGGCCGGCGCTGCGGCCGGCTCCCCCCTGTTGGTGGGTGGCCAGGATTGCCATGCCAAGGCGGCAGGTGCACATACCGGAGACATCTCCGCCGAGATGCTCAAGGATGCGGGGGCCACGGCCGTGATCGTAGGGCATTCCGAGCGCCGCGCCGACCATGGCGAGACCGACGCCATGGTCCGGACCAAGGCGGAGGCGGCGCATCGCGCCGGTCTGGCTGCGATCGTGTGCGTGGGAGAGACGGCAGCCGAGCGCAAGGAGGGCAAGGCGCTGGCAGTCGTGACGGGACAGCTCGCGGGCTCTCTCCCGAACGGTGCTACAGCCGCCAACACGGTCGTTGCCTACGAGCCAGTCTGGGCGATCGGCACCGGGCTGACGCCGACAGCACAGGACGTGGCCGAGGTGCACGCTACCGTGCGCCAAGCGCTGGTCGAACGTTATGGAGACGAAGGGCGGCGCATGCGCATCCTCTATGGCGGCTCCGTCAAGCCGTCGAATGCGCGCGAGTTGCTGAGCGTTGCGAATGTGAATGGTGCGCTGGTCGGCGGCGCCAGCCTCAAGGCCGAGGATTTCCTGAGCATCGTCGCCGCGTATGCCTGAACGGGCGCGTTTTGCCGGTCATATTGCGGCCGCCTGCAGCCATAAGCTGCGCGGCTGCCGAAGGGGGCCACCATGCCGCGAAATGTTTGTGTCGCCTTAGCCGCGCTCGCTCTCTCTCTCGGCGCCGTTGCCGGCGTCGTGCTGGCCGAGCCGCTGGCGAAGGAAGAGTGCGACAAGCTGCAGGCCGAGCAGACCGCCCTCACGACCGCTGGCGTGCGCGAGCAGCTCGGGCGCGGTGCGGAATGGGGCAAAGCCAATCTATCACCGGCGCAGCTCAAGAGCGTGGAGCGTTTCATTCTGCTCGAGGAACAGTTGAGCTTCCGCTGCGGGCTGGCAAAGCTGCGCGCATCCCTACCCGTCGGAGAGGAGGGCGGCGAGCAGGAGCTGGACGAGAAGGGCAATCCCGTTCCTCCCAAGGCCAAGGAAGGCCAACCTGCCGACGGCCAGGGTAAGGCCAAGGCCAAGCTCATGCCAAAGGCGGCGCCGGCCAAGGACAAGGCCGCGACCCCACCGGCCAAGAAGGCGGATGCAAAAGCCACCGCACCGGGGAAAAGCGAGGCTCAACCGACTGGTGCCAAGGCGGCGGCGAAAGCCAAGACAAAGACTGACGACGCTTATCGGCCACTGCCGGCCAAGGAACCCGGTGCGGACCCCCTTGTCGGCTCGGATGCCGCTTCCGCCAAGAAACATTGAGTGGTCGGCTAGGGCTGGCGGGTATCGTGCTGCTGGTGTAGAAGCCCGTCGCAAAGCGTGATGTTCGTATTCGCCCGGAGTCCGAGGACCTTTCCGCGATGGCCACTGTGTTGCTCGTCGTTCACCTGATGATCGCCGCAGCGCTATGCGGCGTTGTTCTGCTGCAGCGCTCGGAAGGCGGGGCGCTGGGCATCGGTGGTGGGGGCGGCGGCTTCATGACCGGGCGCGGCACGGCCAATCTGCTGACGCGGGCCACGGCCGTCCTCGCGGGGCTGTTTTTCCTGACGAGCATAGGTCTGACCCTGCTGGCGCTGCATGGCAGCAGCACCGTCTCGCCGCTCGACGCGGGTGCATCGAAGGCGGGCGCACCGGCATCGGCTCCCGCAGTGCCCGGGGGAGGCTCGCCTACGCCAGAGGCAGCCAAGGAGCCACCACGCGGTGGGGTGCTCGACAGCCTGGAAAAGGGCCGCCAGCAGCTCCCGCAGGTGCCGAAGTCGCAATAGCCGCTGCCCTCGAGTTGCGAGCGCAATTCAGCCCGCCAGCGCAAGCCCCGGTGGATCGAGCAAGATTGCCGCTTCGAATTGCCGGCTTGCTTGTGTATTCTACAAGCCCATGGCGCGGTACATCTTCATTACCGGCGGCGTGGTCTCATCGCTCGGAAAGGGGCTGGCTTCAGCGGCCCTGGGAGCACTTCTTCAGGCACGCGGCTACAAGGTCCGGCTGAGAAAGCTCGATCCGTATCTCAATGTGGATCCGGGGACGATGAGCCCCTATCAGCACGGCGAGGTGTTCGTCACCGACGACGGTGCCGAGACTGACCTCGACCTTGGCCACTACGAACGTTTCACCGGCGTGCCGGCCAAGAAGTCCGACAACATCACCACCGGCCGCATCTATCAGGAGATCCTCGCCAAGGAGCGGCGCGGCGATTATCTGGGCGGCACGGTCCAAGTGATCCCGCACGTGACGGACGCCATCAAGGGCTTCGTGCTGTCGGGCAACGACGATGTCGATTTCGTGCTGGTGGAGATCGGCGGCACCGTCGGCGATATCGAGGGCCTGCCGTTCTTCGAGGCCATCCGCCAGCTCGGCAACGAGCTGCCGCGCGGTCATTCCGTCTATATACATCTGACGCTCATCCCGTTCATTCCTTCGGCCGGTGAGCTGAAAACCAAGCCGACGCAGCATTCCGTCAAGGAGCTGCGCTCCATCGGTATCCAGCCCGACATCCTGCTTTGCCGCTGCGACCGCGAGGTGCCGCGATCGGAGCGCAAGAAAATCGCGCTGTTCTGCAACGTGCGCGAGGAGGCGGTGATCCAGGCGCTGGATGTGGCCTCGATCTACAATGTGCCGCTCGCCTATCACCGCGAAGGCCTCGACGCGCAGGTTTTGGCAGCCTTCGGCATCGAGGGCGCGCCGGCACCGAGGCTGGAGCGATGGGCAGCGATCTCGCAGGCAATCGCCAGCCCCGAGGGCGAGGTCACCATCGCCATCGTCGGCAAGTACACGGGGCTGAAGGACGCCTACAAGTCGCTCAACGAGGCGCTGTTCCACGGCGGCATCGCCAACCGCGTCAAGGTCAGGCTCGAGTGGATCGAGAGCGAGATCTTCGAGCGCGAGGACCCGGCGCCGTGGCTGGAGGATGTGCACGGCATCCTCGTGCCGGGCGGCTTCGGTGAGCGCGGGTCGGAGGGCAAGATCCTGGCGGCGCGCTTCGCCCGTGAGCGCAAGCTGCCCTACTTCGGCATCTGTTTCGGCATGCAGATGGCGGTGATCGAGGCGGCGCGTACGCTGTGCGGCGTCACCAAGGCGGGATCGACCGAGTTCGGCCCGACCGACGAGCCGGTCGTCGGCCTGATGACCGAGTGGATGCGCGGCAACGAGCTGGAGCTGCGCAAGGCCGGCGGTGATCTCGGCGGCACCATGCGACTTGGCGCCTACGACGCCCAACTGGCGAAAGGCAGCCGCATCGCCAGGATCTACGGCAGCACGCAGATCTCCGAGCGCCATCGCCACCGCTACGAGGTCAACACACGCTACCGCCAGAAGCTGGAGGCGGCCGGCATGCGCTTTGCCGGCATCTCGCCCGACGGCCTGCTGCCAGAGACTATCGAGTTCGCCGACCATCCCTGGTTCGTCGGCGTGCAGTATCACCCGGAGCTGAAGTCACGCCCCTTCGAGCCGCATCCGCTGTTTGCATCGTTCATCGCCGCAGCGGTGGAGCAGAGCCGGCTGATGTAGACGACCTCCGCGATCCATATAGGAGGCGGGGCTTCGCGACGGCGCTCGTTGATCCTGCGAGATTGTTTGCGTCAGTCACGGTTGGCCATCGCTAGGCGAAATGCCAGACCTGCGAATACTGTCGACAGGAAATAGTGAGGCAGATGCGCGAACCTGCCGCCGCTGGTGAAATACTGTCGGGTGTGGCTTACCGCCAAGATAACCGCGCCGTTGACGATCAAACCTATCAGGTTGAGGACCGTTGCTAGTACCATGATCTGAAGACTTACCGATCCAGAATTGATGTGCACGAATTGTGGAAACAACGCCAGCACAAACAATGCCATTTTGGGATTGAGTAGATTAGTGACGAGGCCCTGTCTGAAGATCAGAACCAATGAAGGGGAGGCCGAAATTCGTTGCGCTTCGACGGCTGTCCCCGCAGATTTCCATGTAATCCAAGCGAGATAGAGCAGGTAAACTGCTCCCGCCCACCTCACTATATCGTAAGCGACCGGTACCAAGAGGAATAGCTGTGAGAGCCCCAGTGCCGCGGCGGCTGCGTGGAGATAAGTGCCCACTTGTATTCCGGCCAACGTAACGAAACCCGACTTGCGGCCCTGGCTTACGCTGCGCGATGCAATGAGGAGCATATCGGGGCCGGGAGTGGCCGTCAGTGCCACGCAGGCTGTCGCGAAGAGAATGAGGGTCGTGATGTCCGGCATGATGCGTTCCGTTGATCTCGTCGGAATCAAGAATTAGCCTAATCTGGCTTAAGAATCACTGAGACATGGCTATCATTCTCGGTGATGCGCGCTCCGCGGAGCAGAGCAAGCTGGCGTAGGACCTCTCTCTCGATTGCTTCCGTGTCCCGCCGCAGAAGATACTGTTGATGCCTACGAGCAAAGTCCGTTGGGCGAAGGGAGAAACATGCTCACCATCGACGCTCAGGTGCACGCCTACGAGCGCAACCACCCGGGCCGGCCGTGGGTCGGTGTCTTGCACGGTCCGCCGGAGGTCACGGGCAACGACATGGTGGCGGCCATGGACGCCGTCGGCGTCGATGGTGCGCTGCTGGTGTCGCCGTTCTCGATGTATCGCTATGACGCCAGCTACGCCATCGATGTGCACGCCGCGCATCCGGGTCGCTTCGCCTTGATCAAACCGGTTGATCCGTCCGATCCCGGGGTAATCGACACCATCGAGGAGTGGGCGGCAATGGACGGCACAGTGGCCATCCGCATCATGATGCGGGACGACGTGTCGACGGACGCTGCCGATCCAGGGCTCAACAGCGTTCTGACGGCAGCCGCGAAGCATGGCTTGCCTGTCAACCTTTTGTGCTGGGGACGACTGGAGCAGGCCGGCTTGCTGGCGGCGCGCAACCCCAACACCCTGCTCGTGATCGACCACCTCGGGCTGCAGCAGCCGTTCGAGCCGCCGGTCCCCGCGCAGCCCTTTGCCGATCTGCCGAAGCTGCTGAAGCTCGCCGTGCACGACAACATCGTGGTCAAGATCACGGGTGCCTGTACGCTCTCGCACGAGCCGTTTCCCTACAATGACATCTGGGATCCGCTCGGCCGCATCTTCGATGCGTTCGGTTTCGATCGCTGCATGTGGGGAACCGACTGGACGCGCGCCGTGGCTCTGCTGACGTACAAAGAAGGCGTTGAGGCGTTTCGCGTCACCGATCGCCTGTCCGATAGCGACCGCGCCAAGCTGATGGGCGGGACGTTGCAGAGAGTTTATGGCTGGGCGCCAGGGAAGGTTCGCTAGATCGCTTCCGCGTCGGTCACCTCAGCTGCTCCCAGATGTAGGCGTCCTTGATGTGCGCGTTGAAGTACTCGCCGACGGATGGCGCCGCACACAACGCCTCGAACACATGAACGGGGACCTTGAAGTAGCGATATACGGTGCCCGAGCGAAATTCGACGTCGAGCAGGCGGCGCTCATCGTCATGGCCGATTGCGGCGATCACACTCGATGAGACGCGACGCCGGAGCATCGGAACGGTCCTTCGCGGCGGGCCTGAGGGCGGCAGGCTCCCAGGTGATATAGGCATCGCCTGGCGGGGCTGGATATCCTGGCCTCACCGCTTATGCTTGTCCCAGCAACTATCTCCGCATCGAAAAAGGACATACCATGCCAGTCGGGTTCATCGGCATCGGCAACATGGGTCTGCCCATGGCCGAGAAGCTTCTCGAGGCGGGTGAGCAGCTCGTCGTGCACGACACGCGCACGGTGGCCCTACAACCTTTGCTGGACCGTCAGGCTCGGGCTGCCGCGAGCCCGCGCGCGGTTGCCGATCAGTGCAGCACGGTGATCGTGTCGCTGCCGTCGCTCGACAGCCTGCGCAGCGTGGTGCTGGGCGAAGACGGGGTCATCAACGGCAGCGCGGTCAAGACCGTGATCAACAACTGCACGGTAGGTACCCCGTTGATCGAGGAGCTGGCAGCGGCGCTCGGCAAGAGGGGCATAGGCCTGGTTGACTGCCCAATCAGCGGCGGGCCGCCGGGTGCGCGGGCGGGAACACTGGCGGTCATGGTCTCTGGCGAGCCAGGGCTCGTGGAGGCCGTGCGGCCGTTGATCTCCAAGTGGGGATCCGTGACCGTTGCCGGCGACAAGCCTGGGTTGGCTCAGGTGCTCAAGCTCACCAACAATATCCTCTCCGCCGTGGCCATGGCCGCTAGCGCGGAGGCCTTCGTCATGGGCGCCAAGGGCGGGGTCAATCCAGAGGTCCTGACAGAGGCCATCAACAAGGGTAGCGGCCGCAACAGCGCGACGCTCAACAAGATCCCGATGTCGGTGTTGGACCGCAGCTTCAACTACGGCGGGCCCATCTACATCCTCAACAAGGACCTGGATCTCGCCCTCGCGCAAGGTGAGGCGCTGGGCGTGCCCATGTGGGTGTGCCAGGCTGCGCGCCTCGTGTTCAAGCATGCCGTGTTCGAGGGTATGCAGAACAGCGACATGACCGAGATCGTCAAAGTGGTGGAGCGCGGTGCCTGCTTCCAGTTGCCGAAGACCAGGTAGGCGGCAGTGAGTGGCGCTTTGCCGGGCGAGTTTACCTGCGGCTCGCCGCAGCCTAAAACGCTGGTAAGGTCGCGTTACTGAGACGGGCTCCGGGCACGCCGATGTTCAAGAAGATCCTGATCGCGAACCGCGGTGAGATCGCCTGCCGCGTCATCAAGACTGCGCGCAGGATGGGGATCAAGACGGTTGCGGTCTTCTCCGATGCCGACCGTGACGCCCTGCACGTCGAGATGGCGGACGAGGCCGTGCACATCGGTCCTCCGCCCGCCACGGAGTCCTATCTGCGCATCGACAGGATCGTCGATGCCTGCCTGCAAACCAGCGCTGAGGCCGTGCACCCGGGCTACGGCTTCCTGTCGGAGCGCGAAGCCTTCCCTGTGGCGCTGCAGAAGGCGGGTGTTGTTTTCATCGGCCCGAATCCTAAGGCGATCGCCGCCATGGGTGACAAGATCGAGTCCAAGAAGGCGGCCGCCAGCGCCAAGGTGTCCACGGTGCCGGGTTACCTCGGCGAGATTGCCGACGCGCGCCAGGCGGTGAAGATCGCCGGCGAGGTCGGCTATCCCGTCATGATCAAGGCCTCTGCCGGCGGCGGCGGCAAAGGCATGCGGATCGCCTGGAATGCCAAGGAGTGCGAGGAGGGGTTCGGACTTGCGCGGTCGGAAGCGAAGTCGAGTTTCGGCGACGATCGCGTCTTCATTGAGAAGTTCATCGTCAATCCGCGCCACATCGAGATCCAGGTGCTGGGCGACAAGCACGGCAATGTCATTTACCTGGGCGAGCGCGAGTGCTCCATCCAGCGGCGCAATCAGAAGGTGATCGAGGAGGCGCCATCCCCGCTGCTCGATGAGAAGACGCGCAAAGCCATGGGCACGCAGGCAGTCGCCCTGGCACAGGCAGTCAGCTACGACAGCGCGGGCACGGTCGAGTTCGTCGCCGGGCAGGACCGCTCGTTCTTTTTCCTGGAGATGAACACGCGCCTACAGGTGGAGCATCCGGTGACCGAGCTCGTCACCGGCATCGACCTGGTCGAGCAGATGATCCGCGTTGCGGCCGGCGAGAAGCTAAAAATCAAGCAGAGCGACGTGAAGCTCAACGGCTGGGCGGTGGAGAGCCGCATCTATGCCGAGGATCCGTACCGCAATTTCCTCCCCTCCATCGGCCGCCTCGTGAAGTACCAGCCGCCGAAGGGAGAGACAGGCGGCGGGCAGACAGTGCGCAACGATACGGGCGTGACCGAGGGCGGGGAGATCTCACTCTACTACGACCCCATGATCGCCAAATTGGTAACGCACGCGCCAACGCGTGAGGCGGCCATCGACCTGCAGGCCAAGGCGCTCGACGCGTTCCACATCGACGGCATTCGCCACAACATCCCGTTCCTTACGGCGCTGATGCAGCATCCGCGCTGGCGCAAGGGCAAGCTGTCGACCGGCTTCATCGCCGAGGAGTATCCCGACGGCTTCAAGCCGCGCGCGCCAGAACCCGGTGAGCTCGACATTCTTGCCGCCGTCGGCGCCACCGTAGATCATCTGAACAACGAGCGCCGCCGGCAGATCACCAACCAGATGAGCGGGCAGGAGGTGCGCTTCGCTAAGCGCCGTGTCGTGCGCTTGGCCGATGCCGAACGGCATCTCGATGTGGTGGGCGGCAACGGCAAGCCGTTTCTTGTGGCCTTCTGCGATGCCGGCAACAAGCGCGGCCGCACCCTCGAGCTGATATCCGGCTGGTGGCCGGGCGAGCCGGTCTGGCGCGGACGGGTCGGCGACGAGGAGGTCGTCGTCCAGGTGACGCCGATCCTCAATGGCTACGAGCTGGCTTGGCGCGGCATCAGCGTGCCGGTCTGGGTTTACACGGCGCTGGAGGCGGAGCTGGCGGCGCTTATGCCGAAGAAGGCGGCTGCCGACACCTCGAAGCTGCTGCTCTGTCCCATGCCCGGCCTCGTCAAAGCGCTCAATGTTGATGAGGGCCAGGAGGTGAAGGCCGGCGACGCCTTGGTCGTGGTCGAGGCGATGAAGATGGAGAACATCCTGCGCGCCGACCGCGACGCCGTGGTCAAGAAAATCAACGCCAAGGCGGGCGACAGCCTAGCCGTCGATGCGGTTATCATGGAGTTTGCGTGAGCAGCATTTCCACGGCGCTCACTTTCACCTAGAACCCAGTCATCGGCCTCCGGCAGCGGGGCCAGTCAGTCCCGTTCCGCAGAGGCAAGATCGATGCGCAGTTTCCACTTCCCGGGTCGCTCGCCGGTCTATGCAAGGCGAGCGATGTGCGCCACGTCGCATCCGTTGGCGAGCCTCGCCGCCATCGACATGCTGAAGAGTGGCGGCAACGCCGTCGATGCCGCCATCACCGCAGCTGCGGTATTGTGCGTGGTCGAGCATCCGATGACGGGGATCGGTGGCGACTGCTTCGCCATCATCGCCAAGCCTGGCCAGAAGCCCATCGGGCTCAATGCGGCCGGGCGCGCACCGAAGGCCGCCACTGCGGACTGGTATGCCGCAAAAGGCATCAAACAGCTGCAAGTGCAGAGTCCGCACGCCGTGACCGTACCTGGTGCCGTTGATGGATGGGCGACGCTTCTGGCCGACCACGGCACCAAGTCATTACGTGAAGCGCTGGCTCCGGCCATAGCATTTGCCGAGGAGGGATTTGCGGTCGCACCACGTGTAGCCGCCGATTGGACGGTGGCGTTGCCAAAGCTGCGTGCGAACAAGGCGGCTAGCTTGCATTGCCTCAAGGACGGCCACGCCCCGCGCGTTGGCGAGATCATGCGCTTTCCGGCACTGGGAAAGACTCTTCGGCGCATTGCCGAGCAAGGGCGTGACGGCTTTTATGCGAGTGAGGTTGCCGAAGACATGGTGGCGGAGCTGAAGGCGCTCGGCGGCCTGCACACGCTGGATGACTTTGCCGCACAGAAATGCAGCTACGTCGAGCCGATCTCAGTGTCCTACCGTGGCATCGAGCTGTGCGAGCTGCCGCCCAGCAATCAGGGCATGGTTGCGCTGATCCTGCTCAAGATGCTGGAGCGCCTTGGACCGAGTGCCGATGGTTCATCGTCGGCAGATCGCTATCACGTCATCAATGAGGCAGCGCGTCTCGCTTATGCTGTGCGCGATACATTCGTGGCCGACCCGGATGTCGCCCAGGTTCCCGTAGCCCACATGCTGTCCGACGGTCTGATCGCCGATTTCGCTGAACGTATCGATCGCAAGCGTCGCCGCGAAGATCTTGGCTCCGTGCCGAGGCCGGCGGGCTCCGACACCGTTTGTTTCTCCGTAGTCGACGAAAGCGGCATGGCCGTTTCCTTCATCAACTCGCTCTATGCCGATTTCGGCTCAGGCATTGCCACGACAAAGACCGGGGTCGTGTTCCACAATCGCGGCACCGGCTTCGTGCTGGATCCGAGACACCCCAATTGTATCGCCCCGCGCAAGCGGCCCATGCATACGCTGGTGCCGGCCATGGCCATGAAGGATGGCCGTGCGCATATGGCATTCGGCGTCATGGGGGCGGCGTTCCAGCCCATCGGACACGCCTACGTCATGACCAATATGCTGGATTACGGCATGGACCCGCAGGAGGCGATCGACTGTCCGCGCGTGTTTTTCGAGGCCGATGATCTGGTCGTCGAGGAATCGGTGCCGTCCGCCACGGTCGAGGCGCTACGGGCGATGGGTCACCGGATCAGGGTGCGGGCGCTGCCGTGGGGTGGAGGGCAAGCCGTGCTGTTCGATCGGGACAATGGCACGCTCGTTGGTGCGTCCGATCCACGCAAGGACGGCCTTGCGCTCGGCTATTGAGCGCGGACGCCGGCAAAGAAGGGCTCGAGGCATGGATCGCCGGAGCGTGCGCGTGCGGATCGAGGGGCTAGTCCAAGGTGTTGGCTACCGCGCCTGGGTGGAGCGAACTGCAATCGGCCTGGGCCTGGACGGGTGGGTTCGCAACCGGCGCGACGGTGGCGTGGAGGCCGTTTTTGCCGGGGCACGCGCCGATGTGGATGTCATACTGGCAGGCTGTCACCAAGGCCCGCGCGGGGCGGAGGTGTCGATGGTGAAGGTTCTTGACGAGTTTGGTGACGTGCCGCAAGGCTTTCGCATATTGCCGACGGCGTGACACATACTCGCACGTGGGCGATGGGCAATGTCGAGCTCGGGATCCGTCGGGACTGTGGCAACGTCGTCGCTGCGCTGCCCGACAAGAGGAAGTAAGTTTGCACGTTTGCGAAATTCACGGAGCTGGTCCGTATGACCTTTAAGGCGATCGCGGCGGCAGCGTTGTGCCTTGCTTGCCTGTCGACAGCGACTATGGCGGTGGGGGTCTCAATCACCAACCGCGACGACAAAGACCATAAGCTCACCATTATGGAGGGCGAGGCCAAAGCCGACCACGTCCTGAAGCCGTCGCAGGTGCTCGAGGGCATTTGCGAGAAGGGCTGCGTCATCCGCTTGAACGACAGCGAGAACGACGAGTACGAGCTGGAAGGCTCGGAGGTCGTGTCGATCGAGGAAGGTTATCTCTACTACGACGGTCCCGAGGCGCCGAACGAGGGGCAGGGCGGTGAAACCGGCAAAGGCGGACAGAAGCAATAGGCTCGCGGGGCTGCGCGCTTTCGCCTACAAGCGCTGATCCATGTCGGATGCTCCGACCGCCAGCGGCGCAAGCTCGGCGATCGCGTGGACGTTGCGCACCGAGCCGAAGCGCTGCTCGAACGCCGTGCGCAGGACCAAATCGACCTCTCGCATCTGCACGCGCACGCCAAGATCGGCGAAACTCGTCATGCCATAGCCGCGTAGGCCGCAGGGCACGATGCCAGAGAAGTGCTCGAGGTCTGGCGCGACATTGATCGACAATCCGTGCAGGCTCACCCAGCGGCGCAGCCTGAGGCCGATGGCGGCGATCTTGTCCTCCCGATCTTCACCGTGGCAGGCGCGGCGCACCCAGACCCCTACCCGACCGTTGCGCGTCTCGCCACGAATGCCGAAGGCCGCCAGGGTGTCGATGATCCAGCTTTCGAGCGCGCACACGAAGGCACGGACATCGCCGCCGCGACGGGCCACGTTGAGCATGACGTAGGCCACGCGCTGCCCCGGTCCATGGTAGGTGAGGTGACCCCCGCGCCCGGTCCGATGCACTGGGAAGCGGCCTGGCGACAGCAGGTCCTCGGCGCGCGCGCTGGTGCCGGCCGTGTAGAGGGGAGGGTGCTCGAGCAGCCACACGAGTTCGGTCGCGCTGCCGCTGGCGATGGCTGCCGAGCGAGCATGCATGACCGACACAGCCTGCTCGTAGTCGACCGGCCGGTCGCTGACGAACCAATCGACAGCGCCAATATCCTGGGCGATGGGGGTGTCGCGCATCAGCTCGACTGCTTCCGAGGGGCCAGACCGGCCGTCGCACCTGGGTTTCTCCCGGTGCGGTTCCTATAGCGTTTTGACTGCTCTCGGCAAAGGCCTCCGGTCCGCGCCAGGCTAACGCCGGGAGCCTGGACAGCTTCTTGTTTGTCCGGGGCCTGTCTGCTAGACAGACGCCGATTTTCGCTCGTCGGCTTGCGGTCGTGGCGGAATTGGTAGACGCACCAGCTTGAGGGGTTGGCGCCGCAAGGCGTGGAGGTTCGAGTCCTCTCGACCGCACCAGTACAAACCGAAACCCTGGTTTACCACTAGCTTATTGATTGTGTTTAGCTTTCGGACGCGCTCTAGGTATAAAGGGGCGGTACGAAATGGCTCTTCGCATGGTCGCATTCACATGCTGCTCGTGGAGCCAGGTGACGCCTCGGGATGGGAGCATGCCCAAGACGAGCTTGCCGAGGCATGGCAACACTTCAGGCAGCTCGGAGCTGAGGACGTGGTGTGTCAGGACGGCATATGCAGCGCAATGGGCGAGGGGTGACCTGTTTCACTGCTGCTTGGCGGCGACTTTTCAGGTCTGAAACTGCAATCTGTCCGCGGAAGATAAGCTGGCCGTTATCAGGGTCACGGTGCGTCCGCAGTTCAGTGAGCAGAAGCGGTCGGGCCCTTCTGCCACCACTACGAAGGATCGCCTTCTGACGGGTGTGACGGGTAGTCCTCTTTCTCAATCTTGATTGACATGGGGTTCTCTTTTCGGGGTTGCTTGTGAGTTCGGGCCGCGAGCGACGCCGCAGCACCGGCTGGCCAAAAACGGCTGACCGTTTGACTTGTCATTGCGAGCTGGATCTGAGGGTGTTGGTGCGGCCTGAAGGCCGGCGCGAAGCGACGTGATAGGCGTTATGGCTTGTTAAACGTAACTGCCCGGTTGCGCTGCCAGCGCGAGACACATCGGGCAAAAGAAGATATTAGATATCCCAAGCGCCGCGGAGGCGCATTCCATCAACAGGAGCAATGGGGCCGTGGACGAGCACGAGAAGTTGTCTCTCGCCCGACAAAAGGTAGAGGCCATGACCGGCTTCTACATTCATCTCGCCGCCTACATCGTCGTCAACGCCGTGTTGTTCGTCATCAATGCCATGTCGGGTGCTGGCTGGTGGGTGCAGTGGCCGATCCTCGGATGGGGCATCGGCATCATCGCGCATGCCCTTGCGGTATTTGGCCGGTGGCCGAACTTCATCGCGAACTGGCAGCTACGCAAGATCAGAGAGCTAAAGGACAGGATGTAGGGCACTGAGAAAGGGACCAGACCACACAATCATGCACCGGCAGCACAACGATAGCTGAGCGCATTGCACGGACCAACGTCGATACCAAGATTTTGGACTCTGTGAACTGCAGTCGGTGTCCGATGCCAGTCCCGAATAGATGCATTATGGCGGGGTGCGCGGCCTCGGTAAGCGCTAGCAGCTCGCCGATTGTCGCCTCTGGCGGATAGAGCACTTTAGCTTCTCGGGCCCATGAGCGTAGGAACCCGGCAGGCATGACCTTCCACCCCGTATACACACGGCGCGCAGCATAGCAGGCCACGCCAATGCAATGGGATTTCGGCCTAAGTTGCCGGTTTGTCGAGCGCGCGCGTCTCAGCCATGACCGCTAATTGCTCGTAGGATTGAGCAATCTGCAGCAGGGTCTGTTTGGCCACGGGATCGGTTGCCTGATTGGCGAGGCGGCGTGTATCCTCGGCTCGCTTCTGCCAATGCGCCGGACTGTTGAGTTCAGGATGTGTAGACATAGCGATTTGAAACGAGCCGCGCGAAGGGGAGGTTCCTACACGTGCTGTATTGCCCGTTCAGCTTAACTCTTGTGGGGCTTTTGGTCCCGTTCACGGAGGAGCTTAGCACGATCAGCTAAGCTGTCGTAAGCCTCAGCAATACGCAGCATCACGCGTTGAGCGGTCGGATCGGAGAGGCGTTGCGACAAGACGAGTGCTTCTTTAGCGAGAGCCCGCCAACGTTCTTCGTTGCCTTCCTCGTCTTCAGACATGCGGCCCCTCTCTCCCCCACATTCCCGCATGCGATCAACGCACCAAAGGCGTGGACAGTTCCCGAGGTTGAACCTTCGTGTTTAGCCGGCCTTTCGCGCCCGATTCTCGGGTCTCATCTCGGACAGGCGCTTGATCCCAATCTCCTGGAGCAGCGCGGCGCTGCGCTCGTGGATCTCGCGCAATCCCAGTTCAACACGGACCCAGTCGCCAGTCTCACCGGCCTCCGCCGTAAGATCCATACGCGCGGCGGTGCTCCGCAAATGGTCCAGAATCTCCCGATCGTCCATGCCAACGCTCCCGCAACCACCGCCAAAGCAACGCCGGCAGCGGGCGTCGGTTCCGCTCTGCACAGTCGCTTGGTTACCGGCCCCGCCACAACCACAGCACGACAATCGCTCCGATTGCTGCTGCCACGTAGAGCATCAGCGGCGTTGGCAGGAGGCCAAGCAATACGCCGATGTGAAAGCCGATGAACGAGCCGGCGATACCGACCAGCGCGCTCGTCACATCGCTATGGGCTGTGAACTGCCGACGCAGCCAGGTTTGGCCGTAGCGGTTGAACAGAAGCCCCGCGACAATGCCGACAATCAGAGTGACAATGAGATTGGCCAACCCCGTTGTAATGATCGCCATCGTCCCTCCTATGAGATTTGATAGGCCCAAGACGCCAGGAGTGGTCAATTGGGTGCGGGCGGCAAGTTCGGATCACGTGGAATGGCCACTTTATGAACATCTGCGATAGGCACGGCGGCAGTAAACTGTTGTTGGCCGTCAAAGTAGGTGCACTCGACAGTGTCGGCATCGAGCACCTTGGATACAATCATCTCATTGCTACCAACCTTCAGGCGCACGACATCGCCGGGCTTCAAGATACCTGTCGTCAACGATCGCTCCTTTTCGTTCAGCTCGCACAGCAAGGTCAGAAGGCGCACCGGAAACGGCTGCTCAACAATATCCGCATTCCGTTTGCGTACTTCCTCCCAAATCCGTTGCAGTGCGGGGTGAAACGGCGCCATACTCCCTTAACGGCATCGGTGATCAGACGTTCCCCTTCTGTCGGTCCCGTGCGCTACAGCGGTTCGCATAGCATCCCGCTTGGTTAAGCGAGCGTTAAGAATTGCGGCCGCCGGTTGCGACAGGTTTGCGCACGGCCGCCCTTGTGCCCTCCATTAACTGGTGGCACGAGGAACGCGCCCATGGATCATGCATCTGAATTTGTTCTCACGCGGGAGCCACGTCCTGACGATGATCAGGAGCCGCGCTTTGAACCAGAAATCCTAAATACGCTTGCGCGCGTCGTTGATGCCGAGCGGGAGGTGATGCTTCCGGCCTTTGAAGGACGACCCGCGTCCGCGGTCGATGCGGCCCGAACCCTCGTGGCCAAGTTTGCACTGCACCTTGCAAATCGCGGCGACATGGACCTCGATACGCTGTGCGGCAAGCTGCATCGAGCCATGCAACATATCCTGCACTTCGGAGGCCGGCTGCGATCTCATTTCAAATTGCGCCCTGCTGATGCACGCGGTCATAAGCGGCGTCTGGTAGTCTGCTGACAACGGCTTCTCCTTGGCGGGGCCCTCAGGCGGCAGTACCTTTGGCCCTTCTCCCCCGATGGCCAGGAGGCACTGTCGCTTTTTGCGTTCGGTCTCCACGTTGCAAACGTGTGTGGACAGGTGCGTTGACAAGCAAATGATTCTTGAGATTGGCATCGCCGGATGCGAGATCTGAGATCGCCATGAACACGCGGTTCGATCCAACAGAGGTGCGTTTCCTGTCCTTCACCGTCCTCGGCACGCTGATCAACGTGCGGTCGGGTGCCTATGGTGCGTTTGAAACCATCCTCGATCGTGCAGGTGCCAGCCACATCGAGGTCGAGTCTTTCTGGGAGGCTTGGGAAGAGCGCAACGTTGCACAGTATCGGGAATCGTGGCGTCCATACCGAGACATTTGTTGCGATAGTCTCGCCTTCGCGTTCGACAAGTTTGGCATCAAAGGTGATCCAGCACTGATAGGACACTACTTCGATGCCTTTTCTGGGTTCGAGTTGTACCCCGATGTGAACCCGATGCTTGCGCTGCTCGCCGGTCGCTGCCAACTGGCGCTCGTGTCCGACATCGATGCCGATCTGCTACGGTTGACCCCGTTGCGCCACAGCTTCGAGCGCATGTTCACGGCTGACCAGGCGAAGGGCTACAAACCGAATGGAGCTTTGTTTCGATACGCGCTCTCGAACGCCGGTGTTCCCGTGCGACAAATGCTGCATGCGGGACAATCACAGTTCACTGATATTCTGGGTGCCAGGCAGCTCGGTTTGGCAGTTGCGTGGATCAACCGCCGCGGCGTCGCGCTGAACTACAAGCTTCCAGAGCCCGACTATACGCTGCCTGATCTCGTATCGCTCGGTCGGCTCGTAACGATCGGCAAGGCACAGGAAGGCCCGAACGGATAATGTGATACTCGGTCGTTGCCAGATTCGATCTCAATTCTACATTTGGCACGGCGCGATGAAACACGCACGAACCCATGCGCGGTGGCGGCGGCGCTTGCAGGGAGAGAGCCACAATGAATGGGCAGCTGCGCAAGCGCATCGAGTTCGACGCCGAGACGTATCAGGCCCTCGACCTACTCGCTCGCGACAGCATGAAGTCGCTGCAAGAACTGGCAGACGAAGCTTTCCGCGACTTGCTCAAGAAGCACAGACGGCCAGTGACGCTGAAGGAGGCGCTTAAGGCGAGCGCTCGGCGAGTGCCGGCCAACGATCCGACGCCGCGCTCTCTGCCCAAGAAAGGCCGCAGGTGAGGCGCGATGCTCTCGACGTGTGCCGAGCGTCGGGTTACACTGATCGCATAGGAGCAGCGCCGATGCGATTTGCTGTCGGGCTTAAGCGGAAGGGCCGGGCTGACCATACGGTGGTGGACGCCGAAGACGCCCTTATTGCCGCTCTCAAGATTAAGACCGAGCATCCAGAGGCGAAGATCATGTACGTGCGCCCGGCCAATCGGCGAGGCGACGCACGACACCCTCCGCACAAGCTCGTGGAGGTTCAGTGACGCCCACGAAGAGGATGGCTGCTACCCCTCACGGAACGACAATCACGCCGCGACCACTCTCAAGAGCGCGTGTCCTTGCGCGTTCGTCCTGCTCTCTAAGGGTCTTGATCAAGCTTTCGGCAGCTTCCTCTTTCTGCCGTCGAACATCGCTCTCGACCTGAGCAGAGAAGCCGGCAGGTTCCATTCCTTTGTAAGGCAAAGGCTTATCACTCAACTTCTTGACCGCTGCCTCCAGTGTGTCGAGGCTGTCCGCTACGGCTGCTCGGCAACCCCCAAGCCTTCTGCTGCGGAGGAGGGTGCTATTGAATATTGCCGACGGGTCTCGCGTGGCACCGATTTGGCAGCCAAGGGCAGCATTCTCGCAATGGCTTGATTGCCGGCGCGGCAGCAGCGAGGATGCGGCCAAGAGCCGATCAGCCAAACGGCCCAATTCACAAGTCGCGAGGAAACGTCCATGACCCAGTATCGCACGTCGAGACGCCGCCTCCTGAAGACCGGCGCCGCCACGGCGCTGCTCGGCGCGTTGCCGGCGCCGTTCGTTGCCCGTTTCGCGCTCGGCCAATCCAAGTTCGATTGGCAGCGCTTCAAGGGCGAGACCATCGATGTCCTGCTCGTCAAGAACCCGCGCTCGGACCTCATGCAGGCGGCCGAGAAAAAGTTCACCGAGCTCACCGGCATCACCGTGTCGTCGGAGCAGGTGCCCGAGCAGCAGCAGCGCCAGAAAGCGATGATCGAGTTCACATCGGGCAAGCCGAGCTTCGACGTGGCGCATCTCTCCATGCACGTGCAGAAGCGGCTGTCCGAGAAGGGCAACTGGCTCGAGGATCTACGGCCGATGCTGGCGGACGGGTCGCTGACGACGCCGGACCTCGCCTTCGACGACTTCGGCAAGGCCGGGTTGAGTTTCTGCACCGCCGCCGATGGCAAGCAGAACGCCGTTCCGACATTCGTCGACTATTGGATCCTCTACTACAACAAGGAGCTGTTCGATCAGAAGGGCGTGGCCTACCCGACGTCCATGGATGACGTCTTCACCGCGGCGCAGAAGCTGACCGACGCCAGCAAGGGCGTCTACGGTTTCGTCTCGCGCGGCTTGAAGAACGCCAATGTCCCGGTCTGGACGAGTTGGATGCTGGGCCAGGGCGTGGAGACCGTGTCCAAGGACGGCAAGCTCCTGACCGATACGCCGGAGGCGATCTGGGCTGCCGAGCTGTACAAGCGGCTCAACCGTGAGGTGGCGCCGCCCGGCACGGTCGGCTTCAACTGGAACGAATGCCAGACGAGCTTTGCCACCGGCCGCGCTGCCATGTGGCTCGACGGCATCGGCTTCGCCACGCCGCTGGAGGACCCGGCCAAATCGAAGGTCGTGGGCAAGGTCGGCTATGGCGTGGTTCCCAAGGGGCCGAAGGCGCAGCATTCCGCCATCTTCGGCGATGGCTTGGGCGTCTCGCGCACGTCGAGGAAGAAGGGCGCGGCCTGGTACTACATCCAGTACATCACCAACAAGGAGAACCAGCTCAACATCTTGAAGAACGGTGCCGGCTCGCCGGCCCGCAACTCGGCGTTCGGCAACGAGGAGGTCGTGCGCAATTCCAAGTTCGGCAAGCAGTGGTTCGACTGCGTGTTGGAATCGGCCAAGGTCGGGCGGCCAGGCCTGCCGGTCATCATCCCGGTGACCGAGTTCCGCGATGTGTTCGGCGTAGCGCTCACCAACATGATCTCCGGCGCCGATCCGGCCACCGAGCTGAGGAAAGCGACGGAAGCCTTCCAGCCCGTGCTGCAGAAGAGCGAGCAGGGCTAGGCGGGCCGGCGCATGAGCGTCGAGCCCAATGTATCCTCCCTCCCCGGCCAGCGGGGTGGGAGCGCGATCCCGCAAGCGGCCGCCGCTGCGGTGGATCGTCCGGCGAAGGCTGCGGTGTTCGATCCCGCGCGCAAGTACTGGATGTTCGCCGCGCCGGCCACTATCGTCATTGCGCTCGTGATCGTCTTTCCCTGGGTTTTCACGCTTTGGATGTCGGCGCACGAATGGAAGGTGACAGGCGACCACGCCTTCGTCGGCCTCGACAACTACATCAAGCTGTTCGGCGACGAGCGCTTTCTGGAGTCGGTCTGGCGCACCTTCTGGTTCACGCTGCTGGCGACCCTCATTCCGATATTTCTCGGCGTCTGGGCCGCGCTCGTCTTTCACCGGGAGTTTCCGTTCCGCGGCATCCTGCGCACCGTGTTCGTCATGCCGATGATGGCGACCCCGGTTGCCGTGGCGCTGGTCTGGACCATGATGTTCCATCCCCAGCTCGGCGTGCTGAACTACCTGCTTTCGCTCGTCGGCATCGCGCCCTTCGCCTGGGTCTATGATCCGGCAACCGTGATCCCCACGCTCGTGCTGGTGGAGGTCTGGCACTGGACCCCGCTGGTCATGCTGATCGTGCTGGGTGGACTCGCCGGCCTGCCGAGCGATCCCTATGAGGCGGCGTTGATCGACGGCGCGTCGCCCTGGCAGATGTTTCGCTACATCACCTGGCCGCTGATCCTGCCCTACGTGATGATCGCGCTCGTCATTCGCACCATCGACAGCTTGAAAGTGTTCGATACGATTGCCGTGATCTCGCAGGGCGGCCCGGGCACCGCATCGGAGACGCTCAACTATTTTCTCTATCTCCAGGCCTTCCAGTTCTACAACCTCGGCTACGCCTCGGCCGTGGTCGTCATCTTCTTCGTCATCATCATCGCGCTGTCGCTGTCGCTGCTCTACCTGCGCCAGCAGACAAAGTGGATGGACTGAGGGGTAGCGACGATGGCCGCTCAGTCGATGCATGGAGCCGTGATGGGCCGCAAGACGGCGCGGACCTGGATCGCGCTCGGCCTGTCGCTCGTGTTGCTCGTATCGCCGGCGGTCCTCGTGTTCCTGTGGATGCTGTCGCTGTCGCTCAAGACTGAGATCGACAACATCGCCTACCCGCCGGTGTTCGTGCCGAGCCCGCCGACACTGCAGAGCTATGTCGAGGTGTTCGAAAAGAACCGCATCCTGCTCTACTTCTGGAACTCGGTGCTAGTAACCGGCGGCGCTGTCGTGTTCGGTCTGCTGGTCGGCGTTCCCGCCGGCTACGGCATCGCACGCGCAAAGGCTGCCAGGACCGCGATCCTGATCCTCATCGCCCGCATGACGCCGGCGCTCTCCTACCTCATCCCGCTGTTCCTGCTGTTCCAGATGATCGGGCTCATCGGCACGAGCTGGGCGCTCGTCATTACCCACCTCGTCATCACCATTCCCATCATCGTGTGGGTGATGATCGGCTATTTCGAGAACGTGCCGAAGGAGCTGGAGGACGCCGCGCGCGTGGATGGCGCCAACGCGTGGCAGAGCTTCAGGCACATCGCACTGCCCCTGGCACGCCCTGGCATCGTGGTCGGCGCCATCCTCGCCTTCATCTTCTCCTGGAACAACTTCATCTTCTCGGTGGTGCTGGGCGGCAAGAACACGCGCACGCTGCCCTCGGCCGTCTACAACATGCTGACGTTCGAGCAGCTCGCCTGGGGTCCGTTGGCGGCTGCGGCCCTGCTCGTGACGCTGCCCGTGCTGCTGGTCACGGCCATCGCACAGCGGCAGATCATCGCCGGTCTCTCGACGGGCGGCCTGAAGGACGGCTGAGCCGTACGCTCAGGCCGGCTCCATGGCGAGCGCCTTGGTCGCATCGCGCACCAGCGTGGCAGTCGAGGCTGCGTCGAGTTCGGTCAGCGGCGGGCGCATGCGTCTCCAGGCCGCGTCGTCCTTGTGGTGGGCGATCAGGACTTTGACCGAGGGCAGCACTGGATAGCTCACGATGGTGTCGACGAGAGGCCGGATGCGCGCATCGTCACGGCCCGCTGTCGCCGCACCCACCAGGATCTCGGGCGCAATGTTGGCGAGGCCGGAGATGGCGCCCGACCCGCCGGCGCGCACTGCCCGGGCCAGGTCGCGTTCATCGCCCACGAGAATCATCAGGTCGGAATGCGCGTGCAGCAACGCCTCGGTGTAGGTCCACGTCGCCGAGCTGTCCTTGACGCCAACGACGATGCCCGGGAAAGCGCGCTTCAGCCGGTCGATCAAGGTCACCGACAGGGATATGCCGGTAACGCTCGGCAGGTGATAGGCGAGCATGTCCCGCGCCCGTCCTCCGAGCCGGTCGAACAGGTGGCCGAACCATGCATAGAGCGCCTCGTCGTCGGCGTTGCGGAAGTAGAACGGCGGCGTCAGTAATATGCCGCACACGCCGGCATCGAGAGCCAGCCGAGCTTGATCGGCGGCGTCTTCCAGGGACGAGGCGGCGACCGTCGACAGAAGTTGCCGCCTCGCATCGATGCCCGACGCACACATCGCATCGAGAACGCGGCCGCGCGCCGATAGTCCGATCGAAGCGCCTTCGCCTGTCGTGCCGAACAGCGTGACGCTGTCGCAGCCGCGTGCGAGGCAGTCGCGTGCATGCGCGACCATCCGGCCGACATCGATGTCCAGTGCGGTGTTGAACGGTGTGGCGAGCGCGCAGCTCAAGCCGAATCTGGTCTTTGTCACGACGGACGGCTCCAAAATTCCTGCAACGATCGCTTGCGCGCCGTCTGGTGGTGAACCTAGCATGCCTGCCAGGCGTAAAGGTTGTCTTGCCCGATTGCGGGTTAAGAAGCTCAGCGGAACCACACGGGAACCCAGCGATGGCTATTGCAAAGCGCAAGCTCGGCCGTACGGGCCTCGACGTCACGGTGCTGGGGTTCGGCAGCGCGCCACTGGGTGACATCTACAAGGTTCTCGACGACCAGACCGCCATCGCGACGGTAGAGACTGCTGCCCAATCCGGTGTCACTCTGTTCGACGCAGCGCCCCTCTATGGGCAGGGCATGGCCGAGCATCGGATCGGTACCGCGCTGAGGCGGCAATCGCCCAAGGATCTCGTCCTCTCTACAAAGGTCGGCCGCCTGCTGGTGCCCGCACCGGCGGGACGCACGAAAACGACACGCTTCGTGGGTGGCCTCTCCTTCAATGTCGTCAACGACTACAGCTACGATGCGGCGATGCGTTCGCACGAGGCGTCGCTCCAGCGCTTCGGGCTGCCCAAGGTCGACGTCCTCCTCATACACGATGCGGATGCCTGGTCGCATGGTCCCGAGGAGGGCCCTAAGCGCTATCGCGAAGCCATGTCCGGCGCCTATCGCGCCCTCGAGAAGCTGCGCAGCGAAGGTGTGATCAAGGGCATCGGCATCGGCGTCAACGATCCCGTCTACGCTGCGAAGTATCTACGGGAAGGTGATTTCGACTGCTTCCTGCTGGCTGGCCGCTACTCGCTGCTGGAGCAGCTGGCGCTCGCCGAAGTGCTGCCTCTGGCCGCACAAAAGAACGTCGGCGTCATGCTCGGCGGTGTGTTCAATTCCGGCATTCTCGCGACCGGGCCGATCCCGGGCGCCAGGTACAACTATGTCGAAGCCCCCCCGCACGTTGTGAGCAAGGTTGAGAAGATCAGCCGGGTATGCGGGAGCCACGGCGTCTCGCTGTCCGAGGCGGCGATCCATTTCTGCCTCGGCCATCCTGCGGTCTCCTCCCTCATCCTGGGTGCGGTGGCTCCGGACGAGGTCCGGCACAACGTCGCCGCCGTTTCGAAGTCCGTGCCGGCGGCGCTTTGGTCCGACCTGAAGGCCGAGAAGCTTCTCGACGCCGCGGCCCCGACGCCGGGTTGACGCGAAGCGGAGCAGCCTTGCCACCGGTTGGCGGAGCCGCGGCCTTGTATCTGCTCGGCTGCCTCCCCGCGTGTCGAGGCCACCGACGAATAGGCATCCCGCTGAGGTCCCGTTCGATGTCGGAAGAAATCTCAGTAAAAGCCGAGAGGAAACCGCATGCCCCATTGTGCGCTGTCTGAGGGCACAGCGTTGCACCAAGTCTTTACCCCATGAGATGGCGATGCGCTCGAGTGTGCATCGGCGTGATCCCAATCCGGTGTTCATTTTGCGCTTTGTGTTCAGCACAAGAATAAGAGACAGCCACAAACGTTGTTGCCGCGGACCGCATCATACCCGCACGTGCGGTCCAAGGACCTGCAACCCCGCACGCAGGTCTATCGACAGGGCGCTTCGCTTGCCCTCCTTAATCCGAAGCTCCCTGTCGTTTCATCTTCATCAGCCATCATCACAATCCTGGCACTTTCCTGAGTCAGCCTGACCGCTAGGCCCGGCACGGCGCAGGCATCTCGACGCTCAACGAGAGGCTGCGACCGACACCACGCTGCGGACAGAGGGGGAGAAATCACGTGAGAGTTCTATGTGCCGTCGCCACAGCGTTGGCGTGCCTTGTTGCGACTTTCGACATCGCGTCTGCCCAGACCGGGGCCAAGCAGCGCCCGCTGCCGCGCCCGGAGCGGGAGCGCTATCGCGAGCAGCTGAACGAGAACGTCGTCTATCTGATGGGCGGACAGCTCGGCGCTGCGTTGGTGGTGGTGGCGCACGACATTTCGGTGGTCGTCAACGATGGCGACAATCTTCGGGTACTGCCCGTTCTCGGTGGAGGCGCCGCGCAGAACTTGCGCGATGTGGTCTTTCTGCGTGGTATCGACCTCGGTATCACCACTCTGCTGTCTCTGAACCATGCCAAGGCATCAGGTGAGTTCGGTCCCAACCTCGACCAGCAGGTGTCTTACATCACGTCGCTCTTTCCGGAGATCGTGCAAATTTTGGCACGCCCGGAGAACAAAAGCATCGAGGACCTGCGCGGCAAGAAGGTCAGCTTCAACACCAAAGGCAGTGCGACGGCGCTGTTCGCACCGGGCGTGTTCAAGACGCTCGGCATCGACGTGCAAGAGTTCACCATGCCGCAAGGCGATGCCGTCGAGAAGATGCGCAACGGCGAGATCGATGCAACCGTCTGCACCTGTCCTGTGCCGCTTCCAGGGTTCACGAACGCCAAGGCTGAATATGGCTTCAAGCTCATACCTGTGCCCTACACAGCGGCTCTGGAGGAGAGCTACTACCCAGCCAAGGTGATGCCCGAGGACTATCCGAACCTGATGGCCAAGGACAGCGCTGGCATCGACACCATCGCCTCCAGCAACGTGCTCATCTCGTTTAACTGGCCGCGCAATACCGCGCGTTACAACCGCGTCGCCAAGTTCGTCGACGCCTTGTTCACGAAGTTCGACGATCTCCAAAAGGCGCCGCGTCATCCGGGCTGGAAGAGCGTCAATCTGGCCGCCAAGGTGCGGGGCTGGCAGCGGTTCCCGGCTGCCCAGGAGTGGATCGACAAATCCGAAAAGGCAGAGAAGACGGAAACGGCCGCACTGCGCACGAGCTTCGAGCGCTTCATTGCCAGCAAGCGGTCTGCCACCGAGAAGGATCCCGTGGTCGCCCAGGAGCGGCTGTTCAAGGAGTTCATGGACTGGGCACGCGTCAACCGCAGGTAAAGTTTAACGTGTGGCGGCGCATGCCAACCTGTCATTGGGCAGTGTGCGCGCCGCGCTGTCGCGCAACTGTCCCGTCCATCCACCATGCAGGCAAGAGGTGACACTCGCGTGCAGGTTACAACGGCGCCTGAGCATGCGCCGTTGAGGAGGAGTGGCAGTCACGCCGGCTGCCGGCATCTTCGTCTGGCCAATCCCTGCTGAGAATTAGCGTCCGGAACGTGCGCTCTGGCCGCGCTCCGGCTTCCTGTTTCGCCGCGGATTGCGGTGCCGATGTTCACCGCGGCCTTCGCCAGCGCCGCCGCGATGCTTCGGCGTTGCCATGAAGCGGATGCCGGCCATACCGGAACCGTTGCCGGAAGTCGGCGCATTGTTGTCCGGGCGCGGCTTCGCCCCATTGGTGACATGCTCGGAGCGCTCGTGATCGCCATGTCGTCCGCCGCGATGCGAGCCACCGGAAGGAGCGCGATGCTCGCGTGAGCCATTGCGCGGCGCCTCGCGACGCGAGTGGCCTCGCCCATGCGATCGGCCGGCTGTCGTATCTGCCTGGAGGCCGGAATCGTTGCGGCGGTCCTCAGCCGGAATCCTCTGGCGGGTCACACGCTCGATCTCGCGCAACTGGTCACGCTCGCTGGCATCGCAGAGCGAGATAGCCTCGCCGGCCGCGCCCGCACGCGCCGTGCGGCCGATGCGATGGACATAGCTTTCCGGCACGTCCGGCAGCTCGTAGTTGACGACATGGCTGACGTCTTCGATGTCGATGCCGCGCGCGGCAATGTCGGTCGCCACCAAGGCTCGCACATGCGCGCTGCGAAACGCGTCGAGCGCCCGCTCGCGCTGCCCCTGGCTCTTGTTGCCGTGGATGGAGGCAACCCGTACGCCTGCCGTCTCCAGGTAACGCGCGACCCGATCGGCACCACGCTTGGTGCGCGTGAAGACGAGTGCACGAGAGATTTTCTCGTCGGCGAAAAGCTCCGAGAGCAGCGCGCGCTTCTTGCTGCTTTCGACGTGAATCACCCGCTGCGAGACGCGCTCGACAGTCGTTGCAGACGGCGCCACCGCGACCCTGGCTGGATCACGCAGCAGCTCCCCGGCCAAGGCGCTGATCTCGCGCGGCATGGTGGCGGAGAAGAATAGGTTCTGCCGCTTGTGGGGCAGAGCGGCGACAATGCGCCGGATCGGCTTCACAAATCCGAGGTCGAGCATCTGATCGGCCTCGTCGAGAACGAATACCTCCGTGGTTCCAAGCGAGACACTGCGATCAGCAACGTGGTCCAGCAGACGGCCCGGTGTCGCAACCAGCACGTCAACGCCATGCGCCAGGGCCTGCACTTGCGGACGGTGGCCAACGCCGCCGAACACGACGGCGACTCTCATGTTGAGGTGGCGCCCATAGGTACGAAAGCTCTCTGAGATTTGCGTCGCCAGCTCTCGAGTCGGGCTGAGCACCAGGACGCGGCAGCTCTTACGCGGGGCCGGGCGGCGATCGGCGGCCAGGCGATGGAGGATCGGCAGTGCGAATGCCGCGGTCTTACCAGTGCCTGTCTGGGCAATGCCGAGCAGGTCGCGGCCCGCGAGCACGGTTGGGATGGCCTGGGTCTGGATAGGTGTCGGCTGCGCATAGCCTTCGGTTTCTAGCGCCCTCAGAAGGGGAGCTGCGAGGCCGAGATCAGTGAATAATGTCAATGGGTCAGTCTTTCATTCTGTTTGCCGCGGGCGCACGCCGACGTTTCGTCGGACGCATGCGCAGCGCACAACTCGAGTGCTATAGACGCCCCGCGTGGCCTGGGCTGTCGGATGGGAGTTCGTTCGAGGCGCTCAACAGGGGGACAAAAGAGGCTCCTAGGAGCCAGAGACAAGTCCCTTCACGCGGCCGGAGCGCCGGAAGTCGCTCATCGAGCGATGCCGGCTTGTCTCACAGAGCAGCAACAAAGTCAAAGAGAACAATCAGCGGGCGTTGCGTAGCGGCTGCATCGGGCCGTGCGACACATTCACTTTATTTGCACATCGGCGGCCGGTACAGCAGTTGCGCGCGGCCAACGCGGCCGCGCGCGGCGCACCCATGCGCGGTATCAGGTCTTCGCCTTCTTGGCGACCTTCTTCTTGGCAGTCTTCTTGGCCTTTTTGTCCAGCATGCACATGTTCTTGCCGGCGTCGTAGGTGTAGCCGGAGCGGCATTGCACGAACAACAACTCCAGGGATTGGGCCTGTGCGCCGCTGATCATTGCGGTGCTCGCAGCCGCAAAAGCAAACAGACCCGAGATGACGATACGTCTCATTGCTGAACTCCCTCGTTAGCGCCCCGAATGATGTGCCGTTCGGGCAGGCCACTTTGCCACGATATGCACCCGTCAGTAAGTCGTCTCATTGAGAATATTCGGGATCTCTCCCGCCAACTCCAGCGTTATCAACCGTAATCCTTGGCGAAGACGATTCCCCTATGAAATATCGACAATATCGTGACAGCGCGCTCTGCGTTGTGATCAGGTAGACGAGAAAATTATAGCTCACGTGGCCAGGTCGCGCAGGTGCCGCCGGCCGCGACGGCGCGGTGCCTCCTCAATCGGCGCCTGCGCCGGGTCTGCATCCAGCCGCGCCGCAAAGTAGGCGATGGTCGGCGTCAAGCCTTCCGCCAGCGGCACGCGCGGCTGCCAATCCAGGTGCGCCTGTGCCAGCGATATGTCGGGCCGGCGCTGACGCGGATCGTCCGGTGGCAAGGGCAAGTGGACGAGCATCGAGCGCGAGCGAGTCTGATCGATGATAAGCTCCGCCAGCGCCTTGATGGTGAATTCGGTGGGGTTTCCGAGGTTGACCGGGCCCGTGAAGCCCGCAGGGGTGTCCATGAGCCGGATCAGTCCCTCGATCAGGTCGTCGACATAGCAGAAGGAACGAGTTTGCTCGCCTTGGCCGTACAGCGTGATGGGCTCGTTGCTCAGCGCCTGCACGATGAAGTTCGAGACGACGCGCCCATCGGCCGGGTGCATGCGCGGGCCGTATGTATTGAAGATACGCGCTACTTTGATGTCCAACTTGTGCTGGCGATGGTAGTCGAAGAACAGCGTCTCGGCGCAGCGTTTGCCTTCATCGTAGCAAGACCGGACGCCGATCGGGTTGACATTACCCCAGTACGTCTCGGGCTGCGGATGCACCGCTGGATCGCCGTAGACCTCACTCGTGGAGGCCTGCAGAATCTTGCATTTCAGGCGCTTGGCCAGTCCAAGCAGGTTGATGGCGCCGTGCACCGACGTCTTCGTCGTCTGCACTGGATCGTGCTGATAGTGAATGGGGGAGGCGGGGCAGGCCAGATTGTAGATCTCGTCCACCTCGACGTAGAGCGGCAAGGTCACGTCGTGGCGCATGAACTCGAATCGAGGTTGGCCGTGCAGGTGCTCGATATTGCGCTTGGTTCCCGTAAAGAGATTGTCGACGCACAATACCTCGTGTCCCGCCAACAATAGCCGGTCGATCAGATGCGACCCGAGGAAGCCTGCGCCTCCCGTCACCAGGATGCGCTTCCTGCTGTCGTATAGCCGCGCCATGTCGCTGTCCCCCAGCAAGCCCTGCTCTATCACTACGACACACCGCGCTGGCGTCAGGCTTGCCGGCGCTCGGTGTGGTGCAGTCGAGGCGCGAGCAGCGCGACGACTTATTCAGGTTAAGAGTTTTTTTAGGAATTGCCATTTAGTTTGTGTAAACATCTGCTCACTCTTGAGACAATAGCGCCTGTCATGGCCACGCTCGAGACCCATGTTGTCGCGACAAGCATTGCGCTCGCCGAGCCGTTGCTAAGAATCAAATCGCTCCCCACAGTCAGTTATTGCGTTCGTTGTGTGCTCGCTGCGCCAGGTCACCTGATCGAGCATGACCGGTGTGCGCCTTCCGTTCCATTCCTGCACCAGAGCCCTCTGCTGACCCCGGAGACCTTCCAATGACGATCGTTACCAGTCTGACGGCCAAGCAGATCGCTGGTCTCTCGACAACGGCAATCGTGGCGCTGACGACGACGGATGTTCAGGCCCTGAGCACGACGCAAGTATCGGCGCTGAGCGCTACGCAGATCAATGCCTTCGAATCGACGGACCTCCAGGCTCTGGATGCGACGCAGATTACAGGTTTCACGGCCAATGCGGTGAAAGGCCTGTCCATAACAACCATCGTGGCCCTCACCGACACGCAAACGGACGCTTTGACGACAACTCAAATCGCCTCCCTGACTGCGACGGCCCTCAACAACTTGAGCTCGACCGAATTGCAGGGCTGGGATACGACCCAGCTCGGGGCCTTGGGGTCCAAGCAGCTCGCGGGGTTGACGACGACGGCCATTGACAATTTCTCGACCACGCAGCTCGGCGATTTGACCTCGACGCAGGCCCGCGGGCTGACGACGGTACAGCTCAACGGCATGTCGGTCGCGAGCCTCAACGCGCTCAACGTCGAGGACCTCTCTACTTCGCAGATCAAGGGGCTGAATGCGACGGCAGTCGACAACCTAACTACGACTCAAGCGCAGGCGTTGACGGCCGCCGAGATTGCATCGCTCTCGACCGTCGGTCTTGATGCTCTCAGCTCCACGGAGGTGCAGGGCTGGGACACGACTCAGCTGGGCGCCTTGACGGCCAAGCAGCTCGGTGGATTGAGCACGACGGCGCTAGCCGACTTCTCGACCACTCAGATCGGGACGCTGACGACGACGCAGGTGCAAGGCCTCACTGCGACCCAACTCAATGGTCTCGGCGCAACAGAGCTCAACGCTCTGAGCATCGCTGATCTTTCGACGAAGCAAGTCGCCAGTTTGAATGCCACCGCGATCGGTAACCTGACGACAACCCAAGCCGACGCGCTGACGGTCGGCCAGATCGGCGCCCTGACCGCACCGGCAATCGGGGGCTTCGACTCGACCGCAGTGCAGGGTTGGGACACGACCCAGCTCGGAGCCCTGACGGCCAAGCAGCTCGGCGGGCTGACGACAACGGCCATTGATAATTTCTCGACGACGCAGCTCGGCGAGCTGACGACGACGCAGGCGCGCGGCTTGACCGCGACCCAGCTCAACGGCATGTCGGTCGCGAGCCTCAACGCACTCAATGTCGAGGATCTCTCGACCTCCCAGATCAAAGGGCTGAATGCGACGGCGGTCGACAACCTGACGACGACCCAGGCGCAAGCGCTGACGGCGGCTGAAATCGGGGCCCTCACGGTTGTTGGCGTCGATGCGCTCAGCTCTACCGAGCTGCAGGGTTGGGACACAACTCAGCTCGCAGGGTTGACGGCCACCCAGATCGGCGGCCTGTCAACGACGGCCCTTGCCGACTTCTCGACCACGCAGTTGGGTGCGCTGACGACGACGCAGGTGCGCGGCTTGACGGCGACCCAGCTCAACAATCTTGGCGCCACCGAGCTCAATGCCTTGAATGTCGCTGATCTCTCGACCGTGCAAGTCGCCAGCCTCAACTCCACGGCCATCGGCAACCTGACGACGACGCAGGCCGACGCCTTCACGACCCTCCAGATAGCGGCGCTGTCGACAACCGGGCTCACTGCCCTGACGTCGACCGTTCTGCAGGGATGGGACACCACGCAGATCGGCGCGATTACCGCCAAACAGCTCGGCGGGTTGACGACAACGGAGATTACGGATTTCTCGACCACCCAGCTTGGTGAGCTGACGACGACGCAGGTGCGTGGCCTGACCGCTACTCAGCTCAACAACCTCGGCGCGACCGAGCTCAACGCTTTGAACATTGCCGACCTGTCGACGGGTCAAGTGGCCAGCCTGAATGCCACCTCCATCGGCAATCTGACCACGACGCAGGCCGGCGATTTCACAGCCGCGCAGGTCTCTGCTTTGACGGCTACGGCCATCGGCGGGTTGAGCTCGACCGACCTGCAGAGCTGGGATACCACGCAGCTGGGGGCGCTGACGTCGAAGCAGCTGGGTGGATTGACGACCACGGCGCTCGACAATCTCTCTACCACGCAGGTTGGCGAGCTGACCGGGACGCAAGTCAAGGGGCTGACCGCGACGCAGCTCAACGGCATCGCGGTGGCGAGCCTCAATGCGCTGGACGTGACCGACTTGGCGACGGCTCAAATCGCTGGCCTGAACAGCACGGCGGTGGACAACTTGACAACCACCCAGGCGCAGGCGCTGACCGCCGCCGGTATCGCAGCCTTGTCAGCGGCCGGGGTGGAGGCCTTGAGCTCGACCGATGTGCAGGGTTGGGATACGACCCAGCTCGGCGCGCTGACGGGGCTCAGCTCGGCGGGTTGACGACGACGGCGCTAGGCGAGTTCTCGACCACGCAGCTCGGCGATTTGACGGCGACGCAGGTGCAGGGACTGACGGCGACACAGCTCAACGGTCTCGGCGCGACGGAGCTGAATGCCCTCGACATCGGCGATCTGTCGACGGCACAGGTGGGTGGCCTGTCCTCCACCTCGGTTGGTACGCTGACGACAACTCAAGTTGGAGCGATGACAGCGGCTCAAATCGGATCGCTCTCAACATCGGGTATCGGTGGATTGACAACCACGGAGCTGGCCGACCTCACAGTGGCACAAGCCGAGGCGTTGAGCGCCAATCAGGTCGCGGCACTGACGACGACGAACTTCGCAGCGTTGTCGGAGACGACTGGCCTCCCGAGCCTGAGCGTAACGGCCATCGCGGGGATCACCATCGCGAAGATCGGCGCGCTGACGAGCACGCAGGGCAACGCGTTCACCACCGATCAGATCCAGGCCATGAGCGTCGATCAGATCAATGCTCTGATCACAGTCATAAACTCGTAAGAGGGCAATTGACTTTGGTGCGGGACCGTGTCCCCACCGCTGAGGGCGATGGTGGCACCGGTTGGGGGAGACCGGTGCATTCTCTTTTGACGTCACCGTTCTCGCGCCTTCGCGTTTCGGGCCGGTCCAAATCATTGTAAGGGCTGCACTCTGCGCTTTTATTGCGCGGCAACTCGATAGGATGAGCCTGCGTGCAGCAATCCTCAATCGTTGATCTGTTCTCCGCAGCCAATCGTCTCGAAAGCGCGCAGGAGTCACAGAAGGCCGCCGACCTCTACAAAACCTGGATTGCATCGAATCCCGGCAACCAACTCCTGCATGCGGTTTACTTCAACTACGGAGTTGCGCTTTCGCGGTTGGGTGATCGCGCGGGCGCGATCAATGCCTTGCGCGAGTGTATCAGGCTGAAGCCGGATTTCTGTCCGCCGTACATCAACCTTGGCCGTGCGCTTGAGGATGCAGGTCAGCTCGGAACAGCGGTGACTGAGTGGCTGGCGTTGGTGAACAGACTGCCCAGTGTCAACGGCGATTCCATCAAGCACAAGCTGATGGTGCTGCAACAAATCGGCCGAGTCTTAGAGGGTGCCCAGAACGATGCCGCGGCCGAGGACGCACTGCGGCAATCGCTGGAGATCAGCCCTGCACAGGGTGAAGTCATTCAGCATTGGATCGCGCTCAGACAGCGGCAATGCAAATGGCCGGTGGTCGAGGGCTGGGAGTACGTCGAGGCCAAGACTCTGATGTCGCATATCTCGCCGCTATCGCTGGCGAACCTCGCCGACGATCCGATGTTTCAGCTTGCCAGGGCCTATCGGTACGCCAAGGACACGATCGGCATACCGCGGACTCCGATCCAGCATGCCGGTGCGAGGGAACGGCATCGCGAAGCCGGCCGGCTGCGCATCGGCTATGTGTCCTCCGATTTGCGCGAGCACGCCGTCGGGTTCGGCATGACGGATGTGCTGGAAACCCACGACCGAGCGCAATTCGAGGTCTACGCGTACTACTGCGGCATCAAGCGCACCGATGCGACACAGGCGCGGATCAAGGGCAGTGTCGATCACTGGCTCGACATCAACGGGCTCAGCGACCAGGAGGCCGCGCGCCGGATCGCCGAGGACCGGATCGATATCCTGATCGACCTTAATGGCTATACGAAAGATGCGCGCACCAAGGTTTTTGCGCTGCGCCCTGCGCCCGTCATCGTCAACTGGTTCGGATTTCCCGGCACGATGGGGACGCCGTATCACAACTACATCATCGCCGATGCGCACATCATTCCGGAGGGTGACGAACGCTACTACTCGGAGAAAGTGTTGCGCCTGCCGTGCTATCAACCCAACGATCGCAGGCGGCCCGTTTCCAGCCGCCGTCCGGCGCGCCAGGATGAGAATCTGCCCGAGGACGCATTCGTCTATTGCTGTCTCAACGGCATGCAGAAGATCACGCCCGCCATTTTTGAAGCCTGGATGAACATTCTTGGCCAGGTTTCGGGCAGCGTGCTCTGGTTGCTCGGCGGTTCCGGCAATGCGAATGCTCGGCTGCGGCAGCTTGCTGAGCAGAACGGCATCGCGCCGGACCGGCTCGTCTTCGCCGAGAAAAGACCCAACCCCGAGCATCTGGCGCGCTACCCGCTCGCCGATCTCTTCCTGGATACGTATCCCTACGGCGCGCATACGACGGCGGCGGATGCCATGTGGATGGGCGTGCCTATTCTGACCGTGCCGGGGCGTGGCTTTGCTTCCAGGGTGTGCGCCAGCTTGGTCCATGCTGCGGGCATGGGCGATCTCATCTGTCCGACGACTGATGTGTATGTTACGCGCGCCATCGAGTTCGGCCGCAATCGGGACAAGATGGCCGCGGCCCAGCAGAGGCTGATTGCGGGCCGCGATGCTTGTCTGCTGTTCGACATGACGAAGCTCACGCGTCACTTGGAGGATCTATTCCGCGGCATGTGGGGCGATTTCCAGTCGGGCTCGCTGCCGGTTCCGAACCTGACAAACCTCGATGTCTACAACGACGTCGGCGTGGAGCTTAATCTGGAGAGCTTCGGAGCGCTCACAGACGAGGCGTATCGGTCGCGCTATGTGGAAAGGCTGGAGGTTTGGCACCAGACCTATCCGTTAGTCCCTGACCCCCGGCTCTGGCAGCTCGCCGGCTGACCGCGGACGAATAGAGCACTGTCGCGTTTACCCAAATCGGCAGAGAAATTTCGCGAAACTTTATCCCCGTCGCATCGGGCGCGCGCAGAATGCTCCGGCACCATCGGAGCCTCGCGCATGGATACTACTCCCAATCTCGCCCTGCCTTACATCCTGGCCTCCCAGGCGCAGAAGCATGTCACGCATAACGAGGCGATCCGGGCACTCGATGCGCTCGTGCAGATTTCCGTCAAGGATCGGGATCTTGCGGCGCCGCCCGGTGCTCCGGTGGAAGGCGACCGCTACATCGTGGCCGCAGCGGCGACCGGCGCATGGAGCGGGCACGACGGCGAAGTTGCTGCCTGGCAGGACGCAGCATGGATGTTCTATGCGCCGGCTGAAGGCTGGATCGCCTGGGTCGCCGACGAGGATGCACTGCTGGCCTTCGACGGCGCCGACTGGGTGACGGCGGCCGCGGCTGCGGCGCTGCAGAACGTGCCGATGCTCGGTGTCAATGCGACGGCGGACACAACGAACCGGCTGGCGCTCGCCTCGGCTGCAAGCCTTTTCGATCACGCCGGCGCCGGTCACCAGCAGAAGATCAACAAGGCCGCGGCGGGCGATACGGCGAGTCAGCTCTACCAGAGCAATGCTTCCGGGAGGGCCGAGCTCGGTCTCGTCGGCGACGACGACTTCCACGTCAAGGTCAGCGCCGACGGCAGTGCGTGGCACGAGGCCATGGTCGTCGAAAGGAGCACAGGCAGAATCGGATTGGGAACGAATTCACCGACCAGCCGCGTCACCGTCTCGGAGAATGCGGCATCGCCGCCGCCCGCTGCAACGGGAACACTGACGCATCTGGTGCAAGCCGATGGCGTGGTGTGTCGCTTCTTCCTCGACGCCTTTGCCGGCAATGCGCAGCTGAACTTCCGGCGCGCCAATGGCACCAATGCATCGCGCGTCGCGCTGGCGTCGGGCAATAGCATCGGGCGCTTCAGCGTTTTCGGGTACGGCACCACGGGCTTCTCCGCCACATCGCGCGGTGGGTTGAACATCGTGGCGAGTGAGGACTGGACGGACACGGCGCAGGGAACTCGCCTGGACTTGCTCGCAGTTGCCAACGGCGCTGCGGCGGAAAGCATTGCGCTCAGTGCACTGGGCAACGGCAACGTGCGCGTCGGCTCCGATGCCACGGCCGCTTGCAAGCTCGATGTCGACGGGCCGGTGCGCGTGAAGGGCTACGCTGTGGCCGGCGTGCCGAGTGCAGCGGCTGCCGCAGGCCAGATCATCTACGTCAGCGACGAGGCGGGCGGTGCCGTGCTGGCCTTCTCCGACGGGAGCAACTGGCGCCGCGTGACCGATCGCGCCGTTATCAGCTGATAGCCCGGCAACGGTATCGACTTTGGTCTGAGTGGAACGGCCCGCGGAGTTCTGCGTTTTTTTGACCGAAGAGTGCGACGACTACACGTTCGATCCGGAGAAGCGCATGCTGCCGGTAAACAAGAACTCTGGCCTTATCTGGATTGTGGCTGTTCTGGCCTGCACCGTACTGGTCATGGTTCTGTATCACGGTGTGCTGCAGGTCAACGCTGCGGCAATGTCCGCCGCCTTGGTCCTCGCCAGCTTGCTGGGTGGGGCAGTATTGGCCTGTCTGTTTGAATTCAGTCGCCTCAAGCCCGCCGATCGCTATCGCCAGGAGCATGAGCCCCTCGCCGGTCCCCGCCCCGGCGCCAGGCTCGGCTGATAGCGCAATTGCGCTACGGTTGACGTAGGGTTGTCCTATGCTTGCGCTACCGTTGCACCATGTTTGCGCTATGCATAACCGGGCTTAACCGGCGTTAACCGACCCCGTTATCGGCCATAAGTCTCGACTGCGTTATTATCCCCGCTGTGGCGTTGTTTTCCCCGTTAGACGATCGAGAAATCACCAGCGTTCGCGCAAGTCTCCGGAGCGAATTTCTCGATCTGAACGGCGCTAAGCCCCCATCGCCGTCTTCAGGTTCGCGTCGATCTTGTCGAGGAACCCGGTGGTGGAGAGCCACTTCTGCTGGTCGCCGACCAGCAGGGCCAGGTCCTTCGTCATGAAGCCTGCCTCGACCGTATCGATGCACACCTTCTCCAGCGCGGTGGAGAACTTCGCCAGCTCCGCATTGTTGTCGAGCTTGGCGCGATGCGCCAGCCCGCGCGTCCAGGCGAAGATCGAGGCCATCGAGTTCGTCGAGGTCTCGCGTCCCTTCTGATGCTCGCGATAGTGGCGCGTCACCGTGCCGTGCGCCGCCTCCGCTTCCACCGTCTTGCCGTCGGGCGTCATCAGCACGCTCGTCATCAGGCCGAGCGAGCCGAAGCCCTGCGCCACGGTGTCGGACTGCACGTCGCCGTCGTAGTTCTTGCATGCCCATACGTAGCCGCCCGACCACTTGAGCGCGGCGGCCACCATGTCATCGATCAGGCGGTGCTCGTAGGTGAGCTTGTGCTTGGCGAACTCGGCCTTGAACTCCTTGTCGAAGATCTCCTGGAACAGCTCCAAGAAGCGGCCGTCGTACTGCTTCAGGATCGTATTCTTGGTCGACAGGTAGACCGGATATTTGCGCGACAGCCCGTAGTTGAACGAGGCGCGCGCGAACTCGCGGATCGAGTCGTCGAGATTGTACATCGCCATCGTCACGCCGCTGCCCGGCGCCTTGAACACCTCGCGCTCGATCACCTTGCCGTCCTCGCCGACGAACTTGATCGACAGCGTGCCCTTGCCCGGGAACTTGAAGTCGGTGGCGCGGTACTGGTCGCCATAGGCGTGGCGGCCGATGATGATCGGCTGCGTCCAGCCCGGCACCAGGCGCGGCACGTTCTTGCAGATGATCGGCTCGCGGAAGATCACGCCGCCCAGAATGTTGCGGATGGTGCCGTTGGGCGAGCGCCACATCTCCTTCAGGTTGAACTCCTTCACGCGGCCCTCGTCCGGCGTGATGGTGGCGCACTTGACGCCGACGCCGTGCTTCTTGATGGCGTTGGCCGCGTCGATGGTGATCTGGTCGTTGGTCTTGTCGCGCGCCTCCACGCCCAGGTCGTAGTACTCGAGGTTCACATCGAGGTAAGGGTGGATCAGCTTGTCCTTGATCAGCTGCCAGATGATGCGCGTCATCTCATCGCCGTCCAGCTCGACGACGGTGCCGGTCACCTTGATTTTCTGCATGGGAAGTTGCCTCGCGCGGTCATCAGGAAATGTCGCGCCGCAACATAGCGGCGTGACCGGAGTTAGGGAAGTGGGCGCAGGGGGCGCTCTTGTGCAGTGCCGGCCGGTGCTGTGCCGCGTGCCGCTTGGGCCAGCAGCAGCCGGCAAACGAGCATTCCCACGGCGGCACCTGGCATGCAGCCGATTGAAGGGCGGCCTTAGAGCAGGATCGTTTCAGATGGAATTGCATTCGCGATCCATCTGAAGCGTGAATCCTGCTCTACACATAAAGTATAGAGTGCGATCCACGCGTCGCGGCGGAGCCGCGCTCCTCGCGGACACATGGAAGCGATAGGGCTTCCATGTGAGGCGACCGCACTCTAGTCGCCCTTCTGACGCGACCTACCTTGTGGCCGGTGGGAAGTAGTAGTCGGCCTGCAGCGCGTAGGGTGGGAACATGAAGCGCTTGGCCGGCACCACCTTTGCCGCGTAGGCCTTCTGCGAGTTGTAGACCTTCTTGAAGAACGGGCTCTTGGCCGACTTGGCGGCGGCAAACTCGTCCCACGTTTTGAGGAAGGCGAGGTTGATCTCCGGCGGCGTGGTCAGCAGCTTGACGCCATGCTTGGTCGCGAACTCCTCGATGGCCTCCGCGTTCTGCTTCTGCCAGCTCGCCCACCAGCGCAGGAAGGTCTCCATGGTGGCCGACTTGATCGCTTCCCTGTTCTGCGGCGGCAGGCTGTCCCACACGTCCTTGTTGATCGCCAGCTCGCCGACTGACGCGCTCTCGTGCATGCCGGGCGTGTAGTGGTACTTCCAGACCGTGTGCAGCCCGAGCCGCAGATCCTCGATGCCTCCGACCCACTCGGCGCAATCGATGGTGCCGCGCTCGGCTGCGGGCAGGATCTCGCCGCCTGGCATGTTGACGACGGCCATTCCCATCTTGGCGTAGAGCTCGGCCACGATGCCGGTCTGGCGGCATTTCATGCCTCTGAAGTCGGCAAGGTCCTTGATCGGGCGCTTGAACCAGCCGAGCGCCTGCGGGCTCGGTGGGATGATCGGGAACGCCACCAGGTTGAGCTTGATCTCCTTCTGGTAGAACTCGTTCCACAGCTCCAATCCGCCGGCCTCGAACAGCCAGCCGATGAAGTCGATGGCGTCCATGCCGGCGATGCCGGCAGGCGTATTGGAGAACAGCGTCGCTGCCTTGCTCTTGCCGAACCACCAATAGGAGATGCCGTAGGCGCCATCGATCACCTTCTTGTGGGCGGCATCGAGGATCTCGAACGGCGGAACGATCGTCCCGCCCGGCAAGGCATCGATCTTCAGGCTGCCGCCGGTCAACTTGTCGACCCTATCGGCGAAAAACTTGAAGCCCTCCTGCGAGGTGGCAGTCGGGGGTACAGCCGATTGCATCACGAGACTGCGGGCTTGCTGAGCGAGCGTCGGTGTGCCCAACGGCAACATACTGCTGACTGCCACGGCAAGCGCCGCGGTCCGACAGACGACCATGTGCATGGGTGTCCTCCCTGAGACAGACCGGGTGAGCTTTGCGCCTCTGCCCGTGTCCGCAGCCTAGAGCAGGATCGTTTCAGATGGAATTGCATTCGCGATCCATCTGGAGCGTGAATCCTGCTCTACACCTAACATTTAGAGGGCGATTCACGCCTCACATGGAAGCGGTAGTGCTTCCATGTGAGCCGATCGCGCTCTAGCCGCGTGAGTGGTGTTCTCAGCCAGAGCCACATCCCAAGTGTCTCTGATTTTGTTGCAGCAGTGCGCTTCCCCTGGCTCACCAGGACATACGGCCGCCGTTGCTGCTCCCGCCCACCCCGGCTAAGGGATACCGCAGTCCATGCGAGGCGCCGGGTTTTCTACGTGAAAATTGAAATCGCCGATTTCGAGGGGTTCCGTACACCGCGCATCGAGCGCGGCGGGCCGGTGCTCGCCGCCATCGTGCACGCCTGCCATAACACCACCATCGATCAGGGCCTGGCCGAGCTCGCCGTGCCCGGCCTCAATCGCGACACGCTGGAGCCGGTCCTCACCTATTGTGCCGAGCTCAGGTGCGAGGCCGAGGCCGCCACCTGTCCCGGCTGCAAGCGCCGCACCGAGGCGCAAGGGATCGCCACTCTCGACGATTTCATTCTCCGTCACCGCGAGATCGTGGTGGGCGAGGGCGCGGTGCGTCTGACCGGGCAGGGCGAAACCGTGCTGCACACGCCCTGTCTCGAGACGCTGGCCAAAACCTGGAGCGGTGAGAACTATTGGTTCTGGGCCCGGCGCGTGCTGCGCAAGCTCAGGCACGGCATCCGCCGCGCACACATCCAGGGCTCGCCCGTTGCCGGCGAGGGTGAGACGCCGGCCGTCATCCTGATGGAGCCGCAGCTCGCCGAGAACATCGGCATGGTCGCGCGCGCCTGCGCCAACTTCGGCCTCGACGAGCTGCGCCTGGTGGCGCCGCGCGACGGCTGGCCCAACGAGAAGGCGCGCATCGCCGCCTCCGGCGCCAACTACATCGTCGAGGATGCGCGCGCCTTCGATACGCTTGCGGCAGCCACGGGTGACCTCAACTGGCTCGCCGCCACCACCGCGCGCCAGCGCGATCTGAGAAAGCCCGTGCTGACGCCGGAGCAGGCGGTGGCCGAGATGCGGGCGCGCATCGTCGCCGGGCAGCGCTGCGGCATTCTCTTCGGGCGCGAGCGCAACGGCCTGGAGACCGACGAGGTCAGCCGGGCCGACGCCATCGTCATGATCCCCGTCAACACACGCTTTGCCTCCCTCAACCTGGCGCAGGCGGTGCTGCTCGTGGGCTACGAGTGGATGCAGTCGTCCGGCAACGCCACCCTTGGCCGCGTCACCACCTACGAGGCGCCGATGGCCTCCGGTTTGAACCTCGGCGACACCCGGCCCGCGACCAAAGAGGAGCTCGACGGCTTCTTCGCCCATATCGAGGCGGAGCTGGAGCGGCTGGGCTACTTCAATCCGCCCGAAAAGCGCCCCACCATGATGCAAAACCTGCGGGCGATGTTCACGCGCATGGGTGCGACGGAGCAGGAGGTCCGCACTCTGCGAGGGATTGTCGCAGTGCTCGCTAAAGGCAAGGGGCGAGGCAGGAAGGCGCCATAAGTTTGCCCTTTTTCCCGTCGAGCGATGGCGCTCCGATATGGGGGGCCAGACTCGGAGACATCCGGTGCGGGACACTGGAAGATGTCGACCTGTGCAAATGGGGCCGGCGCGGGGTCGGCCCTGCCCGGGCGGGGAATGGTGAGGGCGCAACGTCATGAGGAGCAGTCTGGTGAGGGCTCGGGCGGCAGCACTGGGTGTATGCGCAATTGTTTGCGGTGCCGCTGCGCCGGCATGGGCGCAGGCCCAGGGTACGGGTGGATTGAGCGACAAGTCCGTCGGCACAATCATGAATTACGCGTGGCAGATCCTGCCGAACAAATTCACCACCCCGACGGGCAAGGTCATCGAGGTCGACAAGAAAAAGCGCGAGCAGGCCATAATCCCGGTGGAGGATGCGCGCGATGTCATCCGTGTGGGCTACAACTCGGCGCAGGCCCAGGTTTGCGAGATGTGGGAAGAGCAGAGCGCCAATTTCGACTCTCTCATGCGGCGCGAGAATGCCAAGAAAAAGTGGACCGATCAGCAGCTCCTCTACATCACTACGCTGCACCGCATGACGATCCACACTGTCGCCGGCAAGATCCGGGTGGTCGAGAAGGAGGGTGAGCTGCACGTCTTCCTCGAGCCCATCGAGCCGAGCAAGGTGGCTTGTCCCGACGACAAGAGGAAGAAGGTGGCCGAGGCCATCGAGGCTTATGTGAAGCTTGACGGAGGCGCATCCACAGCCTCGACGACGACCGGCTCGGCACCTCCCAAAGGCGGCCAGCAGCCCACCGCCGTCTCCGCGCCCACCAAGGACCAGAAGAAGAAATAGCGCTAGTGTGATGATCGAGAAATTCGCTGGCGGTCGCGGCTGGGTTTGAGCGAATTTCTCGATCTGAATCACACTAGCATCATATACTTGCTAGTGTCCCTTCGATCGCGAAGTTCGTTCAGCGGTTTGCTTCGAGATCCGACGAACTTCGCGATCGGGACACTAGCGCCGCCTGATCTGCCCTTGACGCGGCTGGCCAGCTCGGCCACAAAGCGCCCGCGGGCCGCTGGGCGGCCCGCGCCTCGTTTGCGCCCCTGTGGCATCGCATTTCAAGCAAAGCGGTGCCTGTCGGCCGCTCCCGTGAGCGGCAGAGGAAGGAGTGCTTTACCCGTGCATAGCGAAAGACGGAGTTAAGTCATGACCAAGCGCATCCGCGCCAAGCACAAGATCGACCGGCGCCTCGGTGAAAATATCTGGGGCCGCGCCAAGAGTCCCCTCAACAAGCGCAACTCGCGCCCCGGCCAGCACGGCGAGCGCCGCGCCGGCAAGCTCTCCGACTACGGCCAGCAGCTGCGCGCCAAGCAGAAGCTCAAGGGCTACTACGCCAGCATCACCGAGCGGCAGTTCAACCGCATCTACACGGAGGCCACCCGCCTCAGGGGCTCGACCTCCGAGCATCTGATCGGCCTGCTCGAGCGCCGGCTCGATGCCGTCGTCTACCGCGCCAAGTTCGTGCCGACTGTCTTCGCCGCGCGCCAGTTCGTCAGCCACGGCCACATCAGCGTCAACGGCCGCCGGGTCACGATTCCGAGCTATCGTTGTAAGGTGGGCGATGTGGTGGAGGTGAGGGAGTCCTCGCGGCAGCTCACCGTGGTGCTCGAGGGCATCAAGAGCCCGGAGCGCGACGTGCCCGACTACATCGAGGCCGACCATAACAAGATGACGGCCAAGCTCGCCCGTGTCCCGGCGCTGGCCGATGTACCCTACCAGGTGCAGATGGAACCGCAGCTCGTCGTCGAATTTTACTCGCGGTAGCTCTTTATCCTTCACGACCCCTTCGTGGGCAAACACGGGCGGTTTGAGTATCTGTGACTTAGGTGCGGCACCCTCGAAGATTTTTGTTAGTTTCGAGAATAATGCTGCTGCGCCGTGTTGCTGTGATCGCAACCTGCCACTAACCTGCCTCAATTAGAGGTCGGGGGAGCGTTCGTGCTCTGCGTGATGTGGTGGATTCAGGCTTGCGGTCGAGCAGGCTTGCGGGTGCGGTCGTTGCGACAGTATTGATTTTTCTATCCTTCGTCGCTTGCCCCGCTGCTGCAGCACAAAAGTACCTGGGCGGAGTTGTGGACTACGCGGGCGTCCTTTTGCCTGGCGACGTCAATCGGCTCCAGAGCGCCGCCGGCAGCCTGGCACCCCGCATTGAGACCGACCTTTTCGTCGTCACCGTCGATGATCGCGATCCGCGCTGGGTCGCCATGGGCGCGCACCGCGCCATGGTCGAACGGGCCTTCAGCGATCTGGAAACGGCCCGCGCCAGGCACTACGGGGCCAATCAGAAGCTGACGGTGCTCGTGGCCTTCAAATCGAGCGTCGTCTTGCACCTCTACACCAATCTGAAGACGCTCGAGCAGACGCTGCTTTTGAACAACTTCTACGGCGGTCTGCGCACCACCGAGCTCAAGATACGCCGTCCAGGTGAAACGCACGCCGACGCAGTCATGCGCTACCTCGGCGCCTTCAATGCATCTGCGGTGTCCGGTCTGCCATCGCAGATACGCGGTCCTGTCCTGGGCTACATCGATCGGTATGCACTGCTGCTGTCGCGCGAGCTTTGGGAAACTTCAGACGCGGTTCCGGCGATTGGGCCCGCTTACGCGCAAGGACTGCTGCGCGCTTCGACGATCTTTACATCGAACGTCGTCCTACCCGGATACGTCAGTTTCCTGCTGCTCTGCATAGCCCTTCACCTGCTGATTGGCATGGTCCTTTTTGTGCTGATTACAGTCGGCCTAAAACCGTTCGAATGGATTTTGCAGGCACGATCGCCGTCAGCCTACGCCTTTGTCGAGGCTACCTCGACCGAGTGGCTGGAATGGTTCCTTGGACTACTGTTTCTCTCGCCTGTTCTGGCGCTTCTGTTCACCGTCGCCAACTACGACGTGGAGAACATGCTGTACCTGCATCAAGTGTTCGGTACTGATCTCGTCCAGCACCTCGACTGGGCGCGCGCCATTTGGGCCGTCAGTCCCAACATCGGCTGGCCGGTCATCTTCAGCGCCGCTTTCGTAGTCGCTGCTCTTGAATGGCTCAAATATCGACGCGCTCATCCAAGTCGTTCGGTCTTCCAGTGGGTGTTGTTCGTCTGGACGCTCATACCCAAGCTGATCTTGACCATCTCTACGGGAGTCTTCACGGGGCTCGTGGCGGGATACTTCATTCTCTCCATTGTCGCATTTCAGCTCTGGGGCATTTTCAAGCCCAACCATGAAGCCTCCAGCTTGAAGGCCGGTACATTGCAAGCAGCGGGGAGCGAACGGCGGTGAGAATAAAGTACGCTTGGCTCACAATTTCGGCGCTGGCTTTGGGCGGCTGCGCCGCCAGCGCCACCAACGCACCAGTCAGTCCCATTCGCGCGCAAGCCGACGACTTCAAAATCACCGTCGCGCAAGGTGCCCTGGTGGGTGCTGTCATCGGCGGCCTGGCGGGCTACGCGACAGGCCGCGATCCCAAGCGCATCGTCACCGGAGCGGTCGCCGGCGCTGCCGTCGGCGGCATTGCCGGATACGCAATCGCCGGCGAAAAGCAGCACTACGCGCGCAAGGAGGACGCCTACAATGCTCTACTCAACGACTGCCGTCAGCGCACCGGAAAGCTCTCGCGCATCCTGGCGACCACGGATCAGGTCATTGCGCAGCGGCGGGCCGAGCTCAATCGCATCAAGGGCATGTCGTCCGCCGACCAGCAGCGTCTCACGGCGCAGAAAACTCTTCTCGCGGATTTGGAAGCAGACCGCGCCGCACTCGGTGACGCGCTGACCTCCGCACGCCAGCATGGCCAGGAAATCGATGGCAATCTGGCCGAGCTGCAAAAGCAGTTCCCCGGCAACAACAAGCAGCTCGACGAAGCGGCGACGCAGTACCGCTCCAATGCCCAAAAGCTCGAGCAAAGGCCCGAGGACATCAACCGCATGATCATCGAGTTCGAGCAAGCTTCCAGCATGAAACCCACCCAACGCACCCCATCACCACCGCGCCTGAGCACGGGCCTTGCCTGCTGCGCCCTGCTGTCCCTCGCTGGCTGCGCCAATGTCTCGACTGACCCTCACACCGGCGGCCTGGCCGGCGGCGTCAACGGGTTGGTGACCGGGGCCTATGAGCAGCGCATCGCCGACAAGCGCGCGGAACTCTCGGATCTCGAGCGCGCAGAAAATCGCATGCGCGGTCGCGTCACAAGCGCCAAGACCGAGCTCGCCGACCTCGAGCGTCGCCTCGCTCAGCGCAGCAGCGCATTGCAGAAAATGCGCGCCGAGATCGCCGATATCGGCCGCCTGATCTCAGCCGCCAACGCCGATGCCATGAGCAAGCGCGCGGCGCTGGCTGCGCAGAAAGCAGCCAACAGCGCCACGCAGGTCAAGATCGATGAGATTGTGGCCGAGCGCGACAAGTTGCAGCGCATGACGCGCGAGCTAGAGGAGACCAACCGCCAGGAGGCCTTGCTGCATCAGCGCCTCAAGAAGAAAAAGGACGGCGAAGCGGGCCAGGAGACCATCGTGGCCGATATCGAGCGGCGCGCAAAAGATGCCGACCGGCAATTTGCCGACGCCGGCGCACGGTTGGAGCGCCTGAAGGCCGCCGCACGGCAAATCCGTCTATAGGCCCGCGTCCGAGATCCATGCCGTAGCGACGGCACAAGTTGAGGCCTGCGCTCAGCAGCAGCGACGGCCGCTTCACCCTGCCTTGCGCAGCTTCGGGGTGAGCACGGCCACGTCCTCTGCCGGCGCCGCCGCAGCGGCACGCGCTGCCGGCGTATTGGCCCAGCCGTAGGCGAACATGGTCATCAGCGCGGACGCCGCGAAGCAGTAGACGCCCGGCAGCACGCGCGCCTCCGTGTATCCCGACGAGTTCATGTAGAAGATCATCAGCGCCAGCACCATGACGTCGGTCATGGAGTAGCGGCCGAGCCATTCCATGGTCGAGATGGATTTCTGCCTGAAGTCGGCCGGCAGGTTCGGCGACAGGCACAGCGTCAGCAAGTACAGCAGCTTGAGAAATGGGAAGATCACCGAGAACACGGTGATGACGCCGCACAGGAACCATTCCTGGTTGTAGTAGAGCGCCCACATGATGGTGGCGATCGAGTGCTCGTTGGTCCACACGTAGATGGTGGTGAAGCGGATCGACGGTAGCGTCACGCCGAGCGCAAAGCAGATGGCGGCGGACAAGATGAACAGAGCGAGCAGAAAATTGCGCCAGGCCGACTGGGCTACTGTTTCCTGGCGCTCGCGCTCCAGCCGCGCCCTCTCCGTCTCGATGGTGCCGAGCGAGAAGATGTTGAGCCAGGCGTAGGCCAGGATCATGAACACCACGGCGCTGGTGAAGAAATACACCCCCGACAGGCTGCGCGCGTCATAGACGCCCTGGCTCTTGATGAAGAAGATCATCAGCGCCAGCACCAGCACGTCGTGCATGGACCACTTGCCGAGCCATTCCAGCGCCTTCAGATGCCGGTACTGCTGGCGCAGCACGTCCGGCGGCATGGTGGTCAGGATCACGAGATAGAAGATCTTGAACACCGGCAGCATGATCGAGAACACGAATACGAGGCTGCCGAGGAAGATCTGGTTGCGCGCGATCAACGTGTAGACGGTCGAGATCAGCGAATATTCGGTGGCGAAGAAATAGAAGCGCGTCAGCTTGATGCTGGGCAGGCTGATGCCGAGCGCCAGCGAAATGCTGGCGCCGATGATCGCCACGCTCAATAGAAACCTGCGCCCGCCGAGTGTCATCGCCCGCAACCGAACCACATGCATTCGGACCGCGGTCTCCCATAAGAAAAACCGCCGCCCCCGGCAGTCTAACCGGGCGGCGGCGGCGAAACGATGGTCAGCGTCAGAAACCGATGGTCAGGCGGTCGCCGTAGTCGGCGTGTGCTTGACGCCCTTCTCGGCCAGCAGGTCCTGCAGCTCGCCCTGCTGGAACATCTCGCGGATGATATCGCAACCGCCGACGAACTCGCCCTTGACGTAGAGCTGGGGAATAGTCGGCCACTGTGTGAAGCTCTTGATGCCTTCGCGCAGCCCCATGTCCTCCAGCACGTTCACGTCCTTGTAATCGACGCCCAGGTACTGGAGGATCTGCACGAGCTGGCCGGAGAAGCCGCACTGCGGCATGGCTTTGGTGCCCTTCATGAAAAGCACCACGTCGTTGGCCGCAACCTGCTTGCGGATCCAGTCGTGAACTGCCTGCTCGCTCATGGCTTTCCGAGCCTTTCCTCATGCTGAAGGCGGGGTGACCCGCCACGGAACCGTCATCAATGATGTGGTCGAAGGGGAGGGGGAAGTCAATCTTTGGGCGGAGCCGTTGTCAGCGCCAATGCATGGAGGACTCCGCCCATGCGGCCTTCCAGGGCGTCATAGATCATCTTGTGCTGCTGCACGCGCGTCTTGCCCCTGAACTCGGGCGTCACGATGTGGGCAGCGAAGTGGTCGCCGTCGCCGGCGAGATCGCGGATGGTGATTTCGGCCTGCGGAAACTTGGCCTTGATCAGCCGCTCGATCTCGTTGGAGTCCATAGGCATGAGGCACTGACCGTAAGCGTTTCTATTCTCGAGGTTCGCTCTTTCACCAGAACCCTGCCGTCTCCCGCATATGCGGAAGGTGCTCAGCTATGACAGCCTGATTTCGTCGATCGTGCGGCGTGGATAGCACGAAAGGCGAACGTGGGAAAGAAGCCCTGCTGAGCTATGCTACGTGTTTCGGGCCGTGACAGGAGCGAAGTCACCGCCGCTTGCAGAGGATTATACGTTTGCTAAAAGGGGCAGCCTCGATACGGCAGGAGATCGTTGAGGTGCCATCCCCACAAGCTCCGCGCATCCGCGGCTTCGATGGCATTCGAGGCTTGGCATCCTCGGCGGTGGTGGTCCAACATGCCGCCCTCTACCACACCAAACTCGGCGAATTGGCCGTGCTGGCCTTCTTCGTACTGAGTGGCTACCTCATAGTTGGCATTCTGCATCGTAGCCGGGCTGCCATTGAGGCCGGCTCAATCTCCCTCAAAGTCGCATTTATCGATTTCTGGATCGGCCGCATTCGCCGCACTTGCCCCATATATTTTGTTGCCCTCGCAGTCGTCACGACGTTCGGTGTTCTTGCTCTGCAGGACTACGAGCTTCTGACTGCATTGCCCTGGTATCTCACCTATCTCCAGAACTTCTATGTTGCTTTGGTGCGCCCGGCGCACTCGCTCCTCATGCACACTTGGTCGCTGGCAATCGAGCAGCAATTCTACTTGCTCTTCGCGCCAGCCCTGCTGCTGATGCAGAACCGACTGCACGTAAGGGTTGTTGCATGCGTGTTGGCAGCCAGTTTTGTCCTTTGGCTTGCTGTTACTTGGTCCGGTATCGGTGTGTGGGCAGCAACACTACT
>CAWEBE010000027.1:0-29289 GCA_963806735.1 uncultured Alphaproteobacteria bacterium | reverse complement strand
CAAAGCAGACCGTAAAGGCCATCGTGGAGAGCCACAGCGCCCGGCTCTGGTCACCGCGCCGTACCCCTGCCACGTCGTTCATGCATCGCTCCCCGTCTCGAAACGCCGCAGGTTTCGGCGGCGACGGGAAGTATTCGATCAGTCATGCGCAAGCTCATTGACCTAAATCAAGCGCCCGCAAACCTTCGTCCCATCGGCGAGCTTGCTGAACTTACCGCCAAGGCGGTCAGCGCGAAGGCGATGAGCCCACAAGATCCGAGCCGGCGCGCTAGCTTTTTGGTCGCAGTCACGTTTGATTCAGATCAAGGGGACTCTAATGAGCACGCGGCAGAATCAAAAAAGTTCGGACCAAGGTGTTATCACCGGTGGTCTCCGATCTCGGCACGTCAAGCCGATGAATCCCAGCAGGGGCTTCAAAAGTGCTGACAACTCCGCGATGTTCCCAAAGGAGGTAGTCATGTCCTGGCCCATGTTCCGTCGGGTGGAACGACAAGCCCGGCGCTTGCACGAGATGATGGAACGACTGGCTGTTGATCCTGGGCAGCTGGCGCGGCTGCGGGGTGGGGATGCCTACGCGGAGGCACGTGCGACGTGCTTGTTCTGCGGCACCAGCGACAAGTGCTTGCGTTGGCTCGATGATCCGATGCAAGCCGGCAAACGGCCGGACTTTTGCCCAAACCTGTCATTGTTCGAGGCCTGCAAACGTATGCCTCCGCCGCCCGATCCAACTTCGGTCACCTGACGGGCGATCCGCCACAATCCTCACGACGATTGACCCTCACTACTACTGGCGCGAGACGGTCTGCGTCCTACGCAGACGGAGAGGGGCCGCATGCGAGTTGGACTGGCGCGCCTCCAAGCGCACTGCCGGACAACGTTAGCAGAGGCTTCGAGGCATCTCCGCCCACTACGGTTTCACATATCTCTGCTCGTTGGGAGCCAGACTATCGATATATGCTAGCAATGCGCGTATCTCACTTTGCGAGAGGTCGAATCCCGGCATCTCATCGTGCCCCGAAATGACACCGGTATCCTTCGCCTCGACCAGCATTGGAATGGGAAAGCGCTCGTGAAAGTCGCGAAAAGGCAGGACAATATCGTGCGGACGGAGATCGTGGCGGCCAATGGCGTGGCATGGCGAGCACTTTTGCGCGGCAATCGCCTGACCGCGCGCCAGGAGTTGGTCGTCCGCTACGGCGGCAGGGATGCTCAAAGCAACAATACCAGCAAGAACGGCTGCGACGCTAACCCCTGTATTGTTCACGATCTCTGTCTCCAATGGAGCGCTTGGAACTGCGGCCTCTGCGGTCAGTCAGGATACGCACTCATAAACTAAAGCGAAGACAGGCATGGTACGCAAACTGGCGGTTGCACTTGGATGCGTCATTGGCTTGTCGGGGCAGCCCGCAAGTAGCCAGAACGTTGACGGCGGGCGTGCTTTGACCCAGAGCCTTTGCGCCAATTGCCACATTGGTGCCCGGCCAGAGGACCAAACAGGGCGATCAGGCGTGCCAACGTTTTCGGCCATTGCGAACCGCCAGGCCCAGACCTTTGACGGCGTGGTGCGCTGGCTGCGCTCGGTCCCGAGTATGATGCCAAACCACCATCTTACGCAGGATGAAATCTTGGACTTGGCCGCATTCATCATGTCCCTGAGAACCGCCCCATGAGCGCATACTGGTGGCCGGCGCTTGCCATTCGTCTCTGCCCTACTTTGGTATCGCGGACTTCACCATAGGGTTGCGACACCCCGCCAAGTACCTGCGGTCCAGTTCAGTAAAGTCTGGATCTCCCCCCTTCACGACGCGCGCTCCTGCCAACAACGCCCTTGCCTTAGGATCACGCCGCAAGAACACGTGCGGAGCCGCACACGTGAAGAGCATGTAGCCGACCCTGTCCCGTTTGGCAGTCTCGCGAGAGGCGTCGCCATACCGATACAGCCGCTCGCCTTTCTCACTCTTTATGACGACATAGGCCAAGCCGGTGCCAGATGTGTAGGCCGCTCTGAATTGTTCCAGCTCAGTATCCTCGGGGGCTTGCGCAAGCGCTACAGGAGCGGCGGCAAGCTGCGCCACGAGCAGACAGACCAAGAAAGATTTCTTCATAGGCAAGAGTCCAGCAGCGCACGCACAGCCATGCCGATTTGGTCCGGTAAGGCTTCGCAGAGCAGCGGTTGAGCCTTGCCCAAAGCAGCAGTTTCGCTTTTGCAAACCCGAATGCTTATGCTTGATCAGCAAGTGCTGCCGATGTCTTGACGTGGATCAAAGCGCGTATCGGCGTCCAGGTTAATTTACATGTATGAAGACGAAATTTGCACTCCAGTCATATTTGATCGCAGAAACTGACGAGGTCACAGCAATTGCGCAGGCGCGGATCGCACAACTGCTGGAAACGCTGGCGAACTGCTGTAACGGCTCACCAGCCCAGCTCCGCGCGCTTTCCGAAATGCAAGCGATCAAGGACAAGCTCATCCGGCTGCAAACATTGAGAGACCTAGTCCGAATCCAGACCTGTGAACCCGCTCCAGCAAACCCAGGCCGCATGCGCCGAGCCTTGTTGCACTGAGGCAAGCGCGCGGCAGCAAACGGAGAAGATTTCATGGCAGCCCACGATGGCACGTCCGGCGCACTTGGGGCTAATGAGGAATTGCTAGTTCAGGATGTGCGGATTGCCATTGGTGAATACGAGTCACACTGCTTGCGGTGCCTGCTGTTAGGGTCCATTCCCCGGCTCCCATTCGATGCGAGAAAGAACGAACTGGTCGCGGCATTCGCAAAGTCGCGCAAGGTCGACCTGCCAACCATCTAGTCGTTATGAAGCTCCTGCTTAGCGAGCCTTGAGTCACAACCTGGATATCCACGATGCAAGCCTTGCGCGGAACGTTGATGCTTCTGCTTGCCTTGACTCCTCTTTGTGCAAGAGCACAGGAGCCGGGGAACGCCCAGGCAGGTCGTGTTTATGCGCATAGCCAATGCACCCAATGCCACGCGCTCGGACCGGGGCTTTCTCCGCACCTTGACGCTCCGAGCTTCTTTGCGCTCGCCAACACGCCCGGTATGACGGGACGGGCGCTTGCCGCAGCCCTGCAGACGTCGCACGAGACAATGCCCAGTTTCGTGCTGGAGAGTCGAGACCGCGACAACATCATTGCCTACATCATGAGCCTGCGGCAGGAAAATCGGTGATGCAGGGACGCTCCGCCAGGTCGATCGACAAAACCAGAGGTTCGTCCATCGCATAGGACCGCGGATCCGGGCGTTGCGCACGCAACGGCGTTACTTCAGGCTGAGAATGTAGGAGATAATGTCGCGGATCTCGTGAGTTGTAAGTTGGACGCCCGGCATTTCAGGATGTGGGACTATGATCCGGCCCGCCAATTGCTCCGCGGAGACATTTGGACGTGTTGCTATGGCGGCAAAACTGGAGACATCGGTTAGCACTGCACTGGTAGAAGCGCCGTCGACCCGATGGCATTGCGCACACAGGCGCGCCGCAAGCGCATGACCACGCTTGGCATCCGCCGGCTGCGCCCAGCATGTCGCCGCGCTAGCGACTAGGCCCAGCAAAGCGATCCCCGCGATCTTGCACACACTTTCCATCATACGCTCGGATCCTCCCTTTCCGACTGCACACGTTCAAGCGCGCCGCCCGATGAGATGCCGCGCCACAGCGGCCCTTGCAGAATTAGCAGAGCCCTCGACGGAACACAGCTAAAAACTCCCCGTTCGATCTCCCGTTGCCAGCCCAACGAACTTGACGCATCCTAGCGTCGTGCTGCTGACCCCAATCGCGGTTCTACGGAGGCTTGCGTGTCAGCTCATACTCCCAGCGCGGTCAACCAGCGCACATGCAATTTCCCTTCACCGTCGTTGGGATCGTTCGCGGCAAGCACGATACCATTAGCGCTGGCGCATTTCTCCTAAAGTGACCTTCACGGCTCTGGAGGAGGATCTGATGGCATTGCATGACCTGTTGGTGGCAACCGACCTGACTGACGGCTCAGAATTGGCGCTGGAGCGGACGCTAGCTTTCTCAAGCGAGTGCAACATCACGCTGCTGCACGTATTGCGCGCGGGTTTGCCGGAACCCCTGAGAATGCAGTTGCATAGTTTGATTGAAGACTTCCTTGCAGATCGTGCCATGCATTCTCGAGGGGCAGCATCGAATACGGTTCGCCCAGTTGTGGCAACAGGCTATCCGTTCACAACCATCATCAGCCAAGCCGTAGCCTGCCGCGCACAACTCATTGTCGTGGGAGAACCAGCCCTGTTGAGGCGTCCGGACCTCTTCATCGGCACAACTGCCGAGTGCGTTGTGCGACTCACCGACCGACCGCTGCTCATGATCAAACGTGCCGGCACAGGCCCGTATGAGCATGTTGCGGTGGCGCTTGACGGCTCACCTGCTGCCTCCCGCGCCCTTAAGGCTGCCGTTGACCTCGCGCCACGCGCCCAATTTCGCGTCACCTACGCAATGCCGTCGAATCGCGTTGACCTTGACGTCAAAATGCGCAGCGTGCGCGACGTCAAGGAGCGCATACGATTCGAACTCGACGCCGCATTTGCTAATGACAACAAATCCTCAGGCATGCACGACATCGTCGTGGACATCGTGGAAACCCCACCCTATTCGGCGCTGAAGCATGCAAGTGATTCTGCCGATTTGCTCGTCATGGGCACGCATAGCAAGACACTCTGGGCTGGAAACCCAGAGATAGGGAAGCTTGCGCACTCTATGCTGGCAGAAGCGCCCTGCGACATCCTCGTATCGCCGCCGTGAACGCCAGCTTTTCATAGGCTCGATGGAAACCTGGAACTCCGCGTCGGAATGCCGATCGCAGCAGGGGCGTGACAGCGTAGCTGTTGCGTAACAAGCGTTGCGCGCACTTTGATGAGCATCAACCCGGTTGTCGGCAACCCAAGTATTCATTGCATCGGCGGCTATCTCGGCACGGGACTTCGAGTGTGGCCGTCGAGACGTTGGCTCAACGCTTGGCATAGGGGACAACTATGGCGTATTCCGAACTGCTCGCTGGTCTGCTCGGTCCAGTACTCGCGGCGATAGGTCTGGCGATGTTGACCAATGGGCGTTCTCTGGAGGCTATGGCCGGACAAATGCCAGGAAGTTTGCCCGTGGTTTTTCTGGCTGGCCTTCTGCTTCTGGTTGCCGGTCTTTCGATGGTGCGCGTGCACAATGTCTGGGTCGGGGACTGGCGCGTCATCGTAACCCTGGCCGGGTGGTTTTCCGTGTTTGGTGGCTTAGTGCGCATGCTCATGCCGGAGCAATCTGCAGCCGTTGCCTTGCCGGTCGTAGGCAATCGCGCCGGGACGATGGCGAGCGGAGCATTGTTTCTTCTGCTTGGAGTATACCTCAGCTTAAAAGGCTACCAGCTTATCAGCTGATTGATCATCAAGCTGCGCAAACGATAAACTGACTGAGAAGAGTAACCTTCACATTACACAGGAGTAGAGGCCGGCACATGGCATTCGAGGACAAGGAAGCGGAGCTAGGGTTGCTGCTCACTTTGATGCAGAACGAGCCTCGCGACCGGCACGAGATCTATCTGCAAATCCGCCAGAAACTGAATGAGCTGAAGAGCCTCGGCATGCCGCTGCCGGATGATCTGGTTCAATTCGAGCAAGACTTGGAAGCGGAGTTCACGGCCGACAACGAAGATCAGGCGCGGCGCGCGCGCATGCGGAGGCTCATCGCACTGCGCGCGAGACGCTGAACGTCCTTTGGTTTGAGCAAATGCGATCTCTCCCCAAGCGAGACCACACGTCCCACAGCAGATCTATCGTGGCGATAGTTCTGACGGGTCACCGGCATCGCGAGGACGAAGATCATCCGGTGAAGAACAAGATACGGCGAGGCTCGCTACTCAGTGGTCAGTGGTGGCGGACGTCCAAACAACGCCCACTCTTGACGGCCTTCTTTGTTTCGTGGCGAGGGTGCCGATGTGTGCCGGTCACTTTGTGCGCGGGCGGCCATTGAAACAGGCAGAGGTGCAGCTGATGATGGCTGCTGTGATGCGCGTGGTGGTGATGGTGCATGCTGTGATGAGTGTGACGATGACGGTGATGGTTGTGCGTCTCTGATTTGGCAGCCGCGGCCTGCGTCACGAGCAGAAGGCAACTCGCCAGAATGAAAAATGTAAGCTGTTTCATATCGTCCCCCTTGATCCAGATCTAATCCAGCTTCGCCATATCGAGCGCAATCGATTGCTGAAGCAGATCCTTCGACATCTTGAGTTGTAGGAGCGTGTCCAGGGCTAGGGCGAGTTGCGATGCCTCGTCCGTGTCTACCTCGACGCTGTCACGCATCGGACCGCGCAAGTGGTCTGCACGAGCCAATGCGGCCTCCGTCAGACGCTCGATCTCAGAGAGTAGATCACTTGGAGATTGGCTGGCCTCCACGCTTGCACATGGCTTCCGCAATTTGGAATGCATAAGGAAACTCCGGAGCTAGGCTACCCGTCGGCTATTTTGATACCGCGAAAGCCAGGCGGTATTGATGCGGATCAAACGAACCAGAATTCAGTCACAAGGCTCGCCCACATCAGGCCAGGGCAGGGGACCATGAGCCACGAGCATGACTGCATCGGTGGCGCCTTGTGAAGTGGCAACACTGGTGAACTGCTCGGTCGGTATAGCCGCTAGCCAGATGCCAACGACGAGACCGGCGATTTGCTGAAGGGGCAGCGGCGCCAAGTTTTGCCGCAATCCACAGTCCTCGGTGCCCAATACTTCCACCATGACGGCAAGTAGCAAAGGCATCTCACAATGGACGGCGGTGAACTGTCCTTGATTTGCCGCAGCACACGAAGGGCCCAGTCAGGCCAGAGAGCCCTTGATCTGCATCAAAGCACACCATCCGCGTTCTTGGCTCATTGGCTCCAAGTGCGCTGACAGGGCGGCGCAACTGTTCGGCTAGGCTGAAGGGCGCTTGATGACGACATCAACACAAGCGGAGAAGTCCGCGTTTGCCGATTCCATGGCGCTCATGGGTGCGCTGGGCGTTGCCGTTTGTGGCCTAGTCCTAGTGATTGCATCCCGGGACTTAGGCATGGCCTTCCATGGCCTGATCTTCCTGATTGCTGGGATCATCGCGTCGATCGTGATATTGCAAATTTCCTTTCAGGACGACACGCCGCTCGAGACCAACGCACATTTTATGGACGGCCCCATCAAGGTCGCCACCATAGCGGCCGTAGTCTGGGGCATTGCCGGCTTTGTGGTTGGCGACGTCCTGGCCTGGCAGCTTGCCTTCCCGCAGTTGAATCTCGACCTGCCGTGGACCAGCTTTGGCCGATTGCGGCCGCTGCACACATCAGCTGTGATCTTCGCGTTCGGCGGCAACGTGCTGCTTGCCACCTCCTTCTATGTCGTGCAGCGCACATGCCATACGCGGCTTGCCGGCCGCTGGGCGCCCTGGTTCGTGGTGTGGGGCTATCAGCTGTTCATCATCATTGCCGGCACCGGCTACCTTCTCGGCATCACGCAGAGCAAAGAGTACGCGGAGCCTGAATGGTACGCCGATCTTTGGCTCACCCTCGTGTGGGTGGTCTATCTCCTCGTATTCCTAGGCACGCTGGCCAAGCGCAAGGAACCGCACATCTACGTGGCGAACTGGTTCTACCTAGCCTTCATCGTCACCATTGCCATGCTGCATCTGGTCAACAACGCCACCATCCCGGTGAGCCTGACCAGCCCGAAGAGCTACATTGTCTACTCAGGCGTGCAGGATGCGATGACGCAGTGGTGGTACGGCCATAACGCCGTGGGCTTCTTCCTTACCGCCGGCTTCCTGGGCATCATGTACTACTTCATCCCCAAGCGCGTGGAGCGGCCGGTCTACTCCTACCGCCTCTCCATCGTGCACTTCTGGACGCTGATCTTCCTCTACATCTGGGCGGGACCGCACCATCTGCACTACACGGCGCTGCCCGACTGGGCGCAGACGCTCGGCATGACGTTCTCCATCATGTTGTGGATGCCGTCGTGGGGTGGAATGATCAACGGCCTCATGACGCTGTCCGGAGCCTGGGACAAGCTCAGAACCGATCCGGTCGTGCGGCTCCTCGTCGTGTCGGTTGCGTTCTATGGCATGTCGACGTTCGAGGGGCCGGTCATGAGCATCAAGGCCGTCAACTCGCTCTCTCACTATACGGACTGGACCATCGGCCACGTGCACTCAGGCGCGCTCGGCTGGGTCGCCATGGTGTCTTTCGGCGCCATCTACTGCTTGGTGCCGTGGTTGTGGGGCCGGCGCGGTCTCTACTCGATGCGGTTGGTCGAGTGGCACTTCTGGACCGCGACAATCGGCATTCTGCTCTACATCACTGCCATGTGGGTGTCTGGCATCACGCAGGGTCTGATGTGGCGCGCCTACGACAAGCTGGGCTTCCTGCAGTACTCGTTTATCGAGACGGTCGAGGCCATGAAGCCCTACTACGTGATCCGCGCCGTCGGCGGCCTGCTGTTCCTGATCGGCTCCCTGATCATGGCCTACAACATCTGGCGCACGGTGCGTGGCGACGAGCCTGTCGACGCGGCCGATCAGCCCCGCATCGCCGCCGCGCCCGAGCTTCGGCTGGCGCCGGCGGAATAGGGGGAGCCGATGAAACACGAAGTCTTCGAGAAGAACTCCATCCTGTTGCTGATTGGCATCCTCGTAGTCGTGTCGATCGGCGGCATCGTGCAGATCGCTCCCCTGTTCTGGGTTGAGAGCACCATCGAGAAGGTGAAAGGCATGCGGCCGTATTCGCCGCTCGAGCAGGCCGGACGCGACATCTACATCCGCGAGGGCTGCTACGGCTGCCACAGCCAGATGGTGCGCACGCTCCGGGACGAGGTTGAGCGCTACGGTCACTACAGCCTGGCTGCAGAGAGCATGTACGACCACCCATTTCAGTGGGGCTCGAAGCGTACTGGCCCGGATCTGGCGCGCGTCGGCGGCAAATACTCCGATCAATGGCAGACGGAGCACCTGATCAACCCGCGCGCCGTCGTGCCGGAGAGCATCATGCCGGGATATCCATGGCTTGCCGACACGAAGCTCGACACTCAAGACATTGCTGCGCGGCTGAAGACGCTGCGACTGGTCGGCGTTCCCTACAGCGATGAGATGATCGAGAAGGCGCAGACCGATTTGGCAGCGCAGGTGACGCCGGATAGTCGGCCCGCGCGTGAGCTGTTGCGCCGCTATCCCAAGGCCAAAGTCGCCAAGTTCGATGGCAGGCCCGACAATCAGCCAACCGAGCTCGACGCGCTGGTCGCATACCTGCAGGTCCTTGGCACGCTCGTTGATTTCACCAGCTTCGACGCCTCCGGGCCGAACGCACGATAGGAGCCTCGGCCATGGCCTACGATACGGTCGCAACCATCAGCCAGGTGGCCTCGTTGCTGATGTTTGTCGCTATGTTTGCCGGTGTGCTCACGTACGCGCTGTGGCCAAAAAATGGACCGCGCTTCGAGGAGGTGCAACGTCGCGCGCTCGACCTCCGACACAAGCCGGACAGCGACAGTGGGAGCGCCGGTCAATGAGAAAGAGCGAGATCGACGACGTCACCGGCGTCGAAACCACCGGCCACGAATGGGATGGTGTCAAAGAGCTGAACAAGCCGCTGCCTAGATGGTGGCTCCTTACCTTCTATGCCACTATCCTTTGGGCAATTGGCTACTGGATCGTTTATCCGGCATGGCCGACATTTACCGGCTACACCAAGGGCGTCTTCGGCTACAGCCAGCGCACCACCGTCGCGGACGAGGTCAAAGCCGCGCATGCGGCCCAGGGTCAGTTCCGCGAGCAACTGGACAACACACCGCTCGATCAGATCAGAAATTCGTCGGATCTACTGCGCTTCGCGATAGCTGGCGGTGCTGCGGCGTTTCAAACCAACTGTGGGCCGTGCCACGGCCGCGGCGCCCAGGGCTTCACAGGCTATCCCAACCTGAATGACGACGATTGGCTCTGGGGTGGGGCCATTACAGATATCCATAGAACCATCAGCGTCGGCATCCGGTCAGACCAGAAGGACACGCGTGCCTCGCTGATGCCTCGCTACGGCCTCGACAAGCTGATGGACGATGCGCAGATCAACGATGCGGCCGAGTTCATACTGTCGCTGACTGCCAAATCGACCGACCCGATAGCGGTCGGGAGAGGTCAGAAGCTGTTCGCCGAGCAATGCGCGAGCTGCCATGGTGCGGACGGCAAGGGCCAGCAGGAGCAGGGCGCACCGAACCTGGCAGACGAGATTTGGCTCTACGGAGGCGCCAAGCCGGCGATCGTCGAGAGCATCCGCACCGGACGCGGCGGCATGATGCCGGCGTGGGCGGGCCGGCTGGATCCCGTGACCATCAAGGCTCTTAGCGTTTATGTGCACAGCCTCGGTGGCGGCAAATGACTACATTAAGAGAAAGGCCAATAGTATGTGCGGGTGTGGATGCGAGATGGCGCTAATCCTTTCCGGCTTTGATCAGTCAGATCGTGCGGGCGAAGTCGCGTGCCTGGCCGGCGCAACGAATACGCCGGCCGAGCCTGTCGTCAGATGCTTGGGGTCGCTCAAAGGTGTCCTGCAAGATGTGGCGCGGAAGAGAGTGTCGTCGGTCCAGAGGTGCGGTTCCGCCGAACCGATATGACCTACATGACCACCGGTATCGTCAGAGCGCCTGACAAGCAGGCAGCCCCTGGCGTCGCGCGCCATGACGTCCAGGCCGTTAATCGGCAGGAAGAGCGCGCGCTCTACGCCGGTCGGCAGAAGATCTATCCCAAGCTCGCACACGGTCGATTTCGCACCGTCAAGTGGCTGGTGATGGCGGTGACGCTCGGCATCTACTACGCCTTGCCATGGCTACGCTGGCATCGCGGTCCTGATTTGCCGGATCAGGCCATGCTGCTGGACATGGCCCACAACCGCTTCTTCTTCTTCTTCCTCGAGATCTGGCCGCAGGAGTTCTACTTCGTCACCGGCCTGCTCGTGCTCGCGGCGCTGACGCTGTTCCTCATCACCTCCGCCGCTGGTCGCGTCTGGTGCGGCTACACCTGCCCGCAGACGGTATGGACCGATCTCATGATCGTGGTCGAGCGCTTCTGGCAGGGCGACCGCAACGCACGCATCGCGCTCGACAAGCGACCGTGGGGGCCGGTGAAGCTCTTCAAGAAAGGCATGACGCATCTGTCCTGGCTGGCCATCGGCCTGACTACGGGCGGCGCGTTCGTTTTCTATTTCCGCGATGCGCCGACGCTCGCCGGCGAGTTGCTCACCGGCACCGCACCGGCCATCGCCTATCTGTTCCTCGGCGTCTTCACGCTGACCACCTACCTGCTCGGAGGCATCGCCCGCGAGCAAGTCTGCATCTACATGTGCCCCTGGCCGCGCATCCAGGGCGCCATGATCGATCACGAAACGCTGCTCGTCAGCTACCGCACGCATCGCGGCGAGCCCCGCGGGGCTCACAAGAAGGGTCAGCCGTGGGAGGGACGAGGCGACTGCATCGATTGCAAGGCCTGCGTCGCTGTCTGCCCGACCGGCATCGACATTCGCGACGGCTCCCAGCTCGAGTGCATTCAGTGCGGACTTTGCATCGATGCCTGCAACGACATCATGGACAAGATCGGCCGGCCGCGCGCGCTGATCGCCTACGACACCATCGCCGGACAGGAGGCCGCCGCCAAGGGCGGCACGGCGCCATTGCAACTCTTTCGCGCGCGCACGCTGCTCTATGCCGGGCTGATCTCACTGGTCGGCGTCGTCATGTTGGTGGCTCTCCTCAACCGCACCACGCTCGAGGTCAACGTACTCCATGATCGCAATCCGCCCTATGTGCTGCTCTCGGACAATGGCGTGCGCAACGGCTACACTGTCAAAATCCTCAACAAGCTGCACGAGCCGCGCGAGTTCAGCCTCGAGGCGCGCGGGCTGGTCCAGGCCAGATTGGCGATTGTGGGCATGGATACAGGCGCTGCAATCCGCGTGGCAACTGACGATCTGCGCGAGCTGCGCGTGCTCGTGACGGTACCTGTTGCCGGGCTCGCCAAGCTAGAAAGTACCGGCGTGTCGTTCGCGCTGGTCGTTCGCGACCTTGCTTCCGGTCAAGAAACAGCGCGTACCACGCAGTTCCAAAAGCCCGCCGTCCCGAGCCGGGGGAACCCATGAGCCCGACCGTTCTGCCCAGCGTACCGAGACGGCAGGGCCTGCGCGGAAGCCACGTGCTCGGAGCCTTTGTCGGCTTCTTCGCCACCATCTTCCTAGTCAACGGCACCATGATTTATTCCGCAGTCTCCACTTACTCGGGCCTCGTTGCCAACGAGCCCTATCGCAAGGGTCTCAAATACAACGAGCGCATCGCCGCCGATGAGCAACAAGCGCGCCTCCGCTGGGCTGAGACGGTCGAGATCGATCGGGGCGGCTACGTGCGCATGACGCTCGCTGAAGAGGATGGTCGTCCGGTGCGAGGGATGAAGATTGCTGGCGTGCTAGGCCGACCCTCCACCAACCGGCACGACATCGTTTTCCAACTGAAGGAGACCTCCGCAGGACGGTACCAAGCACTCGTGTCGCCGCTGGCGGAAGGCAACTGGCTTGTCTCGCTCGAAGCCCGCGTGCACGAGACCGCTGATCCTGTCTATCGCATCCGGAGGCGCCTATGGCTCAAGCCCTGACGCAGATGGCCGTCGGCAGCCACATGAAGTCGCCCTGCTGATGCGGTTCCAAAATGTGTGACGACAACTTTGGCCGTCGAAGGCATGCATTGCGGCGGCTGCATGCGCAAGGTCGAGCTGGCACTTGCGGGCGTGCCCGGCGTCGCTTCGGCACGGGCCAACCTGTCCGCCGGGCGCGTCGCGGTTGTGCACAACGCTAACGGGCTCAACAGCGTAGACCTTGTCGAGGCGCTCGGCCGCGCCGGCTTCAAGGCTGCCGAGATCTCCCAGGATGCTGCAGAACCAGCAACAACGGCTGATCAGGCTCTACTCAAACGCGTCGGTGTCGCCGGGTTCGCGGCCGCCAACATTATGCTGTTGTCGGTCTCGGTCTGGTCCGGGACGGCGGGCGACATGAGCCCCTCGGTGCAGGCGCTGTTCCACTGGCTCTCGGCGCTGATCGCGCTGCCTGTCGTGGGCTATGCGGGCCAGCCATTTTTCGCCTCTGCCGCGCAAGCCCTGCGCGCCCGCCGCCTCAACATGGACGTGCCGATCTCGCTCGGCGTCATGCTGGCGACGGCCATGAGCCTCTACCAGACTGCGCGCGGCAGCGAGCAGGTTTACTTCGATGCCGCCGTGACCCTCCTCTTCTTCTTGCTGGTTGGCCGCTTCCTCGACCAGCACATGCGCTCCCGCGCGGCCGGCGCCGCAGCTAACCTTCTGGGGCTGCGTGGGTCCGCAGCCACTATCGTCCATCCCGATGGCACCACTATGCGGATAAGCGCCCGCGCGCTCGAGCCCGGCATGCGCGTCCTGACCGTGGCCGGCGAGCGCTTTGCCGTCGACGGGCGCCTCGTGGAAGGCCATGGCGAGGTCGACGCCAGCCTCATCACCGGCGAAACCATGCCCGTGTCCGTGCGTCCCGGAGACCTCATCTATGCCGGCACCATCAATCTGTCGGGATCGTTGCTGACGGAAGCAACGGCCACCGACCAGAACACGTTGCTGGCGGAGATCGGTCGCCTGATGACCGCTGCCGAGCAGGCGCGCGGGCGCTACGTTCGGCTGGCCGACCAGGCAGCGGGCTTGTATGCACCCGCAGTGCATGTACTCGGGCTCGTCACCTTCCTCGGCTGGATTCTGACCGGTCACGGGTGGGAAGCTGCGCTGACAGCGGCGATCGCAGTCCTCATCATCACCTGCCCATGCGCCCTGGCGCTCGCCGTGCCCGCGGTGCAGGTTGCCGCCACCAGCAGGCTGTTTGCCAAAGGTGTGCTGGTCAAAGCGCCCGACGGACTGGAACGATTGGCCGAGATCGATACCGTTGTCTTCGACAAGACCGGAACGCTAACGCTGGGCGAGCCAACTTTGGCTGCCAGCCAAAGCATGGACAACGCGACCCTTGCGCGCGCAGCATCCCTCGCCGCCGCCAGTCGCCACCCCTATGCCAGTGCGGTCGTCCGCGCCGGCCGAAGCGGCCGGCCTGGCCATCCAGCCCTCCAGCGGAGTTCGCGAAGTGCCAGGCTTCGGACTCGAGCGCATCGGCCCGGACAGGTCCGAGCGCCTCGGCTCTGCCGCTTGGTGTGGCGTCGAGCCGACCCTCGCCGACGCGGCGATTGTCTACTTTCGGGTCGGCCAGGACAGCCCGGTCGCGCTGACCTTCGAGGATCGACTGCGGCCCGATGCGGCGACCGTTGTCTCGCACCTGCGCCAGGCGGGCTTTCAAACGGAGCTGCTGTCCGGTGACCAGCCGACTGTGGTCGAGGCCGCTGCGGCTCATGCCGGGATCGATAGCTGGATTTCCGGCGCCCTACCAGCCGCCAAGATCGCCCGCCTCGAAGCACTCAAGGCGAAAGGGCGCAAGGTGTTGATGGTCGGGGACGGTCTCAACGATGCACCCGCGCTCGCCGCTGCTCACGCCTCCATCTCACCCTCGAGCGCCGCCGACATTTCGCAAACGGCCGCTGATGCCGTGGTCCAAGGCGAGCGCCTCGCTCCAGTTGTGGAGACACTTGCCGTCGCGCGCGCCGCTCGGCGCATTGCGTTGCAGAACTTTGCCATCGCCACCGGTTACAATCTGCTGTTCGTGCCGCTGGCCATGGCGGGCTTGGTCACGCCCTTGCTGGCCGCGATCGCCATGTCCGCCTCCTCGATCGCGGTCACCGTCAATGCGGTCAGGCTCAAGGTCATGCGGTTGGAGCTTGCACGATGACCGCACTCGCCTGGCTCATACCCTGCGCGCTGCTACTTGGTCTGCTCGGTCTCGTGGCGTTCCTATGGTCGCTTGGCAGCGGCCAGTTCGAGGATCTCGATGGCGCCGCCTGGCGCGCACTGCAGGACGACGAGGCCGACCGCTCATAGGTTAGCTGTCGGTTGCTCGCGAACCAGATCACGAAAGGCGTGCCATGTGGCGTGCCCAATCAGAGGAAACGCGAACACTAACCCCACAAACAGCGTGGCAATCCCGAGCGCCATGAAGCCGACAATAAGGGCCGCCCACAACGCCATCGGCTTTGGATTGACGATCACCGCCGCAAGGCTCGCTCTAGCGGCGGTCACCGCATCCAAACGCCGCGTCATCAGCAGGGGCACGGAAATGGCTGAAATGGCAAAGACCAGGAGGGCGATTGCGCCACCTGTAATCGTCCCTGTCACAAGTAGGCCAAGTCCACGCGGTGTGAACAGCAAGGTTGGCACAAACTCGCTAGCCGGCGGCAGAGGGTTGCTGCCGAGGAACAGCATGAACAGCAGGAACGCAACTTGCACCCACGCGAAATACGCAAAAGCCAGGATGGCACCGAAGAAACCTAGCTGGCCGGGCGCTTGCACAGCGGCTGTAAGGATATCGCGTAACCCGGGTCTTTGCCCGATCTCGAGACGCCGGCTGGTTTCATAGAGTCCCACCGCAGCGATCGGTCCAATCAACAGGAAACCAGCACCAAGCGCGAGAATAAGGGACACAAGACCGCTCACCATCAGGCCGAGCGTCAAGGTGATGGACAAGACAGCGAATGTGGCACCGTAGGCCAGACTGATACGTGGTGCTGCCCACAGATCGCGCCAGCCAGACGCCAACCACCCCCAGGGCGCATCGAAGGCAACCTGCGCGATCGTGACGCCGGGAACGGGCAACGCTGCACCCCTACTCACCAAAAGCGGGTTGAAACTTTGGGCTGACATTTACTCCCCGGAAAATAATGTGGCCCTAGATAGAGAAAGCCTCGCGCCTACCAAGGCTCTCATCGTTGATCTGCATCAATGCCACTCAATGCAGTTTCCGCGATGGTCATCTAGGCGCCCTCTTCACCGTCCGCCAGTCGCTCCAACTCGTCGAGGTCGAGCAACGTCACCTGATTGCAATGCGGCAGCTCGATCACCCCGAGCAGCTTGAGCTTGGTGAACGTGCGGCTCACAGTCTCGATGGTCAGACCCAGGAAGTCGCCGATGTCCGTGCGCGTCATCGGCAGCTCGAAGCTCGCGGGATCCTGGCCGTTGCGTGCGTTGCGCCGGGAGAACGCCAGCAGAAAACCTGCGACACGCTCAACGGCGCTACGCTGTCCTGTGGTGAACATCAAGTCTCGGGTTGCCGCTAGCTCTCTCGCGAGCGCCTCGTAGAGCTTGAACCCCAGCATAGGGTCCCTGGCAGCGGACTGCCGCAACGACGCAACCGGCAGGCAGCGCACCCGCGTCGGCTTGACGGCCTGGGCGTTCATGCCGTGCTCGCCTTCGATGCCAAGGCCGATCAGGTCGCCAGGATAGGCAAACCCCATGACCTGGCGCCGCCCATCGGCAAGCACTTTGTAAAGCGCGATGGCGCCAGTCTCGACGCGATAAACATGGGAAATCTCATCTCCCTCGGCAAACAGAAATTCCTTAGCCTCGACGCGTCGCAGGGCTGCGTGCGCCATGCCCTGCTCGAAATCAGCAACCGAATGTGCGCCTAACGCGGCTCGAATGGGTGAACGAACGCCGAAGCTGTGCTGAGACAAGGTCGACATCGATGAGGCTCCCTGCAAAATCGGTTAACCTCACGAATGGACCACGCCCCCGTCGCAGCTATTCCTGCGTTGCGAGAGAAATTGTATCGGTTTGTAACGGGTCGTCCGAGTGCGGCCGCGGCACGGCGCGGGTCATTCGCCGACGAGGTCGTGGACGCTGACGGAATTTGAGCTACCGGCGAGCAGGCTCCGATAGGCGCGACGCTCACCCTCGTTGTCGAACAGCTGGACCCACAGAATGATTCTGCCAGCCTCGACTGCCTCCTGTAGCTGCCCAGCGTGCCGAGAAATCAGCCAATGAGTGAGGGCGGCCTTCAAGGTCGGAGCACCTGCGCGAAGCCGCTCCACGAGACACTGCGCGGGCTGGCCAGCTGTACAGCAGATCCGGTGCAGGTTCTCCGGAAAGGGAAGCTCTTGGATAACCGCGGCTGGCGGTAACACTGCGATTGCGGCCGTGTCAGTGAGAACGCGCTGCAGCCCAAGGCAGCTGGTCACATCACTTCGGATCCCCTCGAGACTCAGATGCTGCAACGCATCACGCAGGTCATCCCACGTGTCGAACGGGGCAACGGCGAACCGAAGCTGGGTCTGGTGTTGATTCACGCGATTGTCCACGCTTGAGAAAAATGCTGGAGGCAGCATCTGTTTAGGCTCTTCCATGTTTGCCTTGCGGGAATTGATCCCGATCAATGACGAGACAGGGTTGACGCGAGCACCGCGCCCTTGGCGCAAAGTGACGCCCGTGAGAGCGGCATAAGCCTCGCAAAATGGCATGCGCTGGCCGCGCAGGCTTTGATCGCAATCAAAACGAGTGCAGGTAATTGGAGCTGCCAGTTATGATTGATGCGGCGTATCGCCGAGGATCTCACGCAGAGCCGCCACCAAGTCGGCTTGCTGGTAGGGTTTGCGCAAGACTTTGAGCTGCTCGCGTTGCAGATCGTCGCCACGAACCAGCTCTTCTGCATACCCGGAGGTCAACAGGACTTTGATGCCTGGTTTGAGCTCCCGCGCCCGGATGGCAACCTCGCGGCCCGACAGGCCGCCCGGCATGATCAGATCGGTGAAGACCAGGTCAACAACATTGCGGCGGCTGAGCATTTCGAGGGCTGTGGGACCGTCGCTGGCCTCGAGCACCCGATAGCCGATCATGTTGAGCCGCCTGACGGTGAGCTTGCGCACCCGCTCGTCGTCTTCCACGACTAGAATCGTTTCGCGCGCGTGGGGATCGACGCCGCCTTTGTTCGTTTCAGGCGCGGAAGCGACGGAGGCAGCATCGGCGCGTGGAAGGTAGAGATTGATGGTGGTGCCGTGCCCAACCTCACTATAGATCGTCACATGACCACCCGATTGTTTGACAAAGCCATACACCATCGCCAGGCCAAGGCCGGTGCCGCGCCCTTTCTCCTTGGTGGTGAAGAAGGGTTCGAACACCCGGTCGCGGATTTCGGGCGGCATGCCAGTGCCGGTATCGGAGATCGATAGCTGCACGTATTCCCCTGGTTTCAGCTCGGACTGGACGTCCGCATGGTCTTCGTCGAGCAGGATGTTGCGGGTTTCGACCACCAAGCTTGCCACCCTCCGGCATGGCATCGCGTGCGTTGAGCGCCATATTGACGATTGCACTCTGGAACTGGTCGGGATCGGCGTGTGTAGGCCAGACCTCGCGTGCGAGTGAGGTCGACAACGTGACGTGCTCGCCGAGCGTCCGCCGCAGCATGTCGGTGATGCTGACAACGAGATCGTTGAGCTGGATGACCTGCGGATCCAGGTGACGGCGGCGCGCAAACGTCAGGAGCTGATCCGTCAACTTAGACCCTAGAGAGGTGGCATCCTGTGCTTCCTTCAAAAGGGCCTTAGGCTCCTCGCGGTCAAGATAGGGCTCGAGCAACTCGAGATTGCCGCTGATGACCAGAAGCAAATTGTTGAAATCATGAGCGATGCCGCCCGTCAGCTGGCCCACTGCTTCCATTTTTTGGGCTTGCGCAAACCGACGCTCGCTTTCCCTCAGAGCTTCCTCGACGTGCTTACGGTCACTGATGTCGTGGATCATGCCGGTAAAATGGCTCCGACCATCTACCACGAACTCACTGACGGACAGATGAAGGGGAAAGGTCACGCCATCTTTGCGCCGGCCGCTGACCTCGCGCCCGATGCCGATGATCTTCTTGGTTCCGGTCTTGAGATAATTGTCGATGTAGCCGTCGTGTTCAGACTTGTAGGGCTCAGGCATCAAGACCTTGACGTTTTGCCCGACGAGCTCGCTGACCACATATCCGAACAGGCGCTCGGTTGCCGGATTGACGCTTTCGATAATACCGCGGTCATCGATGGTAATGATGGCGGTAACGGCGGATTCGAGGATGCCGCGAAGCTTGGCAGCCTGCCCCTCGGACGAAGGCAATTGGCCAGGGGACTGTGACATGATGGGCTCCCGAACAGGTGCGCTTTGCCGCTGATGGTGTTACCAGAAGCATGTGCAAACACGGTATACCGTGGCGAGGAGCCCTATATCACATTCAAGTCCCGATCCATGAGCGGTGCGCACATCCTGGTCGTTGACGACGACCCCAAAGTCCGAACGCTGTTGCGGCGGTGTTTCGAAGGGGAAGGTTTTGCTGTCTCCGATGCGAAAAACGGAGACGAGTTGCGTGACTGCTTGGAGCGGCACCCAATCTCAATTGTCACGCTAGACCTCAATCTCGGTAAGGAGAATGGACTCGATCTGGCGCGCGAGATTCGCAGGAATCACAATGTTCCGATCATTATGCTCACTGGGAAGGGCGATCCCATCGATCGGATCGTCGGGCTTGAGCTCGGCGCCGACGACTACCTTGCCAAGCCCTTCGAGCTGCGCGAGTTGTTGGCCCGAGTGCGGGCTGTTCTCAGGCGCTCGGCAGCAAACGAGCAAGCCGTGCCATCGGGGCAGCGCTACGTTTTCGCGGACTGGGTTTTCGATATCAATCTCAGGAGCCTGAAGCGTGATACCGGGGAGGAGCGGGACCTCACGACGAGCGAATTCAACTTGCTGGAAGCGTTCGTCAAGAGGCCTCACCGCGTGCTGTCTCGCGACGACATCATGGACCTTCTGAAAGGGCAGGACTGGTCGCCCCTCGACCGCTCCATAGACAATCTCATCGCGCGGCTGCGCAAGAAGATCGAGCGTGACCCCGACCATCCCTCGTTCATCAAAACGGTACGCGGCGTCGGATACACCTTCGCGGTCGACGTCAAACGGCGGACGCAAATGTAAGACTAGAAATGTTGCGCTTACCCGACGAGCAACGATCGTCCTGCATAAGTGTTGACCCCACCCACGCGAGGGATAGGGACCGTTTCAATTAGAAGCGCGGGACACCGCCAAGGGGAATGCAAGAGAGTGCGTCAATTAGTGTGAACCGCACTCTGCTCTACGTACACTATGTCGCCGGCTTGATTTCAATCTTGCGCGCGGCCTTGACGGTCTCCGGCTTCTTGGCTGCCCTTGAGGACGCCCTTATCGAACTCGGCTTCGATCTTCGCCTCGTCAATGGTCTCTGGGAGCCGAAGTGACCGCTCGAATGCGCCGTAGCTGCGCTCCGACAGATAGTAGTTCTCGTTTGTTTCCTCCTTGCTCTGCTTCTTCTCCGCCCTTGATTGTCAGCGTGCCGTTGGTCAGCGTGACCGACACATCCTTTTCCTCGACGCCGGGCAGTTCGGCCTCGATCGTAATCGAGTCAGTGTTTTCCCGAACGTCAAGCTCCGGCACCATGACCCTATCGTAGCCCCGCCGGAACAGGCTCGGCCAACGCGGAAATCCGTGCTCCATGCGCTCGAACATGCGATCCATCTCGTCGCGCATGGCCACGAAGATATCGAGCGGGCGTGACACCGAAATTTCGGCAGGTTTCGTAATATCAGTTTTAACCATCTGAGGACTCCCGTTTGCATCACTGCAGGGACACGAGTGTCCCATCGAGCAGCTCTCCATCTACGGGACCGGATCGAACGCAGATTGATCCAGCGCAATCTTGGATACGATCATCATGACGGGACCTAGCCGGGTTGATCTTGGTCAAGGTGACATGATCTTAGTGCATACTATTAATTACATTGACGGTCATGAGATGAGCGCTCGGAGCACGCACGTGTACAAGCACATTCTGATTGCAACGGACGGATCGGACCTTGCGGGCAAAGCCGTGTCCGCGGGGCTAGCCCTTGCCAAGGACCTTAAGGCGAAGCTGACGGCTGTCAGCGCGACCGAGCCCTGGACCGCGATGGTTGGAATTGACGGACCTGCCTTCAATTTCTCGATCGAAGACTACGAGAAGGCTGCCGCTGACAACGCGGAGCGCATCCTCTCCAAGGTGCGCGAGGAAGCAGCAACGCTGGGCGTTGACTGCCAGACTGTCCATGTCAACGACTTTCCCGCCGAAGCGATTATTGCCACAGCCAAGAGCCAGGGATGCGACCTGATAGCGATGGCCTCACATGGCCGGCGGGGTTTGACGCGAGTGCTGCTCGGCAGCCAGGCCATCCATGTATTAACTCACAGCTCTATCCCCGTCCTGATCTGCCGGTAAAGCGGACATGTCCGGGTGGGTTCATTCAGTCCCGCAGCGGCGGGACACGCCCGTCCATTCTGCCGATAGACCAGGGGTCAGCACCTTCACGGTTTCGCTTCCCAACAGAGCGCCCGTGATGCCGCTCTCGCAGTGCGACAGCGCCGCGGCTTCGATGATGGCCTGATAGGGGTCGTGGTGGCTGCGATGCAGAGCTTTGAGTTGGACGCCTGCACCTCGCGTCTCGGCCACGACATCCTGCAGAATGTCGTCAGCGAGTGTCCTGCTGACCCTTGTCGGAATCAAAGCTCTTGGGTCGGGGCGACGGACAGGCTGTAGGAGCCTTACGCTCCGCCTATCAATATGCCTGCCGCTAGGACGAGACCGCCGCCAAGAACGACTTGAAATGCGGCTCGCAAGAATGGCGTTTCCATATAGCGATTTTGTATCCACACGATGGCCCACAGCTCGACGAAGACCACGATCAGGGCAATGACGGTGGCCGTCCAAAAGGATGGGATGAGATACGGCAAAGCGTGGCCGAGACCACCGATGGCGGTCATTAAGCCCGATGCCAATCCCCGTTTCCAGGGCGATCCTCTGCCAGACAGCTTGCCGTCATCATGCGCCGCTTCTGTGAATCCCATCGAGATTCCGGCCCCGACTGATGCCGAAAGGCCGACCAGAAACGTCGTCCAAGTGTTTTGCGTTGCGAACGCGGTCGCGAAGATCGGCGCCAGGGTCGAGACCGAGCCATCCATTAGTCCGGCCAGTCCAGGCTGAACCCACGTGAGGACGAATTGCCGGCGCGATGCGAGGTCCTCGCCGCGACGTTCCTCGTCGCCGAGATTGTGTTCGGCGAGCCTGTTCGCCGTCACTTGATGACCGGCTTCGGCGGCGGCCAAGTCGCCCAACAGCTTGCGGGTGTCGGCGTCAGTCGATCGGCCTGCCGCCGCAACATAAAAGTCCTGGGCTTGGCGCTCCATGTCCGCCGCCTCTTGGCGGATACGCTCGAGGCCCAGGTTCTCCACCAGCCAGACCGGTCGCCGCGTATAGAAGTCTGCCACATGCTCCCGCCGCAGCGGTACGACGAAGTCGCCGAAACGCTGCTGATAAAGTTCGATCAGCCTCCGGCGATGCTCATCTTCTTCTGCCGCCATGCCATCGAAAACGGAGGCTGTGGCTGGGTATTCCTTGCGAAGTCTGGTGGCATAGGCGGCATAGATGCGGCCATCCTCCTCCTCAGAGGAGATCGCGAGGGCGAGGATTTCTTGCTCCGACAGATCCTGAAAACGACGTTTTCCCACATTCACGAGCGAAGCGAGGCGAGCAAGCATCACGCTGTTAGACCTTTCTAAAACTCATCGTCGAGTAGGCGTCGCAACTTCAGACGTCAAGATACTGGACGCGTTTTCCCGTGCCGCTTCGCGTCGAGGCATCAAGGTGCGTAGGTCGGCTGTTGGCAGATTGTGTTGAAGAAGTCCGTTGAAGTGCGGATCGAACAGTGATTCCTGCTGTCCGGAGCAGCGGGAGCAGACGCGATGATGGGGCGGCAGACGGCGGATCAGACGCGGCTGTTCTACGAGTTCCACCTTGAAGATCGCGTACCGGCTAACCATCTGCTGCGCCGGATCAACGTGTTCGTGACTGCGGCGCTCGGCGACCTGCACAAGGAGCTTGCGCCCTACTACAGCCATACCGGCCGTCCTTCGGATCGATCCGGAGTTGATGATCCGGATGCTCATCCTGGGCTAATGCTACGGCTATTCGGTCCGAGCGGCGCCTGTGCGAGGAGGTCGAGGACCGCCTAGCGTTTCGGTGGTTCTGCCGCCTAGACCTCGACGACGTGACACTCCACCAAATAACACCTCGAGTAGGGCACCCCATGACCATAAGATCGGCAAGTGTGAAAGGGCTTGGTGAGTGAGCGCGTGCCCGACGTTGGCACGTCGCTCCAATGCCGGGCGCACCCATGAGGGGAGCCGGCGGGTGGCCACGAGGTGGGGTATCGCTTCGCGTCATCTGTATCAAAGAGAGAGAGCGCCAGCGGGCAAGCACAACGAGCAAGACAAACACAGGCAGCGATCGGGAAGCAGGAGCCTAGCTTCTCACCAGAATGATATTGACGCTCTTGATCGCTATTCCCTGGATGGAGATCGTCACCACCTGCTTCGAGCCGCCATAGGCGACGGACATTGCTCCCGAAAAAGCACCGCCTGTGATCGACAGGCTCATGCGGCCAGCTGTCATGCGACCCGTAGCATCGCCGGACACGTTGAAAGTACGCTCCTCCCATGTTCCGGTGATCTTGTCGGCTCGCCGTGCAAGCAGGCCGCGGATCTCAATTTCATTGTTGGCGCTCCTGCACCGTATCGCGAGCCGGAGCCGCTGGCTGCTCTCGGCATAGTAGGCTGTGCATCTGACGCCTTCTGACTGACCGTCCTCATATCTGATCTGGCCCGACCCCGACCACGCGCCAACGAGGCCATCGAAAGACGTGGCTGCCAGGGCAGCCGTGACCATGCAGCCGACGGCGAGGCATGCCGCCGCGACCTGCCGAAACCTGCTCACCAGCGACAATAGAATCTCCGTACCTGTCTGGCCCGGGGCTCGGGTGCGAGGAAGTGCACGCACGTCGGTCTCAGCCCGGCCTTTGCTTGAAGTTGCGCGCGCCTTCCGGCCACAGCCCCTTGATCTCCTTTGGGAGCTGGTCGATCACGTCTGCAATCTCACCGAGATCGCAATGCTGCGCGAGGATTGCAAAGACGTCGCGAACGGCAGGCTCAGGAGCGATGCGGTGCGGCTGGAGTTTGGCGGCAACGCCATCGAGAAAGTCCTGTTTCGAGCGCACCTTCTCGGGCACATGGCTCGGTCTGTAACCCTCGAAGTACATCCCGCGAATGACCAGAGGCAGCTGGGCACCAAGGTCGGCAGCCTCCTCGTGTGTCAGCCGGTCACGGAGCTGGTGTAGAACGGCGCGCAAGACACTGTAAGCGGTTTGCTCGTCTGCAAGATCACCGTAGTCACGCAGCTGCTTCAACCACTCCTGTGCCTGTTGCACAGCATGGGCGATAGTCGCGGGGATGCTCATGGCGGCGGCTCCCTGGTCCTGATCAACCCAGACTGCCCACTTCCGCGCGCCACACTTTGACGCAAGTCAACCCAGCAGTAGTCCTGCGAGTACGGCTTGGCATGGACGCCGCGGATTTTGGCAGACCGCTCCTCGGCAGTTAGGCCAACAACGTGGGTACCTGCACTCATTTGCCGTAGTTGAAGTCGCACCAGACTGGCGCCCATGCCGCCGAGCAGCATCAGCTACTTGTGCGCCCGCAAGCCGCGCCGAACGAGCGCCGCCCATCCATCCTCGGCGGTGTCGGCAAACTCGAACAACGCCAAATCGGCAGCCGAGATCATGCCCTCTTCCGCAAGTGCCTCGAAATTCACGATCCTGCGCCAGTACTCCTCACCGAACAAAACGACAGGTGCCGGCGGCGCTTTGCGCGTTTGCTGCAGGGTCAGGAGCTCGAACAATTCATCCATCGTACCGAAGCCGCCGGGAAAGATGGCCAGGGCATTGGCGCGCATCGCCAGATGCATCTTGCGCATGGCGAAGTAGTGGAACCGGAAGCAAAGCTCCGGTGTAATATAGCGATTGGGCTTTTGCTCGACTGGCAACGTAATGTTGAAGCCAATGCTCGGTGCCCCTGCCTCGGAGGCGCCCCGGTTTGCAGCCTCCATGATGCCGGGACCTCCGCCCGTGGCGATCACATTATCGCGCCATCTGTTCATCGGTGTGAAAGCGCCACCCAGCTGTGAAGCAATACGGCCGAACTCACGCGCGGTTTGGTAGTATTTGGACAGCCTCACCAAGCGTTCCGCGGTTTCCTTCTCTGCCATGCTCCGAGCGGCCTTCGCCGCCAGCTCCGCCTGTTCCGGAGAGGGAATGCGCGATCCGCCAAAAACGATGATCGTGGAACGGATGCCCCAGTCGCGCAGAGAGAGCTCGGCCTTGGCATATTCGAGGGCAAAGCGAGTTGCCCTCATCTCATCCCGCAGCAGGAACTGCGTGTCCTCGACGGGGAGCAGATAGCTCATGGACTTGGTCTGCGCGTCTTCGCTTGCCATGTGCGACCACACCTGCTGCCGTTGCTTCTGTGCTCGCCCGCTGGCGCCGCCGAATTGACCGAAATCAAAGCGGACGAGAAGCGCGAGACCGATGCTGCCATAGTTTCAGCTTCGGAGGTGTTACCATGAATGCGCAGGACGCCATGACGAAAGATGTCGTGACGGTGGGGCCCGAGACCACAGTCGCCGAAATCGCCACAGTGCTTGTGCGCCATCGCATCAGCGCTGTCCCTGTTGTCTCGAAAGACAATCGAGTTGTAGGGATCGTCAGCCAGACCGATCTGGGCCATCGCAGCGAAACCGGCACCGAGAAGCGACGGAAATGGTGGCTCGAGATGTTCGCAGACGCCGACAGCAAGGCCCGCGACTTCGTCAAGAGCCATGGGCTGCGGGCGCAGGACATAATGGCCCGATTTGTCGTCTCCGTGGGAAAAAGCGCCAGCCTTGCCGAAGTCGCGGAGATTCTGGATACGCATCGCATACGCCAAGTGCCCGTCATGGAGGACGGCAAGCTCGTGGGCATGATCAGTCGTGCTGATCTGGTACGCAAACTGGCGGAGGTCACGATATCCGGGCCGGCTGCAAGGTCTCAGGCGGGACAATTGCAAAAGGCGATTTCGGATCAGATCAAAACGCAGGCGTGGCTCAAATCAGCCCTCGTCAACGTTATCGTGAATGACGGGGTCGTCGAGCTCTACGGCCTTGTCGACTCCAATGATCAACGTCGGGCGCTCAAGGTGCTCGTGGAGGGCGTACCCGGGGTCGAGAAAGTTGACGATAAGGTTGGGCTCTTCCCCAAGTTTGTCGCTTCGTAAATCGCTACGAGGGCGCAAAGGAGCAAAGAGTTATGCGCGAGCTATCAAAGGGCAATCAAAGGCGCTACGCCGAGGATGCTGACCCATCATGGGCTACTGCATGGAATTGGTGGGGTCCCGCCATGGCCAGCACCACGGACTGGAACGCGAAACTGCAGGAGAACTGTGTCGCATTCAGCGAGGAATGGCAGGACTTTGTAAGTCGGCGCATCAAGGAGGACTTGGGCCTAGCGCAGCGGCTTGCCAATGCGAGGGCGCCTGACGCTGTGTGGAATGCCTATACCAAGTTCTGGCAGAAAGCAGCGGATGACTACGCACATGAGTATGCCATCTTGGCCAAGCTCACCGGCGACATCATCAGCTCCGGCATGACAGCTGCCCAGCGCACGATCGAGGATGCGGTGGCTGGGGCGCAGACGCCATCCAAAGCTGCTTAGGTTTCGTACTGAGACACTGGCGGGAAATCCAATGTACAAGCACCTCCTGATTGCCACCGATGGCTCGGACCTTGCTGGCAAGGCCGTTACGACCGGTCTTGATCTGGCAAAGCATCTGAAGTCAAACGTCACCGTGGTCACCGTGACGGAGCCCTGGACGGCCGTCGTCACCGGCGAGCTGGCGTTTGGATTCCCGCTTGCCGAATATGAAAAGGCCACGGCAGACAACGCGGCGCGCATTCTGTCGGCCGTCACCGATTTGGCCAAGACGAGTGGCGTCACCTGCGCTGTCGTGCATGCAAAGGATCAATACCCCGCCGATGGCATCCTGGCGACCGCAAAGGAAAGCGGATGTGACCTGATCGTCATGGCCTCACACGGACGCCGCGGTCTGGGCAGGCTGCTGCTTGGCAGCGAGGCTGTTCGGGTGCTGACGCACAGCACGCTTCCAGTGCTCATCTGCCGCTGAGCGCATCAGAGACTGAGCCCGAGCGAGCAGCGATAGCGGGCAAAATGCTGCTCGGGTGAAGCGCGGAACATTCCTTCCGCATCAGCCACGTCGCTCCACTTTACGAAATCTCCTCCGAGGCCGGACAAGCTTGTGCGCGCGAGAGCAATGCCGCTTCCGTGGCGCGCTGCTTGATCCTGATCAATGAAGGCGAGGTTGCCATCCGACATTCTGGAAGCTGATTTCCGAAGGAGCCGCGCCCCATGTCCTACAGAACTATACTGGTCCACTTGAACGACAAACGTCGTGCCGAGGCCTTGCTGGAGCCGGCCATTGACTTGGCTACCCGCTACAACTCCCACCTCATTGGCCTGCACGCTTATGCCAGCATGCCTGCTCCCCCCGTGCCGATGCCCTTTGCGTCAAAAGTGCTCGGACGGGTTGTCGCGGACGAGCATGCCAGCAGCGATGCAATCGCAGCAATCTTCTCGCGCCTCACCGCGGGAGGTTCTTTCGTGCCGGAATGGAAACTTCTCAAAGTGCCTCACGTCGATCTGGCGCCAGTCGTCATGGACTATGGTCGCGCTGCCGATTTGATCATCGCCGGCCAGACCGATCCTGACTGGGATTTGTCGCCTCTGCTCGACTTTCCTGAGCGCCTCGCGCTCGAGAGCGGCCGTCCGGTGCTTGTGATCCCCTATGCCGGCCGCCATCCCAAGGTAGGACGCAATGTTGTGGTCGCGTGGAAGGCTGGCCGCGAGTCAGCGCGCGCCGTGTTCGACGCGCTTCCGCTTCTGCAGGGAGCGGACAACGTGCACATCCTGGAAATCAGGGCAAAAGGCGACGAGCAGCCTACTCTCGCACCTGACACCTCGATCGCAGCCGCGCTGGCGCGACATGGCATCAAGCCGACCATACGCACCTCGATCGCACCGGATATCAGTGTGGGCGACGAAATTCTCAACCGTCTGGCCGACCTCGATGCCGATCTTCTGGTGATGGGTGCCTATGGCCATTCCCGCATGCGTGAGCTGGTGTTTGGCGGCACCACCCGCCGTATCGCCCGGCACATGACCGTACCGACGCTATTCTCACACTAGACTGCGATCGTCCCGTATGGACGCAGTTATGCTTCCGTACGGGACAACTTGTTCGTTGACGAGTGCCTGATCCAGTCTGCTTTATAGCCACGGTCCGCGAGCTTCATTTGATCGTGGCTTCACACCGGTCAGAACAGCCGAGCACAACCGATTGCCATGCGCGTTACCGGACGTAGTTTTCAAACGCACTTGGAGTCCATTGCCGTCGACAACCGCGTGAAACTTGCTCGTTAACCCGCCCCTTGATCGACCACGCGCGGCACAGCTCCCGCCGACAGATACCATAGCCGCGAGAGACCGCATCGCGATAGCGTACAGCGACACCAACGGAGCTGCCGCCCTTCATGAGCCCACGGGTGCAGGCCAGTTCCCCTTGCGATGAAGAGGCATTCGCGGAAACCATGTGGAGGTGAGACATGAGAGACTTGTTCCGCCGGCTGGCAGAGCGCACCGCACATGCCGTTGGGTCGCCTTGGGCCTTCCTGCTCGCGCTACTCACAATCGTCGTATGGGGCGTGACGGGTCCCTTTTTCAAATACTCCGACACCTGGCAGCTCTTCATCAACACCGGTACGACGATCGTCACATTCTTGATGGTCTTCCTGATTCAGAATACGCAGAACCGAGAAACGAGAATCGTCACCCTAAAGCTCGATGAGTTGTTGCGCGGCGTTGAAGGGGCAAGGACCGGCCTGGTTAAGCTCGATCACATGACCGATGAGGAGCTCGAAATCGTTCAGCAAGAGTTCACGCACATGCGCGACAAGTACGCTCCGCTGATCGATGACGACCTAGCTCATGTGCAACGCGAGTTGGAGGCACGCAAGCGACAGGACTAGCGAACACAACCAGGTTTTCGAATCGTCCGAAAATTCCGTCATTTGTGCAGTGCATGCATCCACAAATGCGGCGTCGAGCAAGTCCCGATCAGGAGTAGACGCTCGCGTCGCAGCAATTCTTTGCCTTGGAGCCATGGGGAGACGCCGTGGCCACATTTTCGTGTGCGGGAACCTGGTTCCATCGACCTCAGAGCTGAGTGACCCCCGCTGAGGCCTCAGAACGGATCGCGTTCCTGACGCCGTTGCTGTTCGCGTCGGCGCATTTCCTCAACTGAGGCTTCGCGTGACGGTTGGTCCTGACGCTCGGTTTTTAGGCCAGCCGCGCTCTTGCCAAAGCTTTC
>CAWEBE010000026.1:0-39692 GCA_963806735.1 uncultured Alphaproteobacteria bacterium | reverse complement strand
CCTTTCATCGAGCCTGCGCGATGCTGCGGCCTTCTTCATACTGATCGGCGTCCTTTACTTTCGGCCCAACGGCCTTTTCGGCTCCTACGCGACCTGAGGCGAGGATATGAGCTTCGCGAGCTTTGAACCTGTCATCATATTCACGCTACTGAACGTCGTAATGGCGCTCGGTCTTTACATCACCGCCATGTCTGGCCAGTTGTCGATGGCAACCGCGGCCATCGCCGGTGTCGGTGGGTATGTCTCCGCCATACTGACGGTCAAATTCGGATGGCCCTTTTTGCTCGCGATCTTGCTGGCCGCGGTGGCGGGTGCCGTGGTGGGGACACTTCTCGCCCTAGTCACCCTCAAGATGCGTGACTTCATCCTGAAGCTCACCACCCTTGCATTTGGTGAGGCACTGGCGGCGCTCGCCTTTAACTGGGACTATATCGGCGGCGCCAACAGCTTCACAGGAATCGGCCTCAAAACCACGATCTGGACCGCCCTGGCAGCGACCGGAGTCGCGCTCTACGTGACCTGGCGTTTCGACGGCTCGCGCCTCGGTTTTGCATCTCGCGCCGTGCGTGATGACCCCATTGCCGCCAGCGCCATGGGAATTTCTATCGCGCAGATGCGCAGCATCACCTTTGCCGTCGGCGGCGCATTGGTCGGCATGGGCGGGGCCATCCAAGGTCATTATATGTTGGTCATCAGCCCGCACGATTTGGGGTTCTTCGTCTCCCTGAACTTCATCATTTTCCTGCTGTTCGGCGGCCTGCAGACCATGTGGGGACCTGTCCTTGGTGCAGTCCTGCTCACGGCCCTCCGGAAGTCCTGCGCTTCACCAACGAGTATCGATCGATTTTTTTGGCCTCATCATTGTGCTGGTGGTGCTGCTCCGGCCCAACGGGCTTTTGACCCGTACGCCGACGGGTCGGGGCAGCCGCCTACTGGGTCACACGCTGGTTCCGGCAAGGCCCGTCGCGGCTCGCGCCTCCGACGGCAGGATACGGCCATTCCTGAATATCTGCTGCGACGGCAGGCAGCGGAATAGGCGCGAAAAGCCCGCGCCGGGACTGAGACCCCGTCAGTACGGTGTCGAACATACGCTGGATATCGTCCGCGTCCGAACTCCGTGTCAGCGCCAACATCAGTAGGATGCGCGCTTTATGCGGATTGAGATTGTCCGCGCCGACGATGCCGGCCTCACGCAAATAGCGCCGACGCGCCACTCGTCCGCTGCCGGCCCGGCTTGCCTGGACGACGACAACTCCGGCTTTTGCCGCCCGCTGAAGAGCCGTCCGCTCCAGCGGCGCAGGAATTCCGGGAGCCAGACCCGCGGACACGATGCCGCGCGCACCAGCCATCACCAAAGCATCGATAACGGTACCGTCAGCTCCCCCGTACGAGTATGCGATGTCGACTCGAGGCAGATGTTCGATCGAGCCACGTCAAACTCAGTGTGCGGTGCGTGCCGGCGCGCCGGCCGCCGGTAGATGCGTACACCATCACCGTCGATATGCCCCAGCGCGCCGAAGTCTGGCGACCGGAAGGTCTGTAGTCGGTACGTGGATGTCTTCGTTGCCTCGCGGGCTGACTGGATCTCATCGTTCAGAGCAACGAGCACGCCCAGTCCGGCGGCGGCGGGATCGATCGCCGCACGCACGGCCCCAAGTAGGTTCATGCCAGCATCGCTGCTGAGCGCGCTTGCCGGCCGTTGTGCCCCGACCAAAACAACCGTTTTGTCGGTCTTGAGAACGAGGTGCAGAAAGTATGCGGTCTCTTCCAGGTGGCAGTTCCGTGGGGCACCACCCCCTCATTGACGGCCGCTCGGCCACGACGCGATGGATTGTCCCCGCGAGCTCCAGCCACTCAGAAGGCCCGATCGCTGAGCTGCCCACGCTGCGAAACGGTACGGCCAGCACATCCGCTATCGCGGCGACCTCGGTATGCCGCCCCAACACCTCTTCTATGGGAAGCTTGCGGCCAAAGTCCGGATAGTCCAGCACGTCCGTGCTGCTCGCGCCGATCGAGGAAATGGTGCCGCCACAGCCGATGGCACCAATCAGAGGTTTTTGGGTCACGTTTTCTCCGCGAAACTAGGCCGCACGCGCCTCGAGTTTCTTGCGCATCATGTCGCCCGCACGCACTGGTGGATAGCGTGCGGGATTATCAGGGCCCGAGCATGTCGAAAGGCAAGCAATCTCGGCGTCGTAGTTCGGGTGCAGGAAGTAGCCGATCGACATGCGCTGGCTGCCGGCCCGATGTTCGGGCGGCGGATTGACGACGCGATGGAGGTTCGAAAGCCAGCGATCATTGGTCCAGCGTTGCATCATGTCACCGATGTTGACGATGAACTCATCGCGAGGTGCCGTGACGTCGGACCAGGTGCCGTCCCTGAGCTTCACCTGCAGACCGCCCGCTGCATCGCTCACGGCCAGGATCGTTAGGCTACCAAAGTCGGTATGCTCCCCGGCGCGGATTTGGTTCGGTAACGGATCGCCCTTGGGCTCGGGATAGTGATTGGCGGGTACCGTCGAGAAATGCCGGTTGATCTTGTCGTCGAAGTAGCCCTCCGGCATATCCAGGGCCAGCGCGAATACGCTCATGAGCGACCGCCCGAGCGACTCCAGCGCTTGGTAGTAGGCCGTAAAAACAGGCCGATAGCTGGCTGGCGTATCGGGCCAGATGTTCTCCGCGTAAAGCTCGGACGCGCCCGGGATATGGGCAAAGTCAGCCGCTCGGCTCGTCAGGGGCCCGAGGTAGAACTGCTCGCGCAAATCTGCGGGATTGTTATAGCCAATCGTCTGCCAGGCTTGGTTTCCAGCGTGTGATAGCCACGTGCCGAGGCGCTTCCGGCGGGCGGAACTTGTCCTTGACGGCGGCCGGCTGGGCAAAGAAGGCTCCCGCGGTCGCAAACGCATCGTCGATCAGAGCCTGGGGTACACCGTGGTTCGCAATCTTAAAGAAGCCGATGCTCTCGCACGCGCCGGCCACCTCGCGGGCAACGGAAGCCTTTCCCTGATCATCGCCAGAAAGGTATCTGGACAGGTTGATTACAGGCACGGCATCGCTCATGACTTAGCTCCTTCATAATACTTCCCGCCCATCCGCCGACCACACGGCCACCAGGCTGCCAACATCCCTGACCTCCTGCATCCGGCCGAGATCTCTCCAAATGTCTTGGGCTCCTTCTCTCCAAACTGATTTGGTCAACTCCATGAATTTTGCTTCAAGGGCTTCGATCGGCAATGGATGATCGCTCTCGCCCAGAATGCGTTCGCAGGACGCCGTGTGCGATGTACCGTCCCGAAGCGTAAATGTCATACGCGTCGGCTGGCGGTCGGGGTAGGCGGCGGTCGCCGCTGGATCCTCCGACACGAACACGCGCCGCGCAACATCGAGAACGGTCTGATCTGCGAACGCACGCGAGCAGTCGTCCGTCAGCGGCGTACGGCCATGCGCAATCCGTTGCGCAACGAGCATGGGGATCGAGAATCGGCAGCCGAACGGTGTACGGACCGTCTGCTGCCCCAACGTGGCAGCCATGAAGAACGTTTGGATATCGATCCTCTCGACCAGATCCGGTGTGAGCCCTATGCCCCTGGTGGCCAGCTCTTCGACCAGATCGAGTGCGCCATGCGCGTATCGCCCGGCCGCGAAGCGCTTAAATTAGTTGCGCCGGATCCACCAAGTCGAACCCAGCTCCGCGACCGCCACGTCCGGGGCGAACGAGCTTCCGTAGAGATTGCCAAATATGGACGCCACGGCATCGGCTTCTCCAGTGAACCTCGCATCACGCAAGGCCAAAGCTTCATAGGCCGCGCGACCACTGTGACCGCTGTAGATGTTCCGCACCGTCGCGCCGTCGTTCAGGGTAGCGCGGCTGGCAGCGATGCCCAGGGTTGCAGCTATGTTGACAGCTTGCGCAATGGCATCCGGGCCATCGCCGCGCAGCTTTGCGAGAGCAAAAGCGGCCGCCAACGGGCCGTATGTGCCGTGAGGGTGAACGGCGAGGCGGCCCTGGGTTGCCCGCCAGATGCGTGCACTCGCCTCGTAGGCCAGGATCAGCGCTTCGAGCAACGCGGCCCCGGACAGCCTGCGCGATTCGCATTCGGCCAGAATTCCAGGGACGATCTGGATCCCGGCGTGTGTCCGCGTGCTGAGGTTGCCCTCGTCCAGATCATGCCACGTGCCGGCCGTGCCATTCACGAAGGCGGCATCTTTCGCAGCCAGGCGCTTCCACATTCCGAGAACTGTAGCCGGGGACGTGCTGGCTTCCGGCTGCGGCTGAAGGCTCAGCAGCCGCTTCACCTCCGGTACAGTGCTTCCCGCCACGATGCAGCTAACGCAGTCGGCCAGAATCAGCCTAGCGCGCGCGACCACATCCTCAGGGATGTCGCTCAAGCGCGTCCCGGCGACGAACTCCGCTAGTGTTTGCGTTGCAGTCATTCAAGAACCATAGCAGAAGCCTCGGCCGCCGGGCGTCGAAAAGCGGACCGGGATGGCCGTCCGCTTTGCCTTTACCTACTCATCAAATACTGCGACGGCCCTGATGGGGCTTGCCGTTCCGGCGCGAATCCTCAGAGGAAACGCAATGAACCGAAAGCGCCCCTTGCCGACAACCTGCTCGAGGTTCCACAGGCACTCAATGTGCGTGATGCCTCGCTCGGCACAGGCAAGATGCGCCTTGAAATTAGGCTCACCCTCAGGAGCGGGGCTCACAGCTTCGACGCCAAACATGAGAATGCCTTTGTCAGCGAGCCAATGCACGGAATCGACGTGCAGTCCGGGGAAGTCGTGCAGATAGCCCGGAGTCCCCGAAGAGGCGCGCGTTGACACCCATGTGCAGAAGAACTGTATCGCGCGGCTTGATCTGCTGCTTAGACCTGGCGAGCGCCTCTTCCATCTCATCAACAGTAATTTCGTGCCTCGTTGGTACGTGGCTCAGATCGAGGCAGATCGCCTCGGTGTAGAAGTTCTCCAGTGGCACCTGATCGATCGATTGCGCCTTGGGGTCCGGGTTGAAATGACAGGGCGCATCCACATGCGTCCCTGCATGATCACTCATTGACAAATACAGCGCTTTCGATGTGAAGCGGGTCGTGCCAGCGGCCTTGACCTCGTCGTGGTCATACCAAACCCCCAGAGCGACGGGCGGATGAGCGGGATGTGCTGGCGTACGGTGATAGATCTCGCGGCTTAAATCGACGAAGCGCATGGGCGAACCTCCGAGGTCGAGCGATGCATGGCCAATCTTGCGGGCCCACGTGAGGTTGAGGCAACGGGGCTCTTGCAAGGTCAAGGGTCGCAAGCAAGCACCAGAACCAGGACCAGTCGCCCTGCGCGGTACTTACGGGAAATGCTCGGCGTGCCAGTCCGCTTCGAGATCTGGACTGATTTTGCCGTCGATCACGAACACGCCAGGGGCACCCTCGTCCACCCACGCGCGGACTGGGTCGAGATCGTCGAGCGTGCGCACTGTCGCAGCCCGCGCGCCGTGACCGCGTGCGATGGCGGCGAAATCTGTATCGGGGAATTGCGCGATATCGATGGAATAGCCACGCCGCTTGAACAGGTGCACTTCGGCCGCATATGACGCGTCGTTGTAGAGGAGGACGCACATCCTGAGTTTCAGCCGTACAGCGGTCTCGAGATCGGCGAGCGACATGAGAAATCCGCCATCGCCGGCTCCAAGCACAACGAGCGCGCCCGGATTGGCGATGCCTAGTCCGATTGCCGAAGCGAGCCCCAGCCCGACCGACTGGAACGAATGGCTGAGGCATGAACTCCGCGCGTTCGGTACGCGAAGATAGCGGGGCACCCAACCACAGAAGTGACCGGAGTCCGAGGCGACCACGCGTTGCCGCGGCAGAAGCTCATCCACCGCCTTACTCAGCGTGCGCGGGTCGATGAACCGTGCGTTGGAAACGTCTGCGTAAGGCGCGTGATGGTTATCTCCTTCCTGCATTCGCGCCCTAGTACGCTCGTTGCGCCATCCGCGATTCGCCGGCTTCTTGCCGAACTCGGCGAGTAGCGTCTCCGCCGCGGCTCGTGCATCGGCGAGCACGGAAATATCGACTGGTGCGTGATAGCCAAGCTTCGGCGCCTCGATGTCAACCTGGGCGACAATCGTACCGGGAGCGATCAGCTTGCCTCGCTTGGTGGTCCAGTGCGTGAGGCTCACTCCGAACCCGACGATGAGATCGCTTTCCGCGATCAGCTGGCTCGCGGCCGGCGAAGCGAACCCGCCGCTGATGCCGAGCGACCAGGGATGGTTTGCGAACAGGCCGTGACCACATACCGATGTCGCTAGCAGGGCGCCGCTGCGATCCGCCAGCGCTGTAATCGCTTCTTCCGCCCCCGAGTTCACGGCGCCGCGGCCGGCGATGAATACAGATTGCTGCGCCCGGCCGATCGCCTCAGCCAGCCGGCGCACGCTGTCTGGATCAGGATGCATCGGCCCCGGCGCCGGTGCGAGGGCGAGCGGCGCGACGTTGCCAGTCAGAACCACGTCCTGCACGTCGGTCGGCAGGCTAAGCACTACTGTCTGTCGGCCGCGCAAGGCCCGCGTGACCGCACGCAAGGTGTCCTCGCGGGCGGTCGCCGGAGTGTGGATGCGCTCCGCAATCGCACCCACTGATCTCGCCATTGCTGCCTGATCGAAATGGAAGTTATTCTTCACCTCGCCGGCCGGCACGTCGCCGGCGAGCACAAGCAGCGGTGTCCGACTCTTGGCCGCTTCCGCAATCCCGGTCAGCGCATTGGTGAGGCCGGGCCCGGAATGCACGCTCACCAGAGTTAACTCCTGCGTCGCTTTGGCGTAAGCGTCCGCCATGGTCGCCGCATTGCCTTCGTGGCGTGCCAAAATAAGCTCCACGCCCGCCTCCGCCAGCGCGTGCGAGATCTTGAAGTTGGCCGTGCCGAGCAGCGCGAAGCATCGTCGCGCGCCATAAGAGGCAAGGTCGCGCGCCAGCGCTGCCGCAACTGTCTGCTCGCCTGCCATGCTCGTCCACCTTTATCCGACCAGCCGGTTCGGCAGCCATGTCGCGATCGCGGGGAATCCCAACAGCAGCGCCAGAAGCAGAAGGCTCATGATCACATAGGGCACCACCGCCTGGAAGATGTGCGCCATCGTCACCTCAGGCGGAGCCACGCCGCGCATGGTCATCAGCAGTAGCCCATGTGGGGGCAACAGCAGTCCGAGCTGCATGCAGATGAGGAACAGCACACCGAACCATATGGGATCGATGCCGAGCTTCATGACGATCGGCATGAACACCGGCAGCGTGATCAGCATCATGCTTACCTGATCGATGAAAACGCCCAGGAAGATCAGGATCAGCATCATGAGTGCGACTACTCCCAGCGCAGAGAGTCCCTGTCCCAGAATGGCCGATACGAGCCCTTCGGTCGCGCCGGAGAAACTTAGGATCTGCGAAAACGTCGTTGCGCCCAGGATGATGAACATAATCATGCTCGAGATGGCGGTCGTACCCTTCAGTGATTTCATCAGCGTTTCCAGGCTTAGCCTACGGTAAAGCGCTGCGATCCCCATCGTCGCCAGCGCGCCTAGCGCGGCGGATTCAGTAGGCGTCGCGAACCCGCCGGACATGGCGCCCACCACCACTGCGAAGATGCCGATCAACGGCACCACGTAAAGGACCAGCAGCCGCCAGTTCTCCCAGCCGAAATAGCGCTCGATCGATGTCGCGGGGGCAAGGCCCGGTGTCAGACTCGCGCGCGCGACGATGTAGGCGACGAAGGCGATCGACAACATGAGACCCGGCACCACGCCGCCGATCAGCAGCTTGGAGATCGAAATACCCGACAGACTGCCCAAGAGCACCGTCAGCGCCGAAGGAGGGATCAGCATGTCCACTGCGCCGATTGCCATGATGGGTCCGCTGGCCATCGTGGGGTGGTATCCGCGTGCCAGCATCACAGGTAGCATCAGCGAGCCGAGCATGGCCGTGGTGGCGATCGTGGAACCGGAAACAGCGGAGAACACTGTTCCAGACACCACTGCCACGACGGCGAGGCGGCCGGGTACCTGCTTGATGAGCCGTTCCACCCCGTCGATGACCTTGATGGCAAGCCCAGTATGAAACAGCACCTCACCCATCAGCACGAACAGCGGAATGGGGGTTAGCGAGAAGTTCATCACTGATACGACGCTGTTGCGCACGACCTGGGCGAGCCCGGCTTCGCCGCCAAGGAACAGCCAAGCGCCGACAATATTGATGGCCACGAATGACAGTGCCACGGGCATACCGATGAGAAGCAGCACGGTGGATCCGCCCAACATCAACAGCGCCGCAAGATGCCACGACATTGTCAACGCGCCTTATCCAAGTGCGCGCCGGTACTGCTCATGACGCCGATACCGCGTCCGTGCGCGGGGCTTGTTCGCCGCGTCCGAGCCGATGCATGCGGAACAGGAATTCGATCGCGAGCAGCAGGAAAGCCAAGGGGAGCGGAGCCAGCAGCCACCATTCAGGGGTCACCAGCGTCTTGATCGAAATTGCCCCCGATTGGTGGCTCGCAGTCAGCACTTTCCAGCCGTACCAGACAAAGTAGAGCGAGCATGCTAGGCCTAGCAGGTCGCCCACCCATTCCAGCAGCCAGGCTACACGTGCCGGTAGCGCGCGCAGGAGGATATCGACGCGGATGTGCTGTCCCTGGCGGAGCAGCCAAGGCGCCGACAGGATCGTGAGCAGATAAAGGATGTCCTCCGAGACCTCGCCGCTCCAGGTAATGCCGCCCAGACCCACGTTGCGCCCGGCTACGTCCGCGCCAATAAGCAGCGTCATCACCAGCAGCAGCAGGCAGGCCACCGCCATCAGTGAATCGAGAAGGCGTCCGTAGGTCCTGGATAGACGATCCATCGTATCACTCGGCCGGCTACTTCGCGTTGGCGAAGAACTCCCTCAGTTTCGGCCCGTGCTCGGGGCTTTTCGCGATAATCCCCGCCCACCCCGTTTCGTAGGCTTTGGCACGAAAGGCCTGGCCCTCTTCACCCTTAAACTCGATCACCTGGATGCTCGCCGCCTTCTGCTTCTCGGTGTCGACTGCGTTCTCTTTGGCGGTCTCCACCGCCTGCGCCTCGATCCACGCGGCTGCGTCCATGATGACCTTCTTTTGCTCGGCGTCGAGCTTCTCGAGCGATGCCTTGTTGATCAGGACGCTCACCTCGGCGCTGTAAAACCCGGGGTCGACGCGGAACTTCGTGCGCTCATGCCACCCGAGGTCGAAAATGCCCGTGATGGGCCATCCGTACCCGTCGACTACGCCGCGCTCCAGTGCGGTGTAGACCTCGCCCGGAGGTGTCTGCACCACCGTTGCGCCGAGTGCCTGGAAGAACTCACGATAGACCGGCGTAATGCGCAGCTTCAGACCGGTGAGATCCGGCTTGGTGATCGGCTTGGTCAGATAGAGGTGGAACGGATTGCTGTCGATGTGTCGCGCTAGGAAAACGGCATTCATCTTCTCGGCGTACAGCTTGGCCATGTAGTCGAAGCCTCCGTTCTCGCGCAGCTCCGCCATGGGCCGCTCGGTCAGCTTCCACGCATCCGCCTCCGGAAACACGTTGGTGTAAAATGCGCCCGTCGCATTGACGATGTCGACGACGCCGTTCTTCAGCGCATTTCCCACCTCGAACGGCGGCATGGCCTTCGGTCCGCCGATGTAGTTGATCTGGATCTTACCCTTGCCCTCGGCGTTGACCTTATCAATGAATTTCTCAAAACCTCGGGAGTAGAACGTCTTCTCCGCGAATGAGGTGATGCCTTTAAGGGTGACCTCCTGAGCGCTCGCAACGACGGCGGAACTCAATAGAACGGAGGCCGCAAGCAGGGCGGCAAGCCAGGTGCGCATGTGATCCTCCCTCATGCGCTACGAACTCAGCGGACGGAGTTCGTGGACGCACGCTGCAGAGCAGTGCCAACAAGAGCACAGTGCGGCGCCGAACCGCAACAACGCTCTTTCAGAGAATTCTTGAGCCAGTCCGCATTTGTATGCCGGCGCTGGGTATCATGAGGAAATGACGTAAACGCACGCATTCTATGGTCGGCGATGGCGAGCGTGTGTCGACGAGTTGTTGGAACGAGCGTCTATGCCTTTGATCGACCGCCAAGCGCGGAAATCGGCTCCTCGCATACCAAGTACCTGGGCGCAAGCATGAGCGCCGCGCGCGCCCGGAGCCAAACTCTGGCCCCTTCAGGACAATTTCCAGACCCCATGATCGACAGGATGTTCATCGGGTTTGGATGCAGTGAGCACCTGGTGTTGCGGCTCAGGGGACTTCAATCGAAACCGCTTCACGTCCCTTTTGCGTCCGCACGACCTTCATAATCACGCACTGGGCCTCTTGCAGAGTGCCAAGGCCTGCACGCTCGACGACCGAGATGTGGACAAACACATCCTTCTCGCCGTCCTCGCAGGCAACGAACCCGAACCCCTTGGTGGGATTAAACCATTTGACGGTGCCTTCGACTTCGGTCGCGGTCGCCGCGTCAAATCGTTCTCTGCCAGATGAAGCCCTGCGTGAGGATCGCGGCGATGCTCGAGGCTCTATGCCGCTGTTGGCATCCACCGCGACAATAGCCGTGACCTGCCGGCCCTTTTGCCCCGGGCCAACCTGCACGCTCAGTTTGGTTCCGGGATCGACAGCGTCATGCCCAGCCGCCTGCAATACCGCCACATGCAAGAACACGTCGCCGGAGCCGTCGGCCAGCTCAACGAAGCCAAAGCCCTTGTCCGCATTGAACCACTTGACGATGGCGTCTACAGACGGGCCGCTTGGGGCACCATTCTCGCGCAGACCTGATCGGAATGGCTGCTGCGAACTTCTATCGCGTGTGGCCGGAGGTGAGTCCCAATCGTCATCAAACCCGCGCCGTCTCGGGCCGCGGTCTCGTCCTCTACCCATTTGCCTGTTCTTCCTCGCGCCAAACGATCTTGAATGGTGTGCGTACTGCACCGCCACGCGATTTTATCTTGCCGTACCGCCTCGGCAAGGGGGTGGGATCCGCACAAGACCGGTTAATCACGGATCGAATAAATGGCGGGGTCACGTGAATACAGTCACACTTTGCATCATCCTCCAGGTTGAATGCACTCGATACACTCGATCGACTCCGCTTCGGTAACCAAAGGCTATTTCCTCTTCGCGCGTCTCTTCGCTCGGCGTTTGGCGGACTTTGGCGACGGCGGGCCGGCCAGTAGACGGCGCAATGCACCTGCTCGAAGCAGAGCGTCGAGATTGTCGACGGGCATATCGGCCTTCTGGCTTCTTGGCCACGTTTCCTCCGATGGCGTTTGTGGCTGCGAGAAGGATCCTTCTCGATGGGATCTGCAGGTGCACCTGGTACCTGGGCGCTAAAGTACCCGGTAAGCCGCGTCTTAATGCCATATGCAGGCGGAATAGCGTGTTGCCGCAGCATCTGCGACGAACTCGTGAGCAAGGCCTACGAAGGTTTCGCGCTCATGCGCTAGGGCGCACGGACATGCGCCCGGCGGCGTCGAGTACCGTTCGCATTCGTCCTTGAGCGTGGTGCTCAAAAAACATTCAGCCTGCAGCCCAAGCAAGCTGGTTTTTTCAAGCGGCTCGACAAGCGATAACTGCAAAAATGGCCGCTTAGGCGGCCACCGTTCTACCCACTGGAGCACGATGGAGGAGATCAGCCGCCAAGATAGATGCGTCGGATCTCCTCGCTGCTCCGCAGCGTAGCCGGCAGGCCGCTGAGCGCCACACGACCTAGGTTCAAAATGATGGCCCGATCGGCAAGGTCGAGAGCCATGGGTACGTGCTGCTCAGCCAGGACGATAGTTAGGCCGGTGGCTTTCAGCTTGTGAAGAACACAGAAAAGGGCCTCGATGACCTTCGGCGCAAGACCGACAGACGGCTCATCCAGCAGCAGGATACGCGGCCGACACATCAGCGCGCGACCAATGGCCAGCATCTGCTGCTCTCCACCGGAAAGGGTGCCGGAGATCTGGTCGCGCCGCTCGGCCAGCTGCGGAAACAGCTCAAGCACCATGGCCATTGCCTCCTTCACCTCGGCATGGCGGCCGGCCCGACGCAATCGCAGGGCGCCGGTCTCGATGTTCTCGTCGACAGTGAGAGGGAAAAAGAGACGCCGGCCTTCAGGGACCTGAGCGATGCCCAAGTGCACAATCTCGTCCGGTCGCAGGCCAGAGATCTCCTGGCCCGCAAACCCGATGCGGCCTTCGCGGCGCACCATCAGGCCCGAGATGGCCCGCAACAACGTCGTCTTGCCGGCGCCGTTCGCGCCCAGCACGGCGATGCTCTCTCCTTCGGCCAGCGTGAAGGAGACGTCGTGCAACACACGCACGGATCCGTATGACGCGGATAGCGCCGAGATGTCCAGAAATGCGGCTTCAGCGGCCAAGATAGGCCTCGATCACGGCTTCAGATTTGCGGACCTCTGCAGCTGTGCCATCCGCTATTTTGCGGCCGAAGTGCAGCACGGCGACATGGTCGCATAGGTCCATTACGAACTCGACGTTGTGCTCGACCAGCAGCACCGTGGTGCCGGCGTCGCGGGCGCGGCGGACGGCCGCGGACAGGGCCTCCATCTCCGGTCCGGCGAGCCCTGCGGCGGGCTCGTCGAGCAACAGTAGTCGTGGCTCGGCGGCGAGTGCTCGGGCTGTCGCAACGAGGCGCTGCTGTCCGTAGGTGATGTTGGCAACGGGCAGTCCTGCCAGATGGCCGATACCTACGAGGTCGATGGCTCGCTGGACGCGGGCAACGGCTTCCTGTCGGTCCGCGGCGAAGCTATTCAAGTGCGTGATCGCTTGCCACAGCTTCAGCTTGTCGTGACGCTCCGCCCCGACGAGCACGTTCTCCGCGACCGTCATGGAGCCGAACAGATTGACCAGCTGAAACGCCCGCGATACGCCCGCTGCGGCAACCCGGTGGCTCGGCAGGCCGTCGAGCCGTGTGCCGTCCAGCAAAACCTCGCCCTGAGTTGCGGGATAGACACCGGCGACGATGTTGAACAGTGTGCTCTTGCCGGCTCCATTCGGGCCGATGATTGCACAGATCTCTCGGACGGAGACGTCGAGATCGACTTCCGTAAGTGCCGCGAGGCCACCAAAGCGCTTGCTGAACTCGACGCAGCGTGAGAAACGGAGCGGGGTCAGCCATGGGTGCGGCCACGGATACGCATTTCCAGGTCGTCCAGCAATCCGCCAATGCCGCGTGGGGCCAGTAGGGCGACGATCAGCACGAGCGCCCCCGAGATGAGAACCTGCTGCGAGCTGGCAAAACCCAGAAGCTCTGGCCCGATGCCGAGGAGAATCGTGGCGCAGGCCACGCCGCGCATGCTGCCTAAACCCCCGACCAAGACGATGAAGAGCCAAAGGAAGGTGATGTCGAGACTCAGGACGTACGGGTTCAGCGTCAGATGGAAAAAGCCGTAGACCCAGCCCGCAGTGGCTGCGATCCCAGCCGACAGGATGAAACCTGCCAGATGGGTGCGCCCGATATCGATGCCGGCAGCGGCGGCGGCGGCTTCGTTGTCACGGGCAGCGATGATGGCGCGACCAAAGCGCGAGGTGCGGATATTTTCCAAGATTAGTGCGGTCAGCAGCAGTACGGTGGCAGCGAGCAGAAAGCTGCTGGCCCCTCGCAATGGCATTCCGAACAAGGTGAGCGGTGGAATGCCGGTGATGCCGTAGGCGCCCCCGGTAATGCCGCTGGCCTGACGCGCAAAGACCTCAGAGAACAGGCCGAAGGCCAGGGTCGCAACGGCCAGGAACATACCGCGCAAGCGCAACACCGGCGTGCCGATGATCGCTGCGGTCGTAGTGCTGCCGGCAATGGCGACTGGCAGTGTGAGCCAGGGCGAGACGCCGTGTCGCTGCGCCAGAATGGCTGCCAGATAGGCCCCGATTCCCAGAAATGCGCTGTGCGCCAGAGAGAAAAGACCGATCCGCCCGATGACGAAGTTGAGACTCAACGTCAGGATCATCGTGATAGAGACGTTGGTTGCGAGAGTCAGATAGTAGCCATTCTTGATCACGACCGGCAGCAGCATCAGCGCGGCAACGATCGCGGCCCAGAGCAGTATGCGCCTGCTGGTCCAAGTCGAGCGGTCGAGCAAAGTAATTGCGTTGGGAGGAGGGCTCAAGTGGCCCTCCAACGTGAGGCGATGATGCCTTGCGGCCTGACAAAGAGAAACAGCATGAGCATCACGAATGCGATCGCCTCGCTGTAGAGCGAGCCGATGTAGTAGGCAGCCGCCACCTCAAACATGCCGAGCATCAGCCCGCCGGTGAGCGCCCCCAATGGCGAGACTAGGCCGCCGATGATGAGCGCAATGAAACCCTTCACGCCCGGCGCTTCGCCCATCAGATAGCCGGCCGAATGCAGCGGGCCATAGAGCCAGGCGAGAATAGCGGCGATCAGGCCACCGATCGCGAAGGCTGCGAGCCGCACGCGTCCGAGATCGACGCCGACGATCTGGGCGCCCAACGGGTCGATCGCCGCAATCCGGAAGGAGCGGCCGAACGTGGTGCGATGCAGGAAGAGCCACAGTGCGCAGAAGGTGGCAGCCGTGGCCGCGAACACGAACAGGGTCTGCGGTAGCACAAACAGGCTTTCGCCCAGCACGATCGGTGCTTGCGGCAACGGCCCCTCCAGTCGCACCTCCTCACGGCCGAAGACCAGGCCCGTTCCGTAACGGGTTACGACGAGGATGCCCAGCAGGGCTACGACCAGCGTATTGATGTCGGCGTTTCGCCCCTGCAGCGGCTGGATCACCAGCCGCTCGGCTAGCAGCGACACCGTCGTGGCTGCGGTGATGGCTGCCAGCACGGCCAGTGGATACGGCAGGTGCGCCGAGATCAGCGTCGCACCAAGGATCGCGGACAACATCATCCACTCGCCCTGGGCGAAGTTGAGGATCCCGGTAGCATTGATGATGACGAAATAGCTGAGCGCCATCATCGCATAGATGCAACCGACCTGCAGGCCCGACAGTACGATCAGGGGCAGGAATTCCATGGAGCGTGCTACTCCACGGAGCCCGCAAACTGTCCATCCTTCACCAGACGGATCACGACCTGTGCGTCGCTGACGATGCCGTCATGGTTGGTCGGGCTGAACGACACGGTGGTCCCAGTGCGCCCCACGAGGCTCTTCCAGTTGGCGGTCGCCTCCAGCGCATCGCGCAGCTTGGCGCGATCGGCGGTGCCTGCGCGCTTGAGCCCATCCACGACCAGATCGACGAAGTCGTAAGCGGCAATCATCTGCGAGCTGCCCTTTGCGCGATCGGCGTAGCGGGCCATCAGCTTGCTCTCGACCGCCTTGACGTCAGGACGCGCCATGTCCACTGCGTCGACGAACATGAAGCCATCGGCGGCCTTGCCGGCGAGTTGCGGGAAAGTCGTGACAGCGAACAGGTTGTTGCCGATCATCGGCGCCTTGTTACCCAACAGCGTGTGCGACTTGATGTAGTTGTTGAGGTCACCCACCGAGGCACCCGTGACCAGCACAACGCCGGGGTTGGCGGCCTTGATGCGCAGGGCCTGTGCAGTGACGTCGACCGAACCCGGAGAAATCTGCTCCTTCGCCACGACTTCGAAGCCAGCCTCTGTCAGGAACTTGACTTGGTTGTCGGAGACGCTCAGGCCAGTCTCCGTACCATCGCGGATGACTGCGAGTCGGGGCTTGTCAAACTTTGTCTTCAGGTGGCGGATCAGGCCCTCAGTGGCGATGGAGTCCCGCAGACCCAAACGGAAATACCAGTTCTTGTGCGGCTTGGTCAGTGCCTCAGCCACGTTAGTGGGCGAGCCGTTAGGCACTTTTAGCTCTTCGGCCGCCCGCTGCGCCGCAAGACCCGTCGCCGAGGAGCCGACCTCGAAGATGAAGAGAGCGCCGGCCGACGCGAGCTTTTCGACCTTCTGTGCGGCGATCGCCGGATTGTTCTCGTCGTCCTCCATCAGCAGCTTGATCTGGCGGCCGAGCACGCCTCCCGCGGCGTTGATCTCCTCGATACGCAGAATCGTCGCATCGCGCATCAAGAGGGCGTAGTAGGAGGCCTGCTTTGCAGCATCGAATGTCATCCCGAAGATGATCGGATCGGACGACTGTGCCCAAGCGGAAGGCGAAACGGCAGCAATTGCTGCGCCGATCAGCAGACTTTTGCCGAAGTGACGTCTGTCCATTTGCTACACCCTTCGAGTTGGCGTGAAAGTTCAAAGCAATCTATCGAGCGCACTCCATCGAGGTCGGCTCCGCTTGGCGGGCGCACGGTTTATCCGCGGTCCGAAAGAGCCCTTTTTGCCCGGGCGCTCCAAGGTCTGGGGTCTGGCACCGTACTCGCGGGATTCATGGCCAAGTCATTCGGGTAGCAGATAGATGTGCCGGCCTGGACCGACGTTCCGCCTCAGCCGCGCGAGCGTTGCATGTTGGTACGACGGGATGATCCCAGTCGAACCAAGAATTGCTCTGGACGCTCTGCAACCACACTGCAGTTACCCACGCGAAGAGGCGAGGAGGTAGCCCTTTTAGGTCTTCGGAAAATTGGCCGGTGCATCGCAGGCTGTCGTTCCCATCTCTGCCGGCACGGAGATTTCCAAGATCTCGAGCTCATCGGCGGTGCGGGTCTCGTTGTGTTTGGTATGGCCCGGGATGAACAGGCTATCGCCCTCTTTCACCACGATCGTGCGGCCGTCCTCGAACTGCAGCTCGACCCAGCCCTTGATCATGTAGACGAATTGGCCTTCGCAGACGTGGTAGTGCCATCCTGTCGGACGGGTCAGCCCTTTTGTGCCCAACGTTACTTGGGCGCGGATTGCGCCTCCGCTGGCGGTCGTGACACCGAGGTCGCGATACTTGAAGAAATCCCGCCGGCCCTGGACGTACACCGGGTTGTCGACGGGAGCGTAGGCGAGCTTGCCTTTCTCAAACGTCGCGGCTGGTTGCTCGCTGAGCGTGGCCGAAGTCATGGAGCGCCTCCCACTTTTTTGTTTGGTAACCTGAGGTTTCTCAGGTCACGCGGGATTTCCGGCCTAATGACGTCTCAATGACGCTCTTGATTTGGACCGGAGCAGTTTCGAAGCATATCCAGGTCTGATGCTCAGACGCAAGGCTTGCGAGGCCGAGATAGCGGTCACAGGCAATAAGGACGATCATCGACTTCAACCTTCAATATGGTGAGGTCCTCTAGACGAGCTGCTACAAAGATTTAGTCAAACCGCTAGGCAATTCGGCTGCACTAAAGAGGTCCCGCTCCCGCGCCGCAGAATGGCGCTCGTGAATTGCTGGTGCCCGGCAAATGAGAACACGACGAGGAGGAAAAGTGAAATGTCCGATCGCTACGCGCAATTCACCAAATTGCAGATCGACTATCCGGTGCCCCGGATTCTGCGCATCACCTTCAATCGGCCCGAAGCGCTAAATGCCATCGACGCCGAGACGCACAAGCAACTCACCTACATCTGGCGCACCATCGACGATGACCCTGACATCAATGCCGTGATCCTAACCGGGGCTGGACGGGCGTTCTCCGCCGGCGGCGATCTGCGCATGGCGCAGAAGATGCTGACCGACCATGAGACACGCATGACCGAATGGAAGCACGCCAAGGATCTCGTCTACAACATTATCAACTGCAGCAAGCCGATCGTTTCGGCCATCAACGGCGTTGCGGTCGGTGCCGGTCTGGTGGCCGGCATCCTGGCCGACGTTTCGATTGCGGGGCGTTCCGCGCGCATCATCGACGGCCACACGCGCCTCGGCGTCGCCGCTGGCGACGCGGCCGCAATCATCTGGCCACTTCTGTGCGGCATGGCCAAGGCCAAGTACTATCTGTTGACCTGCCGCCCCATCAACGGCGAAGAAGCTGAGCGCATTGGCCTCGTCTCGCTCTGCGTCGACGACGACAAACTTCAGGAAACCGCGCTCGAGGTGGCGACCGAACTCGCTACGGGCGCGCAAAGCGCCATCCGCTGGACGAAATACGCGCTCAACAATTGGCTGCGCATGGCCGGACCGACGTTTGATGCGTCCACGGCACTAGAAATGATGGGCTTCGCCACGCCCGATGCGGTGGAAGGTGTCACCTCGCACCTTGAGAAGCGCAGACCGAAATTCCCCGACAATTGCCCACTCTGAAGGCGGAGGCGGATCACCATGCTCGAAGAAGCGCCCCGGTCAGGACTGCCGATCTATCGCAATGCGATTGACTGGACTTGGTTCGATCGCCAGTTTCCGGCCCCGGACGTGTTCGCGAACACGATCTTCAAATGGCCCTATGAGCGCGTCCGCGCGCTTCAGAATCAGCGCTTTCTGGCGATGATGGAAGTGGGTTGGAAGAACGCGTTCTATCAGAGTCTCTGGCGTTCTCACGGCATCGAGCCGGGCGACATCCGCTCGATCGACGATTTGAACAAGCTCCCGACCTTCAACTCCGACGACATCAAGAACAGCCAGACCGAAGACACGCCGTTCGGCACAATTGCCGGGATCGATCCAAAATCCGAGCTGAAAAATCAGCCCCTCAAGCTGCAGACGAGCGGCGGCACGACCGGCAAGGCGAGACCCACGCTCTACGGTGTGGTCGAGTGGGAATTGAACGGGCTGCAGATCGCGCGCAGCCACTATCTTCAGGGCGCACGGCCGGGCGACATCATCCAGATTCCGGCGACGTGTTCGCTTGCCAATCTCGCATGGTCGCACTATCACGCCGCGCACTACTACCTCGCGGCCATGCCACTCACTACTGGCAGTGGCGTCGTTACACCGAGCCGCAAGCAGGTGGAGATCGCCTTCGACTATGGCACGACGGTGCTTGTGTCCTTTCCCGAGTATCTCACCACGCTAGCCGCCGAAACCCGCAAGGGACTGGGGCGCGATCCCCGAGAGCTGAACCTGAAGTACATCACTACCTATCTCGGCCCCGACCTCGAAAACAGCTTGCGCACGGAATTGGAGTTGTTGTTCGGCTGCCCGGTTTTCGACAACTACGGGACTCATGAGATCTCCCATGCTGCCTTCGAAGCCGAAGACAAGAATGGTATGTACCTCATGGAAGACTGCATCCACATCGATTTCACGGATACTGAGACCGGTGCTCCCGTCTCGCCAGGCGAAGTTGGCAACATGGTTGCGACATCGCTTTATCGGCAAGTCGTGCCTTTGATCCGCTTCAACCTGCGCGACCTCGGGCGCTTGTTGCCGCATGAGAGGACCGCCCTCGGCAGCGAATTCCGGCGCATCGACCGCTTCCTCGGTCGCAGCGATTCCATGGTGAAGATTCGCGGCACCAACGTCTATCCGATGGCCTGCCTCAATGCCGTAAAGAGCGACCCGCGGACAGCGGGCGAATGGATGGTGGTCGCCGATCGCCATGTTCGCGACGGCGTGATTCGCGACGAATTGACAGTGCAGGTGGAAGTTCGCGCCGATGCGGGCAATAGTGAGGGCCTGCGGGATTATTTGGAGAAACGCCTCTTGGCGGACCTCGGCCTCAAGGTGGTCGTGGACCTCGTCGAGGAAGGCGCTCTTCGCGAAGTGGCCAACCTCGGCCGGGAGGGAAAGCCCCGCCGCCTTCTCGACCGGCGTCACTTGAAATCATGAGAGCACACACATCGGTCTCACGCGCGCGCATTGTGCATGTGCGTCTGCATTTGGAATGGGAATGACAAGCACAACACGACCGACACAAGCGACCCTTCACTATCCGTTTCCCACGCCCCCGGACATCGGTACTGCGACTGAGATCGTGCCCGGTATTTTCTGGGCCCGTGTCCCTCTTCCCTTCCGGCTGAACCACGTCAACGTCTACCTTATCGACGATGGTGACGGCTGGGCCATCATCGACACTGGCCTCGACTACAACGACGGACGTGCGGCCTGGGAGGCGTTGATCGCGGGTCCGCTCGCTGGCCGGCCGATCACGCGCATCATTGTCACGCATTTCCACCCGGATCACATCGGTCTCGCCGGCTGGCTCTGCGAGAAATTCCGTGCCCCGATGCTGACGGCTCAGACTGCCTACCTCGGCTGTCTCAACGTGGCCTTGCGTCCGGGCAACCTGACCGATGGACCTTACCGAGAGTTCTATCTGCACAACGGATTCGACGTGCAGACGATGGAGAAGATCAACACCGAAGGACACGCGTACCTCTGGAAAGTCGCTCCGCTTCCCTTGACCTTCTCTCGGATTGTCGCCGGCGACGTGCTCACGATCGGAGGGCGCGGCTTCTCCGTCATGACAAGCGAAGGCCACGCGGCCGAGCAGATCATGCTTTACTGTGAATTGGCTAAGCTGCTGTTCGCCGCCGACGAGGTGCTTGCGAAGATCACGCCGAATGTCAGCGTGTGGCCCGTCGATCCTGACGGCGATCCCCTCGGCCTTTACCTGCGATCGCTGAGCGAGATCAAGGCTGCGATCCCGGACGATGTTCTCGTTGTGCCCGGCCATCAGCTTCCGTTCTATGGCCTGCACATGCGCTGTGACGAGCTCGTGGCGCATCACGAGGCACGCTGCGCCGCGATCTTCGAAGCGTGTAGAACCAAGGCGAGATCCGCATCCGACCTGGTGCCTGTCCTCTTCTCCCACATTCAGCTCGACGCGCATCAGATGGGATTTGCTTTCAGCGAAGTCATGGCACACGTGAATTTCATGCTACGCCGGGGCGAGCTCTGGCGTACGACGATGCAAGGGGGGGTCTATCGCCTCGAGGCTGGATGAGTGAACGAGCATCGCAGCAACGGAAGAAGAAACGAACAATGGCACGATTGCGCGGCAAGGTGGCCTTTATCACCGGCAGTGGTGCGGCATCGGGCGTGCGACTGCAGAACGTTCAGCCGAGTGGTGAAGGTCGTTGAAGCGCCTTGGCGATCGGTGTGTATTGTCGCTGACGATCAAACCGTTGCGTGAGTTAGAGCGTGACACTCCGCCTCTCGATGGCCGCAACGATGCGAACGCCAAAACTCCCAGTCGCGGCTATCGAACGGCGCATTGATAGCGCCGCCAGCATGAACGCCACAAGTCTCGCACGCGCGAGGATCCACGCGGCAACTCTTCATGACACTACCGATAGAGTATACGCACGCATCCAGGGGGCTATTCGGCAGATCAGCCACGCTGAACGAGCTGCCGAGTTGGGACTACTTGGTGGCCAGCCTCCTTCAAGGCGTTCCAAACCTCTCGACCGACCTCGGTGGCGTTCGCCATGTCACCGTGGATGCAAAGTGACTGCGCCGGGATGCTCACCCAGGTACCATCCGTGGCAGTGCGACCTTGACGTTCCACCATTGAGAGGGCGTTCTCCGCCACCTTTTTCGTATCTCTTGCTGTACGGGCGAGTTCAAGAGCTCCCAGCTACACAGCGCGTCCGCTATGGCATGCCCATTATGCGCCCTGGCGCGAATAGAGAAGCACTGGCCCTGTAGTCCGCCGGGCCAACACTTCCCAGTGCGGCTCGGCCAAGGCAGGTCGCCGAGGCGCGCCTACCGCTCGTAAGCGCACGCGTCATTGGGACGACATTGTCACGGAAGCGCTGAGCGAGCAGCGCGCCATACAGCCGGACGTAATCTTCGGCCATGCGGCGCGAAGTGAAGCGTTGGTCAATCCGCCGCACCGGACCCTCTGAAACCGTGACCCATACAGCGCCTGCACCGCTGGGCGGTCGGCATTCTGACCAAACTGCGTATTCGGAATGGGTAGCCTGGACTGACATTCCCTTCTCGGCACTGCGTGAAACCCCTACCGCGCCGGCTTCCGCATAGTCAGATTGACACATGCAGTAACGCTGATCCACGTTGTCGGCGACGGTCGACGGCCGCAGTTAATCGAAACTCTCCAGGCTGATTTACACATGGACATCCGGTTTGACCAGCGCGTCGCTCTCGTAACCGGGGCCGCCCAGGGCATCGGACAGGCCATTGCCAGAGCACTCGTGGCAGCGGGCGCTCGCGTTCATGTGACGGACATCGACGCCAGCGTCCACCGCTTCGCAGAAGATTGCGGCGCCGAGGCCCATGTGCTCGACGTCTCGGACCGCGCGGCGACGCATAGTGTGGTCGAGGGCATCATCAGTGCGGAGGGCCGTGTCGACATCCTCGTCAACTCAGCCGGCGGCGTGCGCGGACAGGTTGGACGGCCGATCGAGGAGATAAGCGAGAGCGACTGGCGGACTGTCTTCGAACCCAATACCGACGGTCCCTTCTGGCTGTCACAGGCCGTCGCAGCTCCGATGAAGCGCGCCAGCTTTGGGCGAATTGTCAATATCGCCTCAACCGCGGGGCTCAGACCGAGCCTCACCGGCATTCAGGCCTATACCACCGCCAAGCACGCGCTTGTGGGATTGACCCGCCACCTCAGCCACGAGCTCGGGCAATTCGGTATCACCGTTAATGCGGTGGCGCCGGGACTGGTGCTGTCCAACCCGTGACGCAGCGGCAGTGGGAAAGCTACGGTGCCGACGGGCAGCAACGCATCGTGGAGGGCATCCATACGCGACGGCTCGGTAAGGCCGAGGACATCGCTAATGCCGTTGTCTTTCTGGCAAGTGAGCACGCGGCCTGGATCTCCGGTCAAGTCCTGTCGGTCGATGGCGGACGATCGTGAGACCGACTGTCACAGATTTGGCGCGATGACGTAGTTTTTCGTCACTGGCGGTGGATTTTCCAGGGCGAGTAAATCAAGCGAGGTCGGTACGAAGGTTATGGACGCTCCGGCCAGGCTGTTCCCCTTTTAAAATTTGAGGAGCTTGATCCCGCCTTCAAACGAAGCGGGCAAAGCCGACGATCCGTTCGGCAATAAGGACCGCGACAGCAGTGATGGCGATCAAAATCACCGAGATGGCCGCGATCGTCGGATCGGAAGTGTATTCGAGGTAGTTGAAGATCTTGACCGGAAGGGTGTCCAATCGCGGACCGGCGAGGAAGAGGGTCATCACGAGTTCGTCGAACGATGTCACAAAGGCAAAGATCGCGCCTGCAACGATGCCCGGCTTAAGGAGCGGCAGCGTAATCGTCCGGAACACCCTCATCGGAGCCGCGCCCAGGCTTGCCCCGGCCTCCTCGAGTGTCCGATCCAGACCAAACAGGCTGGCGCTGACGGTGCGAACGACATAGGGGAAAGCGACCACGATATGGGCGAGGAGCAGACCGCCAAAGTGCCCAGAGAGGAAGGTCTTGCTGAGGAACATCAGCAAAGCGATTCCCAGCACAAGACGTGGCATCACAATTGAAGCGAGGAAGAACTCCCGTATCGCCCGGCGGCCAGGGTACTGGTAGCGAACGAGCGCCAGGGCCACCATGGTCCCGAGCACGGTGCAAATGACTGTCGTCGCCGCGGCAAGGCGAAGGCTCAGCCAGAGGGAATCCACCAGCTCAGGAGTGGAAAAGAAGTTCATATACCACCGCAACGAAAAGCCTTGCGGTGGAAAGACCAGATACTGCGTCTGACTGAAGGACACCGGGATAACGACCAGTATGGGCATCAGCACGAAGAAATACACGAGCACGTTGAACGTGAGCAGAATGCGTCCTGTCATGGGGCCCGGTCCCAGTCCGAGCGCTTCTCGGCCAGCCGCCCCTGAATGGTCATGAGGACCAACACCAGAGCCAGAAGGATAAACGAGGTGGCGGCGGCGAACGGCCAGTTGAGCAGGGCCATCGCCTGGTCGTAGACGAAGATTGGCATCACCAGCAGGCGGCTGCCGCCCACGAGGCGGGGCGTAGCGTAGGCTGCGATTGTCAGAACGAACACCAGGATGCAACCCGCCCAGACACCAGGCAAGGACAGCGGGACCACAACATCCCGGAACATGCGCCAGGGCGCGGCGCCGAGACTCTGCGACGCCTCTTCGAGCGACGGTTCGATGTTTTGGATTACCGGCATGATCGTCAGGATCATGTACGGCAGCAGGATGGCAACCAAGGCGATCGTGACGCCCGTCATGTTGAATAAGAGCTGAACTGGCGCTTCGATCACGCCCAGTGCCAGCAGTGCCTTGTTGATCAGGCCGTTGTTGGCCAGGATGACCATCCAGCCATAGGACAAGACGACCACGCTGGTCATCAACGGGATTAGGAGCAGCGTGAGCAATAGAGCGCGGACGTGGCGCGAGCGGCTACGGGCGAGGAAGTAGGCCAGCGGGTAGCCCAATAGCAGGCACCAGCCGGTCACCCAGAGGCCCAGCGAAACGGTTCGCCACAAGACGTAAAGGTAGAATGGGTCGCCTAGAAACCGCAGGTAATGCGTCAGCGTGAAGGCGGGGATGATCTCCCCGCTCGGGCGAAACTCATAGAAACTATAGGCGATAAGAATCCCTAGCGGCGCGACGAAGCCGAACAGCAGCAGCAACAGAGCAGGGGCGATGAGTAGCCCCGGAATCCAGAATCGACTCCTCATGGAGCGTGTTCGCCTGGTTGGAAGGATCCCGCACCGGGCTCCCACGCCACTTTCACAGACCTTCCTTCCTGAAGCGCAGGCGTTCCGCTGCTCTGCTGATACACAATCAGCTCGTGCTCGCTCGACAATTCCACGCGATAGTGCCGAAACGCGCCGACATAGGTGATTTCGCGCACCTCGCCAACGACGACATTCGTAGTTGCAGGCAAGGATTCGCCCGCCCCAAGGAGCCGCATTGCTTCTGGCCGCACCGACAAAGTGCCCCGGGTTCCGGGGGCAGGAGCTTTGCCATCAACGACTACGGCCAGCTCCATCTCGCCAACCCTAAGCCGCACGTGTCCATGATCGACGGACACCACCTGTCCCGGCAGGAAATTGCAACTGCCGATAAACTCCGCAACGAACCTCGTGCGAGGGCGGTCATAGATCTCTTCGGGCGTCCCGATTTGCTCGACCGAGCCGTTGCTCATCACCACGATGCGATCTGCCATCGATAAGGCCTCTTCCTGGTCGTGGGTTACGAAGATCGTAGCAATCCCCAAACGCCGTTGCAGACGGCGCAGCTCGCTGCGCATCTCCCCCCGGAGCTTTGCATCGAGGTTGGTCAAGGGTTCGTCGAACAGCAGGATCGTTGGCCGGATAACGACGGCCCGAGCCAAAGCGACTCGCTGGCGCTGCCCACCGCTGAGCTGGCTTGGGTAGCGGTCTCTTAAGTCCTCCATGTGCACGAGTTTGAGTGCGTCAGCGACCTCCCGGGCGATCTGGTCTTTCGCAACTCCCCGCACCCGCAACCCATATGCCACGTTCTGAAAAACGGTCATATGAGGAAACAAGGCGTAGTTCTGGAAGACGATACCGATGTCGCGGCGGTGGGGCGGAAGGTCAGTGACTCCGCGGTTCTTGATCACTACTTCGCCGCTGTCAGGTCGCTCGAATCCCGCGATCATCCTCAGCGTTGTCGTTTTTCCGCAGCCAGACGGCCCGAGCAGCCCCACGAACTCAGCCGGGTTGACGGTGAGGTCCATGCCCGCCACCGCCACGACGCGACCGAACGTCTTGCGTATCCCGCGAAGCTCAAGCTCGCTCATGAGCAGCCAAACTTCCCGGTAGCTCCGAATGCTACTGCGCCAGCGCTGACCATTGCCGACCGCGCGGCTCTCTTACCGGATTTGGCGGTTCCAGCGCTCGGTCCACTCGTTCCGCAGTTGATCCATTTTGCCCCAGTCAGGCGCGATCAGTTGTTTCAGTCGCTCCCCGTAGGCGAGGTTGTCCGCCAGAGTCCCAGTCAGCTGGACCTTGGCGTTCGCAGGGGCGAGAAAAGCCTCCTGCGCATTGATCATCTGCGCCTCCTGGGATATGGCGACGTCGATGTATTTCTCGGCAAGGGCTTTATTGGGGCTGCCCTTGGCGATCGCGATGTGAGAGGTGAAAAAGATCGCCCCTTCGCTCGGCACAGTGAGAGCGACGGGCGCCCCGGCCGCTGTTTGCGACATGGCTCTGTCGGCGGTCCATGGCGCGATCCACGCTTCACCAGAGTTCAACAACTGGGCGAGTTGGTCGTGGCTGGTCCAGAATGTCAGCACGTTCGGCTTAAGCGTCTGGAGCTTCGCAAACGCGGCGTCGGTATTATAGAGATCCCCCGATTGCATCTTCGAAACGATGCTCACGAAGAACAAGCCGTGTGAGGTGCCGATATCGGGGAGCGCGACCTTGCCCTTGTATTCGGGCTTCCAGAGATCTGCCCAGGACTTTGGCGGCTCCTTAATGAATTGCGTATTGTAGGCTAACACCTGGTTTGACAACCACTGGGTGGCAAATCGTCGGTGCTTCTGAATCTCCCAGGGATACTGGTCCTTCAGGTTGGGAATGCGCTCCGGGTCTAGTTCCTCTGTCAGATCCTCATTAGCGGCAGGGATCGCACCTGGCGGGTCGAAGATCACGACATCGACTTTGGGGTTGCCCTTCTGCGCTCGCAGCTTCGCCAAATTCTCCATCGTCAGGCCGGTAGTCACGATTGCCTTGCCCTTGTGTGTCCTTTCAAAGGGCTCGACCCAGCTCTTGCGAAGCACCTTTTCCAACGTGCCTCCAGGCAGAGTGACGACAACCTCGTTCGACTGGCTTAGCGCCGGACCGAAGCTAGCCACAACGAAGACGCTGAACAGCGCCGACGAAAACGCTACACGCAGCCTTCCAGCCGGACCACGGTGTTCCATCAGCTTCTCCCGCTCCTCGACACGACACAATGCTCGCGGATTCATGCGGCCTTAGAATATCACATCTCGCACGCCAGAACTTGTCAATGTCCGTCATCAGGACATCTGAGGAGCTGGAACTAGTAGGAAACCGCGACCATTGCTCATTGCGGTGAACGGCGGCCTGTTGACTGGCCGCCAGTCGCTTGTTCAGGCATCCTTACGGTTCCTGCTTCGCCTTACTTCTTGGCAACGCTTTATCGAGCAGCCCGATGGCCTGCTCGATGCCGTGGGCAAGGCGATTGCGGCCCTGACGCGCAGCAACGGCGGTAAACTTCTCTGCATCCGAGCCAGCCTCCAGAGACCGCCACCGGCGCAGAGGATCGAGCGCCGGGAATTGGGTCTGGCCAAGTGCCGGGTCGTGCACAAAGCGATCGCCGTTCGTGTATTCGAGCGGGGTCAACAAACGCGACAGCGCCACGAGCGTCGCGTTGACGGCGTCTCATCTCGTCCGCATCGCCACCATTTGCTGCGCTTACCGCCGCGCGGTAGAGCCCCTGCGTGTGCTCAAGAAGCTGCGCCGCACGACCACGCAACTTGCTTAGATCAAACCGCGTGCCGAGCTCGGATTGCAGCTCGTCGATGATAGACAGCAGCTGCCCAACCTGCTCACGATGATCGAGCGGAAGGACTGTATCGGTGAGAAGCCGCCAAGTCGCGTCCAAATAAACACGCGTGTCGCGCACCAGTAGTAGTGGATCGATTTTGTCGATCGTGTCGCCCGGCGTGTGCCACCACCAGCCCATGCCGCCTCCGGCGCGCTTCTTGCCGTCTCCCATGAAGGCGGAGACAACGTTGATCCCCTTACCGATCGGTTCATGGCTAAGCGTATTGTAGATTGCCGGCACGCCGATACCCCAGAATGATTGGTCGCCAGCCCGGCTCATGCGCTGCTCGGTGAGTGTTTCACCGCTCGCCCGCTTCACACCCTCACGCGCAAGATTGAGCAGCTCCGCGGCTGCCGGCGCATCCGCCAGAGCCGTATTGCCCTTACCGCCAACCGAATCGACGTTGACGTGCGCAACGCAACGCCGCTCGATCTCTCCCCAATTCTCGTCGACATACCAGGCCGATCCGGAATAACGGCCATGAGAGTGGCCCGACCAGAATGCGATACGCAGGCCACGGCGCCAACTTTTGCGCTGCTTGGCGCATAGGCGCGCCACCTCGAGCATCGTCGCATTGGCGCTGCCATTGTCCATAACGCCGTAGTGCCATGTGTCTTGATGCCCCGAGAGCAGGACGAACGGCTCGTCCGCGCCGCCCTTAGCAGGCAGCTCGGCGATGAGGATTGGCGTCTTGCGCCAACCGGTATCGACGGTCGCATGCAGCGTTGCCGTCGCCTCGCCCTTGGCGATGAGACGCTTCACATACTCGCCGTCCGCATTGTCGATCGAACAGACCACCGTGTTCGGCAGAAGCTCGAGAGTCTCGTGCGATGGACTGCCCCATACCGGGGAGATACACATCTCGTGGATGTGCTCATAAGGGCTCACGTGGATCTGACCGAGTGCACCCGCGCGGCTCGCCCGCCTACTCGCCGCGGGCGCCGCCAATCCGTCGAGCACCAAAATGCGTCCCTTTACGTCCTTGGCGGTGTCGAGTCCGTTGCCAAGATACACGAGAGGTGCAGTTAAGCCCTCCGGTTGCGTGGTGCGCGAGAACGAGTGCGTGATGCAACGCAGCGACTTGCCATTGACGATCACTTTTGCCTCAAGGGGCAGGCTAATATAAGCATCATGCAGAATGAGCTGCGTTTCATACCCGAGGTCTTCGAGCTGTTTCTGAACGCACTCGACGTTTGCCAACTCGTCCTTGGAGCCCGACAGCTTTTGCCACCGCGCGAACTCGCGCAGGTGCGCCATTAGGGCCTTCTCGTCGACGGCGTTATAGAGTTGGTCAAACACTGCAACGGTCATTGATGGACCTTTCTTCGTTGTGAGGTGGTCGATCAGTCACCCGTCCTCGGTACCGCGCGGAACACGTGTGTCGAAGCTCCGATGCAGGTCGAGATAGGTCTGATACGAGAGCTTTGGTCCTGCTTCGGCGGGTATCCGCCTGCCCTCGCAGGCACCATCGGGCTATGACTCCGGGGCTACCATTGCGGTCACCGCGGACGGCGAGGGTGAGGGTGGTCTGGCGCAAGTTCAGGCGCGCGGCTGAAATAGGCGATCACATCAGCCTTCGGAATGACGTCACCATACTTCGCGTTGATGTCGAACAGGTTGGCATCATGCGGCCCATCATGCCGGTCACCGACGCACTCGCGCGGCACGATAACACGATAGCCGTACTGGATAGCGTCGATGGCAGCCGCCCGCACACACCCGCTCGTCGAGCAGCCGGTGATGACAAGCGTGTCGATGCTCAAGCCGGCCAACGTCGACGCGAGCGAGGTGCCGAAGAAGCAGCTGGGATAATTCTTTACGATCACGAGATCCTCGGGCGCAGGCGGAATCCTGGTGTCGATCTCGGCAAGCGGCTCGCCCGCGACCAGCTTGCGCAGCGCCGGCACCTTCTTGACAAAGAGACCGCCGTCCATGCCGGACGGATGGTAAAGCACCTTGGTGTAGATGATTGGCACGCGCGCCGCCCTTGCTGCTGTGAGCAGCCCCACGGTCGCCTCTACAGCATCCACGACACCCTGGCCGAAGAAGGCGGCACCCTGGGTCGTGTACGCTTTGATGAAGTCGATGACGATGACGGCTGGCCGCTCACCAAAGCCGATGCTGTTGTCGAAGACGCCCTTGTAGTTGGCCTCGCGTGTCTCGCTCATCGCGCCCTCCAGCTAACAGATTTACATGAGGCCGAGCATGCCCCGCGCCTCGGTGGGCGTGGCAACCTCGCGCCCGACGAGCTTGGCCATGCGCACAATCTCGCGCACGAGATCGGCGTTAGTCGGCTCGCCGATCTCCAGGTAGGGGTAGTCGCCGATACCGATCGCAACATGGCCGCCCAGCGCGATCGACATCATCGCTATGGGAAATAAGTTGCCTTCCTTGCAGCAGACCGTCCACTCGATCCTTCGGTCCTTTGGCATGTGCGCAAGGAACGCTTCGAGACCCTGGGGCGTCCCGGGATGGCCGCCGAGGATGCCGCCCTCACAGTGGACGAGGAGAACGTAGGCCGGCTCGTCGGCAATCCCCATGTCGAGCAGAGCGCTGGCAGAGCGCAGAAAGGGAACGGTCCACGCGACGAGGTTGGGCTTCACGCCGCAATCGCGAAAGCGGCGGCAGAACAGCGTGAGCGCCTCGTGCGAGTTGACGTAAACCTTCCCCGTCGTCCGGAAGTTCTTCGTCCCCGCGTTGTACACGTCGATGTTCGTTGAGCCAGTGTCGATACCCGCCATCTCAGGTCTCAGTGCCGGATCCTTGGCGAGTTCCACGATATGGCGGATGCGCTCCTCCTGTCCGGCAACCGTGATCTGGCCAAGAGTAGGGTTCACTATGAGATCGGAGTTGGCGCGTATGGCACGCACTGCCGCCGCGTAACTCTCCGGCGCGTGCGCCGGTTGCCCTTCCGGGCCACGCGCATGAAAGTGGATGATGGAGGCGCCAGCGGCTCTGATCTCGCCTGCCGTGCGGCCAAGTTCCTCGGCCGTCCACGGCACGTTTTTGTTGCTATCGCGCATCATGTACTCGTTGACGCGAACTTCGATCATGAGCTTCTTCATGCTGCTCCGCCGGTCTGCAGGTTTTCCGCGTCGAGCCGCTGCTCTGCGTCGAAGTGGCAGGCCGCACGATGCCCTGGCGCCACGTCTTTCAATGCCGGGTCCTGCTCGAGACACGCCGTCGGCAACCGTTCGGAGAGAAAGGGGCGCGTGTCGGCACGCCCTGCCTGCGCTATGAGCCGGGCGCGGAAGCAACGAGGGTGAAATCGGCAGCCCGATGGCACGGCGGTCCCTGAGCCAATCTCTCCACGCAGCGGGATGCGCACGCGCGTGCGCTCCTTGACAGGATCTGGCACGGGCACAGCAGACAGCAACGAGATGGTGTAGGGGTGACGGGGGCGACTGTAGATCTGGTCGCGATCCGCGATCTCGACGATCCGGCCGAGGTACATGACTGCGACACGGTCGCTGACGTGGCGCACCACGGCGAGGTCGTGGGCGATGAAGAGGTAGGCGACGCCGGTCCGCCGCTGAATATCGCGCAGCAGGTTGAGAATCTGGGCCTGGATCGATACGTCGAGCGCGGAGACGGGCTCGTCGAGAACCAAAAGTTTCGGCGAGAGTGCCATGGCACGGGCAATGCCGATCCTCTGGCGCTGGCCGCCCGAAAATTGGTGCGGGTAGCGGTCGGCCAATCTCGGATCGAGTCCAACCAGTTGCATGATCTCTCGGACACGTTCCCTGACCGATCGGTGCGGCGTGCCGTGCACGCGCATTGGCTCGGCGATCAGCGCTCCGACGCTCATGCGTGGGTCGAGCGAGCCGTACGGATCTTGAAATACCATCTGCAGCTCGGAGCGCACACGGCGCACTTCCGCACCCGTCTTGGCAGTGAGATCCTCGCCCGCGAACGTGATACGCCCTGACGTGGGATCAACGAGGCGGAGCACCAAGCGTCCGATGGTGCTTTTGCCGCTGCCCGTCTCGCCGACAAGGCCCATGGTCTCCCGGGCGCGAAGGTCGAAGGAGACATCGTCGACGGCGCGCACGACGGGGCGGTGCCGACCGAGCAGTGGCCGCGTGCCGCCGAACGTCTTCGACAGATGCTCGACCTGCAGCAGCGGGTCCGATGCTCTGTTGGGCTCCGCTGCTGTCATGGCTGCCCTCCGGCAGTCTCCAGTTCTCGCCAATGCCAGCACCGACTGCGATGCTGCAGCTCGTCGACATCGGCGAGCGGCGGCGGTGAGGCACGGCAATCCGTACGGCCTCGGCCGAGAAAGCAGCGCGGCTCGAACGCGCAGCCTGCCGGTAGCGCGGCGAGGTTGGGCGGCTGGCCTTCGATGGGTTTCAAATCGGCGCCGGCGGGCGTGTCGAGATGAGGGATGCTGCGGAAAAGGGACACGGTGTACGGGTGGCGCGGATGCCCGAACACAGCGGCGAGCGACCCCTGCTCCACAACGCGGCCGGCATAGAGCACCGCGACCGTATCGGCGTAGCGGGCGACAAGACCCAGGTCGTGCGTGATCAAGACCAGACCCATGCCGGTCTCGCTCTTCAGCTCGCGCAAGAGCTCGAGGACTTGCGCCTGCACCGTCACATCGAGCGCTGTAGTCGGTTCGTCGGCGACCAGCACCCGTGGTTGCAGCGCTATGGCCATGGCGATCAGGACGCGTTGCCGCATGCCACCTGAGAACTGATGCGGATAGTCGTCGATACGTCGATGGGGATCGGGTACGTGCACGCGCTCCAGTAACTCGATGGCGCGCACCCGCGCCTTCGTCCGGTTGAGTCGTTGGTGGGCGCGCAGCACCTCGGTGATCTGATCGCCGATCGAGAACACGGGATTGAGAGCCGTGAGAGGGTCCTGGAACACCATTGCGATCTCGGCGCCCCGCTTGCGGCGCAGCGCATCGGACCCCAGGCGCAGCAGATCCACGCCGTCAAGCAATACCTTGCCCTGCGCCACGTAGCCTGGCCGCGGCACCAAGCCCAGCGCCGAGAGAAACGTCATGGTCTTGCCCGAGCCCGACTCGCCCACCACCGCCAAAGTCTCGCCTCGCCGCACCGACAGTGAGACGTTGTCGACGACAACGGTTGCTCGCGGCAAGCCGGGAAACACGGTTGTTAGCCCCTCGACAGCGAGCACGGGTGGTGCTGCCGCTGCCGCCCGCTCCGTGACCACCGTAGATGGCTCCGCCGCTCTCATGGCATCACAGCATTCGTGTTCCGGTCTGGCGGCGCATCTGCGGGTCGAGCGTGTCACGCAATCCATCGCCAAGCAGGTTGAAGGCGATCACGGCAAGCGCGATGCAAAGGCCCGACGACAATGAGATCCAGGGATTGGTGGTGATGAGCGAGTTGCCGTCCGAGATGATGTTGCCCCAGGTTGGGGTCGGCGGTTGCACCCCGAGGCCAAGGAAGCTCAGTCCCGCCTCGGCAAGGATCGCCGTCGCGGCGCTGACTGTCGCGACCACGATAACGGGCGGTAGGGCATTGGGAATGACATGCCGCAGCAGAATGCGGGCCTCGGTCATGCCGATTGCGCGCGAGGCCTCCACGAACGGCCGCGGCTTGATGGTGAGCACGACGGAGCGCATGACCGCAGCGACACGTGGCGTGAAGGCGACTCGAGACCGCTACGATGACGGACTCGAGCGAAGAACCGCGGGCCGCCACCAGAGCCAGAGCAAGCAGAAATCCCGGAAAGGCCAGCAGGATGTCGATAAGGATCACAGTGCACCTCTCGATCCAGCCGCCCGCGAACCCCGCCAGCGCGCCGATCATTGTGCCAGCCGTCAAGGACAGCGCTACCACCGCGAACGCCACCTTGAGCGAGACCTGCGTACCGAGCAGGATGCGAGAGAGCACATCACGGCCGAACTGATCGGTGCCGAGCCAATGCACAGCCGACATTGGCGCGAGCGTGTTCGACATATTGGTTTTAAGCGGCGGGTGGGGCGCGATCCAAGGCGCGCCCAGGGCTACGATCACCAGTAGGGTAAGGATGATTGTCCCAATCGCGAGGCCGGGATGACGTAGGTGCGCAGCTAGCGCAAGCGGCGCCGATGCGCGGCCGCCATGCACGACCAGGTCGGTGTCGGCATCATGGGTCCGGCGATGATACGCGCGTCATGCACTCGGAGCCTCGGATCGATGACCCCGTAGAGCATATCGAGGATAGCGTTGATGAGGACCACGCCCGTCGCCAACACCAACACGCCGGCTTGCACGAGCTGGTAGTCGCGCGCGAGAATGGCCTTGAGCATCGTCGAGCCGACGCCTGGTCGGCTAAAAACCGCCTCGATCAAGATCGCGTTGCCAAGCGACCAGGCGAAGGTGACGCCGATCACTGCAAGGATCGGAATCAGGGCATTCCGCAACGCGAGGCGGTAGACAATCCGCCTCTCTGTCACACCCATGGCGCGCGCGACACGGATGTAATCCTGATCCAGCACTTCGAGCATCGCGGAGCGCGTAAGGCGCGCGATGTACGCAGCCACAGAGAAGCCTAGCACGAGCGCTGGCAGAGCCAGATGATGGAGCTGGATCAGCAGGTTGGCGGAACCGCTCGAGCCGAGCGCCGGAAAGAGGCTGAGCTTGTGGGAGAGCAGCAGGATCGCCGCCAGTCCAAGCCAAAACACCGGGAACGAGATGCCGCCCAGCGCAACGAGCATGATAGCGGCGTCGAGCCACGTGCCTTGCCGCACAGCGGACGCGATGCCGAGCGGAACGCCGAACACGACCGCTACCAGCAGCCCGCTTACGGCTAGAGCTGCGGAGGACGGCAGGCTGTCGAGGATCTCTGTGAGCGCGGCTTGGCCGGTCGCCACTGAGCTGCCAAGGTCCCCCAGCGCCGCCCGTCCGATGAACAGCAGGTACTGCTCCATCAGCGACCGGTCCAGGCCGAGTTGGGCCCTTAGCGTCGCCAGGGCCTCCTTGGTCGCGTAGTCACCCAGCATGTAGGCCGCCGGGTCGCCAGGAATTGCCCGCATCAGGAAGAATGCGACGGTGACGATCCCGATCACCGTAACGGCGAGCTGGACGAGACAGCGCCCGAGGTAGCCGAGCAACGGATCATCCCTTGAGAGAGACCGGGTAGGTATCGACTGTGAACAGTGAATTCTGAACCAGGCCTTCGACCTGATCGGTATGCGCAATGAAGAGCCGGTCGGCGTAAAGCGGGATCACCGGCACGTCCGTCATGGTCTTCTGCAGGATTGCCTTGTAGGCCGCCGCCCGCTCGACATCACCCGAGGCCGCGCCCGCCTTCGCCAGGAGATCTTCGACGCCTTCATAGCGCGAAGTGTTGAGCCCCGGCGGGAACGACTTCTTCGCATAGAGCGTGACGAGGGGTGAATCCGGGTCCGGCGGGCCAACAACGCCCGTGACGGCCGAATGGATGTTGCCGCTGTTGCGCGCCTGCGTATAGGCGCCTCGCTCGAGCACCTTGATGGTCGCATCGATGCCCACAGCCTTCAAGTCATCGGCCATGGGAACGACGATCTTGTCGTAGGGGCTGAGGCCCACAGAGACGAGATCAAATTTGAAGGAAGAGTGCCCCGTCTCCTTGAGCAGCGCCTTAGCCTTGTCCGGATTGTATTCGTACTTGGGCACGTCCTCCGTGAACTCCGCGAATGAGCTGGTGAGTACGGAGTGGCTCATCGATTTGGTGCCCTTGAAGAACCCGTCGATGAGGCCTTTGCGGTTGAGCGCATGAATCATGGCTTGGCGCACACGAACATCGTCGAGCGGCTTCACCGTCGTATTGAGCACGAGGTTGATGGTGTGGTTGGCATCGCGGCTCAGCACCTTGACCCCGGCAGTCTTGCCGAGACGCTCGATCATCTCCGGCTGCTGGAGCGCATAAAAGATGTCGATCTCTTTCTTCTCGAGGGCGATGGCTGCAGCCGTCTCGTCCTTGATGATGCGTAGCTGAAGCTCGTCGAACTTCGGCGCCCCGCCGAAATAGGCCTTGTTCGCGACGAGCCGTACCTCGCTGCCGGTGGTCCACTTTTCGAAGGCGAAGGGGCCGCTACCGATGGGATTGAGTTTGTACTTCTCGCCCAACTCCTGGACGGCTCGTTTGGAGACGATCCAACCCTGATTGAACGCCGTGAGCTTGTGCAGGAACCCGGAGCTTGCCTTGTCGAGCGTGAGACGAACCGTGAGTTGATCGGGCGCCTCCACCTTCATCAGGCCCGCGAGCTGGCCGGTGTACTTGCTCGCGCCGGCTGGATCGAGAACGCGGTCAAGTGAGAACTTCACGTCTTCGGCTGTCAGCGACCCATAGTTCTTGTGAAAGGTCACACCGCTGCGCAGCTTGAAGGTATAGACTTTCCCATCGTCGGCGAGCGTCCACTCGGTGGCGACGTCCGGCACGATCTTATTCGTAGCCTGATCGTACTTCACGAGCCCATTGAACACGTGTCCGCAAACCGTCTGGTTCTCGATCTGAAAGATATGAGCGGGATCTAGCACCGAGATGTCGGAGCCCAAGCGCACACGCAGTGTCTTGGCACCTTGGGCGAGCGCTAAGCGCGAGAAGTCGAATGGCAACACCATCGTGGCGCCGCTAGCGCCAGCCAATTTGAGTAGATTGCGACGATTAAGCCGTGGGCGTCCTAAATCTGCCATTTGCGAACCCTCCCCGGAACTCGAACGCGAGCAGCTGTGCTCATTTGAAGAGACGCGCGCTGGCCGCCGAATTTCGCTCGCCGAGAGTGTCGCGAAACAGAATGCCCGTCAACACGCGCTGCATCAAACACACTTTGTGGGCGGGCGATCGGATACCATTGCCGCCGGCAATGCGTCCTCCTTGTTCGGCGGACGCGGAAGCTGACGCCCGAGCTCGGTCACATAAGCGGCCAGCTCGGCCATGCGCTCGAGATTCTTCGTGCTGAGCTTTGTGAGGCCATATCGATGCGCGAAGGCCTGCATATCTTCGATTGTCGGCTTGTCATTTGTGGTCATTGAGGTACCGAGTGATTTCCCAGGTTTGGACGACGCTGTCGCCATGGCGTGGCGCGCTCGTATGCGGCTGCGATCGCCAGTGCGGTCGCTTCGTCCTGGCGGTTGGCTACGATCTGCCAGCTCAGCGGCAGGCCAGCGGCAGAAAAGCCTGTGCACTGCACCAGCGCCGGATGAGCCGAAAGGTTGAAAGGTGTCAGCACGGTTTCCACCGTGAAGGCCGTCATCTCGGGTTCAACTCCAAGGCGTGGGGCGACATGGAGTGGCCCATACGTCACGATAGCGTCGTAACAGCGTATCAGCGCGTCGATAGAGTTCGCAATCCGCTGGCGTTGGCGCTGAGCCTGGATGTAGTCGACCGCGCGCACTAACGATCCGGCCATCAGTTTGTCGCGAAGCGCGTAGCCCATGTCGGCCGGCCGCTCGCGCAACTCATCCTCGTGGATGGCAGCAGACTCCGCCGGGCCGATCAGGCGCGTGACATCGAAGCACTCGGAGACCGCCAGCGGCAGCCTAATGTCGCAAACGTTGGCACCCAGGTGCTCCAGCACCCTAACGCCGCCTTCAAAGGCTGCCGCGATGTCTGTATCCGGCTCGGGGAATCGGCCGAGTGGTCCTCGAAGAACCCCGACGCGTAAGCCTGTGATCGGTCGCGCAGTCGCGCGTATCAGGCTGCGTCCTGCGACACCATGATCCTGCGCATTGAGAAGCGCGTCAAAAACCATCGCCGCATCCTCAACGGTCCAGGTCAACGGACCCGGCACATCAAGCGAATAACAGTTGGGAAGAATGCCATCGACGCTGAGGCGACCCGGTATGATGACGCCGACCAGACCGCAGGCAGCAGCAGGTAGACGCACCGACCCGGTTGTATCGGAGCCCATGGCAAAGGCTATGGTGCCAGCCGCAACGCCTGCACCGGCTCCCGTGCTCGAGCCGCCAGTGAAGCGCTCGCGATCCCACGGATTGCGGGCTGGTGGAAAAGGTAGATCGAAGTACTCGCCGCCGTTGCCGGTGCCGTATTCCCACGTTGAGAGCTTGCCCATGAGCACAGCACCAGCGGACTTGAGATCGCGCACAACTGCCGCATCGGTTGAGGGTACGTGATGGACCCTCAGGCGTGAGCCGGCCGTGGCGGCCATGCCGGCGACGTCGTAGTTGTCCTTGACGGCGAATGGAATGCCGTGGATTGCCGACCTTAGCCGCCCGGACCGCAGGTCCTGCTCGGCACAACGCGCCGCATCGCGCGCGCCGGCCGCTGCAACGTGAATGAAGGAGTGGACGCGTTCATCGACCTCCGCGATGCGCGCGAGATAGGCCTCTACCAAATCGATGGGTGTCACGGCGCCAGACGCTAGCCGTTGCGCTATTTGGGCAACCGTCAGCGACCAGAGAGGTGCGTCAGTCATGAGATCCGCATTACTCCCTCGCAGGTTCGCTGCGGATTGGCCACTTAGTTCGGCAGCGACGGCACCCGATCAGGCCACTGGCTTTCGCGCTCGTAGGCCCCCGCAATACGGAACAGCATCGCTTCGGCAAACGGTCGTCCGACAAGCTGGAAGCCAACGGGCAGTCCGCTCTTCGAGAAGCCGGCCGGTACAGCGAGCCCGGGAATCCCAGGTAGTTGATCGGCCACGTGCAATGATTGAGGCTGCCGAGCACCTCGTTCATGCGCTCGCCGTCGCCGACATCGACTTCGGCCAATTTTGGCACCGGAAACCGGAGCACGGGGGTGAGCATTGCGTCCGCCGTCCCAAACACGTCGTCCACGAACGCCTTGACGATTCGTGGCCGCACCTGCACGGCCTTGAGATACTCGACGGCCGAGAACGCATAGCCCTGTTTCATCCGCGCGCGCACCAGCGGCGCATACTCGTCATGTCGGTTGCGCAGCCAGTCGTCGTGGAGCGCGCAGAACTCGGCGGAGATTACGATCGTTCCTAGTCCCCGCAACACGTCATGTAGGGGCACGCTGCGACGCGTCACTGTGGCCCCGAGCCGCTGGAGCGTATCGATGGCGACCTCCAAAACGTCGCCGATCTCTGGGCACATCCCATCCCAGTAGTGATTGGTGGGGATTGCGATGCGCAACCCCGCCACACCCGTGTCGATACTCCCCTCGTAATCCTCTACAGCGACCGGCGCCGCCGTTGGATCGTCGGGGTCAGGTCCGGCCACCACGGCGAGCAGACGCGCACAATCGCGCGCTGTACGAGCAAGGGGGCCGACGTTGTCGAGCGAGAAGGAGAGGCCCATGGCGCCGTAGCGCGATACGCGGCCTTGGGTGGGTTTAATGCCATAGACGCCGCAAATGCCCGCAGGCAGCCGGATGGATCCACCCGTATCGGAGCCAAGCGAACCGTAGACGAGTCTGCCCGCGACAGCGGTTCCCGACCCGGTCGACGAGCCGCCAGTGATATGCTCGCTATTCCAGGGGTTCCGCGTCGGCCCGTAGTGGACATTGTGCCCCGTCGGCCCGTTGGCGAACTCCGACATGTTGAGCGCGCCAACGGTGATGGAACCAGCGCCGTCGAGCCGCGCCAGTACTGTGGAAAGAATGTCTGGCTGAAAGTCGCGCCGAATGGCCGAGCCGCAGGTGACGCGAAGACCGGGCCGGTAAAACATGTCCTTGTGCGCCAGGGGCACGCCGTGCAGCGGGCCGATGTTGTGGCCTGCGGTAAGCGCCTGATCAGCGGCCTTGGCGGCTGCGAGGGCGTCAGTCGTATCGATGCGCACGAAGGCGTTGAGCTTGGGTTGGTGTGCCGCGATGCGAGCGAGTGTCGCTTCCGCGACCTCAAGGGCCGACACCTTGCGCGTGGCAATTGCAGAGGCAGTGTCGCAGAGCGACCATTCTGGGACCGGCTTCATGCCTGCCTCGGTTTCGCGAGTTTGCGCATGACGACTTCAAACGCCTGCGGCTCGGTGTCGAACAACGAGCCCTGAACGGCATCTTCGAGTGCTTTCAGCGATGTCGCGACGCTTTCTTCGACCCGCTTCACATCCGCGTCCGAGACCGGAACGCCAGAAGCTCGCAGCAAAGCTACTCGTATCGCGAGGACGTCATCGGATGTGGACATTGAGATTTCCCTTGGTGTGATGCTCTTCCCGGCGAGGGTAAGGGTCACGAACCCCGTTGACAACGGAGCCGGACAACGACTGGCATAACATTGTCACGCAAGGACCTTCAGTTGATGGGCTTAGGCCGCATGCGATGCCAGTCCGTCACTTGCTGATAGGCGTGGCCCGCACGAAGGAGCATGGGCTCGTTCCACCAAGCCGCTTCGAGCTGCAGGCCGAGCGGCAAGCCGCCGCTCGACATACCGTTCGGCACTGAAAGGCCCGGCAGGCCGGCAAACGCCCCGCAATAGGTGTTCTTTGTGACCGACTGCGTGGCCTGGAGCAAAGATAGCCCGTCCTCGATCAGAGGCGGCTCGTTGACGATGGTTGGGGAGGCGAGTAGGTCAACCTTCTGGAAGATGCGTG
>CAWEBE010000025.1:0-177546 GCA_963806735.1 uncultured Alphaproteobacteria bacterium | reverse complement strand
CACGTGTCGTGAGGTCCGGCCGCCCGACTTGCAAGCGGCTACGGCCCCGCAGCCTTGCGGCCCGAGGTTATGGCGAGGAAAGGTGGAGCCGGGCATTGTTCAGCCGGTCGACCTTTGCGCTCTGATGGGCTCAACCATGCCCGGACTCGCCCGTCCCCGAACCCGCTGCGACGCTCCGCTGGTCTGGCAGCCAGCCGCAGCAGGTGAAACGAACGACGGCTCCCGGATTGAATGCGAAGCCGCCGCTGCAGCGAAGGGTTCTCCGCGATCCGAGACGCTCAAGAATATGGGAACATCCGCTGCGGCGGGGATTACCTTTTCTGCGGTCCGCTTTCGCCCGCAAATTTCGATCAACATGCGCGCAACATTGCCTCATGTTAACCGGGCGTTGCGCTATGCTTCCTGTAGCGTTGCCCTATCGTTGCGCTAGTGTTGTCCTATGTTAACCGGCCGTTGCCTTAGCCGCGCTCTCCGGGACACGCACGCGCCACGCGGCTCTTCATCCCCTCTCCCCACCTCTTCAGTGGGGAGAGGATTGTCCATGCTCCGCACGGACGAAGTACGGGGGAAGGGGCATGCAGCATATGCCGCTCACGGACGATCTCACCATTGGAGTCATCGGATCCGACGCTCGCCCGTTTAATCGTAGATGTACGTCACCTGGAACGTACGGTCCGCCGCCGTCGCGCCTTTGGGCGGAAACGGGAAGTTTGATTGCTTGGACGAGAACACCACGTCCTGCGTCAGCGCTCCATTGCCGGTCGTGGCTAACATCTGCACCTCCTGCAGATTGCCGTTCTCCGACAGCAGGAGGCGAATTGTCACGCGCCCGAGGTTGCCGCGGGCCGGCGGCATGGTCTGCCGCAGAGCGCGGATCACGCCCCGCGCGAAATCGTCGTTCTCGCCCGAGCGCGTGATGCCTGCCGGACGCGAGAACGACGCATAGTTTTCGCCCGGCCGCGATGGTGGCGCTTGCAGGTTCGGCCGGGCTTGTTGCGGCTTCGCCTCCGGCTGGCGCGGCTGCGGCGGAGGTTGCTGCTGCGGCGTCGGCTTGACCTCGCGCTTCTCGGCCGGCTGCTCGCGCGGCGGCGGCTTGCCGGTCAGATCCGGCAGCGTCAGCAGATCCGGGTTCTCCTTGGTGATCGCCGTCGCGGCCTGCTTCTGCTGCGGCTGATCCGACTTCTGCTGTGGCTCTGCCTTTTGCTGCTGCTCGGGCGCGCGCTCCGCCGGCTGTTGCTGCGGCGGTGTAGGCTTCGCTGCCTGCGTCGGCTGTGCAGCGGCGTTCGGCTGGGCCGGAGGCTGCCCGCCGTCGAGCGGCACCGTCTCGCGGTTGCGGAAGTCCGCGTCGCTGACCATCTCGATGCTGACCCCATCGAGTTCGCCGCCCTTGTCGCCGATGCGCTTGCGCACCTCGTCCGGTGACACCGCCGCAAAGCCGATGACACCGATCAGCAGCAGCGCATGCAGCACCACGGCGCAGATAAGCCCGATATAGAACTGGCGCTCGTCGCCCTTCAGCGCCGTCGCCCAGGCGTGCGCGAGGTGGGATGGGCGCGCCCCGCTGCCCTCCGCCGCCAGGACGAGCGCAGGCGCGGCCTCGCCAGCTGCAACGGCTGCTGCTGATGTTTCAGCGCTCATCGTCCCCCGGGCGCCCGTCCTGTTCCCCCTGTCCTGACCGCTGCAGCGGCAACGCACGAGCTTGCGTGCCTGGCACCGGCCGCCCTTGCCATGTAGGCACGGACTGTGGGCGCCGCTACGTCAGCGCCGATATTGCTCGCAGTTGCGGTGCAACTGTGTCCCGCAGGACCTTATGCTCACGCAGAGCGCCACTCGGCAGACGCGGCTTCGCAGAGCAGTCTATCCCACCTACCACGCCACACTAAACCCCTGCGCCGATTGGGTGCGTATAACCCTCCCCACTGGCGTCATTCCGGCCCCGCCGGCAAAAACGCAGCTGAAGCAACGCTTGCTGAAGCGCATCTGGGTTCCGGCCTGCGCCGGAATGACGTTTGTGGAGAGGTTCGCGCAAAGCAACCGCCTTCGCGCTCGGCACCTTGGAAATGACGCTTTGACCACTCAACGCGGCACGATGCCACTACACTCCCGCTAACTCCGCACAACGACTTGACACGCTGACTCTACCCCACACGTCATTCCGGACCCGCATGCGCCTCTGCGCATGCGGAAATGGTCCGGAACCCAGGCGCGCTTCCACAAGCTCGGTGCTGGAGGTTCACGCAACAGCGATCTCACGGCTACCCTTGGCCGGGCGCACGTAAGCAGGTCCCGCTCGTCACGATGAAAGATTCCTGCGTTTACATCCTCGCCAGCAAGCGAACGGCACGCTCTATACCGGGGTCACTAGTGATCTGTTTGATCGCATACCTCAGCACAAACAAGGCCTCATCGACGGCTTCACCAAGCAGTACGGCGTCACCCGCCTCGTCTACTACGAGATGCACGACGACATGCTCGCTGCCATCCATCGCGAGAAGCAGATCAAAGGATGGAAGCGGGCGTGGCAGGTTCGCCTTATCGAGCAGATGAACCCGGAGTGGATTGATCTCTTCGATGAAGCCACTGGCACGCTGCTCGATGGACCTGCGGATAGTCAGCGCAAACGCAACTGAATCAGCATTTGTTGGATCGCACCTGGGTTCCGGCCAATTCCGGCATGACGCGTTTCACGCGTCATGCAGCGCCGGAATGACGTTGTGGGGAGGTTTGCGCGAAGCAACTGGCGGCTTCGTGTTCTGCACCTAGAAATGGTGGCTCCGACCACTCAGCGCGCCACGATGCTGCCCCGACACTCCCGCACACTCCGCGCTCGATCTTGTGCACAACCCTACCCACCCGCTGACGTCATTCCGGACCCGCATGGGCATCCGCCCATGCGGAAATGGTCCGGAACCCAGGTGCTGTTTCACGCAACTTTGCGATTGTACGTTACCCAAGCACCGCGTCGGCTACACCGTTCCATCAAGCACTCAGATGCCGGGCTGGCGATCGATCTGTTAGCCTGCTATCTGCGCTTTTTCAGCAGGTGACATGTGAAAGGCTCGCGACTACCAGTCCTGAATACTGTCGCCGCGGCTCTCGCCTACTGCGCGCAGCACATTGTCACGTTTTTATCAATCTTCTTTCTGCCGTGGTTCGCTGGAGCTATCGCGGCAATTGTGCTCGACGCATTTTGGCAAGGGCAATTGCATCTGGGTCAAGCGCCTATTTGGCTTCACGATCTTCTCTGGGCGCCGTTTTCAGCGACGGCTGTCGCAGGGATGCTTCGCTTCGCTCTGGAAGCGAAGCTACCGCAGTCCTATTCACCCTTGGTTTGGAGTCGTGAAACTCGGCCGATCACCGCGGTCCTCGTGCTCTGGTTTATGTCTTGGTACGCCATCGACCGGGGGCTCGACGCCGCTCGCAATCTCGTCGGGGAGTACATAGGAAGCTATGGTCCGCCGGTTGGCTCTTTGGAATGGAGCGAAACGTTCGAGCGCTTCGCCTTCGCAGCCCAGACCGCCACATATGGGACATGGATACTGAAGTGCGCGGTGGTCTTCGCACTCTATGGTTTGGTTGCCATCATTGTCGCCGAAGGTCGGATGGATTGGCGCCGAAACTGGCGCCTGTTGAAGTCTAGTCCGATAGCCCTTTTCGGTATCGTGATTGTGACGGCAATTGCCCTCAGAACTGTGGAGCTTGGATACTCCTGGGCTCTTGGATACTTGAGTTTAACGCCAAGCGGTTGGGATCATATGAATACGTGGAGACAGAACGTGATTCCGGCATTTCTCCTTCGTGCAACATGGTTCCCGATCGATTTCTTGTACCACGCGCTGGGCGCTTGCGTGCTTGCGCGGACATACCAGCGTTTGACCTTGGGTGGCGATGTCGAGTCCCGCGTGGCGTAGGCTCTGTCGGAGCAGCGCACTCGCCTGGTGAAGCTTACATTCGGTGCCTTGGCATTCCCCCTACCCAAAATGCTTGCTGAGCTTCAGCGTCTGCCCCTGATAATTGCTGCCAACCTCGCGCCCATAAAGAATGTCCGGCACCTCGGTCATGCGCTCGTACACCAGCCGGCCGATGATCTGTCCGTCCTCCAGAATGAACGGCACCTTGTGGCTGCGCACCTCCAGCACCACGCGCGCGCCCGCGCCGCCAGCCTCCGCGTGGCCGAAACCCGGGTCCATGAAGCCCGCATAGTGGACGCGGAATTCACCCACCAGCGGATTGAACGGCACCATCTCGGCGGCGTGCGTCGGCGGTACGTGCACGGCCTCCTTCGACGCCAGGATGTAGAACTGATCGGGATCGAGCACGAGGCGCCGCGCCCCGCGCGCTGACATCGGCTCCCAGAAATCAAGCGTGGCGCACGCGCCCGGCACGTCCACATCGACGAGCCCCGTGTGTCGCTTGGCGCGATAGCCGACGAGTCCGTCCTTGCCGCCTTCCAGATCCACCGATAGCGCCACGCCGCCGTGAATGTCGGCGGGCGCTGCGCCGCTCACCAGCTTCTGGCTTGCATGCAGCGCGGCGAGTGCGGTGTCGCTCTCCACCGGCGCGCCGACGCGAAAGCGGATCTGGCTCAGCATGGAGCCGCGCCGCACCACCACCGGGAACGTCTGCGGACAAATTTCGGCGTAGAGCCGGCCGTGATAGCCGGCGGGAATGGTGTCGAACGAGGTCACGCCATCGACGATCACGCGCGTGAACACGTCGAGCCGGCCCGTGGAGCTTTTCGGATTGGCGGCGGCGGAGACCTCAGGAGGAAGGCTTAGGCTCTCCAGAAGCGGCACCACGTACACGCAGCCCGTCTCCAGCACGGCGCCATGCGTCAGATCGATGGTGTGCAGCGACAGCTCCGACAGCTTCAGCGCCACATCCGTCTTCGGCCCCGGCAGGAAGCTCGCGCGCACGCGATAGGCAACCTCGGCGAGACGCAAATCGAGGCTGGCCGGCTGAATCTGCCCCGGCGCCGTTGCCATCGCCGGACGGATGTGACCTTGCGTGATCAGCCCTCTGATCGCCTGCGCCGGCAGAATGCCGGAGCGCGTTGCGTCCGAGCGCATTGACGGCCGCGCAGTCGCCTCGCCCGCCTCCCGCCCTGCCTTCTTCGCCTGCGACTTCGCCATGCAGCCAGTCCTTCAGCGGTGCTGTCATCCCGGCCAAGCGCGGGCCGTGATCGTCGTTGGTGTAAAATGCACTCACGCCCGCGCGCGAGCCGGGACCCAGGATCATATGCGGCAGCCGCCCGTTGTGTGGCCCTGGGTCCCGGGTCTCGCGTCATGGCGAAGCCATGCTTCGCATGGACGCTCGCCCGGGATGACAGTTACGGGTACTCTTCACCGATGCGAGAGATACCGCATCTCAACGCATTCTCACTCAAGCAAACGACAGTTACGACCATCTCCCCATTGACGCCAAGGCCGCGCCTGCGCTAATCCCCGTATCGGAACTCGTGGTGATTTGGCCGGCCGGCTTGCAGCCACGTAAAATAAGTCGCTAAACAGGCCGCGCGGACCCGGTATCGGGCGCCCGGCTTATGCGGCGCCAGCAAGCCGGGTATTTTGTTGCCGAGCCCTCGAGTTCGAGGTTCGGCGAGGGAGACCGCGCAATGACCAAGCCCGCAACCGACGCTGCCGATCCTTCACAATGGCGCCCCGAGACGCGCCTCGTGCATGGCGGCACGCAGCGCTCACACTTCGGTGAGACGTCCGAGGCGCTCTACCTTACTCAGAGCTACATCTACACCAGCGCCGAGCAGGCCGAGGCCCGCTTCAAGGACGAGGACCCGGGCTACATCTACTCGCGCTTCTCCAATCCCACCGTCGGCATGTTCGAGGAGCGCATGCGCCTGCTGGAAGGGGCCGAGGCCGCGCGTGCCACCGCCACCGGCATGGCTGCCGTCACCTCCGCGCTGCTGTCCTATCTCAGCACCGGCGATCACATTGTTGCCGCGCGCGCGCTGTTCGGCTCCTGCCGCTACGTCGTGGAGGACCTGTGTCCGCGCTTCGGCATCGCCTGCACGCTGATCGACGGCCGCGATGTCGGCGCCTGGGAAGCCGCCGTTAAACCCAACACCAAGGCCTTCTTCTTCGAGACACCAGCCAACCCGACCCTCGACCTGGTCGACATCGCTGCCGTCTCGCGGCTCGCCAAGCGCATCGGCGCGCTGGTGTTCGTCGACAACGTGTTCGCCACGCCGCTCTTGCAGAAGCCGCTGGTGCACGGCGCCGACGTGGTCATCTACTCGGCCACCAAGCACATCGACGGCCAGGGTCGCTGCCTCGGCGGCGTCGTGCTGTCGTCCGAGAAGTTCCTCAAGGACCATCTGCACACCTTCCTGCGCCAGACCGGCCCCAGCCTGTCGCCGTTCAATGCCTGGGTCATGCTGAAGGGCCTGGAGACCTTGCCCGTGCGCGTGCGCGCGCAATGCGAGACGGCCGCGCGCCTCGCCGACCACATTGCCAAATGCCGCGGCGTCAGGCGGGTGCTCTACTGCGGCCGCGCCGACTATGCCCAGGCCGAGCTCGCCCGGCGCCAGATGACCGGCGGCGGCCAGGTCGTCACCTTCGAGATCGACGGCGGCAAAGGGGCAGCCTTCCGCTTCCTCAATGCGCTGCGCATCGTGCGCATCTCCAACAACCTCGGCGATGCCAAAAGCCTCGTCACGCATCCGGCCACCACCACGCACCAGCGCCTCAAGCCCGAGGCGCGCGCGGAGCTGGGTATCAGCGACGGTATGGTGCGCCTGTCCGCCGGTCTGGAAGCGTTCGAGGACCTCGCCGCCGACATTGACCGCGGCATCGCCGCGATCTAGGGAGGGGCATCGGCGTATCGCCCGGAGGTCAGCCCATGTATGAAGCCGTCACCGAGGGCATCCGCATCAAGGTCACGCCCGAATACCTCGACGAGCAATCCTCGCCGGACGAGAGCTATTTCTTCTGGGCCTACACCATCGAGATCGCCAACGAAGGCGACGCCATGGCCCAGCTCAAAACCCGGCATTGGCGCATCACCGACGCCAACGGCAAGACCGAGGAGGTGCGCGGCCCGGGTGTCGTCGGCAAAACACCCGTGCTCGACCCCGGACAATCTTTCACCTATACGTCAGGTTGCCCGCTGACCACGCCATCGGGCATCATGACCGGGTCGTACCAGATGCAGCGTCAGGACGGTGCGCTGTTCAACGTCGTCATTCCGGCTTTCTCCCTTGACAGTCCATTCGCCAAACGCAGTGTGAACTAGGAACCGAGAATGAGCGGCACCACCGCCAAGGCGACCGAGATTCTGGCCCGGCTCGTGGCCTTCGATACCACCAGCAGCAAGACCAACATTCCCTGCGCCGAGTTCGTCCAGGACTATCTGGCCGGCGAAGGCATCGAGGCCCGCCTGCTCCCCGCCGACGACGGCATCCACGCCAACCTGTTCGCCACCATCGGCCCGGATGGCGATGGCGGCATCGGCCTGTCCGGACACATGGACGTGGTGCCGGTCACCAGCCAGAAATGGGATACCGATCCTTTCACGCTCACCGAGCGCGACGGTCGCCTCTACGGCCGCGGCGCCTGCGACATGAAGGGCTATCTCGCATGCGTGCTGGCCATGGCGCCGGAGTTCAAGGCACGCAGCTTGAAGACCCCCGTTCACATCGTCTTCTCCTACGACGAGGAGGTCGGCTGCACCGGCGTCAAGCCGATGATCGATGAGATGGGCCGCACGCTGCCCAAGCCGCGCCTGATCCTCGTCGGCGAGCCGACCACCATGACTGTCGTCGATGCGCACAAGGGCGGCTATCGCTTCTTCACGGAGATCACCGGCAAGGACGCGCACTCCAGCAAGCCTCAGCTCGGCGTCGGCGCCATCATGGTCGCCGGCGAGCTGATCGCAGAGCTCGCGCGCATCGAGCAGCGCCTCAAGGCGATGCACAGCGATCCGCGCTTCGACCCGCCCTACAACTCGATCACCGTCAGCATGATCGAGGGCGGCATCGCCCACAACATCATCCCGCCCAGGTGCGCGTTCCAGTGGGGCGTGCGCGCGCTGCCCGGCCTCGATGCGCTCGACATCATGCGCGAGCTCGACGCCTACGCCGCGCGCGCGCTGCTGCCGAAGATGCGCGCCGTCGCGCCTCAGTGCGACATCGTCACCAAAAATCTGGGCATCCTTCCCGCCTTCACGACAGGCAACAATGCCGAGGCCACGTCGCTGGCCCTCAAGCTTATGGGCCAGAACGAGACGTTTGCCGTGCCCTACGGCACCGAGGCGACGCACTTCCAGGCGGCCGGCTGCTCGTCCGTCATCTGCGGCCCCGGCGACATCGCCCAGGCGCACCAGCCCAACGAGTTCGTGGAGATCGCCGAGCTCGACAAGTGCCTGGGCTATCTCCGCCGCCTCGCCGACTGGGCCGAGGCGGCGTAAGCGCGCACCGCGCGGCGCATGCGCGAGACGCCCCGCTGACGGCCGCGGCGCCTCATCGCTCCACCCTCTTGATCCGATTGGTTGACTTCAGGGGCTTTCCGGAGTCGTCGGCCACGTCCCAGTTGCCTGCCGCCTCGCCGGTTTCGCCGTTGAAATAAAAGTTCGCGCATCCATAACCGCTTTCCTGGATCCACATGCCGTGGAGTTGGATGCTGGCGCCTTCGACTTTTGTATCGCGTGGCGCAAAACCGCGAGTCGCTCCGCCGGTTCTCTCGCTGGTGGCGAGTGTGACCGGCATCAGGAACAGGCGACCCCACCTGTAGTCGTAGTTTATCAACAGAATGCCGTCCTGCAGAGCTTCTGCCGACGCGATTGCAAAATCACCCTCCGTCAGCTGCGGCGCCGAAGGCTCGTAACGCCAGCCGTAAGTATGCGAGCCGGCCTTGTAATATTTGGCGAGACGGGCGACGATCGCCGCGCGCGAGAGATGAGGTGACAGCCTCACGCAGCTATCAAAGTATTTCTTTTCATCCTGATTGAGACCTTTTGCGGCCGTGTCCTCCGATTTCTCAGTTGCGCCCGGAACCAGATAGAAGGGCCGTCCGGTGATGCTGGCGCTGACATAGGGCCGTTGATTGCCGCCAGTCGCAACGAGCACATCGTCACGCACCTTTCCGCCAAGAAGCTGGATCGCAAGGCCCGGTTCAGGCAAATGCTTCGCCAGCGCCCATGCAAATGGGCTATTGCCTCCTGCACCGTCGCTCGCCGTTTGGCCGGGAGCTGCTGCAAACAGCACCAACACGTCGTCGGCCTCGAGCTTGGCAAGTCCGCTTGTGCTGCTGCGCACCCCTGTTCGCCAATTGCGCCCGAATGGATTGTTGCGGCAAGCATCGAGCACGAGAACCCGCATCCTCGCACCACGCAGTGCCTGAAGCATGAGGTCGCTCTTTATTGCCTCGTATTCGAGGTCGCGATCCTCGGCGAGCTCGGCGTCGGTGGGGATCAACCAGTTCGCGCCATTCGCCTCGACGCCGTGGCCGGCGAAATAGACCAGCGCGACCTCTGCTCCATTGGCCTGCGCTTGAAAGCGGCGAAGCGCCTGCCTGAACTCGGCGATGCCGAGGTCCATCTTTGTCTCGACGATTTCAAACCCGGCGCCGGCAAGGGATTGACCAATAAGCCGGGCGTCGTTGGGCGGATTATCGAGACGGCCTTGTGCCTTGTAGGCACCATTGCCAATGACCAGGGCAGCGCGCTTCTCGGCCAAGGCTGGCGCTGACACGGCTAGCGCAATGACAAAACTGGCAAGCAACCGAGCGATTGCCATGTCGTCCCCCCTGGTAGCCTAATGCAACGTATAGGTCGACGACGGGCAATGGAAGACTTGGGCGCGGGTTTCCCCATTCCGGAGGGTGTGCGGCAAATGCTCGGGTTGCATAAATCATCGCGCGAGCTGGATTCACACCAATCGCGTTGCCACCATAACGTCGGCTTTCGCCGCATAACGGGCGACCCCGCTTCGCCTCCGTGCTATTCACGCGCCCCATGCAGCCCATCATCTCCGTTTCGCGCCTCAGCAAAACCTATGCCTCCGGCTTCCAGGCGCTGAAGCCCATAGATCTCGATGTGCGCCGCGGCGAGATCTTCGCCCTGCTCGGGCCCAACGGCGCCGGCAAGACCACGCTCATCAGCATCATCTGCGGCATCGTCAACCCGAGCGGCGGCGCCGTCACCGTCGACGGCCACGACATCATCAGGGACTACCGCGCCGCCCGTGCGCTGATCGGTCTCGTGCCGCAGGAGTTGACCACCGACGCCTTCGAGACGGTCTGGGCCACAGTCAGCTTCAGCCGCGGGCTGTTCGGCAAGCCGGCCAATCCCGACCACATCACCAAGGTCCTCAAGGACCTGTCGTTGTGGGACAAGAAGGACCAGAAGATCATGACGCTGTCGGGCGGCATGAAGCGGCGCGTGCTGATCGCCAAGGCGCTGTCGCACGAGCCGGAAATCCTGTTCCTCGACGAGCCGACCGCCGGCGTCGACGTCGAGCTGCGCGCCGATATGTGGCGTCTCGTGCGCACCATGCGCGAGAACGGCGTCACCATCATCCTTACCACGCACTACATACAGGAGGCCGAGGAGATGGCCGACCGGATCGGCGTCATCAACAAGGGCGAGCTGATCCTGGTCGAGGAGAAGAGCGAGCTGATGCGCAAGCTCGGTAAGAAGCAGCTCAGGCTTCAGCTCAATGCCAAGCTCGATGCCATCCCGGCCGCGCTCTCCGCATTCAATTTGACATTGGGCAGCAACGGCAGCGAGCTCGTCTACACCTACGACACGCAGGCGGAGCGCACCGGCATCACGCGCCTTTTGGCCGCCATCGCCGAGGCGGGCTTGCGGTTCCGCGATATCGAGACCACGCAAAGCTCGCTCGAGGACATCTTCGTCGGCCTGGTGAGGCAGCAGCCATGAACTGGCGCGCGGTATGGGCGATCTACTCCTTCGAGATGGCGCGCACGGGCCGCACGCTGCTGCAGAGCATCGTCTCGCCTGTCATCTCCACGGCGCTCTATTTCGTGGTGTTCGGCGCCGCCATAGGCTCGCGCATCGCCGAGATCGAGGGCGTCAGCTACGGCACCTTCATCGTGCCCGGGCTGATCATGCTGACGCTGCTCACGCAGAGCGTCGCCAACGCCTCGTTCGGAATCTATTTCCCGCGCTTTGTCGGCACCATCTATGAGCTGCTGTCGGCGCCCGTCTCCTTCCTGGAGATCCTGCTCGGCTACGTCGGTGCCGCTGCCACCAAGTCGATCATCCTCGGCGTCATCATCCTGGCCACCGCCGGCCTGTTCGTGCCGCTCACCATCGCGCATCCGTTCTGGATGCTGGCGTTCCTCATCCTCACCGCCGTCTCGTTCAGCCTGTTCGGTTTCATCATCGGCGTGTGGGCCGACGGATTCGAAAAGCTGCAGGTGATCCCGCTGCTGGTCATCACACCACTGACGTTCCTCGGGGGCAGCTTCTATTCGATCAGTGTGCTGCCGCCCGTCTGGCAGACCATCGCCCTTTTCAATCCAGTGGTCTATCTGGTCAGCGGCTTCCGCTGGAGCTTCTTCGGCGTCGCCGATGTTGCCGTCGGCATCAGCCTGGCCATGACGCTGCTGTTCCTCGCCATCTGCCTCGGCATCGTCTGGTGGATCTTCAAGACCGGCTACCGGCTCAAGAACTGACTGGCAGCCCTTCGACGGTCACCTCGTCGGGCGCGGACAGAAGAGGACAATCAGAGCAAGTGGAAGCTCGACTGGGTTCCGGCCCGTTCCGGCCCATTTCCGCATGCACGCGGCTCTGCCGCGCATGCGGGTCCGGAATGACGTTTGTGAGGGTGACGAGGCGGTGCCTTTACTACTGGCGTCATTCCGGCGCCATGTGACGCGTGCAACGCGTCACATGGGAATCGGCCGGAACCCAGATGCGCATCCACAGGCTCCGCTTCTCGACGCGAAGTGACGCAACTATCGCACGTCACTATCCGTGAGGTGCCTCACCCCACCTCGCCCGGCTCGAAGCGATACTTGCTCGAGCAGAACTCGCACGTCACCGTCACGCCACCGTCCGCCTCGCGCATGTCGGCCAGCTCGCTTGCCGAGAAGCCCTTGAGGAAACCGTGGATGCGCTCGCGCGAGCAGCGGCACTCCGCCTTGACTGCGATGGTGGGCGTTACGCGCACGCCCTCCTCGTGGAACAGGCGCAGCAGCAGCCGCTCCGGCGACAACGTCGGGTCGAGCAGCTCCAGATCCTCCACGGTAGAGGCCAGCAGCCGCACGCGCACCCAGTCGTCGTCCTCCTCGCCATGCAGCCGTGCATCGCGCTCCTCGGGCGTCTCGTCGGGCAGCGCCTCTCCGCCGGCCGATGGCACGTGCTGCACGATCAGCCCGCCCGCCCGCCAGCGCCACTGCTGCGCGCCCTTGGCGTCGCGGCCGATGAAGTGGCGCGCCACCGCCAGCCGGATGAAGGTCGGGAGCTGCTCGGACTGGCGGAAATACGTCAGCGCCGCATCCGTCAGCGTGCCACCGTCCAGCGCCACAATGCCCTGGTGGCTCACCTGCTCGCCGCCCGGATCGATGGTCATGGCGAGCCGGCCCTTGCCGAGCAGCACGCGCTGATCCTTCGCCGCCGTATCGCCCGGCCAGCGCGACCGGTCGACGCTGGCATAGCCCCTGAGCTTGCCCGGAGCATCGTAGTGCGCGACGAGAAAGCCCAGCGGCCCGTCGGACTTGGTTTGCAGGATGAGCCGCCCGCCGGGTTTCAGCGTGTTGCCGAGCAGCGCGGTCAAGGCCAGTGCCTGACCCAACGCCTCGCTCACGGCCGGCGGATAATCGTGACCCGACAGCACGGTATCAACCGAGCGGCCAAGCCGAACGATGCGGCCCGAGACGCGCGACTTGACCGTGCCGAACGGCAAGACGAGATCGTCGGGCAGCGCGTCGCTCCCGACCGCACGATGCGACGTTGCAGTCATTCAGTCGACCCCAAGGCACCAGGCCAGAATGGCCTTTTGTGCATGCAGCCGGTTCTCGGCCTCGTCGAACACGACCGATTGCGGGCCGTCGATCACCGATGCCGCCACCTCCAGCCCGCGATAGGCCGGCAGGCAGTGCATGAAGATCGCGCCCTTGGCTGCTTTCGCCATTAAATGGTCATCGACCGCATAAGGTGCAAGCAGCTGCTTGCGGCGCGGGGCGTCGGTCTGTCCCATCGAGATCCACGTGTCGGTGACGACGCAGTCGACGCCTTTCACCGCCACATCGGCCTCGTCCGTCAGCTCGATGGCACCGCCCTCGCGCTTGGCCCAGGCCAGGATGTCCTGCTCGGGGTTGAGCTGCGGCGGACAGGCGATGCGAAGCTTGAAGCCCAGCCGCACGGCCGCGTGGATCCACGACGCGGCGACGTTGTTGCCGTCGCCGACCCAGGCCACGGTCTTGCCTGCCACCGGACCCTTCAACTCCTCGAAGGTCATGATGTCGGCCACGAGCTGGCAGGGATGGCTGCGCTCGGTCAGCCCGTTGATCACCGGCACGCTGGCATTGTCCGCCAGCTCCATCAGCGTCGCGTGCTTGTTGGCGCGGATCATGATGGCGTCGGCGTAGCGCGACAGCACCTTGGCGGTGTCGGATACGGGCTCGCCGCGGCCCGTCTGCAGATCGCCGTGGTTGAGCCCGATGGTCTGGCCGCCGAGCTGGCGCATGGCCACGTCGAACGACACGCGCGTGCGCGTCGACGGCTTCTCGAAGATCATCACCAGGATGGCATGCTCGATGCCGTCCGGCTTCAGCTCCGCCGGTACACGCTTGCCGGCACGCTTCATGGCATGCGCCATGTCGACGATGCGGCGCAGCGTCTTGGCCTCGAGCGCATCGAGGTCCAGGAAATGGCGGAGACTGTGGGCGCCAGCACCGGCGCCCTTGCCGGCGACTTTCTTCAGCACGACCTTAGTTTGCTGGTTTGGGAATGGACTTGAGTGCGCGTGACAGGCGTCGCACCGCCTCGCTCAGATCTTCGTCCGAGATGTTGAGCGGCGGCATCAGGCGTACGACGTTGTCGCCCGCGCCGACCGTCAGCAACCTCTCGGCCATGCACGCCTTGGTGATATCGCCCGCCGGTGGTTTGACGCGAATGCCCATCAGCAGGCCCTCGCCGCGGACCTCCTCGATGATGTGCGGGAATTCGTCCTGCAGCCCCGCCAGCAGCTGCTTGAAGCGCAGCCCCTTGGCCGCGACGCTGTCCAGGAAACCCGGCTCGGTCACGACATCGAGCACGGCATTGCCGACGGCCATCGCCAGCGGATTGCCGCCGAAGGTCGAGCCGTGTGTGCCCGGCACCATGCCCTTGGCCGCTTCTTCGGTGGCCATGAACGCGCCCACCGGGAAGCCGCCGCCGATCGCCTTGGCGATGGCCATGACGTCCGGTTTGATGCCGGCACGCTCGTAGACGAACATCTTGCCCGTGCGGCCCATGCCGCACTGCACCTCGTCGAGCACCAGCAGCAGCCCGTGCTTGTCACACAGAGCGCGCAGGCCGCGCAGGAACTCGGTCGAGCCCACGCGGATGCCGCCCTCGGCCTGGATCGGCTCGACCATGATGGCCGCCGTCTCGGGGCCGATGGCCTTCTCGACGGCATCGAGATCGCCGATCGCCTCGATCAGGTCGAAGCCCGGCGCGCGCTCACCGAAGCCTTCCAGATATTTCTCGTTACCCGCCGACGCCAGCGTCGCCAGCGTGCGGCCGTGGAAGGCGCCTTTGAAGGAGATGATGCGCCACCGTTCGGGATGGCCGTTGGCGAAGTGGTAGCGGCGCGCCAGCTTGATGACCCCCTCGCAAGCCTCCGCACCGGAATTGCACATGAAGACCTTGTCGGCAAAGGTCAGCGCGCACAGGCGCTCCGCCAGCCTCTCCTGGCCAGCCACGCGATAGAGATTGGACGTATGCCAGAGCTGTCCCGCCTGCTCGGTCAGCGCCGCCACCAGATGCGGATGCGCATGGCCAAGTGCGTTGACGGCAATGCCGCTGCCGAGGTCCAGGTAGCGCTCACCTGTTGTCGCGATCAGCCACGAGCCCTCTCCTCGCGAGAAAACCACGTCCTGGCGCGCGTAGGTGCCCATCACGGCAGGCGACGGACCGGAAGACGATGGTTTGAGCGCGGCGGGCGCAGGCATGGCAGGCCCTCTTGTTGCTGGTTGAGGAACGAAAAAAAGCCGCCTTCGGTGGCGGCCGGTGAAGACGATTAATTAAGCTGAAAACGTTGCGCTGTCAATGAATGAGCCCATTGGCAAAGAGTGCGCTGACCCATTCGAAGCCACTGATCCAGTTTGAAAGTTCTGGCTTTTCTTTCATGGTCGACGGGTCTGGGGTCCATTAGCCGACGGCAGTTTTACCGCCCATTCACCCAATCCTGGTAGGACCGTTGTCCCGCCGGAAGGGGCAAGAAATGTTTAGAGTATTGAGTTGCCTGACGGAGCAGCACGACTATCGCCTTGTGCTTCTCGCTGCAGTCATCTGTGCTGCTACATCTTTCACATCCTTCAGCATTTACTCGCGCGTGCCGCAGTCTCGCGAGCTGAGCCGGCTCGGATGGCTGTTCCTGACTGGTGTGTCGACGGGCAGCGGCATCTGGGCGACGCACTTCGTCGCCATGCTCGCCTACAGTGCTGGCCTGCCCACGGCCTATGACCCCCTTCTGACTGCGGGCTCGCTGCTCATTGCCATCGCCGCCACGACGTTCGGCTACTTCATCTGTTCCCAAGGCTCGCGTTGGTATGCTGGCGTGGGCGGTGCCATGCTCGGTCTCGGCATCGGTGCCATGCATTTCACGGGCATGAGCGCGCTCATCGTGCCTGGCACGATGACATGGGATTGGCCGCTCGTGCTCGCCTCGATCGGGTTCGGAGCGCTCCTGGCGTCGGCAGCCCTACTCGCCTTTCATCGCAATCAGAGTATGCGCGGCGTGGCTCACGCAGCGGCGCTTTTCACGCTGGCGATCTGCAGCCTGCATTTCACCGCTATGGGCGCTGCGATCGTCATCCCGGATCCCACTATCACGGTGCATGGCTTCGCGGCCGAGACAAGCATGCTGGCTCTGGCCATTGCCGCCATCACCATTCTTGTCATGCTGACGGGCTTGGCTGCGGCGCTGATCGACCGGCAAACAACTCTCGAGGGCATCGAGAGTATTCGTGAGCTCGCCGATGCGGCCAGCGAAGGTATCGTCGTTGCGGAAGACGGGATCATCGTCAACGTCAATCGTCGTGTCGCCGAGCTGAGCGGACACCCGGTTAATGCGCTCATCGGCAAGCGAGTCGCGGGCGATCTCCTCGATGCCTCGGCGGCGCGTCCGCTGCGCGATGGCGTCATTACCGCCGAGTCCTCTCTCAAAGCATCCAGCGGCAAGATCATTCCCGTCGAGGTCGTTTGCCAGCCGTTTCGCGCCAGATCGCGCGGCAACGAGGTCTACGCCCTGCGCGATCTGACGGAGCGCCACCGCAGTGCGCGGCGCATTGCGCACATGGCGCATCACGACGCGCTCACCGATCTTCCCAATCGCAGCCTGCTGCGCGAGCGCATGGAGCAGGCGCTGGTCCACGTCGGCCGCGGCGAGACGCTGGCCGTGCTGTGCCTCGATCTCGACAGGTTCAAGGAGGTCAACGACGCGCTCGGTCACCCGGTGGGCGATGGCTTGCTGAAGGTCGTGGCCGCGCGTTTGCTCGAGTGCGTGCGGGAAACCGATACGGTCGCCCGGCTCGGAGGCGACGAGTTTGCGGTGCTGCAGAGCAGCGTGCCGCAACCCATTGGGGCCACCATGCTGGCGTCGCGCATCATCGAGGCCCTCGGCGCGCCCTACACGATCGACGATCACCAGGTCGTGGTGGGGGCCAGTGTGGGGATAGCGCTGTCGCCCAACGATTCCACGGATGCGGACGAGCTGCTGAAGAGCGCCGATATGGCCCTCTATCGCGCCAAGAGCGAGGGCCGCGCTGGCTATCGCTTCTTTGAGCGCGATATGGACACGCGCATGCGCGAGCGCCGCGCGCTCGAGATGGATTTGCGCCAGGCCTTGACCAAAGGCGAGTTCCAGATCCACTACCAGCCGATCGTCAATCTGGAGCGCAATGAATTCTCCGGATTCGAGGCGCTGCTGCGCTGGCAGCATGCCGAGAAGGGGCTGGTCTCACCGGCGGATTTCATCCCAATCGCCGAGGAAACCGGGCTGATCCACTCCATTGGCGAGTGGGTGTTGCGCGAGGCGACCCGCGTTGCCGCGGGCTGGCCCGAGCATCTCAAGATCGCGGTCAATCTGTCGCCGGCCCAGTTCAAGAACAAGGGTCTGGTGGACGTCGTGTTCAGCGCCCTTGCCACATCGGGTCTGGGTCGCGGCCGTCTCGAGCTCGAGATCACCGAGACCGTGCTGCTGCGCGATACCGAAACGACGCTCGGCATGCTGCGCCAGTTGCAGGACATAGGCGTGCGCATCGCGGTCGACGACTTCGGCACCGGCTACTCGTCGCTCAGCTACCTGCGCAGCTTCCCGTTCGACAAGATCAAGATCGATCGGTCGTTCGTGAATGGGATTAGCCCGGATAACACGGAGTCGCTGGCCATCGTGCGCGCCGTCACGCAGATGGGCGCCAGTCTTGGCATGTGCACGACGGCCGAGGGCGTCGAGACGGCCAGCCAGCTCGACGCCATCCGCGCCGAGGGATGCACCGAGGTCCAGGGCTACTTCTTCAGTCCGGCCAGGCCGGCGCACGAAATCGCCGGACTGCTGGCGCGAGGGATCGAGCGGGTGCCAGTCGCGGCCTGACGTGGTTGTTCGCCCTGGTGCGAATTCATTCGAACAGGCGGTTGTCCCACCACACCGGCTTTTCCAGCGACGGCCGGATTTTCGCTGCGTTGGGGTGATGCGAGTTGATCAGGACGTTGTTCTCCTCGCGCGCCACGTAGCTCGGCACGATCAGGATCGCCGTCCGCTTCTCCTCCAGCCATGCAGACCCGTAGGCGCGCGCCTGCGGGCTGTTCCTCAGGCTCCACTCCGGCAGGCTGTCCTTGGTCACCTGCTCGTAGGACGTTCCAGCAGGAATTTCGATTTCGATGAAGTGCTGGCCTTGCGGCAGCACGCCGTTGTAGTGCGCCAGCTTCTCCAGCATCGCGGTCGCGTAGTTGACCGAGGCGTAGATGACCTCCTGTCCGCGACTGTGCCAGCGCCCTTCGGTGACCGCCGCGCCCTCGCCGCTGTAGATGGGGTAGCGCCCCTTTGGATCGCCGATGCGGAACACGCGCATCGGCTCTGGCAGCACGCGTACGGCCATTACACGGCGACACCCGCCTCGGCCTGCGCCAGCAGCTTCAGAACCAAGTCTGCGCCGGCCGTGGATTCCTTGGCGATATCCATCGGCGTGCGTCCGCCCAGCATCGGGTGCTCGCGCAGCAGGAAGTGCGCCGCCAGCTTGCTGTCGTCATGGTAATGGCGCAGCACCTCGACGAAGACCTTGGCCAGCGCCAGGATCCTGGCGCTCTCCTCCTTGGTGAGCGCCTGGGTGTTCTTCAGGCGCCGGTGATAGGTCGACTTCGGGATGAAGTGGTGCGCTTGCAGAAACCGCCCGGACGGGTCCACGCGCTTGGCCAGCGTGATGGCGGTCTTGGGGGGAAAGCCGCGCGCCACGCTCTCGACCAATCCCAGATCGCTCATGCGCCGGCCGCCGGGCAAGCCCAAGAACACCGCCAGGCGGCTTGCCTCTGAATGTCCGTTGCCAATGGCCATATGCTGCATTCGCTTCTCTTCCATCTGAGACATATATAGTCTCATTTGGGACGGATCGCAACGCTGGTGCGCCAGGACGCTCGTCGCAACCTCATTGCCCTTCCTTACGCTGATGGCTGGTCGCCGCCTGTTGTGTTGGCCGAGCAACTCCCTCTCGCTGGTGGCGCCCGGTCGGCCTCGACGCTGCTGACCCGATTTGCCTACGTCTTGTGCTGCATCGGAGCTTTGTGGCGATTCGGCAACGCGTCCCATGTGATGCCGTCGCGCGAGCGCACTCCGCCTTGTGGGCTCAAGTCTACCTATTGTAGCTTCTGCCCCGTCAGGCCGCTGGAGCTGCGGTGCGTGTAGTCGCCGCGCTGGTCTGATGTGGCAGCGTTTTTTTCTTGGTCCGCTGTCCGCCGTTGCGTCGGCGCATTGTGTTTGCGCCACCGGCGTTCGCGTTCTCGTTCCAAGCGTAATCCCAGTCAGCGTGTGCCTGGTCAGACAGTCGTCTGGCGCCTGAGCGCCCCTTTGTGCGCTCCGCCTTTCGCGATTGCCCGGCCGGAACAGTTGGACTCCGCCCCGCGCGGTGTCCATGCGCGGTATTGCATGGAGAGCAGAATATGGGTTGGACTGAAGAGCGCGTCGAGCTTCTGAAGAAGCTGTGGGGCGAGGGATTGAGCGCCAGCCAGATCGCCGGGCGCCTCGGCCAGGTCACGCGCAACGCCGTCATCGGCAAGGTGCATCGCCTCGGCCTGTCGGGCCGCGCCACCACCTCGCGCATGAAAAGCCACCGGCCGCGACCTCGCGCCGCCACTGCCAAACGCCTGGCCAGGCCCCGCTTCGCCCAGGTCGGCAACACGGCACTGCGCGCGCTGTATCAGGCCGATACGGAACCTTACGTGCCACCGGCCGAGGAGCTTGTCATTCCGGTTGCCGAACGGCGCAGCATCGAAACGCTGACCGACTGTGACTGCCGCTGGCCCATCGGCGATCCGCAGGAATCCGAGTTCCACTTCTGCGGCAAGAGGAAGGTCGTAGGCCTGCCCTACTGCGAGTTTCACGCCCGGCGCGCCTTCCAGCCGCCGCAGGCGCGCCGCCAGCGCGAGATCGTCGAGCCGGCGGTCGCCGTGGCGCTGCCCGGCACCAAGGAGGCGGCCAGCGCCTGAATATCTGATTGCAAGGTTGCGCTTTGCCACGGCGGGATCGTGGTAAGGCAGCGGGGGAGGGGACCGGAAGCGTCGGGGGACAGCTTCCGGTCCTCTTATTTTTTGGTCTGTGCAAGTATTGTGGCGCAGCGGCAACTCGAGGAACCGGGCATTAGTGCGCCATGGCAAAATCCGACAACGACAAATCGGCATCCGCCTCGCCGGCATTCGATCTTGACGCGCCCGAGCTGCCCAAGAAGATCGATGAGGCGGCGCTGACGAGCGGCGGCTTTCCTTATGACGAGAAGCTGAAGCGCAAGGTCTACGAGGAGGAGCTGACGGCTCTGCAGATCGAGCTGGCCAAGCTGCAGGCCTCATTGCAGAAGCGCAAGGACCGTCTGTTGGTGCTGTTCGAGGGGCGCGATGCCGCTGGCAAGGGCAGCACCATCAAGCGCATCACCGCCCACCTCAATCCGCGTAGCGCCCGTGTCGTGGCGCTGTCCAAGCCGACCGAGACCGAGGCCGGCCAATGGTACTTCCAGCGCTACGTCGCGCATCTGCCGACGGCCGGCGAGATCGTGCTGCTCGACCGCTCCTGGTACAACCGTGCCGGGGTCGAGCGGGTGATGGGCTTCTGCAGCGAGGACCAGCTCGCCGATTTCCTGCGCGAGGCGCCCCAGCTCGAGGGCATGCTGGTGCGCGACGGCATCCACCTGTTCAAGCTCTATCTCGAGATCGGCCGCGAGATGCAGATGAAACGCTTCCATCGCCGCCGTCACGACCCTTTGCAACAGTGGGAGATCACCAACATCGATCTGGCCGCTGTCGGCAAGTGGGACGCCTACACGAGCGCCAAGGAGGAGATGTTCCGGTTTACGCACACGCCCGCGACGCCCTGGACCGTAATCCGCGCCAACGACAAGCGCCGCACGCGCCTGGAGGCGATCCGCACGATCCTGTCTGCGGTCGACTACGACGGCAAGGACAAGAAGGTGGTCGGCAAGGTCGACACGAAGATTGTTGGCTCGGGGCCTGGGTTCTTCTACAGCGCGTGACCGGCTCGGCGCATTGACCATCGCGTCTGCTGCTGCACTATGTGGGAATCTTTTTCCGCATCAGGATCAGGCATGTCCGTTGAACCGCTGCTTTTCACACCGCTGCAATTGCGCTCGGTAACGTTGCCCAATCGTGTCGTGCTGTCGCCGCTCTGCATGTATTCGGCGCGCGACGGCATCGCCAACGAGTTCCACCTGTCGCACCTGTCCGCCTTCGCGCGCGGCCGGGTCGGGCTCGTCTTCACGGAGGCGACTGCGGTCGAGCCGCGCGGACGCATATCGCATGGCTGCTGCGGGCTGTGGAATGACGCCCAAGCGGAAGCTTATGCCCCGATTGCGCGCTATATCAGCTCGCTCGGCTCGGTGCCCGCCATCCAGATTGCTCACGCAGGACGCAAGGGCTCGGCGCACCCGCCGTGGGCCGGCGGTCTTGCGCTCGGCGGCGGTGATGCGTCGCCTGGCTCTCCTCCCTGGCAATGTGTCGGACCGTCCGCAGAGCCGGTCGGTGCCGGTTGGCCGGCACCGCAGGCGTTGACTGAATCCGAGATCGGCGACGTCATCGAGGCGTTTGCAAGCGCCGCGCGTCGTGCCGTCAAAGCTGGTTTCCGCGTGCTCGAGATCCACGCTGCGCACGGCTATCTGCTGCACAGCTTCCTCTCGCCGCTGTCCAACCGACGCAACGACCGCTACGGCGGTGATATCGGCGGCCGCATGCGATTGCTGCTCGAGGTGGTCGACGCCGTGCGTGCCGTTTGGCCCGACGAGTTGCCGTTGTTCTGCCGCATCTCCAGCGTCGATGGTCCGGCCGAGGGCTGGCACATCGAGGACTCGGTCGTGCTCGCGCGTGAGCTGGCCAAGCGCGGCGTCGATGTCGTCGACTGCTCCGCCGGTGGTATCGCCGGGCCGCCCGCCTATCGCGCCAGCGACACAGGACAGCCGCTCAAGACGCGGTCCGAGCGCGGCCCCGGCTTTCAGGTGCCCTATGCCGAGCGCATTAAGCGCGAGACCGGCATCAAGACCATGGCCGTCGGCGTCATCGTTGATGGCCGGCAGGCCGAAGCCATTCTGCAGGAAAGTCGCGCCGACCTCGTCGCGCTGGGTCGCGAGCTGATGTACGACCCGTTCTGGGCTCTACATGCCGCGGAAGCGCTGGGCGCCGATCCGGAGCGCAAACTCTGGCCGCTCAACTACGGTTGGGCCATCGCTCGCCGCGCCGAGATCAGGCGGCAGAACGCGCCGCAGGCGATGTGATGCCATGAGGTGCACGGGCTGATTGTGCGCCGAAACGATCAAGCAAGGCAGGCAAATTCGGCAACGTCAGGGTCGCCACTTGCGCCTTGAGGGTTTGTCCTGATTTCGAGCGCCGGCATTTCCGCCGACCATCAGCATCTCATGCGATTGAGCTAGGTGTGGGAGGGTCATTGGGATGCCTGCTGTTCGTCGTGCCCTGCGCTTGTTCACCATTCTTATGGGCATCGCGCTTGGTATTTCGGTCTTGCTCGTAGGCCTCATCAACGCGGCCGGCACGGAGAATAGACCGGCGAGCACGACGCAATCGCTGTCCGATCGCGCTATCGAGCGGCGCGCGGTGGAGGCGGTCGTCTGGGGCATGCCGGCGGTCAACTACGATCTGATGCTTCAACAGATGATCAAGACCAAGGCCCAGGTCGGCGAGGTGATCTACTGGGGCCGCCCGCTCGACGCGAAAAACCAGACACTCACTCCGAACCCCGATGCGCTCTATTTCATGACGTTCTTCAACACCAGGGACGGGCCGATCGTCCTCGACCTGCCGCCCGGCGACGCGAACGGATCATTCAACGGCAATATCGTCACCGTATGGCAGATGCCGCTCGAGGACGCGGGTTTGCTGGGCTACGACAAGGGGGCCGGAGGAAAATACCTGATCCTGCCGCCTGGCTACGCGGGTTCGAAGCCCGATGGCTTTATCCCGCTGCAGTCGGATACGTACGGCGGCTACGCGCTCATCCGTTCGAACCTTGTAAGTCACAGCGATGCCGACGTCGCGAAGTCCATCGCCTACGGCAAGCAGGTCAAAGTCTATCCGCTCGCGCAGGCAGCCAATCCTCCCGCGACCGTCTTCACCGACGTCAAGGATGTCACCTTCGACTCCACGATCCGCTACGACGCCGGCTTCTTTCAGCATCTCGACCGAATCGTGCAGAGCGAGCCGTGGCTCGACCGCGACCGCGCGATGATCGACCAGCTCAAGTCGATCGGCATCGAGAAGGGCAAGCCATTCAATCCGGATGATCGGATGACGGTGCTGCTGGGTTCTGCTGCACGCGAAGCTCATGCCTGGCTGGAGGCAAAGTACGATGCCGGCCTGCCGCCCTTCTTCTCTGCCGCCAGCCGTTGGACGTTTCCTGCACCTCCCGACCTCGTTAAGGCGGCGCAGGAAGCCTATGCTGACCCCGATACTTACCCGACCGACGGCCGTGGGCTCGCATACAGCTACGCCTATATTGGCATCAAGCGCCTCGGCGCCGGCCAGATGTACCTGATCTCCATCAGGGACAAGGACGGTGATGCCTTCGACGGAGCCAAGACCTATCGCCTGACGGTGCCGCCCAACCCACCGGTTGAGCAATACTGGTCAGTAACCGCTTATGACCGCGCGACCCACGCCCTGATCCGCAACATGCCGCGCGCCAGCCGCTCATCACAGATCCCCGAGATGCAGAAGAACGCCGACGGCTCGGTCGATGTCTATTTCGGGCCGAAGGCACCGGACGGCAAGGACAGCAACTGGGTGCCAACCGACCCGGCGCGCAAATTCGAGCTGATGTTCCGCGCCTACGCGCCGACCAGGGCCTTGTTCGAGAAAACCTGGGTGCTGCCGGATGTCGAGAAGATCGCCGTGCAGGACTACGCCTTCGAGCGCGGCTATCCTTCGGCGGAAACCGCGCAGCGCGCCCGCGACGACGCCGACTTCCAGCGCGCGATTATTGCCTATCGCTTCTGGTATCCGACAGTATCCACCGAGGGCATCTTCAACGGCGCGCGCTCTGCAGGAATCCAAGACGGCAAGGCCATCAGCATTGCGGCCGCTGGACCGAAGCAGGTCGCGTTCACGGCGAACTCCGACACGCCCTACGGTTTTGGCGCACTCGATCTCGCCAACGGTCCGACGGTGATCGAGCTTGCGCCGGGCGCGCTGATCGGACTCGTCAACGATCATCACCAGAGCTGGATCATGGACATGGGCCTCCCGGGCCCGGACGCCGGCAAAGGCGGCAAGCATCTCGTTCTGCCGCCGGGCTACAAGGGCAAGATCCCCGCCGGCTACTACACCGGCCAATCTCAGTCGGTGAAAGCTCTGGTGGCAATTCGTGCGATGCCGGCCGGCGGCAATGTCGCAGGCGCGATGGACGCGCTGCGCAGCATCAAGATCTACCCGCTGTCGTCTGCCGCCAATCCGCAGCTCACCCAGTACGTCGACACGACCGACAAGGCGATGGACGCCACGTTACTGGCCTGGGAGGACAACATTCAGTTCTGGCAGGTGCTGCATCGTGTCATCAGCGCCGAGCCGCTGGTGCCGCAGTTCCTGTCGATGCATGGGCTGCTGTCCGAGCTCGGCATCGAGAAGGGCAAGGCGTTCAATCCCGATGCGCGGATGAAGGCGATCCTCGAGAAGGCAGCGAAGGCAGGGCGCGATCAGATGCTGGTCTCTGCGTTCGACAGCGCGCGGCCGGATCGCATCAACTGGCCTGACCGCAAATGGGAATGGATCGGGCTCGTTCCCGGTAGCGTACAATTCGAGACACCCAACGGCCTCGATCTCGAAGCGCGCGATCGCTGGTTCGCGCAGGCGATCGTCACGTCGCCCGCAATGTTCAAACGCGCCGCAGGCGCCGGCTCGCTGTACTGGCTGAGCGCCCGCGATGCGTCGGGGGCCTTCCTCGATGGCGGCAAGACCTACAAGCTGACGATTCCGCAGCCAGTGCCGGGCAAGCTGTTCTGGTCCGTGACGGCGTATGACGCGCAAACCCGCTCGCAGGTGCAAACCGACCAAGGCAAAGCGGCCCTGCGCTCATTGTTCGAGCTGAAGGACACCGCATCATTGCCGTCGGTCGACCTCTACTTCGGCCCAGTCCCGCCCGCCGGTCAGGAGGCGCGCTGGATCAAGACTGCGCCGGGCAACGGCTGGTTCGCCTACTTCCGCATCTACGGACCGGAGCAGGCCGCGTTCGACAAGAGCTGGAAGCCGGGAGACTTCGAGGAGATCGCGCCACCATCGATCGGGCGGGCATTGCAGTGAACGGCAGATCGAGCTCGATCGGAGGATAATCTCATCGCATCAGGAACATCGGGCATTCGAGCCCTGATGCGAGGTGTCTCAAATCTCCATCCTCCGGAACGAGGATGCCGCCGAACTGGGCGATGACGAAGCCGGCGCGCATGCGGCGCAGCAGCTCTGCCACCGCAGCTCCCGAGCCCCGCGCATCAAATGCTCCGATAAAGCTCACGCCCTGCGTATCACCGAGCGCGAGCCGCGCCTGGCTCTCCATCCACTGCCCCTTGTACTCGTCGTCGGCGATCAGAAGCAGCGTGACCTCCTCACCTTCCTCGCGCAGCAAGCGCTGCGCCGAGCGCAGGATCGGCTCCAGGCGGCCCATGTCCTCCACTACCGCCACGACCGGCCCGTCGCTGCGCTTGGCGCCGGGGCCCACGAGCACAATGCCCGTGGTGCCGGTCACCTGCTCGAACACCTGGCGCAACGCCTCTCGGTTGGCCAGATTGAACGCATCGGCGAACGCGACCACATTCCACGGCCCGTGCTCAGCGCACGCCTCCGCCAGCGCCCGCACCGGCTCGTCGCGCACGATCCTGCGCCGGCAGGGCACCTCGGCTGCGCGCGCCAGAAGCTCGACTCGCCGGCTGATGGCCTGCGCCATGAGGTGCATCTCGCGCGCCATGCTTTCGGGTGAAAGCGCGCGCGTGCGCCGCCCCGACAGCGACACCTCGCGCGCGAACGGGAAGCTTGCCAGCGCCACGAGCTGATGGTCCTCCACGAACAAGCTCTCGATCTCGGAGCGGAAAGCCTGGGCAATGCGCAACGCTGCCTGCAGGGCAACCGGGTTCGGCTCGTTCGAGGTGAGCTGCAGCACCACCCGTCCCCGTTGCTCGCCGGCCTCCGCCACATGCAGGATCATGGCACTCAAGCCTTTCCGTTCTCCAGCGGCCCACCGGCCTTCTGTGTGAACGCGCGCCCGCGCTCGGCAAACAGCTTCAGCTTGTCCTCGACCAGCCGGTTGACGGTGGCTGCCGGATAGCGCCCTTCCGGCCCGCGCTCGCCCGCCTTGACGCCGGTCAGTATCTCAATCCCCTCGTCGATAGTCTTGACCGAATAGACTGAGAACTTCTTGGTCCGCACCGCCTCCACCACGTCCTCGCGCAGCATCAGGTGCTGCACGTTGGCAGCCGGGATCAGCACGCCCTGCTCGCCATCGAGTCCGCGCGTGCGGCAGATGTCGTAGAAGCCCTCGATCTTCTCGTTGACGCCGCCGATGGCCTGCACCTCGCCCCACTGGTTGACCGAGCCTGTCACCGCCAGAGATTGCCGGATCGGCACCTCCGAGAGGGCCGACAACAGCGCGTACAGCTCGGCTGAGGAGGCGCTGTCGCCGTCCACCCCGCCGTAGGACTGCTCGAACACCAGCGAGGCGGCGAGGGCCAGCGGCACCTCCTGTGCGTAGCGTCCGGCGAGGAAACCCCACAGGATCATCACGCCCTTGGAATGCAGGGGCCCGCCGAGATTGACCTCGCGCTCAATGTCGGTGACTCGGCCCGTGCCCATGCGCACGCGCGCGGTGATGCGGCTCGGCCGCCCGAACGAGAACGAGCCGAGCTGCAGCACGGAGAGACCGTTGATCTGGCCGACCTTGACGCCCCTGGTGTCCAGCAGCACGATCTCACGGCTGATGCCCTCCTGCGCCCGGTCCCGCAACCTGTCCGAGCGTTGGATGCCCTCCTCGATGGCGCGCACCACATCAGCGCGCATGATTTTGTCGTGCCCAGCCTCGCCGGCCCAGTAGTCCGCCTCGCGCACCAGATCGGCAATGCGGCCGATCTCGATTGAGAGCTTTTCGCGGTCATCGGCCAAGCGAGCGCCTTCGTCGATGACGCGCGCCACTCCTGCGGCATCGACGTGTTTCAGCTTGTGCTCCTTGACGATGGAGGCAATCAGCCGCGCATAGGACTGATCGTTCTCGGCCGAGCGCGCGATCGAATTGTCGAAATCTGCCTGCACCTTGAACAGGCGCGAGAAGTCCGGATCGTGCTGGCTCAGCAGGTAGTAAAGCTCGCGATCGCCGAACAGCACCACCTTGACGTCGAGTGGGATCGGTTGCGGATCGAGCGTTTGCGTGGCGACCAGCCCTGACATTTCAGAAGGCTGCTCGATGCGGATCTCGCGCCCTTTGATGGTGCGCTTGAGCGCCTCCCAGGCGAACGGCGACAGCAGCACCTTGCGCGCGTCGATCAGAAGGTAGCCGCCGTTGGCCTTGTGCAAGGAGCCCGGCTTGATGAGCAGGAAGTCGGTGACGAGTGCACCCATCTGAGCCAGATGCTCGACGCGGCCGACGAGATTGCCATAGGTCGGGTTCAGCTCCTCGACGATTGGCGCATGCCCGCCTTCGGCCGTCTCGCTGCCCATGATCACGTTGATCATGTAGCGCCGGAAGCGCACGTCGCGTGCCGTGTCTGCCGGTTGTCTGACGATCTCGGGCTGCTCCCCGCTCTGCGCCAGAAACAGACCCACGTTGTGGATCAGGTCGCGGCCGGCCGTATTCAGGAACTCCACCACCTCGTCGTGATCGCTGAACGCTGCGGCCAGGTCGTCGAGCGCCTCGCGCACCGCGACCTGCGCCACTTCCTCATTGAGCTCGCTGGTCCGCGCGCGGCGCTGCTTGTCGGCCTTCGGCACCTTCTCGAGGATGGTCTCGAGCTCCTTCTGCAACACCTCGATCTTCTGCTCGACCTCGCGGCGCATGGCGTCAGGCAGCGTGTTGAAGACCTCGGGCTTGACGATCTTGCCCTCGTGCATAGGCGCCATCGCGAAGCCCGTGGGCGTGCGCAGCACGGCGATGTTTTGTGCCTGCGCCTTTTTGTTCAGGGCCTCCAGCGCCTCTTCCTGGCCCGAGCGGAACTCCTCATCGATGGCGCGGCGGCGGGCCTGGTAGTCCTCGCCCTCGAACATTGCCGGCAGCACGTTGCGAAGCTCGTCAATGGCCGCGACCATACCCTTGGCCAGGGCGCGCGCCCGGCCCGATAGCAGCTTGATGGCGCGCGGCTGGTTCGGCGTCTCGAAGTTGTTGACATAGATCCAGTCGGGCGGAGCCGCCGTCTCGGCGGCCTTGCGCTCCAGGTATTGTCTGACGGCGGTTGTCTTGCCCGATGCCGCTGGACCCAGGACGAACACGTTGAAGTCGTGGCTTTTGATATTGGCGCCGAACTGGATAGCCTTCAGCGCCCGTTCCTGGCCGATAAGGCCCAGAATCGGCTCCAGCTCTGCTGTGCTCTTGAAGCCGAGCGTCGCCGCATCGACCGTGCGGCGCAGCTCCGAGACGGCCAGCGGATGTGGGGTAGGCGCGGCCGAATTCATGCTGTCGCTGGGTTTGGCAGCAGGATCCTGCTGCCCACGCTTGAAGAACATGCCTCTCAACCCTCTTACCCGCACCCGGCAAGAACCATCAACCGGTGCCACCCGTCAATGGCATCCGGTGCCCCTTCGATACTCCATGCTAAAGTTGGGTGCACTAGAGTGCGATCGCCTCATGTGGAAGCACTGCCGCTTCCATGTGAGGCGTGAATCGCACTCTACAACTTAAAGTGTAGAGCAGGATTCACGTTCCAGATGGATCGCGGATGCAATTCCATCTGAAACGATCCTGCTCTAGGCAGAAGGCAAGGCAGATTGATGACAGGCGGACATAGCGGCGCGATGGCCATACCGGCGGATGGTCGCCAGTCGGAGCGGGCAGCCGAGATCGCGCGCGGCGTGATCCGGCTCATGGCGCTGCATGGATTCGCCTGCGTCTGCGAGCTGCCCCTGGCCAATGGGCGCCGGGCAGATGTTGCTGCTCTCTCGGAGGCCGGGGAGATTTGGATCGTCGAGATCAAATCCTGCCTCGAGGACTTCCGCACCGACCAGAAGTGGCCCGAGTACCGTGATTTCTGCGACCGCCTGCTGTTCGCAGTCGCACGCGACTTTCCGCGCGAGGTGCTGCCGGCCGACACGGGCCTCATCATTGCCGACCGCTTCGGCGGCGAGATCATGCGCGCCGCACCGGAGCACCGTCTGGCCGGCGCCCGCCGGAAGGCGATGTCGCTGCGGTTCGCCCGTCTTGCCGCGTTCAGGCTTTCGGCCTTCTATGATCCCGAGGCCGGCCTCGAGCTTCCTGTGCGCGAGTAGGACGCTACTTCGGGGCGCGCTTGGCCAGGATGCGCTGCAGCGTGCGCCGGTGCATGTTGAGCCGCCGCGCCGTCTCCGACACGTTGCGGTTGCACAGCTCATAGACGCGCTGAATATGCTCCCACCGCACCCGATCGGCCGACATCGGGTTCTCCGGCGGCTGGGCTTTCTCGTCGGGCGGGGCCAGCAGCGCGTCGGTCACCTCGTCGGCATCGGCGGGTTTGGCCAGATAGTCGACAGCACCGAGCTTCACGGCCGATACGGCGGTGGCGAAATTGCCGTAGCCTGTCAGCACGATCGCCCGCGCGTCCGGCCGGACCTTGCCGAGCTCGGCGATGACGTCGAGGCCATTGCCGTCATCCAGCCGCATGTCGACCACGGCAAAGGCCGGCGGTTTCTGGCGAATGAGGTCGAGCCCTTCGCTGATCGAACCGCCCATGCGCACCTCGAAGCCGCGCAGCTCCATGGCGCGGCCGAGCCGCAGCAGGAAAGCCTTGTCATCGTCGACGATGACGAGCGAGCGGTCGGCCGGCAACTCGTCCTGTCTGAACGAGAGGTCCTCGGTTGTTTCCTTTTTGTCCATGGCTTCGACTATACCCCATGCTGTTGCCCCGCCAAAGCAATCTCGGCTTATTCGGCGGCAGCCTGCAGTCCCTGCGCTTGCAGGCTCCCGCCCACCCTTAGATCGAACAGCTCCCGCGGCCAGGTGATGCGCACGATGGCGCCGTGCTCGGGCAGCGTCCGGTTCTCCAGCGCTAGCTTTGCCCCCGAGCGCTCGAGCAGCGTCTTGGCGATGAAGAAGCCGAGGCCAAGGCCCGAAGCCTCCTCGACATCGCCTTCCACTGCCGGGCCGATGGCGGATCGGGTCGTCACGTAGGGGTCACCCAGGGTATCCATGATCTCCGCCGAGAACCCAGGGCCATCATCGGCAATAGTGACGACCACCTCGCGCTCGCTCCAGCGCGCGGTGATCTCGACCCGATGGCGCGCAAAGTCCACGGCATTCTCGATCAGGTTGCCGAGGCCGTAGATGACACCAGGCTTGCGCTCGCCCACCGGCTCTCGCTCGGAGCCTCCGTCCGTTCCGTCGACCGCGCGCGCGTCGATCTCGACCGCAGCCGATAGCTCGCGATAAGGCTCGGCGGCCTCCTGGATGAGCTGCGTCACGGGCAGGCTTGCATGATGCGGGTCCTGCTCGCTCGGTCTGCGCGTCAGCTTTCTCAGGATTTCGCGGCAGCGCTCAGCCTGGCTGCGCAGCAAGGCGATATCGTCCTTGATCTGCGGCAGCCCGTCGCCCTCGCGCTCCAGCTCCCGGGTCACCAGGGCAATGGTGGCGAGCGGGGTGCCGAGCTCGTGCGCGGCGGCCGCCGCCAGCCCGTCGAGGGCGTGCAGCTTCTGCTCGCGCGCCAGCACGTGCTCGGTGGCCGAGAGCGCCGCTGACATCAGCCGCGCCTCCTTCGAGAGCCGTGCTGCGTAGAGCGCCAGGAAGATCATGCCGGCGACAATGGAGGCCACCATGCCGACCTTGTAAAGCCGCGGCAGGGCGAACTGCTCCTCGCTGGCCCACGGCAGCGGCAAATGCCACTCCACCAGCAGAATGGTGGCAGTGACGGCCAGGATGCCGAGCAGCACCGTATTGCGCGCCGGCAGGGTCGCGGCCGAAACCGTGACCGGCGCCACGATCAGGAACATGAACGGGTTCTCGATGCCGCCGGTCAGATAGAGCAGCAGGGCGAGCTCGGCGATGTCCCAGGCCAGGAGCGTCGTGGCGAAGGTCGAGCTCAGACGGTAGCGGGCCGGGTAAAGGATGCGCAGGAAGACGTTGACCCACGCAGAGATGGCGATCAGCGCAAGACACAAGCCGATCGGGAAGGCGAAGCCGAGCCCCCAATAGACGCCGATCACGGTCAGGAGCTGGCCCACCACGCCGAACCACCGCAGACGCACGATCGTCTGCATTCTGAGGCGGCTTTCGTGCGGACCCGGCGCGTGGCGGTCGGCGCTGTATCCGCGCTCTTGAGCAAGCAGCATGATGACACGTCCTGCACGCCCCGGCGGCGAGCCTTGTCGCGTGCGCCCTTGTAGCCCAAATTGAACCCGAGACATAGCCGGACCGCCGCGGTGGTCCGGTCCCGAGGCCGGAATCTCCATGCAACGCGAGAATGCAGGCTACGCTGGCGGCCCGCCGCCGGTCGAGGTGCGGGAGCTCCGCAAGGTTTACGGCGATATCGTCGCCGTGGATCGTGTCAGCTTCACGCTCCGGTCGGGTTCCGTGACCGCGCTGCTCGGCGGCAACGGCGCGGGGAAGACCACGACCATCTCCATGTTGATGGGCCTGGTCGTGCCCACCTCCGGGTCGGCGCATGTGTTCGGGGCCGACATGGCGCGCGAGCGGCACAAGGTGCTGCATCGCATGAACTTCGAAAGTCCCTACGTCGATATTCCGATGCGGCTGACCGTGCGCCAGAATCTCGAGGTCTTCGGCCGCGTCTACGGCGTGGCCCATCTCAAAGCGAGGATTGCCGAGATCGCGGCCGACTTGCGTCTGGAGGACTTGCTCACCCGTCCTTACGGCAAGCTCTCGGCCGGGCAGAAGACGCGCGTCAGTTTGGCCAAGGCCCTGCTCAATGCGCCAGAGCTTTTGCTCCTCGACGAGCCGACAGCCTCGCTCGACCCGGACACAGCCGATTGGGTGCGCACCAAGCTCGAGGACTATTGCCACAGCCGGCAGGCCACCATCGTGCTCGCTTCCCATAACATGGCCGAGGTCGAGCGCCTCGCCAGCCGGGTCATCATGCTCGAGAAGGGCCGCATCGTCGCCGACGAGACGCCTGCCGAGCTGATCGGCCGCTTCGGCCGAACGACGCTCGAGGAGGTGTTCCTCGACATTGCGCGTAAGGGCGCGCAGGCGGGCGGAGAGCAGTAGGAGACTGAGCGGAGACGCGCGTGGATGCTCGAGAACCACGTGCCCTCGTATTCTTGTCGCCCGATTCCACCGCTAATTCGTCGTAGAAATTTACCGGTCCGGTCTTTTTCAGACCCATTTTTTATCGTTCTCGTGCGACACAGGGTGTCTTGGGCCGGTTTGGCAAGTCACCAATCGTCGAAAGGACGTGCCATGCGTGACATGCCCGAACAACTCTTCCACTCCTCACAGCGTGAAAAGGCCGCGCTGGATGTCGGCCTGCTGTCGGTAGTCACCGCCTCGCCTCCGCACGTCGTCACGCAGGATGAGGTTCTGCAGGGCACGAAGCAGGTTTTCGAGGACCATTTCCGCGATTTTGGCTGGATCGCGTCGATGTTCACAGCAACCGGCATCGAGGAGCGGCGGGTGACCCAGCCTTACGATTGGTATTTCCGCGACCATGGCTGGCCGGAGCGCATGAGGGCCTACATCGAGGGCGCTGATGCGCTGTTCATCGGGGCCGCTGCGCGGGCGCTCGATGCGGCGCGGATCGGTGCCGAGGACGTGGACACGATCGTCACGGTCTCCTCGACCGGCATCGCCACGCCGAGCCTGGAAGCTCGTGCCATGAAGGAGCTCGGCTTCCGCCACGATGTGCGGCGTGTGCCGGTCTTTGGTCTCGGCTGCGCGGGCGGTGTCGCAGGCCTCGCCCTTGGAGCGGAGCTTGCTACCGCACGTCTGGGCAGCGTGGTCCTCGTCGTCACCGTCGAGCTGTGCTCGCTCGCCGTGCGCGATGAGATTACCAAGGCCAATATGGTGGCGCTGGCGCTGTTCGCCGACGGCGCGGCAGCGGCGGTGCTGGTCGCAGGCGAATCGGGTATCGCGCGCATCCTCGACACCGGGCACCACACCTGGCCGGATACACTCGACATCATGGGCTGGCGCATCGACCCGGTCGGCTTCGGCGTCATCTTCGACCAGTCGATCCCGGTCTTCGCGCGCGACAATCTTCGCGGAGCCGTGGACGGCATCCTTGCGTCTCAGAAGCTGGCGACGGGCGACATTGGCCGTTTCGTCTGCCATCCCGGCGGGCGCAAGGTCGTGGAAGCGATCGAGAGCTCTCTGGAGTTGGAGGCCGGCAGCCTCGACCACGAGCGCGAGGTTCTCCGCCGCTTTGCCAATATGTCGGCGCCGACAGCGCTGTTCGTGCTGGAGCGCGCCCTGGCGGTGGGGCTACCGGAGCGCTCGATGCTGATGGCGCTCGGCCCGGGCTTCACCATCTCGACCGCCACGCTCGGACGGGCGGCGGCCTGACATAAGGCGCTCGTACATGCTGGCCGAGCTCTCGTGGCTATCCGTCGCCATCCTTATCTTCGTCACCGCCCAGCGGCTCGGCGAGCTGGCGGTCGCTCGCCGCAACACCGCGCGGCTCCTGGCCAAGGGCGCTTTCGAGATCGCGCCCGAGCACTATCCCGGCATTGTCGCAACGCATACCGCCTGGCTGATCGGCCTGTGGCTCCTCGCGCCCTGGCGCGAGGTGAGCCTGCCGCTCCTCGCCATCTTCATCCTGCTCCAGCTCGGGCGGCTCTGGGTGCTCGCTACTCTCGGCGAGCGCTGGACGACGCGGATCATCATCTTGCCGGGCGCGCCGCTGATCCGCAGCGGTCCCTACCGCTTCGTCTCACATCCGAACTATGTGGTCGTGGCGGGCGAAATGTTCATTCTGCCGCTCGCCTTCGGTCTGCCGGTCTTCGCCCTCGTCTTCACGGTCATCAACGCCGTCATGCTCGTCATACGCATCAGGGCGGAGCATTCGGCGCTCTATGGGGAGCCGGCTAAGGCGCCGGATCGGCCATGACGGCGATCGCGTCGACCGCGCACTGCTCGAGGAGGTGTTTCTGGACATTGCGCGCAACGGCGCGCAGGTAGACGGAACGTGATGGAAGCTGGAGCAGGCATGCAGGCGGGCAAGGTCATCTTGCTGGATCAGACCAGTTTCGTCGCCTCGTGGCGGCGCATCTGGGGCATGGTGTTGCGCTACTGGTATGTGATCCGCTCCTCCTGGCCGCGCACGGCAGAGCTCATCTACTGGCCGCTGGTGCAGATGCTGATGTGGGGCTTCCTGCAGACGCATCTGGCGCAGACAACCGGTCTCGCCGCCAAGGCCGCCGGCCTTTTCATCGGCGCCGTGCTCTTGTGGGACGTGCTGGTCCGAAGCCAGCTCGGCTTCGCCGTGGCGTTCCTGGAGGAAATCTGGTCCCGTAATCTCGGGCACTTGATGATGAGCCCGCTCAGGCCCACGGAGCTCGTTGTGGCGCTGACACTGGTCAGCCTCATCAAGCTGATGGTGGCCATGGTGCCGGTGGCGCTGCTGGCTTACGTCTTCTTCGGCTTCAATGTGCTGAGCCTTGGCTTTGCGTTTGCGGCGTTTTTCGCCAACCTCGTCATCATGAGCTGGTCGCTCGGACTGCTCTCGACAGGCGCTGTGCTGCGCTGGGGCTTGGGCGCGGAGAGCTTTGCGTGGCTCATCGTGTTCGTGTTGCTGCCCGTGTCCTGCGTCTACTACCCTCTGACGACGCTGCCGGGCTGGCTGCAGCCGGTGGCGCTCGCCCTGCCGCCGACCTACGTGTTCGAAGGGCTGCGCGCCATCGTCAACGATGGTGTGTTTCTCGGCGGCTACATGTTGTGCGCACTCGCTCTCAACGTCGTCTACTTTGCCGCCTGCTACGGCGCGTTCCGCTACTTCCTGCACAGCGCCCGCGTCAACGGCTCGCTGGTGCAGATGGGCGAGTAGGCGCTAGTGCCCCGATCGTGAAGTTCGTCGGACCTCGCAGCAACCGCTGAACGAACTTCGCGATCGAGAGGACACTAGCCAAGTTTATGATTCTCTAGTGTGATTCAGATCGAGAAAGTCGCTCAGAGGAGAGCCGCGTGCACCGGCGAATTTCTCGATCATCACACTAGGCGCGGTCAGACTCGTACGCGTCTTAGGTCACTATTAACCCTGAGGAACCATACTGGCGCCGAGTCCGTTTTGTGGCGTCGATGAGGGCGTTTGTGATGTTGTTCGAGCGTTCCAGCAGCTTACGGCTGCGCGTCAGTTCCTGCGGTTGCATCACAGCGACCGGCATTGCGCTGGCCTTGGCCGGCTGCGCCACGCAGAAATCGACCACGCAACACGCTTCCGGTGTCGGCATGCCGGCGAAGTCGATTTCGGCACCCACTCGATCCCAGTCTGACGATCCCCGCGAGCCTTGGAGCCCCAGCTACGGCCCCCAGCCGCGCATCGACAACACGATGCCGTCCCGTATCCCGGCGCCGATCGAAGCCGGCTCGACGCGCATCGCTACGATGGATGACGATGCCCTCATCCGCCACGCCGTGGCGCAGCATGAGATGCGCCGGCCTTGAGGCGCGCCAGCTAGACTAGAAAAACGCCTGCAATCCCGTCTGCGCCCGTCCCAGGATCAGCGCATGCACGTCGTGCGTGCCCTCGTAGGTGTTGACGGTCTCCAAATTCGCGGCATGGCGCATCACGTGATACTCGATTTGGATGCCGTTGCCGCCGTGCATGTCGCGCGCGACCCGGGCGATGTCCAAGGCCTTGCCGCAGTTGTTGCGCTTGACGATGGAAATCATCTCCGGCGCCATCCTGCCCTCGTCGAACAGCCGGCCGACGCGCAGCGCGCCCTGTAGCCCAAGCGCAATTTCTGTCTGCATGTCGGCGAGCTTCTTCTGCACGAGCTGGGTCGCTGCCAGCGGCCGGCCGAACTGCTTTCGGTCGAGCGTGTACTGGCGCGCGCGGTGCCAGCAGTCCTCGGCCGCGCCCATCGAGCCCCAGGCGATGCCATAGCGTGCGCGGTTGAGGCAGCCGAACGGCCCGGCGAGGCCCGAGACGTTGGGCAGCAGGTTCTCTTCCGGCACAACCACGCCGTCCATCACGATCTCGCCCGTGATGGAGCAGCGCAGGGAAAGCTTGCCGCCGATCTTGGGGGCGGACAGTCCCTTCATGCCCTTATCGAGGATGAAGCCGCGGATCTTGCCTTCGTGCGCCGCCGACTTGGCCCACACCACGAATACGTCGGCGATGGGCGCGTTGGAGATCCACATCTTCGTGCCGGTCAGCCGGTAGCCGTCGGCGATCTTCTCGGCGCGCGTCTTCATGCCGCCGGGATCGGAGCCCGCATCCGGCTCCGTCAGTCCGAAGCAGCCCACCCACTCGCCCGATCCGAGCTTGGGCAGATACGTCTGGCGCTGCTCCTCCGAGCCATAGGCGTAGATCGGGTACATCACGAGGGACGACTGCACGCTATTCATGGATCGGTAGCCGGAATCGACCCGCTCCACCTCGCGTGCAACGAGGCCGTAGCTCACATAGTTGGCGCCCGCGCAGCCGTACTTCTCGGGGATCGTGACGCCGAGCAGACCGAGCGCCCCCATTTCGTTGAAGATGGCGCGATCGGTCTTCTCCTCGAGGTAGGCCTCGTTGACGCGCGGCAGCAGCTTCTCCTGCGCGTAGGCGCGAGCCGTGTCGCGGATCATCTTCTCATCGTCAGTCAGCTGATCGTCTAGGAGGAACGGGTCGTCCCATATGAATGCCGACGTGGTCTTGGCGGCTGATGTCCCGTCCTGCATGAGTTGTACCTCCCTCGCGCGGTCGCGACGTTTGAGCTTTCTCCTATGTCGCTCACTCGCTGCGTGTCTGCAACCTATCGGATTACTACGGCGTTTGCTCCCTGATCACGGCGCTAGATGACCCGGGCGTACTGGGAGATTGGAGACGTGGCTATGATTTCGCGTTCTGCGCTATGTGCGTCGCTGGCCGGGCTCATGCTCACAGCAGGGATACCCGCGGCCGCATGGGCCGCATCAGTGGGTGTCACACCTGTCGACGGTGGATCGGCTGTCACAACAATTCAAAAAGGTGGTGAAGGTGGCGGTCGCGGGGGTGGTGGCGGCGGTGGTGGCGGTAGCGCCGGCCGCAGCGGCGGTGGCGGCGGTCCTGGCTTCACCGGCGGCGGAGGCGGCGGTGGCGGTGGTAGCGTCGGCCGCAGCGGGGTTGGCGGCGGCGGCCCTGGCGTCATCGGCGGCGGCGGACGCGGCGGCGATCGCGGCGGTTCAGTGAGCCGCGGCGGCGGTGGTGGCGATCGCGGCTGGCGCGGCGGAGATCGTGGTGGGCGTCATCATTCGCACAATCATCGTCATCGCGGCGGCGGCGTCGGCATCTATGTCGGCCCGGGCTACGGCTACTCCGACTATGGCTACTCCGACGGCGAATGCGCTTGGTTGTACCGGCGGGCCATCCGCACCGGCAGCGGCTACTGGTGGCGCCGCTATCGTGACTGCATCGATTGAAAGATAGTTGGTAGGCTGATGCTCGATCGTCAGCCTACCCTCGAAAGTCCAAGAAAATCCTATGTTTGTGTGGTGGTTACTCTTGCGACCACCGGCGGCGGATGGCATCATTAACCAACGCTGGGGTGGTAAATACACGCGCCCAAGAGGAGGTCACCCAATGGTGAAGAGTATGCTGGCTGCTGGAATGGTCGCCGGCGGCCTTTTTGCGTTCTCCCCGACAGCCAATGCCGCTGTGGTTTCACCGTCGGCCTTGGAGGCTGCGGCCGACCGGTCGAGCAATATCATTGAGGTTCGGCGCGGTGGACATCGTGGCTTCGGAGGCCGCCATTTCGGCGGACACAGATTCCATGGTGGCCGTCACTTTGGCCACGGAGGTTTCGGACGGCATCGGTTCGCATACGGCGGTGGCCATTGGCGTGGTCACCGGCATCACCGGCGCGGCGGTTGGCCGTTTTTCTGGGGCGCTGCGCCTTTTATCGGCTACGGCGCCTATAGCTCCGGGTACTACGGCTCAGGCTGCAGCTGGCTGTGGCGTAAGTATCGGATCACCGGGAGCTGGTATTGGTACCGGCGTTGGCAGGACTGCCGCTACTACTGATAAAGGTCGTAAGGGATCGACGTGGGGGTCGGCCGCTGTGCCGGCCCTCATTTTTGCCCCCGCCCCCCCCCAAAAAAAAATGCGCCGGGCGAACCCGGCGCGTCGCTGAGGTCACGCACGTGCCTCAAGTCAGGGAGGAACAGGTTGGTCTGCGCTCAGCGCTGACCAAAGTGGGTGCGGAAGACGACTTTCGACGCCTCGCCGGGCGACAGCCCGCGCGCGATCAGCGTCTCATAGTGATCGGCGGCAGCTTTCGCTTCCGTCAGGGCGCTCACGAGTGTGCGGATCTTTCCGAAGATGGATCCAGCCGGGCGCTGTGTCTCCGGAAGAAAACCGGACGTGTTTGCAAGTGTGTTCATGCTCATGGCTCTCAAGCTCCTGCAGGTGATTGTTTTATGGTCCCTGCTTGTCTGTTAATTGGTATATGGCATGCCACATTGCGGTGCAACCAGATTTGATGCATCGCAACGCGGATATGCACTGAGCGCATGGCTCTGGGAAAGCTGCCTGTCAGGTGAAATTCGAGGCCGCCAGGATCAGGCCCATGAGCAGCATCAGCCAGAGCACGATGGCTTGAAACTGGCGGTCGCTGAGCCGCAGATAGAGCGGCGTGCCGAGCGCAACGCCAGCAACCAGCGCCGGCGCGCTCCAAAGCGCATAGCCGAGGACATCCGGTGTTACGTATCCCTGGCCCAGGAAAATAGCGATGCTGATGAGCACCATCAGGAAGTTGAAGGGCTGGAACACACCCCGCTGCTCGTTCTTGGGCCAGCCTCTGAGCCCGCACCAGAGCGTCGAAATGGGCCCCGGCAAGCCCGCCAGCCCGCTCATTACGCCGCCGACGAAGCCGGCGCCGGCATCGGGCCACCGGCTGGCCACCGAGATGGTCATCTCCCTGACGAACGTCAGCCGGACGAACGTGTAGATAACCAGGAACATGCCTGCCACGGCGCGCACTATGCCCGGGCTCAAGCTCCCGAGGAGCACGACCCCAAGGGGGATGCCGGCAATGCCGCCTATCGCCATGGGCACTAGCCGCCGCAGATCGATCGCCTTCCAGATGAGATGCATGGTCAGCATCTGGTGGGCGACGGCCGAGACCATCAGCAGCGGCACAGCGGTCTTGGGCTCGATCACCATGAGCCACAAAACCAAAACGACAGGACCGCCACCGAAGCCGGCGAGACCGGAGACGAAACCGCCCAGCAGCGCTCCCAGCACCAGCAGGGCGAGGGTGGTATCCATGTCGATGTGGGGTGGCTAAAGGAGGCTGGAGGCTGTCACTGGTGCAATGATCGAGAAACTCTCCGCAGCTCGCGGCGTATCTCCGGGCGCAACGGGCAACTACACGTCAGTTCGCTATACTGCGAAATCACGATCGGCCGGTATGAAAAATGAGAGAGGCTGAACGGCACGAAACGACTGCAGGCAACACAGTGCGTATTCTGTCACTGCAAAGCTTGGAGCGTGAGCGAGGCGGCCCGATCAATGCGGCAGAGCTGGCGCAGATCGACACCATCTTCTTCGCCGCCAGCAACACCCAGCAGTTCGCAGATGAGGGGGAGCGCGGCGCCTTTCACGAGCGCTGGCTCGGCAGATATCTCGACCGCTATCGCCAGCATTTCTTTCTCGCGCTCGGTCCCGAGGGGCGCGTCATCGGCTATCTCGCCGGGTGTCTCGATAATCCCGCGCACCAGCTTCTGTTCGCCGACATCGGCTACTTCGCTGCGCTCGCTGCTCTGACGCAGCTCTATCCGGCGCACCTGCACATCAATCTGGATGCGGATTGGCGTAGCCGTGGCATCGGCGCCCGGCTGATCGAAGCCTTCTGCGCGCATGCGGCAGCGGCCGGTAGCCCAGGCGTGCATGTCGTAACAGGTGCTCCCTCGCGCAACGTCGGCTTCTACCAACGCACTGGATTTCACCAACTGCGCTCCTTCGATTGGAATAATTCCCGCCTCGTCATGTTGGGCCGCAATCTGGCTCGTTGAGTGCAGCTTGCCAGCGCTTCGGATCGGCGAAATGGTGTACTAGGTTCTGTGGGGGAAGCGTTGAGGGACGGACCAATCGCCATGCTGGGCGGCCAGGATACATTCGATTACATCATTGTCGGTGCCGGCACGGCCGGATGCCTGCTCGCCAACCGCCTCTCCGCCGATCGCAACGTGCGCGTGCTGCTGCTCGAGGCCGGCGGCAAGGACAACTACCACTGGATTCACATTCCCGTCGGCTATCTCTATCTCATGGGCAATCCGCGCGCCGACTGGGGCTTCAAGACGGTCGAGGAGCCGGGCCTCAACGGCCGCAGCCTCGGCTATCCGCGCGGGCGTGTGCTGGGCGGCTGCTCCTCCATCAACGGCATGATCTACATGCGCGGTCAGGCGCGCGACTACGACCTGTGGCGTCAGATGGGCTGTCCCGGCTGGGCGTGGGACGACGTGCTGCCCTACTTCACGAAGCACGAGGATCAATGGGCACTCGAGCCCTCTGCCTTCGACGGCCTGCACGCACGTGGCGGCGAGTGGCGTATCGAGCTTGCGCGTATCCGCTGGGAGATCCTCGATGCGTTCCGCGAGGCGGCGGCCGAGGCCGGCATTCCCAAGGTGGATGATTTCAACCGCGGCAACAACGAGGGCTGCGGCTACTTCCACGTCAACCAGCGCTCCGGCATTCGCTGGAACACCTCGAAGGGCTTCCTGCGTCCGGTCCTGCATCGCCAGAACCTGGTGCTCGAGACACACGCCATGGTCGAGCACCTCGTAGTGGAAGGCGGCCGCGTGACGGGCCTGCGCTTCCGCCAGGGTTCCGCGGTGCGCGCGGTCGAGGCGCGGCGCGAAGTGGTGCTGGCCGCCGGTTCCATCGGCTCGCCGCAAATTCTTCAGCTTTCGGGCATTGGTCCCGGCGCGCTGCTGCGCAAGCATGGCATCGAGGTGCGGCACGAGCTGCCGGGCGTCGGCGAGAACCTGCAGGATCATTTGCAGATTCGCTGCGCGTATAAGGTTCAGGGCGTTCGCACTATGAATGAGCGATATCAGAGCTTGCTGCAACGGGCCGGCTTTGCGCTCGACTACGCCATCCGTCGGCGCGGTCCCATGACCATGGCGCCCTCCCAGCTCGGCGCCTTCACCAAGTCCGATCCGTCACGCGAGACGCCCAATCTGCAGTATCACATTCAGCCTTTGACGCTGCCCAAGTTCGGCGAGCCGCTCGATCCCTTCCCGGCCTTCACCGCCAGCGTCTGCAACATCAGGCCGACGAGCCGCGGCAGCGTGCGTATCACCTCGCCTGATCCGGGTGCGCATCCCGCCATCAGCCCCAACTATCTCTCGACCGAGGAGGATCGCCGCGTCGCCGCCGACGCCGTTCGTGTCACGCGGCGCATCGTGTCGATGCCGGCGTTGCAGAAGTACAGGCCGCAGGAATTCCGTCCTGGCCCAGAAATCGACGGCGACGAGGCGCTCGCCAAGTCGGCGGGCGACATCGCCACCACCATTTTTCACCCGGTCTCCACCTGCAAGATGGGCGCTGATGCTCTGTCGGTCGTCGATCATCGCCTCAAGGTGCGCGGGCTAGGCGGTCTGCGCATCGCCGACGCCTCAGTCATGCCCACCATCACTTCGGGCAACACCAATGCACCGACGCTCATGATTGCGGAGAAAGCAGCAGCGATGATGCTCGAGGACGCCCAGCAGGGCAGCAGGAGCGCAGCATGAGCACGCAAGAGTTCGAGCCCGGCAACTACCGCTACATTCCATCGGTGTTCCAGTACTCCGGCGGCGCGGCCGCCGAGCCCGGCTACAGCATCGAGCGGGTGAGCTTTCGCAGACCCATCCCGCTGGCGGAGGGTTTCGCGCGCGTCGAGCAGATCATCAAGGAATGCGGTCGGCCGCTCACCTCGTTCTGCGCTTGTGAGCTGCGCTCGCCGGCGCCGTTCACCGAGGCCGGCTTTCGCGCCTTCAACGAGGTCTACGTCGGCACGCTGGCGCGCTGGGGCGTCTACGATCCCGGCACGCGCACCAACCCCGTCGCACGCAGCAACGTCTGCCCCGAGATCGATCCACCGGGCGAGCCATCGTTTCATGCGTTCTGCTTCACCGTGCCTGCGAAGAGTGCAAGCGGCTCGTTCGTAGTTTCAGGCAGCGGTGAGGCCCCCGAGGGCAAGGGCCAGTACGGCAATTTCATTGTTGCTCGCGGCGACACGAGTCCTGCCGGCATGCGCGAGAAGGCGCGCGCCGTGCTGGGCGAGATGGAGCGCCGCATGGCTTTGCTCGGCTTCGGCTGGGCTGACACCGGCGCTGTGCAAACATATACAGTGCACGACATGCATTCGTTCATGGGGGACGAGATCGTGCGCCGCGGCGCCGCTCGAAATGGTATCATCTGGCACTACGCAAGGCCGCCCGTGGTCGAGCTCGACTATGAGATGGACTGCCGCGCCATCAGCGTCGAACGTGTGGTCTGATGCTGTAATCAGGGCGTGCGCCCGTTGAGGCCGTAGACTGTAAAGTAGCGGCTCAAAACGAATTGGCCGGGTGTGACGATCACGTATGCCACCTCGATCGGGGCCTCCTTAGCCCGCGACTTGCGCGTCCAGCGCCGCGGTGGCCTCGCCGTTTCGACCGGACGCTCCACGCGTAGTGCGGTCGGACTGACCTGCGTCTGAGAGGCGTTTTGGGCTTGCTCTCCAGACACGACCAGGCTTGCGACACGGCCGGCTTTTGTCCGGCGCGTCGAGTTGATTGGAGGTGTAGCGGCTTCTGCGGCTGTTTGCGGCTCTGCGTCCTCCTTTACTTGGATGATGGCTTCTTTCGGAGCTGTGGTATCCCCGCGGCCTTCCGACTTCCCCTGCGTGTCGGGCTCCTGCGTCGGCAGCGCGGCAATGGCAATGTCCTGCCTCGGGCGGGCTTCTTGCATGAGCTCAACGAGCCTCACCAGCTCCGCGGCCGAATTTCGCTCGAGAGCGGATCGGTTCTCCTGCTTCTGCAACACGGAAGGTGCGATAGCGTCGCGGTCGCCGAGATCGCGCCAGGCCGCCGTGATCCTCACACCTAACCTCTCTTGCATGGCGAACTCGGCTACAGAGGGTTCCTGCGCACTCGCTCTGCGATCGATCTCTCCGGCGTGCTGCACCGCGGCGGTGGCAATCACGCCGGCCCACATCAGGGATACGATCCCGCGCGACCAGGCGCTGCTGCGCTTGACGCGCGGGGCATGAACGGGCGCATCCTCGGCGTCATCGGGCCAGCCTGTCGGATGTGCATACACCTCGGTCGGGTCACATGGCTCGAGCCGGACGCCGGTCAAGTCTGGCGCGCTCCACTGCGTGCCCCAGTCGCCAATTTGCGACGAGCTGTCGAGACGCGCCGAGGACTCCTCCTCCACGTCCCGTGCACGTGCTGTGTACCTGTGCCTTGCCATGGGCCGTTCTTGCCGCCTTGCTCTGCCGCTCCAGGCAACGATCAGCCAACCGACTGTTCACGTCCCGATCAGAGAGGCGTTGAAAGCCCGTCCTGCGGCCGTCGGCTGCACGCACACTTCGTCTAATGCGCGCACGCGCCACACGCACCGTTGCGTGGGTCACGCAGGTGCATGAGCCCGGAGACAAACCTCCGGATGAGGCGCGAATCACACGCTTCTCTTGATGGTAGGCGTATTTATTCAATCGACCAACCAATTGATTAAACTGTATATTCCTAAACACCGAATTAACGGATTCGAAACTCTTCCCGTGTGCCGGACATCATCGCCGTCATGTCCGCCCGCTGCCGTCTTGCGCGCGCAGCGCGCAACACGGGTGAGACGTCGCCGGCTATGAATTCATCCCTCTGATCGCATTTTCGCCATGGGCTCGCGTTGCTTCGCTGCGCGCCTTCCTTCATAGTCGATGCAGCCGGCTTGAAACCAAGACCGCTCACGTCAGCGCCGCGCCGCGCAAAGTGGTGGAGGGTACATGGCTCAAAATGCCGCCGTACAAGGGGCAGTAGACAAGCAGCCAAGCATGCCTGCTATTCAACTGCTCGGCGTGCACAAGTGGTACGGCGAATTTCACGTGTTGCGTAACATCAACCTCGTGGTGGAGCAGGGCGAGAAGATCGTCATCTGCGGTCCGTCCGGCTCCGGCAAATCCACGCTGATCCGCTGCATCAACCGGCTCGAGGAGCATCAGCAGGGCCAGATCATCGTCGATGGCACGGAGCTCACCAACGACGTGCGACAGATCGACAAGATCCGCGCCGAAGTCGGCATGGTGTTCCAAAGCTTCAACTTGTTTCCCCACCTCACGGTCCTCGACAACCTGTGTCTTGCTCCGGTGTGGGTGAAGAAGATGCCGCGCGCCGAAGCGGAGAAGGCCGCCATGCAGTACCTGGCGCGTGTGAAGATTCCCGAGCAGGCGCAGAAATACCCGGGTCAGCTTTCCGGTGGCCAGCAGCAGCGCGTCGCCATTGCGCGCGCGCTCTGCATGAACCCGCGCATCATGCTGTTCGACGAGCCGACGAGCGCGCTCGATCCAGAGATGATCAAGGAGGTGCTCGACGTCATGATCGAGCTGGCGCGCTCGGGCATGACGATGCTGTGCGTCACACACGAAATGGGTTTTGCCCGCTCGGTCGCGGACCGCGTGATTTTCATGGACCGCGGCGAAATCGTCGAGCAGGGCACACCGAAGACGTTCTTCAACAATCCGCGGGAGGAGCGCACCAAGCTGTTCCTGTCGCAGATCCTGAATCACTGAGGTTCGCTGACGAATACCGCGCCGATGTTCCGATTGGGCATTGGCGTCAAAGGACTAAGGGGAGCGTGGCGTTGACAGGCCAAGACAGGAGAAGGAATAGTCCGGGCCACGCGCGGCCATCGCTCGCGATGGCCGCAGGTAGATACGGAACTAATGCAGTGACGAAGCTCATGAATTGGAGGCGTAGCATGAGGAAGTGGTCAAGTGTTGGCTTGGCGGTCGCCGTGACGTTCGGTCTGGCGGCGCCGGCTCTGGCGCAAACGAAAACGCTCGATACCATCAAGCAGCGCGGTACCTTGAGCTGCGGCGTCAACGTCGGTCTTGCCGGATTCAGCGCGCCGGACGACAAGGGCGCGTGGACCGGCCTCGACGTCGACTATTGCAAGGCTACGGCAGCAGCCGTCCTGGGCGATGCGAGCAAGGTCAAATACGTTCCCACCACCGCCAAGGAGCGCTTCACCGCGTTGCAGTCGGGCGAGATCGATATTCTGGTGCGCAACACCACCTGGACGGTCGCGCGCGACAGCTCGCTCGGCTTGAGCTTCACCGGCGTCAACTACTACGACGGCCAGGGCTTCATGGTGAAGAAGGCGCTGGGCGTCAAAGCGGGCAAGGAGCTGGGTGGCGCCACGGTGTGCGTGCAGACCGGCACGACCACCGAGCTCAACCTCGCCGACTTCTTCCGCAGCAACAACCTGCAATACAAGCCGGTGGTGTTCGAGAAGGCGGACGAGATCCTGCAGGCCTACCAGGCGGGCCGTTGCGATGTCTACACGACGGACGCTTCGGGCCTCTATGCCCAGCGGCTGCAGATGCAGAAGCCGGACGAGCACGTGGTGCTGCCCGACATCATATCCAAGGAGCCGCTTGGTCCATCAGTTCGTCAGGGCGACAGCCAGTGGTTCACCATCGTCAAGTGGGTGCACTATGCGCTGCTGAACGCTGAGGAAGCCGGCGTCACCCAGAAGAACGTCGACGAGATGCTGAATTCCAAGAACCCCGACATCATGCGTCTGCTGGGTAAGGAGGGCGAGTTCGGCAAGGGCATCGGCCTCGACAACGACTGGGGCTACAAGGCCATCAAGGCAGTCGGCAACTACGGCGAGATCTACGACCGTAATGTGGGCGCGGGGTCACGCATCAAGATCGACCGTGGGATCAACAATCTCTGGAGTAAAGGCGGTCTGCAGTACGCGCCGCCCATCCGCTAGGGAAGCACAGCGAGCGCCGGCCAGGAGCCGGCGCTCGTATTTTGAGGGTATCGGTATGTTCCTCGCCAGCTGATACGGAGCCCAGGGCATGGCCGTAACAACCGTCAACGGGCAGCGCCAGGCGGCCAAGGCGAGTTTCTTCTACCGTCCAGAAGTTCGGCAGGTGATCTATCAGTTCATCCTGATCGCCGCCGTCGTCTTCTTCGTCTGGGAGATCGCCAGCAACGTCGCCGAGAACTTGCGCCGGAATAATATTGCCTCGGGCTTCGGCTTCTGGAACCGTACAGCCGGCTTCGACATCTCACAGACCCTCATTGAATACTCCAACACCTCCACCTATGGCCGCGCCTTCTGGGTGGGCCTGTGCAACACGCTGCTGGTCGCGGGCCTTGGTATCGTATTCGCCACCATTGTCGGCTTTGTCATCGGCATCGCGCGCCTGTCCTCGAACTGGCTCGTCGCCAGGCTTGCCACGGTCTACGTCGAGGTCATTCGCAATCTGCCGCTGCTGCTGCAGTTGATGTTCTGGTATTTCGCGGTGCTGAAGAATCTTCCCGGCCCTCGCCAGAGCCTGGCACTGCCGGCGGGCGCGACGCTGAACGTGCGCGGCCTCTATCTCCCCGCTCCGATACCCGAGGCGGGTTTTGCGGCCGTCGTTTGGATGCTCGTGGTCGGCATCCTGGCCTCGATCGCACTTAATGTTTGGGCGCGACGCCGGCAGATGGCGACCGGCCAGCGCTTCCCGGTGCTGTGGGCCACCCTCGGTCTGGTCTTCGGCCTCCCGCTGCTCGTCTACCTCGTGCTCGGCATGCCGCTGGGCTTTGAATATCCCGAGCTCAAGGGCTTCAACTTCCAGGGTGGCATTGCCGTGCAGCCCGAATTTGCCGCCCTGCTGGTTGGGCTGGTCATGTACACCGCCAGCTTCATCGCCGAGATCGTGCGTGCCGGCATTCTCGGCGTCTCGAAGGGACAGAAAGAGGCCGCACGGGCGCTCGGCTTGACGAACGGGCAGATGCTGCGCCTCGTCGTCATCCCGCAAGCCTCGCGCATCATCATTCCGCCGTTGACCAGCCAGTTCCTCAACCTCACCAAGAACTCGTCGCTGGCGGTGGCGATCGGTTATCCCGACTTCGTCAGCGTCTTCACCGGCACCGTGCTCAATCAGACGGGCCAGGCGGTCGAGATGATCTTTCTCACCATGCTCGTCTTTCTTACGATCAGCCTTCTTACCTCCGCCTTCATGAACTGGTTCAACACGCGCATGGCGCTGGTCGAGAGGTAGGAGCAGGCCATGGCAGTCATCACGGAAGAGCACACCATGCGCCCGCCGGTCAGCACCGCCGGCCCCATCGCCTGGGTGCGGCAGAACCTCTTCTCCTCTATCGGCAATACCATCCTCACGCTGATTGGCATCTGGATCACCTGGACGCTGGTATCGGGCGTCGTCTCCTGGGCGTTCCTCAGCGCGACCTGGGAGGGCTTGGACGGCTCAGCCTGTACATGGGAAGGCGCCGGCGCCTGCTGGCCGTTCATCCAGGCCAAGTTCGCTCAATTCATGTATGGCCGCTATCCGATTCCCGATCGCTGGCGCGTGGATCTTACCTACGTGCTGGCGCTCGCCGGTCTGGTTCCGCTCATGATTCCCTCTGTTCCGGGCAAGCTCTGGAACGCGATCTACATGATCTTCATCTTTCCGGTGCTGGCCTTCATGCTGCTCTCCGGCGGCTTCTTTGGCCTGCCGTACGTGCCGACCGACTTGTGGGGCGGGCTGCTGGTAACCCTGGTGGTGGCGGCCTCGGGGATCGCCGGCGCGTTTCCCTTGGGGATCTTGCTGGCGCTGGGGCGGCGCTCCAAGATGCCGATCGTGCGCATGCTCTCGGTCGGCTTCATCGAGTTCGTGCGCGGTGTGCCGCTGATCACCGTGCTGTTCATGGCGTCGGTGATGCTGCCGCTGTTTCTGCCGCCTGGCTGGACCATCGACAAGCTGCTCCGCGCGCTCATCATGGTGGCGCTGTTCTCGGCCGCCTATCTTGCCGAAGTCATCCGCGGCGGCCTGCAGGCCATTCCGCGTGGTCAGGGTGAGGCCGCTGACGCATTGGGCCTGAGCTACGCGCAGAAAATGGGCTTCGTTATTCTGCCGCAGGCCCTGAAGCTCGTTATTCCCGGCATCGTCAACACCATGATCGGCTTATTCAAGGATACGAGCCTCGTGCTCATCATCGGTATTTTCGATCTGCTCGGCATCATCCAGCAAAACCTGACGGACGCGAAGTGGTTCTCGCCTTCCACGGCGACAACGGCCTACGTCTTTGCCGGGCTCGTGTTCTGGATCTTCTGCTTCGGCATGTCTCGCTATTCGATGTTCGTCGAGCGCCAAGTCTCGGCCGGCGACCGGCGCTAGAGCGCGATCGCGTCACGCCGCTTCCATGTGAGGCGTGAATCGCCCTCTAAACTTGAAGTGTAGAGCAGGATTTACGCTTCGGCCGAGGCGTCTCGATTGCGGAAACGTGCTTCATCCGAAGCGATCCTGCTCTGAGCGAGCGGCCTACTGAAAATGAAACGGAATGGTGAAGCGCAGTTGGCTCGGGCTGGCACCGGCCGGCGGCTGTGGGAAGGGCGCGGCTCCGCGCACAGCGGCGATAGCAAGCCGGTCGAGCGCCGCGTTGCCGGATGAGCGTGAGATACTGGCATAGCCGAGCCCGCCCGAGGTCGTAACCCCGAAGGCGACCATCGCCGTGCCACGCTCGCCGGCACCCGAAGGCTTGTGAGTCGCAAGTCGCGCCCTGACTTGCGATGCATACGTCAGGATCGAGCCGGCGCTGGCTGATACCCTACCGCTCTGGTTTGGTGCCGCGGCCGCACCCTTTGACGTGGCGCCCCCTTTGTCGACTTTCTTTCTCTGCTGCTCCTTGCGCTCCTCCTCCTTGCGCTCGGCCTCGCGCTTGCGCTCCGTCTGGCGTCGCTCCTCCTCGCGCTCGCGTCGTTCGCGCGCCTCATGCTCGATCCGTTCCTGGTGCTGCTGCGCTTCCTTGCGCGCCTGCTCGGCCATCTCGCGCGCCTGCGCCGCTTCCTTTTCGCCGTCGCTTTCGGAGGGCTGCGGCGTGGTTACCTTCGGCTCCGGTATGAGGATGGGCGCGGGCTCGTCGGTCAGCGGCTTTGGCATCTCCCGCTCGGTCTCGTTGGATTTCCGTGGCGCGGCTTCCCTGATCTCCGTCTCGGCCGATGCAACCTTGCCGCCGTCCTGTGTTGCCTCCTTGATAGGCTCCTTCTCCGGCGGATCCGCTTTGCTTGCTTTCTTGCTGGCTTCGGTTGGCTCCGCGCCGGTCTTGCCGCTGTCGGCTGCTTCGGCCGCTTCTGCATTTGTCTCCGTTTGTTGCATCGACTCCAGCACGCTGCTGGACACGAGCTCGACGCTGATAGTCTGGCTCGGGACGGTGATGGCGCCGAGCTCGGTGTGCTGATCCGAGATTATCAGCATGGCTGCCAGGGCGCTGCCGTGCAGCAGCACAGAGAGCGAGGCGCAGAAAAACGCGCGCATGCGACGCCGCCACGGCTCGGCACGCGGCAGGCTGAGCCCACCGAGCACATGTATCAGCTCAGGCGGCGCAGAGCGGGGCTCTGCTCCGCCGGTCGCACCGGTGGCATGTAAGGGCTCGGCTCCCGCAAGCTCGTGCACGCTGTCCGCTCGGCTCTGCAACAGATCGAAGAACGTCCGCTACGCTTGGCTGTACTGCGTGCGCAATGCGTCGAATTTGGCCACCTGCTCGGCAATGAGCTCGCGCTGCGCGTCCCGTCGCACGAAAATCTTGAACATGGCCTCGCCTGCGGCATTGAAGAATTGCAGCGAACGCGACGCACGACCCATGAAGGGGCGCGATACGAACACGATGTGCTTGCAGTTCTCCGCTTTGAGGTGTCCGCCGATCGGGCTGTCGCCATGCAGATTGTAGTAGCCGCGCCCGAACGTGCCAGGCGGGATCTTGCCGGCGCACTCTAACACCACGTCCTGGGTGTGCACGATCACCAGCACCTCGCCCCATGTGGTGAGCGCCTGCATGATGTCGGCGAATTTCTCGCCGGGCACGATGGCCCGGTGCTCCGGCGGTAGATTTCGCACGACCTCGAACGTGCTGACTCCGTACTCGCGCGCGATTTGCTCGAGTATGCCGTCCGCGTTGGCGGCCAGCCGCTCCGCCAACGGCGGCCGTGCGGTTGCGCTGATGTCAGTCATGGCCCAGCCTCCGCTATTCGGCCGCGACCCGGCGAGCGGAGCCGTCCGCTTTAACTTCCTGTATGACGTGAAAGCCCTCGAACTCGGGATGGCCGAGCGTCAGCGGCTTGTTGTTGCCGGCGCGTGCGTGCGCCTTGCGGAAGGCCTCCGACTTGGTCCAGGCGATGAAGTCGTCGTAGGAGCGCCACACCGTATGCGAGGAGTAGAGGTTGTGGTCCTCGCGCTCAGGCCCCTTCAGCAGGTGGAACTCGACGAAACCGGGCAGCTCGTGCAGGTAGCTCTCCCGGGTGAACCAAACCTGCTCGAAGTCGTGCGTGCGGTCCTTCAGCACCTTGAACCGGTTCATCGCGATGTACATCGGCCTCGTCCTCTCATGTTAAAGCGGCAACACGCGACGCCAGCAAACCATGGGCTGGGGAACTATTGATGCCCAGGTTTGCCGTCGTCGCGTTTTTTGAAGCTCGTGGAGAAGAGAGATCCCCCCACACGCTTCGAACTGAAATCTGCGCTCCTTAATCGCTCCTTAGCTCGTTATTCGGCTCCGAAGCGCACAGTCACCGCCAGCTTGGCATTGAAGCCAGGGCTAAAGGACTGGTCGCGATACTGGATGTAGGCCTTGTCGAGTAGATTATCGAGATTGAGGTTCAGCGTGATGTTGTCGTTGACAATGTACTGGCTGAACAGGTCGACGGTGGTGAACGCGTCGGTCGGTATAGCTCCCGCCGGAACACGGTGCTGATCGTCGACGAGGTGTACGCGGCCACCAGCCACCAGCTTCTCGCCGAACGCGCGGAAGCCAGCCGTCAACACGGTTCGGTCGGCAGGAATGGTTAGTAGCGGATCGCCGGTTCCCTCATCTGTGCCGCGGATATGCGTGGCGCTGAGACCGAAGAACCATGTGCGTGCATCGTATATTGCCTCAAGCTCGAGGCCCTCGAGCTTGGCATTGGCGATGTTCTGATATTGGAATTGGAAGCCTAGCGGTGGCGTTCCATCCAAAATCGTCACACCATCGATATAGTCGTCCACCTTGTTTTGGAAGGCGACGAACTTAGCGCGGAACGCGTCTCCAGTGGTGATGACGCTGTTGTACTTGAGATTGATGCCTGCCTCGAGATTGTGCGCGACCTCCGGCTTCAAATTGGGGTTGGGCAGGAGGGGAAAGGCAGCCGGTGGCGGATGCGTGCCGCTGATCAATGTTTCTGTCACCGCGGGAGCGCGATAACCCTCGGCATAGGTCGCAAACAGCGTTGTGCCTTTGAAAACCGTGTAGCCGGCTGTGATCTTGGGCGACACGCGGCTGCCGTCGAGTTGTGTGGTGCCGCCCTCCAGCTCATAGCTGTCGTAGCGCAGGGCTGCGATGATGTCGAAGGTATCGAAGAACGTGAAGTGACTCTGAACAAAAGCACCATAGACCGTGCGTCTTCCGCTCGGCGTTAGCTCGTCACCATTACCCGCTGGGTCGACATTTTTCACGCTATCCTCGAAGGCATCGCCGCCGTAGGTCAGCGCCAGCTTCGTTTGGCCGAAGTTGAAGCGCGAGGTGTTGTTGACGTCGACGCCTTCCGTCTCGATGGAGAAGGCCCTGCGCGATCCGACCCCGCTTGTGCCCTGGACTTTGCGCTGATCGAGCTCCGTTTCGACGTGATAGATCTTGCCGCTGAAATCAATCAGCGGGGTATCCGGCCGCGCGAACTTATATCCCAGCGTGAATTGCCGGTTCGTTACATCCGTATCGAAAAGCGAGTTCGTAGTATTGTTAGGGTTCGGTTGTGTCGAGTTCGACGAAATGGGAGCTGAGATCCAGCGCCGAGACCACCACCTCGTGGCCGCTCTGGCGCCAGCGCGCCTTACCGAGATACGAGCTGTCCTCGTCGGCCGAGTTTGGCACCTTGCGTCCTGCGCCGTCTTCGTAATCGTCGTTCGAGCGTCCGTTGGCCTGCACGAGGGCATCGAAGTTGCCGCTTCGCATGGCGCCCGTGCCGCTCTCCAGCCAACCGTTGCCGTTCGTCGAGTAGCGGGTGCGCGACCGGATAGCCGCTCTCTCGCCCGGCTTCAGAATATCGTCCGCGTCGATCAGCTCGAAGGCCACGACGCCGCCGATGGCGCCCGAGCCGTAGATCGTGGCGGTGGGACCGCGCGTGATCTCCACTTTCTTCAGCATCTCGGGCTCGATGTAGAACGCACCGTTGGCGCCGTGATCGCTCTTCTGGAAGTTCTGGCGCGCGCCGTCGATCAAGACGTTGACGCGGCCGAAGTCCTGCAGGCCGCGGATGTTGATGGATTGCGCGGTGTCTTTGGATTTGTCCTGGGTGGTCACTCCCGGCAACGCGCGCAGGAACTCGGACGCCCTGTCGGCCTGGAACTGCTGGTCGAGCAGTTCCCGGTCCACCACACTCGATCCCGACAGCGCATCGATCGCACTTTCGATGGTCTTGGTCGTCGTCACGATGATGCCGTCGAGCTGAATGCCCTGCGCTTGTGCGCAACTACACGCCAGCGCTGTTACTGAAGCAGCGCCGAGCAGCCTTATCCCAAATCCCTTCAACATAGTCCCCCAGCCCCTATTGCGAGATGTGAAGTTGACGGGCTGGCTGGCTGTCCGAGACTCTCGTCAGGAAGGAGAGCCTTGGTCGTGGCGGGCTGGCATGCAGTACTGCCCGCCTCCCCCGTTGTCCGAAACGTGTGAACCGTTCCCGATTGAAGACGAGCACAAGCACGTTACTCAATCTTGACGTTGATAGTCAAGATATGTCAGAGACGCTGTCACATCGGGTGATGCGAAGACGCCACGACTTGGGGAGGCCGCGATGGAACCGGCCACACGCATGAGCATGAGCGGGGATGAAAAGAAGGCGGAGGATCATGGCCGGTTAGCCAGAGACGCGGGATCGGCCTTGCGCCGATTGCGCGTCGCCGAGTTGCTGGCCGGAGATCGCGAGGTGATCCTCGAGCATAGCGGCCAGGACTACCGGCTGCGCATCACAGCCAATGGCAAGCTGATCCTGACCAAATGAGGGGCGATATGCGCTTGTCTATCAATCCGATGCGACTAACACTGACATTCGCATCGACGTTGGCGCTAGCCTACATCTTGTCGATATCCGCTGGCGCGGGCACGACCGTGACGGACGCCGGCGGGCGCAAGGTCGAAATTGCGGATGCGTCGAAAATCCTGTCCATCGGCGGCGACATCACGGAGATTCTCTACGCGCTCGGCCAGGAGGCGCACATCATCGCTGTCGATACGACCAGCCAGTTCCCGCCCGAGGCCCTGAAGCAGAAGCCCAACGTCGGCTACATGCGCGCGCTCTCGACCGAGGGCGTGCTGTCGGTCGGAGCCAGCTTGATCCTGGCGTCGGAGCGTGCCGGTCCGCCCGAGGTGGTGAAGGCGCTGAAGCAGATCGCGGTTCCTTACGTGGAGGTGCAGGACGGGCTGAGCCCGGAAGGCATCATCGCCAAGGTGCGTTTCGTCGCCAGCGTGCTGGATAAGACCAGCGAAGGTGAAGCTCTGGCGGGCAGGCTCGAGAGCGAGTTCAAGACCCTGGCGGAACGCCGCTCCGCGATCTCCCGCCGGCTGCGCGTGCTGTTCGTTCTCAACGTGCAGAACGGACGCGCCACGATCGGCGGCGCCGAAACGAGCGCGGACGCCATCATCAAGCTCGCCGGCGCGGACAATGCCGCCGCTTCGGTCATTGGTTTCAAGCCCGTCGTGGATGAAGCGTTGGTCGAGCTGCAGCCTGACGCGGTGATCGCCCTGCGCCGGTCCAGCGGTCAGCACGACACCGAGCAGGTGATGAGCATGAAGGGCATGCAGGCGACGCCGGCCGGAGCGTCGAAGCGCGTCATCAACATGGATGGTCTCTATCTGCTCGGCTTTGGTCCCCGCACTGCGTCTGCCGCCCTGGACCTGATGCGCGCGCTGTACCCTGAGCTCGGTGCTGCGTCCCCTGGGCCTGCCCGATGAGGCTCGACATCGCTGAGCGGCTCACTGCAGGTGCGACCGGCGATCGCGACACGATTGGCCGTTGGGTGATCCTCGGCGGCGCGTTGATGCTGTTCTTCGCTGTCGTCCTGTCATTGTCGGTCGGGCCGACCGGCATCACCCTGGCGTCTCTGCCGCGTGTTCTGGTGGCGCTGCTGACCGGCTCCGACGATCAATCCATCTTTCGCGAGCAGACCGTGCTGCTCAATCTGCGCATACCGCGCACGCTGCTCGGAGCCTTCGTCGGCGCTGCCCTGGCGGTCGCCGGCGCCATGATGCAGGGCATGTTCCGCAATCCGCTGGCCGATCCGGGACTCATCGGCGTGTCGTCGGGTGCCGCGCTGGCGGCGGTGGCGACCATAGCGCTCGGCAACGGGCTTGCCTCACCCTGGATCAAGGCTTTTGGCGTCTATGCCTTGCCGTTCGCGGCGTTCAGCGGCGGTCTTGTGGCGACACTCGTGCTGGTCACGGTCGCCGGGCGGCACGGGCAATTGATGATCGGCACGCTGCTGCTGGCGGGCATTGCCGTCGCCGCGTTTGCCGAGGCAATGACAGGTCTCATCTCCTACGCCAGCGATGATCGCGAGCTGCGCGACCTGACGCTGTGGCGGATGGGCAGCCTCTCCGGTGCGAGCTGGGTCAAGGTCATCGCCATCGCTCCGTTTGCAATTGTCATCCTCGCCGCATTGCCGCGGCTCACGCGCGCGCTCAACGGCTTCCTGCTGGGCGAGGCGGAGGCGTTTCATCTCGGCATCGATGTGGAGGCGACCAAGCGGTTGGTCGTTGCCGTCACCGCCGCCGCCGTGGGTGCGGCCGTCGCCGTCGCCGGCATCGTCGGCTTCGTCGGTATCGTCATCCCGCATCTCGTGCGTTTGATCGCCGGACCCGATCACCGTTTCGTCCTGCCGGCCGGCGCGCTGCTCGGCGCCGCGCTCGTGCTGGTCGCCGATGTCGTCGCGCGCATGGTGGTGCGGCCGGCCGAGCTGCCGCTCGGTATCGTCATGGCTGCCATTGGCGCTCCCGTGTTTCTGCATCTCGTTCTGCGTCGCGGCATCGGCGGGTTGGAGTAGGCCGATGCTGGAAGCCCAGGGCATTGTGGTGGAGCGGCGCGGACGCAAGCTCTTGGACGATGTCTTTGCTGCCGTGCAGCCCGGTCGTGTCACGGCTATCGTCGGGCCCAACGGGGCCGGCAAGTCGACCCTGCTCAAGGTGCTCGGCGGCGAGCTCAAGCCCACCTCCGGCAAGGTGATGCTCGACGGGCGTAGTCTCGCGACGTTCGCAGCCGCCGACTTGGCGGCCCGCCGCGCGATCGTGCCGCAATCGACGACGCTGTCCTTCCCCTTCACGGTGCTCGAGGTGGTGAAGCTCGGCGCCTCGGTGCCGGGCTTCGACCAGCATCCCGCACACAGCCGCCGCCTCGCCGACGATGCCCTAAGCGATGTGGCGCTCGAGGATTTTCGCGACCGTCTCTATGCCGAGCTCTCCGGCGGCGAGCGCCAGCGAGTGCATATCGCCCGCGCGCTGTGCCAGTTGAGCTCTGCGCCACGCCAGCGCCAGCAGACCGCTGTTTTGCTGCTTGACGAGCCCACCTCCAGCCTCGACCTGTCACATCAGAGCCTGGTGCTGGCCGAGGTACGCGAGCAGGCGCGCGACGGTCTGGCGGTGGCCGTGGTCCTGCACGATCTCAACCTGGCGGCGGCCTGGGCCGACGAGGTGGTGCTGATGAGCAAAGGGCGGATCGCAGCGCGTGGCGTCCCCGCGGCGATCTTCAAGGACGATCTGCTCTCGGATGTTTTCGGCTGTGCCATTGAGGCCAACAAGACCCCTCCGGCGGGCGTGCCCTATATGCTGCCACACCTCCTGCGGCCTGCTACGTCTATTACGAAACGGGAAATCCACCGCGGAAATTGCTCGGCAGGCCGTCCTGTGGGATATGCTTGGCCCAGGTTGGAGCCCCAGCCGCAGCGCGCGACCGACAGGACGACACCATGCGACTGACCAAGACGACCAGCCACGCCATCCGCATCCTGATCGATTGCGCCCAGGCTCCCGACAGGCTGGTCAAGGTGGCGACCATCGCCGAGCGGCTCGACATCACGCAGCTCAATGTGTTCAAGGTCGTGCACCTTCTCTCCCGCGCTGGCTTCATCACGGCCGTGCGCGGGCGCAACGGTGGCGTACGCCTGGCCGGCCCGGCGGCGGCGATCCGCATCGGCGACGTCGTGCGCGCGACCGAGGTCACCCGTGTCGAGGTCGAGAGCGAGACGGATGGCGCCAGGCGGCCCAGGCGTTCCGGCCGGCAGCTCAACACGATCTTCGATGAGGCCCTCGAGGCTTTCATCAGTGTGCTCGACCGGCACACGCTGGAGGACATGGCACAGGGGCGCGCGGCGCCGCCTCAATCGGACGCGCCCACGCCGCGCAAGAAGCCGCGCGTCCGTGCGGCAGGTCAGCGCGAGGCTCACAAGCTGCGTGAGCCGGCATCATAAGCTCTGCACGTTGTGCTCGCACGCTGGACAGTCCTGCGTAAGTCCATTCGCCTCTTGAATTATTCTAATTCTGCTTGTGGTCATTAGCCTCTTGACGCTGCCTGCGTCTGTTGTTTTCTAGACCCTGCAGATCAACAATCCTGCACGGCATCCGATTTGGGGCCTTGAACCCCAGCTATTGGAGAAGCTCGATGCAATTCCACTCCCGGGCAACCGAGCCCGACTGGCAGTCGCCCTTGCTCGCAAGCGCACCCGGAAGGTTGCGACATGTGTACGCGCCTCTCGATGTGGGGACGCGAGCGTGAACAAACACTCAAAGCTCGACAAGTTCAGCGTGGACAGCGCCTGCCCGCTGACGCAATCAGCACTCGGGCGCGGTCCTGAGCATCTGGTGGGGGTCGGCTTCCGATGCTGGCTCAAAGGCTACGAGACCGGCGAGATCGGATGCTGGGAAGAAGCGTGGACGGCATACTCCAACACGCTCGGTACGGCCGATGCCAAACGCGCGCTCGGTGATCTCTCGTGTTGGGTGCGGGCGATCAGAGGCCACGCGCAGCGCCGTATCGAAACCTTCCCGCCAGGGTGCCGCGGCTTCTGCCGCGACGAATGCGTCGCCATCTCGATGATCGCCTCGTGCCAGCACAACGCCTGTCCGGCCATGCGTGCCTGCGCCTTCACGCTGCTCGGATGTCCTGCCATCGATGAAGTCGTGCAGGGCGCGGAGAGCTTCGCGGCAACCTTGCGGTCCGTAAGCCAGGTCCTCTCGCCCGCTTCGATTTGCAGCGTGGCACAATATGCGCTACCTCAAAGCCACGCCACACACTGACCACGCGCCCGATGATCATCTGCTCCTGTACCGTAGTAACAGACCGCCACATTGAAGAGGCGTTGCTGGAGATTCTCAACCAGCCCGAGGCGCCTATCCCTACTCCAGGGGTCGTGTTTCGCCACCTTGCCAAGAAGATGAACTGCTGCAGTTGCGCGCCCCTGGTTGTGAGCAAGATCTACGAAATTATGCTGGTGCTAGAACGAGATGGGCGTATTTGTCCGTACGCCACGCGCGGCGCGAAGGTGCATTTGCAGCGTCTGTGCATCCAGTCTCCCCGGCCGTTTCTCGCGGACACCGACGCATCAGATGCCCGCCTGAACCTCTAGACGGCCAGAGTTAGGGCCGCATGAGTGTTGCCGCCGTCCAGCCGCTTGCTCTATGAACGAAGGTCAGTCGTTCAGCCTGGCAGCGGAGGCGGTTGACCATGAAGGGTAAGAAGGAAGTCATCGACATCCTGAATGAGGCCCTGAAACACGAGCTGACGGCGGTAAGCCAGTATTGGCTGCACTACCGCCTTCTGGATGACTGGGGCTTCACGCGCCTCGCCAAGAAGGAGCGCAAGGAATCCATCGAGGAGATGGAGCATGCGGACAAGCTCACTGCCCGGATCATCTTCCTGGAGGGGCATCCCAACATGCAGTATCTCAATCCCCTCATGATCGGCCAGAGCCTCAAGGAGGTTCTGGAATCCGACCTGAAGGCTGAGTACAGCGCCCGCGACCTCTACATGAAGGCGCGCGAGATCTGTCGCAAGGCGAGCGACTATGTTTCCATGGAGCTTTTCGAGGATTTGCTGGAGGACGAGGAAGGGCATATCGATTTCATCGAGACACAGCTCGATCTGTTGTCGAAGATCGGTATTCAGAACTACGGACAATTGCAGGCCGACCCCGCCGACGAAGCGGGAGGCAAATCCGACTGAATCAGGTAGGATGTTCAGTCGTCGTACTATGGTGCGCGGGATTTGTGGCGCATTTCGACTGGAGGTCGAAGGCGGGGGTGATTAGCCTGCGGGATCAAGCAGGCCGGGTTGTGCCGGTCCAGGCTTGAAAGAGTTAGTTCGCGTTGTGCGGGGGGTCGAGGCAATCTCGCCACGGAGGATGCGAACATGGCTAGGTCTGTGTGCAGGCTGTACACCGTGATTGCGGCGGGCGCGGTCGCTGCACTTGTTCTCGCCGATGCCAATGCGCAGCAGGCCAAGGATCAGGGACAAGCGGCCAAGCAGTCGTTGGCTAAGCACTCGTCACCGGCCAAGGCCAAGGGCGAAACCAAGACTGAAACGGGGTCGCTTGCTGGGCCTCCGCGGGGGGGCGAGGCCAATCTCAGGCAAGGGCAGCTCAGCGACCCGCGCATCTTCTACTACCGGCAGCTGGCACTCATTCACGGGCACCTCCTGATCGGCAACGATCTCGTGCAGGAGGACCGTTGGGACGAGGCGCTGCCGCATTTCCTCCGTCCGATGGAGGAGATCTATCCCCAGATCGTTCCGTACTTGAAGACGCAATCCATTCCGTCCTTCGACGCGCAACTCAAGACATTGGCTCAGAGCGTCAAGGCCAGGAAGAAGGAGGCGTACGATGCCGCGCGCCTGTTCGTGCAGATGCGCATGGACCGTGCGCTCGATAGCGCGCGCAAGTTCATGACACCTATGAACCCCTTCACACTGAAGACCATCGCCGAGGTGTTGAAGGTCGCGCAGTCCGAATACGCGGCTGCCGTCGAGGACGGCAAGATCGGCAAGATCGTTGCATACCAGGACGGTCGAGGCTTCGTGTACTACGCGCACCAGATGTTCGAGACCATCGCGCCCGAGCTCGAGACTGCTGATCGCAGAAGCGTCGATGACATGCGCTGGGCCTTTGTCGAGCTCAAGACAGCATGGCCGCGGCCGATGCCGCCCGAGAATGCCGCCATGACCGTCCAGGCGGTCGCAGGGCGGATTGGACGAATAGAGGAGCTGGCTGCCAAGCTGCAGTAGGATCTAGCCTTATGGCTGTGGCAGCAGGCCAACCGTCATCTCGCCAATCGCCAGGGCGGCGGTGAGCCCGGGGCTCTCGATGCCATACAGAGCGACGAGGCCAGGTGTGCCGTGTGTCTTGGGGCCGTGCACGAGGAAATCGGGCACCGGCTCGCCTTCGCGGTAGAGCTTGGGCCGGATGCCCGTGTAGTCGGCGTGCAGCCGCGATGGGTCGAGCCCTGGATAGTAGGTGCGGATGAAGCCCAGAAACTTCTCCAGCTTCTCGGGCTCGAAGGAATAGTCGATCTGTGGAATCCACTCGATATCGGGACCGAACTTGCAGCGGCCGCCGATGTCGACGGTCACGTGCAGGCCGAGCCAGGCGCCATCCGGCATCGGATAGATGTGTCGCGAGAACGGTGAGCGCCCCGTGTAGGCGTAATACTGCCCTTTGGCGTAATAGGTCGGCGGTGGCTTGTAGCCGCTCGCAAAGGCTAGCGTGTCGGCGAGCTTGGACGCATGCAACCCGGCCGACAGGATGAGGTTCTTGCAGGTGATCTGGCCGGCCGCCTCGCCGCCGAGCACGAGCCGGAACAGCCCGTCTGACAGGATCTCGATGCTCTCCACCCGCGTGCGCAGCACCACTTGTCCACCGTGCGTGGTGATGTGGCCTTCGAGCGCCAGCATGAAGCCATGGCTGTCGATGACGCCGGTGGATGGTGAGAGCAGGGCGGCTACGCACGCCAACTCCGGCTCCAATGCCCGCGCCTCGTTGCCCATCATCGGCTGCAGGTCGGTGACGCCGTTCTTTTCCGCGGTCTCCTTGATGGCCTTCAGCTTGGGAAGCTGCGCCTCGCTGGTGGCGACCAGAAGCTTGGTGATGCGCTGATGGGAAACGCCGTTCTCTGCGCAGAAGCGGTAGAGCATCTCCTTGCCCTTGACGCACAGCGTCGCGCGCAGGCTGCCCGGCGGATAGTAGATGCCGGCGTGGATCACCTCGCTGTTGCGCGAGCTCGTCTCCGAGCCGATCAGCTCGTGCTGCTCGAGCACCAGCACCTCGTGGCCGGCGACGGCGAGCGCACGCGCGATGGCCAAGCCAACCACGCCTGCACCCACGACAATGGTCTCGACGTCAGCAGACATTCACGCGCTCCACACTTCAAGGGTAGAGCAGGATTTACGCTCCAGATGGATCGCGCATGCGATTCCATCTGGGAACGATCCTGCTCTGAGCGCGCGCGTGATCGCACGAATTGCACAGCTTATCCAGTCGTTTGCGAGGCTCGGTCCCGATGCGGGTTTCTGGGGCTTGACTCCCCTCGCCGAGCCCGGTCATGTCGTGCGGCATTGGGACGGCAGACCACTCGACATTCAGCAAGGAGGGCCACATGCCATTTGTTACAGGAGACGTCGTACCGAGTCCGGGCGGGGAGACACCTTTCAAGGTTGTCTTCAAGAAGGGCGACACCGTGATCGTGGAATGGCCGGTGGAGTCTAAGGAGGCGGGCGAGGAAGAGATCGTCGAGGTTCTCGAGTTGATCGCTGACGACGATTGAGCTCGTCCGATTTCTCGGAAAGCATCCGACACCCCGCCGGGTTCTCCCGGCGGGGTGTTTCGCGTTCGGGCCGTCCGGGGGTTGTAAAATTCGCCATTGTGCTGAGAACAAAAATAGAACATAGTGGGCCGTCACGGCCGGTTGTCCTTCCTGGGGAGGCTCCGGCCGGCGAATCAGTCCAATGACGTGAGGTGCATGCCATCCGGTGTCGCCGCCATCCGGCGCGAGACCGTCCGAAGGGTCGTACACGCTCGCCAAATCGAGGAGGTTCCGCCCATGGCCATTTTCTCGTCGGCCGCGCGCCAGTCGAATGCTCATCTGCATACCGCTGGCGAGCACTGCCCGTGGTGTGAGCAGCCCATTCCGCACGGCAAGTTCGAGGAGATCACCCGGCGCCTCCAGGCCCGCGAGCGGGAGCAGTACGAGTCCATGCAGCTCCGGCTGACCGCGGAGTTCGCGCAGAAGACGGCGGCGCTGGAGGCCAAGGCGCAGGCGACGGTGGCGGAAGCCGCGGCTGTCGCCGAGCAGCGCGTGCAGGCCGCCCGCAACGAGGCCAGGCAGGTCGCCGAGGCGGCCGCTCAGGCTCGCGTGTCGGAGGTTCAGTCGCGCCTTGCGCAGTCCGAGCAGGCGCGAGCTGCCCAGCAAGAGCAGATGGCAGCGCTGCAGGAGGGGCAGGAGGACGCGCTCAATGCACGCGTGACGGAGGTTCTCGAGACCGTGCAAAGAGAGCGCGAAGCCGCCGTGCTGGCCGAGAAGGCGAAGGTGTTGAAGCTTCAGTCCGAATTGCAGGACATGCAGCGCAAGCTCGAAGGCAAGTCGGCGCACGAGCTGGGCGAGGGCTCGGAGGTCGACCTGTTCGAGCAGTTGCGCACGACCTTTGAAGGTGACCGTATTCAGCGCGTGCCCAAGGGTGTGAACGGCGCCGACGTGATCCACGAGGTCGTGCACAACGGCAAGGTGTGCGGCAAGATCATCTACGACGCGAAGAATAGAGACTCCTGGCAGAACGTGTTCGCCAGCAAGCTGAACGCTGACAAGCTGACCCAGGGCGCGGACCACGCCATACTGGCCAGCAACAAATTCCCGAAGGACCGCAGCCAGATTCACTCGCAAGATGGCGTGATCGTCGCCAATCCCGCGCGCGTTCTGGCGCTGGTCGAAATTCTGCGTGGCCAGCTTGTGCGCATGCACCAGTTGCGCGTCAGTAACGAGGAGCGCGGCAGCAAGACGGAAGAGCTGTACGCCTTCATCACCTCGGAGCACTGCACGCAGCTGATCGAGTCTGTCGAGGCGCAAGCGGGCAAGATGCTGGATCTCGATGCCAAGGAGCAGGAAGCGCATCGCCGCCTGTGGGATCAGCGCGCCAAGCTGATCCGCACCGTGCAGAAAGCGCGTGGCGACCTCTCCTTCGAGATCGACCGCATCATCGGTACCGCCGGCAACGGCCCGGATGAGGCGGCGTAGATCACGGTTGGGCGCTGGGCCAGGGCAGCAGACCCTCGGCCTTCAGCGCCGCCTGCACGGCGGGACGTTGGGCAACACGCTCGCGATACGCGACGACGTTGAGGTAGGGCGACAGGTCGAAGCTCACCCAGCTCGCCCAATTCGAGATCACGAAGAAATGCGCGTCGGCGACGGAGAAGGTCTTCCCCATCAGATAGTTGTTATCAGCAAGATGGCCGTCCAGGTGGGTGAAGCGCGCGATCAGACGGCGGCGGAATACGTCCTTTGAGTCCTCCGAGATGCCCTTGTAGAACAGCGGAGAAAAGCCGCCCTTGTGCATCTCGCTCGAGAAGAAATTCAGCCAGGATTGCAGCTTGATGCGTTCTATCGTGCCGTTGACGGGCGCTAGCCTCCTGGCTGGCGCTTGGTCGGCAATGTATTGGACGATGACGGCGCCTTCGGTGATTAGCGTCCCGTCATCGAGCACCAGTGCCGGAACATAACCCAGAGGGTTCACCTTCCTGTAGTCGCCACCGCCCGCGATGACCTTCGAGTGCTCATCGACCTTGATTGCCGTGAACGGTAGGGCGGCCTCATAGAGCACGATGTGCGGTAGCAGAGACGATGAGCCGGGCGCATAGAACAGTTTCATATGTCGCCCTCCTGAGAGTCAGCTTGCGGCCGCCCGTAGCGCCGCAATGTTCTCCTGATACTTCCCGCCCTTGAACACCGCCGACCCAGCCACCAGCACGTCGGCGCCGGCTCTTGTGCACACCGGCGCGGTGTCCGGTGTCACGCCGCCGTCGACCTCCAGGTGGATCGGCCGTGCGCCGATCAGCGCACGCACCCGCGCGATCTTATTGACCATGGCTGGAATGAACGTCTGGCCGCCAAAGCCCGGATTGACGCTCATTACCAGCACCAGATCGAGGCGATCCAGCACATACGCGATAGCGCTCTCCGGCGTCTGGGGCGTCAGGGAAACGCCGGCCCTCTTTCTGAGGCTGCGGATCAGTTGCAGCGAGCGGTCGAGGTGCGGTCCAGCCTCTGCATGTACCGTAATGATATCTGCCCCCGCCTTGGCAAACGCCTCGATATAAGGATCGGCCGGTGCAATCATCAGGTGCACGTCCAGCACCTTCCTCGTATGCGGGCGGATGGCAGCCACCACCTGCGGCCCAATCGTGATGTTCGGCACGAAATGCCCGTCCATCACATCGACATGCACCCAGTCGCAACCCGCCGCATCGATGGCGCGCACCTCTTCGCCGAGCCGCGCGAAGTCAGCCGACAGGATGGAAGGTGCAATCAGGATATTGCGCGGCATGGCGCTTTTCCGTTCCTCAAGTTGAGCCTCAGCCCTCGCCCCGTGTGCTGGTGTCGCCTGGGCGGGCATGGGTCTCTAGAAACTCAATCATGGCGCCGGCCACGTCCACGCCGGTCGCCGCCTCCATGCCTTCGATGCCGGGCGAGGAGTTGACCTCCAGCACCAGCGGCCCGCGGCCGGAGCGCAGCATATCCACGCCGCAGACATTGAGCCCGAGCGCCTCGGCCGAGCGCAGCGCCGTCGTCTGCTCCTCGGGAGTCAGCTCCGCCGCCTCGGCCTTGCCGCCACGGTGCAGGTTGGAGCGGAAATCGCCCTTGCGGCCACTGCGCTTCATGGCGGCTACGATGCGGCCGCCGATCACCAGCGCCCGCACGTCGCTGCCGCCGGCCTCGCGCACGAATTCCTGCACCAGAATGTTGACGTTGGCGGCGCTGAAGGCCTCGATGATGGAGATGGCCGACGCAGTGGTCTCGGCCAGGATCACGCCCATGCCCTGCGTGCCTTCCAGCAGCTTGACGACGACGGGTGCGCCACCGACCTCCGTGACCACGTCCTCGGCCTTGCGCGGCCCGTGCGCGAAGGCTGTCGCCGGGAGGCCCACGCCGGCGCGGGCAAGCAATTGCAGCGCGCGCAGCTTGTCGCGCGAGCGGCCGATGGCGACGCTCTCGTTCAGCGGAAACACGCCCTGCATCTCGAACTGCCGCAGAACTGCCAGCCCGTAGTGCGTCACCGAGGCGCCGATGCGGGGAATGACGGCGTCACATACAGGCAGTGTCTTGCCACCATGCCGCACGACCGCCTGGTTCGACGTGATCTTCATGTGCACGTGCAGCGTGTTGATCACATCGATCTGATGGCCGCGTGCGCGCGCCGCCTCGACGATACGCCGGTGCGAGTAGAGGCCGGGATTGCGCGCGAGCATGATGAACTTCATGCCGATCTCCCGCCGCGCTTGCGCACCGGAAGCGTAAGCGGTGCCTCGGCAGCGGCCAAGGCCCTCATAGGGCATTCCGAGAATGCAGGCAAAGGGTGGATGGGCGAGGCCCGATAGGCCGCGCTGAACGGGATGCTACAACTCGGGCTTGCCTTGGGGACGTGCCCCGCTCACGCGCCAATACACCACGCGGGCGAGCCTATTCGTCCCGCTGCTTTGCCGAAGATGTCACAGCCGGGCTTTCCGACGCCGCCTGTGCCTCCAGGCTCGGGTCGATGCCCGCATGCATGAGCCAGGCACCGCCGGCCGTCATCACAAACAGCGCCGCCAGCCCAATGACGATACGCCACAATATACTCGACGCGCGCGGAGGCGCTATTTCGCGCAGACTATCCAAGCCGCTCTCCCCCAAACTCCTGTCTACGGAGCAGGTTTCCTGCTCCCGGCGCACGCCGCGGGTGCGCTCACTGTCCGACGTGTGCTGCACCCTCGCGCCGACCCAGGAACTGCGCCTGGAATCGGGCACGGTCAAGGCGGTGCGCCGTCACGTTTGCGCGCGTCGGCGTGAGCGTGGTGGCAGGGCCACAATCAGGGACGGCGCACCGTGCCCACCCGCGATCCGAACATCAGAATGAGCGTCAGCGGCACGGTAATGCCAATGGCCGTGGCGGTCAGCACGAGGCCGGCGAGCTCTCCGTAAGCGCCCCGGTCCACATGGAATAGAAGGTTGAGATACTTGGTCTGCAAGTCACCGGCGACGAGCGCCAGATTCATGAACGAGGCCATGAGCGCGAACCACGTGGCGCGGTGCCCCGCTGGCGCATGCACGGCGATCAACGTCAGCAGTGGGATCATACTGACCTGCGCCAGCGGTGAAGCTGCTGCCGCGTCGATCAGCGCCAGGCCGCGTGCGCCGATGCCGAACATGCGCTCCGTCCACTCCTGCACGCCGAGGACGAGCATGATGCTGGGCAGCGAGAAAATCGCGCCTACGATCGTCAGCCACAAGAGCACGCGCGCAACGGGTTGCCGTGTGATCGCATCCGAGAGCAGCCAGGCCGCCGCGAGGCCGAGGGCGGCTCCTGTCTGTTGCAGCACGCCGTAGAAACCTTCATCGAAGCCCAGCACGTCGATGGTGAACCAGCGGTAGCCTTCTCCCAGCGATGGCGTGGCCCGGAACGCAAAGATGATGATGGCGGCATACATGATGTGGCGCTGGGCGTCGGCGGAGATCTGTCCGGTGACGCGCCTCAGCATGGCGATGATGACCGCCATCGACAGCACGAACACGATCTCTTGGGCAAACGGTACGCCGGCGACGCTGAGCGCGGTCACCAGCAGTCCGAAGGCGATACCGCCGCCGAGAATGCGCCAGTCGATCGCCCGCCGCTCGCTGGTCTCCAGTTTCACGAGCAGTGCGCCCGACACCGAGATCACGGGTACGGTGAGCCCGATCAGGAACACTGTCTGATAGGAGTAGGTCTGCGCCAGATAGCCCGACAGCCCGGCCACCGAGAAAATGCCTGCCGACAGGGCCAGCCGGCCGAGCACCTGCACCATGCCGAGGTCGCGGTCAATGTCGGCCGACGGCCGCGGGGTGCCATCGGCGTTGGTGCGGGACACCACCTCCGTGCTCATGGCATCGGCCACCACGTCCTGCAGCACGACGCCGGTCACGGAAAGAAGGGAGGCTATGACATAGACCGTATCGGGCTTGGCGAAGGTAATCGCGCCGCCCGCCACCCCAGCCAACATCAAGAGGCCGGCAGCAACCAGAGCCGCGCCGATGAACACATAGACGCGACGCTGGGAGCCGAGCACCGGCACCGAGTCGACCAGCTCGCCGAACACCATCTTGACTGCCCAGGGCAGCGCCAGCCAGACGCTCAGCGCGGCCAGGTCAGCCGGCGTCATGGTCAGCGCACTCTTGACCCAGAAGCTCTGCGCGATGGCAACGATACCGAGCGCGCCGTAGGCGAAATACACCATCAGCAATGGCAGGTAGTTCCAGCGCAGGGCCCGGATCGGGGCCAGCAGCGCAGCTTCCAGTTGCCGCCGAAGGTATGCGCCGGTGCCAGCGGTCTGAGTTGTGTCTCGGGGAGGATGGTTCGCGGCCATGCGGCAACATGCCTGCGGAGCTGGCGGCCTGCAAGGCGAGCGCATCTGTGTCGCTCGGGGAAGGAGCCAAGTTCTCTAAATGTTGATCCTGCAGCTTTACAGTATTTCAGCAGCTCTTCCGTATCGTCGATCCGTCCGTTAACAAGGAATTGACATGCGGCAGTGCCGGCATTGCCGGGGATCGCTTGGGCGCAGGCAGGTGCGCGCCACCGGCCTGGGAACCATGGCCGAGCTAGCGCGCGATCGCTCCGGCTCCTCGGTCATCATGTTCTCTCTCAGCTTCGCCGCCGTGATGTTTGCGGCGGCTATGGCTATCGACTACGGCCGCGCCGAGATCGAGCGTATGCATATGCAGCGGGCGTTGGATGCGGCCGCTCTGGCTGCGGCCCACCAGCTCGGCCAGGTCGATCAGGATGCAAAGGCGCGCGCCGCCGCCGAGGCCTACTTCCGTGTCAACTCGCCTGCCGGTGCGCAAGCACACATCGATTCGCTCGTGCTCGACGCCCAGAAGGGCGAGGTTACTATGACGGCGGCGGGTAGGTCCTTGACCAGTCTGCTCAATGCGTTCGGCATCAACACCATTGCGCTCGGTGTCGGCTCCAGAGTCAGCAAGGGCGACGGCACGGTCGAGGTCGCTCTCGTGCTCGACAATTCAGGCTCCATGGGCGGGCAGCCGATTATCGATCTGAGAACGGCGGCGCGCGATCTGGTCGACCGCGTCTACGGCGGCGTCGAGGACAACGACAAGGTCAGCGTCGGCGTGATTCCGTTTGCAGGCTCGGTGAATGTCGGCTCGGCCAATCGCAATTCCGGTTGGATCGACACGACGGGCCTGTCGCCGGTCCACTTCGAGAACTTTGCCGAGCAGCGAACCCGCTTCGATCTCTTCTCGACCATGGGTGTCGGATGGCGCGGTTGCGTCGAAGCACGCCCAGCCCCCCATGACACGCAAGACACGATTCCCGCCGAGGCCAATCCGGCCACGCTGTTCGTGCCGATGTTCGCGCCCGACGAGCCGGATTCCGGCAACGACGATGGCAATTCCTATCCCAACAGCTATCTCGACGACTTCGGCGGCAGCTGCCCTCCGCCGCCGCAGGTCTGCTTGCGCTGGAGCACGCGTAATCCCGGCACCTGCCGGCAGTGGGGACCGGAGCCTATTGCGGCCGCTACGGCCCAGGCACGCACCTGCAAATACGACAGTGCGACACCCTCGGGCGCAGGGCCGAACAGCGGCTGCACGACCCAGCCGATCCAGCCCCTGACGCGCTACAAGTCGGACGCGGTCGCCACCATCGACCTGATGCAGGCCAACGGTAACACCAACATTGGCGAAGGCGTGATGTGGGGCTGGCGCGTGCTCTCGCCGGAGCTGCCTTTCACGGAGGGTCGCTCCTCGGACGACCGCAACAACCAGAAATTCATGGTGGTCATGACCGATGGCCAGAACACCTATCAGGCCAACAACAATCACAACCGGTCGTCCTACGGCGCGTTTGCCTATGCAGTGAAAAATCGACTGGGCGCCAACTATTCCTCGTCGGCCCTGGTAGCGCAGATGGATACCAAGACATCCACGGCCTGCAGCGCTGCCAAGGTGCAGGGCATCACCATCTATACGATCGCCTTCCGCCTCGAGAGCGATCCCGCGACGCTGTCGCTGCTCCGGGGCTGCGCATCGGGACCCGAAAAGGCATACCGGGCAAGTGACGGCCAGGCCCTGATCCAGATATTCCAGGCCATCGGCCGCGAAATCGCGCAATTGCGCGTATCGAGCTGACGAGCGCCCTTTCCTCCGGATAACAACCAACCGGCTCTGCACTAGTGTGATGATCGAGAAATTCGCCGATATTCGCCACAAGTCCGTGAGCGAATTTCTCGATCTGAATCACACTAGGACTATAGACTTGCTAGTGTCCTTTCGATCGCGAAGTTCGTTCAATGGTTGCCGCGAGATCCGACGAACTTCGCGATCGGGACACTAGTGCCGGACTTGTTCACAGTTTTGCCTCGGTGCAAGCCAGTGACCGCGTGACCGCATCGGCTCGATCGGGAAAAAATCTGCCCAACCTGCTGCGGCAGCATGAAAGTTCCGCCCGGATGGCTGATTTTGCGGTGTCGGGCCGACGGCCGGAGCAGGCGATCCAAGCGAATTCAGATCACAGCTTCATCTAGCAACCTGTGCATGGCCTGGGGACAGGTCACACTCAGTCACGCCCTCGTCTGGCATCGCCCAGGGAAATCCGCAATCAATCACCGGCTGTACTAGAGCAGGATCGTTTCGGATGAATCGCCTTGCCTCACTTGAGGCGCCTCGGCCGAAACGTGAATCCTGCTCTACATCATAAGTTTAGAGTGCGATGCGCGCGTCGCGGCGGAGCCGCGCTACGCGCGGACGCATGGAAGCCTTGTTGCTTCCATGCGAAACGATCGCGCTCTAGTTGCTCGAGTGCGCGTTGGGGGCGTCAGCGCTGTGGGGGAATGTCGAGCGTCGCGCAGTGCCCCTTGAACCGGGGTGACGTTGCAGTGATGAGCATGTTTCTCAAGCGGGTGGGCTTGGTCGCCGTCTTGACCGTGCCGGTGTGCGTCGCTCTTGCCGCATCGGCCTTCGCCAACGGCCGGGATCGCGCACCTGTACCGCCCATCGCCGAGCCAGGTCACAGGTCGCTGCTGCGCATCGGGCCTGAAGGACCGTTTCCCGTGACGCGCAAAGTGACGCTCGGTGTCGACAAATCGATGCTGATCGAGGTGCCGATGGATCTGGAGAACGTGCTCGTCTCCAATCCGGAGGTCGTCGATGCCGTCGTGCAGACCCGGCGCCAAGTCTACCTGGTGGCCAAGGACGCCGGCGAGGCCAATGCCTTTTTCATCGCGCCCAATGGACAGAAAGTGCTGCTGCTCGACGTGGCCGTGATGCGCGACCTCTCGACGCTCACCGATACGCTGCATCGGCTGCTGCCCGGCTCGAAGATCCACGCCGAGGCCATGGGCGACAACGTCGTGTTGACGGGCAGCGTCGTCAATCCGGTCGATGCCAACCGCGCGGCCGAGCTCGCCATGCGCTTCATCAAGAAGAAGGCCGATAGTGTCGTCAACATGTTGAGCGTGGCGCCGCCGGCCAAGGAGCAGGTGCTGCTCAGGGTCAAGGTGGCGGAGATGCAGCGCGACGCCATCCGCAGGCTCGGCGTCAGCGTGCCTCGAATTCGGCGGCGTCGCCTCTCAGATCGCCACAGGCAATCTGACGTTTTTCAAGATCCTCGACAACGCCTTTCCGGTCACGAGCCCGGCAGTTCCAATTGGTCAGGCCGGCAGCCAAACATTCATAAATTGGGCCAAGGGCAACACGGATATCACCGCGGTCGTCGATGCGCTCGAGCGCACCGGCCTCATTCGCACACTTGCCGAGCCGAACTTGACTGCCCTCTCGGGCGAGAAGGCTACGTTCCTGGCCGGTGGCGAATTCCCTATCCCGATCGCATCCGACAACAACACCATCACCATCCAGTTCAAGAAATTCGGCGTCAGCACCGGCTTCAAGCCAGTAGTGCTCTCGGACGGGCGCATCAGCCTGTCGATCTCGGCCGAGGTGAGCGAGCTGTCGAACGAGGGCTCCATCACGACCGGCTCGCTCGTCATTCCGGCGCTCAAGACGCGCAGCGCCGAGACCACGTTGGAAATGCCGAGCGGCGCCACACTGGCCATGGCTGGGCTGTTGTCGGACGATACCCGGCAGAGCGTCGAGGGTGTGCCCGGGCTCAAGACGCTGCCCATCCTCGGCCAGCTCTTCCGCTCCAACGACTACCGCCGGCGCGAGACCGAGCTCGTCATTCTCGTTACGCCTTATCTCGCCACGCACATGGCGGCGCGCGATGCCGGCAGCCCCGATCAGGGCTTCGCTCCCGCCAGCGATCTCAAGAGCATCTTCTTCGGTCATCTCAACCGCATTTACGGCCCACCCGGCCGCGAGCCGGCAGGCCGCTACGAGGGCGATTTCGGCTTCGTCGTCGAGTATCCGGACCCGGGGGTAAAAGGATGATGCGCACCGACGACGGACGTTCCTCGCACCGCGCGGCGCGGTTTCGCCGTGCGGTCTCGGTGGCGGCAGCCATTGTGCTCGCGGCAACGGTTCTCGGTTGCGACGAGCATGGGCGGCTTTCCAACCGCATGGCGCTCTCCCTCAGCGATCCGGAAACGGCGCACCCGATCGGCTTCAGTGCCCGCACCGAGACGCTGCACATCCAACTTCCGCCGAGCGGCGCCGGTCTGAGCCACAACCAGTTCTCCGACGTCTACCGTTTCGCTAAGCGCTTCCGGGCGGAAAGCAACGGCAGTCTCGTCGTCTCGGTACCCGGCAAAAGTGTCCGCGAGGGTGTCGCCTCGTCGCGCGCGCTCGACGATCTGCGCCAGGCGTTGCGGGAGGCCGAGGTCGACGAGCGGCGGGTCGAGAAGGCCCATCACTCGGGAACGCGACCCGTAGGTCCGGCCCTGCGCCTCAGCTATCTGAGGCCGATCGCCGTTCCACCCGAATGCGGCCTGTGGCATCGCGATGTCGGCTTTGAGCCCGAGCGAATTCCCTATCCTCAGTTCGGCTGCGCCACGCAGCGCAATGTCGCCGGCATGGTGGCGAATGCGCGCGACCTGCAGCGCCCGCAGGACGAGGATCCGAGTTCGAGCGAGCGGCGCTCGGCATTGTGGAGCAAATATGCGCCGCCCGCGGGTACCGCGGATCCCGCCGCCGACGCCACCAAGGCCAAGGCGCCGTCGACGACCGGAGGCCAGAAGTAGGCGCGTCCATCTACTTCAACGGAGAGTGCGCTGCTGGCAGCATGACGAGGCAGTTCAACTCGTCGAGCAGGGGGCTGCCTTCCTTGAGGAACGCCTGCCAGTCCGCATCCTTTGCCACTTCTGCGCGCGCGGCTGTGCGCGTGTTGAGATCAGGATACGCCCAGATGTGGCAGACCTCATTGGGCTGGCCGGCCTCGGTCGTCCACAAGCCCACGATCTTGGAATGCCGCTCGCGTGCCGGCAGCGCGCCGGTGAACAGCTTGACCCACTGGCCGATCGCGCCCGGCTTGATGCGGTAGTAGCGAAACTCGTAGACGTTGCCTTCTCGCGCGGGCTTGAACGGCCCGACGACCGGGTTGAGCAGCCGGATATCCTGGCGGATCAGGTTCGGCCGGATGAGTGGCACGTACTCTCCAGTCCAACGTGTGTTCTTGGCGAGCTCGCCTCTAAGCCGCGTGCGCTCGGCGAAGTCGGCATAGCTCCACAGATGCATGACCTGGTTGATGGGTCCGATCTCGGTCACCCAATAGCCCTCGAGCTTGCCGTAGTCGTCACCGCGGATGGCGCGTCCTACGGCGCCGGCGTTTTTCGCCACCTCTGCCGTCGTTCCATGCTTCAGCGTGTAGGTGCGCAGCTCGTAGATCATCGGGGTCTCCTCCTCAACGCAAGCTTTCAGGCTCGAACGCCCTTGAGCCTGTGACTTTGCCGGATGATTGTCCGCGCCGCAACGCTCTAAGGCCGCATGCCGAATGTGCGCGGCCCTGGCGTGCGCAGTGGTGCGGCGAGATTGGCGAACTCGCACAGCAATGGCCGGGTCTCGCGCGGGTCGATGATCTCCTCCACCCAGAAGCTTTCCGCCGTGCGGAACGGCGAGCGGAGCTGATTCAATCGCTGCTCTATCTCGGCGAGCTTTGCCTTGGGATCGGCCGCCGCCTCGATCTCGGCGCGGTAGGCGGCTTCGATGCCGCCTTCGAGCGGCAGCGATCCCCACCACGATGAAAGCCAGGCGTAGCGCAGGGCAAGCCGCCCGGCTGGCACGTGCGCGGCGCCTGCCACGCCGAACACGTTGCGCACGATGATCGAGCACCAGGGCACGGTCGATTGATTAATCGCGGCCATCGCGCGGACACCGTGCCGGATGGTGGCGGCCCGCTCGGCCTCCAGCCCGATCATGAAACCGGGACAGTCGACCAGATGCACGATCGGCAGATGGAACGTCTCGGCCAGATCGACGAAGCGCACGACCTTCTGACAGGCCTCGGCTGTCCACGCCCCGCTCATGTGGAAGGGGTCGCTGGCCAGGATGGCGACAGGCAGGCCGTCGAGACGGGCGAGGCCGGTGATGACGGGGCGGCCGAAGTGCACGCCCATCTCGAGGAACGAGTTGAGATCAACGATGGCGGCAATGATGGGGCGCATCTTGTAAGGCTGGTTGCGGTCCCGAGGCACCGCCGTAAAAAGCCGATCCTCGCGCCGCCCTGGCGCATCAGTGCGCGGACCTCGCTCTGACACGCCATAAACAGACGACGGCAGATACGCCAGGAAGCGTCGTGTGCGCTCGAACGCCTCCTCCTCGCTGTCGACGGCGTCATCGATGGCGCCGGCCGCGCACTGGATCTCCCAGCCGCCGAGCTGCTGCTTGTCGAGGCTCTGCTTGTCGCCGATGCGCGCGACCACCGGCGGCCCCGCCACGAACATGGCCGAGGTCGACTTGGTCATGATCGAGTAGTGGCTGGCGGCCACTTGTGCGGCACCGAGGCCTGCGACCGAGCCGAGGCCGAGCGCGACCACCGGCACAAGCCCCAGATTGTCGGTCATGTACTTGTAGCGCATCGAGGAGCCGCCGAGGCCGCCCGGCAGATTGGCGCGGCCCGTGGTCTCGATGGTCTTTACCGAACCACCACCGCCCGAGCCCTCGACGATGCGGATGATGGGCAGGCGCAGCTCGTTGGCCATGCGCTCGGCAATGACGGTTTTTTCCGGGATGGTGGCATCGGCCGAGCCGCCGCGCACGGTGAAGTCGTCGCCAGAGATGATGACAGGACGTCCGTCGATCGTCGCGCGACCGGAAATCCGGTTCGACGGCGTGAAGCTCTGCAATTGGTTCTGCTCGTCGTAGCTGGCCACGCCGGCAATGGCGCCGACCTCGCGCAGCGAGCCTGGATCGACCAGTTTTCCGATCCGCTCACGGATGGTGAGCCTGCCGCCATCGTGCTGGCGGCGCACCTTGTCGGGGCCGCCCATTACCCGTGCGTGGCGCTCGCGCTCTCTCAGCTCGTCAAGCTCCGGCTGCCAGCCCTTGTTGCTGCCGTCGGCGCCATTGTCCTTGGGCATTTCCTCGTCTCCCCGGCGCCGCGCGTCGTTCTTATCTGCATCCGGATGTTGACTGTATTGAAGCCGTTGCGCGAGAGCCAGACGCAAAAGACAAACGGGCACCCGCATGAGGCGCCCGAGGCAATGGCCCTCGTGGGAAAGGGACCCGGCGACTGCCGGCTTATTGCTGGTTGGAAGCGCCGAGGCCGTAGGGCGGCAAGAGCTTCCTATCACGCACCTCCGCCGACTTCAGTGAACGGTCCGCGTTGGCTCGCTCAGCCAAAATCTTAAGGTAGGCGCCGTTGCCGGCCGGTGTGCCTTGCGCCAGCTTCTCGGCCTCGGCGAGGTTGCCGCCGGCGCTCAGCATCAGTGCCAGGTTCTGCTTCACGTGCGGCGGGGAGTTCTTGGCCGAGGCGGCAATGCGCAAGATGCGCTCGGCTTCTGCGGGCTTGCCGTCCAACGCATACGATAGTGCCAGATTGTTCAAGATCGCGGGGTGATCCGGCGCCAGCTCCAGCGCCTTGGCAAAATGCTTCTGCGCTTCCTGATGTTTGCCGGCGCTGGCGAGTGCTGCGCCGAGCGCCGAGCGCGTCTGCCAGTCGCTCTTGTCATGCTCCAGCGCCTTGGCGAGCAATATCTCGGCCTTGCCGATCTGGCCCAGCTCGAGGGAGATGAGGCCGGTTTCGCGAATCAGGGCTAAGTCCTTCGGTTGTGTGATGGTCGCTTTCTCCAACAACGCCAGAGCCTGCCCGCGTTCACCCTCGGCCCTGAGTGCCCGTGCCGCCTGGACCACCGCCATGGTGTCTTTGGGATCGGTCTGCGCCTTGGCGACGAGCGTGGCGCTAGCCGCTTTCGTATCGGACTTCTGCGCCGGCTTCGCTTTGTCGGCCGGGTTGCTTGCATCCGACGCCATGGGCACAATCGGCGCGGGCTCCAACAAAGGCTGGTTGGTGCAAGCCGCCATCGCCAGCGCGATGCCGGAGGCGACTAGCCACCGGCAGGAGCGAGAGGCGAGCGCGCATAACGCAATGGGCAGTGGCGGCATATACGTTTCCTCGGCTTCGATCGGGCATCCTGTACGCCACCGCCAAGACGCGAGTGGTCTGCGCTCGACTGAGCCGAGTTGTAGGTGATTCGCACTCCGCCAGGGGTGGGGAGGGGGCGGCCGTCCCCGTTATCCCCAAGGGGTGGGGCTGTAGGTCCTTGTAAAGCTTGGAGTGCGATTCACGCCTCAGATGGAAGCGGCATGCTTCCATCTGAGGCGATCGCGCTCTAGGCCAGCGCCAGCGTCCGTTCTACGGCCGCGGCAATATCGAACAGCCGGTGATCCGCGCCGCCAACCGCGCTCAGCATGAGACCGCACGGTGCTTCGCCGGGCGGCGTCATGGGCACCGAGATCGAGCAGCCGTCGAGAATGTTTACGATCAACGTGTTGCGCAGAATAAGCAGGTTCTCGCGCGTATAGGCCTCGTCGCTGTCGAGATCGGCAATGCGCGGCGGAATGATGGGTGTGGTCGGCATCACCAGAGCTTCATAGCCGTCCATGGCGGCGTTGTAGTCGGCGATGGCGGCACGCCTCAATGCGAGCAGGTCGATGTAGTCGGCGGCACTCTGCTCGACGCCGCGCAGGATGCGCGCGAGCACGCGCGGGTCATAGGTGTGCCGCTTGGTCTCGATCAGAGGACGGTGCCAGGCGTAGCTCTCAGAAGCAGAGAAGCCACCTTTGCGCACCAGGCCGGGAATGCGATCGAAGGTCGGAAAGGGTGCGCGGGTAATGCGGGCTCCTGCTTTCGATAGCCGTGCCAGGGCCGCATCGAAGGCGGCTGAGACGTGGGCGTCGAGTTGATCGAGCACCGTTGTCTCCGGCACAAGCAGGCGCAACCGAGACACAGGCGCTGGCGTAACCGCTCGCTCCGCCTCCGCGGCCATGATCGCATCCATCGCCGCACAGCAGGCCACGGTGCGCGCCAGCGGTCCGATCGAGTCGAGCGTGAAGGAGAGCGGCACCACGCTATCGATCGGCACGCGCCGCGCGGTCGGCTTGTAGCCGGTGATGCCGCAGAACGCTGCCGGGATACGGCAGGAGCCGCCCGTATCGGTGCCGAGCGCGCCGTGTGCCATGCCGTCGGCGACGGACACGGCCGCGCCCGAAGACGATCCACCGGGGACGCGCCCCGCCGCGCGGTCATAGGGTGAGCGCGGCGTGCCGTAGTGCGGATTGATGCCCAGCCCTGAGTAGGCAAACTCGGTCATGTTGGTGCGACCGATGATGATGAAGCCGGCATGCCGCAAGCGAGAGACCACTGGTGCATCGGCCTTGGCTGGCGGCGCATCGGCCAGCGCAACGGACCCGGCTTTCGTCGCTTGGCCCTCGATGTCGGCCAAGTCCTTGATGGATATCGGGATGCCCGCATAGCGCGTCGGTGCCTTGCCGGCCTTGCGCCGCAAGTCCATGGCGTCGGCCGCTGCACGCGCTGCCAGGGTATCGACCAAGACGAAGGCCCGGCTGCCCTCGCCGGCAGTGTCCGCGATCCGCTCCAGGCAGGCCTCGACGAGCTTCCGGCTCGTTGTCTGATCGAGACTCAGGTCTTCGGCGAGTGAGGCCAGTGTCGGCTGCAAGGTGGACATAGTGTGACGTCCCTTTGTGGTCGAGCACGGGAGACTTCGAGCCTAGCCTGTTTTTTGGCTCGGGTCTTCGAGTGAGGCCCCCTCGGCGCGCCAACCGCGCACGATGTTCATGATGTTGAGGGATGCCGACACGATGCCGACGCCGTAGCAGACGATCTGGGTCGTGAAAAGGAGAGTGCTCATGTTGAGGCCCCTTGTTGGTCTAGTGGGGCTCGGGTTGCGGCGATTGCCGTTCCGAGCCGGCTGTTGATTGGAGAGGTGGCTTTCGACGGTTTTCGTCCGACAAGCCCGCGCTCTACATGGATGACGAACGGCCGAGTTCGAGATCGACACGTCGGCCTAATTTTTTTGCCAGGGCCACAAGGCGGCTGCTCACCGACGCCGGGGCATGCGCGGATAGCGCACGCGACCGGCGGATTTATCGATTGACGATCGCTGTCCGCTCGGGGCAGCGTGCAACCGTCAACTCAGGGATCCCGTGAATGACGGATGCTGTTGCCGGCCGCGCGGCCTCGCCCGAGGCGGCCGTCAAATTCCTGCGGGCTTTGCACTTCATCAACTGGCTGGGCTTTGCCGGGTGGAACGCGCTCCTGCACAATTACACCATCGAGATGGCGGGCTTCGGCTGGTTCGAGGCTGGTCTGACGCAGACCGTGCGCGAGATCCCGGGCTTTCTCGCCTTCACGGTCATCTTCTGGCTGTTGATCCTGCGCGAGCAGGTGATGGCTTATATCAGCCTGGTGATCCTCGGCATCGGCGTCGCGCTGACCGGCGCCAATCCCACCTTGACCGGCATCCTGTTCACCACCTTCATCATGTCGGTGGGCTTCCACTATTTCGAGACCATTAACACGTCGCTGCAACTGCAGCTTCTTCCCAAGGCGCAGGCGCCCCAGCTCATCGGCCGCATCGTCAGCGCCGGCGCCATGGCGCAGTTCATCGCCTACGGCGGCCTCGCCATCGCCTGGTGGGCCGGCTGGCGCAACTACCTGCAGCTCTACATGCTGCTCGGGCTCGCGTGTGCGATCCTGACCCTCGTCGCCTATTTCTACTTCGGCCGCTTCGAGGGCAGTGTGCCGCAACGCAAGAGCCTCGTCGTGCGCAAGCGCTATTGGCTCTACTATGCGTTGACGTTCATGAGCGGTGCGCGCCGCCAGCTCTTCATGGCCTTCGGCGGCTTTTTGCTGGTCAAGAAGTTCGGCTACAGCGTCGCTGACATGGCCATGCTGATGCTGGTCACGTCCTCGATGAATACATTCTTCGCGCCACGCCTGGGCCGGTTGGTTTCTGTTTGGGGCGAGCGCAATACGATCACGCTGGAGAACTGCGTGCTCATCTGCGTTTTCATCGGCTATGCGATGACGGACAGCGCCAAGGTCGCGGCCGCTCTTTTCATTGTCGACGGCATTTTCTTCACGCTCACCCTGGCGCAGAAGACCTATTTCCAGAAGATCGGCGATCCGGCGGACATGGCCGCCACCGCCGCTACGGCCTTCACCATCAATCACATCGCCGCCGTCGCCATTCCGGTGACCTTCGGGCTCATCGGCAGCATCGACTACGCGATGATCTTCTGGCTCGGCGCCGGCATCGCCAGCATCTCGCTGACGCTATCTTTCTTGGTGCCGCAGCGGCCGGCCCCAGGCAACGAGACTGTGTTGGCGAGCCCGCCACGTCCGGCTCCGGCGGAGTAGTTACGGCGTCGTGGCGCCGGCTGGCCGCGTGACGGGCGCCGGCAAGGTCTTGCGCGTCCGCCAGCGCTCGATGGCCGTGCCGAGAATGCCTTTGGGCATGTAGACGATGAACAGGATCAGCAACAGGCCGTAGATCAGCGTGTCGAGCGCCAGCGCGCCCGAGCCCAATAGCGCTTTCAGCGTTGTCGAGCTCTGGACGCCGACGCGCAGGGTTTCGGCCAGCATTTGCGTGAAGAAGGCGCCAAAGGTAGGCCCGAGCAACGTCCACATGCCGCCGGCAATCACGGCGAAGACAATGTTGAGCGAGATGCTCAGGCCCGCGATCGTCTCGGGGCCGATATACATCTGGTATTGCCCGTACATGGCGCCGCCGAAGGCCGACATGCCGGCGCTGAGCGCCGTGATCTTGAGCTTCTCGCGCGTCACGTCGATGCCGACGGAGGCAGCCGCGTCCTCGTCCTGGGACGCGGCATCCAGCGCATAGCGATCCATGCTGCGGTCGACCTTCACCCATACGGCGAGGCCGAAGACCCAGACCACCAGCGCAATGTAGTAGGCCAGCACGCGGTCCGGCTCGAACTGCACGGCATAGAGGGAGAGCCCCTCACCAAAACGCGCCGGCTGCGTGCCGAGCGAGCCACCGGTCCAGTCGCGCAGGCCGACGATGCACAGGCGTACGAACTCGGTGAAGGCGAGGGTGAGCAGGGCGAAGTAGTGCCCTGTGATGCGGAGCCTGAAGCAGGGATAGCCCACCAGCACGCCGGCGATCGTGGCGACAACAACAGCCACGGGAATGCCGATCCACGGCGTGATGCCGGCGAAGTTCCAGAGCAGCACGCAGACGTAGGCGCCGATGCCGGTGAAGGCGCCGTGCCCGAGCGACGTCAGCCCGAAGCGGCCCATCAGCGACCAGCTCGTATAGATGAAGGCCCATTGCAGGATCTGGATGGCCAGATGCAGGTAGTACTTCTCCGACGCCGGGAATCCGGCACGGATGAAGAACGGTACCGCGGCCATGATGCCGAGGCCGATGATCCATCCGGGTCTGATGCGACTCACGATTTGGCTCCGAACAGACCCTGCGGCTTGATAAAGATGGCCACCATGAAGAACAGGAAGGCGACGGCGTATCCCCACTCGGTGGCGAGACACGATCCGCCGACGGCGATGAACTGTGCGATGATGAAAGCGGCGACGAAACCGCCGACCATGTTGCCGAGGCCGCCCAGCACGCAGATCATGAAGGTCAGCGGCCCGAACTGCAGGCCGATCTGCGGATAGATGTCGTACTGCAGCACCATGAGTGAGGCCGCGAGGCCTGCCAGGCCGCCACCCACGGCAGACGTCACGAGGTAGATGCGCTTGCTGTCGACGCCCATCAACGGCATGACCTGGCGGTCTTGTGCGATGGCACGGATGGCCGTGCCGATGTAGGTGCGGGTCAGGAACTGCCACAGCGCCAGCATGGCGAGCAGCGCGACGATGAAGGTCCAGATGCGGCTCCAGGAGAAGCTCATGTCGGCAACGTGCAGCGATCCGAGCTGGAGACCGAGGCTGCGGAAGTCGACACCGAACACCATGGTGGCAACGGCCTGCAGCACGAACAATACGCCGCCCGTCACGAGGAGCTGGTTGATCGGCGGCTGATCGAGCACGGGTCTGATGATAATATAATGCAGGACAGCGCCGGCCGCGGCGATGAAGAGGATGGCGAAGAGACAGGCAGCCGGAAACGGCAGGCCGAATGTCTTGTTGCCGTAGAAGATCACGTACATGCCAATCATCACCAGCTCGGCGTAGCAGATCCAGACCACGTCAATGACGCCGAAGATGAGATTGAGGCCCAGGGCCAGCAGCGCCAGAAGCCCGGCGAGCAGCACGCCGTTGATCAAGGCCTCGACGAAGAAGATGTCGAGCGTGCAATCGAGGTGGGAGAAAAGACTCATCTCAAACTGGCCCTTTCATAGACCCATGTACGCGCGACGGATCTCATCGCTGGCGGAAAGCTCGGCGGCAGTCCCGCCGGCGGCGATGCGTCCCACCTCGAGCAGATAGGCGCGATCGACGACCTTCAGCACCTGTCGCACGTTCTGCTCGACGATCAGCACGGTGTAACCTTCTGACCGGATGCGGCGGACCAGCTCGAAAACCTGCTGCACGATGACCGGCGCCAGTCCCATCGAGGGCTCGTCGAGCAGGATCAGTTTCGGCCGGCTCATCAGCGCCCTGGCGATGGCGCACATCTGCTGCTCACCGCCCGACAGCGTACCGGCGAGCTGTGCTCGCCGCTCCTTGAGGCGCGGAAAGAGCTCGTACACATAATCGATGCGATCATTGAACATCGCGCGCGCGGCCGGAATGAACGCACCCATGCGCAGGTTGTCCTCGACGGACAGCCGCGGAAACAGCCGGCGGCTCTCGGGCACGTGCGCAATGCCGGCAGCGACAATTCTGTGGGCCGGCGTGATGCGCAGGTCGTGGCTGTCCATGACCATGCTGCCGCTGGTAGCCGGCAGCAGGCCTGATATCACGCGCAGCAGCGTGGTCTTGCCCGCACCGTTGGCGCCGATGACGGCGACGGCCTCGCCTGCATCCACCCGCATGGAGACGCCGAACAGGGCCTGGAAACCGCCGTAGCCCGCATCGACATTCTCGAGCTGCAGCATTCTCTAGTGTCCCGATTCCGAAGTTCGCCTGTGTTCGCGGCTAGGTCCCCGAGTGAACTTCGGAATCATAAGGGATACTAGAACTCATAGACTTGCTAGTGTGATTCAGATCGAGAAATTCGCTCGGAACCGAGCCGCTTGATGGGGCGAATTTCTCGATCATCACACTAGGTCCTCACGCCACCGCTTCGCTGCCGAGGTAGACCTCGATCACGCGCTTGTCGGTTTGTGCTCCGCCAGGCTTGCCGTCGAAGATCTTCTCGCCGTGGTCGAGCACGACGACGCGGTCGACGACGCGCATCAGCACGCCCATGATGTGCTCCACCCAGACGATGGTGATGCCCTTCTCCTGCCGGATGCGCTTCAGCATGTCGGCGGCTTGGTCCATCTCGGCATGATCGAGGCCGTTCAAGCTCTCGTCGGCCAGGAGCAGGCTGGGCCCGGTGGCGAGCGCGCGGGCGAGCTCGAGCTTCTTCAGCGCGGCGGCACCCAATCCATCGGTGGTCGTGCGGTTGTCGAAGGGCAGGCCGACCATCGCCAACGCTTCCTCCGCCTTGGCCCAGCAGTCGCTGCGCGAAAGCAGGCCCTCCTCGCCGAAATGCGCCGACAAGGCCACGTTCTCGAGCAGCGACAGATTGCGGAACGGACGCGGGATCTGGAAGGTGCGCCCGATGCCCTTGTGGCAGACGCGGTTGGCCGAGAGCCCGCCGATCTCCTCATCCTGAAAACGGATGGATCCCTGCGTCAGCGGGTACATGCCGGCGATGCAGTTGAAAATCGTGCTCTTGCCCGATCCGTTCGGGCCGATGAGGCCGAGGATCTCGCCTTCCGAAACCTCAAACGATACGTCGTTGACCGCCGTGAAGCCGCCGAAGCGCTTGGTAAGTCCGGAGACACTCAACATTGCCATGCAGGCAGGCTTCCACTCGCAGTTGCCGACGCCGGATTGAGGCCGGGCGGGCGGATGCAGCAGTCACCCCCCCCCGTTTTGGATGGCGTTACTGCGCCTGCGCGTAAGCGTGGCCCTGCGGCAGCGGCATGAGCGGCTCTGAGGTTGCGACCTCCTTGGGCCAGACCACTTTGGTCTCGCCGCCGACGAACTGCATCACGACAGGATAGGCGCGCTCGTTCTGACCCGCCATCTCGTGGCCCGGCGGATAGAACTTGACGCCGTAGCCCTGCAGGGTGCCGCCGTCGGGAATGTCGGTCTCGAGCGCAGCCTGGCGTAGCGCCTCTGCATCGATACCGCCGTGCTTCTTGATGGCGCGGGGCAGAACATCCGACACGAATGCCCAGGTGTTGGCGAAGCCGATCGAGACGTGGGCTGGAATGCTCTTCGGATTGACGTCGGCGCGGTAGCGCTTGACCATCTCGTCGATGAGGTAGGCCGCGTCCTTGACCTTGAGCTGCTTGGGGTCGAGGAGATGGCTGCCCACCGTGTCGATATTGTAGATGAGGTCCACATCCTTGCCGAAGGTCTCCGACAGCCGATCGAATTGGGCATAGCCGGCACCGTGCCCGATTAGGGCCTTGAACTTGAGCCCGGCCTCCTTGGCTTGTCGCAGGAACAACGTGATGTCCGGATTGTAGCCCGTGTGGAGCAGGACATCCGCCCGGGCGCGCCGCAGCTTCGTCACCAGCGCCGAAAGGTCGGTGGCGGTCGCCGCGTAGCCTTCCTTGTGCACGATCTGAATGCCGTGCTGCTTGCACCTTGTCTCGTTGCCGTGCGCCACGCCGACGCCGTAGGGACCGTCCTCATGGATGACCGCTACCTTGAGGTCCTTCGGCTCGATGCCGAGCTTCGATTTCGCGTAGGCGTTGAGCATGTCGCACGAGGCCTCGCCCCACTGGTCGGAGTGCGCGTGGCTGCGGAACACGTACTTGAGGTTCTTGTTGCGAAATACGGCGGACGAGATGCACACCGTCGCCCACCAGAACTTCTTCGCCGCGTCGACTTTGGCGGATAGGGGCACGCAGTGGGCGGAGGAGTACACGCCCATGAGCATGTCGACCTTCTGCTCGTTGATGAGCCGCTCAGCCTCGTTGACCGCTACATCGGCCTTGGATTGCGCATCGGCGAAGACCGGAACGATCCTGTAGCCCTCGACGCCACCGCGCTCGTTTATGATGTCGATGGCGTATTTCGAGCCGAGCTGGGTGGCGACCGAGCCGCCGCCCGCGAACGGACCGGTCTGGTCGAAGATGAGACCGATCTTGATCTCTTTCTGCTGCGCGAGGACAGGTGAGCCGGCCAGTCCGAGCGCGGCAACGACGCCGGCTCCGGCTGCGAGCGAATGCCACAGTCTCATGGGTGTCTCTCTCCCTGGTTTGACCCGCGTGTGTACCCACGCGATCTCGTTGTTGTTTTTTCTTAGAGTGAGGAACCCGGAGTGGAGTGTCAATCGCCTTCCGGGGCGAGGGTCCGGGCGCCCTCCCGTGTCACGATTTTCCAGGCGATAGGTGGGTGGCGGCTTCCGGCCGGACCTTCATCGCGCGCGCATACTTGAGTGCGATCTTCTTGATGCGCTCCGGGGCAAAGTCGAGCTGCGCCAGCGCCATGCCGCGGTCGAAGACTTCCGAGTAGTGGGTAATCTTTCCGTTCTCCAACTCGAACCGGCTGATGCCTTCGAAGACCACACGGGCTCCCTTGGCGTCGGGCAGCGTGGAGTTGTAGCTGAAACAGTAGCTGGCATAGGCCCGCATGGGGGTGGCGACAGGATCGCGGAACTCCCAGCGGAAGTTTTTCCCGCCTTCGAAGAAGTGTCCCAGCAGGGCCTTGATGCCGGCCCGTCCGGGCGCGCTGGGGCCGAAGAAGTAGTCGTCATAGACGCCATTTTCCGTGAAGCAGTCGGCAAGGGCATCGCCGTCGTTGGTCGCGACGGCGGCGGCGAACTTCTCGAGAAGAGCAGGAAAATCCATGGGCAATCTCCTCAGGTTGGGGCCTTGCCCGATTGTTGCGCGTCGGCCGATGCCTGAAAAGGAGGCTTTCAGCGGCCAGTTTACCTCGATCGTCGACTTGCAATGGCTGTTGTGCGGCTCAGTTGGCCACTTGTGGGCATTTCCTTTTTGCACAAACGACGTACAACGCGGGCAGCGATCGCAATGTAGACGAGGACAGGCATGAAGATCCCGGCCGAGCTGGCCGCTGGCTACCGCCGATTTCGTGCCGAGCGGTTCGTGACTGAGGCAAAGCGATACAAGGCGCTGGCCGCAGGCCAGCGCGCCCGCACCATGATCATCGCCTGTGCCGACAGCCGGGTAGACCCGGCCTCGATCTTCTCGGCCGCACCGGGCGAGCTGTTCGTGGTCCGCAATGTGGCAGCCATCGTTCCGCCCTGCGAGGAGAGCGGTACCTATCACGGCACGTCGGCCGCCATAGAATTTGCCGTTGTTGATCTCGGCATCAGCAATATCGTCGTCATGGGGCATGGCATGTGCGGCGGCATAGCCGCGGCGCTGGCGGCGGAGCAGCGCCCTGTCGGACGCTTCATCGGCCCGTGGGTGGAGCTGCTTGCCGGTATCCGCGACGAGGTGATGCAACAGGTGCCGACGACTGATACTGCCAGGCAGCAGCGAACATTGGAGCAGATGGCGGTGCGCCATTCGCTGCGAAATCTTGGAACCTTCGACTTCGTCACCGAGGCCATCGACAAGGGGCGCCTGGCGCTGCACGGCGCCTGGTTCTCGATCAGCGAAGGCGAGCTTCAGTGGCTCGATTGGAGCACGGGTGAATTCGAGCACATCGACGCCTGACCTCACGATCACGTGTCGGCCCTCGAGCGCGTTGTCGCTTGACGCGTATTCCGAAGCCGTTTATCAGCCAGCGCCATGACGGATACGAGGACAGTCTCTGTCGTTTGGCGACGCCGCCGCGTCTGACGCTGGCGACGCTCGTCCGATCCGTTTCTTCACGCACGCAATCTGGATCAATCCGCGACGTCGCCTGGCAGGGACCGGGTGGCGCTGTTCGCGTTGTTCATTCCCTGACCGGGCCGTCCTTCTGCAGGGGGAAAATCCCATGTACGTCCACCCAGCCTTCAAGACCGATGATGACAAAGCCTGGAAATACGTGGAGGAGCGGGGCTTCGGCGCCGTCGTTGCCATCGACGCCGGCAAGCCCGTTGCCTCGCACGTGCCGTTGATGACCATGGGCGGATTGGACGGTGGTCGTGTGCAGTTTCATGTCGCGCGCGTCAATCCACTGCACGAGGTCATCGCCCGGGCGCCGGATGTTCTTGTGACCGTGTGGGGGCCGGATGCCTACATCTCGCCCGACTGGTACGTGAGCCACGACCAAGTGCCGACCTGGAACTACGTCAGCGTGCATCTGAGCGGCACCGCACGCAGACTTGCGCCCGATGAGGCTCTGGAGCACGTCGAAGCCCTGTCGCTGCGTTTCGAGGCGCGGCTCGCGCCCAAGAAGCCATGGTCGACCTCGAAAATGCCGGCCAAGAAGCTCGAGGCGATGCTGAAAGCCATCGTCCCGATCGAGATCGCGGTCGACAAGATCGAGGCAAGCTGGAAGCTTGGTCAGCACAAGACCGCGGCCGACCAGTACGAGGTGGCGCGCATGCTCGAATGGCGCGGCGACTGGAATGGACAGGCTCTGGCGCAGGTGATGAAGGAGCGTTTCTCCGCGCTTGCCGCGGCTGCGGAAAAATCTGCGGAAGCCGCTTAAAGTCGCGAGGCGAGGATCACGCAAGGGAGACGGCAAATGCTGAAGCTCAAGCCCAATTGCGAATGCTGCGACAAGGACCTGGCGCCGGATGCCGCCGACGCAGTCATCTGCTCGTTCGAGTGCACCTTCTGCAGCGAGTGCGCCGATACGCGCCTGCCGGGCGGCCGTTGCCCGAACTGCGGCGGGGAGCTCGTGCGTCGTCCCGTGCGCCCCGTTGACCGGCTGGCAAAATTTCCTGCATCTACCGAGCGCTTCGTGAAACAGCACGCATTCTGCGCGGACGCTTGAAGAGTCAAATCCGTCCTGCCGCCACCGCGTGGCAGGCCGCCGCCCGATTGCCGCGCTCGATGAGCTTGGGCACCTCGATCTTGCACGGCTCGAACGCCAGCGGACAGCGCGGATGGAAGGCGCAACCTTTCGGCGGCTCGATCGGATTTGGGATCTCGCCCTCGACCATCTTGCGTGGCCGGCCGGTCATGGCGAGGTCGGGCACGGCGTCGAGCAGCATGCGTGTGTAGGGATGCTGCGGCGCGCGGAATAGCTCCTCGGTCGGTGCGATCTCCACGATGCGGCCGAGGTACATGACGCCGATGCGCGCCGCCATGTGCCGGACCACAGCCAGGTTGTGGCTGATGAACAGGTAGGTGAGGCCGAAGCGGTCCTGCAGATCACGCATCAGGTTCAGGATCTGCGCCTGTACCGATACATCCAGCGCCGACGTTGGCTCATCGCACACCACGAATTCGGGGTTCGACGACAGGGCGCGTGCGATGCAGATGCGCTGGCGCTGCCCGCCCGAGAACTCGTGCGGATATTTGTGCCCGTCCGCCGGGTCGAGGCCGACGACGCGCAGCAGCTCGCCGACGCGGTGCTCGATCTCTGCCCCATCTTTGGCCAGGCCAAAGGCCTTGATGGGGTCGGCGATGATGCGGTCCACGCGCCAGCGCGGATTGAGGCTGGCGTAAGGGTCCTGGAAGATCATCTGGATGCGGCGCCGCAGCTTGTGGCGCTCGCTCGCGCTCGCCGTGGCCCACATGTCGACCGCATCGATCGTGACTGCGCCCGCGGTCGGCGGCAACAGGCCGACCACCATCTTGGCCACCGTCGACTTGCCGGATCCCGATTCGCCGACGAGCGCGAATGTCTCGCGCCTGTCGATGCCGAAGGAGACGCTGGTGACGGCCTTGAGGAATTTCCGCTCCTCCCGTTCGATGGCGCGGTTCAGCCATGGCTTGGAGACATCGAACACGCGGGACAGGTTGCGGGCCTCGACCAGGGCGGCGCTCACTGGGCTGCCTCCACGGCGGTGCGGGCAACGAGCCAGCAGGCCGCCTGCGACAACCCTGCCGGCATCGGCTCAGGCCGCTCCGCGCGGCAGCGGTCGAACGCATGCGTACAGCGCGGATGGAAGGCGCAGCCGTTCGGGATCGCCGTCAGCCGCGGCATGGATCCTGGAATTTGGACCAGGCGTCCGGCGGTCCCTTCCAGCGATGGGATCGAGCCCATCAAACCCTTGGTGTAGGGGTGGTGCGGGTTCTTGACGATGTCGCGCACCGGGCCGATCTCGGCGATGCGCCCCGCATACATCACGGCGACGCGGTCCGCCGTCTCGGCGATGACGCCCATGTCGTGCGTGATCAGCATGACGGCGGTGCCCCGCTCACGGCACAGACGCTTCAGGAGCTGGATGATCTGTGCCTGGATCGAGACATCGAGCGCCGTCGTCGGCTCGTCGGCGATCACCAGCTCGGGCTCCGCGCACAGCGCCAGGGCCAGTACGACGCGCTGGCGCATGCCGCCGGAGAACTCGTGCGGATAGCCGTCGATGCGCCTATCCGCGCCTTGGATGCCGACCTCGGTCAGCAGCGCCACGGCTCGCTGGCGCGCTTGGCGCTCGTTGAGGTGCAGGTGCGTGCGGATGGTCTCTATGAGCTGCTCGCCGACGCGGTAGAGCGGGTTGAGGCTGGTGAGCGGGTCCTGGAACACCATGCCGATGCGCTTGCCGCGGATCGGCCGCATGACGCCGGCCGGCAGATTGTCGATGCGCTCGCCCTTGAGCCGCACCTCGCCGCCCGCAATCCGTCCAGGCGGCTCCAGCAGGCCGATGATGGCGGCGCCGGTCAGGGATTTGCCGGCGCCCGACTCGCCCACCACGCCCAGCACCTCACCCGGCGCGATATCAAACGAGATATCGTCGACGGCGACCAGCGAGCCTCGACGCGTCGGAAACTCGACGCGCAGACCTCTAACGCTGAGAGCGGGCTCGCCCATTACGACACTATGGCTTGGGCGCGTAGAACTTCATGTACACCGCGTTCTGCGGCGACACGGGCAAGTCCCACTCTTTCTTCATGGCATACGCGAGCGCCTGCGTGTGCACCGGCAAGTGGGTGGTCTCGTCGTGCACGATGCTCCAGATCCTGGCGATGGTGTCATTACGCTTTTCCTGATCCGTCTCGCTCGAGAGGCTTTGGATCATCCGATCGAGCTCGGCGTTCGCATGCCGCGTGGCGTTATAGGAGCCCTCCTTGCCGGTACGGGAGTGATGGAGAAAGTTGAAAATATAGGCGCTGTCGAATGTCGGCACGCCCCAGCCTAGCAAATAGAATTCCGTCTCCGGCGGCTCCTTCTCGATCAGTGGGAAATGCAGCGACTTGGACTGAGCAACGAGATTCACCTTGATGCCGATGCGCGCCATCATGGCAGCGGTGGCCTGGCAGATGCCCTCGTCCGAGACATAGCGATCATTGGGGCAGTGCAGCGTGACGGAAAAGCCGTTCGGGTAGCCGGCTTCGGCCAGCAGCTTCTTGGCGGCCTCGAGGTCCACCTTGGGAGGCGCGTCCATCTCCTTCGTGTAGCCGTTGACGAAGGGCGGCGCCAGCATCCCGGCAGGAATGGATTGCCCGCGCATGACTGCTCGCTTGATGGCCTCGCGGTCGATGGCGACGTTCATGGCCTTGCGCACGCGCTTGTCGGCAAAGGGGTTGCGGCCCTTGACGTCGGAGCTCTTGAGCTCGTGCGAGGCCACGTCCATGCCGAAGAAGATCGAGCGGTTCTCGGGCCCGAAGTTCACCTTCAGGTTCGGCGTCTTCTCCAGCCGGGCGATGTCCTGTACCGGCACGTCCTGCACGAAATCGACCTCACCCGACAGCAGGGCGGCAACGCGCGTGGCATCCGACTTGATGGTGAGGTAGGTGATCTCGCTGGCGCCGAGCGGGAACTGGCCCTTGCCCCAATAGGCATCGTTGAGCTTGATCACGGTCTTGACGTCCTGCTCACGCGACACGAGCACGTAGGCGCCGGTGCCGTTGGTGTTGCGGACCGCGTAGTTGTCCTTCTTCTCCTTGAAGTCCTGCACCGTGGTGGTGTTGTTCGCTTCCGACCATTCCTTGTCCATCATGAACAGGTTGGTGAGATAGGCCGGCAGCAGCGGATTGGGCCCCTTGGTCTTGATGTGAATGGTGAGCGGATCGGCCTTCGTTACGGTGTCGACGGAGGTCAGCAGCCCCCGCATTCCCGATGTCGGCTGCAGTGCACGGTTGAGCGAGAACACGGCGTCGTCGGCATCGAAGGCGCTGCCGTTGTGGAATTTGACGTCCGCCCGCAGCTTGAACTCCCAGACGGTCGGGTCGCTCGTGACCTTCCAGGACATCGCCAAGGTCGGCACCAGCTTGCCGTCGATGTCGCGCAACACCAGGGGCTCGTAAATGAGGTGCAGGAGATTGTGGGTCGGACCCTCGTTCTGCGCGTGCGGGTCCAGCGTCAGCGCATCGCCGGAGCGGGCCCACTTGAGCGGTCTTGCATCGACCCCGCCCGCGGTCAAACTCAACACAGTCAGAGCTGCTACGGTTCGGAGGGAGTTGCGTATCGTCGCCATCATCATTCCTTGCTGGATCGCGAGAGATCCGGTCAGGTCATCTGAGCCTTGGGTTCAACGCATCACGCAGCCAGTCGCCGAGCAGGTTCACCGCAAGCACTAGCGCTGCCAGCGTTACGCCAGGAAACGCCACCATCCACCATGAGCCCGAGAACAGGTACTTGTTGCCGATCTGAATCATCGTTCCAAGCGACGGCTCGTTGGGAGGCAGGCCGACGCCGAGGAAGGACAACGTCGCTTCCGTGATGATGGCCAGCGCCAGATTGATGGTCGCAATCACCAGCACGGGCGAGAGCACGTTGGGCAGCACGTGCTTGAACATGATCGCTGTGCGCCCCATGCCGATCAGGCGCGCCGCCTGCACGTACTCCTTGTTCTTCTCCACCAGCGTCATGCTGCGCACGGTGCGCGCGTACTGCACCCAGAACGCCAGGCCGATCGACGCCACCAGTATCCAGAATTGGCCGCCGGCCAGCTTCCCCTTGAAGATGGTCTGCGCCACGCCGTTGACCATCAGCGCAATCAGGATGGCTGGAAAGGTCAGCATGACATCGGCGATGCGCATGATCGCTGAGTCCGTATAGCCGCCGATGTATCCGGCGGCGAGGCCGAGCGAGACGCCGATGATGGTGGCCATCAGGACGGCCAGCACGCTGATGGCCAGCGAGCTGCGCGTGCCGTAGAGAATGGTGGACAGGATATCGCGCCCCTGGTCGTCCGTTCCGAGCAGAAAGCGCGGGTCGCCATCCTTGACCCAGGCTGGCGGCAGATTGGAATCGAGCAGGTTCAGCGATCCGAGATCGTAGGGGTTGTGCGGTGCGATCAGCGGCGCAAGCACCGCGGCCGCGACCATGAGAGCGGTCAGCAGTGCTGCCAGCATGACCAGATTGGAGCGCGTGAAGCTGTGGAACAGATCGCTGTCGAGGGCGCGACTGACAATGCCGCCCGAGGATGGGACGGTTGACCTGGCGGTCACGGCGCCGGGCGAGGTGATATCCGTCATTTCACTCATGCAGCATTGCCGTTCCTGTCAGATCTCGCGGCCAACGAGGCGGATGCGCGGGTCGACCCACACGTAGAGCAAGTCGACAATGAAGTTGATCAGCACGAATAGGAACGCGACCAGCATCAGGTAAGCCGACATCACCGGAATGTCGGCATTCTGTACGGATTGGATAAACAGCAGTCCCATGCCCGGCCATTGGAATACCGTTTCGGTGATGATGGCGAAGGCGATGATGGCGCCGAGCTGCAGGCCGATGATCGTGATCACCGGAATGAGCGTGTTCTTGAGCGCGTGTCCGAAGTTCACGGCGCGGTCAGGGAGCCCCCGCGCGCGGGCGAACTTGATGTAGTCCGTGCGCAGCACTTCGAGCATCTGCGAGCGTACGAGGCGCGTGATCAGCGTCATCTGGAACAGCCCGAGCGTGATCGAGGGCAGGATCAGCGCCTTGAGCCCCGTGGCCGTCAGCAGGCCGGTGCGCCAGCTGCCGAGCCGCACCACCTCGCCGCGCCCGAAAGACGGCAACACGCCGAGGTGCACCGCGAATACGTAGATCAGCAGAATGCCGATCAGAAACGTCGGCAGCGAGATACCGACGAGCGAGACGGTGAGGAAGATTTTGGACAGCCACGAGTCGCGATGGATGCCGGTGTACACTCCCATGGGGATGCCGAGCAGGATGGCAAAGAGCGCGGCGCAAAGGGCGAGCTCCAGCGTCGCGGGGAAGCGGTCTGCGATCATCACCGTGACCGGCTGCTTCACCTGATACGAGATGCCGAAGTCGAACCGGGCCGCGTTCCAGATGAAGCGGCCGAATTGGATCGCAATCGGGTCGTCGAGGCCGAGGTCCTTTCTGAGCTGGATGCGATCCTCGAGACTGGTGTCCTGTCCGACCATCTGGTTGACCGGGTCACCGACAAAGCGGAATAGGACGAAGGCGAGCAGCGCCACTGTCACCATGACGATGGCGGCTTCGAGCAGCCGGCGAATGACAAAGGCTAGCATGTCGGCATCGCATCAGCCTCACGCCGCCTAGCCCTTGGCGCACTCAAGGGGTCACCTCCATGAGACCAAACTCGTTCATGCTGGAGCAGGTCTACATTGCATCTATGCCTTGAAATCTTGCTCCAAACTGTAAACGCATAGCTCGGGGCCACATATGAGAGGAGCACGCACACGGTCCCATCTCGAACACGCCAATCGGAAAAAGGCAATGGACGGCATGGTTTCCGATTCGGGCACAGCCATGGAGATTTTGGATTTTTCCGTTCAGTTGCCGTTGCCGGCCTTGCGCATGGGAGCGGCCAGCCGGTCCCTCGCCGGAAGCGGCTGGCCAATCCCAATCGTTCATCTCAATCTTGCTTCTGCACCCAGTAGAGCAGGATCTGATTGTCCGCCCGCTGCGCGATCTTGGTTTTCTTGGACACGCCCCACACCAGCGCCTGCTGGTGCAACGGGATCAGACCGACCTCCTCGTGGATAATGGTGAACGCCTCGAAGATCAGGTCGTCGCGCTTCTTGACGTCCGCTTCGACCAGGATGCGCTTGGCCAGATCCTCGACCTTCGGATTGCAGTATCCGCCATAGTTGAAGGTGCCGCCCTTGCCGTCGGCATCACGGCAGCCGGCAATGTTGGAAATCACGTTCCAGCTGTCGAATGAGCCGGGTGTCCAGCCCAGCAGATTGAAGGAGGAGTCGTACTTCTTGGTCGGTCCTGCCTTCTCGAAGTATTTGGCCTTCGGTTGCGCCAGCAGCTCGACCTTGACGCCGATGCGCGCCAGCATGGTGGTGACCGCCTGGCAGATGGCCTCGTCGTTGACGTAGCGGTCGTTGGGGCAATCGAACGTCACCTCGAAGCCGTTCGGGTAGCCGGCTTCGGCCAGCAGCTTCTTGGCGGCGTCAGGATCGTAGGGGTGGCGCTTGAACTCGGCCGAGCGCGAGTAGAGCAGCGGCGAGATGAGGATAGCCGACGGTGCCGACAGGCCGCGCATGACCCGCGACTTGATCGCTTCGATGTCGATGGCCTGATAGAACGCCTTGCGCACGCGGGCGTCCTTGAACGGGTTCTTGCCCTTCACGCTCGAGTAGAGCAGTTCGTCGCGCATCTGGTCCATGTTGAGAAAGATGGTTCTGAGCTCGGGTCCCGACAGCACGTCCGTGCTGGGGTTGCTCTTGATGCGCTCCACGTCCTGCACCGGCACGGGATCCATCATGTCGATCTCGCCCGATAGCAGTGCGGCGACGCGCGTCGCGTCGGACTTGATGGTGGTGAAGATGACCTCGGTCAGGTTGTGCTCGGGCTTGCCCCACCAGCTAGGATTCGGCTTGAAGACTGTTTTCACGCCGGGCTCGTGGCTGACGATCGTGAAGGGGCCGGTGCCGTTGGCCTTGAGCGCGAAAGGATTGAGAGAGGTCGCCGTTGCTGCTTGCGCCTGCGTGGCACCGTTCGCCTCTGCCCACTTCTTGGAATAGATGTACCAAGTGTCCCACTCGTAGTGCAGGATCGGATTGGGGGACGCCAGGACGAAATCGACCGTGTGATCGTCGACCTTGACCGCCTTCATGTCGGCGGGCGCGCGCGATTTGATTTGCGAGCCGGGGCTGCGCATGCGGTCGAGCGAGAACACCACATCGTCGGCGACGAAATCTTCGCCGTTGTGGAACTTCACGCCTTTCCGCAAGTGGAAACGCCATTTTGTCGGTTCCAGAATCTCCCACCGCTCAGCCAAGCCCGGGATGATCTTCAGATCCTTGTCGCGCTTGGTGAGCCCCTCCATCACGTTGCCCATGGCGCCGAGCGTGAACGTCTCATTCAGCGTGTAGGGATCGAGCGCATTGAGATCGCCCTGGAATGCGTAACGAAAGGTCTTCGCCGTCGCCGGGGTCGCGGCGAGCGCAAGCGTCAGCGCGGCGGCAACACCCAATCTACGAAACCTCATCGGCTGTTCTCCTCGGAATCCCAGATGGCGCGGCCGGACGTTGCCGCTTGCTGTGCTCCCTGCACAGGGCCGGGATATTGGCTTAAGTGCGCCCGCCGGTCCAGCGACGGCGCCGACTAACGATGCAGCGGCGTGCCTGACGTTTGCGCCGCATTTTGTTGCATGCGCGAAGTCAGACCTCGTCCTCGGCAACCGCCTCCGACCAGGGCTGCTCGGGCTCCGTAGCGCCCTCGTTCATGCCGCCCGCGCGGCGAACCGCTCCGGCTATCGTGAAGGGGAAGGGGTAGACCACCGGCTCGGCCAGTATGGTGGTCAGGGCTGCATCCAGGGCACGGCGCGTGGTCTCGGGGAGCCTGCGATCGACTGTAACGGCGGCGCCACCGGAAACATCCACGCGCGGCTGGTGGAAGGCAGTATCGAGGTCGAAGCCGTAATCGGCGGCCATGGCGAGAAGCTGGAAGACAGCCGGGATGATGCGCCGCCCGCCACAGCCGCCGATGGCAATCTCGGTGTCCGCCCCCGTCATCATGGTGGGTACGTAGTTGGAGAGCCCACGACGGTCGGGCGCCAGGCCGTTGGGGCCGCCAGGGCGCGGGTCGAACCAGTTGATGCCATTGTTCATAAGGATGCCGGTCTGCGGCAGCACCACGCGGCATCCGAACAGCGAGAGCAGCGTCTGTGTCAGCGAGACCATGTTGCCGTCCCGGTCGACGACAGAGATGTGCGTGGTGGAGGTCGGCAGGCTGCGCTCGCCGGCATCGCCCATGCGCTTGAACCGATCGGCCCAGGCCGTTTCCAGCGCCTTGGCATAGGCCACGAAGCGCTCGCCGTCGGGCGCCGATTCCCGGGGCGTACCGAGCCGCTTCAGCTCCTCGAAAGCGACCGCGAGCGTCGGCCCGCCCGTAAGCTCGGGCAGTACGTGGAGGGTCCGGTCACGGTAGGAGAACTGCAACGGCTCGACCACGCGCGGCGCCACCGCGGCAAGGTCGTCGTGTGTGAGATAGCCGTCAAGCGCCTGCACGTCCTCGACGATCGCGCGCGCCAGCGGACCTTCGTAAAGCACTGCCGCACCGCCCTCGGCGATGGCGCGCAGCGTGCGCGCCAGATCGGGTGCGGGCAGCCTCGGTTCGGCAAGGCCGGCCTGGGGCGCGTTTGGCACGGGAGGCAGACCGCCGCGCAGGAAGCGGCGCGCTGCACCCGGGTTCTTCAGCAGATCGCTCATTCCGCTGGCGATGACCAGCATCGTATGCCAGTCGACGACTGGTCCCTGCTCGGCCAGCTCGACGGCCGGCGCCACGAGTGCCCGCCACGGTTTGGTGCCGAACATTTTGTGCGCCAGTGCCATGCCTGCAGGCTCGGTCGGTGCCACGAGCGCCTTGGCGCCCGTCGTATTGCGGTTATCCTTGACCAGCGGCCAGCCGAACAGGTTACCTTCGTCTTGACCGCCTGCGAGAGGAAAGTCCTCGATCTTCAGGCCCTTGGGGGAGCGGCCGCCGAAGTCAACGGCTGTGATCTTGCCCGTCTTCGCCTCGCGCACCAGCATGGCGCCGACGCCGCCGATGCCGCTCATCCACGGCTCGACGACCCCCACAGCGAATGCTGCTGCCACCGCTGCATCGACCGCGTGGCCGCCCTCCTTCAGCACCCGCGCGCCGATCTCGGAGGCGACCCGGTTCTGCGTCACGACGATTCCGCCCGAGGAGCGTACCGAAGGTTTGCGTACCGTGCGTTTCAGCGACAGGTTGGGCGAGAGCGAACTGGCGATCGAGGGCACGGCGGCGGCTCCTTGTCTGCGATCAGGCCTGACCGAGATGCGCGATCAGTGCGTTGAGCACGGCGTCCGGCGCCTCGGCCATCATGATGTGCCCGGCGCCGGCAAGAGTTGTCGTTTTTGCACCGGCAATGAGAGCTGCAAGCTCGGCGCCTTTCTTGGGCGGCGTCATGACGTCCGCCGTGCCGAGGATGAAGTGCGTCGGGCAGGCAACCTTGCGTGCCGCATCGGGGCCGGATGTCCACGCGTTGCAGGCGGCGAGGTCGCTCGCCAGCACGCCGGGCCGATTCCGATCAAGCATGGCCCGCGAGCCGCCGGTCATCCATAGCCCGGGCGCCGGATGGCAGCCGAGCTTGGCCGTCGGACTATGACACCAGCCAGTCATCATGTCGTAGGCCTGCGCCGGCTCATTCCTCGCGGCCGCCAGCAACGCGGGATGCACGGGCATCGACGAGGAAACGCCCAGCAGCGCCAGCTGCGATACGCGTCCGACCGCACGCGCTGCCGTCTCAAGCGCGATAGCCGCCCCCATGGAATGGCCGACTATCGCGGCGCGTTCGATGCCGGCGGCGTCCATGAAACGCTCGATCCAATCGGACATTGCCGCGATGCTCGGTAGCGGTGCGCCATCGGTGCGGCCATGTCCCGGCAGATCGACCGCCAGAGCGGACCAGCCATGCCAGGCGAACCAGCGGCTCTGGAGCTGCCAGCACACGTGGTCCAAGCCGGCGCCATGAATGAAGAGAACCGCCGGACGTTTGGCGCCGAAGGGGCGTCCCCCGGTGGCGGCAAAGACACGCTTGCCGTCGACTTCGAGAAGCATACGCGCGTCCTCACTTGCTCGGCTTTTGTGCTGCCTTGAGCGCCTGATCCAGATCCTCAACCAGGTCCTGCGGATCTTCGAGCCCGATCGACAGCCGTACCAACTCCTCGCCGATGCCGGCTGCGGCCAGCTCCTCCGGGCTCATCTGCGCGTGCGTCGTGCTGGCTGGATGGATGACGAGCGATTTGGCGTCGCCGACGTTGGCCAGGTGCGAGAAGAGTTTCAGCCGCTCGATCAGAATTTTGCCGGCCTGCCTGCCGCCCTTGACGCCGAAACTCATGATGGCGCCAGGGCCACGCGGAATCTGCCGCTTGGCCAGCGCGTGATCGGCGTGGCTTTCCAGGCCCGGATACTTCACCCAGGCAACGGCAGCGTGCTTCTCCAGGAACTGCGCCACCGCCTGCGCATTGGCGACATGCCGCGCCATGCGCACGGGCAGCGTCTCCAGGCCCTGCAGGAGATAGAAGGCATTGGCGGGGCTCATGGTGGCGCCGAAGTCGCGCAGGCCCTCAGCTCGTGCCCGCATGATGAAGGCGGCCGGCCCGAACTCCTCGGCGAAGGCGAGGCCGTGGTAGCCGGCATAAGGCTCGGTCAACGTGGGGAATTTGCCCGACGCGGCCCAGTCGAAGCGGCCGGAGTTGACGATGACGCCGCCGATGGCGATGCCGTGCCCACCGATGAATTTCGTAGCCGAGTGCATGACAATGTCGGCGCCGTGCTCGAAGGGCCGGCACAGGAACGGCGTGGTGAAGGTGGAGTCGATCATCAGTGGCAGTCCCTTCGCATGCGCCACCTCGGCCACGGCCTCGAGGTCCAGTACCTCCAAGCCCGGATTGCCGAGCGTTTCCGCGAAGACGAGGCGCGTCTCCGGCCGGATCGCCTTGGCGAAGGCGCCGGGATCGCGCGGATCGACAGCCGTGCTGGTGATGCCGAAGCGCGGCAGCGTGTGCACGAACATGTTGTGCGAGCCGCCGTAGATGCGCGATGACGTGACGATATGGCTGCCTGCGCCCATCAGCGTGGCGATGGCCAGATGCAGGGCCGCCTGTCCGCTGGCGGTTGCCACCGCGCCGACGCCGCCTTCGAGTGCGGCCATGCGCTCCTCGAACACCGCCACGGTCGGATTGGAGATGCGAGAGTAGATGTGCCCCGCACGCTCCAGATTGAATAGCGCGGCGGCATGGTCGGTATCTTCGAACACGTACGAGGTGGTCTGGTAGATCGGGACCGCACGCGAGCCGGTTGCCGGGTCTGGGCGCTGGCCGGCATGCAGCGACAGCGTGTCGAAGCGCGGATAGCGATCGGTACTCATGGGGAGCCTCGGGGCCTGGTTCAGGCGAACCCTATACTGCCGCCAGCGCAGGCCTCCAAGGCCGCAGTTTCCCTGCTGGCGGCTGGCAGCCCGATGATTTAAGTAGACGTCGCCCGTATGCCTGCCCTACCCATAGGGGGCCAGCCAACCACAACCTGGAGCGAAACCCCATGAAGCTCGTCCGCTTTGGCGCGCCCAGCGCCGAGAAGCCCGGTCTTTGCGACACGGATGGCACCATTCGCGACCTGTCGGCGCATGTGAAGGACATCACCGGCGATACCCTCTCGCCCGCCAGCCTCGACAAGCTGCGCAAGCTCGATGCCAAGACCCTGCCGGCCGCGCCCAAGGGCGTGCGTATCGGCGCGCCCGTCGGCAACGTGCGCAACTTCATCGCCATCGGCCTCAACTATGCAGATCACGCCAAGGAAGCCGGCCAGGAGATCCCGAAGGAGCCGATCATCTTCGCCAAGCTGCCCAACTGCATCGTCGGCCCCGACGACGACGTGATGATTCCCAAGGGCTCGACCAAGCTCGACTGGGAGATCGAGATCGCCTTCGTCGTCGGTAAGCGCGCGCGCTACATCGAGGAGAAGGACGCCGTCGCTCATATCGCCGGCTACACCGTCTGTAATGACATCTCAGAGCGCCACTTCCAGATCGAGCGTGGCGGCCAGTGGATGAAGGGCAAGTGCGCAGAGACCTTCGGTCCGCTCGGGCCATGGCTAGTCACCACCGACGAGATCAAGGATCCGCAGGCGCTGCCCATGCACCTCGACGTCAACGGCAAGCGCATGCAGACCGGCAACACGCGCACCATGATCTTCACCTGCGCGCACATCCTGCATTATGTGTCGCAGTTCATGGTGCTGGAGGCAGGCGACGTGATCACGACGGGCACGCCACCCGGCGTCGGTCTCGGCATGAAGCCGCCCGTGTTCCTGAAGGCGGGCGATGTCATGACGCTCGGCATCGAAGGGCTCGGCAAGCAGACGCAGAAGGTCGTGCCGTTCAAGATGTAGCGCGCTTCTCCCTCTCCCCGCTTGCGGGGAGAGGGCTGGGGCAGCGGCAAACTCAGTGCGTGCATCCGCCCCTCACCCTAACCCTCTCCCCATGAAGAATGGGGAGAGGGGATTTCAGCGACGGAGACAAGCATGACCTCACTCACTGGCCGCGTGGCGATCGTCACGGGCTCGGCGCGCAACATTGGTCGAGCAACGGCGCTGATGCTGGCGCGCGAGGGTGCCTCCATCATGGTGCACGCACGCAGCGACCAGGCGGGCGTGGACGAGACGCGGCGCATGCTGGAGGCCGCCGGCGCCAAGGCGGACGGGCATCTCGCGGACCTCTCGACAGAGGCCGGTGCGCAGGGGCTGGTACATGCCACAGTAAAGAAGTTCGGCAAGGTCGATATCCTGGTCAACAACGCGGCCATCCGGCGCAACAAGCCGTTCGTCGAGCTGTCTTTGCAGGATTGGCACGATGTGCTGGCCAACAGTCTCGACTGTGCATTCCTGTGCGCGCGTTACGCGGCGCCGCACATGATCGCCGGCAAGTGGGGCCGCATCGTCAACCTGGGTGGCATCACCATGTTTCGCGGGACGGCTGGGCGCGTGCACGTGGCAGCGGCGAAGTCCGGCATGATCGGCATGACGCGCGCGATGGCGACCGAGCTCGGGCCGCACGGCATCACCGTGAATATCGTGGCGCCCGGCAGCATCGACACGGTGCGCAGCGGCGCCGCCGGCGCGCGACCGGCGGACACGGCCTCGCTCAGCATTCCCGTTGGCAGGGAAGGTAAGCCGGAGGAAATCGCGCACATCGTGACCATGCTGTGCCGTCCGGAGGGGGCTTACACGACAGGCCAGACCATCGAGGTCAACGGCGGCGCGCATTTCAGCTGAGGTTGCGTGTGTGGACCGCTGGCCACATATGCCTGCCGCGACAAGGCTTGCCAGCGTTGCCCCTTCCCCGCACCATAAGGTCCGGACAAATGGTCAGGCGGGACTGCTGCCGGCAAACCTGTGGGAAGCGCCTTGAGTGACAGTGCGAGCATCGTGGCGGAGACGGCGGCGCGTATCTTCGCGGATTTGGCCGACCCGCAGACCATCAACCGGGCCAAGACTGCGGATTGGAAGGTTCCGCTGTGGCGTGCGCTGGAGCAGGCTGGGCTGACGCTGGCGTGGGTGCCGGATGATCTTGGAGGCGCTGGCGCCAGTCTCGGCGACGGTTTCGAGGTGCTGAGTGCTGCAGGTCGGGCCGCTGCGGGCGTGGCGTTGGCCGAGACGCTGCTTGCCGGATGGCTGCTGGCGCAAGGGAAGATCGCCGCCCCGCCCGGTATGATGACGGTGGCCCCGGCACGGCCCGGCGAGCGCATTGCACTTGGCGCCGATGGCACACTGAGCGGTCGTGCGCGAGCCGTCCCGTTTGCGGGCGACGCATTGCACATCGCAGTGCTTGCGCATGGGCCAGGCGGCACCAGCATCGCGCTCGTGGACGCCAAAGCCTGCCGCGTCGGTGAGGGCCGCACCCTCGCGGGGGACGCGCAGAGCGACGTCACGTTCGACCGCACGAAGCTCATCAAAGTGGTATCAGCGCCGGAAGGGCTCGATCAGACGGTGCTCATGCTGATGGGCTGCACCGTGCGCGCCACGCAGGTCGCCGGCGCGCTGGAGGCGGTGCTGGCGATGGCCGTACGCTATGCCAACGAGCGCGTCGCCTTCGAGCGGCCGATCGCCAAGTTCCAGGCCGTACAGCACAACTTGGCGCGGCTCGCCGGCGAGGTTTCGGCCGCCATAACCGCCGCCGGCTCGGCCGCTGATGCCATCGCGCGCGGCGAGGCCGACACCGAAGCTCTGTTCCTCGAGGCGGCATCGGCCAAGATCCGCTGCGCCGAGGCCGCCCAGGAGGGTGCCGCCATCTCGCATCAGGTGCATGGCGCCATCGGCTTCACGCAAGAATATATCTTGCATCGCTACACCCTACGGCTGCTGGCTTGGCGTGACGATTTCGGCAATGAGAGCTACTGGGCTGTGGAGCTGGGCAAGCGCGTGGCACGGCGCGGCGCCGACGAGCTGTGGCCATTGGTTGCATCGCGGTGAATGGCATGATGGTTTCATCCACCATGTTAGGCACCGCCTCACCAACTCTCCGGTGTCATCCTCGGGCTCGTCCCGAGGACCCATCGTTCCGCGAGTCCGGAAGAGCGGAGTTTGCCGTTACGCACCCGGTCCCACCATCCATCGAGCGTGACGAGAGATGGATCCTCGCGACAAGCGCGAGGATGACATTGGTGAGTGTGGCGCGGCCTCGCATCCACTACTTAGACCTGGTGCAAACAAGAAGCCATCGGGCCACAGCATGACCACCAATCTCAGCTTCGATCAGATACGTTTGCCGGAGGAGTGCGAGGTGTTGCGCCGCGACGTGCGCGCTTTTCTGGCCGAGGAAGTTGCCGCCGGTACGTTCAGCCCCGATCGTTCGATCCATAGCGAGACGTTCAGCCGCGAGTTCAGCCGCAAGGTCGGTGGCAAGGGTTGGATCGGCATGACATGGCCGAAGAAATACGGTGGACGCGAGCGCAACTTCCTCGAGCGCTATGTCGTGACCGAGGAATTCCGTGTCGCCAACGCCCCCGTGCGTCTGCACTTTGTCGCCGATCGCCAGAGCGGTCCGATCCTCCTCAAGTACGCGCCGGAGCGCATCAAGGCCGACATCCTGCCGCGCATCTGCCGTGGCGAGGTGTGCTTCGCCATCGGCATGAGCGAGCCCGGCTCGGGCTCCGACCTGTTCGCCGCCAAAACAAAGGCCACGAAGACGAGCGGCGGCTTCCTCATCAACGGCACCAAGATCTGGACCAGCAACGCGCATCAGGCCGACTACATGATCGGGTTGTTCCGCACCTCGCCGCCGACGAAGGAAAACCGCCGCCACGGCCTGACGCAGTTCCTGGTCGACATGAAGACGCCGGGCATCGGCATCAATCCGATCCACCAGATCAGTGGCCAGCACGACTTCAACGAGGTGGTGTTCACCGATGCCTTTATTCCCGAGGATCACGTGCTGGGTGAGATCGACGGCGCCTGGAAGCAGGCGACGAGCGAGCTGGCTTATGAGCGCAGCGGCCCGGAGCGTTTCCTCGAAACCTTCTACACGCTGATCGGGCTCGTGCGCGTGCTGGGACCCAACCCGGACCTGCGCTCTGCAGAAGGTCTCGGCCGCCTCGTCGCACAATTGCACACACTGCGGCGCATGTCGGTGTCGGTGAACGGCATGCTGCAGGCTGGCAAGGAGCCGGTGGTGGAGGGCTCTATCGTCAAGGACCTCGGCACCATCTGGGAGCAGAAGCTGCCCGGCCGCGTGCGCGAGCTGGCGGCTTTTGCAGATACCGAGGAGCTGGCCAATCGTGCCAGCTTCGAAGAGCAACTCGCCTTCGCCACCGTCATCGCGCCCAAACTGACCATCCAGGGCGGCACCACGGAAGTGCTGCGCGGCATCATCGCACGCGGTCTCGGATTGCGCTGAGCATGACTGATCTTTCGTCTCTGCTGTCGCCGAAATCCGTCGCCATCATCGGCGCGGCGCCCGAAGGCCATGGCTTGCGCAGCCGGATCATGGAGACGATCCGCGCGCACCCTTACGCCGGCGCGATCTATCCGATCAGCCGCAGTCACCGTGAAATCTCGGGGGTCAACGCCTATCCCAGCATCGCGGAGGTTCCGGGGCCGATAGATCTCGCCGTGCTAATCATTCCGGCGAAGTTCGTGCCGGAGGAGCTGGAACGCTGCGGGCAAGCCGGCGTCAAAGCCGCCGTCATCATCAGCTCCGGCTTTGCCGAGGAGCCGGGCGAAGCAGGATCGAACTTGCAGGGCCTCATTCGACCGATTGCACAGCGCTATAATATGATCGTCATGGGGCCGAACTCGGAGGGTTTCGCCAATCTTGACGCGGCGTTGTGCCCCACCTTCAGCCCGGCGGTCAGCGCATCGGCAACGGCGCTGCTGCCTGCAAACCTCGGCAACGGGCGCGTTGCCGTCATCGCGCAAAGCGGCGGCATGGGCTTCTCCTTCTTCGATCGCGGTCGGCCGAAGCAGATCGCTTTCAATCACATCGTCACGACCGGCAACGAGGCGTGCCTGGAGACGTTCGATGTCGTCGAGCACCTGTTGAACGAGGGCAAGACGGACGCTTTTCTCCTGCTGCTCGAGGACGTCAAAACGGCCGACACGTTCCGCCGCGTGGCCGAGATGGCGTTGCGCGCCGGCAAGCCCCTCATCGTCAACAAGATCGGGCAGTCGGACGCGGGCCGGCGCGCGGCTGCCTCGCATACGGCGGCGTTGGCGGGCTCCTATTCCGCCTTCCGGGCGATGGCGCGCCACTACGGGCTGATCGAGGGCGGCGATGTCGAAGAGATGGTCGACCTTGCCCAGGGGATGCTCACCTGCCGCGACCGGCTGCCGTTTGGGTCCCGAGTTGCCATTTGCACGGCGTCAGGCGGCGGTGGAGGCTGGATGGCGGATGCCTGCATCGCTGCTGGCCTGCAGGTGCCGGAACTCGATGCGCCGACGCGCAAGAGCATTGATGCGCATCTGCCCTCTTACGGTACCTCGCAGAATCCCATCGACGGCACCGCCCAAGCGGTTCACAAGCTCGGGTACGCAGGCATGGCGGAGCTGGTTGTCGAACTCGCCGTCCATCGACAGCGTTATCGTCGTCATGAGCGGACGCGCGGGGCAGCGCGTCGTCGAGGAGCGCGACACGCTCCTGCGGGTCAAGCGCAACGCCACCAAGCCAATCCTGATGTGGAGCTACACGCTGCCGGCGCCGGAAACGATCACGACGCTGGCGGAGGTTGGGTATCCGCTTTTCACCAACATGCGCAATTGTGCGCGAACGCTGGCGGCGATGTCGTCCTACGCGGCGGCGCGAGAGCGCTTCCTGACAGTACCCGAGGCTCGCAGCGCGGGGCCGCGACAGCGCGAGAGCGTCGCAGCTGGTCTGCGCGGTCCGGCTCGGGTGCTCACCGAAGCGCAATCCAGGCCAATGCTGGCCGCCTACGGCATCTGCCGGGCCGATGACCATCTCGCCAGATCGGCGGACGAGGCTGTTGCGGCCTTCAACACACTCGGGGGCAAGCCCGTAGCGCTCAAGGTGCAGTCGCCGGACATCCTGCACAAGACCGAGGCCGGCGCCGTGGTACTCAAGCTCGACACGGTTGACGCGGTGCGCCTCGGCTACGAGCGCGTGCTCGAGTCCGCAAAGCGCTATGCGTTGAACGCCGATATCCACGGTGTGCTGGTGCAGCCGATGGCGGCACTTGGCCGCGAGGTGATCCTCGGAGTAAATCGCGACGAGACGTTCGGGCCGCTGCTGATGCTGGGGCTCGGCGGCATTCATGTCGAGGTGCTGAAGGATGTCGCGTTTGCGCCGGTGCCGCTCACGCACGAGGCGGCGCGTGACCTCATCGGCCAGCTCCGCGGCGCGGGCCTGCTCGGGGCGCATCGCGGCCAACCGGCGGCGGACGTGCCGGCGCTGGTGGACATGATCGTTCGCTTGTCTGAGTTTGCCGCCGATCATGCGCAGGAGATCGCCGAGATCGATATCAATCCGGTTCTGGTGCACCCTGAGGGCCAAGGCGTCACGGTCGTCGATGCGCTGATCGTCAAACGGAGCGGGACGTAATGCTTGATCCGCCAGACCCGCAGTTGTCATCCCGACCAAGCGCGGGCCATGGCGATTTGACAAGGCACAATTTGGCTCCCGCGCGCGAGCCGGGACCCAGAATCTCACGCGGCAGCCAGAGGTCTTGGCCCTGGGTCCCGGCTCTCGCTTACGCTCGGCCGGGATGACAATTGGAGCGCACGCGCCCGGAATGAACACCTACCGCCTCTAGGCTTGATCACGAGGACAAGCATCGAGCCTGGCGCAGATGCAAGAGGAGAAACACATGGGTCCGTTCAAAGACATCGGCGTGGATCGTGACGGCTTCGTCGCCACCATCGAGATCCGACGCCCGCCGAACAATTTCTTCGATATCTCGCTGATCAACCAGATTGCCGATGCGCTGGATGCGCTGGATGCCGACAGCGGTTGCCGTGCGGTTGTGCTGGCAGCGCAAGGCAAGGCGTTCTGTGCCGGCGCCAACTTTGGCGATGGTCAGCAACTCTCGCGAGAGGGTTTGCGCCCAGGCGAGAAGGACACCATCGCCACGGCCGGACACCTCTACATCCAGGCCGTGCGCCTGTTTCGCGCCAAGAAGCCGATCGTCGGCGCAATTCACGGTGCGGCTGTCGGCGGTGGCCTCGGCCTGGCGCTCGTTCCGGATTTTCGCGTCACCTGCCCTGAGGCGCGCTTCTCGGCCAATTTCACGCGGCTCGGATTCCATCCGGGCTTCGGGTTGACCACGACGCTGACCGAGCTGATCGGTCCGAGCAAGGCAGCGATGATGTTCTACACGAGCCGGCGGGTGACGGGCGAAGAGGCTGTCAAGATCGGCCTTGCCGACGTGCTGGCGCCGCAGGCGGAGGTGCGAGCAGCAGCGCAGAAGCTTGCCGCCGAGATCGCCGAGAACTCGCCGCTGGGCGTCGTCGCCACGCGCGGGACGATGCGTCACGGACTTGCCGATCGCGTGCTCAAGGCCACCGAGCGTGAGCTTGTCGAGCAGACGCGGCTGCGCGCCACCGAGGATTTCAAGGAAGGCGTCAAGGCGGTGTCGGAGCGGCGCGTTCCGAATTTCCAGGGGCGGTGAGGCGGCCGCTCACGCCTTGGGTGCAGTCTCGGGCTCGGTGCTGGTGGTGGCAGGGCCGTCGGCGGCAACTTTAGGCGCCTCTTTCGGTGGCTCCTTGATGGTCTCTTTCGGAGCTTCCTTGGCGGCGGCCTTGGGCGACTCCGGTGCTGCTGGCGCCCTTGCGGCGCCGCCCGCATGACGGCCCGCCACCATCCAGTAGGCAAAGCCGGCGACGAAGCCCGTGGTCAAGAACGCAACCAGCGGATAGTGGCTGTTGACGACCGACCAGCTCTGACCGGTAGGTTCGGCCAGCCACTGTGCGGCAAATCCCAGCAAGGCGATGACGATGCCGGCGATGGCGTAGTACGTCCAATCACGTACTTTGCGCCACTCGGCGATGACGACGGCAATGAAGGCGAAAAGGACCGAGAAAAGCGCGCTCTGCGTCGCCGCCGCCAGCCACAACAGTCCAAAGCCCCCGAAACGCTCGCCGCGCTCTTCCGCCGGCAGGGCGGTCAGCCAGCTCGTGACCTCTTCAGGCGTGTGCACGAACAGAAGCGTGGTGAGCGCGCCCGCGAAACAGGCGACAACGAAGCCGATGAGCACGCGCAGAACAGTTCGCATGGCCTCCTCCTCGGCAAGCCGCGGGCGACAGCCTACCGCCCTCGGGGCAAGACTAGGCGGCGGAATTGTCTCACTTCAACGAGAATATGTCGCCGTCGCGGCAAGCGCGTGACAGCTCAGGCATTTCGTCCGGCAATCAGCCAGTAGACGAAGCCGCCGGCGAACCCGGCTGTAGCGAATACCTGCCAGATGGTGCCGAGCGGGCTCAGGTCAGCCGATAGCGTTCCGACGCGCGCCAGCAGCGGCATGGCAGCAAGTGCCGCGCCTCCTCCCAGGATGTAGTAGACCGAGGAGCGGATACGCCCGACCTCGCCGATGATGACCAGCAGCAGGGCCGGCACGATGGTCGTCGCCGAGGCCAGAGCCAGCGCCTGCCCGGCAAGATCGATCAGTCCGAGCCACTCCGAGAGCTCGACGTTGCGCCCGTAGGCGGCATGCGTCACGCGCTCCATGCCGAGCGAGAACAGAATGAACAGCGCTGTCGCGGTGCCCAGCAGGAAGCCGAGCGGCACCATGATCAGCCGGCCGATGGCGCGCAAGATCAAGACGTGTCCCCCTTCCCCTCGCCAGATTACGCTCCGGCTCGCGCCCTCTCGCTGGCCTTGAGATTGACGCTCTCGGATCGCAGCTGGCCGCACGCCGCCAGAATATCGCGCCCGCGCGGCGTGCGCACAGGGCTGACGTAGCCCGCCCGATTGACGACATCGCCAAACTGCTGGATCGCCTCGTCGCCGGAGCAGACGTAATCAGTGCCGGGCCAGGGATTGAACGGAATGAGGTTGATCTTGGCCGGGATGCCGGCCAGCAGCTTCACCAGCGCACGGGCGTCGGCGAGGCTGTCGTTGACGCCCTTCAGCATGACGTACTCGAACGTGATACGACGCGCGTTGGACACTCCGGGATAGGCGCGGCAAGCGTCCAGCAGCTCGGCGATCGGGTACTTGCGGTTGATGGGTACGAGCTTGTCGCGCAGCTCGTCGCGCGTCGCATGCAGAGAAATAGCAAGCATGGTGCCGGTCTCCGCTCCCCAGCGGGCGATCTGCGGCACTACGCCGGACGTCGACAGCGTGATGCGCCGCTTGGAGAAGCTCAGGCCCTGCCCGTCGGCCGCGATCATCATGGCCGTCTTGACGTTGTCGAAGTTGTAGAGCGGCTCGCCCATGCCCATGAGCACGATGTTGGTGATCTTCTTCTCGCTGGCGGGCAGCATGCCGGCGTCCTGCGGCGGGGCAACGCCCGGCCAGTCGCCGATGCGGTCGCGCGCTAGCAGGATCTGGCCGACGATCTCCTGAGCTTCGAGATTGCGCACCAGGCGTTGCGTGCCGGTGTGGCAGAAGGAGCAGGTGAGCGTGCAGCCGACTTGGCTCGAGACGCAAAGCGTGCCGCGGTCCGTTTCCGGGATGTAGACGGTCTCGATCTCGGGCGGACGTGCCTCGTGCCCGCGTCTGGGCAGGCGTAGCAGCCACTTGCGCGTGCCGTCGGCCGAGATCTGCTCGGTGACGATCTCGGGCCGCTCCAGCGTGTAAGCGGCCGCCAGCCGTGCGCGCAGGTCTTTCGACATGTCGCTCATGGTGTCGAACGAGGCCGCGCCACGCACGTAGAGCCAGCTCCAAAGCTGCTCCACCCGCATCTTGAGTTGCCTATCAGGCACGTCAATGGCCGTGAGTGCGGCGCTCAAGCCTGCCCGGTCGAGGCCGGACAGCGTCGGCGTTGGGGACGCATCGGCCGCCCCGGTTGGTGTTTTGTCGAGGATGAGAACCATGTAGATCGCCAGTCCTTTGGCGCCTATTTAGCTCCGAAGCCGCGCCGGGGCTATGACGATTGACGCTTGAGTCGTATTTCAGTGCTGGTTCCGCGTCGGGCGCGGGCCTGCACTGTCGAATCCTGCTTGATCCTCAGCCGCAATGTCGGCAGTTTATTTGGTTGGGAAGAGACGCGACGGGAGAGCAGAGGCGATGCAGGCCCTCAACTACGACGACTTGCGGCGGCTGGCCAAACGGCGGTTGCCGAAGGTCGCATTCGACTTCATCGAGGGCGGCGTCGAGGACGAGGACGGCCTGCACCGCAACGACTGGGCGTTCCGCAACGTGCGGCTGGTGCCCAAGTACCTTGTCGATGTCACTAAGCGCAATCAATCGACGACATTGTTCGGCCGCACCTACTCGCACCCGTTCGGTATCGCACCTACGGGCGGCCTCGGCTTCTTCAGGCACGGTGCCGACCTCATGCTGGCCGAGGCGGCGCGGGACGCCAACGTGCCGTTCATCATGTCCGGCGCCTCTACGGCGTCAATCGAGGATCTGGCCAAGGTGGCGCCGCAGCATGGCTGGTATCAGCTCTACGCGGCACGCAACAAGAAGATCTCCGAGGACATGATTCGCCGCGCCAAGGACGCCGGCCTGTCCACTCTCGTGCTGACCGTCGACGTGCCGGTGCACTCCAACCGCGAGCGCAACCGGCGCAACGGCTACAGCCGGCCGCTCAGACTTCCGCTCAAGACCAAGCTCGAGGCGCTGCTGCACCCGAGCTGGTGCATCGACTACGTCAAGAACGGCGGCCAGCCGCTCCTGCCGAACTGGGCGCCCTATGCCTCCAACGGCAAGGACGTGGAGACGGTGGCGGAGCTGGTGGCGGCGCAGACGACCGCGCCGCTGACCTGGGACGACATCAAGCGCTTCCGCGATTTGTGGCCGCGCTCGTTCGTCCTCAAGGGCATCATGCATCCGGAGGATGCCCGGCGTGCGGCAGCCCTCGGCGTGGACGGGCTGATGGTGTCCAACCACGGCGCGCGCCAGCTCGATCGTGCACCCTCGCCGATCGAGGTGTTGCCGGCCATCAAGGAGGCCGTCGGCGAGAAGATGACGCTGATGCTCGACAGCGGCATCCGGCGCGGCGCGGACATCATGGCGGCGTTCTGCCTGGGTGCGAAGTTCGTGTTCGTAGGACGCTGGACGCTATACGGGGTTGCCGCCGCGGGGCTGCCCGGCGCGCGGCAGGCGCTCGAGATCATGCGCAACGAGGTCGACCTCTCGATGGGCCAGATGGGCGTGCCGGACCTGTCGGTCCTCGGTCCCGACTTCGTCATGTGGGACAAGCCGGAGGATCTGCGGCGCAATCAGCGACCTTGAGGGGGCAACGGCGCCCTCGTACCAACCTCAGTCCAGTTGGTCACGGTTCAGAGCGCATAGAAAGCGATAGCCGCCGACGGCAGCGCCTTCGCCGGCGATGGGGGTGAGCAGGCGCGCGATCTCGGCAAGGTCACGGTCGCACGTCGCTTCGACGATGAAGGCGCCGGCAATCGATTGATCCTCGCTGCCGCGCAGGCCCTGCTCGATAGAGCGGGTGCCGGTTCCCTCTGCCACCGCCTGCCAGATTTCGGCGCGCACTGCCAAGTGGGTTTCGATCAGCTTCGCGGCCTGGGCTTCCAAATCTGCACGCGCATTTGCAAAGGCTGCGGCCTCGCTCCAGCGCGCCGCCAGCGTGTAAGCGCCGCGCAGCCGGCCGAACCTGTGCACTTGTCGGCAGGCCGTTCGGCTGGCATTGCGGAAGATCTTCTCGCCCATGATCTTGCTGGTCCAGGGGGTGGGATTGTTGGAGCGCTCGAGGTAGGCGGGTGAGATGAGAACGTCGGGAGTGTCGACCTCGTAGTAGGTGAAGAAGCGCGGGCTGGCGCCGCCGACGGCCTCGTAGCGGCGGCCGAAGCGGAAGCCTGGCACGCCCACACGCTCGGGCAGATGCTCGTTGCGATACCAGCTTTCGTACTCCGCTTCGCGCGTGCGATCGCAATCGTTCCAGACGGCGAGGATACCGGACTGCTGCTGGCTCACGATTTTGCCTCGCGCTGCTTGGCCACGATGGCGCGCGGCGCCGGGGCATAGGCGGCCGAGCCGAAGGCGTAGAACAAGGCGCGCGTCACGTCGTGATGATGTGTGAGGCCGCCACGCTCGACACGCTCGATGGGCCCGTCCGGATAGCCGAGGCCAAGCCGGCAGGTGAGGTCCATGTCCTTGGCGGTTGCCAGGCCTTCATCGAGGAAGCGCAGCGCCGCGTTGTACTTCGGCCGTACCAGACGATCGATGATGCGGCCGGGTTGGTCCGAGCACACGACGACCGTCAAGCCCGCGGCCTCGAACACGGTGCGGGCGGCGGCGATGGCGCTGTCCTTGGTGCGGGGCTGGCGCACCAGCTCCACGAGCTTGGAGGGCGGATCATCGCCGTTGCGATAGCGGGTGAAGCCCAGGACGTTGGAGCCTTCCTCACCCGACTGCTGGCCCGTGTGCACACCAAGGCATTCCGTATCCAGCTCAACCAGGATCGCTGTCTTGCCGTCGTCGGCCACGAGGGGTGCATTGAGATAGATCGCGACATCGCCGTCCGCGCTGGCGCTGCCCAGAAACGCATCGCCTTTGGGGAACGAGCGGCTGGCGCCCTTCTGTGTGATCGAATAGCGCATGGCCGTCAGCCCCCGAACATCTTGCTGCTGTCGTACTCGAAAAAGCCGCGGCCGGATTTGCGGCCGAGCCGGCCGGCGGCCACCATGCGCTTGAGCAGCGGCGGGGCGGCGGCGCGGGGGTCCAGCGTCACGGGATAGAAGGCCTCGCACAGCCTGATCTGTGTATCGAGGCCGACAAGATCGATGAGCTCCAGCGGGCCCATCTTGTAGCCGAGCGCGATCTTGATGGCGGTGTCGATGTCGGCCGGGCTGGCGACGCCGGCTTCGACGGCGCGGATGGCGTCGTTGTTGAACGGCACCAGCAGCGCGTTGAGAATGAAACCGGGCTTGTCCTGGGTTTTCACGGGAAGCTGTCCCGCCTGCTCGCACCAGGCCCAGGCGGTTTTCAATGTCTCGTCCGACGTGTTGATGCCGGGCGAGACCTCGATGAGCTTCATGAGTTGCGCGGGCAGGCAGAAATGAAGGCCGACGACGCGATCATCGCGGCCGGAGCCGGCGGCGATCTCAGTGATCGACAAGGTCGAGGTGTTGGAGGCGAAGATGGTGTGAGCCGGACATACTTTGCCGAGCTTGCCGAGCAGCTCCTTCTTTACGGTGAGGTCCTCGAACACGGCCTCGATGACGAGATCAGCGGTGGCGAGATCCTCGAGCTTTGTCGTGCTCGTGAGCCGCGCCAGCACCGTGTTCTTGTCGGCGGCAGTCATCTTGCCGCGCTCGACCGACTTGGCGAAGAACCCCTCGGTCTGCTTTGCCGCGCGCTGCAGGGCCGGCTCGGCCGTGTCATAGCAGAGCGTGGCGAAGCCGGCGCGCGCGGCGACGATGGCGATGCCGGCGCCCATGGTGCCGCCGGCGCCGCATACGGCAACGGTCTTGATGCTGGCTGTCATTTGTCGGCAAAGCTCCGGCCAATGAGTTGGCGATGGACCTGGTTGGTGCCTTCCCAGATCTGGGTCAGCTTGGCGTCGCGCATCAGGCGCTCGACGCGAAACTCGCGGATGTAACCGTAGCCGCCGTGCATCTGCACGGCCTCGGTGGCAATGCGCATGGCAAGGTCGGTTGAGCGCATCTTCGCCATCGAGGCTTCAACGCCGATGTCGGTGGCGCCACTCTCCACCAGCTCTGCCACGTGGTCGAGCCACAGCTCGCACATGGCGAGGTCGGTCGCCATGTCGGCCAGCGAGAACTGGTTGCCCTGGAAGTCGATGACGCGGCGGCCCGAGAGGCGGCGCTCGTTCATGTAGGCGACCATATCGCCGAACGCCGCCGTGGCGATGCCGAGCGCATGCGCGGCGATGCTCGGGCGCGACTTGTTGAGACACTGGAACAGGAGCTTCAGCCCCCCGCCGGGTGCGCCGATGAGATTGGCTTTGGGTACACGCGCGCCCTCGAATTTCAGCTCGACAGTCGGCGCCGCACGGTGGCCCATCTTCTTCTCGGTGCGGCCGATGGAGAAACCAGGCGTGCCCTTCTCGAGGATGAGCGCCGTAATCGATGCGCGCGCGTCGTCGATCTCGCTCCATTTGCCGAACAACAGGATCTCGTCGGCCACGTCGCCATTGGAGATGAAGATCTTGCCGCCGTCGATGACGATGTGATCGCCGCTCGGCCGGAAGCTGGTGGTCATGCCGGTGGCGTCCGAGCCGGCATTGGGCTCGGTGATGGCGAGCGCGCCAATCGCACCATCGGCGATGCGCGGCAGCAGCCTCTGCTTCTGGTCCTCGGTGCCGAAGTCGATCAGCGGTTTCAGGCCGTGGAAGGTGGTGGCGTAGATGATGCCGGTCGAGGCGCAGGCTGCCGAGATGAGCTGCACGACCTTGAGGTACACGCGGTAGCGCATAGGTGCGCCGCCATAGGCTTCGGGCACAAAGATGGCGTTGAGGCCGAGCTGGTTGATGGCATCCATGCTCGCCTGGGGGTAGGCCTCCGCTTCATCGTAGGCGGCGGCCGACGGTGCGATGACGTCGCGGCAGATGCGCTCGACGGACTGGATGAGCTGGCGCTCGTCCTCGCTCCAGTCCCTTCGCCGCTCCAGCTCCTCGAAAACTTTCATTGCGGCCGGCTCCGTGCGCTTCCGCACGCCGCACCGCAACCCCCCTCCCCTTGACGAGGAAGGGTTAGAGATTGGGTGAGGAGCGCGGCGATATCCAAGGATGTCATCCCGGCCAAGGGAGCGCAGCGACCGCGAGCCGGGACCCAGGGCCGTACGACGTGCTGCCGCCTTTGGCTCTGGGTGCCGGGTCGCGCGCGAGAACAAGCACTATCCGCGTCGGCAAAGCATTGGCTCGCGCTTGCCCGGGATGACAGCCTTTGTTTGAGCACCACCGTCGCAGCCATCGTCCTCATTGCTTTATGCTCTGCGCGCCGTCGACATAGATCGTCTCGCCGGTGAGGAAGCCGATGTCGGCGGCGAATAGCGAAACAACGAAACGCGCAACCTCCTCGGGCTCGCCGGCGCGGGCGACGGGGATGCTCTTTTCCAGCCAGCGGCGAAAGCCGTCGTTCTTCAGATACTCCTTGTTGAGATCGGTGGCGATGAAGCCGGGCGCCACGTTGACCACGCGCACCTTGTCGGGCGCCCATTCCACTGCCAGGCAGCGGGTGATGGCGCCGACCGCGGCTTTTGACGCGCAGTAGGAGAGCGAGCGCGGCACGCCGAGCTTGTCGTAGAACGAGCCGATGTTGACGATCAGCCCGCCGCCGCGAGCCTTGAGGTGCGGGTAGACCTCGCGCGCAGCCATCAGCACGGAGGTGGCGTTGTTGCGCATCAACCGCTCGAAGTCGGCGGCCGACAGGGAAGCGCTGTCGGACTCCTCATAGAGCCCGGCATTATTGACCAGACCGGCGATCGGACCTTCCCCAGCAACCGCGGCAACGGCTGCCTTGATCGAAACTTCGTCCGATACGTCGCACCGGTAGCCCTTGCCGGCGACGGATTGACCCGAGCGCGTCAGGCCGGCCACCGCATATCCTCGCGCGGCGAGCTCGGACGCGATAGCTGCGCCGATGCCACGGCTAGCGCCGGTAACTAAGATGCTGCCTTCAGGCATCGATGAAGCCCGGTTTGCGCTTTTCCTCGAACGCAGCCGTGCCCTCTGCGGCATCCTTGGTCTGGAACGCCAGCGTAGACAGATCTGCCTCGATCTTCAGACCCTCCTGCACGGGCACGTCGAGCGCGCGCTTCACGGCCGAGCGCGCAAGAGCAAGAACGGGAAGCGAGTAGCCCGTGAACTCGCGGGCGAACGCCATGCCGGCGGCGACCGGATCGCCCTCGACGATGCGGTTGACGAGGCCGATGCGGAAGGCTTCCTCGGCGCCGACGGCGCGGCCGGTCATGATCATCTCCAACGCCCGCGCCTCGCCGACCACACGCGGCAGGCGCTGCGTACCACCGTAGCCGGGGATGAGGCCGAGCTTGATCTCGGGCAGACCGACCTTGGCATTGGCTGTCGCAAGCCTGAAGGTCGAGGCCAGCGCCAGCTCGAGGCCGCCGCCGAAGGCGTAGCCATTGATGACGGCGATGGATGCGATCGGCAGAGTGTCGAGCTTGGAGAAAACGGCCTGACCCAGCTCGGCGCCACGCTTCTGCGCGGTCAGATCGCGGTTGCGCAGCTCCTTGATGTCGGCACCGGCGCAGAAGGCCTTGGTGCCGGCTCCAGTGATGATGAGCGCGCGCGCCTTTGACTTGGCCACCTCGTCGAAAACGCGGCCGATGTCCTCGATGATCCTGAACGACAGCGCGTTGAGCGCTTCCGGCCGGTTCAGGGTCAGGATGGCGAATTCCTCGCGCGTAGTCAGCTCGACGGCCATCACGCCACCTCCTGTTTGCTGCTGTAGCGGACCGGCGCGGGCTCGAGCTCACCGCGTTTGACCATTTCCACCAGCGTGCGCTTGAGGATCTTGCCGGATGCGGTGAGCGGAAACGCATCGACCTTCAGGAAATACTCCGGCATGTCGTACTTGGAGAGTCCTTCGGCGGCGAGATGCGTCAGGAGATCGTCGGGTTTCATATCGCCGATGATGGCGATGCACACACGCTCGCCGAGCCGCTCGTCGGCGACCGGGAACGCCGCGCAGCGGCCGACCGCCGGATTGCGCAGCGCCAGCGCCTCGATGTGGGCGGGATAAATGTTGTGGCCGCCGCGGATGATGAGGTCCTTGAGGCGGCCTTCGATGCGCAGGTTACCCTTGGCATCGAGCACGCCCAGATCGCCGGACAGGAACCAGCCGCCGCGATTGAAGCTCGCCTCGGTCGCTTCCTGGTTGGCGAAGTAGCCCAACATCAGCGCGGCTCCACGGCCGCCGATCTGTCCAACCGTGCCTGGCGGCACCTCGCGGTCCTGGTCGGCCGGATCGAACAGGCGGATCTCGTAGGCTGGTCCGCCGCGCCCGCAGGTCTCGATGATGGTGGCGGTGTCGTCGGTCGGATGTGTGTACTGGTGCGAGGAGTTCTCCGTCATGCCGTACACGTTCTGCGGTTTGATGCCTTGCTTTACGAAGGCCTCGGCCACGGTCGGCGGAATGGGCGAGCCCGCCATGTAGAACACCTCCACCTTGCCCAGGCGTGCCATCCCGCGCTTGCCCTGCTCGGCCAGCACGTCCATCGCGTGCGTCGGCACGCCCATGCAGTAGGTGGCGCCGGTTTCCACGATCCAGTCGATGCGCGCCACGCCCGGCGGCGGATCGTCGGTGATGAGCGTGCAGCCGGCGATCAGCCACTGCGCCGCCGCCACCCAGGCGATGTGATGCGACAGGGGCGACAGGCTCAGCAGGCGCGTGTGCGGTCCATGCTTCCAGTCGCGCACCATGTCGCGCGGATTGGCGAGCAGGGAGTTGTCGGAGTGCATGACGCACTTGGGGGCGCCGGTCGTGCCCGAGGTGAAAGCGAGATAGCGCACAGTGTCGGGGCTTTCCCAGACAGGCGCTGTGGACGGCTGAGACAGGGGCGGCGGCAAGCGCGCCGCGTCGTAGGTACGCTTGAGCGAGGGCACGTCTTTCAGCACGGCGCCGATATCGGCCTTAGCGCCATCTGCACCCCAGCCCTTCTCGGTGACGAAGGCGCGCGCGCCGAGCCGGGTCAGCAGCGTGCCGATCTCTGCGCCGGTGTAGGTGCGATGCAACGATGGATTGCAGGCGAAGCCTTGCCGTGCGCAGGCCAGAAACGCGACCACGGCTTCGAGCCGATTTCCCATCCACAGCGAGACGACATCGCCGGGCACGAGACCAGCATCGACCAGATCGAGAGCCAGCGCATCAACGTGAAGCTGCAGCTCGCGCCAACTCAGCTGCCGCATCCCGTCGCGCAACGCCGGCGCATCGGGCCGCTCGCGCACGTGCTTGGCCATCAGGGCATAGAACGTCTCGCGGCCCCAGAGACCCGCCTCGGTGTAGGCCCACGCCCGCGCCGGATCGTGCAGCGTCAGGTAGGGACGCATGCTCAGCTCCCGAACTTGCTCGGATCGGGCTTGCGCTTCTCGGCGAACGACTTGGACAGCTCTTTCGCCTCGTCGGTGTCGAGATAGCCGCGCAGCAACAGATCGTGTGCCATGCGCGAGAGACCCGAGACGCCGCCGTGCCGTGCGTTGAACGCACCCTTGATCGCTGCCAGCGCAAACGGCCCGCGCTCGACGATCTCCAGCGCCATCGCCCGCGTCTCCTCCTTCAGCTTGTCGTCGGGCACCACCTTGTTGACGAGGCCCCACTCCAGCGCCTGCTGTGCGGTCAGCCGGATGTTGCGAAACCACATCTCCTTGGCGCGCTTCTTGCCGATCAGGTCCTCGAGATGCCAGGTGCCGTAGCCTGCATCGAAGGAGCCCATCATCGGTCCGACCTGGCGAAATACGGCGCTCTCTTTGGCAATGGTCAGATCGCACACGCAGTGCAGCACGTGGCCGCCGCCGACCGCGAACCCGTTGACTGAGGCGATAACCGGCTTCTGCAGCTTCTCGATCGACTCGTACATTTCCAGGGTCGGCAGCACGCCGGCGTAGAGATTGGTATCCTCCATGCCGTCCTTGCGCCCGCCGATGCAGAAGAACTTGTCGCCGGCGCCGGTCAGCACGATGACGCGCGTGCGCGTCTCGCGCCGGATGGCATTGATGCAGTCACGGATCTCGTGGCACGTGACGTGGGTGAACATATTGCCGTCGTGCGGCCGGTTGAGCGTGATGGTCCCGATCGGGCCGTCTTCCTCATAGATGATGGTCTCGAAGGCCACGGTGGTCTCCTGTTTGCCTCCCCGCGAAAGGGACAATTGTGGGCGAGGCAGTACCGCGCATGCTGCCAGTCCCTTCTCCCCATTTATTCAATGGGGAGAAGGTTAGGATGAGGGGCTGCGGCGACCTCAGAGCTTGTGTCTGCCCCTCACCCTAACCCTCTCGTCGTGGCGAAGCCATGCTAGCCATGCTCCGCATGGACGTAAGGACGGGGAGAGGGGATTTTTCGTGCAGGTCCTTCAATCCGCAGCAACGACCTCTGAGCCCTCGTCAGCGGCGCGCCGGAACAGCACGCGGCCGTCGCGGTCCGTCTCGCGCACCGCACGGCCGCGGCCGACCAGATAATTCGCGTGTGCGATCGTCTCGGATAGGGCATGGCGGCCCTGGCCTTCGGCCACGGCCTTGGGAAAGAGGCCGTGCGTAAGCGCCATGGTCGTGGCCGGCGCATCCATGAGCCGTGCCAGATGGTCGAGCCGCATCTCGTGGTGCTGGGCAAGTTGCGTGACCCGCGTATGCAGGCCCTTGAACGGCAGACCATGCGACGGCAGCACCAGCGTGTCGGCCGGCAGGGCGCGGAAGCGTTCCAGCGAGGCCAGGTAGTCGGCGAGCGGATCGGCCAAAGGCTCACCCCAGTACACGCCGATCATGGGCGAGATCTTCGACAGCACCTGGTCGCCGGCAATCAGGATGCGATCGGTCTCGCACCAGAACGAGGCGTGCTCGAGGGCGTGTCCGCCACAGGCCATGACGCGCCACTGGCGACCGCCGAGCGCCACGACATCACCGTCGCGCAGCCGCTCCAGTGCGCCGGGCATCTCGCCCAGCAGCGCGTGCGTGCGCCGGCGGTCTTCGCGGAACGCGTCGATGGTCTGGGTGTCGCAGCCATGCCCCTGCATGAAGCGGACAGTCTCCGGACGCATCGGCGCCTGGGACTCGGCGAGCCGCACCTGCGGCGACAGCCATTCCACGAGCGTGGCAGCGAACGGCGCGTCGGTGCGTTCGACCAGCCAGCCGGCGAGGCCTACATGATCGGTGTGTCCGTGCGTGGCGACGATGCGATTGATGCGTCCGCTGGACAGGACGCCGCCCAGCAGAGTTTCCCAAACCTCGCGCACCTGGGGCGTGCCGGCGCCCGTGTCAATCAGGGTCCAGCCGTCGGCCTCACGCAGCAGCCACACGTTGACATGGTTGAGGCGGAAGGGAAGCGGCAGCCGTGCCCAGAGAATGCCGGGCGCGATCTCGATGGTGTCGGCTCCGCCCGGCGGCGTCTCGTAAAGGTAGCGGAGCTGGCCGTTGGCACCAGGCATAGAATGGCGGTGTCCGGGCTGGAAAGAACACGGAAGGTATTGTCCGGACATTCCCTAGCGCAATCCTGCCGCCTTGGCCATCGGCTTGCTGCAATGCAGCGATGCGTCCGGCCGCGGGGTCAGAAGCCATGGCCTACCACCTTGGCACCGGTCCTTTGCGCAACCGACTGCGCCGCCTTCCTCGCGCCACCCGAATCGGCTGATGGTGCTGCTGCAAGACGAACGTTCGGGCAGCAGCGAGGGCATCATGGTCGAGCGTACATCAGACCCGCAGGCGGGGACGGCCGAAGTTGGCGAGGCGGACGAGGCCGAACGGCCCGCCAAGTCCGGCGGCAAGGCGCAGTTCGACAAGAAGACCATCGCGCTGGTCTACGATTTCGACGGCACGCTCTCCCCCAAGCCAATGCAGGAATACACGTTCTTGCCCAAGATCGGCGAGGACCCCAAGGCGTTCTGGGCCGAGGCCAACGCGCTCGCCCGCGAGCACGGCGCCGACGGCCTCATCACCTACATGCACCTCATGTACAAGAAGGCCAAGGCGCGCGGCGTGCGCATCGACCGCGACGACCTGGTGCAGCTCGGGCGCGACGTGGAGCTGTTCGCCGGCGTCGAGGAGTGGTTCGAGGCCATCGCGGATTACGTAAAGCTGCGCAGCGAGAGTCACGGCGTGACGCTGCGCCACTACCTCGTGTCGTCGGGCCTCACCGAGATCATCGAGGGTACGCGCATCTACCGCCGCTTCCACAACGTGTTCGCGTCGGAATACTGGTTCGACCCCTACGATCTGCCCTACCCCAAGCGCGTCATCACCGACACCGGCAAGACGCAGTACCTGTTCCGCATCAACAAGGGCGTGGAGGACTTAGGGGAATCGATCAACGACCACATGCCCGAGGCCGAGCGCCCGATCCCGTTCGCCAACATGATCTACTTCGGCGACGGCGACACCGACGTTCCCTCCATGGCGGTGATGCGCAAGAACGGTGGCCACGCCATCGCCGTGCACCCGCCCGGCAAGTCGCGCGCCAAGTGCGTGGGCCTGTTCAAGGCCGGCCGCTGCGATTTCTTCGCCCCCGCCGACTACCGCCGCGGCTCCGAGCTCTTCAAGCGCACCTGCCTCTTGCTCGACCGCATGCTGGCCGACATCCGCGTGCAGGAGGAGGTGTGGCGGTTGGGGCGGGGGGTGCGGTAGGGGGTGGGGCGATGGGCTGCGCAGGTGGCCTATGTGACACAGCAGATCACCGCAACAAACATCTCGAACTTCCGCGCCAGAGTTGCTCGCATACGATGGCATGATGCGATGGGCAAATGTAGATTCCACCCTCTTGTGGAATGAGCGTGCCATGCCAACACACGCAAGCGAAAGCTGGTCCTGCCCAGAGTGCGGCGCTGAAACGCCGGTCGGTGAAGGTCTCAGTCGCTGGTGCGACAAGTGCAATTGGAACGTCGAGCCCTACACAAGAGACGAGGAGAGCTTTCTTGCTCGCCAATATGCCCAGATCGGCAGGCGAAGGGGCGCGCGAATTCTACAAAAGCTTGTAGCGGCGCCAGTGGACGCCCTGAAGCCGCGTTTGACCGCGTCGAAAGTGACCGCCCTGTGCGTTGCCATCGCCGTTCACGGCAGCTCCCTGGTAGTATTCGGCTTGGGCCTTCTCCTCATTGTGAACTACTTCCCACACGTGCTTGCTGTGGCCTTGGGCATAGCTCTTTGCGGGCTCGCTTGGTTCCTTCTCCCGTCTTTTGGCAAGTTACCTGATGACGTTCTTCCCCAATCGGAATTCACAGCGCTCTACACGTTGGTCAACGATGTGGCGCGCGAGCTTAGCGGCCAGCCCATTAACAACATCGTGGTCGATGAGACATTCAACGCTGGCTACGCAACAGTCGGGTGGCGGCGTATACCGGTGCTTTGGCTCGGATTGCCGTTCTGGATGTCATTGCGGCCGCAGGAGCGCGTGGCCCTTCTGGGCCATGAGATCGCTCACGGTGTGAATGGAGACTTCTACGCGAGGCGGCGTTATCGGCACAGCGCTCCATACCCTCGACACATGGATCGCCCTGCTGAGAGCCAACGCCTTTCCAAGCACCGAGGCCTCCGACGTGTTCAGCCGTGCGGCGACCTGGGCCCTATCCCTTCCTATTGCAGCCCTGCAAACATTTCTGGCCCACCTGCTCTGGTACGACAAGCAGAAGGCGGAATTCCTTGCCGACTATCTTGGCGCGACTGTCGCTGGCACACCGGCAACGATTGGAGCTCTCACGAAGACAAGCCTTTCTGGGCATTTCGACGATTTTCTTCTGCGCCGCATCTACAGCAGCACACAGTCCGGGCAGCAAGTGCTTGAGCAGTTTCGAGAAAAGATTGCCGAACTGCCCGAACGGGAAATGGAGCGCGTGCGCAGAGCGGCGAAGCTCGAAGGCGCGCGCCTCGACAGCACGCACCCGCCAACAGTACACAGGATGGCGTTTCTTCTGGCACATGAAGTTTCTAAGCCACGCCTCGTCGCCGACGATGCCACAGTGCGAAGCATCGATTTGGAACTGCAGAGGCTGGAAGAACGGCTGGGAGATCGCCTCATTGCCAAGTTTGCCAACGAATAGAAGCAGGCCGCCTTGCTCCATCGGCGTTCGACTGACAAACTTGGGTTTCAACAACCTTGGCCAAGAAACATCACATCGAGAGGGCCACATGCTGCCATCGGGATGCGTTGTCTTCGGCGAGATAGATGAGGTGGCGTTCGGCAAGCCGGCTGCGCAGGCGGTGGCCGAGCAGGCTAGGCCCTACAGCGGCCACACCCACGGCACCATCAGGATGGCAATCGCATAGATCACCAGGGTCAGCGGTGCGCCGACCTTGAAGAAATCGGAGAACTGGTACTTGCCCGGCCCGTAGACCATGAGGCACGAGGGCTCGAGCGGCGTCAGGTACGAGCAGCTCGCCGCCACCGCCACCATCATGCCGAAGGCGCGCGGGTCGACGCCGATTTCGAGGCCGGTCTGCATGGCGATGGGAAACACCACCAGCGCTGCGGCTTGGTTCGACATCGGCTGCGTCAAGGCAACGGTCAGGATGAAGAAGCAGCTGAGCAGTGCGTAGTGGCTGTTGGCGCCCACCACGGCAATGAGCTGCTGCGCTAGGAACTTGCCGGCGCCGCTGGCTTCCATGGCAGCGCCGAGTGACAGCAGCGCGCCGATCAGGATCAGGGCCTTCCATTCGACCTGCCGGTAGGCTTCCTCCGGCGACAGGCAGCGCGTCAGCAGCATCAGGAATGCGCCGCCCAGCATCGCCACCGGCAATGTGGCGAGCTTGAAGGTCGCCGCGACGATGGCCAGCGCGAAGATGGCCGCCGCCAGGGGCGCGCGCTGGCGATTGAGCCGCTCCGTCGGCACGTTGCCGAATATGTTGAACAGGTTGCCCTGCTCCAGTGCCTTCACGTTCTCCAGCGTTCCCTGCAGCAGCAGCACGTCGCCCATGCGTAAGCGCGCGGCGCTGATGGATGCGGGCAGCTGGCCGGCCCGGTGGATGGCCAGCACCTCCAGCCCGTAGCGTGCCTTGAAGTCGAGGCTGCGCAGGCTCTGTCCGATCAGTGGCGAGCGCGGCAGCAGCACGCCCTCCACGATGGTCTTTTCTTCCTTCTCGTCCTGATCTGGATCGGCCAGATGCACGTCGGCCTTGAACTCGAGCCCCTTGATATCCTTGATCTTGAGGAGGTCCGCGCGCAGGCCTTCGATGAAGAGCTCGTCTCCCGCTGCCAGGGTCGCCTCGCCAAGCGCGTGCTTGCCCTCGGTGGTCTCCTTGCCGCGCACCAGCTTCGCCACCGCCATCCCGGTATCCGATGTGAGCTTGGCGTCCTCGATCGTCTTGCCGACGAGCGGACTGTCCTCCGTCACCAGCACGTCCGCCCGGTACGTGCGCTCGCCGATCTTCTCGTCGGCCTTCTGGTTGTCGCGTTGCGGGATCAGGCGCACGCCGATGGCCCAGACATAGAGCACGCCGAGGATGGCAATCGGGATGCCGACCGGCGCCATCTCGAACATGCCCATGGGCGGCTGCTGGTAGTTGGCGAAGAGGTCGCTGACCACCAGGTTGGTCGAGGTGCTGATGAGCGTGACCGAGCTGGTGAGAATGGAAGCGAACGCCAGCGGCAGCAAGAAGCGCGACGGGCTGGCGCCGATCTTGGCGGCGTAGCCGATCACCAGCGGCACGAAGAAGGCGGTCGCCGCGGTATTGCTCATGAAGGCCGACAGCACCGCCACCGAGACCATGATGACCGGCAGGAAGATCGCCGGGTTGCGGCCGGCCATGTCGAACACGAAGCGGCCGGCGATCTCGACGACACCGGTCTGGATGAGGCCGGCCGACATCACCAGCAGCCCGAGGATCATCATCACGGTGTCGCTGCTGAAGCCGGCGAAGGCCTTGTCGGGCGGTAGCAGGCCGGTGGCGATCACGCCCAGCATGACGCCGAGCGCCACCACGTCGGCCGGCACGCGGTCCCAGGCGAAGGCGATCACGGCAAGGCCGAGAATGGTGAGACATGTGGCGATTTCAGGCGTCATAGGGAACCGCGAACGACAGGAGTGGCGCAACGCAGCGAGAGCACCGTTCTAGACCATTCTCCGATCAGTGCGAGACACTGCCAGCCTCCCTCTCCCATGGGGAGAGGGAGGGGGTGAGGGGTTCTGATCTATCAATTCTCGCTCTAACCCCTCACCCGGAACGCTGACGCGTTCCGACCTCTCCCCTTGGGAGAGGTGACGGGCCAGTACGAACGGAGGTGGTTCTAGCGGCGCCAACTGTACGGCGCCCGTGCAGAACCGAGCCAGTCGAGTGTTCCAGAGTGACGATCTTGCTCCCGCCGCGCGCGCCTGACAAACTCGTAGCCGCCAACGGATAAGAAAATCACGCATTGGGAGGACCACATGCTGCCATCGGGACGCGTCGTCTTCGGCGAGATGGATGAGGTGGTGTTCGGCAAGCCGGCGGCGCAGGCGGTGGCCGAGCAGGCGCAGCGCCTCGGCGCGACGCGCGTTTTCCTGATGGTGAGCAACTCGCTCAACCGGAACACGGACGAGATCGAGAAGGTGCGCCGTGCGCTCGGCAATCGCTGCGCCGGCGTGTTCGACCGCATGCAGCCGCACACGCCGCGCTCGTCCGTAATTGCCGCCACCGAGGCGGCGAGGGCCGCAAATGCCGATCTCATCGTCACCATCGGCGGCGGTTCCATCACCGATGGCGCCAAGGCCGTGCAGATGTGCCTCGCCAACGACATTCGCGCGGCTGACGAGATCGACAGGCTGCGTCCGGTCAAGGCCGCCGACGGCAGCATCGGCCCGCCGGAAATGAAGGCGCCGACGGTGCGCCAGATCAGCGTGCCGACCACGCTCTCGGGCGGCGAGTTCAGCGCCATCGCCGGCGTCACCGACGAGCGCACCAAGACCAAAGAGCTGCTGCGCCATCCGCGCATCATGGCGAGCGCGGTGATCCTCGATCCGGCGGTGACGGTGCACACGCCCGAGTGGCTGTGGCTCTCGACCGGCATCCGCGCCGTCGATCATTGTGTCGAGGGCGTGTGCTCCAACGAGGCCAACGCCTATGCCGACGCGCAGGCGCTCAAGGGGCTCGCGCTGCTGTCCGGCGGGCTGCCGCGCGTCAAGGCCGATCCGAAGGATCTGGCGGCGCGGCTCGATTGCCAGATGGGCACATGGCTGTCGATGGGACCGCTGGCGAGCGGCGTGCCGATGGGCGCCAGCCACGGCATCGGCTATGTGCTCGGCGCCGTGTTCGACGTGCCGCACGGGCATACGTCGTGCATCATGCTGCCGGCGGTCATGCGCTGGAACAAGACGGTGAACGCGGAGCGTCAGGCGCTGGTGTCAGTGGCCATGAACGAAGCCGGCAAGGATGCGGGCGATGCGCTCGACGCGTTCATTGGCGGTCTCGGCATGCCGCGCAGCCTCGGTGCCGTGAAGATCGGGCGCGAGCACTTTCCGCGTATTTCGGAGCAGGCCATGGGCACGCCCTGGGTGCCGCGCAATCCGCGGCCTATCGACGGCCCGGCACAGGTGCGCGAGATTCTAGAGTTGGCTGCCTGAGGTCGGCTGAGCTCGCGCTCGCGACGTTTCAGCGGATCTCCAGCGAGACGATGCGGTCGCCTTCCAGCTCGAAAATGTGGTCGAGATTGACCGGACTGCCCGGAAAACTGCCGGAGACTTTGCCGGCCACAACGATCTTGCCGTCGCGCTCCAAAATCGCCAGCGGCTCGACGGTGTGGCGGTATTTGTTTCCATTTTCGATCCGCCAGGCCTTGATCGCGTCGAGGCCCTGGAACGTCTTGCGCTCGTCCCGCACAACGGCGTCGAGCGCCAAGCACTTGTCGAGCGCCGCCGCGTCGCGAGCGTTCTCCGACGCAAAATAGACGTCGATCGGCTTGGGAAGCTTGATGGCCATCGGTATGTTCTCCTGAAGCTCGCGTTGCTACGAGCAGGAGATGCCCATAGGCTTGCGGCATGACAAGAACCGACAAGAAAGTAAGGTACTTACCCGAGCGTAAGGACCGGGGGCATACGCCTGCCTCGGCCGCCGACGGCGTGGAGCAGGCGCTCAAGAACTCTTGAAGGGCGCTGGAAGCTCGTGATCCTGTTTCATCTGTTCGATGGCTCAGTCCTGCGCTTCTCCGAGCTCGAGCGCGCGATCCCCGCGATCTCGCAAAAGATGCTAATCCAGCAACTGCGGCAGATGGAGAACGACGGCATCGTGCGTCGTATCGTGCACCACCAGGTACCGCCCAAGGTCGAATATGGCCTGACGGAATGGGGACAGGCGCTCTGCCCCGCGCTCGACGCAATCCTGAAGTGGGCGGCTTCACGTGACGAGGGTGGCGATGCGCCAGGCTCCGGGAGTTGATCCCTGTGCAGCAGCATGACGCGCCGCTAGTCTAAGCCTCGATCTTGATCGTCTTGCTCGTGCGCGCGGCCTCCTCGATGGCGAGCGTGACGGCCAGGGTGCGACGCGCCTCCTCCAGCGTGGTGTGCGGCACGGGCCGGCCGGTCATAAGGTGGTCGAGCCAGGAGCGGGTCTCGCTCGCCACCGCGCCCCAGTAGTCGCCGACGGCGTAGTCGGCTGCCGATGTGGTCTGCATGAACATCAGGCTGATATTGTGATCGGGCACGTAGGTGTGCGGCGCGCCGCGCTCGGTGTAGAGCAGGCTGTCCTTGTTGTCGGCATCGAGCAGGATGACGCCCTCGGTGCCGATGATCTCGAAGCGCGCGGACTGGCCGACGGTCGGATATTTGGCCGGCAGCACGTAGCTGATGCCGAGATTGACCACGGCACCCGTGTCGAACGTAACGATGGCCCAGGTGACGTCGCCGACGTCGTAACCCATGCTCTTGAACACGCGCTTCTGCTCACGCGCCACCACCTCTACTGGTTTGTGGCCCTCCAGGTACCAGCAGGCCATGTCGACGTAGTAGGTGAGCACGTCGTTGACGGCTGTTGCCGTCGGCGCCCGTTTCAGGATCTCCATGAATTGGGCACGCGCATTGTAGACGCGCTGTTGGATGCCCAGGATCTCGCCGAGCCGCCCCTGCAGGATTTGCTCCTTGGCCAGCATCCAGCGCCGCTCGTGCCGGCGCGAGTAACCAACGCGGATCTCGGTGCCCGTGCGCTTTGCTGTCTCTGCGATGGCATCTGCATCGGCCAACGAGAATGACAGCGGCTTCTCGACGAACACGGGCTTGCCGGCCTCCAGCGCCTGCACCACGGCCTCGCGGTGGTCATGTTCCGGCGTTGAGACGAACACGGCATTGACGGATGGATGCTGAATGGCGGCGAGGTTGTCGGTCGTAGCGAGGTTGGCCCCGACACGCTGCGCCAGAATGTCGGCCTTGTGCTGCTCGCGATCGGAGACGGCGAGAAAGCTCACGCCCGGATGCGCCGCCGACAGGCTGGCACGCAGGGTGCCAATGCGGCCGCTGCCGATCACGGCGATGCCGATGGATTTCATGCGTTCATCTTTCACGGTGGACTTCAGTCATAGTCTCGCACACTAGAGCAGGATCGTTTCGGATTGAATCACCTTGCCTCATACGAAGCGTTTCGGCCGAAACGTGAATCCTGCTCTATTTCATAAGTTCAGAGTGCGATTTACGTTTCGCATGGAAGCCGGAAGTGCTTCCATGCGAAACGATCGCGCTCTACCCGCTCGGGAGTCGTCGCTTGAGCGTGCGCGGGTTCAGCAGGTCGCCGTCCGTCTCGAGCTTGCGCGACAGAAAAACGGCAGCGTCGAGCTTCTGGAAATTTCGCTTGCGGTAAAAACGAAGGGCCTCCTGATTGTTCTCAGCCACCTCGAGAACGATGTGGGTGCAGCCTCTGAGTTGGGCAGCATGCTCGATCTGCTCGAACATGTACGAGCCGATGCCGATGCCATGATAGTCGGGGTGGACGGCGATCTCCTCTACGAACAGGGGCCGCATGCCGCGCGTCTCGAAGTAGCGCCGGTTCATCCAGCTGTCGGAGCCGACGATCTCGTAGGCGTACTCAGCGTAGCCGACGAGCTCGAACTTGGCCCCGCGCTTGGTCTCGAACACGAGCTGCTCGATGCCGTCTTCTTCGTAGATTTCCAGAAAGTGCTTCTTGTGTCGTGGCCGCTGGTATTCGACGGTCTCGCGGTTCACGTCGCGGAACACGCGCTTCAGGAACTCCCAGACCCGATTGATGTCGCGCCGGTGCATGCGGCGCACCCGCACCTCCAGCTCCCGGCCGCCCCCGGCCGGGTCGCCGGGCGTCACTGGCACATCGTCCGCGGGCAGCATGTCTGGTCTTCGCCTTGTCATCCTGGATCACATCTCGTGACCGGTGAGGTTAACGCCGGTGCAGCGCGCGACAATGCCAGGGCCTGCCGCCATGGCGAAGGGCAATTCCACCGATAAGAGGGAAGGGCGGAATGCCGTAAAGTCGTAACAGGAGCAATGCAGTCGGAGATGACAATCATGCTGTACGTCGATATTCCGACCCTTCCGGAGCTCAAGGCGCTGGCCGCAACGCGGGCGGACGCTTGCGTCTCGATCTACCTGCCCACCACGCCCGTGACGCAGGACACCGCGGCCAGCCGCATCGAGCTCAAGAACCTGACCAAGGTGGCGCTGGGACAACTCGAAGCCGTCCGCTTCGACAAACGCCGCCTGGCTGTCATTGGCGACCAGCTGGCGGAGCTCGCCGATGACGATGGATTCTGGAAATACCAGGCGATGAGCCTCGCCGTTTTGGTCACACCGGACGCGATGCGCACGTTTCGCCTGCCCAACCGGCTCACCGCCATGGCAGAGGTCTCCGACCGTTTCCATCTGAAGCCGCTGCTGCGCGCCATCACCTTCCCGCACGAGACCTTCGTGCTGGCCCTGTCGGAGAATGCGGCACGCCTAGTCGAGGCATTCGCCGATCTGCCGGCGCAGGAGGTCAAGATCCGAGATCTTCCCAAGGATGGCGCCGATGCATTGAAACGGCAGGCGAACGACAAGGGCTCGCAGAGGATAAGCGATCGGGGGAAGGAAGGGGAGAAGGACCTGCTGCGCAAGTACGCCCGCCAGGTCGATGCTGCCCTGCGTGCAGTCCTCGCTGGCCGCGACACGCCGCTCATTCTTGCCGCGACTGAACCGCTGGCGTCGATCTTCCGCTCCGTCAACACCTATCCGGGGCTCGTGGCAGCGGGAATCTCCGCCAGCCCGGACCGGATGAGCGATGCCGAGCTCGCGGCTGCGGCGCGGCCGATCCTGGACAGGACCTATGCACGCGACCTCGAGGCGGCGAAAGCGCTGTTCGAGGACCGAAAGGGGCAAGGCCGCGCCACCAGCGATATCTCGGATGCAGCGCGGGCGGCAACCTACGGTGCAATCGAGCAGCTCATGCTCGACATCGACGAGGTCATCCCCGGCACCGTGGACGAGGCCGACGGCCGCGTCACCTTCGCCGAGGGGCCGAGCGCCAAGACCTATGGCATCGTCGATGAGATTGCTGGCCGCGCCTTGCTCAGCGGCGCGCGCGTGCTGGCGGTGCGCAAGGAGGACATCCCTGGCCGGGCGCACCTGGCTGCGATCTTGCGCTATCCCATCTGACGGCGTCTGCGCAAAAGAAAACCCCGCGCGTCAGCGCGGGGTTAGCAATCCGGCTCGTCAAAGACGGCCGCTTACTTCATCGGCATGGCGGCCTTCTTGACCTTCTTGACCTTGACCTTCTCGACCTTGGCCGGGGCGGCGACGACGCGGTCGTGCCGCATCCAGTTGAACAGGCAGCCAGCCCTGCCGAGGCCGAGACCGCCGGCCTGCGAACTGGTCGGCAGTGCAACGAGCGCAGCAGCAGCGGCGAGAGTGGCGAGTGTCAAACGTGACTTCATGCGGGCATCCTCCGGAGATGTTGCAGATGCAGAGTAACTCTGCATCAATACTTGGCATTCTGACCGATATTCAGATGAACGTTGGTTTACGGCGTGAATGACAGGAGGATTAATCTACAGCCATGCTTAACCAATACGCGCCAATACAACTTTGAAAGTCGATCTACGCGACCGATCGCGACCATGCTCCCGTGCACGTCGCCGGCATCCCGCGCGGGTGCCAGCCTCGATGCGCAATTCCCTCGTCCAATCCCGTTGTGCGGGCTGATTTCTCCGACACCTCTCGCTTAGCCGGATCGTTTCTGAAACACTGGTCGATGAGGAAGCAGCCACAAGAAGGGGAACGCTATGTCGGACGTCGTGGGCAGCGGCGAGCATCGCTACAAATTCGTGGAAGGCTGGGGCAAGCTGCCCGACGGGTGGGAGCTGAAGGACGTCGGCTCGGTTGCCGTCGACAGCAAGGACCAAGTCTACGTTTTCAATCGCGGCGAGCACCCGATGGTGGTGTTCGACCGCGAGGGTAATTTCCTGCGCTCATGGGGCGAAGGCCTGTTCAAGCGCGCGCACGGCCTGCATGTCGACGAGCACGATCACCTCTGGTGCACCGACGACGGCGACCACACGGTGAGGAAGTGCTCCACCGACGGCAAGGTGTTGCTCACCATCGGCCTGCCCGACAAACCGGCCCCCTACATGAGCGGCGAGCCGTTCCACCGCTGCACGCACACCGCGCAGTCGCCCAAGGGCGAGATCTATGTGTCGGACGGCTACGGCAACGCGCGCGTGCACAAGTACACGCCGGACGGCAAGCTCATCATGTCGTGGGGCGAGCCCGGCACCGATCCCGGCCAGTTCAACATCGTGCACAATATCGCTACCGATCCGGACGGCTGGATCTACGTGGCCGACCGTGAGAACCATCGCGTGCAGGTGTTCGACGGCAACGGCAAGTACGAGACACAGTGGAACAACCTGCATCGGCCGTGCGCCATCTACTGCTCCTGCCGCGCCGGCAAGCAGCCGCAGTTCATCATCGGCGAGCTGGGCCCGAGCTTGGCGATCAACCTGAAGGTGCCGAACCTCGGCCCGCGCCTCAGCATCGTCGACGCCAAGGGCAAGCGCATCGCCCGCATCGGCGGCGAGAAGGGACCGGGTCTCGAGACCGGCAAGTTCATGGCGCCGCATGGCATCACGATGGACTCGCGCGGGGACATCTATCTGGGCGAAGTGGCCTATGCCAACTGGCCGCAATCGTTCCCCGGCGCGCCGGGGCCAAAACACATCCGCTCGCTGCAGAAGCTGGCGCGCGTGGCGTGAAGAGAAAGAGCGAGCGGGACCAGGACGCGGTGATGGGCCGGAAAACTCCTCGGCCCATCGCCATCCGGATCGGGCTTCACGCAATCGTGCTGCACGCTGAGGTAGACCTCATATTGTAGCATCGGATCCATTTGATTCCGCAGTCGCGGCGCGGGAACGGAGGTTCTGGAATGTCGCTCAAGAACAAGTTCGATGAGACGCGTGCGGCTTCGGCCAAGCGCAGACCTCCTGAGACGCGGGCGATCATGCAGCGCGCAACCGATGATCTGCGCGCCTCGGGAATCCTCGCCACAGTCACCGCGGCCGGACAGGAGATGCCGGCCTTTGCCGGCGTCAGCTATGACGGACGGGCAATTGACTCCGCAGGTCTTCTCACGCGCGGACCTTTGATCCTGTCGTTCTTCCGAGGACACTGGTGACCGTATTGCAGGCATGAGCTGGAAGCTCTGCAGGCAATCTACGCTGACATCAAGGTGCTGGGTGGCGAGCTCGTTGTCTTCTCGGGCGAGAAGCGCGAGGTCTCGAACGATCTGGCGACGAAGCACAACCTGACATTTCCGATCGTGGAGGACGCGAGGCTGCAGGTCGCAAGGTCGTTCGGCCTGGTCTTCACGATCCCCGAAGACCTCAAGGTCGTGTACCAGGGCTTCGGCATCGACCTGCCGAAAAACACGGGGCACCCGGAGTGGGAGCTACCCATGCCGGCGCGCTATGTTGTCGATCGGAGCGGTATCGTCCGCTCGGCCGAGGTCGATCCCGACTACACGGTGCGACCCGAGCCGGCGGCAACGCTGGCTGTGCTACGCAGCATCGCTTGAAGCCAAATGGCGGCCCCGCTGCAGAGGTTGACACGCACGGCGTGAAAGAATTTGGGGGCGGATGCGGATCCGCCCCCAAACGTCACAGATCATCGTCACGCTCATTCGCACGCGACGCTGATCATCGCGCCAATTGTCGCCGAGTACTTCTTGCACTCGGGCGCCGCAGCGGCTCCCGGCGCGGAAATAGCCGCGTCGAGGTCGGCAGTTGCCGTTTTCAACGGCTGGGCAGTCGCCCCTGGTGATGCACTCGGCTTGGCCTTGGTGGTGTCAGACGTCGTGCCTGCGGCATTGGCAGTGGTCGCCGATTGGCCGACGGCCGCTTTTGCCTTTGCGGGCATAGAGCGCGGCATCGCCGAATACTTCGGCTGCGATACGCGAGAAGCGCCATATCCGCCTGAGTAGCCGCCGTGCGAGCCACAGCTCGCGAAGGCCGGGCCGGCGAGCAGCGACATCGCCACTGCCATCATGATCATTTTCTTCATTTGTCTCTCCTAGGTTGCGCGAGCCCAATGGCTCGTTGCTGCGAACGGCGATTGCCGTCGTTGGCAACACATGGCGCAAACCAGGTCGCGTAACTGTTCCGCTCGGAACGATGCCCGTTCAGTTGTATCGTTCGCGCGGTCCCGGCCATTGTGGCCGCGCGTCCGGATCAGACACCGACATGCCGATGCCTTCGGTCGCACGGACCGGGACGGAAGCGGGATCGAAATCCTCCAGGCAGAACACGTTCACACCATAGTGGTTGGGCTCCGAGCGCTTGCGGTGGAACGTGTAGATGCCGCAGCGCGAGCAAAAGTAGTGCTGGGCGCGCCGCGTATTCCATTGATAGAGCGACAGGACATCCTGCCCCGAGACGATGGTCAGCGCGCTCTCGTGCACCTTGGTCATCAGCGCATTCTTGCGCGCACACAGGGAGCAGTCGCACGTCGTCAGCTCGACGATATCAGTGTCGATGCGGAAGGTGACGGCGCCGCAATGGCATGAGCCGGGATAGATGGGCACGCGGTTTTCCTCAATGCTCGCAGGTGTGCGGCTCGTCAGCGCTCATCGACGCCGCGAGCTTGTCGGCAGCCTTTCCGTGGTCTACTCACAACAGTGGCAGGTAATTGGCTTCAATGGGAATGTGCAATGCAAAGTATCGTGGGCACTTGGCGCCTGGTTGAGACGCGCGCGAAGACTGAAGCCGGTGAGCCGTGCGATCCACCCTATGGCCCAGAACCGATGGGCACGGTCTGGTTTTCGTCGAACGGCCGGATGCAGTCCGTGCTTGTCGATGGGCGCGCCCGGCTGCCCGAGGGCGAGACGGAGCGGGAGTACCAATCCTACTGCGGCAAATACACGTTCGACGGGCAGCGATTGGTCACCCGTGTCGATGCGGCATCAGACCCCCGCCGCATGGGCACCGAGCAGGTTCGGCGCGTTGTCTTCGAGGGCGAGAGAGTGGTTCTGTTTCCGCCGCCGCAGGCATGGGGCGGCGTCGTGCAGCACCGCGAGCTGGTCTGGGAGCGGATCGCCTAACAGTGGATCGCGAATGCGGTGGCGCCGAACTCGAGATCCGGCGCGCGCGCCTTCAGCTTTTGCAGACGTCGATCCAGCTGTCGCACATGTAGCCGGCCGGATCGGTCTTGCACTTGTAACGCTCGTTCTTGAACGTGTCGGACATGATCGGCCAGTTGCCGGTCGTCTGCGCCACGATCTCCCAGGCCTGGAAGCGCGCCATGGCTTCCGTTGGTGCCCAGCCGCGACCGCGCTTGGGTGCGCAGTTGGCGCTTTTGGTGGCTTTTTTGGCCCCCTGCGCCTGCGTCTCGAAGGCCGGAGCGCTTATGAAGCTCGCTGCGGCAAGTCCCACGAAGAGAGCAAATGCAGTTCTGCGCATCCCATTGTCCTCCGATGCGTGCGAATCCAACGCTCAACGGTTAGAGCGGCGCAATCGGCGCGGCAAGTGAGCAACTCAACAAAAGCGTTGAGGAGTGGCGCGTTTGCGTCGGTTCCCTCTCACGGGGCCACTGCAAATCCCTTGGCGGCAATCGCCTTGCGCATCTCCGGTGTATGCAGGAGCGCGAGGAAGCGGCGCGCGTCGTCCGCTCTTGCCGCCGACTTTGCGACCGCGCCGACGTAAATGGTTTGCTTCTGCAAGGCTGGCGGCAATGGCCCTACGAGCTTCACGCCTTTGACGGGGAGAATCTCCGTGATCTGGTGCAGGCCGATCTCGATCTCACCGCGCCCGACACGTTCCACGACATAGCCGCCCTCGAGAAACGTCAGCTTCGGCTTCAGCAAATCCTCGATGCCAAGCGTCGCAAACACACCGGCCAGATGCTTGCCGCTGGTGCCGGTGGCCGGATTGATCATCACGATCGACTTGGCCGCCAGCAGTGTTGCCTTGAAGGCTTCCGGCGTCGAGATATCGGGAGCAGGCGCATTTTCATGCACAGCCACGCCGACGCCGACCCGGCCGACCTCGACGATTGTATCGGGTGCGATCCAACCCTTCTTCTCCGCTTCGCTCATGACCTCGGCGGAGAGCACCAGCACATCGGCGCGCGCGCCAGCCTCGATCTTCTTCGTCAGCGCACCCATCGGCGCGAAGTCGGCGGCGACTTTGCGATCTGCCGCCTTTTCATAAGCGGCAATCGCGTCGATGAGGGCAGACTTCGCCGCACCGCCACTGAGAATGGTGAGGCTCTCGGACGCTACTGCAACCTCGCCGCCAGCACTGAGCAGCACGGCAACCAGAAGCGATGCAATGAAACAGCGCTTGCCCATGGTGAACCCCGTTGCCGCGAACTGACCCACTCCGACCCAAGCGGAGCGATTATTCGCACATTTGCAGGCATTTTTCGCGACGTTAACCGGTGATTAACCAGGTGTTGGCTGGCGGTGCCCCGGCGTTGCGCATTGAGCACACGCCGACATGCTCCATTGCAGTCCGTGGAAAGCGGTTAACGGACCATTGACACCCATAATATCCCATGGCATCCCATATGCGCCCGTCCGCACCGGGCAAGGGGCGCGGGCCGCGGCGCAAGACATTCGTCGAGGGCCGAATGACTTTGCGACCGCCCGCGCTCCGCCCGGAGCGGTGTCGCGCGATGAAGAGTTGTGGTGTCGGAGTGAGGCTCGAGAACCGAAGGGATGGATCGCTTTGTCTCGACATTCACAAACAAGATCGACGCCAAGGGCCGGGTCTCGGTCCCTGCTTCTTTCCGTGCCGTGCTCGAGCGCGACGGCTACAGCCAGGGCGGCTCCGGCGGCATCTACTGCTACCCCTCGCTCGACGCTCCAGCGCTCGATGCAGGCGGCGAGAGACTTGCGCAGAAAATCGATGGGCTTCTCGCAGGCCTGCCAGACTATTCGGACGAGCGGGACGAGCTGTCTGTCGCGCTCTATGGTGACGTCCAGGTTCTCGTCGTCGATCAGGACGGACGTATCGTGCTTCCTGAAGCGCTTTGCCGCCACGCCGGCATTGCAACGCACATCACTTTTGTCGGCCTTGGCGAGAAATTTCAGATGTGGGAGCCCGGACGCTTCGAGGCGCGCCGCTCCCAGGCGCGCGCCAAGGTCCAGCAGCACAGAACACTTTTCGGCGCGGGGCGCCGCCGTCCGGGGGGAACGGGCGGTGGCGAAGGAGCGCGGGAATGATGACGGAGCGCGACAGCCGGACGGGGGTCGGCGTCGCGGAGGTGCGGCGCCGTCACATTCCCGTGCTGCTTTCCCAGGTGCTGGCAGCGATAGAGCCAGTCGCGCGCGCTACGATCATTGACGGCACCTTCGGCGCGGGCGGCTACACCCGCGCCATGCTCGAGGCCGGCGCGGGTCGTATCATCGCCATAGATCGCGACCCTAATGCAGTCGCGTCCGGCCAGTGGTTGATCGCGGAGTTTCCCGGACGGCTCGATCTCGTCCACGCGCGTTTCGGCGCGCTCGACGACGTGGCCCGCCACGCCGGCGCAGATGCGGCCGACGCCGTCGTGCTCGACATCGGCGTCTCCTCCATGCAGCTCGATGAGCCGGGACGCGGCTTCTCGTTCCAGCACGACGGTCCGCTCGACATGCGCATGTCACCCGGCGAAGGCTTGAGTGCGGCCGATGTCGTCAACTCCGCGCGCGAGGAGGACATTGCCGACATTCTCTTTCATCTGGGCGAGGAGCGCCGCTCGCGCGCCATCGCCCGCGCCATCGTCGCTGCGCGTGAGGAAAGGCCGCTGACCACGACGCGCGAGCTGGCGGATCTGGTCGGTCGCGTGCTCGGCCGCCGGCCCGGCCACGACATCCATCCCGCGACACGCACGTTTCAAGCGCTGCGCATCTACGTCAACAACGAGCTTGGCGAACTAGCGCGGGCGCTGCAGGCGGCCGAGCGTATCCTGAAGCCCAGTGGCCGGCTAGCCGTCGTGTCTTTCCATTCGCTCGAGGATCGCATCGTCAAGCAGTTCCTCGCTGCTCGCGCGGGCCGCACGCCCGCCGGGTCGCGGCATCTGCCTGCGGGAAAGATCAAATCACCAGCTCAAAGTTTCCGAATTGTTAACCAGCGGCCGTTTACCTCTTCGCAAGAGGAGATCGCGGCCAACCCGCGCGCTCGCTCGGCCCGCCTGCGGGTTGCCGAGCGCACCGAGGCACCGGCATGGCCGCCGGAAGATCCAGCCACGCCGGGTGCTCGACAGCCAGGGGTGCGGTCACACCGGGCGCGATGAGGGAGAGCACATGCTCAGGATGCTCAGCATCGTCGCAGCCTTCATGACGCTTGGCGCGGCGTTCGCGCTCTACAGCCTCAAGTACGATACGCGCCGCGTGGAAATCGCTGTGCAAGGCAAGGAGCGCGCGCTCGAGAAGCTCGAGGCGGACATTGCCATCCTCAAGGCAGAGCGGGCCTATCTCGCGCGCCCCGACCGGATCGAAAAGATGGCGCGCAAGCAGGGCCTGGGACCCATCCGCGAGCAGCAGTATGTCGAGATCGGCGAGGCCGTCGCAACCGATGCGCCGGCGCGGCCCGATCAGCAGAAGCGGACGCCTTCCCGGTGAGCGCGACCGCGACAGGCATGGCTGGCCGCGTTGCCGCCGCTGCGCGGGAAGCCCCGGCCCCGCGTGGGCGCGGCTTTGTCGTGGCCGCCGGCATCGCTGCCCTGTTCCTCTGCATCGCCGCACAACTCGTGCGGCTGTCGCTCGCCACGCAAGGCGAGATCCGCCTCGCCATGGCCGAGCCCATCGCCCGCGTGCTCTCGCGGCCCGATATCGTCGACCGCCGCGGCCGGCTCGTCGCCACCGATGTCGGCACTCCCTCGCTCTACGCCGATCCGGCCCTGGTGCTCGATCGCGACGAGGTCGTGGAGAAGCTGCTCGCCATCTTTCCCGATCTCGATGCCGCCGATCTGCGCCGCACGCTCGATGACCGTACGCGCCGTTTCGCCTGGGTGAAGCGTGGGCTGACCCCCGTGCAGGCGCAGCGTGTGCACGATCTGGGCCTGCCGGGCCTCGCCTTCCGCCGCGAGCCCAAGCGCGTCTATCCCGCCGGCGCTCTGGTGGGGCATCTCGTCGGCCAGGTCAACGTCGACAACAAGGGACTGTCAGGGCTCGAGCGCCATATCGACGAAACCATGGGCATGGAGGTCGTGGTGGCCGCCGCCCAGTCGCGCATCGCCACCGTTCACCTGTCGCTTGATCTCGGCGTGCAGCACGCCATGGCGCTCGAGCTGAGAGAGGCGCAGGCCCGCTACAAGGCAAGCGGCGCTGCAGGTCTCGTCATGGATGTGGTGACCGGTGAGCTGATCGCCGCCGTCTCGCTGCCCGATGTCGATCCCAACCGGCCCGCCGAAGCTCTCGCCGTCGATCGTCTCGATCGCCTGTCGGCCAGTGTTTTCGAACTGGGCTCCATCTTCAAGACGCTGACCGTTGCCATGCTGCTGGAAGAGGGCGTGGCGACCCCCGACAAGGTCTACGATGTGCGCCAGCCGTTGGAGATCGGCCCCCACACCATCACGGATCTGCATCCGCTGGGCCGCCCGCTCACCGTGCGCGACATCTTCCTGCATTCCTCCAATGTCGGCGCGGGCATGATGGCGCTGGAGGCCGGAAGCGCGCGCCAGATCGGTTTCCTATCGCGGCTTGGCCTGCTGGCGCCAGCGCGCACCGAGGCGGGACCCATATCGGCGCCGCTGCTGCCCAAGCGCTGGGGCGAGATCGAGACCGTCACCATCGCTTACGGCCACGGCCTTGCCGTCGCGCCGCTCCAGTTCGCCGCCGCCTTCGCCAGCCTCGTCAACGGCGGCACGCAGGTGGTGCCGACCTTCCTCAGCAAATCCAACGCGAGCCGGTCGTCCGAGCGTCTCGTCAGCTCTAAAACCAGCACTCGCATTCGAGAGCTTCTGCGCCTCAACGTCACAACGCCCTATGGCACCGGGCGGCGCGCCGAGGTCGCTGGATACCGCGTCGGCGGCAAGACCGGAACGGCCGAAATGCCCGGCAAGGGTGGCTACCAGAGCAAGGCGGTGATCTCGTCCTTCGTCGGCGCCCTGCCGATGGACGCCCCGCGCTACGTGACGTTCGTGGCGCTGTTCGAGCCGCAGGCGACTGAGGAGACCAAGGGCCAGATCACCGCCGGTCTCAACGCGGCTCCGGTCACGAGCCTCCTCATCGCCCGCATCGCCCCGCTGCTCGACATCCTTCCGGAGCGCCTGGAGAAGTAACCTTCTGATGTCATCCCGGCCAAGCGCGGGCAAAGACGATCGTTGTTTCACGCAGCATTTGTTCCCGCGCGCGAGCCGGGACCCAGAATCAGATGCGGCAGCTCTTGCATCGCGCGGCCCTGGGTCCCGGGTCTCGCTTGCGCTCGCCCGGGATGACATCAGATTGTTGGGCGAGTGCCCAACTCCACCTTCAATCCCACCGTTTGACGCCCCCAGCGATGCAACATATGAACAGGCTGGCCCGCACGTGTCCGTGTCCCCATCGGTTTGCGGGCCAACACAAACCAGACCGAAGGCGCGATGCTGCTTTCCTCGCTGACAGGGCCGGAGATATCCGCGCCCGGGGCACTCTCGGGCATCGAGGTGACGGGCATCACCGCCGACAGCCGCGCCGTGAAGCCCGGATTTCTATTCGCCGCTCTGCCCGGAACCAAGGTGGATGGCACGCGCTTCGTCGCCGAGGCGATAGGCAAGGGCGCCGTAGCCGTGCTGGCGAAAGAGGGCGCGGCGGTAACGGTCCCAACCTCTGTCCCGGTCCTGCGCTCGGTAGAGCCGCGGCGTGCACTCGCCCTCATGGCCGCGCGCTTCCACGCCGCACAGCCCCGTGTGATCGTCGCCGTCACCGGAACCAATGGCAAGACCTCGGTCGCGGAGTTCACGCGCCAGATCTTTGCCACCCTCGGCCACACCGCCGCCTCGCTCGGCACCATCGGCCTCGTCAAGCCGGATGGCAGCGTCTACGGCTCGCTCACCACGCCCGACCCTGTGTCGCTGCACGCGGCGCTCGCGGGCCTCGCGAGCGAAGGCGTTACCCATCTCGCCTTCGAGGCCTCATCGCACGGGCTCGACCAGTATCGTCTAGACGGTGTGCGTCTCGCTGCTGCCGCGTTCACGAACCTCGGCCGCGATCATCTCGACTACCATGCGGACGAGAACGCCTATCTCGCCGCCAAGATGCGATTGTTCACGGAACTGCTGCGGCCGGGCCAGCCGGCCGTCGTCAATGCCGACGGCGCGCGCGCGGCGGATGTGATGGCCGCGGCCAGGGCGCGCAGCCTCGGCCTGTTTACTACCGGCAAGGCCGGAGAGCATTTGCGCCTCGTCTCGCTCGCTCCCGACGGCTTCACGCAACGTGTCGTCGTTCGTCACGATGGCCGCGATTTTCCGCTGCGCTTTCCATTGCCGGGCAGCTATCAGATTGAAAACGCGCTTCTCGCTGTCGGCCTCGCCATCGGGACGGGGGCCGAGCCGGCTGCGGCGATCAATGCCATGGCCGCGCTGATGGGCGTGAAAGGCCGGCTGGAGATCGTCGGGCGGCGGGGCGGCGGTCTTGCCGTGGTCGACTATGCGCACAAGCCCGAGGCGCTCGCAGCTGCGCTCGATGCGCTGAGGCCCTTCGCATCGGGCCGCCTCATCTGTGTGTTCGGCTGCGGCGGAGATCGCGACAAGGGCAAGCGGCCGATCATGGGCCGCATCGCGGTCGAGAAGGCCGACGTTGCCATCGTCACCGACGACAACCCGCGCAGCGAGAAACCGGAGGCGATCCGCGCCGAGATCCTGGTTGCTGCTCCCGGCGCGCGCGAGATCGGCGATCGGGGCGAAGCCATCGGCACTGGCGTTCGCATGCTTGGCGCCGGTGATGTCCTGCTGGTCGCCGGCAAAGGCCACGAGACCGGCCAGATCGTCGGCAACACTGTGCTGCCCTTCTCGGATCACGAGGCCGTCCTGGCCGCTCTCGGGGGAGACGGTGTGGATGGCTGATGCACAAGCGCTTTGGCGCTGGGAGGACCTGGTCGTGGCAGCGGACGGCACCGCTGACGGAACGGCCACGATGCCTGTCACCGGTTTCTCTATCGACACCCGCACGCTCGCTCCGGGCGATGTTTTCGTGGCGCTGAAGGTGGAGCGTGACGGCCACGCCTTCCTGCCGGCGGCTTTCGCGCGCGGCGCCGCCGCAGCCTTGGTCGGCCACCACTACACGCGCGCCTCCGATGATGGTCCACTGATCCGCGTCGATGATCCGCTACGCGCGCTGGAGCGCATAGGTCGCACCGCGCGTGCACGCCTCGCTCCTGAGGCACGTGTCATCGCCGTCACCGGCAGTCACGGCAAGACCGGCACCAAGGAAATGTTGCGCGCCTGCCTGTCGCGTGCCGGCAGCGTGCATGCCGCGGAGAAGTCCTACAACAATCACTGGGGCGTGCCGTTGACGCTCTCCCGCATGCCGGCCTCGACACGCTTTGCCGTGTGCGAGATCGGCATGAATCACGCCGGCGAGATCACGCCTCTGTCGCGGATGGTGCGCCCGCATATCGCCGTCATCACCAACGTGCTGCCCGCGCATATCGGGCAGTTCGCCAGCGAGGCCGCTATTGCGGAAGCCAAGGCCGAGATCTTCGCCGGCCTCGAGCCGGGCGGCATCGCCATTCTCAATCGCGACAATCCGCATTTCCCGCTGCTTGAGGAACGCGCTGTAGCTCGTGGCGCCCGCATATATTCGTTCGGCACGTCCGCCGGCGCGGCCATCCGCGCCACATGCCTCGATGCCGGTCCGGATGGTACCGCCGTCACCATAGGCTTCAGTTGCCGCACGCTGCGCTATACCGTGGGGGCGCCGGGCATCCACCTCGCCATGAACTCGCTCGCCGTTGCCGCCGTTCTCGATATCCTCGGCCTTCCGCTCGATATCTGCCTCGCGCCGCTTGTTGACATTTCCACGCCGCGCGGTCGCGGCGCGCGCACTACGCTCCACGTTCCTGGCGGTGCCATCCTCCTCATTGACGAGAGCTACAACGGCAACCCCGGCTCCATGCGCGCAGCGCTCATCGCCATGGCGACCGTGCCGCGCGAGGCCTTTCCGCGCCGCATCGCCGTGCTGGGGGAGATGCTGGAGCTGGGTCCGCGCGCGGCCGAGTTCCATCGCGGACTGAAAGCCGCAGTTGACGGGGCTGGCGCCGATCTGGTCTTTGCCTGCGGCCCCAACATGCGATTGCTGTTCGACGATTTGGAAGAATCCCGCCGCGGGCGGTGGTCTGCGACCTCGACTGGTCTTGTCGACAGCCTCGTCGCCGCATTGCGGCCGGGCGACGTGGTGATGATCAAGGGCTCGCTCGGCACCCGCATGGCGCCGCTCGTGGACGCGGTGACGGCCCGCTTCGGTCCCGGCGCCGCCAAAGCAAACTAGGGCCGGCAGGGCAAGGGCCCTCACCGTCCCTCCGGAGGAACTGGAATGCTCTATGAGCTCGTGAACTTCAGCGACCAGATCGGCCCCCTGAACGTCTTCCGCTACCAGACCTTCCGCACGGGCGGCGCGATCATGACCGCGCTGCTGTTCGTCTTTCTGTTCGGCCCTACCATCATCGATCTCCTGCGCATCAAGCAGGGCAAGGGCCAGCCCATCCGCGAGGACGGCCCGCAGACGCATTTCGCCAAGCGCGGCACTCCGACCATGGGCGGCTTGATGATCCTTGCCGGCGTCACCGTGTCCACGGTGTTGTGGGCCAACTGGGCGAGCCCTTACGTGTGGATCGTGCTGTTCGTCACGCTCACCTACGGCGCCATCGGCTTCTACGACGACTATCTCAAGGTCACGCAGCAGACGACCAAGGGCTTCGGCTCCTCCAGCCGGCTCCTGGTGGAGTTTGCGGTCGCGGCCGTAGCGACCTACGCGATCATGCTGCTTGGCAAATCCGGCTTCTCCGACGCCCTTACCATTCCCTTCTTCAAGACGCTCATCGTTCCCCTGGGCCTCCTTTTCATCGTGGTCGGCATTTTCGTCATTGCCGGCGCCGGCAATGCGGTCAACCTGACCGACGGCCTCGATGGTCTCGCCATCGTTCCCGTGATGATCGCAGCGGCCACTTTCGGCCTCATCGCGTATCTCACCGGCAACGCGCGGTTCGCCACCTATCTGCAGATCCACTATGTGCCCAACGCCGGCGAGCTGGCCGTCATCTGCGGCGCCTTGATCGGCGCCGGTCTCGGCTTCCTGTGGTTCAATGCACCGCCGGCCATGATCTTCATGGGCGACACCGGCTCCCTTGCGCTCGGCGGCGCGCTTGGCACCATTGCGGTGGCCACCAAGCACGAGATCGTGCTTGGCATCGTCGGCGGCCTGTTCGTGCTGGAGGCTTTGTCCGTCATCATCCAGGTCGGCTCCTACAAGACGACCGGCAAGCGCGTCTTCCGCATGGCACCGCTGCACCATCACTTCGAGCAGAAGGGCTGGCACGAGTCGACCGTCGTGGTGCGTTTCTGGATCATCTCGGTGGTGCTGGCCCTGGTCGGCCTGGCGACCTTGAAACTGCGCTGAGACTGGTCCGCCTCGCTTCAAATTGAACCGCACCCGGCCGATTCCGGCGGCACAATCGCGCCGTGAACCGAGCTATGATCGCCCCATGATTCGGGTCACGACATTCGCCGGCAGGAGGGTGGCGGTCTTCGGCCTCGGCCGGTCGGGACTGGCGACGGCCGAGGCGCTCACTGCGGGCGGCGCGCGCGTCGAGTGCTGGGACGACAACGAGACCGGCCGTCAGGCTGCGCAGAGATCAGGTTTCGCTCTCTCGGATCTGGCAGCCGCCGAATGGTCTTCCATCGCTGCCCTCGTTCTTGCCCCCGGTGTGCCGTTGACGCATCCCGAGCCACATTGGGTCGTGCGTAAAGCTCAGGCGGCCGGCGTCGAGATCATTGGCGACATCGAGCTGTTCTTTCGCGAGCGCGCCGCAAGCTGCTCCACGAGCTCGGTCGTCGCCGTCACCGGCACCAACGGCAAGTCCACCACCACCGCGCTGATCGCACATATTCTGCGCACCGCCGGCCGCGACGTGCAGATGGGCGGCAACATCGGCACTGCCATCCTGTCGCTCGCGCCGCCCGCACCGGACCGCATTCATGTCATCGAGATGTCGTCGTTCCAGATAGACCTGACGCCGTCGTTGGCGCCGACGGTTGGGGTGATGCTGAACGTCTCGGCCGATCACCTCGATCGCCACGGCACGCTCGCGCACTACGCCGCCATCAAGCAGCGGCTTGTTGCCAACGCCGAGGCCTCGCTCGTGGGCGTCGATGACGACATCAGTCGATCGGTCGCAACGCAACGGAAGGCTTCCAGCAAGACGCACTGGCCGCTGTCGAGCGGGCGCCAGGCAGACGGCTATTTCGTCGACGGCAATACTGTCTGCTTTACAGATGGCGGGCCACAAAGCACACGTGTCATCGCCGACCTCACCGGCATCACCACCTTGCGCGGACGCCACAATGCACAGAACGCCGCCGCCGTTGTCGGCGCGGCGTCGCTGCTCGGTGTTCCCGCCGCTACCATCGCGCAGGCTCTGCGCACCTTCCCCGGTCTGCCGCACCGACTGGAGGAGATCGGCCGCGCCGGGCGCACTCTCTTCATCAACGATTCCAAGGCCACCAACGCCAACTCGACCGAGAAGGCCCTGGCCTCCTTCGAGCACGACATTTTCTGGATCCTCGGCGGCCTTGCCAAGGAGGGTGGCATTGCGCCGCTCGCGTCCTACTTCCCGCGCATCGCCAAGGCGTACCTCATCGGCGAGGCAGCCGAGGCGTTCGCAGACACGCTCGAGGGCAAGGTCGCTGTCGCGCGCAGTGACACGCTCGAACGTGCCGTCGCCGCCGCAGCTGCCGATGCCGCCGCAAGCTCCGCGCGCGAGCCCGTCGTGCTGCTGTCGCCGGCCTGCGCCTCCTACGATCAGTTCAAGAGCTTCGAGCATCGCGGCGACGCATTTCGGCGTCTCGTCGCGGCTCTCCCCGGTATTGCGATGAAGGCCGGGGCACCGGCATGAGGTTCTCGCGCACCGACCGCAGCCTGCTGACCGAATGGTGGTTCACCGTCGACCGCGTGCTGCTGACAGCCGTCCTGATGCTGGTCGGCGCCGGCGCGGTGCTGTCGCTGGCAGCCGGTCCCGCGGTTGCCATCAGGAAGGGTCTTCCCACCTTCTATTACGTCGAGCGGCATCTGCTCGTGACCGTGGTCGGTCTCGTGCTGATGTTCGCGGTCTCGCTGTGCTCGCCGCGCCAGGCGCGGCGTTTGGCTTTGGCGCTGCTGCTCGCCATGCTGGGGCTGATGGTGGCCGTGCTGGTGTCGGGGCCGGAGATCAACGGCGCCAGGCGCTGGCTCCGCCTCGGGGGCCACTCCTTCCAGCCCTCGGAGCTTGCCAAGCCTGCGTTCGTCGTCATCGCAGCCTGGCTGTTCGCCGAGAGCGGCCGACGTGCCGATGTGCCGGCTCTGCCGACCGCGGTGGCGCTCTATCTCGGGCTCGTCGGTCTGGTCGCGCTCCAGCCCGACATCGGTCAGGCATTGCTCATCACTCTCGTCTGGGGGGAACTCTTTTCCTTTCCGGTCAGCCATTGCGGCGGCTGGCTCTGTTCTGCCTGTTCGCCGTGTCCGCGTTTGCCGGCCTCTATGCCACGTTCCCGCACGTGCGCACGCGCATCGCGCGCTTCCTGGATCCGTCCTCGGGCGACACGTACCAGACCGACCGCGCCATCGAATCCTTCACCGAAGGCGGCTTCTTCGGCCGCGGTCCCGGAGAAGGCACCATCAAGGGAATCTTGCCCGACGCGCACACCGATTTCCCGTTCGCCGTCATCGGCGAGGAGTACGGCACCGTGGCCTGCCTAGCATTGGTTGCCCTCTTCGCCTTCGTCGTCTTTCGCGCGCTATGGCAGGTGTGGGGGGAGCAGGACGCCTTCCGGCGGCTGGCTGTCACCGGGCTCGCGCTGCTGTTCGCCTTGCAGGCCGCCATCAACATGGGTGTCAATGTCGGTCTCACGCCCGCCAAGGGCATGACGCTGCCGTTCATCTCCTCGGGCGGCTCGTCCAATCTGGCGGCTGCCCTGCTGGCTGGCCTGCTCCTGTCGCTGACGCGCAGATGGCCGCATGCCGGGCGCGTGAAAAAGCCGTCTTTTCGCACCACAACGGCGACCATGGACCTTGGGGAGCCTGAAACCCGGTGACGAACGCAGCGTCGACGGAGCCCGCAGCGATGCTGGCGGCCGGCGGCACGGCCGGCCACCTGTTTCCGGCGTTCGCGTTGGCGCAGGAGCTTATCCGGCGCGGCATTGCTGTCGACCTCATGACCGACACGCGCGGCGACCGCTATGGCGCAAGCTTTCCGGCCCGAACTACGTATCAGGTTCCGTCGGCGACTTTCGCCAGCCGGTCGCCTGTGGCGATCGCGCGCACGCTGACGACGCTCGGCCGGGGCATTGCACAGGCGCACGGCATTCTCGGCCGCGCGCAGCCGGCGGCGATCATCGGTTTCGGCGGCTATCCGACGCTGCCGCCGCTCATCGCCGGGCGCCTCCGCCGCATACCGACGGCGCTGCACGAGCAGAACGCGGTGCTGGGTCGCGCCAATCGTCTGCTCAGCAAGGGCGTATCGGCCATCGCCACGTCGTTCGAGACGACTCGTCTGCTCGACGCAGGTTTGATGCGCAAAGTTGCTTTTACCGGCAACCCCGTACGCGACGCTGTGCTCGGGCTTGCAGGCAGCCCATACCGTGCCTCGGGACCGGGCGAGCCGTTCCGACTGCTCGTGTTCGGCGGCAGCCAGGGCGCGCGCTATTTCTCCGATGCCGTGCCGCCGGCGCTCGCCGGCCTGCCCACCGTTCTCAAGTCCCGCTTGCGGGTCATCCAGCAGTGCCGCGCCGAGGACCTGGACCGCGTGCGCCAGACTTATTCGGACAACGCTATCGTCGCCGAGCTTGCTGCTTTCTTCGACAACCTGCCCGACCTCATGGCGTCGGCCCAGCTCGTCATCGGTCGCGCGGGGGCCTCCAGTGTGGCGGAGCTTTCCGTCATCGGCCGCCCGTCCATCCTGGTGCCGCTGCCGCATGCCCTTGACAACGATCAGCTGCAGAATGCAACTCGCCTCGCTGAAGTCGGCGCATCGTGGTGCATCGAGCAGAAGGATCTGAGCCCGGCGCGCCTTGGCGGCGTGCTGGCGGAGCTGCTGGATGCGCCCGACAGGCTCGCCAAGGCTGCCGCTGCGGCCAAGGCGCAAGGCCGACCGGACGCAGCCGCGCGCCTCGCCGATGTGGTCGAGGAGCTGATGGTGCGGCGATCATTGCAGCGGCGGGCGCGGGTAGCCGCCACCGCCGACATTCGCCGCTAACGGCAAGGAACGAGCACGACAATGCAACTGCCTGGCGATCTCGGCACCTTCCACATCCTCGGCATCGGCGGCATCGGCATGAGTGCCATCGCTGAGATCCTGCGCGCCAAGGGCTACACCGTGCAGGGCAGCGATCAGAAGGACAGCGCCAACGTCCGCCGCCTGCGCACCAAGGGTATCCGCGTTTTCGTCGGCCACGATCCGGTCAATCTCGTCGGCGCGCGCTACGTCGTCATCTCCACCGCGGTGAAGCCCGGCAACCCGGAGCTGGAGGCGGCGCGCGCCAAGGGGCTGCCCATCATCCGCCGCGCCGAGATGCTGGCCGAGCTGATGCGGCTCCATTCCTCGATCTCGGTCACCGGTACGCACGGCAAGACGACGACCACCTCGCTCATCTCGCACATCTTCGTCGATGCCGGCCTCGAGCCGACCGTCATCACCGGCGGCATCATCAACGACTGGGGCTCCAACGCCCGCCTCGGCGAGGGTCCGTGGATGGTGGTGGAGGCCGACGAATCCGACGGCACGTTCATCAAGATCCCGACCCAGATCGGCGTCGTCACCAACATCGACCCGGAGCACCTCGACTACTTCAAGACCGTCGAGAATATGCACGACGAGTACGAGACCTTCCTGCGCAACATTCCCTTCTATGGTCTCGCGGTCGTGTGCTGCGACCATCCTGTGGCGCGCGCCATGATCGAGCGGCTGGAGCTACGCCGCGACGGCCGCCCGCTGCTCACCTACGGCGCCAGCAGCGACGCCGACCTGCGGCTCGAGGAAGTCCGGCCGGACGGGGGCTCCATCGTTTTCAGTGCCACGCTCAGTGGGCGCGTCGCCGGTGGCGCGCGCCGCTTCGAGGGCTGGCGCATTCCCCTGCTCGGGCACCACAACGCCATCAACGCGCTGGCGGCCATCGCCGTCGCCGCCGAGGCCGGCCTCAAGGACGAGGCCATCTGCCGTGCCATCGAGCGCTTCTCCGGCGTCAAGCGCCGCTTCCAGCTCACCGGCACCTGGAACGGCGTGGCCATTTTCGACGACTACGGCCACCACCCGGTCGAGATCGATGCCGTGCTGAAGGCCGCGCGTGCCGGCGCGCGGGGCCGCGTCATCGCCGTGGTCGAGCCGCACCGCTACACGCGCGTGCACGACCTGTTCCATGACTTCTGCCGCTGCTTTGCCGATGCCGACGCCGTCATCGTTGCCCCGCTCTACTCGGCGGGCGAGCCGCCCATTCAGGGCATCGACAACCGCGCGCTCGCCGACGGCATCGTGCAGACCGGACACCGCGCTGTCGTCGCCATCGACAGCGAGCGCGAGATTGCCGGTGTCGTGCGCCAGATGGCGCGCAGCGGCGACATGGTCATCTGCCTCGGTGCCGGGCATTCGACCGACTGGGCACATGCGTTGCCGCAATGGCTGGCGGAGATGCCGCTGCGGAGCGCTGTATGACGGGCACACTGGCGGCAAGTCTGGAGAAAGACCTGCCGAACCTGCGCGGCCGGCTCGTGGCGCGCGCGCCGCTGTCCGACATCACCTGGTTTCGCGTCGGCGGCCCGGCCGAGGTGCTGTTCACGCCGGCCGACGAGGCCGACCTTGCCTATTTCCTGCAGCGGTTGCCGGCGAGCGCTCCCGTCTTCGTTATCGGCCTCGGCTCAAATCTGCTGGTGCGCGATGGCGGTGTGCCGGGCGTCGTCATCAGGCTCGGCCGCGGCTTCTCCGAGATCGTGGTCGAGGACGGCCACCGCCTGCGCGCGGGCGCGGCCGTGCCCGACGTCAAGGTCGCACGCGCCGCCGCCGACGCGGGGCTGGCAGGCCTCGCCTTCTATCGCGGCATTCCGGGCTCCATCGGCGGCGCACTCAGGATGAATGCCGGCGCGCACGGCCGCGAGACCAAGGACGTGCTGGTCGAGGCGCGCGCCATCGATCGCCAGGGCAGCGTGCACGTGCTGTCGCTTGCGGACATGGGCTTCACTTACCGCCATAGCCGTGTGCCCGACGATTGGATCTTCACCAGCGCCCTGTTCCAGGGCGCGCCCGGCGATCCGCGCGAGATCGCCAGGGAGATGGACGACGTCGCCGATTACCGCGAGAAGAACCAGCCCATCAAAGAGCGCACGGGCGGCTCGACCTTCAAGAACCCGCCTGGATCGAGTGCCTGGAAGCTGATCGATGAGGCCGGCTGCCGCGGCTTCCGCGTCGGCGGAGCCAAGGTGTCCGAGATGCACTGCAACTTTCTCATCAACGACCAGCAGGCTTCCGGCGAGCATGTCGAGCGGCTGGGCGAGACCGTGCGCGCGCGCGTCAAGGCGACCTCCGGCGTCACACTCGAATGGGAGATCATCCGCGTCGGCGTGCCGGCACCCGGACGACCGAAGGGCGAAGCGTTGGTCGAGGCAAGTGAGTCATGAGCGATCCGACCGCAGGCAGGAAATACAATCATGTCGCTGTCCTGATGGGCGGCTGGTCGGCCGAGCGCGAGGTCAGCCTGTCATCGGGTCGCGAATGTGCCAACGCGCTGGAGGCGGAAGGCTTCACGGTCACACGTGTCGATGCCGATCGCGATCTCGCCGCGCGCTTGGTCGAGCTGAAGCCTGAGGTCTGCTTCAACGCGTTGCACGGACGCTGGGGCGAGGACGGCTGCGTGCAGGGCCTGCTCGAGGTGCTGAATATCCCCTACACGCACTCGGGCGTGCTCGCCTCCGCCGTCGCCATGCACAAGGAGCAGACCAAGCGCGTGGTGCAGGCGGTGGGCGTGCCGATTGCGCCCGCGCGCATCCTCACGCCGGCCGAGGCGCTGGCCGAGCACGCGCTGCCGCCGCCCTATGTCGCCAAGCCGATCGCCGAGGGCTCCAGCGTCGGCGTCGTCATCGTCAAGCTCGGCGCTAACCGCCCGCCGGAGGCCATCCGCACCATTCCCGTCACGCGCGACGGCGAGATCATGGTCGAGCGCTTCGTGCCCGGACGGGAGCTGACCTGCGGCGTCATCGGCGACAAGGCGACGGACATCATCGACATCGTGCCGGCCGCCAACCTCGAGTTCTACGACTATGAGGCGAAGTACGCGCCCGGCGGCTCGCGCCACATCCTGCCGGCGCAGATCCCCGCGCATGTGCGCGATGCGGTACGCAAGCACACGCTGGCAACGCATCAGGCGCTCGGCTGCCGCGGCATCTCGCGCTGCGACTTCCGCTGGGACGACGAGCGCGACGAGCTGATCTTCCTCGAGATCAACACCCAGCCTGGCATGACGCCGACCTCGCTTATTCCGGAGCTTGGGGCCTACGCTGGCCTGCCGTTCGGCAAGCTGCTCGCTTGGCTCGTTGAGGATGCCAGCGTGGATCGGTGAGGGCTCGATGCTCGTTGAGGACTGGTAACCCTTAATTAACTCCCTTCGTGAAAGGTTAACGCCGGACGGCGCGTGTGGTCGTCCGGCCCGCTCGGCGTGTGCTCAAAGCGATGCGCCGCAAGGCAGGCCAGTGGGACGAGGTGGACCAGTGCAGAGAGAGGCGAGAGGCGGCAGGCTGTGGTGGCGCGCCGGCGAACGGCAGCCGTCTATGCGCGCGCCCCCGGTTTCACACCCGCACGCCCCTGCCATGCCGCGCGGCTTTCGCACCATCCGCCGTGCCCGGCGCTCGCGCTCGCTTCCGCTCATCCTGTGCAGCCTCATCGGTGCTGGCGCGTTTGCGGCGCTGACCGACGGTGGCCAAACCGCACGCGGCGCCAAGCCGCTCGCCGAGCAGATCGACTCGCTGCTCGTCCAAGCCGGCTTCGGCATCAACGAGGTTTGGCTGACCGGCCATCGCTACACCGTCGACTCCGATCTCTTCGCCGCACTCGATCAGGAAAATGCGGGCTCGCTCCTGCGCTTCGATCCGCGCAAGGCGCGCGACCGCATCGAGCGCCTGTCCTGGGTCGAGACGGCTGCCGTCACGCGCGTCTTCCCCGATCAGCTGCGTATCGACATCAAGGAGCGCCACCCGTTCGCCGTGTGGATCAACGACGGCCGCGAGGCCCTGGTCGATGCCTCGGGCCGTCTGCTCGCCTACGTGACGCCGGGTGCGGCGAACGACCTGCCGCGTATTCGTGGCGCCGAGGCTCCGGTCGCTGCCGCCGAGCTGTTCACTGCGCTGCGGCGGCATCCGGACATCGCGCAACGGCTGGAAACCGCCGACCGCATCGGCGGGCGGCGCTGGACACTCCGGCTCGAGTCCAGCGTTGCGGTGCTGCTCCCGGCTGACCGCCAGGCCGCCGCCATCGACCGGCTGGCCGACTTGCAAACGCGCCAGAGCCTGCTCGACAAGGGAAATCTGGTCGCGGACCTGCGGCTTCGCCACCGCATCGCCATCCGCCGCACCGGTGTGCTGGTCGGCGGCAATAGCCAGGGCGCCGCCGAAGCGCCCGGCGGCGGCTGACGGACCGGTGGGAGCAGCGCGCATGCTGAAACGGCACCGGGGAAAAGCAAAGGCGGGCAGGCTGATCGGCGCGCTCGACATCGGCAGCAGCAAGGTCTGCTGCCTGATCATGGTCGGCGAGGCGCCCAACCAAATCGAGCTCATCGGCTTCGGCCATCATCGCACGCAGGGCATTAAGGCCGGCGTTGTGCTCGATCCCGAGCAGGTCGAGCGCTGCGTCCGGGCCGCCGTCGCGCAAGCCGAGCGCATGGCTGGCGTCACCTTGGACCGCGTGCTCGTCACCGTGACGTGCGGGCGGCTCAAGTCGGCGAACTTCATCGCCCGCGCCACTTTGATGGAGCGTGTCGTCGGCCGCGGCGACATTGCGCGCGTGCAATCCGCCGCCGAGGCCTTCATCGGCCGTAGCGGGCGCACCATCATCCAGCTCGTGCACGGCGGCTGGCGCCTGGACGGTATCGGCCGCACGCGCGATCCGCTCGGCATGGCCGGCAGCGAGCTCTCGTTGCCGGTACATGCCGTGACCACAGACGAGCCGCCCCTGCGCAACCTCCTGCACGTGGTCGAGCGCTGCTACCTGGAAACGGAAGGCGTCATCGCCGCGCCCTATGCCAGCGCGCTGGCCGTGACCACCGAGGAGGAGCGCCGGCAGGGCGTGCTGTGCATCGATTTCGGTGGCGGCACCACCACGCTGGCCATGTTCGTGGACGGACAGTTTGTCTATGCCGACAGCGTGCCGGTCGGCGGCAGCCACATCAGCTACGACATCGCCCGCGAGCTTGCGACACCTCTTGCAGAAGCCGAGCGAATCAAGACGCTGTATGGCACGCTGGTGCCGGCCGCTTCCGACGAGCGCGAGATGATTTCGTTTCCCGGTGCCGTTGAGACCGAGGGTGCGCCCTACGAGACGACGAAGGCACGCTTGAGCGCCATCATCGCCGCCCGCATCGAGGCCATTCACGGGCTTGTGGCGGAGCGGGTGGCGCAGAGCAGGCTTGAGCATCTGGTGACCGGGCGCATCGTGCTGACGGGTGGCGCCAGCCAGCTCGTCGGACTGGCAGAGTGGTGGTCGCAGCATTCAGGCGTGACGGCGCGCGTGGGGCGTCCGCTGCCGGTCGGCGGCATGCCGGACAATTTGTGCAGTCCGGCGTTCGCCGCGGCAACGGGTCTGGTGTTGGCCGCGGTCTCACCCGGGGCGGGTATCGGTGGGGGCTTGGCCGCGAGTAGTGAGCGGGCGGCTGCCGGAGACGGCTACCTCGGACGCCTGCGCGGTTGGGTGCGTGAGAGCTTCTAGAGCGCGATCGGCTCACATGGGAGCGCTACCGCTTCTATGTGAGGTGTGAATTGCACTCTAACTTTAGGTGAAGAGCAGGATTCACGCTCCAGATGGATCGCGTATGCGATTCCATCTGAAACGATCCTGATCTTGAGGGACGTGGCGCGGCAGATGCGCCAGGACTGGTGAGGCGGGACCCTAGATGAGCATCAAGCTGCAGTTGCCCAAGGTCGCCGACCTCAAGCCGCGCATCACCGTGATCGGCGTCGGCGGCGCTGGCGGCAATGCCATCAACAATATGATCGCGTCGGGCCTGGACGGCGTCGAATACATCGTCGCCAACACCGATGCGCAGGCGCTCGCCATGTCGAGCGCCGAGCGGCGCATCCAGCTCGGCGTCAACCTGACCGAAGGGCTCGGCGCCGGCTCCAAGCCCGAGATCGGCGAGGCCGCGGCCGAGGAGGCGCTGGACGAGATCCGCACCGCCATGGCCGGCTCGCACATGGTGTTCATCGCCGCCGGCATGGGTGGCGGCACGGGCACCGGAGCGGCCGGCGTGATCGCGCGCGCCGCCCGTGAGCTCAGCGTCCTCACTGTCGGCATTGTCACCAAGCCGTTCCAGTTCGAGGGCACACGGCGCTTGCGCACGGCGGAAGCGGGCATTGCCGAGCTCAGGAAATACGTGGACACCCTGATCGTCATTCCCAACCAGAACCTGTTCCGGGTGGCGACCGAGAAGACCACGTTTGCCGACGCCTTCATGCTGGCCGACCAGGTGCTGTATTCCGGCGTTGCCTGCATCGTCGACCTGATCGTCAAGGACGGTCTCATCAATCTCGACTTTGCCGATGTGCGCGCCGTCATGAGCGGCATGGGCAGCGCCATGATGGGCACCGGCGAGGCGTCCGGCGAGCGCCGCGCCACCGTCGCCGCCGAGGAGGCGATCTCCAACCCGTTGCTCGACGAGGTAACGCTGAAAGGCGCCCGCGGCGTGCTGCTGTCGATCATCGGCGGACAGGACATGACACTTTACGAGGTCGACGAGGCAGCAAGCCGCGTGCGCCAGGAGGTCGATCCCGACGCCAATATCATCGTCGGCGCCACCTTCGACGAGAGTCTCGGCGACAAGATCCGTGTCGCCATCGTCGCCTCGGGGATGGCGCGACAGGGCGTGCACGACGCACGCCATCCGCTCGAGGCGATGCCGCCGCCGCGCCGATCCCATGGCGCGCCGCGTCCATCGGAGTCGCGCAGCGGCTACGCCGCCCGTCCGGCGCCCGCGCGTCACGCCGCGCCGCCGCCCGACTATCCTATGCAACGCGAGGAGGTGCAGGAGCGCTTGGCGGAGGCCGTCGAGTTGGGCGAGCCGCACGATGACGAGCATGCGCTGCATGCGAACGCACCTGCCGATCCGTCGGAACGGCGCGAGCTATGGGAGGGCCCGGACGGCGTGCTCATCGAGGAGGGCTTGCCGCAGTTCGGCCAGTCGGCCCATCCGCCGCGCACCGTTCCGCCACCGCTCGGCGAGCAGCACTCCGGCCGCGGCTTTACGCCAGCAGCGCCCGCGCCGTTGCGGCGCGCTGGTCGCCGCATGCCGGACCTGCAGGATTTTCCGCCGGTCGGGCAGCGCGAGTACCGCGCCAAGACCGGACAGTATCCCGACGAATCAGAGTACGGACCACGCGCATACGGACCGTTGTCCGGCGATCAGCAGCCGCGCAAACGCAGCCTGCTGCAACGCCTCGTCAGTGCCAGCCGCGGCCGTGGTGACGGCAGCGAGTGAGCGGTGATTGTGTCACGAAATCTGCTAGACTTGCGGCGCCGCGAATCAGATCTCGGCGTCAAATATTTTGGAATGATTTCAAGTCATCAGGCCGTCACGATCGAGTGTAGCCGTCGCGTAACACAGTGTAAGAAACCGTGATTTGTCGCGGCCGTGAGAGCCACGTTATCGTTCTGGTTAAGAGCTGTTTCGATTCGCTCCATACAGGGCCCGTAACAAGCAAGTTGGCCCGGACACGGCGAGAGTAATCGAGGCGAGCTTTGGGGGGCTCAGGCAGGTCTGGGGATAGTCCAGCCTGAGTCGACTAGGGGATCGAGGGACGGCGCTACAATGTCGAAGCGATTCATCGGCGCTCGCCAGACGACGATTACGCGCGAAATCGAGGTTACGGGGACGGGGGTACATAGCGGCGCACCGGCTTCCGTGGTGCTGCATCCGGCACCCGCAGAAACCGGGCTCCGCTTCCTGGTTTCCAAACGCGGAAAAATCATCTCCGAAATCGGGGCTGACGTACGCGCCATCAAGAATCTCACACTCTGCACGGTGATAGGTGACGACAAGGGCGTCACCGTCGGTACCGTCGAGCATCTTCTCTCCGCCGCCCGTGGCCTCTGTGTCGACAATTGTTATATCGAGATCGACAGCAAGGAAGTGCCGATCATGGACGGCAGCGCCGCTGCCTTCGTGGCCGCGATCGACGATGCCGGTATCCGTGAGCTGCCTGCTCCGCGCAAATTCATCAAGGTTGTCAAGCCGGTACGCGTCGAGGAAGGTAGCTCCTGGGGCGAGCTTGCGCCGCACTCCGGCTTCCAGCTCGATGTCGAGATCGATTTCGAGAGTGCCGTGATCGGCCGCCAACGCATGCGTCTGGACTTAAGCCCCGGCGCCTATCGCAACGAGCTGTCGCGCGCCCGCACCTTCGGTTTCATGCGCGACGTGGAGAACCTCTGGAAGTCCGGGCTGGCGCTCGGCGCCTCGCTCGATAACACCATTGCCATCGGCGAAGACCGCATCATGAACCCGGAGGGGCTGCGCTATCCTCAGGAGTTCGTGCGGCACAAGATGCTGGACGCGGTTGGCGACCTGGCTCTCGCCGGCGCCCCCCTTCTCGGGGCATACCGGTCCTCGCGTGGCGGCCACAAGCTGAACGCGCGCGTCCTGCAAGCGCTGTTTGCCGACAGTGAAGCTTGGACCTTTGTGCATGCACCCCGCGTGCGCGACAGCGTGCCGATGGATATGTCCATCGGCATGGCGTCGGCCGCGTTCGCTGCCGACAGAACTTGATCGCCAGTTTCCTTGTCGCATTGAGCCGCTGCACGGCGCAACACGCTGTTCGCGCCACATTTTCGGCTCTTGGTAATGCGATCCTCACTCTGGGACGGAGGTGGGACGCTCTGCACGCGACGTTTGTTGTACGCGAGACCCCGTGCTAGACGATTGAAATGGGGTTTTCGAGTCTTCGCCCGCAGGGCTGGGCGCCGGCGGCGAGACAGTTGACAGCAGACCGGTCGTCAGAAGCCGGCTGCGAGTTGGGGACAGGCGAATGGCTCTTCGTTGGCTGACATCTTCGCGTTTGCGTGCGGTCGCCACCGTAGCGATCGTCATTGGCGCCGCCGTGTTTGCCGGCTGCTCGTCCAAGCCCGACGCCAAGCTGCTCAACCCGGACCCGCCCGGCAAGATGTACGCCGAGGCCGACGCCCTGCTGCAGAAGGGCCGCTACGAGGACTCCGCCAAAAAGTTCGAGGATCTCGATCGCGATCACCCATATGCGCCGGAAGCGCGGCGCGCCATGGTCATGGCGGGCTACGCCTACTACAAGTCGGGACGCTATCCGGAGGCCATCGAGGCGGCAAAGCGCTACACCACCATGCATCCGGGCACCAAGGACGCGGCGCTCGCTCATCACATCATTGCGTCGTCGCACTTCGACGAGATGAAGGACCCGACGCGCGATCAGTCCGCCACACGCAAGGCGCTGACCGAGTTGAAGGTGCTCACCACCCGGTATCCCGACAGCCCATACGCCAAGCAGGCGGAGAATCGCATCCTGCTGTGCGAGGACGCGCTGGCCGCCAGCGAGATGACGGTGGGCCGGTACTATCTCAAGAAGGGCAATCAGGTCGCCGCCATCAACCGTTTCAAGACCGTGGTCGCTGAATACCAGACGACGGCCCACGTCGAGGAGGCGCTGATGCGTCTCACTGAGTCCTACATGTCGCTCGGCATCCAGAACGAGGCGCAGTCGGCCGCCGCCGTGCTGGGGCACAACTTCCCGCAGTCGCGCTGGTACAATGACTCCTACGCGCTGCTGCAGAAAGTCGGCCTGAAGCCGGAGATGAATTCCAAGAGCTGGGTCGGCCAGCAGTGGAAGAGCGAGATCAAGCGCGGACCGAAGGGCAAGCCCGAGCCGCTGCCCGATCCTGTCGCGCCGGCCGACAAAGCTCCTCCGAGCAAAGTGCCGGCCCAGGACATCCCGACCGCCAGCACGACGCGTACCAACAAGCCCTGGGGTCTTGGCAGCCTGTTTAATTGAGACCTGGTTCTTTCCGATTGAAGTAGAGCCGCCTCGCAATTTCTGAGAAGCCGCGCCGATGTGGTAAGCCTCCGCCGCAGGTCAGGTGGAGAGGTATCCCATGCAACAGGCGAAGTTGCCCCAGGCGACCCCAAACGTGCAGGCCGACAATGATCGTGTCCGTGTCACCGAATGGCGCTTTTCACCAGGCGCGGAGACCGGAGAGCACATTCATGAGATGGACTACGTGATCGTGCCCTGCATGACAGGCCGGTTGAAAATCGTGGCGCCGGACGGGCAGGAGAGCATCGCCGAGCTGAAGCAGGGCGGCTCCTATTTCCGCCAGGCGGGGGTGCATCACAACGTCATCAACGCCAACGATTTCGAGTTCGCCTTCGTCGAGATCGAGCTGAAGCGCTAGAGCAGGATCGGTCACTGCAGTCCGATCCGTGGCCGGATGTCGCCAGCAGTAATCTTTCGAGGCGTTGTATCTTGCGGATGACGGCAAGAATTGGGTCGCCAGGGCCGGTCGAGCTTCTTATGTGTCCGTCACGAGGCAACAGAGCACACATGAGATCACCCATGCTTCAGGAAGCCATCGCGTCCTCTCCGCGCCCCCGTCCAGCGGCCGGCTCGCGCGACTACGATCAGATCCGCCGGGCCATCGCCTTTCTTTCGAACGCATGGGAGGAGCAGCCGAGCCTCGAGCGGCTCGCCGACCATCTGGGCCTGAGCCCCGCCCACTGCCAGAAGCTGTTCAAGCGCTGGTGCGGCCTGAGCCCCAAGGAGTTCGTGCAGGCGATCACCGTCGACCATGCGCGTGGACTGCTCAGCACCTCTGCCAGCGTCCTGGATACTGCGCACGAGGTGGGCCTCTCGGGCGGCAGCCGCCTGCACGACCTGTTCGTCACGCACGAGGCCATGACGCCGGGCGACTACAAGCGCCGCGGCGAAGGTCTCGAGATCGCCTACGGGTTCCACGCAACGCCCTTCGGCGAGGCGCTGTTGCTGGCGACGGAACGCGGCGTGGCCGGCCTCGCCTTCATCAACGAGGACAAGGGGCAAACCCGCGCCGAGGCGCTGGCCGACATGACATCGCGATGGCCGAAGGCACGTTTCGCGGAATCGCCAAAGCGCACGGAGAGCCATGCCCGCAACATTTTCGGCGCGGGACACTCGCGGTCGGAGCAGCCCGTGCGCCTGGTGCTGATCGGCACGGATTTCGAGGTGCGCGTATGGGAAGCGCTGCTGAAGATTCCCATGGGCCGGGCCGTCAGCTACAGCGACATCGCCCGTCATCTCGGCCAGCCGACGGCCTCGCGCGCCGTGGGATCAGCGGTCGGCCGCAACCCGATCTCCTTTGTCGTGCCGTGCCATCGCGTGCTGCGCGGCGATGGCAACCTCGGCGGCTATCACTGGGGCCTGACGCGCAAGCGGGCGCTGATCGGATGGGAGGCGGGGCGCCTCGGTGCGGCGGCCTAGAGTCCAATTCACGCTTCGGCCGCGAGGTCTCAATTTGGGCAACGTGACTCAATCCGAAGCGATCCGGCTCTGACCTCACGTTCTCAGCGCGTCCGCCAAGGCGCGGAAATAGCCCTCCGCCGCCACCAGGCGGTTGATGCGCAGGGTGTCCGCGTTGCGCACGCTTTCGGCGATCAGGCTGTCCGCGGTCAGCGCCTCCAGTCGGCGCTTGATGCCGTTGAGACGGCGCCCGTCGATGTGGCCATTCAGCGTGACGACGATGTTCTCCACATAGCCCGATAGCCGGCCGAGCTCGCGGATCGCCGCCCGTCTAGCCGTCGTCTCGCTCGGATGCTTCTCGAGCCGCTCGAAGGCCTCGGCCGCCCTGGCGAGGGTCGCCGCGATCTGCTCGGCGAAGCGGGCAATCTTGTCGCGCTGCGACTGGTCGAGCGCCGACAGCAGCCCGTGCCACCTGCGCATGGCTTCGGACAGGCCCAGCACTTTCAGGGTGTAGTCGACGAGACGCATCGCCGGCTCTCGGCAGCAACCGGAGCAGGATCGTTTCACATGAGGCGATCGCGCTCTCGAGGCACGCTAGTGTGATGATCGAGAAGTCCGCACCATCGCTCTGGGGCTGGGTTGGCGAGCGGACTTCTCGCTCTGAATCACACTAGAATACTGGTTTAGCTAGTGTCCTTCAGATCGCGAAATTCGTTCCGAACCCGCCGCACAATGAGACGAATTTCACGATCAGGACACTAGAGCGGGTTGCCGAGGCGGGGATAACTCTGGGTCAGTATTTCCCGGACAACATTAACGGATGGACGGGTCGGCGAAGCACTTGCGCATCGACTCGCAGCGATGCGAGCCCGAGAAGTGCATGCTGTCGCCCTTGGCCGGACTGATGAACCTGCAAATCTCCTCGACGCCATCGGCATTGAGCCAGCCCTGCCGGCGCCCGCGCTGGACGGCGAAGCAATCGGCCGTCTCCTCGTCGGGGCCGCGGAACTGATGTCCGCACTCGTGCGCGAAGATCCAGAGCTTCACGACCGTCGCCACCTTCGAGATGAGCTTCGGATTGAGGATGAGAAAGCCCGGATAGGCGGCGCCGTAGTCGTCGAGCTGGCCGTCGAGCACTGTGGGCCGCTGCCCGCACGTCATTCTGTGCCCGTCGAGCTTCAGCTCCCCTGACTTCAGGATCTTGGCGTCGCCGCCGACGTGCGCGGCATACTCCTCCGGCGTCGGCCCGGCAGTTGCCGCAATCGAGCCCAGCAGCAGAATTGTCATGATCACGGCCGACGCTTTGACCAGCGCAGGCCTACGTTTCGTCTCGCGTCTCAAGCCGCAACCCTCTGTCCGCCCCCCGGCCGACAGCTCATCACCATCGCCCGAAGCCTCGCGCACCGCAATGTAACAACTCAGGCCAGTGACCGAAAGTCGTGGGAAGAGGCAGTGCGGTCACAACGAGGTCGCGCCTTAACCACCGGCCTCGGCCTCTATGGCTTCCATATCGGCATCCGACAACCCGAAATGATGTCCGATCTCGTGCACCAGCACGTGCGTGACGAGTGCGCCCAGTGTCTCGTCGCCCTCCGCCCAGAAATCGAGGATCGCCCCACGGTAAAGGAACACCATGTCGGGTTGTGCGGAGGGGTCCAAGACACTTTTGCGATCCAGGCTCACGCCCTGATACAGCCCCATGAGATCGAACGGGCTCTCTATATCGAGGTCCTTCAGAATCTCATCGGGCGCGAAATCCTCGATGCGGATAACGACGCCCTGGCACATGCCGCGGAATTCCTGCGGCAGGCGCTCCCAAGCCGCTGCCGCAAGCCGTTCGAACTCCGCCAGGCTCGGCGCTTTGACCCCATGCCAGTCCATTCGCGAATGTCCGCCGCCATTGTCACCCTGCAGAACGAGATAAGAGCTTCGCGGCGGTCTGGCCAGGGAGAGCAGCGCTTCTCGTCAGACCGAACGCTCGACCACCGCGATGACCTGATGCACGCCGACGATCCGGCGCAGTGCATTCTCGACCAGCTCCGCGGTCCGCGGGCTGACACCGCCGAGACGCAAGTCGACGGAGAGTTGCGAGCCATCGCCCGCTTCGCGCGAGGCATGCACGCGCGTCGGCACCTCGCCGAGCTTGGCGACGGGCTCCACGAGACGCGACAGGAAACCCGGATCGGACGGTCCGACCACCAAGTATCGGGCGTTTACAGACGATGCGCCGAGCGCATCACAAGCAGCTGGTGTGGAGGGAGTGTGAGCAGACATGAACTGGATATCCTCGGCAACAGTCGATCGCGAAATAGCAGGAATAATCCGGAGCCCTTCAGGCTGCCGGGGCGCTAATTCGAATGACGATCGATGTGCGAAGGCTGTCGCTCATGCTTTGTACTCAACCACGAGATGGTAAAGTTTTCAACAATATGCGGTGCGGCAAATTCAGGCACAGTCGGCTTCGATCACCCTCCCCCTTTTTGGGGAGGGGAGGGAGACACAGGCGTTTGCGCTTGCCCTCTCTCCCCATCCGATTGCGTGGCTTGCGCGGACTGCTCAGGTCTTCATGTCGAGGACCATCTGCATGGAGGCGGGGAAGTAGCGGAAGCCGTCTCCCTGCTTGGCGACATGGCCATGGCCCGGCCATGGGAAGTGATAGGCGATGAGCGGGATCTTCTGCGACGCCAGCATGTCCAGGGTGCGCACGCGCGAATTGGCCGACTGCTTGGGATCGGTGTCGTAGGCGAACTCGAAGCGAGGCTTTTCAACCAGCAGGATCTGGTGGTGGGTCAGGTCGCCGATCGCGGCCAGCGACTTGCCGTCGGAAGTGATCATGAAGATCATGTGGCCGACGGTGTGGCCCGGTGTGGCGATCGCCTGGATGCCAGGCAGGAACTCCTGGCCGTCCTTAATGAACACAGTGCGGTCGCGCACCGGCAGCAGATTCTTGCGTGCGCCCTCGACGAACGGCTGCATGTAGGCTGGGTCTTTCATCGATAGCTTCTTCTCGTCCGTCCAGAACTCGAAGTCGGCTTGCGAGATGTAGACCTGGGCGTTCGGGAAGTTCGGCTTGCCGTCGTCGCCCATGATGCCCCAGACGTGGTCGCAATGGGCATGCGTGGCGAGCACGCCGTCGATGTCCTTGGGGTCGATGCCGGCTGCCTTGAGACTGGCCAGCATCTTGCCCGTGGTGGGACCGAACATCGTCGATGAGCCCATGCCCGTATCCACGAGCAGCAGCTTGTCGCCGGTGTTCATCACGAGGATGTTCTGCTCGAGTACGGCGTTGGTCGGCGACAGGAAGTTGTCGGTCAGGAGCTTGCTGATCTCTTCCTTGCTGGCGCCCAGAAACGCGCCCGACGGATCGCCGAGCGGAATGGGACCGTCGGATATCACGGTCGCCTGCATGCTGCCGTGGTCGAAGCGATAGAAATAGGGTGCCTGCTCCTTGCTGAGCGGCGCCTTGGCCGCAGCCGGTTGCAGATCAAGTCCGGTGAGTGTGCTGGCTCCAGCCGCCGCAGCGGCACCCAGCAGCGCCTGACGGCGCGTGAGGTTCATTTCCGTCATGACGTTACCTCCACTTGCGATCCGCACGCATCGTTAGGTGGCGTGCGCGACAACCCTTCCGCCATGAAAGTTTCATAACTTATTGTTTATACTTATTATTTTTCTAGATCGTTTCCTCTAACCCTAGCTTCCACCCTAGTAGTCAACTGGACGATCCTGCTTGAGCCAACTAGGGGGTGCTGCTCATGCAGATATGGGGATGGGTAACGGTTCCCGATTGTGCAACTTGGCCATCAGCATCTTCGCCGCGATCCTTGTGGGCCTGCTTCAGGCACGTAGCTGCAGATGGCTGAGATTGATCAACGGCATCGAAGCCACCGCGCCCGTAAGGTCTGCTTTCGGGGCAAAGGGACTCACGCTGGAACCGCAGAGTTCTTTCGAGTTTGATCCAAGCCCAACCTGCAGGATGGTAGACAAGCGGGGCACGCGTTATGTCCCAGCGAGTGTCGTTGTGAATACCGTGATTACGGCCCAGGGTTTGCCAAGCTCCGCCATTGGGTTGACACATCTGGATGCTTTGTGCAGCCTCACCAAAACTGAAAGTATTGGACCGAAATTTCTACAATAACTTGGGAGGAAAGCATGCTGCGAAAAGCACTGCCCGTGGCAACGGGCGTCGCCCTGAGTTGCGCTTTCGCGATCGCCGCCCATGCACAGGATACCAAACTGTATGCCTTCAGCTCGGGAGCGCTAACGATCGGCAAGGGTATTTTGCAGAACCTTGCGGCGACCGATCCGCCCATCAAGGTCCCTGTGGGCTTCTATGTGATCAAGCATCCCAAAGGCAATATTCTGTTCGATACCGGCAACAACGACAACATCATAAAGGACCCGAGCTACTGGGGCGCAAATTTCGATGCGCTCAAGCCTGTCAACACGCCTGACGTGGCCATCGATACACAGCTCGAGAAGATCGGCCTTAAACCAGACGACATCAAATACGTTGTCCCCAGCCATCTTCACCTGGATCATGGTGGCAACGTCGGTAAGTTCCCGAACTCGACGATTGTCGTGCAGAAGGATGAGATCCGAAATGCGTTCTGGCCGGAGGCAGGCACCGGGGGACCCTACATCATTGGCGACGTGATGCCTTTGAGAGCTCCTGGCGCCGATTACCCGAACAAGGTGAAAATGCTGCAGCTCGCGGGCGATCTCGATCTGTTCGGGGACGACAGTGTAGTCGTCAAGCGCTGGGTCGCGCATACGCCGGGCAGCCAAATGATGACGGTTCGCCTCAAGAACACCGGCCTCGTGATCCTGACAGGCGACAACGTCTACTTCCGCGAGAATGTGGAGAAGAGCCTGCCGCCGAACATCGTGCTGGCCTACAACCCGTCGGGCTTTCTCACTGCCTACGAATGGATCCGCTATAAGATGGCGACTGAGAAGGCCGACTTTTTCACGGCGCATGATCCCGACGCCTTCAAGGCTATGAAGAAGGCGCCGGAGTTCTACGACTGAGCCTCTCCTCGCCATGAGGGCACCGGGTTGCACGCACTGGAACTGCATGTCCAGTGCGTGCGCGACGGGAGCAGCCAATGACGTCGGTGCTCTCGCTCGATCGTTTGAGTAAGCGCTACGGCGCACGGCTGGCGGTAGACGCTGTCTCTTTCGAGGTGCAGCAACATGAGGTGTTCGGCCTGCTCGGGCCCAACGGCTCCGGCAAGAGTACCATCCTGCGGCTTGTCACCGGTTATCTGAGCCCCACCTCTGGAACCGTTACCGTCGCCGGCATCGACACCATGCGCAATGGTCAAGCCGCGCGGCAGCAAATCGGCTATGTGCCTGAGAACGCTCCACTCTATGGGGATATGCGAGTGTGGGAGCTGCTCGAGTTCATGGGCCGGCTCCGCGGGTTGAGCGGCGCGGCGTTGCGTAGCGCCGCCGACACCGCAATCGAACGACTATCGCTTTCCAGCGTGCGCAATGTCATCATCGAGCGCCTGTCCCACGGCTTCCGTCAGCGCGTATCGATCGCGCAGGCCGTGCTGCACGAACCCGCGCTTCTCGTGCTGGACGAGCCGACGAACGGCCTCGACCCCCGCCAAATCATCGAGCTGCGCGGCCTCATCCGCCATCTCGCGCAGCACTCCGCGGTACTCGTGACCTCGCATGTCCTGGCCGAGATCGAAAGAGTAGCGGACCGCGTCGCCATTCTGCTCGACGGTCGCCTGCTCACGGTTCAGCCGATCGCCAGGCAAGAAGACTTCGTTCCTCCTGCGTCCCGCCTCGAGACCTTGTTCCTCGAGCTCACGCAAGCGAAGGCCATGCAATGAGCGTGCTGGCGACGCTGGCAAAAAAAGAGATCCGCGCGGTATTCACCTCGCCAATTGCGTACGCGGTGATCGCCGTGTTCATGGTGTTAAGCGGCTACACATTCGTCGTTTCGATGATCGTGAGCAAGCAGGCGACTCTGGTTCACATCTTTTTCCAGTCGGCCGTGCAGCTGATACTTCTGGTCCCCCTCATCACCATGCGTCAGTTTGCGGAGGAGCGCCGCAGCGGCACGATCGAGCTGCTGCTGACTTCGCCCGTGCGGGAGATCGAAATTGTGCTCGCCAAGTTCATTGCGTGCATGGTCGTTCTGCTCGTCATGACGGGACTGACGCTCGTCTACTCGACAGTGCTTGCAATCTACAGCGAGCCGGATTTCGGGCCCATATACAGCGGCTACGTCGGGTTGGTCATGCTAGCCGCCGCGCTGGCTTCGATCGGTCTGGCGATTTCGGCGTTGACTGCAAACCAGATCGTTGCAGCGGTCGTTTCACTTGGGTTGTTCGGACTTCTCTGGTCAATCGATACGTTGGCGACGCTGCTGCCGCAGCCTTTCGAGAACTGGCTACTCGGTCTTTCTCTACTGGCGCATTTCACCCCATTCGCCGTGGGAGCAATGTACGTGTCCGACTTCGGCTTCTTTTTCAGCGTCACTTTGCTTGGTCTGTTCCTTACGGTCCGCGCCCTGGCGAGGAGCTGAGGCATGAGCGAGCATGAGCTGCAGCTCGGTCAGCTTCCATGGTTCATCGGCTGGCTCGCTGTTGTCACCTTGCTGTTCGTTGCCGCATTGCGGCTGCCGATCGACACGCGATTGAGTGGCGCTCAGAAAGGGCTCTATGGCACCACGTGCGTTGCGGCTGGCGTCGGAGTTCTGGGTGCTTGCTAATGTTGCCCTCGTCCTCAACGATACCCATATCGATCTCACACGCGAGAAGACATACACCCCGTCGGCCGCGGCCATGGCGGTGGTCGATGGGCTCAAGTCGCCCGCGCGCATCACGTACTTCTACCGGTCACAGGATGCCGCCGGGCGGCGCGCCAACGGTATCTTGCAGGTCATGGCCCGACGCAATTCCAATCTGACTGTCGTGAGCGTCGATCCTGACAAGCAGCCGGAGATTGCCCGCCGCGAAGGGGTTCGTCTTTACAACGCAGCCGTGATCGAAGCCGCTGGGCGCCGTGTCCTCATCCAGGGAACCGACGAGGCGGAGATCGCGATCGGCATCCAACGCGTGCTGCGCGAGATGGCGATCACGGTCTGTTTCGTGGAGGGCCACGGTGAGTTCGCGATGGATGGCTTCGAGTTCCATTCGCACCTCGAGGGCGCCACCAGCCATAGCCACGGTGAAGCATCCTCACACGTCATCGAGACTTCGGGCCACGGCGTCGGTCGTCTGCGCCGTGCGTTGGAAGCGCAGGGCTATCTCGCACGCAAGCTGCTTCTTGCGACCGTGTCGGCCATCCCGAAGGACTGCACGCTCATTATTATTGCCAACCCACGCACAACGTTCCTGCCGGGCGAAAGCGCGGCATTGCGCTCCTTTCTCACCAGCGGGGGCAACGCGCTCCTGCTGTTCGATCTCGGCTTCGAGTTGGAGCCGAACCTAGCGCAGCTCATTTCCGACCTGGGTGGCCAACTCGAGCAGGAGGTGGTCGTCGATCCGCTGAGCCACTACCAGACCGATGCGGAAATGGTCGCCGTCACGGGGTACGAGCAGCACGCTATCACCCGCACGGTGTCCCTGACGTTCTTTCCCGGGATACGTCCGATTTCGCTGACGACGCCCGCGTCCGGCGTAACAGTGGTGCCCCTGATGAAGAGCAGCCGTGACAGTTATGCAAGGCCTGTCGCTCCCGTTGCGAGCCGCATGGTGGCTGATGCCGCTTCTCAGGCTGCTCAGACCGCGGCGTCGGTGCCGACGGTTTATCCGCGCTTGCTTGGACTTGCGACGGAGGGGTCGTTCCTGCCGGACGGACCGCCTTTCCGCACTGTTCTTATCGGTGATGGCGATTTCGCCAGTAACTCGTTCCTTCCCTACATGGCCAACAGCGATCTCCTGCTTGCGGCCGTGCGATGGTTGGCGCGGGAAGAGCGCAGCGTGGCCGTCAAGACCCGCATTCCGGTTCCGCCAACAATCCTGTTGACGGGCACGCAAAGCCGCTGGCTGTTTTTATCCATCGTAATCCTGTTGCCGTCGGCGGTGGTTTGCATTGGCGGTTTCATATGGTGGTGGCGTCGATGACTCGAGCGGCGCTAACCCGTTCCGTCTTGCCGATCTTCGCATTGTTTGGGATTGCCTTTCTCGTCGTGATGGTGGTGCTCGGTGCGCAACCGGTGCAACGCCAGTTGGTGAAGTTTGAGGCCAGCGGCGTCCTGCGGATCGCCCCTCAGTCCGCCGAGAGGGTCATGCTCAGCCGTGCTGGCCGGCAGGTGGTATTCATTCGTGCGAAGGACGGCATTTGGACGTGGGAGGATGGCGCCGCCCTTGGAGATGCGGCTCCGGCGCATATAGAGACTGGCCTCAAGATGCTGCATAATTCGGGCCCGGTGCGCAAGATTGAGCCGGACGAGCTGACCGGCATAGACACCCGACCTTTTCTCCTGGAGGATCCGGCGGTCACCGTGGACGTTGCGGGCGGCGGCCAATCCCTCACTGCACGCTTTGGAGGCCTCAATCCCGAAGGCTTCCTGCAGTACATGCGGTTGGATGGTGATCAGCGCCTCTACCTGATGTCCCGCTTCATTGGAGCTGAGTTGGTATCGGCATTTGAGGCAGCGCAACGATGACGTGGGGCCGTATAGAGCACAGATCTGGACGGTTCGGTTGGGTTGCTCTGGCCTTTGCTATAGCCGCCTGCGCGACGCCCACCTCCACGCAGGCCCATAACCTCGGTACGACCGGCTATGCCACCGTGACGATCGACGGCCGCACGGTACGCTACGCGATCACCTTGCCTGCGGATGTGTTGCCCGCCTCCGAGGATCTCGCGCAGGGCATCATCCGCCACGTTTCCATGCAAGCAGATGGGACACCATGCTCGGGCGTGGTGGACGTCTCGCAGACTGGTCCAGCGCAGAGCATGAACCTTTCAGCCGTAGTGCTGTACGCATGTGCTGGCCCGATCCGCCGACTGCGCATTCGCGATGGCACGGACGCGCTGCTCGGTTCCAACCACCACACCATTGCTGATTTTCATTGGAGCGGCGGTACCACGCAAGTCGTGTTCGAAGAAGGAAAGCGCAGCGCGGAGATCGGAGTCGGGACCGAGAAAGTTACGGATCACGATGGACAGGGAACAGGCAGCACAGTTCTCGCCTATTTTTACCAGGGCATCGAGCACATCCTGCTTGGCTACGATCACCTCATGTTCGTCATTGCCCTGATTCTGCCAGGCGGCTCGATCGTATCGCTTCTGGCGATCGTCACTGCCTTCACAGTTGCGCACAGCATCACGCTAGCGCTCTCCGTACTTGGCATCTTTACCCTGCCGGGGTGGATTGTGGAGCCTGTCATCGCGCTCTCGATCGCCTATGTCGCCTTCGAGAACCTGTACATGCGGAAAGCACTGTCGCGGCGCTGGGGCATCAGCTTCGTTTTTGGCCTTGTCCACGGCTTCGGATTTGCCGGGGCGTTGGTGGAGGTAGGGTTGCCCGCCGACGGCGTTGCGTCCGCTCTCGTGGGTTTCAACCTCGGGGTCGAGGCTGGACAGGCCCTGGTCGTTGCTATTGTGTTGCCGCTACTGATGGGGTTGCGCAAATTCCCGTGGCAGCCGCGCGCCGTGCAACTTGCCTCCGTCGCGATAATGGCGATTGCGCTCGGCCTCGTGATGGAGCGCACGCTCTTTGGCTAGCTCAAGGGCCCCCCGATCCCCTTCGCGATAGCTTGTCACAAAACGCCGGTCTGCGGCCCAGACCGACGCTGTTGTGACCACAACAGTGTTGTCATCACCGAGCGCAAACTCTTCTTGCGCAGCTCACCATCCAGATGCCGCATCTTGCGCTCAAGCAATTAACCCCGGTCCACCTCAAGCTGATGCTTGATCGTTCCGGAATCCGCCATCGCGTCATTGTTATCTCGGCATGCTACTCGGGCAGCTTTGTCCCCGTCGTCGCGGATGTCCGCACCCTCGTGATCACCGCCGCCCGAGCCGATCGCAGCTCCTTTGGCTGCGAAGAACCGCAGTTGCCCTACGCCGCCCGAGACGCAGGAGGTAATGATGCTGTGGCGGCGATTGCCGCCGAGGAAATGAACGGCCGGCCGCAAATTGGATTGAGACGGACCCTCGACAAGCTCGGTGTTGACTGCAAGATGGTCGAAGGCAGCCATGGGACAGAAGAATGGACCGCTCGATCGTCGCACTGCTGGGGCGATCGGCGCTGTTTGGCTGAGCGAGGCCGATCGGGCTGCCATCGCGGCGACAGGGCTGGTTGAGGCGATGGCGCTCGCCATGGTGCTGCGACGAATTGGCATCAACGACGCCACGGTGCATGGGTTTCGATCCTGCTTTCGCGATTGGGCCGGCAATCGCACCAACTATCCCCGCGAGTTGGCCGAGCACGCTCTGGCGCATGTGAGCGGCGACAAGGCAGGACAAGCTTACCGAAGAGATGACGCCTTAGAGCGACGTCGCCCTCTGATGCAAGCCTGGGAGCGCTATTGCAGCCAACTAGAGACTGCAAAGGTTCTGAAGCTCACGACGGGAAGGAGCCTCACACCGTGCATTTGCGCGGGTGCTAGCCAGCCCACGCAGCCATGGCGTAGGCTTACCGTCCGTTCGCGGATGGGGGGACGCATTCATGCGCAGTGCACTTCGCTCTGTAGGGTTGGCGTGTGGATTCCTGCTGGCCGTGGGAGTTGTGCCGTCTCCTGCACCTGCTCAATCTGACAAATCTGACTCCCAACTGCGAGCCACAACGAGCGTGTGCTAGAGCTCTACCGTGCCGGCAAATTTGCCGACGCCATCCCGCTGGCCAAACGTTACGCCGACGGCGTGAAGGCGCGGCACGGCATGAGACATGCCGAGTACGCCACAAGAGGGAGGGCATGCACCTGAAGAAGGCCGCCTGAAGCATGTCAAGAGCGAATATGCAGAGCTGCTTGGGAAGTGTGTACTTAAGTTCACTCACGGCGGCGGCCCTGATTTCAGGGCAGATAATTGGGCCGCGACCCCAAGCAAGCTGAAAATGAAACGGGCGTCCTTCGAATGATTCAAGCTGGTGTCGACGTTGATCGCCGCTACGCATCATGGATATTTTCGTGGAAATGAGGAAGGTTGAATTGGCGTATGGGTGCGGTTGAACGTGATCAGTTCGCCAGCCAGGTCTTCGAGGTCGAGCGCTGCGCCGATAATGTTGTGCACTTGCACAAAGATGGCTTGAACATGCCACTCGTCAAGGTGGCGATGAGTTTCGACGATGATGTCTGAGCCGCGTTCGGGTCTCCGTAGCACCGGCCGTGTAGGACTATGCAGCGCGACATCATGAAGTTTCTTGGCCGCGCCGCTCGATGATCAAATATTGTCTGTTAGTGTCCGGTCTCGATCAAATGGGAAGCGAGCATGCCGTACGTCCAGTCTGACGGTGCACGCCTGTATTATGAGGAGGCCGGCTCGGGCACGCCCATCGTGTTCGTGCACGAATTCTCCGGCGACTTGTGGAGCTGGGAGAAGCAGATCCAGCACTTCAGCCGCCGCTATCAATGCGTCGCGTTCAACGCGCGCGGGTACCCGCCGTCGGATGTGCCGACCTCGCCGGAGAATTATTCGCACAGCCAAGCGGTGGATGACGTTGCTGAGCTGATGCGGCATCTCAGGTTAGACACGGCACACATCGTCGGCTGTTCGATGGGCTCGCGTACGGCTCTGGATTTCGCCCTGCGCTATCCGCAAATGGCGATGTCGGTCACCATGATCGGCATCGGCAGCGGCGGTGACCCGCGCCAGGCCGATTTCGAGGAGAAAGCCGAGGCACGCGCGAAGCTCTACGAGGAAGGCGGTCTCACAGAAGTTTTGAATGGGCTATGCGAGGCACCCAACCGCGTTCAACTCAAGCGCAAGAACCCCCGCGCCTTCGCAGAATTTTGCCAGCGATTCATGAAGCATTCCGCTCAGGGTAACGCCTTCGTAACCCGCCATGTTATGGCTCGCAGGCCCTCACTGTTCAGCATGGATAAGGATTTGACTGCGATGAAGGTGCCGGGGCTGGTCGTCGTCGGAGACGAAGACGGCGCCGCAGTGGAGGCGGGCCTGTTTCTGAAGCAGGTTAGCCCGGCAATCCGGCTGGCGGTGGCACCGGCGACTGGCCATCTGGTGAACCTGGAAGAGCCCGATCTGATGCACCGGCTGACTGAAGACTTCTTCGCGCTAGTCGAATCGAAGGCCTGGCGTCAGCGTGGCATGTGAAAGAGCGTCGTGTTGTAGTCCGCGGCCCGCTTGTTGATCGTTGTGCGGAGAAAGGGGCCTGAGCGATGTGGTTCTTTCGTTGATCTCTTCTGCGAATGTGGCAAAGCCTCAGCGCCATTCATACAGTGAGAATGGCAGGTGAGACGGTTTTGTAACGCCGTATCGACCGCCTATCTGTTGAGACTTCCTACCCACCACGCAAGTGCGACGACAAGCAAGCACAGGCAAATGATGCCGCCAAGGATACGCCACGCATCGGTGTCTGGCGTGCCCGCTTTGACGATGCGATGCGGCCGGTTCTTGAGATCATCACTCTGATCGACGCTTGCCATGATCGTTACTCACAAGAGAACCCCGCCGAAGCGGGGTTCGAGGGCTTACTGCGGTGGTGACGTTACGGGCGGCTGCGTAGTGACGGCCGGGCGTCCGACGTTCTCGCCCACCTGCGTGTTGGGCGCATCCCCCATGTTGGCAATCATGATCAAGCCAAGCATCAGAGCAACGCCAAGGGCAATCATCGGGCCGATGACACTGGCGCGATCCTGCAAGCCTTCACGCCACGCTCTGTTTCGAAGGTCTTCGCGTGCGGGATTGCGCGGCGGACGATCATAGTCATCCATGGCGGTCCTCCTTCAAAAGCCCTCAACCACTAAACCCGTCCACGGCTGGTGAAGTTCCGGTTCCATTGGTTCCGCGCTCGAAGGCAACAAAGCTCTCGCGTCTTGCGCCGAAGGATTCTCGCCGATGTGCGCCGCAGGTAGAGTTTGAGGGAGTAGCAGCGCACGTGTGCGACGCGGGGACTAACAACCCCTGGGCCACCACTCCCCACCGGTAAACGCAGACGACCAGTTAGGTGATCCGCGCCAGCGTATTGGCCGGATCAAAAAAGCACCCCCGTGCTTGCTCAGTCGGGGGTGAGTTTTGTCGGGGCGGGCGACGGGGGAAGGTCGCCGAACCCCCCTGCTGACCGTCCCTATACGGGGGCAACGGGCACGGTGAGTGAGGAGTCAACAACTCCCAATGGACCATGTTCCAACACGGTTAGCGCTTTGGTTCGCAAGCGCTCACAGATCGCAGGCTGGATTGAGCACCTGCAAGAAGAACTTCGCCAAGCCGCGGATCGCCCTGACGCACGCCTATCTTCGTTGTCTCATCAGCAGCCGCGTGTGCGAGAGCTGACTACAAACCTGGGGGTGGCTCGATGGACGTACTGGCTTGGCTCTGGTGGTCAATCGTAACGAGCCTTGGCCTTCTATGGGCGCTCATCTGGTTTTTGATCAGCGGTTGGGTCTCAACCCTGCTTCAGATCGCGCTTCTGATCGTCGTGATCTACTATCTGAAGTACGGGTGGCAGCGCGCGCCAGCGGAGATATGGCGGCGCACGCGCTCCTTCGCCGGCTTCTTCTGGAATTGGCTGCGCGCTCGCGATGGGTTGCAGGCACCGTCCGCGGATCTTCAGGTGGTCAAGATCAGCGGCAAAGAGTTTGGCGATATCAATCTGTCCACCCTGCTCTCAGTACTGATGGTGTTTGGCCTAGTGCTCGCAGCCCAACTCTAACTGTGGTGGCTGCATTGCTTCAGGGTCTGGGCGCGGCAACACTCCCCCAACGGTGCAGGGCGCAACCTCATCTTGCCGCGGTAGTCCGCGCGGTGTCGCCGAGCATCCCGCACGACGCCTGCTTGCATATGCACGCTCAGTCACGGCGGCCGCGCCTTCACAACGTCGTAGGCGCGGCTTTCCCTGTCGCCTCCGGCTGCTGCACCCGAGTGACTGATCCGAATCCATACATTTGTCGGCGAATTCGCCAGGAACTCTTCACCCTTCTGCAAAGCAATGATTGCGCAAAACGCGCAGTCATGTGTCTCATCATAACGATCAAGAGCTGAGCGACATGCGCTAACGCTTCCGCACCACGATTTCGTTGTGTGACACCCACGATGCGTCATTGCCGACCGCACCGAGCTCGATTTGTCATCTTCCTCTTTGCGGCCACCATCCCGCTCGCGCCATTGGGAACCTCGCATCCGGCGGTGGCCCGTGGGCTGAACGATACCGCCACGGACGCGAAGAAAAAGCCGACCGACCCTGGACCCGTGCTCGCCGTTGTGTCGCTCGCCAAACAACGGATCTGGGTCTATGGCGGCACGGGCCTGATTGCCCAAAGCCCTGTCTCGACCGGAAAGCCTGGCTACCGTACGCCCGCCGGCGTGTTCTCAGTCGTGCAGAAGCGCAAATTCCACCGATCCAACATCTATTGGAACGCACCGATGCCCTATATGCAGCGCCTCACCTGGTCGGGTGTGACGCTGCACGCGGGTCCCGTTCCCGGCTACCCGGACTCGCACGGCTGCATCCGCCTGCCGCACCAATTTGCGGTCAAGCTTTGGCATATGACCAAGATCGGCGCGCGCATTATCGTGGTGCCCAATGATGCCGCAGTGCTGCCGATCGAGCGATTGGAATTGCCTGTTCCAAAACTGCTACCGGTGCCTGAGGAAGCAGACACCGCAGCCGGGAACGCGAGGGGCGCGGTTATCAGCGCAGGAAATCCCTCCGCGCAACCGGTAAAGGTCGCAGCCGCGTCGCCCAATGCCGGATCGGCTCCAGCCAGGCTGCTCAATCCGCTGGAGCGCGCCAAGTTGATCCGAGACCTTGCCGTCGCCGACGCGGCGGCGAAGGCCAAGGTCGCAAAGCAGGCCGTTGCGATGTCCGCTCTGAAGCTGGCTGCAGCCGAGTCCGCCGGTGCCGCTTTGCGCGCATCCGAGTCGGCCCTCGCCATAGCTCGGGCACAGCGCAGCGCCGCGGCAAAGGTCGTCGAACGCACACCGCCGCAGTTGGCCGCGGAAGCGGAACATACGCTTGCGACGGCGGACCTGAAGGTAGCCGAAGCCGAAAAGGCGAGTGAGGACGCACGCGCACTTGAGACCGCGGAGACGGCCGCGGCCATCGCGGCGGCGAAGTCGGCATCGGAGGCCGAGCAAGCCAGCCGCGAGGCGGCCGCCGGCCTCAAGGCCGCTGAGCGAGGCACCGAGCCGATTTCGATCTTCGTCAGTAAGAAGGCGGGGCGGGTCTATATCCGCCAGTCCTGGGTGCCGATTTACGAGGCGCCCGTGTCTTTCAGAGACGCGGAAAAACCCGTGGGGACCCACGTCTATCTCGCCATGGCTTCAGAAGGAAGCGACGCGAGCCTGCGTTGGCTTTCCGCCTCCCTTGCGCCCTCGACGCAGGCGCGGCCGCGGACAGGCGCAAAGGCGCTCGTGCACGGCCAGCCGGTTGCGGCCCGTTCCGAGGGTTCGGAGGTTTCGCCCGAGACCGCGGCAAGCGCGCTCGACCGTTTCGAGCTGCCCGAAGAGGCACGAAGGTTCATCGCGGAGAGGCTGTGGGTAGGGGCGTCGCTCATCGTCTCCGATGAGGGCATCAGCAACGAAACGGGAACCTATACCGACTTCATCGTGCTCACCCGCTGAGCGCGCGCTTTCGCATGGCCTCAGCGCCCCAGTTCTCTTGTCTCCGAAGCTGGCCACGATGGATGGCGAGCTGGTGCTGGCTGCCGAGGGTCGAACGCGTCATGCCATGCACCGTTCCGCAACAATCCAAACACGGTGCAAGCGTTCATCCCCGGTTCACGCCCGTCGTGCATGTAGCGGTCATGCAGTTACTTCAGGAACCGAGACGTTATGCCGTCCCGCCTCAGCGACCTCTCGACGCTCGACCTGCTACACCGTGCCAGTCAGATAGCTGAGAATGCCTTTGAGCGCAGCATCGGCAGCAGGCTAGGTCTGACCGCTCGTCAATATGCTGTACTTCGGGCCATCACCACCAAGGAAGGCTTGTCACACACAGCAATCGTCGAAGCAACGGGCATTGACCGCTCCACCATCGGCGAGATGATCCCCCGAATGCTCGAACGCGGTTGGCTTCAGCGGCGGCGGGCGCGAGACGACGCTCGCACCTACGCCGTGCGCCTCACCCCCTCAGGCAAGCAAGCCCTGACCGTCGCCGATCCTGCCAGCCGCCAGAGCGAGGAAGCCGTTCTCTCGGCTGTCCGTACCGTGCGACGCGACCAGTTCCGCGCGGCGCTGATCGAGCTGATCGAAGCCGCAGACAGAGCCGAGGGTGGGGCGAGTAGTGCTAACCGTCTTCCGAAGAAGCGTTAAGCCAACACGGGTCGCGGATATCCTTATACATGAAGCTGTTGATCGCGGCGCAACCGATCCCCGTTGCCTGAAAGCGCGTAGTGATGTGCTGGAACCGGTCGGTGTGGATCGGGAACGTGACACCAAAGGGCTGCACCACGACCTCGCCGCCGCCACTTCTGCGCGCCCAGATCGTCCTGGACGTTGTTGGCCACCTGGCGCCAGTCGGCCGGCCGACGAGCTGCTGTTGCGCATACGAGGACGAGAGCGAGGACACCGGGAAGGTGCCGGTGCTCAAAGCAAAGCGCCGCAAACCTAGCTCTCAAAATTCGAGCTCTTGTCGAAAAAACAGCCGCCGGTATTACCAGCTGCCGTAAGTCTCGTCGCGCGAAGCCGACTACTTCCGCACTGGAGCAAATCCATCTGCTATCGGGGGCATTGCCGCTCATAAAAGGCGGAGCGACCGCAGCGAGTTAGTTGGCCTCGGGTTAGACAGCCGAGGGCGTCGGGCTGGGTGACGTCGTTCGAAACCCCGTCCGTTTTTGCGATCGCCTTCGGCGCGGCATTGTTTTTCAGCCTTTTTGTGCTCCCTGATGCAATGCGTGTGCGTGGGCGCAGCTGGTCGGAGTTCTACGGCGACCAACTCGAAGCGGCCCTCAAGGCCGGGCGCGGTGTCGAGCAGCGCCCACGAGCTATTTGGCCTTACTCCCGGTTTCACGAAGTCGCAGCTTCGCGCCGCCTGGCTGCGACTTGCCCGCGAGCTGCATCCGGATCGCTGGTCGGCCGCGGCGCCCGCCGCGCGAAAAATGAAAGAAGCAGCCTTGCAGCGCGTTAACGCGGCGCGCGACGAGCTTGCACCGCTAGCCCTTTAGTCGGCATTGACTGACATCTACTCGGCGCGTCACCTAGCTCCGAGGCGGCGCCGCAAGGACGCGCTCCTTGGGCGCGCACCCGACTCAATAGGTCGCCCTGCTGCAGATGCCATCGGGCTGCTGTGGCGGACGCTGCCGCACCGGTCGCAGCGAAGGACGCTGCCATTGACCGCGTCGGCGGTCTCTCTGAGCGCAAACCGCGCTTCGTCGCAAAGCCAACAGCGAGGGCACTGGAAATCTCGCCCAATACGCGCCTTGAAATTCGATAAGCGGTTGCGCAGACGGTCCGTCATGCTCGTGGTCAGCCGCTGCACCTCGGCCTCCAAAGCCTTTTCAATACTCATGCTTGGTGCGCCTTGTTGCGGTCGCTCGAAGCGCACGCCATCCAATGTCGGGAGCAGACTTCCAGAAGTGTGGGACTTATTTCCAAATGATATGCACCTGCAAAGGTGCGCTTCGGGCTGTCCATCAGATCAAAGCCGGTGCGAAGAGACAGCGAATGAGGGCTTCACCATAAGGGTCGTCAACGAGACATATGTGTGTGCGATTATCCGGAGACAGCCGCGCCACAGTTCCCGGGGGGACCAAAACCCGACGTTGGCCAACAACGACAACCAGACGGCCTCTTGTATCGGTATAGACCGCGTCTGCCGCAGCGCAGTCCTGCCCAGAGCAACACTCCTCCGGGTACCACGAATGAGCCGTGATGGAAGGTAACCTTTTCTCCGTCGTGCCCAGCTCGCTCGCATTTCCGTTTTTGGGGGTAAACCAGACGTGCTGAACCAACGAGCACGACGGAGAAAATGACCCGAACCGGTCTCTGGGCTCTCGCGCGCCTGTCGCAACGGAGCAATCGCCTCACCGCGGCATGCGGGATCTGGTTCCGTTAGCTCACGATGCAGCAGTTGGATGGCCGCCCGGCGCGAGGGCCCAGTTTAGCGAATTGCTGCGCCGCGCTCCGTGCTTGCTGGAGTATCGCCTTCCAATCATGCATCGTGGGCAGCCCTGACCCGTCCGGGGCCGTCATCATGAGCCTATCCCGAATGTCCGAGCCAGTGGATTTAGCAAAGCTTGATCCCGCCACACTCGCGAAACACCTCGCGAATCCCGAAGGCGCGGTCGGCATCGCGGTGACGGCGGGTCTCAACAGATCGAACGCCGCCCTCTACACTGCAGTGCTCGCCAGGCTCGCAGTCCAAGAGCGGGAACGCATCCTTGAGATCGGCTTCGGCAACGGACACGAGATCGGTCGGTTGATCTCGGGCGCGCCCGGGCTTGTCTATACCGGCGTCGACGTGTCGGAGACGATGGTCGCTGAGGCTGCTTTGCGGAACGCCGTGCCGATCGAAAATGGTCAGGTGACGTTGCGCCATGCGTCGAGTTCTACGCTTCCGTTCTCGGGCGGATTGTTCGACAAGGCACTGGCTCTCAACACCATCTATTTTTGGGACAACCCTGTCGTTGATCTCACCGAGATCCGACACGTCCTTCGCGGTGATGGTCGCCTTGTACTGGGTGCGATAGCGCCGTGGAGCACCAAGAATCGGGAGCACTATCGACACGGTTTCCGATTCTATAATGTGGAGGAACTCACCACGCTTTGCAAAAAAGCAGGATTTAGCGCTGTTGGGATCGACGTTCTTAACGACCAGACGGTGAGCGTCAGTGGCGAGAAGGTCACGCGAGACTATTTCATAGTCGCCGCCGAGTGATCTCGGAGCTACCGCGCAGACGGCGGAACAGACATCGCAGCGGCTGCAAATTGTCTACGGCACTGTACGGGGCACTGGGTTCGAGCGGCTTGGTTCACCAGCGCTTCCTACCGCGACTATCGGCCCAGCTGTTCCAAAGACAAATTGCGGAGAACGGGACCGAGCTACGGAGCAGTCCACATGTAGCCGACGTGTGGCTGCCGGAGGCGATCATCGAGACAATGGTTTCCAACGGCTCCCAGATACGCTTCTTGCGCGGCTTTAGCTTCCCCACCGACAAGGTCGGGTCTGCGTGCCAGCAGCGACAAATAACTCTCTATGATCTCATGCTGCTTAGACGTGCGTGCTGAAACAAGTCCGGTGTCCTCCGCAAGATCGGTGTCATCGCCCCCCAAAATGGGTGGGTGATTGCCTGACGCAAACAGTAGCGTGGAAATTCCATTTCATCCGACCTGTGGCCGGCGAAGATGCCAGTCGGTCATGTGCTGCCAGCTCAAACCCGCACGGATGAGCACGTCTTCGCGCCACCAAGCCGCTTCGAGCTGCGCGCCGATAGGCATACCCTCGGCTGAAAAGCCGCACGGTAAGGCCAACCCTGGAATGCCAGCCAAGCCACCGCCGTAGGCGAAGCGCGTGGCATGACGCGTCGCCTCGTGCAGGGTGGTCCCGTCATCTATCGGACCTGCTGTGTATGGCGTAGCCGGGGTAAGAAGGATGTCGATGCGCTCGAACAGGCGGCGCAGCGAATGCCGCCACATCTCGCGGAAGCGCTCCGCTTCCGCGTATTGCACGGCCGTGCGGTCTCTGCCTTGGTCATGCGCTCGTATAACGCGGGTGAGATATCGGAACGGCGTTCGTCCAATGCTTTCGCATGCAGGGCACAGGCGTCGGCATAAATAATGGTCATCGCTGCTTGATGCGCATCTTCGGCATGCTCAACAGTGACCTCGACGACTTCAGCACCTGCTCGGGCCAGACCTTTGCCCACCTCACGAACTGCGCGATCAATTTCGCAATCAACGTCGGTGAAATAAAAATTGCGCGGTAGGCCGACGCGGAGACCTCTGACATCCGGAACCAGTCGTAGCAGGTTAGTTGCATTTGGGCCGGTCGCCGAAAGCGGGTCTTCTGAATCGAACCCTGCGATCGCGACGAGTACCCGGGCTAAGTCGCTTACGTGGCGCGCGATCGGGCCGATCGTGTCGAACGTAACGCTGACGTTATGCACCCACAGTCGGGAACGTAACCGAACGTCGGCCGAAGACCAGCGACACCGCAGAATGCGGACGGCACACGAACGGACCCGCCGGTGTCAGTGCCAAGTGCTGCGGTGCACATGTCAAGGCCGACGGCCACACCGATCCACCGCTTGAGCCGCCGGGTACGTGTGCCGAATTCCATGGATTGCGGCATTGCCCCGCGACAGCGTCGAGCGAGCGTACGCCGAAGGCAAGCTCCATCATCACGGCCTTGCCGAGGATCACCGCACCAGCTTGACGCAGCCGTGCCACAACCGGAGCATCGCTGTTCGGTACGTGATTGGCAAACAATCGCGAGCCGCAGGCCGTACGTATTCCAGCGGTGTCGATGTTGTCCTTCACGGCAAGCGTCATGCCGTGCAGAATGCCGAGCCAGCGCCCCTCCACGCTCGCCGTATCGGCTTGCTGCGCGGTCCGAAGCGCATCGTCTGCAGTGACGGTAGCCAATGCGCAGTAGTGCGGGTTGAGGCGCTCAATCCGCTCGAGCGCCTCAGATGTGGCCAGTAGGGCAGAGTGGCCCTGCGTCATACTTCACCTCACCGCTGCACGGACGCTCTATCCACTCGCAACGATGTTACGACTTGAACTCGTGGTGATGGGCATTCCACCAGTGCGCAATGTCAATCCGCCGGCAGAACCACGCCTTGCCTTTCTTCTGCGCATGCTCGATGAACTCGCGCAGGGCG
>CAWEBE010000024.1:0-131662 GCA_963806735.1 uncultured Alphaproteobacteria bacterium | reverse complement strand
CGAAGCCCGGGAGATTGCTCGAAAACTTCTACCGATCGCGCAGTGAGAATTCAATAATACGCGCTTTACCCGAAGCGCCATGGATTATGACGTTCAAGCGGATAGCCTTCGCGTCACGTTGGGATTTTTGGTCGACCTCAACGAAATCCTTGGCAATTTTACGGAAGCAGAATTAGCTGCGCGCCGCAGGTTTGATCTAGAGAAGAGGATCTCTTGGGCCGGGCGACCGCTTGACCGCAAAACACATCAAGAATGGGATGACGACCATTGGATATGTCGATGGCCAAATGCAGAACGCACTTCAATATCTTGGTGGCTACTATCGGCGGCGCGGCCGCTACGAAGACGCGGCTCCACGCTATGAACGGCAGCCGAGATAAACGCCGTTTTTGGAGAATATTCCGACGGTGTCTGTCCAATCTTTCCATCGTCGCACGCTTAGCCTGGGAGGCTGGTCGGACAGAAGATTTCGAAGAGATGGTCCCAGCATCAAAGCGCTGGAGGGGAGGCGCCCACCTAGTCAACCAAGTTCACCGCGCTACTCTTACTCTCAAAACCTTCTCGATAGCATTTCAATCGAACAGGGTCGCTACTCGGACGCAGAAAGGTATCTGCGCACATCATTGCTTGAGTCCGAAAAGGGATTTCGGGAACTTGATTCCGGACATCAACACAGAGAGATGGGAATACAGGTCGCGAATACCCTCATCGCCCTTGCCACTGTGCCAGTCCAAATTGGGTAAGCACCAAGAAGCGGAAAAGCTATTGCGCGGAGAAGCTCTGGCAACATAGAAAGGGCTTCAGTTTCCGGACCAAGCGGGTTGGATCTTGTAGCAGTATTAAGTGCATTGGCGATCGCCCTTGAGAGTCGAGGCCGCCATGCGGATGCGGCCCCTCTCTTGAATCGAGCTTTAGCAATAGAGAAACGTGGCCGGGGAGACGGTAGTTACTTTGTATCCTTGAGGCACGCTGAGATAGGTAGAAACCTCCTCGGCCAAGGCCGAGCGGGAGAGCTCCCGCTGATGCCTACAGGCGCGGTATTGCGATACTTACAGCAGGCGCGCATATACCCTCGCTTGCGAAACTGGCGGATGATGTTGAGCCAGGGCGATCCTGTTCGATTTTGACGGCGCTCTCAAGTCGGCATGGGCCTTACAGAGGTCGCCTGCAAAAGGCGCCTCCGACGTCAAGAGGGAGAGTTTTGTTTGGGCTCAGTGGCCTCAGCAAACCGAGGCCTCGCGAGCCCTTGATAGAATGGCTGCACGGTTCGGCTCGGATGATCCAGAACTTGCGCGACTGACGCGCGAAAAAGCAGGACCTAGCGAGAGCTTGGTTCGCATTGGATAGGAGCCTGATCGCGGCACTCGCCACTCATGGCGAGACAAGGAACAACACACTCATTTCGAACTTGAGAGCCCAGCAAAAACGCTTTCAAGATCGACTCTCCGAGATAGACAGACGATTTCTGTCTCGTTCCCAAAATATGCCAACCTTGTCGATCCGAAGCCGCTTAGCGTAGATGAAGCAAGGCGCACCCTGCAGCCCGATGAAGCGCTCCTGTTTTACCGGGTCCTTGACAGCGAAACGCTTGTTTGGGTGCTGACAGTCGACGCCTTTGAATGGCACCGCATAGCGGCCCCCTTCTATTTCTATCGACCAAAAAATTGCATCGCTACGCACCGGGCTGGATACGCGAAGCGTGTCTTGAGCGTTTCCGAACAATAAGAAATGCGCGTCCACCGCTACGCTACCGTTTAATCCGGCGATTGCGGGTGAGCTGTACAAAATGATACTTTCCCCCATTGAGCCGCTTATCCTGAACAAACGTCACCTCATTGTCATACCTTCAGGACCTTTAACAAGTATCCCATTTCACGTTCTGCTCACCGCCGACTCAGGCGCAACCTCGTTTTCGGATGCTTCTTGGTTGGTCAAGCGCCATGCAGTCAGCGTCCTTCCTGCCGTTTCCTCGCTCCGGGCACTGCGTAGCCACGCGCGGCCATCAACTGCTAAGCGACCCTACATCGGCTTTGCTAACCCAGAATTTTGTCGTCGGCCGATCAATCGGTCAACAACTTCTCCACGCGCTCTTTCGGTGTTTTTCCGCGGTCGAGCCGCCGATCCGGAAGCCATGTGCAAAGGGCTCTCCCCACTCCCCGAAACCGCACAAGAAATTCAGACCGTGGCACGTGCTCTTGGTGCGACAAACCCAGCGGATGTTGTCATAGGCGCCAGCGCGACTGAAGGTACAATAAAACGGCTAAGTCAGGAGGGACGCCTCGACCAGTATCGAATTCTCCACTTCGCTACTCATGGTTTGGTGGCAGGCGAGATCAAAGGATTGGCGGAGCCCGCATTAGCTCTTACAGTTCCTGATATTCCGACGGAAACAGATGATGGACTCCTGACCGCATCTGAAGTCGCAACTCTAAAGCTAAATGCCGATCTGGTCCTTCTCTCCGCATGCAATACGGCAGCGGGTGAGCGACCGAGTGCCGACGCACTCTCCGGCCTTGCCAAGGCGTTCTTCTACGGGGGTGCGCGAGCTCTCCTCGTTTCTCATTGGTACGTGGATTCCGATGCAGCAGTCGAACTAACGACGGGGATGTTCTCTGAGCTGAGTGCCAAATCAGAAATAGGGCGCAGCGATGCTCTGCGTCGTTCAATGTTGGCGCTATTGGCAAAGCAAGGAGCGTCTGCTCACCCTGCGATCTGGGGACCCTTCGTCATTGTCGGCGAAGGTCTGAGATGACTATTGAGGGGGCCTCTGCCACGGCCCCGCAGGCTCCAGCGTGTTGGACAGTTCAAGGCTAGCGAACCAGCCCTCGGGCTAAACACATCTCTTATCGCGTAGCGCTGACTTGCCCGTCAAGCTTAACGCGCAGTTCGCACAACTCTATCAAGCGGGGAGGTACGCCGAAGCGGTAGAGATTGCCAAACGGTCGCTTGCACTTGCCGAAAATCAAACTCACCCAGACGCCCGGGTTCTCGGTCAGTGCCTTAATAACCTCGGATTGCTATACCGGACGCAAGGCCGCTACGCCGAAGCCGAGCCGCTGCTCAAGCGTAGTCTTGCAACTTTCGAGAAGGGGCCAGGGCCCGACTATCTGGATGTCAGCGGGGCACCAACTTTCGAGAAGGGGCCAGGGCCCGACCATCTGGATAGCAGCGGGGCCCTGAGCAACCTAGCCGAACTCTATCGGGAGCAGAGCCGATATCTGGAGGCTGAGCCGCTTTACCAACGCAGCCTCGCGTTGGCTGAAAGAGCGGGCCCTGACCATCCTTCGGTCGGGAGATCGTTGAACAATTTGGCTTTGCTGTACATGGCGCGATGGGCCGCCTTGCTGATGCCGAGCCGTTGCTTAGGCGTACTGTTGCGCTTGTCGAGACCAGTGGCGACCCATATAGCCGAACAATATTTCCTCCCCCTAATCCTCCAACGACTTTGGATGGGCACCTTCGAAAGTCCAGCCCGCATCGGCCTCGGCTGCGAAGTTGCGGTGAACGAAGCCTACCGGATCGAACGCTGTCACATCCGCCTCACGTCGCCGGGCTTGGCGCACAATCACTAGCCACCGCTTCTACCGGCTCGGCAATTGCGACGCGGTAGAACGTCACGTCGCACGCGGCGAAATTATCAACGACCCAAAACCTTGTAGGCGACTTGGTGCGGTTGCACATCCAGGAACTCGATACTCTGACCCGTCGACAACGCTAAGGTCTTGCCGTTTGGGACGTGAAAAGTGGTGGCGCTGGGTGGCAACACAATATTGGTTTCGGCATGTGGGCTTATGGCCATCGCATGAGAATTCGAGGCGCCAGTCACGACGGCGGCGGCACTTCGACCGTACAAGTCAGCCTTCCCAAACACATTGGGTAGGTCTTTCTGTTTGCCGATTGTAACCAGGGTTTCCCCAACCGGCACCGTTAGACGTTGCCCGACTGGTTGCTGCAGCTGTTGGGTGTGCTCTATTTGAGCGCAGCCAGCAACAATTGCCGCCGACGCGAGTAGCAACAGTCTCATGGTAATAGGCCCCGCCAACTAGGTGAGAGCCTAGCTTCTGGATGCGCACCACGGCAAGCGTGAAGCGGGAGAACAGAAGCTATCCGCCGGCTGGTGTGGCTAGGCTCAATCAGGCCATCGACGACGACTGCGCCGCGGGTGCGTGACTGGGCGAAGACTATGCTGAGTAGATTCAACTGCAGCGACCGGGAAATTCCCGGGAAATCTCAGAGCTCACGATTGATATATCTTGGCCCATTGACGTCAAAAGCAAATTTGGTGGGCCCGGCAGGACTCGAACCTGCAACCAGACGGTTATGAGCCGCCGGCTCTAACCATTGAGCTACGGGCCCTTGAGTAGGGGAGACTGAAGTGGCGACGGGTCCCGAAGGCCCCTTACGTTCCAGCGCGGTGCTTCTATATCAGAATTGGCGTGCGCGTCGATGCTCTGCTGACGACAGCATGGTTCGGCCGCAAAAGCCCATATGCTCTTGATCTCAGAGATGTAGAGGGTTCACGGCAATGCAAAGGTGCCGCTGCTCGATCGCGCTCGTCGCCCTTGCTTTTCTGGCGGGTCTGGGGGTAGCAGCAGCCTCGGCACAGGAGAAGCGCATGGAGCGCACGGTGACGGTGGCGGCAACAGGAAGCGTCGCCGTCGAGCCGGACATGGCCTACATCGCGACTGGCGTGGTGAGCGAGGCGGATACCGCGCGCGAGGCCCTGCAGCGCAACAGCGTGGCCATGAAGAAGGTCATCGATGGCCTCAAGGGCGCCGGTACCGACGCCAAGGACATCCAGACCGTCAATTTCAACGTCGAGCCGCGCTACCAGCAGGGCAAGGACAACCGGCCTCCGCAGATCAACGGCTACCGAGTGAACAACCAGGTGCGCGTCACCGTGCGAGACCTGGCCAAGCTCGGCGAGCTGCTCGACCAGATCGTGGGGCTCGGCGCCAATCAGGCTGGCGGCATCAGCTTCGAGGTGTCGCAAGCCGAGACCCTGAAAGACGAGGCGCGCCGCCAGGCCGTCGCTAACGCGTACCGGCGCGCTCAGCTTTTCGCCACTGCAGCCGGGGCTAAGGTCGGCGAGGTGGTGACCATCGCCGAGGAGGTGATCGAGATCGGACCGCGGCCGATGGGCCGGGTTCGGTCCATGGCGGCGGAGGCGGTGCCGATCGAGCGCGGCAGCCAGACCCTAGAAGTGCGCGTGCAGGTCACCTGGGCCTTGCAGTAGTCGCGTTCAGGCCAGCGTCACCGTCTCTACATGCTGCGCCAGGGGGCTAGCACCCGGCTGCAAGGTCCAGTCCTGCGCGTTGCGCATTTCGCCTCGCGTCTTCAGCGTCCTCAGAGCCTGCAGATCGATGTCCGCGAGCACCCAACCCGGTGCATTGAGCTGGCCTTCGGCGAGGACGCCGGTATCCGACAATCCGGCCTCGGCCGGCACATAAGTGCCGGCAATTCCGCAGTTGCGGTCCACCGTGGCGCACCAGGTCGCCTCCCCGACCGTGGGCGACACCACGACGGCGCACGTATTCTCCAGCGCCCGGGCCAGCGCGGCAGTACGCACACGATGCGCGCCCGAGACGCGCTCGGTGCACGACGGCACCAGGATGACCTCCGCGCCGGCCTCCGCTTGCGCCCGCACGAGCAGAGGAAACTCGCTGTCGTAGCAGATAGCGATGCCGATCCGGCCGAGCGCGGTCTCGAACACGCGCAGCGCTGCTCCGGCGGTGATATTCCAGTCCCGCTCGAACGGCGTCATGATGTGCTTGTCCTGCACGCCGACGCGGCCCTCGGGTGTGATGAGACGCGCCGCATTGACGAAGCGGTCCGTTCGCCACATCGGTCCGCTCGCCGCCAGCATGTGCACACCGTGACGGCGCGCCAGATCCACGTGAATGGCGTCGACCTCAGGCAACGCGTCTGATACGGCTTTGAGAGACGCCGCAATATCGGCGGCAATCGCATCGCCGGCGATTGCAGCCAGCTCCATGGCGCCGTACTCGGGAAACACCAGCAACTCCGCGCCACCGTCCGCGGCTTCTGCAACCCAGCGCCCGAGCTTGTCGCGCACGGCGGCGATGTCAGGCAGCTTGTCGATCGGGTACTGCGCAGTTGCAATCCTGATGCGCTGGGGCGCAATCATCTCTCGATCGCCTTCATCCAGAACTGCATCGGTTTCCTGGTCTCCGTGGTCTCGCCGATGTCCTTCCAGGCAAACGAGGTGACCATGCCCTCCATTCTCTCGTAGCCACGCTTGCGCCAGAAGGCATCCAGCGGAACATAGTCAATCCGGCGCATGGGATGGTCGTTCGGGCGAACGACGCCACAGAAGGCCGTGTGCGTGAACGGTCCGGCGGTCCGCGCATGCACTTCGCGCTGATCGAAGAAGGCATGCCCGAGCCCGCGGCCGCGATAGTCCTTCAGCAGCACGAACTCGCCGAAGTAGAAGATGCGATTGATATCGAAACCGCGCGCCTTGAACGGGGCTGCGAACTCCTCCGCATGGCCGATCATGGGTGCGGCGGTTGCCGCGCCGATCATCGTGTCGCCATCGTACGCGGCAACGACGACAGCGCCCTCAGCCTCCGCGAACTTCGCAAGGTAGCCCTGCTCGTATTCGAGCGTGCCGTCGTAGAGGTAGGGCCAATCGCGAAACACCGTGATGCGCAGTCTTGCAAGCTCGGGCAGGGCGGTCTTGAGCGACGCGCCTGCGAGCCGCGCCACGGTCACTGTCACGACGCCGCCTCGCCGCTCACCTGCATCAGCCAGTCGGTGAGATTGTAGTATGTCGTCACGCGCGCGATCAGCCCGTCGCGCACGACGAAGAACGTGCCGGCAGGGAGTGCGTAGGTCTGGCCATTGGCCGGCGGCAGCCCTTCGTCCGTCGCCAGGTACGTGCCGTGTACGTTGAATTCCGCCGCGGCGCGCGTGCCGTCGGCATCGGCCATGATCACGATGTCCTTGAGCTGCTCGCGATAGCAGCGGTCCATGTGCTGCATGAAGGCTCGGAACGCAACCTTGCCGGAGCGGCGCACGCCTTGGTTGACGTCATGCGCCACGTCCTCGCTCAGACACGCCAGCATGGCCTCCGCGTCGCCGCGGTTGAAGGCCTCGTAGTAGCGGGCGATCAGGCTTTCCGTGGCTGCTCGGCTCAAGGGATGTCCTTCAGGCTTGGTCGGCGTCGTTGTTCCACGCCAGTATAGGCTCAGGGCGCCCACGTCCAATGTCGACCGCAAGCGCCTTCCCCAGTTTGACTAAACTCTCCCACACGGGCGACAATCCTCGAGGATGCCGGAACAGCGGCTCGCAAGGTACGGAGGGAGGCAAGCATGGTCGCGCAGACGCCATTTCTCAAAGGTGACGACAAGCTGGCGCCTTTGGCCTCGCGCTATTTGGACGTGGCCGAGTTGCCCTGGCAGGAGACTCGCTTTCCCGGCGTTACCATGAAGGTGCTGGTCGAGGACAAGGATACCGGCCTAATCACAGCCTTGTTCCGCTTCCAGCCCGGCACCAAGCTTCCCTATCACGAGCATGTTGCCATCGAGCAGACCTGGGTGCTGGAAGGCACCCTGGAGGACGACGAGGGCGTGGCAAGCGCCGGCAACTTCGTCTGGCGACCGGCCGGCAACCGTCACGATGCGCACTCGCCCAACGGATGTCTGGTGCTCTCGATCTTCCTCAAGCCGAACAAGTTCCTGGACAAGAACACGGTCGGCTGGGATACGCCGGGTGGCACCTGACGCGAGGCCCTTGCGCCGTCAGGGGTTGTCATCGTCATCCAGGTGAAAGCGGTGCAGAAACCGGTGCACCACCGGGGCCAGGACTATGCCCGTCGATATCACGACGATCAGTCCCGAGTAGATGGCATAGGAGCCGGCGAACAGCTTGCCCGCTTCCGTGTTGAGCTGACTGACCGGACCCATGCCTGACAGGATCATGGCCGCGTTGAGGTAGGCGTCTGTCCAGCTCATGTCCTCGTAATGGTGGTAGCCGGCCATGCCGCCAAACAAAGACAGCCCGACGATCAGGACGGCTGCCAGCACACTGGCGGTCAGCCGTCCCACGAAGTGCATGTGAGAGGCCAGCGGCTCGTCCTTCGACTCCAGGTCCCACATGGTGCCCCCTCGATTCGATTGCGGCCCATTGAAGTCGCCGCGGAGCGAAGGCGCAAGATCGCCAGCAAGGTTAGCGCCAAGCCGGATTTGACAGCGGCGACTGCCCCCACCTAATGCCCTGCCGATGTCCCGCTCGGAACGGCTTTTCGCCACACAACTCTACAGCACCAGGCTTGCGACGCGCTCAACGGCTCCGTTCAACCGTGATCTGGCGCGCGCCTGCCGTGCGATCGCGGAGGACGATCGCGCCGGTCAGGCCTGGTGCCGCAAGCACGCCTATGCCGGCTACACCTCTTACGCATCGCTCGATGATCTTGCCTGGCGGTCGCCCGAGATCGGCGAGCTTGTTCGCCTGCTGGACAAGCACATCGCGCGCTTTGCCCGCGATCTGGATTTTGATTTAGACGGTCGGAATCTGGCGCTCGACAGCATCTGGATCAACGTTCTCGCCGCCGCCGGCGCGCACATGGCCCACATTCATCCGCGCGCAGTCGTGAGCGGGACCTACTATGTGTCCGTCCCATCGGGAGCCGGTGCGATCCGCTTCGAGGATCCGCGGCTGGCCTTGATGATGGCCGCGCCCGCGCGCAAGCCGGCGGCTCGCAAGGAGAACCGGACCTTCCATGTCGTGCAGCCGAAGGCCGGCACGCTGCTGCTATGGGAAAGTTGGCTCAGGCATGAGGTGCTGGCGAGCAAATCCTCGCGCGAACGCATCTCGATCTGTTTCAACTACGGCTGGCGGTGAGCAAGACATCTGCGAAACGAGCGGTGCCCACTGAATCGCTCGTGGCTATCCGCTGGCTGGAGTGCTGCGGAAGTAGGCTTCGACCGTGCCCTTGAGCTTGACTGTCATGGGCCGGCCGTGACGGTCTTTGGCGTTGCCGGCGACGAGACGCACCCAACCTTCGCTGATGCAGTATTCCTCGACGTTGGTCTTCTCCACGCCCTTGAAGCGCACGCCGACGCCGCGCTCCAGAAGGGCGGCGTCATAGTACGGGCTGGCTTCGTCGGCAGAGAGACGATCTGGTGGTGTGTCGCTCATGGAACTGGCTCGCGAGCCGTGTGAATGGCGGCACGTGATACGCCGTCGTGCCCGATCAGCCAACACATTTCGCATTTCGAGGAACTCGGGCGGGGGGAACGCTGCTGCTGGCAGGGCGTTCTGAAGCATCACGCCTCGAGCAAGGAGACACACGATGTTCAGAACCCTGATGTTGGCGGGCGCCGCTCTCACCGTTATGAGCGTGACGGCTTCGGCAGACTACTACGTGATCCAGGAAAAATCCTCCAAGCGCTGCAGGGTGGTCGAGACCCGGCCCGTCGAGACGACCTGGGTGCAGGTCGGCCCGTTGGCCTTCAAGACGCGCGATGAGGCCGATCGGCAGCTCAAGGTCATCTGCCACGAGCGGCGCTGAAGTTAGAAACTTTGCGTTCTGATTTGCATCCCCGGCCGGTGCGCGTCTGGCGCCGGCCGGGTCTTTATTCTGGCTTGCGCTCCCAGCGGTGATCTTCAATACCTGTGGCCGAACCCATATCTGCTGCAGTGTTGCTCGGAGTGAAACGCCCGTGTCCGCTCAAGCACCCGTGACCCGCACCACATCGGTCGATATCCGCGCCCGCAAGGGCGGCGAGCCGATCGTCTCACTGACGGCCTATCACGCTCACACAGCGACTATTGCGGACAAGCATGTGGATTTCCTGCTGGTGGGCGACAGCCTCGGCATGGTGATGCACGGCTACGAGACCACCGTGCCGGTGCCGCTGGAGCTGATGATCATGCACGGCCGCGCTGTGGTGCGCGGTGCCAAGCGCGCGCTGGTGGTGGTCGACATGCCGTTCGGCTCTTACGAGGAGAGCCCGCCGGTGGCATTCCGCAATGCCGCGCACGTACTGAAGGAGACGGGATGCGGCGCGGTCAAGCTGGAGGGCGGGCGACAAATGGCGGAGACGATCCGCTATCTGGTCGAGCGCGGCATTCCCGTGATGGCGCACATCGGGCTCACTCCGCAGGCCATCAATACGCTGGGCGGCTTCCGGGCGCAGGGACGCACGGAGGACCAGTGGGCGCGTCTGGAGGCGGATGCTACGGCCGTTGCCGAGGCCGGCGCATTCGCCATTGTGCTCGAGGCGATCGCCGAGCCGCTGGCCCAGCGCATCACCAAGGCGGTGCCGGTGCCAACCATTGGCATCGGCGCGTCGGCCGCCTGCGACGGCCAGATCCTGGTCATGGAGGACATGCTCGGCCTGTCGCCACGCGTGCCGAAGTTCGTCAAGGAGTTCGGCAAGGTAGGCGCTGCGATCGACAACGCCATCTCCGCTTACGCGACCGAGGTACGCGGGCGGTCGTTTCCGGCGGCGGAGCACACTTATGCGATGAAGAGCGAAAAGAAATAGTTGGATGCTGCCGGATCGGCCCGGGGACGCGAGTGGGGCTACGCCGGGTCCCTCCATCCATCGCGAACGCGGGACCAATGATACGTAACAGGCGCATGAAAACGCAGGAAGGACCGGCTTTTAGCGACTGGAGGTCCATCCTCCGCCAGACCCAAGCGGGACGAGAGTGTAGGCAACTCGCTCCAATGAGCCTTCGGATGCAGGTGATGCGCGACGTGATGGCCGAAATTCCAGAACGTCGCATTGAAGCGAGGGTTCAGACATATGTTGGCGAAACTATAACGCGACGCATTCTTACTGGAAACGTGCGTTATATAATCCATGTACCTGGAGATGGAGTACACCAGGATATAGATTATCCCGAAATACGCAGCGCCTTTCGCCGGCCGGAGCCAGCATAATAGAGCAACAGCTCCATATACTATAAGAAATTCGGCCAGGTAAAAGCGGTAGAATACGCGCCGATGGGAGCGTGATTTCAGAGACTCTCGGAAAAGGATGAAAACCGGCAGCACCCATTGAATGGGAACCGTCCTTATCAAGTGTCGCGCTACGCTCGCGGCGGAGAAGCTCTCGTCGTCTGGGATGGCAAGCCGTTTCACGTAGCTGCGGCTTCGAAGCGCGGCAACACTATGCTCCACATGATGACCGTGGATATGCGTGATTTTCCAATTGCCTGCCGTCATTCCAGTTGTGAAGCCCAGACACAGGCCTATGACCCGGTTCAGGAGTTTCAGTCTTGTGAAAGGGCGGTGAACATGATTGTGGAGAATGTAGTTGTGGCGGCAAAGCAAGAACCAACAATTGATCCAGACGAGGATTTCCACCCAAAGAGGCGCCGACAATAAGAATGGAAAGAGGAGAATGGCCGGCCCGACGAGGGCAAGGATCACCTGTGGCCTGTCTTCTGGATGAATAATAAGGCGGGCGGATGCAATGGTGCGTGCGGGTGACATGGCGCACATGTCCTCAATAGGAATCTCTGTCCAATCCAGGTCATGCGCGGTGGATCTTCACGTATTCGAAGTCGCCGCCCTTGTTGTCGACGCCGACTTTGGGCGGCGCGATCCAGGATGCGAACTTGCCCGGCTCCCAGCACGGCGCCATCAGGCTTTCGATGAAGGCGCCGTCGTCGCGCGAGGGCAAGCACTGGTCCTTGCGCGCCGCCCATTCGCCGTCAGAGAGAAGCTCACCGTCGGGTGAGGCGTGGATGTCTTTGAACTCGCCGATCTGGCGATTGAAGGCGACGGACGGCAGCTTGAGCTCGAACTTGACGCCGCTCTTCTCGATCACCTTGTTCCAACGCCTGATCCCGCCCTCGCAGTCCCGCACGTAGTCGTCGCGCAGGCGCATGTTGATGGCGGTGAGCGCCGGCTCGTCGACCAGCTTCAGGGTGCCATCGACCAATTTGAGCACAGGATAGGTGGCACTCGTGAGCTGATGGTCATCCTCGATATGAATCTCACGATGACGGCCCTTCAGGCCGGAGCTGTAGAAGTTGGCGGCGTTGGTGGAGACCTCCGAGCCGAAAAGGTCGAGCGACAGCGAGAAGTGCAGGTTGGCTTTCTTCTGCAGGGTGGGTAGATCGACGACGCCGAGCGCGCGCACCTTGGCGATGTCATAAGGGTCCTCGATACCGGCCTGCTGCATGGCCTGGCAGGTGCGTTCGATGACCCGGCCGACGCCGGTCTCGCCCACGAACATATGATGCGCTTCCTCCGTCAGCATGAAGCGGCACGTACGCGAGAGCGGATCGAAGCCGGACTGCGCCAGGCTTTCCAGCTGCATCTTGCCGTCGCGATCGGTGAAGAAGGTGAACATGAAGAAGGAAAGCCAGTCGGGCGTCACCTCATTGAAGGCGCCCAGCATGCGCGGCTTGTCCTCATCGCCCGAGCGGCGCTGCAGCAGGCCCTCGGCTTCCTCGCGACCGTCTTTGCCGAAGTATTTGTGGAGCAGGTAGACCATCGCCCACAGGTGGCGGCCTTCCTCGACGTTGACCTGGAACAGGTTGCGCATGTCGTAGAGCGAGGGTGCGGTCTTGCCGAGATGGCGCTGCTGCTCGACGCTGGCGGGCTCGGTGTCACCCTGGATGACGACGAGGCGGCGCAGCATGGCTCGGTATTCGCCTGGTACCTCCTGCCAGGCCTTCTCGCCCTTGTGCGCGCCGAAATTGACAAGGCGGTCTTCTGCCCGCGGCGCCAGCAGGATGCCCCAGCGGTATTCGGGCATCTTCACGTAGTCGAACTTGGCCCAACCCTTGGGGTCGATGCTGACGGCAGTGCGCAGATAGACGTCGGAGGTCTGGAAGCCCTCCGGTCCCATGGTCATCCACCAGTCGATATAGCCGGGGTGCCACTGCTCCAGCGCCTTCAATACGCGCTGATCGTCCTGCAGGCCGACGTTGTTGGGGATCTTGGTCGAGTAGTCGACGTGCACGGTTTCGGACATGAAATCCTCTGACGCTCCACATTCTTGCCCGTCGGTGTCCAAAAACACCATTCTGCCTGCCTGTGCAAGCGAGGCACCCGTCGCGAAAACTTCGGCACGATCCCAGGATGACGACTACACACGTTCCGGATCGAACTTGGCTTTGACGCCGGTGCCGTAGCGTTTGAGGGCGCCTTCCGAGCCGACGGCGTTGGGGCGCTGGAAGATCCAATTCTGCCACGTGGTGAGACGGCCGAAGATTTTCGTCTCCATGGTCTCGGGGCCGGCGAAGCGCAGGTTGGCCTCCATGCCGGTCAGGCCGTCGGCGGAGAAGCTCGCACGCTCCTCCAGGAAGATGCGCACCTCGTCGCCCCAGTCGATCTCGTCGAAGGTCGCGGTGACGAGACCGAGTGCCTCGCAGGCGGATGCGTCTTGGGCCACGCCCACCATGGCACTTGCGGCTTCAATGCTCTCGGGCTCGCCGAGAAAGCGAGTAGCGAGCCGCGATAACCCGTTGCTCATGGGGTAGACGCCGAAGTTCAAAGGCGAGAGCGCGATTGTGGCCGCCGGACGGTTGTCGCCTTTGAGCCCGCCATCCAGCATGAAGGCACGGTCGCAGGCAAAGGCGATCTCGACCAAGGTGCCGGCAAAACATGAGCCAGGCTCGATCAGTGCCACGAGCGAGCGGGACGTCAGATCGATGCGCTTCAAAACGCGCTTCCAAAGATGGAGGATTTCGGCCGCGAGCCAGTGCTTGTGATTGGCGTCGAGGAAGGCGTCGTGCGCCAGCACCAGCGCCGGATCGCCGGTGCATTTGAACACGAGCGTGCCGATGTCTAGCTCGTTGGCACGCAGATGCAGGATGGCGTCGTCGAGCTCCCGTGCCGAGCGCAGCGGCCAGAATTCGGCCCCGGAGGTATGCATGGCTTCGGTGGATGACGGCGGAGGCGTGGCTGGGCCTTGAACCGTGATGGTGGCACGGCGCTGGGCGCGGTCGATGTCCACTCTGATGCTCGAATAGCTCACGACATCGCCGTCGATGCTGCGGGAGAGTGGTGTCAGGAGGATGCCCTTGGCATCGCTAGCGCGATAGGAGCTCTTGCCGAGCCGAACCACGGCCTCATCGACAGCGGCATCGAACTTGGAGTTCGGAATGGCTCGGTCCACCAGCCGCCATTTCACGGCGCGTGCGCCGCGCACGCCTTCCTCCATGGTGCAGAAGGCATCTGCGAGATCGCGGCGCACCTTGCGCTTGTCCGTGACGCGGGTCAGCCCACCTGTGCCGGGTAGCACCGCCAGCAGCGGCAGCTCGGGTAGCGCCACCGTGGAGTTGCCGTCGTCGGCAAGGATGATCTCGTCGCACGTCAGCGCCAGCTCGTAGCCGCCGCCCGCCGCCGTGCCTTTGATGGCGCAAACATACTTCTGGCCGGAGGACTGGCTCGCGTCCTCGATGCCGTTGCGCGTCTCGTTGGTGAACTTGCAGAAGTTGACCTTGTGCGCATGGCTGGCGCCAGCCAGCATGCGGATGTTGGCGCCGGCGCAGAACACGCGGTCCTTGCCCGAGCGCAGCACGACGACGCGAACCTGCGGGTGCTCGAAGCGCAGCCGCTGCACGATATCGGCCAGCTCGATGTCGACGCCGAGGTCATAGGAGTTGAGCTTGAGCTGGTAGCCCTCGAACAAGCCGGCGTTCTCGTCCACGTCGAGCAGGAGGTCAGCGCGCGGCCCGGACACCGTGAGCTTCCAGTGCCGGTAGCGTGTGGGATCGCATTGAAAGTCGATGCGCGTGGTCATGCGCGCTACTCCGGATCGGACAGGGTGGGGCTGAGTCTATGCGGTTCCACATGACGAGCAAGGGTACTCAGAGTATTCACGCCCGAGTGCAATGCCGATCCGGTGCTCACCCGGCTGGCGCAGAGCATCGAGGTGGTGCACGACCCGGAGCAGGACAAGCTCTATCCAGGGCGGTTCGCGACGTGGGTGGAGGTGGAGACGGCCCCGGGCAGCGGAGGTTCGCGCGCGACGACCGGCTCGATCCGTCAGGGCACCCGAACAACCCGAAACGGGAAGCGGCACTCAGGGCCAAATACGCGGGCCTTGCCAAGCCGGTGCTCGGCAATAGCGGGGCGGAGAGATTGGCCACGGAGGTTGATCGGCTCGACCGCAGCTCCGGCCGGCGCCTCGTGGAGCTGCTCGCTGTGGCTCCCTGATTTCGCGTGTTCTTGTGGCTGGTTACAGAGGCATGCAAAGACCGCATCGCATGTGGCTGTCGCGAGGCAACGTCTGCGCCGGCGGTGGCAGGGACTTTGTTAGCACTTGCAAAATCGCTGATGGCTCAACGTATTCCTCGACCTGAGTTTTTCAACAGGCCGTGAAAAATCTTAACTGTGGCGTGCAAAGCTTCTGCCCCGACTGTATAAATGGGATGCGGCGTTACGAGTTGATCAGTCCGCGTCGTGCTGCGGGTGGCCAGCGCGGACTGAGGTGCGGGGTAGTACCATGGTCGTCAAGCCCATGATTTTCGTGGTGGTGTCCACGTTGTTAGGACCAGCCTTGGGTGTCGGGTTGTTCTTCCTGATGCATCACTGAAGGGTGCGGGGCAGGAGCGCGGCGGCAGCAGCAATGGGCCGCTGCGCTGTGCCTTTCCCGAGAGCACCGCTACATGCGAGGCGTACGCAGTCCTGGCTGCGAATTCGCGCCGCGGCATTCATTTTTGCTTGAAAATTCATTGCAGCTGAGAGTGTCAGCCGGCGCTCCAGAAGTATGACCTGTCCGCGATCCACAAATGGACTGCGGCTCAATCATTATTTAACCCCAATGCCGCGTAATGAGGACGCTAACGACAAGAGCGCGGGCGCCTTTCCTGCGCTGGGGAGAATGGCTCATGCGCTCCAAGGTCCCTTCCCACGGCGATACGCCACAGCAGGAACGGGAGCAACAGATCGCACGCTTCATCAGACAGTATCTGGATATGGCCGCGCACGACGGTCCACAGGCTGTCCTTCTGGTGGCGCGCTCGGACGAGAGCCCTGTTGCGCGCGCGCTCAAGGATGCTGCAGTCGAGATTGCATCGCGCGGCATCGGCGTGCGCATGATTGTTGCCAGCGCGGAGAGTGCGAAGGAGCTCTGGCCGACCACGGCCGGCCGCCATGCGCGCGAGATCCGTGTCGCCCGCAATCCGCGGCTGCTCGATGCGCACGAGCAACTCGTGCTGGGCCAGCGCGCCACGTGGTACGGCGACAGCCTGCGCCGTGACCCGTTGAAGCGAGACGCCTTCGAAAGTTACATGGCCGACGATGCCGCCGCAGCAGGACGCGCGCGCAGCACGTTCGAGAGGCTGTGGCAGGCCACCGAGCCGCTGCACGTACGCCAATTGGGTGCAGAGCCGGCAGCAGCGTAGGTTTCTAACCTGGACAGGTTTGGTGCTCGGCTATCTTCGCCGCACGGCATTTGCCGTCACTTGCCGAATGTTTCCTCGACCGCAGGGTGAGGGGGAGCGCGCTTTCCCACTCGGGGCGGCGGCCATTTTTCGCGCCACGAATTGAGCGTATAGGCCTGCTCCTCTGACGCTGATCTCGCGGCATGTCGCCGATGACCGGCGCCGCACTTGGCTTCCTCGAGGACACGCCCCCCATGTCGCTCCTGCCTCGCTCGCTCCTGCTTCTTGCCTTGGTCATGCCGACTGTTGCGGCTGCACAGGAAGCGCCCTTTGCGCATCCGGTCCTGGCCAAGGATGCCGAGCGCTACGAGGCCTATCTCAAGCTCAACTGGAAGCCCGGCAGGCAGACGGCGGCGCAGCTGCGCGAGGTAGGGCTCAAAGTACTAGGCAGCGACGCGCGCGGGGCCTCACGCAGCATGGCCGCTGCCGTGGCGGCAGACCCCAAGGACAGCGAGAGCTGGACCGGGCTGGCGCGTGCGCTGCTCGCCATAACGCCCGATGCAGGCTCCGAGCGCTACGAGCTGCCTGTCAATGCCTCCGGCGCGGCATACACGGCATACCTGCGCGCTGCCGCGCCGGCGCAGAAAGCCGCTGCGCTCGCGGTGCTGGCTGACGCGCTCAAGCGCCGCTCGTTGTGGCGCCCGGCCATCAACGCGCTGAAGGCTAGTTTGGCGCTCGTGGAAAATGCGCACGCTCGCCAGGCGTTCGATGCGCTCTACGCCGAGCACGGCTTCCGCATCGTCGACTACAAGGTCGACTCGGATGCCTCCGAGCCACGCCTGTGTCTGAACTTTTCCGAGCGCGTGGCGACTGGTCAGGCCGACCACGCCAAGTTCCTGTCGCTCGACGGCAAGGACCCGCAGAGCGTATCGGCAGAGGGCCAGCAGGTTTGCATCGACGGGCTGGCGCACGGCAAGCGCTACGAGGTGCAGGTGCGCGCCGGGTTGCCGTCGGCGGAGGGCGAGCTACTGGCCAAGGCCTCCGAGATCACGGTGTACGTACGCGACCGCGCCGCAAGTGTGCGCTTCACGGGCCGCAACTATGTGCTGCCGAGCCGTGGCCAGGTCGGCATCCCCGTGGTGACCGTGAACACGGACAAGGTGGCAGTCGAAATCCTCCGCATCGGTGATCGCGGGCTCGTGGGCGCCGTCGGCGGGGAGAGTTTCCTGAAGCAGATGCAGAGTTACGAGGTCGAGGCGTTGCGCGAGCGCTCGGGTCAGCGCGTATGGCAGGGAGAGCTTGCCGTCACCTCGCGCCTCAACGAGGACGTGACGACGGCGCTGCCCGTGAGCGATGCGGTGCCGAAGCTGGAGCCGGGCGTCTATTTGATCTCGGCGCGGGCGGGGAAAGCAGAGGGCGAGGAGCGCAGTACGGCGACGCAATGGTTCATCGTGTCCGATCTCGGCCTCTCCGCTCTCTCAGGAGACGATGGCCTGCATGCGTTCGTGCGCTCGCTGGCGACGGCAGCGCCCGTTCCCGGAACGCAGGTGCGCCTGATCGCGCGCAACAACGAGGTCCTGGGCACCGCGAAAACGGATGACGCCGGCTATGCGCGCTTCGATGCCGGTCTCAAGCGCGGCACCGGTGGCATGGCGCCGGCGCTGCTCGTCGCCGACACCAGCCAGGATTACGCGTTTCTCGATCTCGCGACGGCGGCATTCGATCTGACCGACCGCGGCGTCAAAGGGCGCGAGACGCCGGGACCGCTCGATGCCTATCTCTATGCCGACCGCGGGGTCTATCGACCGGGTGAGAACGTGCATCTCACCAGCCTCCTGCGCGATGCCGCAAGCAAGGCTGCGACCCTGCCTGCGACGCTGATCATCACGCGCCCGGACGGTGTTGAGCACCGGCGCATAGCGCTGGTCGACCAGGGTCTCGGCGGACGCACGACAACCCTGGCGCTAGCGCCAACGGCAATGACCGGCACCTGGCGCGCCAAGATCCATACCGATCCAAAGGCGGAGCCGCTGGCGAGCATCGCCTTCCTGGTGGAAGACTTCGTGTCCGAGCGCCTCTCTCTGAAGCTCGAGGCACAGAGCCCGGCCATCGCGCCGGAAGAGACCGGCAGGATCGCGCTCGAGGGCCGCTATCTGTACGGCCCGCCGGCCGTGGGTTTGGCGGTCGAAGGTGAGGTCATCGTCAAGGCGTCGTCGGCAGGCGTGGCCGGATTTCCCGGCTACCGTTTCGGCCTGGCCGACGAGCGCATCACGGCCGTGCGCAAGACGCTGGAAGACTTGACCGCGACCGACACGCAGGGCCGCAGCGAGGTATCTCTGCGCCTGCCGGCGATCCCGCGCACGGCACGGCCCCTGGAGGCCGATGTGCTGCTGCGCTTGCGCGAGCCGGGTGGCCGCGCCATCGAGCGCAAGGTGAGCATGGCCGTCGCGCCAGCCGAAGCGCGCGTCGGCGTCAAGCCGCTGTTTGCGGGGAATGAAGTCGGCGAAGGCGAGACGGCGGCGTTCGACGTGGCCCTCGTCACGCCCGAAGGCAAGTCGGTCGAGAGTGCGTCCTTCAAGTGGGAGCTGCTCCGGCTCGACCAGCGCTGGCAGTGGTACAGCCGTGACGGCCAGTGGAACTACGAGACGGTGACGACCACGCGTCGCATCGGTGGCGGCACGGTCAGCACAGCATCCGGGGTGCCGGCACGCATATCGAGCCAAGTCGATTGGGGCCGCTATCGGCTCGAGGTCTCGGCCGTGGGGTCATCCGCAGCCATGTCCAGCGTAACGTTCAATTCCGGCTGGCATGCAAGCGACAATCTCGACAGTCCGGAGATGCTCGACGTCGCGCTCGACAAGTCGAGCTACAAGGCGGGCGAGACGGCGCGCGTCAAGATCGCCAGCAAGCAGGCGGGCAAGGTCACGATCGCCGTGCTGAGCAACAAGCTGCTCGCAACCCAGCAGGCCGACATTCCGGCCGGCGGCGGCGAGATCGCCCTGCCAGTGCAGCAGGACTGGCTGCCGGGCGCGTACGTGACGGCGACGCTCTATCGCCCCCTGGACGAGAAAGCGCGGCGCATGCCGGGCCGTGCCATCGGCGTGAAGTGGCTCGGCGTCGATACCGCCGAGCGCGTGCTCAAGGTGGCGCTCGACGTGCCGCAGAAGGTGAAACCGTCGAGCACGCTGACGGTGCGGGTCAAGCTGAGCGGCATGGGTGCTGGGGAAGAGGCGCGCGTCACCGTGGCGGCGGTTGACGTTGGCATTCTCAACCTGACGCGCTTCGAGGCGCCCGCGCCGGAGAAATGGTTCTTCTCCCAGCGCCGGCTCGGCATCGAGCTGCGCGATTTCTACGGACGGCTGATCGACGGCATGCGCGCCGAGCGCGGCACGCTGCGCTCCGGCGGAGATGGGTCGGGCGACATGAGCACACAGGGCAGCCCGCCGGTGGAGAAGCCGCTGGCGCTGTTCTCCGGCATCGTCAAGGTCGGCGCCGACGGCACGGCGCGGGTCGATCTGGAGCTACCCGACTTCAACGGCACCGTGCGGGTGATGGCGGTGGCGTGGAGCGAGACGAAACTCGGCTCGACCAGCGCCGACGTGATCGTGCGCGATGCACTGGCGCTGACGGCTACGACGCCGCGCTTCCTGACGCTCGGTGACGAGGCGCGCTTCGAGGTCGATGTGCACAACGTCGAGGGACCGGCCGCCGGCTATCAGGTGACGGTCGAGCAGGAGGGTCCGACCGGCGCGAAGTCGAGCCTGGCCGGTCGCGAGATCGCGATCAAGACCGGCGAACGCGTACGCGAGCGCGTGGCGGTGAAGCCGGGCGAGATCGGCGGTTTTGTCTATGCGGTGCGCGTCATGGGACCGGGCGGCATCGAGGTCAGACGGCGGATCGCGCTGGATGTGAAGCCACCGGCCGGTGACATTCGGCGCACGACCGTGTCGGCGTTGGCCAAGGGCGGCAAGCTGACGCTCGGCGCGGATCTTTTGCAGGACCTGATCCCGTCGACGGCGCGCATCACCGTCAATATCGGCCCCATTGCCGGCATGGACGTGCCGGGCCTGCTGGGGCAGCTCGACCGCTATCCGTACGGTTGCGCCGAGCAGACCACCAGCCGCGCGTTGCCGCTGCTGTATGTCAGCGAGATGGCGCGCCGCATCGGCCTGGCGCAGGAGAGCGGGCTGCGTGAGCGGGTGCAGAAGGCCGTGGAGCGGGTGCTGGAGATGCAAGACGCCTCCGGCGCGTTCGGCATCTGGGGACCCGACAACGCCGACATGTGGCTGTCGAGCTATGTCACGGACTTCCTGACGCGCGCGAAGGAGGCGGGCTACACAGTGCGTCCGCAGGCGTTCGCGCAGGCGCTCGACCGGCTGCAGAACTTCATCGGCTATGCGCAGGACTTCGAGCGCGGCGGCGAGGCGCGGGCCTATGCGCTGTATGTGCTCGCTCGCAACGGTCGCGCGCTGATCGGCGAGTTGCGCTACTACGTCGACACGCGGCTGGAGCGCTTTGCGACGCCGCTGGCGCAGGCGCAACTCGGTGCGGCGCTGGCCATGATGGGCGACAAGGAACGGGCCGAGCGAGCGTTCCGGGCGGCGCTGGCACAGCTCAGCGACAGCGACAAAGGTCTGAGCCGGTCCGATTATGGCTCCGGTATCCGGGACGGTGCCGGGTTGGTGACACTGGCAGCCGAGGCCGGCATCGTCAAAGCCGAGACACCGCGGCTCGCGAGCGTCATCGCCAAGGCGTATCAGACGCGCACCTACACCTCGACGCAGGAGCAAGCCTGGATGCTGCTGGCGGCGCGTGCGCTCGCTGAGCAGCGACATGATACGGCGCTGAACGTCAACGGCACGCCGCATCAGGGCGAGCTGACGCGCGCGTTGACGGCGGCGGAGCTCAAAGACGGTGCACTCACCATCCGCAACGAGGCAGACGCATCGGTCGATGCGGTCGTGTCGGTGCTGGGTGCATCGCTGACGCCCGAGCCGGCGGTGGCGAAGGGTTTCACCATCGAGCGCAGCTACTACACGCTGGCCGGCAAGAAGGTGGAGCTGGCGAGCGCCAGCGGCGGGACGGCCAGCCTGCAGCAGACAGATCGCCTTGTCGTCGTGCTCAAGATCGAAGGCACGGAGACCGGCGGGCGCGTGCTGCTGGTCGACCGGCTGCCGGCGGGTCTGGAGATCGAGAACCCCAGGCTGGTCGACTCGGGCGATATCGGCAACCTCGAATGGCTGAAGCGCAGCAAGGAGCCGGAGCACACCGAGTTTCGTGACGATCGCTTCGTCGCCGCCTTCAACTTCTTCGGCGAGGGCCGCAACGGCAACTCGGGCGCGAGCACGAAGCCATCGGCAACGCTGGCCTACGTCGTGCGGGCGGTGACGCCGGGGAGCTTCGTGCATCCGGCGGCGACGGTGGAGGACATGTACCGGCCCGACCGCTTCGCACGCACCGCTGCAGGCAGGCTCGACGTCGCGCCTCGGAACTAGCGTGGGGCCGATCGTGGACGCTGCCACAAGAAATACTCCGCGGGGACATCATCATGCCACAGATGATGGCCGACAATGCGCGCCTTCCTGCCCGATTGAGACGGGGGAGGCGCCCCGAGCAGGGGCGCCCTGGCGCCGCGGAAGGGGGAAACTAGTCCTCCGCGGCGCCATTGCCGTCGGGCTGATCTTGGCCTTGCTCCTCCCGCTTGCACTGTGGAGTGTGCCGTATCTGGCGGCGCACCTGATCGGCCCACTGCCGCTGGAGCGCGCCGAGGCCGTGTCGGTGAGCGTGGTCGATCGCAATGATCGGCTGCTGCGCGCTTTCACCACAGAGGATGGGCGCTGGCGTTTGCCCGCCGAGGTCGATCAGGTCGATGCGCGCTATCTGGCCATGCTGATGGCCTACGAGGACCGGCGCTTTCGCACACACTCCGGCGTCGATGCGTGGGCGGTCGGACGCGCGATGACGCTGGTCCTGCGTCGCGGGCGTATCGTCTCTGGCGCTTCGACGCTGACCATGCAGGTGGCGCGCTTGCTCGACGGCGAGCACGAGCGCACCGCTGCGGGCAAGCTCAAGCAGATGCTGCGCGCCCGGCAACTTGAAAGCCGGCTGTCGAAGGATGAGATCCTGCGGCTCTATCTGCGTCTGGCGCCGTTCGGCGGCAACATCGAGGGCGTACGGGCGGCCTCTCTCGCCTATTTCGGCAAAGAGCCGCGCCGCTTGTCGATTGGCGAGGCGGCGCTGCTGGTCGCACTACCGCAGGCGCCCGAGGCGCGGCGGCCGGATCGCTTTTCAGCTGCTGCGCGGCGCGCACGGGAGCGTGTGCTGGCCCGTGCGCAGTTCGCCGGCGTCGTGACAGCGGAAGAGGTCGAGCGCGCGCGAGCCGAGCTGGTACCCACGCGGCGGCAGGAGTTTCCCAAGCTCGCGCCGCATCTGACAGAGGCAGAGGTTGCGCGCGAGCTCGGCCGCTCGGTGCATCGGCTGACGCTCGATCGCGAAATGCAGGCAGGGCTCGAGCCGCTGGTGCGCGAGCATGCGCACCTGTTGGGCGAGCGGCTGTCGGCCGCCATGCTCGTGGTCGATCATGCCAGCGGGGACGTCTTGGCGCACGTGGGCTCGGCCGGCTATCTCGACGAAAGTCGGCTCGGCGCCATCGACATGACGGATGCGGTGCGCTCGCCGGGGTCGACGCTGAAGCCGGTCATCTACGGGATCGCCTTCGAGCTGGGCCTGGCGCATCCCGAGACAATGATCGAGGATAGGCCGGCGCGGTTCGGCACCTATGCGCCGAAGAACTTCGATGAAGATTTCCGCGGCACCGTCACTGTCCGCGAGGCACTGGCGCATTCGTTGAACATTCCGGCGGTGAAGGTGCTGGCGGCGGTTGGGCCATCGCGCCTCGTCAACCGGCTGCGACGGCTCGATCTGACGGCGGCACTGCCGGGCCGGTCGGAAGCGACGCTCGCCATTGCACTCGGTGGCATCGGCATGCGGCTGACCGACCTCGCCACGATCTATGCCAGCCTCGCTCGGGGTGGCGATGCCATCAGCCTCGTCCATGTCCGGGCCGCAATGGCTGCTCCACGCAGGCTCGCGCGCCGGCTGTTGGCGCCCACGGCTGCATGGTACGTCGCCGACATCCTGAAGAGCGCACCGCCGCCGGCAAATGCCAAGGGCGGTGGCATTGCCTACAAGACAGGCACGTCATACGGATATCGCGATGCGTGGGCCGTGGGCTTCGACGGACGCCACACGATTGCGGTGTGGGTCGGTCGCGCCGATGGAACCGCTACGGCAGGACTGACGGGCCGCGGCGCAGCCGCTCCCGTTCTGTTCGATGCATTCGCGCGTATCGCCGAGCGCCCGGTTCCGCTTCAACCACCCAAAGCCGGGGTGTCTCTCCTATCGGGGCGCGCGCTACCGCCTCCCTTGCGGCGTTTCAAGGAGGGCGCTGAGGACGAAGCCGCCGGGCCCTATCTTGAGCCGGTCGTGCAGATCGCCTTTCCGCCGGATCGTGCCGAGCTCGAGACCGACGATGGCGAGCCGCCGATTGTGGTGCTGAAAGCGGAAGGCGGCGCTCTGCCTTTGACATGGCTGGCGGACGGCCGGCCGATCGCCTCTGATGCCGCGCGGCGTGATGTCACGTGGCAGCCGGACGGACGTGGGTTCGTTCGCATTTCTGTCATCGATGCACGCGGTCGCTCGGATCGTGTGGAGGTTCGCCTCAAGTGATCGGCGCTAGTGCGATGATCGAGAAATTCGCCGGAACTCGCGGCATGTATCCCGAGCGAATTTCTCGATCTGAATCACACTAGAATCATAAGCTTGTTAGTGTCCTTTCGATCGCGAAGCTCGTTCAGCGCTCGGCTCGGGATCCGACGAGCGTCGCGATCGGGACACTAGCCCGAGTGCGACGATGCAGCGGGATGGCACGGATGGCCTATACAAGCTATGAGTGTTTCCAGCTTTCGCGCCGGTACACGGGGTCCCGCGCGGCTTCCCAGCGGAGACATCAGGCATGCCATCGGCGCCGCACCCGACTGTTGCGGAGTTTCGAACCGTCGGCGACTGGTGGTGGCGGAAGGAGCGCCTCAGCGCGGCAGTCGCCGCCTTCGTGCTTTGCTTGTGGGCCGGGCACACGATGCTTGCGGACAATGTCGCAGCGGAGCGGGAAAAGACCGGGAAGGCAGAAGGCACGCAGGCCGCCAGCTCGACAGCGGATTTGCCACGAGGAGAATACGTCATTGCCGGCTACGGCGGCTCGCCTTACACGCACCCGAGCGACGTGAAGTTCACGAAGCCCGGCACGACCGACCTCACCGTGCACGACATCACGTGGGAGGGCCGGCCGTTCAAGAGCCCGGTGTATTACGGCATCCGCACCATGCAGTGGTCGAGCGGTGGCACTTTCGGCGGTATGCTGGACTTCACCCACTCCAAGGCCATCTCCCAGCGCGACCAGGAGGTCAGGCTGAGCGGCTCGCGTAACGGCCAGATCATGACCGGAAAGGCCAGGCTCGGTGATGTCTTCCGCCACTTCGAGTTCAGTCATGGCCACAATACTCTGACGGCCAACGGGCTGGCTCGCTTGCCGAGCCTGTTGCCCGGTCTGGCGCCCTACCTCGGCGGCGGTGTCGGCGTGGCCCTGCCGCATACTGAGGTGCAGTTCAACGGCGATCCCAAGCGCACCTACGAGTATCAGTACGTCGGACCCGCGGCGCAGGCCGTGCTCGGCATGGAGTTGCGCCTCCCGCGCGCCTCGATCTTCCTCGAGTACAAATTCGTCATAGCGAGCTATCAGGCCCCCATGACCCGCGTCGACGGCGGTTGGTTTCCTGGCGATTTCTGGCGGCAGGCCATGGATATCCTGCGGGGTGCAAGCCCCGTCGACGGCTACCTTTCCACCGTGCTCGCCAGCCACCAAGTGGCCGCGGGGGTGGGTTTGCGCGTCATGCGCGCGCCCACGCAACCGGGCAGCTAAAGTCCGATCGCCTCATATGGAAGCGCCGACGCTTCCATATGAGGCGTGAATTGCACTCTACTCGGAAGTGTAGAGCAGGAGCCACGCTCCAATGGATCGCGAATGCGATTCCATTTGAAATGATCGCGCTCTAGCTAATTAGTCAGCGGATACCGCCATTGCCCCGCGACATGCCGTTGGCGGCGCGCACGGACCGGACACGCGCGTGCAACAGCTCGCTCGACTTCGTCTCCCGGCCGACCAGCGTCTCCTCCTCCGCCTCGGGAGGCATGCTTTCGGTGTTGCTGCGAACGTCGCGGAACCACTCGCCGAGGAAGTCCAGAAACACCCTCAGCTTCGGAAGCATGTGCTTGCTCTTGGGATAGAGCGCCCAGATGGCGGAAGCGGCCGCGACCTCATACTCGGGCAAGACGTGACACAGGGTGCCGTCGGCGATCTGCTTGGCCACCCGCAATTCCGAAATGCGTATCAGACCATGACCTTCCATTGCAGCATGGCGCAGGAGGTTACCGTTATTCGACTTGAGGCGGCCGGCCACGCGCACGCTGGATTCACGTCCATTGCGGGTGAAGGTCCACTGCGAACAGTCACCGAGCACCAGACAGGAGTGGCTCGAAAGATGGTCGGGCGTCCGCGGCCACCCATTCTGGTCGAGGTATCGCGGAGAGGCGACGACAATCTGGTGATCGGGCGCAAGCCGCTTGGCGATGAGGTTGGAGTCCAGCAGGGCGCCGATGCGTACGACGACGTCGTAGCCCTCCTCCTGCAGATTGACGATGCGGTCTGTCAGGTCGATGTGCACCGCGATCTCGGGATAGCTTTCCATGAAGGCGCAAATAGCAGGTCCGATGAACCTGCGTCCGAAGCTTGCGGGGGCGGAGATCTTGAGTCGGCCTTTCGGCTGCTCGACATTTATGCCGACCGCCGCGCGCGCGGCTTCGATCTCCGCCAGAATACGTTCGACATGTGTGAGGAACTGTGCGCCCTCTTCGGTGATCCGTATCGAGCGCGTGGTGCGGTCGAAGAGGCGTGCACAGAGCTCATCCTCCAGCGCCTGGATACGTTTCGATATGGTTCCTGGCGTGAGCCCCAACTCGGTACCGACGGCGGACAGGTTCTGCACCGCGGCTACGCGGGCAAAAATACGCATGTCCTGGATGTCCATTCCACTTACCTCTCCGCTGCGGCCAGTGCGCATATCGCTCGCGCACCGACACTGCTTGCCCGCACAGCACTATTGGACTACGCATACGCAGCTTCCCCCGGACGCGCACTCTAACCGCAAGCGGTGGCGTGTCAATTGTGCCGGTAGGAGCTGGAGATACCCGGTTAATCTGAAATTCAATTGGAACGCGCGGGACTTGCGGCGGCGGCTGAAATCCCATGCTGGGCGCTGGAAAGTTGCGCCACGCGGAACGCCGGAAATCGAGGCTCGATCGCCGAGAAATGCAGCACGCGCTCACACGCAGGTGCGGGCCGGTGTTCCGATATTGGAACTGCTGCTAGAGCGCGATCGGCTCACATGGAAGCACTGCCGCTTCCATGTGAGCCGTGAATTGCACTCTAAACTTTATGTGTAGAGCAGGATTCACGCTCCAGATGGATCGCGAATGCGATTCCATCTGAAACGAGTGTGATGATCGAGAAATTCGCCGGTAATCGCGGCAGGTCGCGCGAGCGAATTTCTCCATCACTAGAACCGCCGCAGCAGCCGCTCGATGTAGTCGAGCTCGAGCATTGGCCGCGACGGCTCACCGAGCCTGCGCCGCAGTTCCTCGAGGATCTCTCTCGCGCGCTGCACGTCGATCTCATCGGGAACCTTGACCGAGGTGCCGAGATCGGGACCTTCCGTGCGCTGCGGCCGGCCGAGCGGATCGAGCGGCGGGTCTCCAGTCCTGCCGAATTGCGACGGCATCTGCCGCAGCATCTGCTCGGCCATGGATTGGGCGCCTTGACGCAACTGCTCGAGTGCGCGCTGCTCCTCGCGTGCGGCTCTGTCGAGGTCCCCATCGCGCAACGCCTGCTCGGCCTCGCGCATGGAGCGCTCGGCGCCTTCGAGCTGCTGCGGCGCCCGCATGCCGAAACGCTGCATGCCTTCGCGCATCTGCCCGAGACGCCGGCCGAGTTCACCTTGACGTTGACCTAGCCCCTCCTGGCCCTCGCCTTGCTGCTGTCCCCGCTGGCCGCGTTGACCGCGCTGCCCTTGTTGGCCCTGCTGCCCCTGTTGCCCCTGCTGGCCTCGTTGCCCCTGCTCGCCGGACTGCTCTTCTTGGCGGCGCTGCTCGCCGAAGGTGTCGTCCAGCAGCTGCTGTTGCTTGCCGATGATGTCGCCGAACTCGTTCATCATCTGCATCATCTGCTGGCCTTGCTGGCTCTGCCCGCGGGCCATCTTCCCCGACTGCAGTTGCTCGAGCATATCGCGCAGCTGGCTCAGCATCTGCTGGGCCATGTCGCGCGAGCCTTGCCGCGCCATATTCTCGATATCGCGCATCATGCGCTCGAGATCCTGCGGTCGGATCATCTGGTTCTGCGCCATGCCGGGCGGCATTTCCATCGGCTGTTGGCCTTCCGCCTGCTTGGCGAGCTGCTCCATGAACTGGGCTAGCGCCTGGCGCAGCTCCTGCATGAGCTTGCGGATTTCCTCGTCTGATGCGCCCTGCTCGAGCGCCTTGGCCAGGTTCTCCTGCGCCTGGCGCAACCGGCGCTCGGCGTCCGACAATCCGCCGTCCTCCAGTCGCACCGCGACATGCCAGAGCTGGTCGACGACGCTCTTGAGGCCCGCCCGCGTGGTATCGCGGTGCAGACGCCAGAAGGCCGAGCGGAGGCCGAGATAGGCTTGCCGGTCGGTGAAGAAACCATCCGGCTCGAGCGCAATGGCATCGAGTCCACGCAGCACTTGGGCACGGTTGCGTGGATCCTCAACCAGATAGCGCCGCTGCTCGACGATCGCCTTGGCGATCGGGTTGTCGAAGCGCCGCTGCGGCAGAATGAACTCGAACGGTTCGCTCTTGCCGATCTGGCCGGCCTGATCCTGAGCGCTCAGCGTCAGGCGCACGCGCATGCCGGCCCATGGGTGGCCCGCAAGCTCATGGTAGCTCGCTGCCTCGGCCTGCTTGGCGCTGGCGCGCGGCAGGCGCAGCGCCAGCACGGGCGGACGCTCCAGCGGTGGGCGCGGTCCTTTCATGGCCTCGGGCTTGGCCCAGCTGCGGGCGGGATCCTCCGCTCGCGGCCTCGCGCGGGTGATGCGCCCTTCCGCGGAGACCACACCGTAGTCGTCCTCGATCTTGTAGCTGAGCTTCAGCGCGCCGCGTGGCATGCGCTCGGGGTCTTTGGTCAAGGCGATCTTGGGCGGATGATCGGGAATGATTTTGAACTGCCAGGGCTTAATGCCGGACACGCCGCTTACGCCGACCGATCCTGACGAGCGCAGATCGTATCGGATCTCGGCGATCTCCGACTGACCTGGCACTGAGGTCGGCACCAAAGTTTGCTGCGGCGGCTTGGCCTCGATCTTTTCCGGCGCTTTGCCTTCGCTCGTAACCTCCAGCGCCAGCCGCCCGGCGCCAGGTCCGCTGGCCCGGATGATGAGGACGCTGCGATCGGGAACCTCGTGCACCTGATTGCTGCTTTCCGCATTGGCGGCGCCCACGGAATGCGAGCCATCGGCGAGCATCAGCGGAGCGCGACCGGTGTAGGCGGGCGGAGTCACCCAGGCGTCGAACCGCATGTCCACGCCCGGTAGGGATGCGCCAAGGCGGAAGGCAGCACGGAGCCGGTCAGCAGCGTTATCGCCCACCATCACCGTCAGTACGCTGACGCCGATCAGCAGCAGGGCCCTGAACGCGAGCGGGTCGAAGCGGTCCGTTCGCGGGGTCGGATGCCCGACCCGCAGGCGCGCGAGAAGGGCCGCCAGGCGTGAGCGGTGCGCGGTCCACAGTGCGGCCGTGGCCGGATCTGAACCGGGGCTGGTGAGAGTGTCCTCGTAGGAGGAAGCCGGTCGGTGCGGGACCGCCGAACGCCGCTCAATCCGGCGCAGGGCTTCATCCCTGCTCACGCCGGGGGTCCGTACCAGCCATATGAGCAGGCCCAGCGCGACGGTTGCGAAGGCGCCGAGAACGATCTTGTGCTCAAGGTCGCCGAGTGCAGGCCACAATCCCGCCAGCGAAACCAAGACAAACAGCAGCGCAAGCCCCATCAGGGCCCACAGCCGTGGCCACAGTTTCTCGAACTGCAGCGCCCAGCGGCTCAACCGCACTTTACGTTCGAACGATACCTCGAGCCGCGATCGCGGCGACCTGGCGTCGGTTGTCATGCACCCACCCTAGCATGGGCCCTGGCAGGCAGCCCAGCAAAGGGCTGGAACCGCCATCAATTTCTGTTCACCATCCTTGCAGCCCAGTAGGGCGCATTCGCGGCGGCGATGCCTCTATTTCAGCCACCCGGCCATGCGATCCAGGCCGATCAGGTCATCCAGGCTCTGGCGCGGCCGCACGACGGCGAACTGCTCGTCTTTGACCAAAACTTCCGGAACCAGCCGGCGGGTGTTGTATGTGGAGGACATGACAGCACCGTATGCGCCTGCCGTCATGAACGCCAGCAAGTCGCCTTGGTTCGCCTCAGGAAGCTGGCGATCGACCGCAAATGTGTCGCCCGACTTGCAAATTGGGCCAACTACGTCGTAGCGCCGCCGCGCAGCAGCGGGGGAGGGCTGCCTGACGGGCCAAATCTCATGGTAGGCGTCATACATCGCCGGGCGGACCAGATCGTTCATGGCAGCATCGACGATGAGGAATGTGCGGCTCGGGCGCGGGTTCAGATACAGCACCTTGGTGACGAGGATGCCGGCGTTGCCGACGATCAGGCGCCCAGGCTCGTAGCCGAGTTCCACGTCGAGCCCGGCGAAGACGCCCTTGATCATGCGCGCGTAAGCCTGGATCAGGTCCGGACCGTGCGCAAAATCCTCCGGGATTTGATAGGGGATGCCGAGACCGCCGCCGAGGTCGAGGCGCTCGACCCGCAGGCCCTGGCCGTGCAAACGCTCAGCGAGCGAGCGCATGCGCATGAAGGCCGACTTGAGCTCGTCCAGGGCCAGGATCTGGCTGCCGATGTGCACCGCGAGACCGACCATACTGATGCCGGGCATGTTGGCGGCGCGCACATAGATTCGCTCCGCCTCCTCGAGGCTCACTCCGAATTTGTTGGCCGCCGATCCGGTCGTGATTTTCGCATGCCCGCCGGCGCCGACGTCGGGATTGATGCGGACAGCGATATTCTGCCGCTTTCCGTGTGCGGCGCCGATGCGCGAGAGGGCCTCGATCTCGCCCTCGCTTTCGATGTTGATCTGGTAGATGCCGGCAGCGACTGCGTAGGCGAGCTCCTCTTCTGTTTTACCCACGCCCGAGAAAACGATACGCGCGGGCGGAATGCCCGCGGCGATGGCCTTGCGGATCTCGCCTTCCGACACCGTATCGGCGCCGGCGCCAAGATTTCCGAGCGTCCGCACTACGGCCAGGTTGCTGTTGGCCTTCATGGCGTAAAAGATTTTCGCCGCAGGTGCGCGCAAGGCCTCGGCAAACAGCCGATAGTGCCGCTCGATGGTGGCGCTCGAATAGCAGAAGAACGGCGTACCGATCTCGGCGGCGACGTGCGCCAAGCTCACGTCCTCGGCGTGAAGGACGCCGTCGCGATAGCTAAAATGATGCATGGGTTCGGTCCGCTCAGCGGATCAGCCCGTCCAGAATAAAGTCCTTGTGCGGCTTGATCGCCGCACCCTCGGGTTTGCCCTGGCCGCTTTCGGCGGTCGCAGTCCTTTCGGCCCTGGCCTCGGGCGGGTTCTCGAGCGAGCCGCGCACGCCGCACGCGGAAATGCCCAGCGCGCAGAGCGCTAGCAGCAGGCTCAATCGGACGGCGATACCCATAGCTTGCCTGACCCAGATCCTTATTAGCTCGAACGGCGCCACCCAGCGGCGACAGCTGCATGACTTTACGGGCTTTTAGCCCTTTCCGGAGTCCTTTTCCAACCGCTTTATCCAGGTTCGCGCCATTTTGCGTACATTCTGTGGCGCGGTTCCACCAAAGCTGGTGCGGCTGCGGACGGAATTTGTTTCGCCGAGAACGGCATAGACACCCTTCGTGATGCGCGGTTCCACAGCCTGCATCGCCCCGAGCGGCAGCTCCTCGAGGCCGACCCCCTGGGTCTCGGCCCGCTTTACGATCGCGCCCGTCACGTGGTGCGCCTCGCGAAACGGCAGCTTGAGCTCGCGCACCAGCCAGTCAGCGAGGTCCGTGGCAGTCGCATAGCCACGCTGGGCAGCGGCCCGCATGGCGTTGGGATCGGGTTCCAGGTCCTCGATCATGCCGCGCATGGCGGCCACGGCCACGGCAAAGCTGCGCAGAGCATCGAACGTGGTCTCTTTGTCCTCCTGCATATCCTTGGCGTAGGTCAGCGGCAGTCCTTTCATCACCATGAGCAGGCCCTGGAATGCGCCGGCGATGCGGCCGACCTTGGCGCGGCAGAGCTCAGCCGCATCGGGATTGCGCTTCTGCGGCATGATCGAGGAGCCGGTGGTCCAGCGGTCGGAGAGCCGGACGAAGCCGAACTGCGGCGTCATCCAAATCACGATCTCCTCGGCCAGCCGCGACAGATGCATGGCCGAAATTGCCGCCGCGGCCAGCGTCTCGAGGGCAAAGTCGCGATCGGAGACGCCGTCGAGCGAATTGGCCGTCGGCCGGTCGAACCCCAGCTCGCGCGCGGTGGCGTGCCGGTCGATGGGGAACGACGTGCCGGCAAGCGCGGCTGAGCCGAGCGGGCTCTCGTTGAGACGCGCACGGGCATCGCCGAACCGGCCGCGATCGCGCCCGAACATCTCGACATAGGCCAGCAGATGATGGCCGAAGGTCACCGGTTGCGCCGGCTGCAGGTGCGTGAATCCCGGCATGATGGTGTCCGTATGCGCCTCAGCCTTTCGTGCGAGCGCAAGCTGCAGACCTGTCAGCGCCGCGTCGAAGGCATCGAGTGCGTCGCGCACATACAAACGGAAATCAAGGGCGACTTGATCGTTGCGCGAGCGTGCCGTGTGCAGACGCCCGCCGGCGGGTCCGATCAGCTCGGTCAGCCGGCTCTCGATGTTGAGGTGGATGTCCTCGAGCTTGGTCGAGAAGACGAAGCGTCCGCTTGCGATCTCGGTCATCACCTGGTCCAGGCCCCGGATGATGTCCCGTGCATCCGCCTTAGTGATGATCCCTTGTTCCGCAAGCATGGCGGCGTGCGCCTTTGAGCCGCGGATGTCATGCGGCGCCAGTGCCTTGTCGAAGCCGATCGAGGCATTTATCTCGATCATGAGCTCGGCAGGCGACAGCTCGAAGCGGCCGCCCCACATCTGGTTGGGATCTTTTTCGGTCACGAACAGCCTCGGCGCAGCTTGTCTGGGCCCACGGGGAATGAGAGGCGACACTCGGCGATGACGGACGAGCCCAACGCCCTACAGACACCCAGAACGTCGTTTAGCACCTTTGCCTGGGCCGCAGCATTGGCAGCCCTGGCCGGGTTCGCGGCGGTATACGTCACGCTGCGTTCGCCTGACAACGGCATTAGCGGTCAGGTGGCGTCTGCAACTCAAGGGGACGCGAAACCGGCGACCTCTGCAGCCTCCCAGACCCAGTCTCTGCCGTCCGGTCCCGGCACCAACCCGCTCAGCGTCGGCCAGATGGCCGCCTTCGTCTTCAAGAAGTCGCCGGAGGCTCTGCCCGAGACGTCCTTCGTCGATGCGTCGGGCAAGGAGCGCTCGTTGGGCGATTGGCGCGGCAAGGTGGTCCTGCTCAATCTGTGGGCGACGTGGTGCGCACCTTGCCGCAAGGAGATGCCGGGCCTCGATCGGCTCCAAGCGGAGATGGGGTCCGACAAGTTCGACGTGCTGGCTGTCAGCGTCGATAAGACGGGGATAGAAGGGGCCAAGAAGTTCCTCGATCAGATCAAAGTGGGAAAGCTCGGCGTGTATGCTGACCCGAGCGTCAGAATGGGCAATGCGTTCAAGGCCATCGGCATGCCGACCACGCTCCTTATCGATCGGGAAGGGCGCGAGATCGGCCGCCTCGTCGGTCCGGCTGAATGGGACAGCGACGAGGCGAAAAACTTGATCCAGGCGGCGCTACGCTGAGCTGCCTGGCGCCTCGTATCATTCACGTTTGCTATTGCGCCGATACCTTGATCGGCAAATCCGGCTTGTTATGACAGAGCCGTTCTTCTCTAGAGCGCGATCGTCTCACATGGAAGCACTACCGCTTCCATGTGAGGCGTGAATCGCACTCTAAACTACAAAGTGTAGAGCAGGATTCACGCTTCGGCCGAGGCGTCTCGGATTGAGGCAAGGTGCTTCCATCCGAAGCGATCCTGCTCTAGCCGGGAAAGTGTGTGCCATGGACCCGCAGTCGAGCTTGCCGTCGCTGCACCTGGGCAATAGGCCCGAAATCGTGGTCGTCGGCGGCGGCGCCGGCGGCCTCGAGCTCGTGACGCGTCTCGGCAACAAGCTCGGGCGACGCAACAAGGCCGACGTTGCGCTGATCGAGAAATCACGCACGCACATTTGGAAGCCGCTGCTGCACGAGATCGCGGCCGGCAGCATGGACACCGGTCGCCACGAGCTCGATTATCTGGCGCAGGCCTACTGGCACGGCTTCCGCTTCCGTTTCGGCGAAATGATCGGGCTCGATCGCACTGCTCGGCAGGTGCATCTGGCCGCCACCTACGACGACGAGCAGCGTCTCATCACATCGCAGCGGTCGATCCCCTACGACATGCTGGTGCTCGCCATCGGCAGCGAAAGCAACGATTTCGGCACGCCCGGCGTGAAGGAGTACGCAATCACGCTCGATACCGCCGAGGAGGCCAAGCGCTTCAATCGCCGGTTGGTCAACGCGTGCATTCGCGCCCATACACAAACGGAGCCGATCCGGCCGGGGCAGCTCCATGTTGCCATCGTCGGCGCTGGTGCCACTGGCGCCGAGCTGTCCGCGGAGCTGCATCGCACAGCGCGCGGCGTTGTCGCCTACGGTCTCGATCGCATCGATCCGGACAAGGACATCAAGATCACCCTGATCGAGGCCGCCGATCGCATCCTTCCTGCCCTTCCGGAGCGGATCGCCGAGGCGACCATGAATATCCTCAGCGGCCTCGGTGTCGATGTGCGCACAGGCGCGCGCGTGACCGAGGTGCGTGCGGACGGCGTGGTGCTCGCCGGAAGCGACTTCATTCCTTCCGAGCTGGTCGTCTGGTCGGCCGGCGTGCAGGGTCCTGCTATGCTGCGCAACCTCGATGGGCTCGAGGCCAGCCGATCCAGCCAGCTCATTGTTACGCCAACCCTGCAGACGACGCGCGACGAGCGCATATTCGCCATCGGCGACTGCGCATATCTCGTTCCACGCGACGCGCAACGCCCCATCCCGCCACGTGCCCAGGCCGCCCACCAGCAGGCGACACATCTCTATCGCCAGATCCTGCGCATGCGCGATGGCCGGCCGCTCGAGCCGTTCCGCTACAAGGATTTCGGCTCGCTGGTATCGCTCGGCGAATACAGCACCGTCGGCAGCCTGATGGGCTTCATCTCGGGCAAGAACCTGTTCATCGAGGGTTTGTTCGCCAGGTTCATGTACCGGTCGCTCTACAAAATGCACGAGATGGCGCTGCACGGCCTGTGGAAGGTCGTGCTCGATACGCTGTCGCGCATGCTGACGCGGAGAACGGAGCCGCAGGTCAAGCTGCACTGACTTGTGCCGAGAAGGGTGCATCTGTTGACACGTTAGCGTCGCCACGCGACAACCCCGAGCAACGGGAGCTTTGCCGCACGGAGATCTACAGCCGATGTCCAACGCCAGTCTGCAATCGACCATTGAAACGGCCTGGGACAAGCGCGACGCCATCAGTGCGCAAACCAAAGGCGAGGTGCGCGAGGCCATCGAGACCGCGCTCGAGCTGCTCGACAAGGGGCAGGCACGCGTCGCCGAGAAGAAGGGCGCCGAGTGGGTCGTCAACCAGTGGCTGAAGAAGGCGGTGCTGCTATCGTTTCGCCTAAACGACATGGGGCTCATCTCAGGCGCACCCGGTGGGGCCTCCTGGTGGGACAAAGTGCCGTCGAAATTTGACGGCTGGGGCGACAACCGTTTCCGTGACGCCGGCTTTCGCGCGGTCCCCGGGGCCGTGGTGCGCCACTCCGCTTATATCGCCCCGAGCGTCGTGCTGATGCCGTCGTTCGTGAACCTCGGCGCCTATGTCGACACCGGCACCATGGTCGATACGTGGGCCACGGTTGGCTCGTGCGCGCAGATCGGCAAGAATGTGCACCTGTCGGGAGGCGTGGGCATCGGCGGCGTGCTGGAGCCGCTGCAGGCCAACCCCACCATCATCGAGGACAATTGCTTCATCGGCGCGCGCTCGGAGGTGGTCGAGGGCGTGGTCGTCGGCGAGGGCGCGGTGCTGGCCATGGGCACGTTCATCAGCTCCTCGACCAAGGTCGTCGATCGCGCCACGGGCAAGGTCCACGTCGGCAAGGTGCCGCCGTACTCCGTCGTCGTGTCGGGCGCCTTGCCCGGCAAGCCGCTGCCCGACGGCTCACCCGGTCCCTCGCTCTACTGCGCCGTGATCGTGAAGACCGTCGATGCGCAGACGCGGAGTAAGACGGCGATCAACGAGCTGCTGCGCGACTAGACTAATTTTTCCGGCGATCGCGGATTGGCCCGATGTATCGAACGCTCGATCCCGACAAGATCGTGGCCACGCTCGAGCAACTCGAGCGGCGCATCTCGGAGCGGTTCCCGGGCGCCGGCTTGGCCCGGGTATGCGCCGAGCTGATCGCAGTTGCCGGCGAGAGCCGGACGAGGACGGCCAAGCTGGCGCGCCCGAATCTGACGTTGCGCTCCATCAGCGCACTTGTGGTCTTGGCCGGTATCGCGGCCCTGATCTACGTCACGCGCCTCGTCAAGGATTACAGCGCCAACACCGAGCTGTTCGGCATGATGCAGGGTATCGATGCGGCGGTGAACCTCCTGATCGTGGTCGGCGCCGCCGTGCTGTTTCTCACCACGCTGGAGGGCCGTGCCAGGCGGGATGCCGCAATGGCAGACTTGCACCAGCTGCGCTCGATCGTGCACGTCATCGATATGCATCAGTTGACGAAGGACCCGGGCGGCGTCCTGCATCCCGGCGGCGATACGGCCTCATCGCCCAAGCGCATCACCAACGCCTCCGATCTCGTGCGTTACCTCGACTACTGCTCGGAGATGCTCTCGCTGTCGAGCAAGGTGGCGGCCCTCTATGCGCAGAGTGCTTCAAATCCGCAGGTGATCGATGCGGTCAACGAGTTGGAGCGCCTGACCACCAACCTGTCGCAGAAGATCTGGCAGAAGATCAATATCGTCGAGCGCCATCGCGAGCCGCAAGCACCTGCTTCGCAGGCAAGGGCGGCGGCGGAGAGTCCCGCAGCAACCGCGCGAGCCGCAGCCTCGTCATCGGTGCGCATTCTATGAGCGGCCTCGATGCGCGCAATCCCACCGAGTTAACGCAGGCGCTGATCCGCTGCCCCTCGGTGACGCCGGCCGAGGCCGGTGCGTTGAGCCTCATCGAGAGCATTCTCGAGCCGGCGGGGTTTGTCTGCCACCGCCTCGTCATGACGGAAACTGGCACGCCCGACGTCGACAACCTCTGCGCCCGCATCGGGACGGCAGCTCCGCACCTCTGTTTCGCCGGCCATACGGACGTGGTGCCGCCGGGCGCCGCCGCAGTCTGGACGTGCCCGCCGTTCGGCGGCGAGGTCCGCGACGGCATGCTGTATGGCCGCGGCGCCGTCGACATGAAGGGCGGTATCGCCTGCTTCCTTGCTGCCACGCTCCGGCACCTTACACGCACCGGCGGCAAGATCCCCGGCTCTATCAGTTTCCTTATTACCGGCGACGAGGAGGGGCCCTCCATCAACGGCACTATGAAGGTGCTGGACTGGATGGCGGCGCGCGGCGAGAGGCTGGATGCCGCCATCGTCGGCGAGCCGTCGAACCCGACGGCGCTGGGCGACGAGATCAAGATCGGCCGGCGTGGCTCGCTCAATGGTGAGCTGATCGTCTCGGGGCGACAGGGCCACGTTGCCTATCCGCGCATGGCCGACAATCCGGTGCCGAAGATCGCCCGCCTCATCGAGCGTCTGTCATCGACGCCGCTGGATGCGGGTACGCCCGACTTCGAGCCGTCGAGCCTGCAGTTCACAGTGATCTCGACACCCAACACGGCCACAAACGTCATCCCGGCCGAGGCGCGTGCCAAGTTCAACATCCGCTACAACGACCTGTGGCGTAGGCCCAAGGTTGAAGCCTGGGTGCGTGAGCAGTGCGCCGCGGCAGCGACGGAGATGGGTGCACGCTACGAGCTGAGTTTTTCGGGCACCGGTGAGGTGTTTCTGACCAAACCCGGGCCGCTGGTCGACACCATGCTGCGCGCCGTGCGGGATGTTACCGGGCGCACGCCGGCGCTCACCACCAGCGGCGGCACCTCTGATGCCCGCTTCATTCAGTCCTATTGTCCCGTGATCGAGTTTGGCCTCGTCAACGCGACCATTCATGCCATCGACGAGCGCGTGAGCCTTTCGGATCTGGAAACCCTGACCGCCATCTACGAGCGGTTCCTCGCGCAATTCTTCACGACCGGATAGATTGCCGCGTCACCGGCCTCAGGTAGAGATGTGGGGGCGGCGCGATGGGGCTCGGCCGTGACACGGCGCATCTGTGCAGCCATGTTTGCAACGCTGGCGCTGGCCGCGTGGGCCGCTCTGCCCGCCAAAGCCGGAGTTGTTCGCGGCGAGGTGTTCTATCGAGAGCGAATAGCACTACCTGCGGACGCCGTCGTGGAGGTGACCCTGCTGGACGTCACGCGAGCCGATAGACCAGGGGAGCTGATCGCGGCGCTCCAGATCAGGCCACGGCGGCAAGTACCAATTCCATTCGAGATCCATTTTGCCGATCCGGAGATCGATCCACACCGCAGCTACGCCGTCAGGGCCAGCATAGTGGCCGAGGGGCGGTTACTTTTCATCACCGCCGATCTGCCCCGTGTGCTGACGCAGGGCAATCCAAGCACCGTGCGCATCCAGCTCACCTCTGTTTCCCAAGGCGGGGCGGAGGCGAGCGGCGAAGCCCTCGCGGGCCATATATGGGTGGTGGAGGACATCGCCGGCCGGGGCGCCGTTGACAACGTGCAATCGAGGATCAGCATCAGCGCGGCCGGCGAGCTGAGTGGCTCGGGCGGCTGCAACATCCTGCGCGGCGCGGTCCAGGTCGACGGCCGCAGCCTGGCATTTGGTGTCATCGCAGCCACGCGCAAGATGTGCCCACCGGCGGTCATGGACCAGGAAACCAAGTTCCTGCACGCGCTCGACTTGACGCGCGAATTCAGCATAGACGGACCGAGCCTGAAATTCTTCGACGCCGGCGGATCCGAGCTCGTCCGCTTCACCCGGCTGCCTTGAGGGCATTTGCGTGCGACCACCCTGCCCAGCGCGCGGACGCGCACTTCTCGATCATCCCATGAGAGTGCGATCGGTTCACCGAGGCCCGCTGAATGCTTCTGGGGCGAGGCGGTTTCCTTCCACCACGCCTGGCAAGGCCGTCCATCGGCGGCTATTTGGAGAAGGTCTTGAGATAGGCAATCAGATCCTTGCGGTCCTGCTCGTCGCTCAGGCCGGCGAAGGCCATCTTGTTGCCCGGCATGGCCTCGCGCGGGTTCTGGAGGTAGGCCAGCATGTTGTCTTCGGTCCAAACCCAGCCGTTTTCGCCGGCCTTGCGGTTGGCATCGGTGTAGCTGAAGCCTTCGATGGTCCCGGCCTTGCGGCCGAACAGGTTGTTGAGCAACGGGCCGACCTTGTTCCGCGCATCCGGGCCGACGTCGTGGCAGGCGCGGCATTTCTTGAACACCTCCTCACCGTTCTCGACGCTGGCGTCGGCCGCGAGCGCAGGTCCGAGTGTCGCGGCAACCAGCAGTGCGGCAGTCCCCGCTTTCATGATCGACTTCATCCACAGCTCCTTGTGGCGTTGCGGCGCACGATGTCATCTGGCATCTGCAGGTCGCCGGCGGAAGCCGACGCCGGCGCGGCGCGACCAAGTGCAGCAGCCGGCCGGCTCTAGTGTGATGATCGAGAATTCTGCCGGTGTTCGCAGCTCTGCCCTTACCGAATTTCTCGATCTGAAGGACACTAGCCAAATAGCAACTGTGGGGCGCTGTATCGATTGGCCGGTCCGTTTGCGCTATAGTGGATGACGAAACTGTTACCCACGCGGCTTGACCTTGCGTGCGGGTAATCGAGCGAGAGAAGGAACTGCGACGTGTCGACGATCGCAATGCCGGAACCAGACCGGCGCGTAGTCTCCCGGCGGGAGGCCATCGCCAAGGACCTTTCCCGCCTGCTGGGCAGCACGGCGGTGATCGCCGACGAGGATGGCCGGCGCGCCTTCGATACCGACGGGCTGTCAGCATATCGTGCCATGCCGCTCGTCGTGGTGCTGCCGCGCACGACCGAGGAGGTTGCAAAGGCGCTGCGCTACTGCCACGAGCACGGCATCAAGGTCGTCGCTCGCGGCGCGGGTACGTCCCTCTCCGGGGGCGCAATTCCGGCTGAGGACGCGGTGGTCATCGGTGTTTCCAAGATGAACCGCGTGCTGGAGGTGGATTATCTCAATCGTACCGCGCGGGTCGAGGCCGGCATCACCAATCTCGGCATCACCGCTGCTGTGCAGCCGAACGGCTTCTTTTACGCGCCCGACCCCTCCAGCCAGCTCGCCTGCACGCTGGCCGGCAACATCGCCATGAACTCGGGTGGCGCGCATTGCCTGAAATACGGCGTCACCACCAACAATGTTCTCGGCGTGAAGATGGTGCTGATGGACGGCCGCATCATCGAGATTGGTGGGCGCCATCTCGATCAGCCGGGCTACGACCTGCTCGGGCTGCTGGTCGGATCGGAAGGCCAGTTCGGCATCGTCACCGAGGCGACGGTGCGCATTCTGCGCGCGGCGGAAGCGGCGCGGCCCATGCTGCTCGGGTTTGAACTCAAGCGAGACGGCTGGCAGGTGCGTCTCGGCCATCATTGCGTCCGGTATCATTCCGGTTGCCATCGAGTTCATGGACAAACCCGCCATCGAAGTCTGCGAGGCCTTCGCCAAGGCTGGCTATCCGCTCAACGTCGAGGCCCTGCTGATCGTCGAGGTTGAGGGCTCGGCCGAGGAGATATCCGATCTGTTGGCCCGCATTGTTGAGATCGCCCGTCGGCACAACCCCATGGTCGTGCGTATTAGTGAAAGCGAGGCGCAAAGCGCTGCCATCTGGAAAGGCCGCAAGTCGGCCTTCGGCGCCATCGGCCGGATCGCGGACTATTTCTGCATGGACGGCACCATCCCGCTCGGCCGCCTGCCGGAGGTTCTGGTCCGGATCACGTCGATCTGCAAGCAGCACGGCCTCAGGGTCGCCAACATCTTCCATGCTGGGGATGGAAATCTGCATCCGCTGATCCTCTACGACGCCAACAAGCCGGGCGAGCTGGAGCAGGCGGAGCGCTGCGGTGCGGAGATCCTGAAACTGTGCGTGGAGGTAGGCGGCTGCCTCACTGGCGAGCATGGCGTCGGCATGGAGAAGCGCGATCTCATGCCGGTGCAGTTCACCCCTGGGGAGCTTGCGCTGCAGATGCGCATCAAGACCGTGTTCGACCCGCAGTGGCTGCTCAACCCCGCCAAGGTCTTTCCACTCGACGGCCGCGAGGCCGCAACGGCGGCCTGAAGGAGGTCTAGTGTGATGATCGAGAAATTCGCTCCATCAAGCGGCTCGGTTCCGAGCGAATTTCTCGATCTGAATCACACTAGCAAGTCTCTGATTTTAGTGTCCCTTATGATTCCGAGGCTCGCTCCGGGACCTAGCCGCGAATACAGGCGAACTTCGGAATCGGGACACTAGTGCAAGACCTCGTGAGACCGGCCACCGAGCAGGAGCTGCAACGCATCCTGACCGAAGCGAGCGGAAGCGGTAGTCCCGTCGAGGTCATGGGCTCGGGCTCCAAACGCGCCGTCGGCAGGCCGGCGCAGGCCGCACTGTCGCTGACCACGAGCTCCATGACGGGCATATCGCTCTATGAGCCGACGGAGCTGGTGCTGTCGGCGCGGGCTGGCACGCTACTGACGCGCGTGGAGGAAGAGCTGGCCGGGCAGGGGCAGATGCTGGCCTTCGAGCCGATCGACCTTGGCCCTGTGCTAGGCGTGGAGCCCGGTCATGTCACCATGGGCGCGCTGCTCGCCACCAATCTTTCTGGTGCACGGCGTGTTGCCGGCGGCGGGGTGCGTGACCATGCGCTGGGCCTGCAGGCCGTGACGGGTGCGGGCCAGCCGTTCCGGGCCGGCGGCCGGGTCATGAAGAATGTCACGGGGTATGATCTGACGCGCGGCCTGTCGGGAAGCTGGGGCACGCTGGCCGTGCTGACGGAAGTCACCTTCAAGCTGATGCCGGTGCCGGAAGAGACCGGCACTCTGGTGCTGTTCGGGCTCGAGGACGAGATCGCAGTCGAGGCGCTGTGCACGGCCATGGCGACGCCCTACGAGGTGTCGGGCGCGGTGCATCTGCAGCAGACGTTGGCAGCCCGCCTCTGGCATGCTTCCACGCGCGCGCAGCAGAAGTCCGTGACCGCGATCAGGGTAGAGAATTTCTCCCGTTCCGTTGCGTATCGCACGGGCCGCCTCAAGGACACGCTGAAGCCCTACGGCGAGGTGCACCAGCTTGATCACACGGGCTCGCTGGCGTTCTGGGACGAGCTGCGGCAGCTCTCCATCCTGCAGCAGAGCGACGCGCCGGTCTGGCGCATCTCGACGGCGCCGCGCTCCGGACCGAAGGTCGTTGCCGCCATCACGCGCTATATGGACTGCCGAGCGTTCTATGACTGGTCGGGCGGCCTCGTCTGGGCCGAGGTTCTGCCCGCCGCCGATGCGGGCGCCGCCGACATCCGCCGCGTCATGGCCGCGCACGGCGGGCATGCGACGCTCATCCGTGCCGAGCCGCCGGTACGCGCAGGTGTCGAGGTGTTTCAGCCGCTGGAGCCGAGCCTCGCGGAGATCAGCCGCGGCATCAAGGCGGTATTCGATCCGGCCGGCATTCTCAACCCCGGCCGCATGTATGCTGACGCGTGAGTCGATGAGTGGTGCATTGCCCGCGTGGCGGTGCATCCGCAGGACTTGAAAGCAGAGATGCAAACCAACTTCACGCCCAAGCAGCTCGAGAATCCGCGGCTCGCCGAGGCCGACCGCATTCTGCGCCGCTGCGTGCACTGCGGCCTGTGCACGGCCACCTGCTCGACCTACGTGCTGGTGGGCGACGAGCGCGACTCTCCGCGCGGTCGCATCTACCTGATGAAGGACATGTTCGAGAACGACCGCGATGCCGGCGACGAGGTGCGCCATCACATCGACCGCTGTCTCTCCTGCCTGTCCTGCATGACCACGTGCCCGAGCGGCGTCGACTACATGCACCTGGTGGATCTGGCCCGCGCGCGCATCGAGGATACCGGGCGGCGCAGCCTCAAGGACCGGCTGCTGCGGTCGTTGCTCGCCAATCTCATTCCTTATCCAGATCGTTTCGCCCGCGCGCTGGCGCTGGCACCGCTGGCACAGCCGTTCAAAGGTGTGTTGAAGCGCTTCGGATTGAAGGAGCTGGTCGCCATGCTGGATATGGCGCCGCCCAAGCCCGTGCGCGGCGCGAGATTCACCGGGCCGGGCACGGCGGCGACCAAGATGGAGCGGCGCAAGCGCGTCCTCTTGCTCGCCGGCTGCGCGCAGCAGGTGCTGCGGCCTGAGATCAACGACGCCACCATCCGCCTGCTGGCGCGCCGTGGCGTCGATGTCGAGGTGGCGCCCGGTGCGGGGTGCTGCGGCGCGCTCGTTCACCACATGGGCAAGGAGGCCATGGCCGTCGAGCAGGCCAAGCGCAACGTCGATGCGTGGTGGAAGGCGAACATTCGCGATCCCATCGACGCCATCATCGTCAACGCGTCGGGGTGCGGGACGACGGTGAAGGACTACGGGCATCTGCTGCGGCATGTGCCCGAATACGCCGAACGCGCGGCCACGCTGGGGGCGCTCGCCCGCGATGTCACCGAGTTCCTCACCGACTACGAGCTGGGTCCGCCCAAGCGCTGGTCCACGCTGCGTGTCGCCTACCATTCGGCGTGCTCGATGCAGCACGGTCAGGGCATCACCGAGGAGCCACGCGCGCTTCTCACCAAGGCGGGTTTCACGGTGCTCGGCATTCCCGAGAGCCACATCTGCTGCGGCTCGGCCGGGGTCTACAATATCCTGCAGCCGGAGCTGGCGGGGGAGCTGCGGGCGCGCAAGGTGGCCAACATCGAAAGCGTGCGCCCCGATGTCGTCGCCGCCGGCAACCTCGGCTGCATCACGCAGATCGGTCTCGGCACGCGCATCCCGATGGTGCACACGGTGGAGCTGCTCGACTGGGCCTACGGCGGTCCGGTGCCGCGCGGCCTGGAGCGGTTCGCGAGCTTCTCGACCGACGTCCCGGCCCCCGAGGATGCCTACATCGCATGAGCGCTGCGCCGGACCAGCGCGACGAGGCAGGCCCGTTCGACATTGTCGGCGACGTGCACGGCTGCTGCGACGAGCTCGAGGTGTTGCTCGCCAGGCTCGGCTACGGCGTGCGAATAAGCGGTCGCAACACGGTCATCAAGGCATCGCCGGGGCGGCGCGCCATCTTCGTCGGCGATTTCATCGATCGTGGGCCGAGATCGGTCGAAGTCCTGCGCGTCGCCATGGCCATGGTCGAGGCGGGGCAAGCGCTGGCAGTGCTGGGCAACCATGACGTCAAGCTCATGCGCTGGCTCGATGGGCGCAATATCCAGCTCACGCATGGGCTGGCCCAAACGGTCGAGCAGATGCAGGCCGAGCCGGAGACGTTCCGGCATCGGGTCAAGGCGTTCCTGGAAAGTCTGCCTTACCATCTCTGGCTCGACGACGGGCGGCTCGCCGTCGCGCATGCCGGCATTCGCGAGGATATGCTCGGCCGCACGAGCGGCTCGGTCCAGGCTTTCTGCCTCTACGGCGATACGACCGGCGAGAAGGACGAGCTCGGCCTGCCCGTGCGCCGCAACTGGGCGGCCAACTACCGCGGCAAGGCAGCCATTATCCACGGCCATACGCCGCTGGCGGAGGCGCAATGGCAGAATAACACCATCTGCATCGACACCGGCTGCTGTTTCGGCGGCAAGCTGACGGCGCTGCGGTGGCCGGAGCGGGAGCTGGTCTCGGTGCCTGCCGCGCGCATGTACACCGCGCCGGCACGGCCGCTGGGTATAATCGCTGCGGGTCTGTGACCAACCATGCGGCGCTGAGGCGGTGCACCCACCTTGTGGTCGTGGCGCAGAGTTGGCAGCATCAAACTGCCTCTGTCATCCGGGCAAGCGCGGGCCGACGCGCGCCTGTCATCTGCAATGGCTATTCCCCGCGCGCGACCCGGGATGACAGTGTGGGTGGCTTGTCGCTGACGAGCTTCTGACGCCACTATCGCAGACCATCGAGAGATCGGAGGGAGCATGAACGCCACCAACCCCTACGCCGCCGGCATCGCCTTCTGCGAGGGCCGTTTTGTGCCCATTGAGGAGGCGCGCATTCCGATGCTCGACTGGGGCTTCCTGCGTTCGGACGCCGTGCAGGACACCGTATCCGTGTTCGACGGCGCCTTCTTCCGCCTGGAGGACCACCTGACGCGCTTCGAGCGCAACTGGAAGAAGCTGCGCATGCAATGTCCGCACGACCGCGACACCGTGCGCGCCATTCTGACCGAGGCCGTGCGGCGCTCTGGCCTGCGCGAGGCCTATGTGCAGATGCTGATGACGCGCGGGCGCGCCCCCGTCGGCAGCCGCGACGTGCGGCTGGCGCAGAACAAGTTCTGGATGTTCTGCATCCCCTACGTGTGGATTGCGCGGCCCGAGCAGAAGGAGGTCGGGCTGTCCATGCACGTTTCGGCCATCCGGCGCGTGCCGAAGGAGAGCGTAGACCCCACCATCAAGCACTACCACTGGCTCGACTTCCAGATGGCGCTGATGGAGGGCTATGACCGCGGCGCCGACACCTGTGCCGTCGTCGACAAGGACGGCAATATCGCGGAGGGGCCGGGGTTCAACATCTTCGCCGTCAAGGATGGGCGCATCATCACGCCGCCGGAGGATGTTTGTCTCGACGGCATGACGCGCGACACGGTTTTCAAGCTGGCGGCCGAGACCAACCTGGAGATCGCCAAGCGCCCGCTGCCGCCGGGCGAGATGCGCGCTGCCGACGAGGTCTTCATTTCCACCACCGGCGGCGGCGTCATTGCCGTTACCAAGGTCGATGGCCGCGTCGTCGCCTCGGGCCACCCTGGTCCTGTGACGAAGCGGCTGGATGGCCTCTACTGGCAGAAGCGCCGCGCCGGCTGGCATGCGACGCCTGTCGACTACTCGGCACCTCTGCGCTTCGAGCCGAAGTAGGGAATCACCTCAGCGGGCGCGTGGTGTGCCGGCATCGGGGACCTGCTCGATCGAAAACAGCTCGGGCGGCGTGACGACCAGGCCGAGCGCCATGCGGATCGACACGGCGATGACGAGCAGCGCCAGCATGACGCGCAACTGCTCGGCCTTCAGACGCTGGCCCATTTCCACGCCGTAGTGCGCGCCGATGACGCCGCCGACCATCAGCGGGGCTGCGAGCATGACATCGACGCTGTTGTTGAGCACGGATTGCAGCACGGTGGTGAAGGCGGTGACGAACACGATCTGAAATACGGACGTACCGATCACGATGCGCGTCGGCATGCCGAGCAGATAGATAAGCGCCGGCACCAGCAAAAATCCGCCGCCCACGCCCATGATGGCGGTCAGCCAGCCGACGAAGGCCCCGATCAGGACCGGCGGGATGGCGCTGATGTAGAGGCGGGACGTGCGGAAGCGCTGTTTGAGAGGCAGACCTTGAATCCAGGTGTGCTGGGCAGCGCGCCGCACTGGCACATGCTTAGCTTCGGAGATCGCACGCAACGTGCGCAGGCTCTCGATCAGCATCAGCGCGCCGATGACGCCGAGCAAGATCACGTAGGACAGCGATACGAACAGGTCGACCTGGCCCAGGGCCTTGAGCAAGTTCAGGACATAAGCGCCGCCCAGCGCGCCGCCCAGCCCGCCGCCGATCAGAAATGCGCCCATATACAGATCGACGTTGCCGCGCTGCCAGTGTGCGAACGCGCTCGAAACGGAGGAGGCGACCACGTGGCTGGCGCCGGTGCCGACCGCGAGCGCCGGCGGCACGCCAAGCAGAATCAGCATCGGCGTCAGGATGAAGCCGCCGCCTATGCCGAACATGCCGGAAAGCACGCCGACGGCGAGCCCCATTCCCAGCAGCAGGAACAGGTTGAGCGACATCTCTGCCATCGGCAGATAGATCTGCAAAGCCGTTGCTCCGATGCCGGAAATGGGTTGCCGTCGTGCCGCGGTCTTCGCGTAAGCGCCGCGCCGCCACTGGTCAAGCTCCGGTCTTTGGCTTCGCCCTTCTGTGGCCGCCGCCGCGATGGTAGCGTGCGCCGCGATTCACGAGACCGGAGGCCCGATGGACAAGATCAACCAGCGCATAGCCGGCGAGCTTAGCGTCGGCGCCGGCCAGGTGGCGGCTGTTGTCGATCTGCTGGCCGAGGGTGCGACGGTGCCGTTCATCGCCCGCTACCGCAAGGAGCGGACCGGCGGCCTCGATGACACGCAACTGCGCAAGCTGCAGGAGCGACTTGAATACCTTCGGGAGCTGGAGAAGCGTCGCGAGACGGTGCTCGCGAGCATCAACGAGCAAGGCAAAATGACGCCTGAGCTTGGTGCGGCCATTGCGGCGGCCGAGACCAAGGTGGCGCTGGAAGATCTTTATGCGCCCTACAAGCCGAAGCGGCGCACCAAGGCGCAGATCGCCCGCGAGGCGGGGCTGGAGCCGCTGGCGAATGCCCTCCTCGGTAACCCGATGCTCGATCCGGCGGCCGAGGCCGGCAAATACATTGATGCCGGCAAGGGCGTCGCCGATGCCAAGGCCGCGCTGGACGGCGCCCGCGCCATTTTGATCGAGCGCTTCGGCGAGGACGCGCGTCTGGTTGGCAGCCTGCGCGAATGGATGTGGAGCGAGGGCGTCGTCACGTCGACGGTAGCAAAGGGCAAGGAAACCGACGGCGCCAAGTTCTCCGACTATTTCGATTTCAGCCAGAAGATCAGCGCGCTCCCATCGCATCGTGCGCTGGCGCTGCTGCGCGGCCAGAACGATGAGATTCTGAAGCTCGATCTCGATGTACCGGTGGGCGAGAAACAGGCGCATCCGGCGGAAGCCAAGATCAAGGTCGCATTCGGCCTCGCTGACAAGAGTCGCCCCGCCGACGCCTGGCTGGCGGAAACCGTGCGCCTCGCCTGGAAGACGAGGATCTCCGTCAGTCTTTATGTCGATCTCTTCGGGAGGCTCAAGGAGCGCGCGGATGCCGAGGCCATCAGTGTGTTCTCGAAAAACCTGAAGGATCTGCTGCTGGCCGCACCCGCCGGCGCCCGCGTGACGATGGGGCTCGATCCAGGATTCAGGACGGGCGTCAAGGTGGCGGTCGTCGATGCCACGGGCAAGCTGGTTGAGACGGCGACGATCTACCCGCACGAGCCACGCTCGGACTGGCAGGGGTCGCTGACTGCACTCGCCGCGCTTGCCATGCGGCACAAGGTCGAGCTGGTGAGCGTCGGCAACGGCACGGCCAGCCGGGAGACCGACAAGCTGGTGGCCGAGCTCATCGCCAAGATGCCGCAACTGAAGCTGACCAAGGTGATGGTGTCGGAGGCCGGCGCCTCGGTTTATTCCGCCTCCGAGCTGGCGGCCAAGGAGTTCCCCGATCTCGACGTTTCCTTGCGTGGCGCGGCCTCTATCGCCCGGCGCCTGCAGGACCCGCTGGCTGAGCTGGTCAAGATCGAGCCCAAGGCCATCGGCGTCGGCCAGTATCAGCACGATGTGAACCAGGCAGAGCTGGCGCGCTCGCTCGACGGCGCGGTCGAGGACTGCGTCAATTCGGTGGGAGTCGACGTTAACACCGCCTCGCCGGCGCTGCTGACACGCGTGTCAGGCCTCAACACCACGCTCGCCGCCAATATCGTTGCTTATCGGGACGAGAACGGCGCCTTCAAGGCGCGTACGGGCCTCAAGAAGGTGCCGCGCCTCGGTCCCAAGGCCTACGAGCAGGCGGCCGGCTTCCTGCGCATCATGAACGCGAAGAATCCACTCGATGCCTCCGCCGTGCATCCGGAGGCCTACGCCGTGGTGGAGAACATCTCGGCGGCAACCGGGCGTGCGGTGAAATCGATGATCGGCGACGGTGCATTCCTGCGCACGCTGCGCCCGGCCCAGTTTGCGGACGCGCAGTTCGGCGTGCCGACCGTCACCGACATCATCTCCGAGTTGGAGAAGCCCGGCCGCGATCCGCGCCCCGAGTTCAAGACGGCCACGTTCAAGGAGGGCGTGGAGAAGATCACTGATCTCAAGCCCGGCATGCAGCTCGAAGGCGTGGTGACCAACGTCACCAACTTCGGCGCCTTCGTCGATGTCGGCGTGCATCAGGACGGCCTTGTGCACATCTCCGAGATGGCCGACCGCTTCGTCAAGGACCCGCGCGAGGTGGTGAAGACCGGCGATGTCGTCAACGTCCGCGTGAAGGAGGTGGACGCCGCGCGCAAGCGCATCGCGCTCACCATGCGATCCGGCGCCATCGACACCACCAAGGGCGATATGGGGCGCAGCGCGCGGCCTGCCTCGGCGCCGCCGAAATCGGCGAGCCGTTCACCGGATCGCTTGGACCCGGAGCCGGAAAGCGCACTCGCGGCTGCGCTGCGCCGTGCGCAGGAAGGTAAACGCTGAGCTTGCGTCCGGCCTGAACACCCCTGGGCTGCACAAGAAGTGCTGGACCAGTGCCGGAGCGGGTCACATGATCACCTTTGCGATCGAGCGGCGGAGGACTTTCATGCGCATCGGTGTGCCCAAGGAGATCAAGGTCCACGAGTATCGCATCGGGATGATTCCTGGCTCCGTTCGCGAGGCGGTGGAGCACGGCCACGAGGTCTGGGTCGAGCACGACGCGGCGGCGCGCCAAGGCCTCACCAACGACGACTACAAGAAGGCCGGGGCCAAGATCGTCCAGACAGCGGCCGAGATCTTCGCCAAATGCGACATGATCGTGAAGGTGAAGGAGCCGCAGCTGGACGAATGCAAGATGCTGCGCGCCGGGCAGACGCTGTTCACCTATCTGCATCTGGCACCTGACCCCGAGCAAACCAAGGCGCTCATCAAGTCCGGCGCCACCGCCATCGCCTACGAGACGGTCACCAGCGCGCGTGGCGGGCTGCCGCTGCTGGCGCCGATGAGCGAGGTGGCGGGCCGCATGGCCGTGCAGGCGGGCGCGCACTGTCTGGAGATGGAGCAGGGCGGTCGCGGCATGCTGCTCGGCGGCGTCGCCGGTGTCGCGCCGGCGAAAGTTGTCGTGCTGGGCGGTGGCGTGTCCGGCGTCAACGCGGCGCGCATGGCCATCGGGCTGGAGGCGCAGGTCACCGTGCTCGATATCAACGTCGAGCGGCTGTATGCCATCGACCAGCAGTTCGGCGCGTCGGTGAACACGATCTTTTCCACGCGCGCCGGGGTCGAGGAATACGTGCTCGATGCCGATCTGGTGATCGGCGCCGTGCTGGTGCCGGGCGCCGCGGCGCCGAAGCTGCTGACCGAGAAGCTTGTCAAGGACATGAAGCGCGGCTCGGTGTTCGTCGACATTGCCATCGACCAGGGCGGCTGCTCGGAAACCTCGCGGCCGACCACGCACGCGGCACCTACCTATGTGGTGCACGACGTGGTGCATTACTGTGTCGCCAACATGCCAGGTGCCGTGGCGCGCACGTCCACCTTCGCGCTCAATAATGCGACCTTGCCGTTCATTCTGGCGCTGGCGGATAAGGGTCCGAAGCAGGCGATGCTGGACGACCCGCATCTGCTCGCGGGCCTCAACGTGCATCACGGCAAGATCACCTATGCGGCGGTCGGCGAGGCGCTGGGTCTCGATCATGTCGACGCGCGCAAGGCGCTGGCGGCGTGAGCGGTTCACCATGCGCGCAAGAAGTCGGGACGAATAATCCCCGCGTTTTGCGCTTGGCGCATGATCGTCGTGCCGTCTGCCGGCGACGGGGCGTGAAATCGCGATCCGTCCTTTCACGTGGCAGGCGGCCGGTGCCTGGAAGGTAGAGCTCACGGACGCTCGAAATCCAGGGGGCCGCGGGACGACCGCTTGCGGTGAAGCGCCAGTAATGGCGCCGAGCCGCAGGCCGTCCAAAGGACTCAAGGTGCTGAGCGTGATGCCTCCAGCGAGGCAGCGCGCTGCACCAAAGCGCGTCCCCGGACTTCAAATCGCCGCACGTGGGTGCCGCAAGGCAACCCTTGGACCGTGAGGTCCGGAGAACCGCAAAGGTTCTCAGGGAGACCCGCGCGGGTCTCCTGGGGCAGTCACATGCCCGGCGGTTGCTGCGAGGCACCCGCGTCCCGTCACTTCTCATGCCTTCGGGTCCACCGGACCGCGGGGAGGATGGCGCGTGGGGTGCACACCAAACTGTCATCCCGGCCGAGCGTCCATGCGGAGCATGGCTTCGCCTTGACGCGAGAGCCGGGACCCAGGGGCCACAAGCACAGGCTGCCGCATTTGACACCGGGTCCCGGGTCGCGCGCGGGAACTGAGGCGACATGTGTTGGCCGCTCCTCGGCCCGCGCTTGCCCGGGATGACAGCTGGGGCGCGGGGCACCGGATGAGTCGGAGGATGGCATTCTTTGTCGGGCACCGCGGAGGGTGCAAGCGGCCCGACGACGAGCAGAAGAGGCCCGGCTTTCCGCCCCCTCTACCTTCCGCTATAAGGCGGCCACCGAAGCGTAGCGGGCCCGAGTTGGCCCAGAAAAAAGCTTTTCAGATCATGCAGAAGACCCGCAAGGACCAGCGTCCGGCAGCGGAGCTGCCGAAGGGGTTCATCGACGTTGCCGCAGAGGACCTGCAGGCGACCGGCCGCATGCTGGAGACGATCCGCGAGGTCTACCATCGCTACGGCTTCGAGCCGCTGGACACGCCGGCGCTGGAATACACCGAGGCGCTGGGCAAGTTCCTGCCCGACCAGGACCGGCCGAACGCGGGTGTCTTCTCCTTTCAGGACGTCGCGCCGGAGGCGCGCGAGGGAGAGGGCGGCAAGTGGCTCTCGCTGCGCTACGACCTGACCGCGCCGCTCGCCCGTTATGTGGCCGCCAACTACGACCGGCTGCCGAAACCGTTCCGCCGCTATGCGGTGGGGCCGGTGTGGCGCAACGAGAAGCCGGGGCCGGGGCGCTATCGCCAGTTCACGCAGTTCGACGCCGATACGGTGGGGACCGACAGCGTCGCGGCGGATGCGGAGATCTGCATGCTCGCCGCCGACACGATGGAGGCGCTGGGGCTCGGTGGGAAGTACGTTGTCAAGGTCAGTAATCGCAAACTACTCGATGGCGCGATGGCCTCTGTTGGTATCGATGCCTCCAGTCCTATGGGCTTAAAGGTTCTGCGCGCACTTGATAAACGAGACCGGCTTGGATGGGAGAAAGGCGTTGAACTCCTGTTGGGAAAGGGGCGCAAGGATGAGTTGGGCGACTACACCGAAGGGGCGGGCTTGAATGACAATCAAATTGAGCAGCTCCGGAACCTCTTCCACAGGAGAATAGAGAGTTTCACGGCTCTGTCCGAAAAGGCTCCCCCTACTGACGATGAATGCATACAGGACTTTGGCGGCGTTCTTTGTTACCGCGATCCCATGAAGGACCTAGACAATTGGGCGGAGGCTCTTGGATCGAGCGAAACAGTCGTCAAATCGGTGAATGAGCTTAGGGAAATGCAAAGGCTCTGGTGGGCGGCTGGATATGGCACCAAGCGCATTGAGATTAGCGCCAGCGTCGTCCGCGGCCTGGAGTACTACACCGGCCCCGTGTTCGAAGCTGAACTCACCTTCCAGGTGAAGAACGAGGACGGGCAGACCGTGCGCTTCGGCTCGGTCGGCGGCGGCGGGCGCTACGACGGCCTCGTCGAGCGCTTCATGGGCACCAAGGTGCCGGCCACGGGCTTCTCCATCGGCGTGTCGCGCCTGCAGGCGGCACTCGCCGCCCTCAACAAGGACAAGCCCGCGGTGTCGGATGGTCCGGTGGTCGTGCTCGTCATGGATAAGGCCGAGCTGCCGCGCTACCAGCGCTTGGCGCAGGCGTTGCGCCAAGCCGGCATCCGCGCCGAGATGTATCTTGGCACGTCGGGCATGAAGGCGCAGATGAAATACGCCGACCGGCGCGGTTCACCGTGCGTTGTCATCCAGGGCGGCGACGAGATCGCCAAAGGCGAGGTGCAGATCAAGGACCTGATCGAGGGCGCCAAGGCGGCCGAGACCATCAAGGATTCCAAGGAGTGGCGCGAGGGTCGCCCGGCGCAGGTCTCCGTGCCCGAGGCGCGACTGGTGGAAGCTGTGCGCAGCGTGCTCGCGCGACACCGGGGCTGAGGCGGATGCTCATCTGCCTCCTCATCTGTCATCCCGGGCAAGCGCGGGCTGCGGTGATCATGGACGGAGCGCCGCATTCCTTCCCGCGCGCGACCCGGGACCCAGAGTCACCGCGGCAGCCATCATTCGTGGCCCTGGGTCCCGGCTCTCCGCGCTGGCGCGCTGCGGCCGGGATGACAATTTAGGTACGCCCAACCATGGTCGCCGAAACCGCACAACAGTTTGAAGCGCTGGAGGCTCAGGCCGCCCGCATCATGGGCGTCTTCACGGAAGGCGGATATGAGCGCGTGGCGCCGTCGATCATCCAGCCGGCCGACCTCTTCCTCGATGTCGTCGGCGAGAGCCTGCGCGCGCGCACGTACGTCTTCACCGATCAGGAGGGCGAGGAGCTGTGTTTGCGCCCCGACCTGACCTTGCCCGCCTGCCGCATCTACCTCGAGCGGCATCCGCAAGCCGACGCGCCCGCGCGGCTCTGCTACAACGGCTCGGCCTTCCGCTTCCAGCCGGGCGGGGGCTCGGCGGCGCACCCGCGCGAATTTCGCCAAGCTGGCATCGAGTTGTTCGCCGCGCCTGATGACGCCGCTGCTGACGTAGAAATTCTACGCCTGACGCTGAAAGCCATTCGTGTCGCCGGCGTCAATCACATCCAGCTCCGCGTCGGGGATCTCGGCCTGTTCGGCGCCCTGCTGTCGGCTGTGCGCATGCCGGAGCGCTGGCGCACGCGCCTGCGCCACCTGTTCTGGCGCCCCGATGCGTTCCGCGCGGAATTGAAGCGGTTGGCCACGGCGCCGGCCGAAGCCATCGATGGGCTGCCTTACGATCTCGTCGTCGGCCTCGAGCCGGAGGATCCGGCGGGCACGGAGGAGCTGGTCGCGCTCTATCTCGAGAAGGAAGACATGGAGGCCATCGGCGTGCGCACGGTGGTCGAGATCGCCGAGATCCTCCGCTCGGCCGTCGCCGATGCGCGCGCCGAGCCGCTGGCGCCGGACGTGGCCGAGCTGATCGAGCGCTATCTCACCATTGCTGGCCCCGTCGGTAGCATTCTTGCGCGCGTTCAGGAGCTGACGCGAGCGCAGCGCATCGACATCTCAGAGGCGGTGGACGCGTTCGAACGGCGCATGGCGCTGCTGTCGGTCGGCGGCGTCGATATCGAGGAAGCGGACTTCTCCGCCGAGTTTGGCCGCAACTTCGAGTACTACACCGGCTTCGTGTTCGAGGTGCTATCGGCCAAGCTCGGACCCAAGAGCCCGCTCGCCGGCGGCGGCCGCTACGACCGCATGTTGAAGACTGCCGGCGCCGGCAAGGATGTGCCGGCTGTCGGTGCGGCAATCTATACAGAGCGCGTGCTGTTGGCAGTCGAGGAGGCCGCTCCATGAGCGAGCGTCTCATCCTGGCGGTGCCATCCAAAGGCCGCCTCATGGATCAAGCCGCCGAGCTGTTCTCCAAGGCGGGTCTCGAGCTGCGCAAGGTGGGCAGTCAGCGCGGCTATCGTGGCGAGATCGCCGGTTTCGATGATGTCGAGGTAGTGTTCATGTCGGCGTCCGAGATCACCGCCTTGCTGAAGGCCGGCCGCGCGCATCTGGGCGTCACAGGCGAAGATCTGGTGCGCGAGACCATGGCCGATGCGGACAGCCGCGTGTCGTTGCTGGTGCCGCTCGGCTTTGGCCGGGCCGATGTGGTGGTGGCCGTGCCGGCGGCCTGGATCGACGTGCGCCGCATGGCCGATCTGGAGGCTGCCGCCATGCTGTTCCAGCGCACGCACGGGCGGCGCCTGCGCGTGGCGACGAAGTACATGAATCTCACGCGTCGGTTCTTCGCGGCCAAAGGCGTCACGGGCTACCGCATCGTGGAGAGTCTAGGCGCCACGGAAGGCACGCCGGCGGCCGGCGCCGCCGAGCTGATCGTCGACATCACCACGACCGGCGCCACGCTCAAGGCCAATGGGCTGAAGGTGCTGGACGACGGCGTGATCCTGAAGTCGCAGGCCCACCTGGTGGCGTCTAAGCTCGCGCCCTGGACGCCGCAGGCCGAGGCCGTGCGCGAGAAGATCAAGGCGAAACTCACAAGCGCGAGCGGTGGCAGGTAGTGGCAGTCCATTAGTTCTCGTGTGATGATCGAGAAATTCGCCGTTGCGAGCTTGGCAGGTCTCGCCGACGCTCTCACCTCGTCCCCCGCCAACTAGTGCGCCAACTCCTTTGCCGCAGGCTATGATCCACTTACCTCGCACGGTTGCCCTCTTGCGCCGGCGTCGGCCTCTGCCCGATGCTGTTGGATCAGCTCTTGCCCACACAAGAACAACGAGGAACGCCTATGACGCCATCGAACGAGCGCCGTGTTCTCTATCTCGGCTACGGATCGCCCGATCTCTACGCCCTGATCCGCGCCGCGGTGCTGCCGGGATTCGAGCTGATGACCTTGGACAGCGATGACGAGAAGGTGCGACTGGAGAAGCTGGCTGAAGCCGATGCCGTGATCGTCGCCGCCTCGAAATTCACGCGCGAGCGCATCAAGGCGGCCAAAAAGCTCAAGTTCGCGCATCACCAGGGCGTCGGCTACCACGACACCATCGATCTGGCGGCGCTGGCCGAGACAGGCGTGCCCCTCGCCATCACGCCCGGCGGCACGGCGACGGGTGTATCCGAGCACGCGATGCTGATGATGCTGGCCGTGACGCGGCGGCTTTCATTCATGGATTCGGAGTTGCGCCAGGGCCGCTGGCACGTCAACTCGCATCGCCATGTGACGTATCAGCTCGCCGGCAAGACTATCGGCATTGTCGGCTTCGGGCGCATCGGTACTGCGGTGGCCGACAGGTTGAAGCCGTTCGGCGTCAAGGTGATTTATCACGACATTCTCGACTTCCCGTCCGAGCGCGACCGCAAGCACGATGCGACCCGGCGTCCGTTCGAGGCGCTGCTGGCGGAGTCCGACATCATCACCATTCACATCCCGCTGACCGCGAAGAACCGCGGCTTCATCGGCGCCAAGGAGCTCGAGCGCATGAAGCCCACCGCGTTCCTGATCAACACGGCACGCGGCGGCATTGTCGACGAGGATGCGTTGGCGGCAGCCCTTGAGAAGGGAACGATCCTGGGTGCGGCGCTGGACGTATTCGAACGTGAGCCGGCGGCCAAGGACCATCCGCTCTACCGCTTCCCCAACGTCGTGCTGACCCCGCATATCGCGGCCGGCACCCGCGATGCGTTCGAGTCCAAGATGGCGCACATCTTCAAGAACCTCGATGCCTTCTTCAACGGCAGGCCCATCGAGGACCAGGTGAACTACAAGGCCGATCTGGCCGCAGCGAGCTAGAGCAGGGTCGTTTCAGATGGAACCGCCTTCGCGATCCATCTGGAGCGTGAGTCCTGCTCTACACCAAAGTTGGAGTGGAGGGCGGTATGGACATCAAAACCGTGGGCTTCATCGGCCTCGGCGTCATGGGCGAGGCTATGTGCCGGAATCTTGCCAAGAAAGGGAGCTGGCAGGTCGTCGGCTTCGACACGCAGCCGGGGCCGCTCGAGCGGCTCGCCGGCGACGGCGTGGTCAAGGCGCCATCACTCGCCGAGTTCGTTGCGCGCTCCAACGTCATTCTGATGTGCCTTCCCGGTGGCAAGGAAGTCGAGGTGGTCGCGAGCAATCTGCTCGGGCTCGTGCGCAAGGATCAGACCGTGGTCGACATGTCGACTGCGCCGCCCAAGCTGATGCGCGAATTGGCGCCGCGCTTCGAGGCCAAGGGCGTCGACTTCGCCGACGCCCCGGTGGCACGTACGCGCCGCGCCGCCGTTGACGGCACGCTGTCCATCATGGTGGGCGGCAGTGCGGACGTGTTTGCGCGGCTTCGCCCGATACTCTCGACCATGGGGACGGAGGTCACGCACTGCGGCGGCGTTGGCGCCGGGCAGGTGGTGAAGCTGATGAACAACATGGTGGTGTTCGAGACCACCATGGCCATCGCCGAGGCAATCTCCATTGCCGAGGCCTCGGGAGTCGATGGCAAGCTGCTGTTCGAGACCATGTCCAAGGGCTCGGCCGACAGCTTCGTGCTGCGCAACCACGGCATGAAGCATCTGGTGCCGCAGGACTACCCAGAGCAGGCATTCTCCGTGCGTTACGCCGTGAAGGATCTGTCCTACGCGCGCGAGCTGGCGCAGCAGTCGGGTGTGCGCGCCCGCGGCGCCGATCTGCTTGCGGAGATGTTCGAGGAATCGATCGCGCGCGGCGACGGTGAGCGCTACACGCCGGTGATCCGAAAGCTGATGACCAAGACGTAAGCCGGGACCGTACACACGGCTACTGCAGCAACGCCTCGGCGCCCTGCCACAGATTGCGCACGAGGTCACCGGCAGGCGTGGCTTTGGCCATGGCCGCAGACTGGCCGGCCCAGGCCTGCATGCGGTCGATGTCGTTCTCTTTCGTTGCCCGATCCCGCATGGCCTGTGTCAGTCCGCGCTGCACCGGATAGGGCGCAGGCGAGGGGGAGTCGGGACTCGCGGCCGCGCGCGCGTAGGCGGTGGCAATGCTACGCCCTGGCCGGCCGGAGAAGGCGCGCGTGAGCATGGTATCCTCCGGCAGTGCGCGCCCTAACGCGTCCGCCCATGCCGTCGGAAGCTTGGCCTCGGGGCTGCGCAAGAGGCCTGTGCCGATCTGTACAGCGGATGCGCCGAGCAGGAGCGCAGCGGCGATGCCGCGTGAGTTGGCGATGCCGCCCGTAGCGACGACCGGCACGTTCACGGCATCCACGACTGCCGGGAGCAGCGAAAAGAGTCCGATTGCCGCGGCCTCCGCTTTTGCGGCATCGAATGCCCCGCGATGACCGCCAGCCTCCATGCCCTGCGCGACGATCACGTCGGCGCCGGCAGCCTCCGCGGCTCTGGCCTCGGCGACAGTGGTGGCGTTTGCAAACCACTTGATGCGCCGTCCCTTCATCTGCTCGATCATGGTGCTGGGATAAAGGCCCATGATGGACGAGATGACGGGCGGCCCGACCTCCAGCATCGCTTCGCACTGCGCGGCAAAATTCGGCGGTTTGGCGTCGCCGGCCTCGCGCGGCACCTGCGGTCCCCATCTACCCAGAAACTCGCGGACGGCAGCCTCGTGGTCTTCATCGCGCTGAGGTGCCGGATCGGGAATCCACAGATTGAGTTGAAATGCGCCGTTGCTGGCCGCGCGAGCTTCCGATCCCCACGCCCTGATGGCGTCTGGCGACATGAGTAACGCGCCGCAGCCGCCCAAGCCGCCAGCGTTGGCGACCGCGATAGCGAGAGACGGCGGGCAAGCACCCGCCATCGGCGCCATCAGGATCGGCACCCGCAGATTGAAGGTTTCGCAAAAGGCAGCAGCACGCGAAAGAGCTGGATGCGATTTCGACATGACGCTGCCTCCTCGAGGACGTGGCTATTGGCGCCCTCAATGATTGTCGCGCGGAATACCCTTGGTCTCGGCCACGCGCTGATACTTGACGGCCGGCTTCAGCACCATGCCGTTGGACAGCTCGTCGACCATGCCGCGCTGGATCTCCTGCCACGGCGTCTGCGACTCCGGCACCTTGTAGCCGCCGTCCTTCTTGAGTGTTTCCCGCCGCTTCGCCAGCTCCACGTCGGAGATCAGGATGTTGGCGGTGCGCTTGCCGAGATCGATGCGCACCTTGTCACCGGTTTTCAGCAGCGCCAGCCCGCCGCCGGTCGCCGCCTCTGGTGAGGCGTTGAGGATCGAGGGGCTGCCCGACGTACCCGACTGCCGGCCGTCGCCGATGCAAGGCAGCGAGGTGATGCCCTTCTTCAGCAGGTAATCAGGCGCGCGCATGTTGACGACCTCAGCGGCGCCCGGATAGCCGATCGGTCCTGTGCCGCGCATGAACAGCAGGCAGGTCCCGTCGATCTCGAGCTTCGGGTCGTCGATGCGGTGGTGATAGTCCTCCGGTCCGTCGAAGACGATGGCGCGGCCTTCGAACGCGTCTGGGTCCTTCGGGTTGGAGAGATAGCGCTTGCGGAATTCCTCGCTGATGACCGAGGACTTCATGATGGCGCTGTCGAACAGGTTGCCCTTGAGGTTGAGGAAGCCCGCCTGCTTCCGCATCGGCTTGTCGTACTCCTTGATGACATCGCGGTCCCAGGCGAACTTGCCTTCGCAGTTCTCGTACAGCGATTTGCCGTTCACGGTGATGGCGGTTTTGCTGATCTTGCCCTTGGCGATCAACTCCGCGACGACGGCCGGCACGCCGCCGGCGCGATGATACTCCTCGCCTAGATACTCACCCGCCGGCTGCAGGTTCACGAGCAGGGGGATATCGTGGCCGTGCTTCTCCCAGTCATCGTTGTCGAGCTCGACGCCGATGTGCCGCGCGATGGCATTGAGGTGGATCGGCGCATTGGTCGAGCCGCCGATGGCCGAGTTGACGACGATGGCGTTCTCGAAGGCCGCGCGCGTCAGGATGTCGGACGGCCTGAGATTCTCCCACACCATCTCGACAATGCGCTTGCCCGTGAGATAGGCCATCTGCTGGCGCTCGCGATAGGGGCCGGGGATGGCAGCGCAGCCCGGCAGGCTCATACCCAGCGCTTCGGCGAGCGAGTTCATGGTCGAGGCCGTGCCCATCGTATTGCAGTGGCCCGCTGACGGAGCGGACGAGGCGACCAACTCCAGGAACTCTTTGTAGGCGATCTCGCCGCGCGCCATCATCTCGCGCGCCTTCCACACGATGGTGCCTGAGCCCGTGCGCTCACCCTTGAACCAGCCGTTGAGCATCGGCCCGCCGGACAGCACGATGGCGGGGATATCGACGGTCGCCGCCGCCATGATCTGCGAGGGTGTGGTCTTGTCGCAGCCGGTGGTCAGGACCACGCCGTCGATGTGGTAGCCGTAGAGCACCTCGACCAGCGACAGGTAAGCCAGGTTGCGGTCGAGGTTGGCGGTCGGCCGCTTGCAGGTTTCCTGGATAGGGTGGGTTGGAAACTCGAAAGCAATGCCGCCGGCCTCGCGGATGCCTTCGCGCACGCGCTTGGCGAGGTCAAGATGATGCCGGTTGCAGGGCGAGAGGTCCGATCCTGATTGCGCAATCCCGATGATCGGCCGGCCCGATTGCAGCTCCTCCAGCGTCAAGCCGTAGTTCATGGTGCGTTCGAGGTAGAGCGCGGTCATGTCGGCGTTGGCGGGGTTGTCGAACCAGGCGCGGGAGCGAAGCTGCTCGGGTTTGAGCCGTTGCTTTTTGCCGTTCGCAGGTTTCTTCATGGCGCTCCTCCGTCCCGCCCCAGGCGCTGGCGGCGTATGCTTCGGTTGCCGAGACTATTGGCGGACGCCTTTGGGCGCAATTCGGATTGCCGAAAGACCCATGAAAGGGAAGGTCGAGGCGTCTCGCTTGATGCGGCGTCAGGTGAAATCGACGGGGCTCATCGCGCCGCGCCGCACCTCCAGCTTGAAGATGTCGGGCCGCGCATAATGGCCTGTTACATCCAAGGAACGCCGCGCGCGGCGCGCTTTCTCTATGTCAATGTCGCCGTAGAGAATGCCTTTCTCCCGGTGCAACGGACCGGCCAGCGGCCGCCCGGAGGGCTCGACGATGACGGCGTCGCCATCGCACAGCCAGTCGTCCGGCTTGAACAGGGCGTCGCGATCGGGGAACGCCGGGGGTACGTCGTTGCCCTGGAGCGCAGTGGCTAGCGAGACCACCCAGCAGCCGCCTTCGCGCGCGATGTGGCGCATGCTTGCTAGCCAGTTGTCGCCGCAGTCCCAGGTCGGCGCGACATAAATGTCGATGTTCTGCGCATAGAGCGCATACCGCGCCAAAGGCATGTAGTTCTCCCAACAGATCAGCACCCCGACACGCCCGACCGGCGTATCCACGACGCGCAAACCGCCAGCATCGCCCTGGCCCCACACCATGCGTTCGGGGTTGGTGGGCATGAGCTTGCGGTGTCGATTTAGGATGGCTCCATCCGGACCGATGGTGACTGCGGTGTTGTAAAGCGTCGTGCCGCTGAAGCGGCCGTCAATCTCGCTCATCCCGCACACGACGGTGACGCCGTGGCGCTGCGCTGCCTTGCAGAGCGGCTCCAGCGCTCCGCGATCGATATCTACGGCGTTGGCTCGCAGGCTGGCGTGAATTTCGGCCGAAAGGGCCATGTCGCCACCGGGGCGCAAGCGCCAGATCCACGTCGGGTAGCCGGGCAGATAGGCCTCCGGAAATACGACGAGGTTGCTGCCCTTGGCAGCAGATTCCTCCAGGCTCTCGAGCGCCCGTTCGATCGTGGCTTTGAGATCGAGCAGCACGGGTGGCTTCTGCACCACAGCGACACGGGCAGGCATGCGCTCCTCCACTTGATGCGGGCGTTCTAGTCGGACGTGCCTTTGAACGTCGGCTGGCGCGGGTGCACGTAGTCCTTGAAGTCGCCGAAGCCCTTCCAGCCCGGCTCGACCGGCTCGCTGCCCGATTGCGGCGTATAGGGAGATGCTTCGACGAGCTGCAGCTTAGGGATGTAGCGCGGGCAGTTGGGGAAGATGGCGCGGGCCTGCACGCGGACGATGAGCTGTGCGCCCACGGTGCTCACCAGGAGCGGATCGTCGCGCGAGACGCTGGCCGTGCCATTGACGCGCAGCCGCCGCGGCTTGCCGTGCATGTCGATGAACAAGAGGCCGACGTTGGCATTGACCGCGATATTGCCCAGGCTCTTGAACATGCCGTTGCCGTCGTAGTCGGGGAAGGCCAGCTCGCCCGGCCCCACCACGCGCACGAACCCGGCTGGTCCACCCTTGAACGAGCAGTCAGGCTGCCCGTCTGCATCGGCCGTGGCCATGAAGAAATAGATGACGCTCTCGATGAAGGCCTTGTCGTCAGCCGTGAAGACGGTGCGTGTGAGCTTCTCTTCCAGGCGATCGGCAATGCGCCGGCTATCAAAGGTGTCCTGCAGGTGGCGGTTGCCTTCGTGATACATGATGCTGGCCGGCATGCCTGCCTCCTCAACATGCGCAGTGATGGGTCACCTTATCTCCTTCGGTTCACCCGCTCAATTTGCACCTGCCGGTCCCTGCATGGCAGCAAAGACTTTCCCAGGCATCGGCCGCCCGATAGTCTGGGCAAAAGCTTCAATCCTGACAGGGGAACGCCCGCCATGCTCGAGGACCCGCCGCTCCTGACGATCCGACGTGACTGGAAGCGGCCATCGGCGGCCAAGCTGGCGAAATTCAAGGGCGTGCAGACGGGCCAGGCGGTCGATGCCATGGAGGGGCGCGGCGCCCTCGACCATACCATCAAGGCCATCGACCCCGAGAAAGCCGTCTTCGTCGGCACCGCCATCACCTGTGAGACCGGGCCCAACGACAACCTCGCCATTCTGGCGGCCATTGCGCTCGCCAAGCCGGGCGATGTCGTGGTGGCGGCCTCGGAGGGCTTCACACAATCGGCCGTGATCGGCGACAACGTGGCGTGGTGCGCCAAGAACATGGGCTTGGCCGCACTCGTCCTCGACGGCATGGCGCGCGATCTTGTTGGCCTGCTGCCGGTCGGCCTCCCCATCTTCGCGCGAGGGATCACGCCCAACTCCGGTGTCAGGAGCGGGCCGGGTAGGGTCGGCTTTCCGGTGGTCGCGGGAGGCGTGACCGTGAACTGCGGCGATGTCGTGCTGGGCGACCGCGATGGCGTCGTCATCGTGCCGCAGGCGGACCTCGATCGCCTCATCCCCCGCATTGCGCAAATCCTGAAGATGGAGGAGGAGACGCAAAAGAAGATCAGGGGCGGCTTTTCCAACCTCGGCGGCATCGAGGATCTGCTGAAGTCGAGCAAGGTGCGCTACGTCGACTGAGCACGCGCCGGCGATACTGCTAGGGGAATGCATGAAAGTCACAGAGATCGAGACCATTCGCTCGGAGGAGTTTCCCAATATCCTCTGGGTGCAGGTGCTGACGGACGAGGGCGTCACGGGCCTCGGCGAGACGTTTTACGGTCCGGCTGCCGCGGAGGGGCACATCCACGGCACCATCGCGCCGTATCTCATCGGCAAGGACCCCCGCAACATCGAGGCGCATCAGGCACACCTCGTCGGGTACATCGGGTTCGTAGGCTCGAGTGCGGAGATGCGCGGCCGCTCAGCCGTCGACATCGCGCTTTGGGACATTCTGGGTAAGAGCGTAAACCTGCCGCTGTGCGATCTGCTGGGCGGGCGCGTCCGCGACAAGATCAAGGTTTACAACACCTGCGCCGGCTATTCCTACGTACAAACCAAATCCACGCAGGGGACGGCTAACTTCGGTCTCGACGCCACCAAGGGGCAGTACGAGGATCTCGACGCCTTCCTCAATCGCGCCGACGAGCTGGCCCACAGCCTGCTCGAGATGGACATCTCGGCCATGAAGATCTGGCCGTTCGACTATGCGGCGGAGAAGTCGTCGGGCTACTGGATATCGGCCGAGGACATGGCGCGTGCCCTCGCGCCCTTCGAAAAGATCCGCAAGGCGGTCGGCACCCGCATGGAGATCGCGGCCGAGCTGCATTCACTGTGGAGCCGGCCGATGGCGGTGAAGATCGCCCGCGCGCTGGAGCCGATCAACTGCATGTGGGTGGAAGACCCCGTCTTCATGGATCACATGCACTCGATCGGAGAGGTTGCGCGCAGCACACGCTCGCCTATCGCTGTCGGCGAGACGCGCGGCAGCCGTGCTGACTTCCGTCAGCTCCTGGAGCTCGAAGCGCTGTCGATGGTGATCCTCGATTTGTCCTGGTGCGGCGGTATCAGCGAAGCGCGGAAGGTATCGGCCACAGCCGAGAGCCATCACGTGCCGGTCGCCTTCCATGATTGCACGGGACCTGTGGTGCTCGCGGTCTCTACGCACATGGCGCTCAACGCGCGCAACTGTTGGGTGCAGGAGATGGTGCGTGCCTTCTATTACGGCTGGTATCACCGCTTCGTGACGGAGCTGCCGCCAGTGAGCAAGGGCGAGATTACCGCGCCGCGTGGGCCAGGTCTGGGCCTCGCGCTACAGCCGGATGTGTTGAAGCGGCCGGGCGTCAGCGTCAAGCGCACCACGGCCAACGACTTGTGAGCAGGAGACAGACTATATGGCAACGAACAAGAAGAAAGTGCTGATGACGGACTCGATGGACCGGGCCGGCGCCGAGGTTCTTCGGGCTCGCGACGACATAGAGGTCGTGCCCTTCAACTATATGGTGACCCGGCCCGAATACGTCGCACTGCTCGAGCAGCATGCGCCCGTGCATGCCACGGTCCTGAGCAGCACGCTCTTCGGAGAGCCGGAGCTTGTTGCGGCCAAGGGCATCGAGGTCATCGCGCGCATCGGCGTCGGCTATGACGCCATCAATATCCCGCTGATGACGAAGCACAAGGTGCCGGTGATGATCGCGGGCACCGCCAATTCGCCATCGGTTGCCGAGAAGGCGATGACGCTGATGCTGACGCTCGCCAAGCGCGTGGGTGAGCTGGACCGCATGGTGGGCGAGGGGCGCTGGGGCGAGCGGTTCAATACCGTGCCGGTCGATCTGTTCGAGAAAACCGTGCTGATCGTCGGATTTGGCCGCATCGGCTCTCGCTCGGCGAAGCGTTGCCAGGCCATGGAAATGAAGGTTCTGGTCTACGACCCCTACGTGCCGGCGGCGAGCATCAGTGCGGCGGGATGCGAGCCTGTCACCGATCTCGACGCGGCGGTGGCGCGTGCCGACTTCATTACTATCCACTGCCCGAAGACCAAAGAGACGGTCGGCCTGTTCAATGCGGCGCGGCTCGGCCGCATGAAGCCTTCCGCCTACCTGGTGTGCACGGCGCGTGGTGGCATCATCGACGAGAAGGCACTGCATGCGGCACTGGTGGCCAAGACGATTGCCGGCGCTGGTCTCGACGTGTTCGACAAGGAGCCCCCCGACAACGACAACCCGCTGCTGAAGCTCGCCAATGTGATCAAGGCGCCGCACATGGCCGGGGTAACCGTCGAGTTGCGCAGCCGCATGGCGGTGCAGGCAGCGCAGAACGTGCTGTCGGTGTTCGACGGCAAGCCCAACAAGGAGAACGCGGTCAACCGCGAGATCTACGGGTAGGGGGCTCACCCTCACCCTGCCCTTGGTACGGAGAGGAGATCGGTGCAGCGAGCCGCGCAAGTCGTGCGCACTCAGTAAGGCGTTCCGCCTCTCTTCATGTAGCGCGTTCCCGCCTGATCGTCCGTCACCATCATGTCTATATCGGAATAGTAAGCGCGCTCTGTCGGTGCCCGGCTGCCGATCTCGAGAACGATCGCGTCGCGATTGCTGCGGTTGACGAGGCAATGACCGTTCGGCACGCCGGCTTTCCAGGCTGCGGCATCACCGGCCTCGAGCAGGATTTCGCCGCCGTCCTCGCGCAGGACCACTTCACCTTGAAGCACATAAACGAACTCGTCCTCGTTCGCATGCCAGTGGCGTTGCGACGACGCGGCTCCCGGCTTGAGCGTGCAGATATTGACGCCGAACTGGGTCAGGCCTGCGGCCCGCGCGAGTCGCTTGCGCGAGCGACCCTCAACGGCCGTGTTGAAGGGCGGCGGATAGTCGCTCGGAGGATCGAGCGGCAGATCCGCGATATTGATCTTGGGCATGTGCTTGTCCTTGGGCTGCCGCAAGTCGGTGGGTGACAGAGCTTAGGGCGCGCCCTCCCTTGCTCACATCCCCTCGATGCAATAGACGCACGCCGGGGCGCCGTCGCTGCCCGGGATCCGCAAGAGCGCGCCCTCATTTGGCGAGCATAGGCACGGGCAGGCGATAGACGCGGACCGCGTTGTCGTGAAAAAGCTTCAAGCGGTTTGATCGCGGCAGGTCCCCCGTTGCGGCCTTGAACCCCGAATAGATCGTGTCGAAAGTGCCGACGAGCGAGTCGACCGGAAAGTTCGAGGCGAACATACAGCGATCGGCGCCAAACGCGTCGATGAGATCGCGAATGATCGGGCGCTGCTCTTCGAACGTCCACGGCCTGCCGTTGATGCCGATGCCGGAGATCTTCATGGTGACTTGCCGCGGGCCAGCCGCGCGCCTAATCGCAGTCCGCCAGCCCGCCAAGGCCTCCGGCGAGCGGTCCGCCGGCAGGAACGCGTGATTGATGACGACGGGGGTCTCGGGAAAAGCCGAGATCAGGTCCAGCAGCTCGTCCACGTGCCACCACGGTACCTGCAACTCGAAATGCAGGCCGTGACGCGCCAGCGCTGCATAGCCGCGCCGCCAGCTCGCGTCGCCCATGCTGCCCGGCGCGCCACGCTCGACGCGATCGGGAGAGATGGCAGCAGTCGGTTTGTGGCGGATGCCGCGCACGAGGGGAAAGGCTGCGTGCCGCGCCAGCTCATCGATTGCTCCATCCGCGTGCAGGATGGTGCGTGCGACGTGGGCGGCCGGCAGGCCGTGCCTTGCCGCCACCTCGCTCATCCAGCGGCTCTCCGCCACCTGATCGCGCTCGTCCCATTCTCCCTCCATGGTGACGGTCGTCACCACGTTGTGCCCGGTGATCGCGTGGCCGTAGTCGTTGGGGAGGAAGTCGCGGCGGATCGCGGAATAGTCGCCGTAGCGGAAGGTGTCGAGCGGCGTGCCGACCAGCCAGGGATGCGCCTTCTGGCTCAGGTCCCAGAAGTGATGATGCGCATCGATGATGGGCAGATCGTCATCGTGAGCCACGAGGCTGCTCTCCAGGGCGCAAGGTGGAGGATAGCAAAGCAAGGCGCACTGCCATCCGTCTTGCCTAGAGCAGGATCGTTTCAGATGGAATCGCATTCGCGATCCATCTGGAGCGTGAATCCTGCTCTGCACCTAACATTTAGAGTGCGATTCACGGCTCACATGAGAGCAGCAGGGCTTACGTGTGAGCCGATCGCGCTCTAGTTCTTAGCGAGGCCCAAGTCCTTCAGCAATTCTCCGGCCGTGGCGCCAAACTTTGACGCGAAGGCTTTGAACTGGTCCGGGGTCTCCCAGACTGGCGTGATGCCGCGATCCTTGAGCGGACCTCGCACGTCGTCGCGCGCGTGTGCCTTCTGAGCCGTCTCGATCAGCTTCGCTCGAGCGTCCGCCGGCACGCCCTTGGGCAGCACCAGCGAGAACCAGTTGACGAACTGCCAGTCGAGGCCGGTCGCCTCCTTCAGCGTGGGAACGCTCGGGAAGCTCGACAGGCGCTCACCGCCCATGGTGGCCAGAACCACGACCTTGCCGGCATCCGCCAGCGCCTTGGCCTCGATGGGCGAGGTGGTGGTCATGCTGAGGCCGTCAGCGGCCAGATCGTTGAGCGCCGGCGCGCCGCCCTGGCTCGGCACATACTTGACGTGATCGGCCGCGACACCGGCAGCCTTGCAGAGCCCGGCGATGGCCAGATGCCAGGCGCCGCCAGGGCCTGTACCCGATGAGGTCATCGTTCCCTTCGGTGAGGCCTTGATGGCTGCGACCAGATCGTTCGCGGTTTTGTAGGGTCCGCCGGCGCGGACGGTCAGGCCGGCCGGGATGGTCGTGATGCGTGACACGAGATCGAACGATTCGGGTGTGATGTCGCCGAGCCCCAGCGCCTTGAACGAGGCAATCTCGGACGTCGCAATCCCAATGGTGTAGCCGTCCGGCGTGGCCGTGGCGATGGAGGTGTGCCCAGTGATGCCGCCGCCGCCGGTGCGGTTGACGACGTTGACAGGCTGGCCGATCTCCTTCTCCAGGCCTGCGGCCAGGATGCGCGCAACCGTGTCGGTTCCGCCGCCTGCGGCCCACGGCACGATCATGGTGATGGGGCGGTCCGGATAGGCCGCCTGCGTCGGTTGAGCCAGGCTGAGCAGTGCGCTTGCCGTACACACAGCCGCAACAATCCCGCGAAACATTCTTTTTCTCCTCGAGCCTTTGTTATTGGTCTTGACCGGCCGCAGCGCGCTTTATGCCGCCGCGCGCACCGCTGAGACGACGGCCTCGAGCCGCTGGGCGCGGCCCGCCGCATCGATCTCAGACGGTTTGGCCATGCCGGCCGCGATCAGCAGCGCGTTCCGGCTGGCACCCGGATTGGCAATGCCCTTGCCGGCGATGTCATAGGCGGTGCCGTGCGCCGGCGTGCAGATGGGGAAGCCGTAACCGGCGATCAGAGTGACGCCGCGTTCGAAGCCCATCAGCTTCATCGCGATCTGACCCTGGTCGTGGTACATGGTCTGCACCGCGTCGAAATCGCCGCGCTTGGCGCGCACAAACACCGTGTCGGGCGGGTAGGGGCCGTCGCAATCGATGCCCTTGGCCTTCGCCGCCTCGACCGCAGGCTCGATCTCGTCGATCTCCTCGCGTCCGAAGTTGCCGCCGTCGCCGGCGTGCGGATTGAGGCCTGCCACCGCAATCCGCGGCTTGGCAATGCCTGCCTCGCGCATGCAACGATCGGTCAGCTCGATGCCGGATACCACAGCTGCCTTTGTGATGTATTTGGCCACATCCTTGAGCGGCACGTGCGATGTGACGCGGGCGTTCCACAGATTGTCGAGAATGTTGAACTCGCGTCCGTTCACCTTGGCGCCCGTCTCCTCGGTGATGACGGCGATCTCGTCCTCGTAGCTGGGTAGCGCCTGCTTCATGGCATGCTTGTTGAAGGGTGTGAAGGCAACGGCGTCGACCGCGCCGTTGGCGCCGAGCCGCAGAATGGTGCGGAAATTGGTGAGCGCGAATGCGCCACCGACCTTGCTGGATACGCCTTGCTCGACCGACCCTGGCGCGAGATGGCCAAGGTCCACGAACAGGATACGGCCGTTGGTCGCCGGCGGACCGCTGCCAGGCTTCCACACCGTGCAGTCCACCTTCACAGCGGCAACTCTCTCGCCTTCGGCCAGGATGCGCCGGTCTCCAATGACGATGAAATCTGCCGCAGCGAGCACTTCGGGATCCACGAGCAGCTTGGCGGTCAGCTCTGCGCTGATCCCGCACGGATCTCCCATGGCGAGCGCGATGGTGGGCCGCCTCGGCGCTGGGCTCACAATTTCCTCCTGAATGTCTGAACTTGCCTTCCCGCTATCATGCAAGCCACGGGGGTGCAAACGCAAGCGGCGCTCATGCCCGGCACGCTCAGTTGGCGCCTTCGAAGCGCTTCTCGCGCACCTCTGCCGTAACGGCGTGCGCGATCATGCCTTCCTCGCGGCAGATGCGGCTGATGACCCCCGCCAAGTCGCGCGAGGCACGCCGCGTCAGGCGCTGATAGGTGACGGTCTTGATGAACTTGCCGACCCACAGGCCGCCCGTGTAGCGCGCCGCGCGCCCGGTCGGCAGCGTGTGGTTGGTGCCCACGCCTTTGTCGCCATAGGCAACGGTGGCTTCCTCACCCACGAACAGGGAGCCGTAATTGGTGAGCTTGTCGAGATAGTAGTCGTCGCGGCCGGTCTGCAGCTCCAAATGCTCGGGCGCGTACTCGTCCGATACCGCGATGGCTTCGTCGTCGTTGTCCACCACCACGATCTCGCCGAGGTCAGCCCAGGCTCTACCGGCATTGTCGCGCGTTGGCAGGTCCGGGAGCTGCCGTGCGATCTCCTTGAGCACAGCCTCTCCAAGCCGCCGCGAAGTGGTCACGAGCCAAGCGGGGCTGTCAGGTCCATGCTCGGCTTGGCCCAGCAGGTCGGTGGCGACCAGCGCCGGATCGGCTGTATCGTCGGCGATAATAAGAATCTCCGTGGGGCCGGCCAGCAGATCGATGCCGACAATGCCGTAGAGCTGGCGCTTGGCCTCCGCCACGTAGGCGTTACCCGGCCCCGTGATCATGTCGACTTTCGGCATGCCAACGCAGCCGTAGGCCATGGCCGCCATTGCCTGCACGCCGCCGATACAGAAGATTTCGTCCGCCCCCGAATGGTGCAAGGCATACAACGTCTGCGGATAAATGCCGTCGGGTCCGCGCGGCGGCGCCGCACCGATGATCCTCCCGACACCTGCCACCTTGGCGGTCCCAACGCTCATCAGCGCAGCGGAGATCAGGGGATATTTACCGCCGGGGATGTAGCAGCCGACGCTGCCGACCGGGATCAGCTTCTGCCCCAGCACGATGCCGGCCTCCATCTCGGTCTCGAACGCACGCATGCTGTCCTTCTGCCTACGCGCGAAATCCGTCACCTGCTTATGGCAGAAGGCGAAGTCCTCCTTGAAGCTCGTGGGCAGGCTTCGCGACTTGGCCTCGACCTCGGCTGGCGGAACGCGGAACTCGCCGCTCCACTTGTCGAGATCGCGGGCGAACTTGCGCACGCCCTCGTCCAGCGTCTCCGCGATCTCCGCCAGCATGCGGCGGACGGTGCTCTCGACCTCGGCTTTGCCGACCTGGGCGGCGGCAGCTGCCTTTTTCAGATATTCGCGTGCCACAGCCGTTTCCTCCCGCTGGTTGCTCAGGCGGACGTTAGGAGTGCCTGCCGTCATGGGTCAAGAAAGGCGGGCGTGCCCCGCTTGGCCCTTCTCGACCCGATCGAGAAAGTCGGAGGTGAGGCGTGCCGCCCCCTCCGCATGAGAGAAGGGCAGCCCGTGCCGCACGCCGGCAAACACGCAGAGCTCCGCGTGCGGTACGAGCTCGACGAGTTCCGTGGCCTGACGAACCGGCACGAACGGACTGGAGTCGGGTGCGAGAATGAGAAGCGGAGCCTTCAGCTTGCTGACGGTCGCAGTCAAATCCTGCACAGCGAGCAGCTCGCCGAGCCCCAGCACCACATGCTCCCGGGCGCGTGCCTGCTCAGCGGCAAACCAGGCGAGCTTGTCTGCATAGGCGGCGCCAGGTGCAAAGCGCAGCGCCATCATGCGCTCGGCCCAGCCCGCGATGCCGCCCTTTTCGATTTCCGCCCTCCAACCCGGCAGGTGGCCAATGCCTTGCCCTTTGTAGGCAGCATTCGAGATGGTAACGGAGGCAACGCGCTCCGGCCGTTCCAGCGCCGCTGCCAGAGCCACCGTGCCGCCCATCGAACTCACCGACGAGGTGCACCGGTCCGGTTCCCGCCAGATCCGCAATCTCAAAAAGATCTGCTATCAGCTCAGCCATACTCCACTTGTGGCCGTTCGCGGGAACAAACGAGCTGCCGAATCCGCGGAAATCGAAACGTGCCGTCGGATGGCGGACGGCGATGTGGGGTAGCCAGCCGCTCCAAATGTCGCGGTTGGTTCCAATGCCATGGTGAAATACGACAGGCCGCCCGTCCGGCCGCCACGGCGGACGCAAGTCGGTTAAGGTATATGCCAGTCCGCGCACTGTTATGTTGCGTGGCACCATGTCTGTCATTTTCCAAGGCTCGGCAAACTTAGGTGTTGCGTCTCACGCTAGGTGACCGAATATTGGGCAGTCAACTCGCCGCGAGGTACACGCGCACGGCTGCTTACTGCTGCGACCACTTTAGCTAATGGCGCCTCAAAGCTTGCGCTACCGGTCGGGCTTGAGTAGCAAGAAACAAGAAAGAAGATAGGCGAGAGACTGCCGGCCCGATTTGTGGGCCGGAAGCATAAGGGAGGAGTGTCGTTGCAGTACGGAAGCGCGGCGACTACCGGCATTGCGGCCGCGCAAGCCGCTGTCGCGCCAGCGGCAACTGAGCCGCCGATTCTCGAGATCGACGATCTGCACGTGCATTTCGTGACCGCGCATGGAACGGTGCGCGCGGTGGAAGGTCTGAGCTACGCCGTCAGGCCGGGCGAGATGGTGGCCATCGTCGGAGAGTCAGGATCTGGCAAGTCGGTGTCGGCACTGGCCGTCATGCGTCTGCTGCCGCCGAATACCGCCCGCATCAAAGCCGGGACGGTTCGCTTCGAGGGGCGGAACCTCCTGGACCTGGGCGACGAGGAGATGCGCCAGATCCGTGGGCGCGACATCTCGATGATCTTCCAGGAGCCGATGACGTCGCTCAATCCGGTGCTGACGATCGGCCTCCAGATCATGGAGCCGCTCCTCATCCACCTGAGCATGACTGATGCGCAGGCGCGTGCCCGCGCCATTGAGCTTCTGACCCTGGTCGGTATCACCGATCCCGACAGCCGACTCTCACAATATCCGCATCAGCTCTCAGGCGGCATGCGCCAGCGCGTGATGATCGCCATTGGCCTCGCCTGCAATCCGAAGCTGCTGATTGCAGATGAACCCACTACGGCGCTCGATGTGACGATCCAGGCGCAGATCCTTGAGCTGATGAAGGACCTGTCGCGCCGGCTCGGCGTCGCCATCGTCATCATCACGCACAACCTCGGTATCGTGGCGCGATACGCCGACCGCGTGAACGTCATGTACGCGGCGCGGCTAGTGGAGGGCGGAACAGCCGAAAGTGTTTTCGGGCGACCGTTGCATCCCTACGCGCGGGGCCTGTTGACTGCCGTCCCGCGTCTCGACTACGGCCGCACGACCAAGTTGGCGACCATTGAAGGCGCGCCTCCCAATCTGCTCAATCCGCCGGAAGGCTGCCGGTTCCGGCCGCGATGCCGGTTTGCCGTGGACGCTTGCTTGGCTGTGCCTCCGTTCAGAGAGGTCGAGAAGGGTCACTATGCCGCTTGCTTTCGGGCGCATGAAATCGAGGCCCTCGACAAAGGTGGCAGTGCTGCCGTCAACGCCAGCACAGGCAGCAGGGGAACGGTGGACAAGGCTCCGATCCTCGACATTCGCCACGCATCGAAGTTCTTTCCGATCGGACGTGGATTTCTGCGGCGCAGCAAGAAGGTGGTGCGGGCCGTCAACGACGTTTCACTCACGGTGAACCGTGGCGAGACGCTTGGCTTGGTGGGCGAGTCGGGTTGTGGGAAATCCACCCTCGGCCGGCTCGTTTTGCGGCTCGAGGACCCGACAGCGGGCGAGATCCTTTTCGACGGCATCGATCTGGCGCCCCTCAGTCGGAGCCGGATGACGGACGTGCGCAAGAAGATGCAAGTGATCTTCCAGGATCCCTATTCCTCGCTCAATCCGCGCATGACCGTTGGCCAGATCATCGCCGAGCCGATCCGCGTGCACCGTATTCTGCCCAACGCAAAAGTCTCGGCCCGAGTGGCGGAGCTGCTCCAGCTCGTTGGCCTCTTTCCCTACATGGCCCTGCGCTATCCGCACGAGCTGTCGGGTGGTCAGCGTCAGCGTGTCGGCATCGCCCGCGCCTTGGCCGTCGAGCCACGGGTCATCGTGTGTGACGAGGCCGTTTCAGCCCTCGACGTGTCGATCCAGGGACAGGTGATCAATCTACTGGAGGACCTGCAGCAGAAGCTGGGGCTGACCTATCTGTTTATTGCCCACGATCTGGCCGTCGTGCGCCACATCTCGACCCGCGTTGCCGTGATGTATCTCGGACGGATCGTGGAGCAGGCGACCTCGGACGAGCTGTTCGCCAATCCCAAGCACCCTTACACACAGGCTCTGCTCGCGGCAGCGCCCGTGCCTGATCCGGTGGTGGAACGGACGCGGCCTCGTACCATCATCAAAGGCGAGCTGCCGAGCCCGCTAAATCCGCCCTCGGGCTGCGTATTCCATCCGCGCTGCCCAAAGGCCACTGAAGAATGCAAGAAGGGCGTGCCCGCCGCGCGGGAGCTGACCCCTAATCACTGGGCAGCATGCATTCACGCGTGAGCCGAGGACTTGCGGCCCGGCGTTGCAATCAAAACAAGAAAAGCACAGGAGCGAAACGAACATCATGATGGTCCCCCGGATAGTCACAGCGCTCCTCGCTGCATGGGCTTGCGCCTCAGGCCAGGCGGCTGCCAACGAGACCCCAAAGAAGGGCGGCATCCTCAACTTCGCGGTCGTTGCCGAGCCGCCGAACTACGACTGTCACGGCAACTCGACGTTCGGACTGGCGCACCCGATCTTCCCTCATTACTCGACCTTGATCAGGTACACGGGCGATTGGAAATCTATGAAGATCGAAGGGGATCTGGCCGAGAGCTGGATCGTTTCGCCTGATGGATCGGCCTTCACCTTCAAGCTGCACAGGGACGTCAAGTTCCATGATGGCTCGCCGCTGACGTCAGCAGATGTCAAAGCGACCTACGAGCGGATCATCAATCCGCCGACGGGGGTCGTCTCTACCCGCAGGGCGCTCTACGAGGACGTCAGCGCAATCGAGACGCCGGACGATCACACGGTCATCTTCAAGATCCGCGCCCCGAATGCCTCGATGCTGGATGGCTTCGCCTCGCCCTGGAACTGCATTTACAGCGCCGCCAAGCTCAAAGAGAACCCGCGCTATCCCGAGACCAACATCATGGGTACGGGCGCGTTCGCACTGGTCGAGCACGTGAAAGGTTCCTCCTGGGAGGGCAAGCGCTTCGACGGCTACTTCCGCAAGGATCGGCCCTACCTCGATGGATACAAGGCCTTCTTCGTCAAGTCGGCGGCGCTCGCGACCGGGCTCATCGGCGGCCAGTTCGATATCGAGTTGCGCGGGCTGACGCCGGGCGAGCGCGACCAGGTCGTCGACAAGATGAAGGAGAGCGCGATCCTGCTGGAGGGGCCCTGGTCGGCAAGCCTGATGCTGACCATCAACGCCAAGAAGAAACCGTTCGACGACGTGCGCGTGCGCCAGGCCCTTTCCCTCGCCATCGACCGCTGGGGCGGTGCGCCCGCCATGGCCAAGATCTCTCTCATGAAGTTCGTCGGCGGTTTTACCCGTCCCGGCTACGAGTACGGACTGACCGACAGCGAGCTGGAAAAGCTTCCGGGGTACGGGCGTGATATCAACGCGTCACGCGAGCAGGCCAAGAAGTTGCTGGCGGAAGCGGGTGTCAAGGACCTGAAGTTGAACTTCCTCAACCGCAGCGTCGGCCAACCCTATACGGCGGCCGGCATCTATTCCGTGGACCAGTGGAAGCGTATCGGCGTCGAGGCCGATCACAAACAGCTCGAGACCAAGCTGTTCTTTGACGGTCTTGCCCGCGGCGAGTTCGACGTCGCCATGGACTTCATTACCGACCATGCCGACGATCCCAACCTGCAATACGTGCATGTGGTATCGGAGGCCATGAACAACCCGCAATCCTACTCCAAACACTCCGACTTGAAGATCGACGAGCTGTTCCAGGCCCAGAAGCGGGAGCTCGATCCCGCCAAGCGCAAGCTGCTGACGAAGGACTTCGAGCGCTACTCCATCAGCCAAGCCTACAACATCATGCTTTTCTGGTGGCAGCGTATCGTGGTGCACAACAAGAAGATCAAGGGCTGGAAGCTCACACCCAGCCACTATCTCGGCAACGATTTGACCGAGGTGTGGCTCGACCAGTAGCGGCCAAGCAAGAAGAGGAGCGAAAGATGCAGATGACGCGACAGGCTCACGCCGGTGCGGCGATCCTCGCAACCGTAGCTTTGATCGGCGCAGGGGCAACTGCCTCGGCTCAAACCCCGAAAAAAGGCGGTGTCCTGAACTTTTCGGTCGTGGCGGAGCCGCCGAACTACGATTGCCATGGCAGCACGACATTCGCCCTGATCCATCCGATCGCACCGCACTATTCCCTGCTCGTCAAATTCGACGGCAAGGAGTACCCAAAAGTAGTCGGAGACTTGGCCGAGAGCTGGTCGGTGTCGGCCGACAAGCTCTCCTACACCTTCAAGCTGCGCGGCGGCGTCAAGTTCCATGACGGCTCGCCGCTCACGTCCGAGGATGTGAAGGCGAGTTGGGACCGCATCATCAATCCGGCGCAAGGTGTAGTGTCGATCCGCAAGGCCTATTATGCCGATGTGGCTTCGGTCGAGGCGCCCGACGCGGCAACCATCGTGTTCAAGATGAAAGCTCCGGTCGCAGGCGTTCTGGAGGCGTTGGCCTCGCCCTACAACTGCATCTACAAAGCAGCAAAGCTCAAAGAGAACCCGCGCTATCCGGAAACCGAGATACTCGGCTCCGGCGGCTTCACGTTCGTAGAGCACGTGAAAGGTTCTACCTGGGAGGGCAAGCGCTTCGACGGCTATTTCGAACGGGGGAAGCCGTATCTCGACGGGTATAAGGCCTTCTTCGTGAAGTCCAACGCTGTGGTGCCTGGAATTCTCGGCGGTCAGTTCGATGCCGAGTTTCGCGGCCGCAATCCGTCCGAGCGGGCCCAGCTCCTGGAGCAGGCCAAGGACAAGCTCGCCGTATATGAAGGCACCTGGGTCAACAACCTGATGCTCGTCTTCAACACGACGCGCAAGCCGTTCGACGATATCCGCGTGCGCCAGGCGTTGACGATGGCGATCGACCGCTGGGCGGGTTCCGAGGCACTCTCCAAGATCTCCATTTTGAAGTTCGTGGGCGGCGTCATGCGTCCGGGCTATGCGATGTCGTTGCCGGAGGCGGAGCTCGTCAAGCTGCCTGGCTTCTCCAAGGACATCAACAAGTCCCGTGAGGGCGCCAAAAAGCTGCTGAAGGAGGCCGGCCAGGAGAGCCTGAAGTTCAAGCTCCTGAACCGCAACATCGCCGAGCCATATACCCCGGCCGCGGTTTATTCGATCGACCAGTGGCGCCGCATCGGTATTGCGGTCGAGCACGAGCAGCTCGAGACCAAGCTCTACCAGGACCGTGTGGCCGCGGGTGATTTCGACGTCGCGGTCGAGTTCCAGGCGGATTTCATGGACGATCCGACAGCGCAGTTCTCGAAGTTCCTGACCAAGAAGACTTCGCCCAGCGGCTACTCGGGACATACAGACAGCAAGATCGACGAGATGTACGTTCAGCAGCGGCGTCTCACCGACGTGGCCGAGCGCACCAAGCTGGTGCGGGACATGGAGCGTTACGCCCTGGAGAAGGCCTACAGCGTGCCGATCCTCTGGTGGCAGCGCATTATCGTCAACCACAAGAAGATCAAGGGCTGGAACATGACGCCTAGCCACTATCTGGATCAGGACCTGGTCAACGTCTGGCTGGATCAGTAGGCGTTAGCGTCGCCGGGAAGAACAACGGTGCGGGGCCAACCCGCACCCAAGGAGGCAACGGAGGAAAGGGACTATGCAGTTTAGAATAGCCTGGTCGCTGGCGGCGCTCATCGCGACTGCCGCGTTGGCGCTGCCGGTCACGGCGCAAACCCCGAAGAAGGGTGGCACTTTGAATTTTGCGGTAGTGGCTGAGCCGCCCACCACGGATTGCCACGCCACCACGACGTTCGCCATGGTGCATCCGGTGGCACCGCAGTATTCGACGCTGCTCATGTTCACAGGGCCGCACGATAACCAGAAAATCGAGGGTGATCTGGCGGAGTCGTGGGAAGTCTCGAACGATGGGCTCACCTACTCCTTCAAGCTGCGCCGGGGCGTGAAGTTCCACGACGGAAGTGAATTCACCTCGGAGGACATCAAGGCAACCTACGAGCGCATCAGAGATCCGCAGCCAGGCGTGATCTCCTCCCGCAAGGCGCAGCATCAGGATATCGCCTCCATCGAGACGCCGGATCTCTACACCGTCGTCTTCAAAATGCGCGAAGTGAACATGTCGATGCTGCTGCACTTCGCCTCGCCGTTCAATTGCGTCTACAGTGCTGCCAAGCTGAAGCAGAACCCGAAATACCCCGAAACGGACGTGATGGGTACCGGCGCCTTCAAGTTCGTGGAGTACGTCAAGGGCTCCCACTGGAGGGCCGAGCGGTTCGATGGCTACTTCCGCAAGGATCGCCCTTACCTCGACGGCTACAGGGCGATCTTCGTGAGGGGCAACGTCGTCGTGAACGGCCTGCGCGGCGGCCAATACGACGCCGAGTTTCGCGGACGCACGCCACAGGAGCGCGACCAGCTCGTGGCCGCCATGAAAGACAACGTCACTGTCCAGGAAGGACCGTGGGTCACCAACATCTTGCTCACGTTCAATGTCGAGCGGAAGCCCTTCGACGATATTCGCGTGCGCCAGGCTCTGACCCTTGCCATCGACCGCTGGGGCGGCGGCGAGGCGCTCGGCAAGGTCTCGCTCATCAAGGGCGTCAGTGGCACGTTCCGTCCGGGCGCATCATGGTCTCTGCCCGTCAGCGAGCTCGAGAAGCTGCCGGGTTTCTGGCGCGACATCAACAAGTCGCGCGAGGAGGCCAAGCGCCTCTTGAATGAAGCCGGCGTTCCCAATCTGAAGGTGAAGCTCGTCAATCGCACGATCGATCAGCCGTTCACGCCGGCCGGTATCTACGCTGTTGACCAGTGGAAGCGCATCGGGGTGGAGACGGAGCACAGCCAGGTCGAGACAAAGCTCTGGTACGATGCGATGGACAGCGGAAACTTCGACGCCGTGGTCCAGAATATTTCCGACTTCGCCGACGATCCGACGGCTCAGTTCAACACGCTGTTGAGCAAGAAGACGTCGGGAATTGCCTACTCCCGGCATAGCGATACCAAGCTTGACGATCTGTTCTTCCGGCAATCCAAGACCGTCGACCCGGTGGAGCGGATGAAGCTCGTCAACGAGTTCGAGCGCTATGCTATGGCGCAGGCCTACAATATCCCGCTGCTCTGGTATCAGCGCATCGTGGTGAACAACAAGAAAGTGAAGGGCTGGGATTTGCCTCCGAGCCACTTTGTCAATCAGAACCTCGTCGACGTCTGGCTCGACGAATAATGTAATGACGGGCCGGGGTTATTCCCCGGCCTCGATCAAGTGAGAGACCGGTCGTCATGCTGTGGTTCGTCATACGCCGCCTGTTCCTGGTGCTCCCCACGCTCGTCGGGGTGGCGGTCGCTGTGTTCTTCCTGATCCGAGTCATGCCTGGCGACGTGGTCGTCGTGAAGCTCAGGGCCGACGGCGCACAGGTGACGGAGGAGACGATCCAAGCCGAACGCAAGCGCCTGGGCCTCGACAAGCCGCTGATGGCGCAGTTTGCCGATTACATGATCGGGCTGACGCAGCTCGACCTTGGCAAGTCTCTGTGGACGGGACAGTCCGTAGCTGAAGAGATCAAGATCCGTTTTCCCGTCACCTTCCAGATCGCCATCATGGCGACCTTGATCGCCGTGGCGATTGCCATTCCACTCGGCACCGTGTCGGCGGTCTACCGCGATACCTGGATCGACTACAGCGTGCGCGTGCTGGCCGTATCGGGCCTCGCCATTCCATCATTCTGGCTGGGCATGCTGATCATTCTAGCCCTGCTGGGATTCTTCAATTGGCTGCCGAAGATCGGCTATGTGTCGATCTTTGCCGACCCTGTCGCCAACCTGTCGGCGCTGATCTGGCCGGCGGCCTCGGTGGGCTATCGCTACGCGGCAGTGGCGACCCGCATGATGCGCTCGGCCCTGCTCGAGGTCATGCGCGAGGACTATATCCGGACGGCGCGAGCCAAAGGTGTCTACCAGAGGCTCGTGACCCGGCGGCATGCTCTGCGCAACGCCATGCTGCCGGTCGTGACCGTGATCGGGTTGGAGTTCGCCTTCCTGATCGGCGGCCTCGTCGTCACCGAGCAGGTGTTCAACATCAACGGCATCGGCAAGCTGTTCGTGGACGCGACAGCGCGCGGAGATTTCACGCTGATCCAGGGATTGGTGCTGCTGATCGCCGTCAATTTCATTCTCGTCAATCTCGTGGTCGATCTCCTGTACGCGGTGCTCGATCCGAGAATACGCCTGTCGTGAAGGCTGGAGCCGACCATGGCTGATGTCGCAACCGCCCGCAGCATTCCCGCCGACGCCATTCCCGATCGGCCAAACCTGGTATGGGAGTTCATCCGCAAGGAGCCGCTGGGCTTCATCGGCTTCCTGATCATCCTGCTCTATTTCGTGTTCGCGGTCGGCGCGAAGTGGATCGCGCCCTATGACCCCGAGGCCGTCGACTTCACCGCCATGCTGGCCGCACCCGGGGCCGAGCATTTGTTCGGCACCGATCAATACGGTCGGGACGTGTTCTCCCGTCTTGTCTACGGTGCGCGCACCGCGCTGGGAGTCGGCATTCTGTCTGCCTTCTGCGGCTGTACCGTCGGCGCCGTGATCGGCGCCGCATCGGGCTACTTCGGCGGACGCATCGACACCGTCATTCAGCGTGTCGTCGATATCATGCTGTCGTTTCCAATCATCGTCCTGGCCATGGTGGTGGTAGCGGTGCTCGGCAAGAACGTGATCCTCGGCATCGATTTCAATCTGATCATCGCCATCGCCCTGCCGATGGTGCTGCGCATGTCGCGCATCGCCCGCTCGTCGACGCTGTCGATCGCGCAAATGCCGTTCATCGATGCCGCCCGGGCAGCGGGCTACGGCCACACGCGCATCGTGCTGCGGCACATTCTGCCTAACATCATCGCGCCGTACCTGATCATGGTGACTGCGTTTATCGCTCAGGCCATTCTGCTGGAGGCCAGCCTGTCGTTCCTGGGGCTCGGCGTCACCGAGCCGACGCCAGCTTGGGGGCTGATGCTGTCGGGCACCTCGGCCGACTTCTACAAGGCCGCGCCGTGGATGATCCTGTTTCCTGGCCTCGCCATCACGCTGGCCGTGTTCGCCTTCAATCTGTTCGGCGACAGCCTACGCGACTGGCTCGATCCGAAGATGAAGGGCTGATCAGGATCATCTTGCCGGTGCTCGTGATCTACTCGTGGAGCGCCTTCCTCACCTCGAAGATTTCCATGATGCGCGCGCCCTTGTGCGGACCGTCGCAGACGAACTGCCACTTGCCCTCCGAGTAGGTGTCGCACAGCTTCACGCCTTTGATCAGGATCCAGTGGCCTTCCTTGCCTTTGTGCACGGCGAGGATGTAGTGGGCCCACGCGTTGCGCGGCTTCTGCATCCAGCTCCAGACCGAAGGACGCTGCTTGCGCGCGAGGTGCATGAAGCTCGCTTTCAGGTCCATGCGGTAGCCGAAATGGGCGAGGGCTGCCGCCACCTCCTCCGCGTAGGTCCCCTTCACCACCGGCTTGCGCTCCGGCGGCAGCTCGCGAAAGGCGCGGATCTCATCCTCGACCTTGCTGATCGAGTAACCGGTGATGGCTGACAGCACGAAGGGGCCGCAGAAGGCAACGCGGCCCGTATCGTTGTTGACCTCGTTGAGGCTCGAGGCCGGCCTGGCGAAATCCCGATCGAGGTCGAACGGCATATAGCGGTCCCTGCGGCGTGCGGGCTGGTTAAGCAAATCTTTCACGGGCTCGTTAATGAAAGGTTTCCAAGAGCGCGATCGCCTCCCATGGAAGCACTATCGCTTCCATGTGTCCGCGCGTAGCGCGGCTCTGCCGCGACGCGTGAATCGCCCTCTAAAACTTAAGGTGTAGAGCAGGATTTACGCTTCGGCCGGCCGCGTCTCGATTGCGGTAATGCGCTTCAAATCCGAAGCGATCCTGCTCTAGGTGACTTCGCCTGACACCGGGGCGCGGAATGGTCCGGCTTAGACAGCTCAAAGCCTCACGCACTTGTTACGAACGTGCGCGCAATCGAGGGGAACGTTGCAACGGGGAGGGTGTTCTTGGCTGGGGCACAAAAAAAGAAGCAGGAGAAAACGCCATGACAAGACTTTCGATCCTTCTACAAGTGATGGCCGTGGGCGCGGTGTTGGCGCTCAGCATTGGCGGTATGCCGGCGTTTGCGGCCAATCACCCGGGCGAATGCGGTGAATTCAAGTATTGGCACCATGGGCACTGTGAGGATGCCGGGCTGAAGGCCTCGGACAAACCATGGACTGCCGGTGTCTTCTGACGGTCTGATCCCAAGCGCCAGCGCCATTCCGTGCAGCTTCGGTTCTTGCTAGCGCAGGATCGTTTCGGATTGAATCGCCTCGCCTCACCCCGCGCGCCTCGGCCGAAGCGTGAACACCCTGCTCTACGTCATAAGTTTTAGCCTGCAATTCACGCGTCGCGGCGGAGCCGCGCTACGCGCGGACGCATGGAAGCCTTGTTGCTTCCATGCGAAGCGATCGCGCTCTAGTGTGATGATCGAGAAATTCGCCGGTATTCATGGCTGTCTCTGGAGCGAATTTCTCGATCTGAATCACACTAGAAAATCATAAGCTTGCTAGTGTCTTTTTCGATCGCGAAGCTCGCTCCGCGGTTGCTGCGAGATCCGACGAGCTTCGCGATCGGGACACTAGTCTTTGCCCACAGGCAGGGAGGATTGGGAGCCGATGGCGAAGAGTTCAAAACGGAATGGTGCTGCCGGCAAACAGCCGACCAAGCCGGTGCCTCAGAGCGGCTACCTGCGCGGCCTGCAGAATTACGGCGATCCAGACTTCTCCATCTACATGCGGCGCGCCTTTGCGCGATCCATGGGCTATTCCCTCGATGAGCTCAAACGGCCCGTCGTCGGCATCGCCAATACCTTCAGCCGCTTCAATCCATGCCATCGTCATTTCCCGGACCTCGTGGAGGCCGTGCGGCGCGGCGTGACCGCAGCGGGCGGCCTCGCCCTCGAGTTTCCGACCGTCTCTGTGCACGAATCGACGCTCGCCCCCAACTCCATGAAGTTCCGCAATCTAATGGCAATGGACACGGAAGAGATGGTCCGCGCCCAGCCCATGGATGCGGTAGTTCTGCTCGGAGCCTGCGACAAGACTGTGCCGGCGCAACTCATGGGCGCCGCCAGCGCCGGCAAGCCGGCCATACAACTCATCGGCGGTCCGCAGATGACCGGTCGCTATCGTGAGCACCGGGTCGGCGCCTGCACCGATTGCCGCAAGTTCTGGACTGAGTTCCGCGCCGGTCGGATGCAGGCCGCGGACATCGAGGAGGTGGAGGGCAAGCTCGTCACTACGGCTGGTTCCTGCGCCGTAATGGGCACGGCCTCGACCATGGCCGCCATTGCCGAGGCGCTCGGCATGACATTGCCTGGCACCGCCGCCATCCCAGCCGTGCATGCCGACCGCATCCGCGCCGCGGAGGCGTCCGGCGCGGCAGCCGTGCGCATGATCGAGATGAACCTGACGCCTGACCGCATTATCACGCAGGGAGCGGTCGAGAATGCCGCGCGCGTACTGCTGGCGCTCGGCGGGTCCACCAACGGCGTCATCCACCTGGCGGCGATCGCCGGCCGGCTTGGACTGAAGCTCGATCTGGAACGCTTCAATGCCTTGTCGGACACCACCCCCGTCCTGGCGGCGGTCAAGCCCGTCGGCGACGAGTTCTACATGGAGGATTTCTATGCTGCCGGCGGCATCGGCGCCGTGCTGCGCGAGCTGAAGCCGCTGCTCAATCTCGACTGCATGACTGTGACGGGAGAGACGCTGGGTGAGCGGCTCGCGGCGGAGGAGGGGACTTGGGTCGACCGCCGCGTCATTCGTTCAGCGAGTGATCCGTTCGAACCCGAAGGCGGCCTTGTTGCCCTGTTCGGCTCGCTGGCGCCGAACGGCGCCATCATCAAGCGTTCTGCCGCCACCAAGTCGCTGTTCGAGAAGACGGGCCGTGCCATCGTCTTCCCCTCGCTGGAGGACATGGGGGCACGCATCGACGACCCCGATCTCGACGTCACCGCGGACGACTTCCTGATCCTGCAGAATGCCGGGCCGCGGTCTGCCGCCGCCATGCCGGAGGCGGGCTTCCTGCCTATTCCGAAGAAGCTTTTGGCCCAGGGCGTCAAGGACATGGTGCGCATGTCGGATGCGCGCATGTCCGGCACCGCCTACGGTACCATCGTATTGCACATTGCGCCGGAAGCGGCGGTCGGCGGGCCGTTGGCACTGGTGCGCACGGGCGATCGGATCCGACTGTCCGTCAAGGAGCGCCGTCTCGATCTCCTGGTCGATGGGAGCGAGCTGAAGAAGCGCCGCGCCGAGTGGGAGAAACATACCGCCGCGCTACCCGAGCGGGGCTACGACAAGCTCTTTCGCCAAACCGTGCTGCAGGCGCCCGAGGGCTGTGACTTCGATTTTCTACGCGCGGGATAAGGCGAGGCTGGGTCAAAGCCCCTACAAGCCTCTCGGCTTGCCGCGCACGTCCGCGCGCGTGCCCTGCCGCTGAGCGTCCTCGGCAAACTTGGCCATGATGACCTCGGCAGCCGATATTTTTGGATGCCCGTTGCCGAAGAGGGCAGAAAAGTAGCTGCGGCGGCCAAAGATCTGATGCCCGCCTCCATTAACACGATAGAGCGTGACCCCGGCCCCAGGCGCGCAATTCGCCCAGGCAATCCGCGTAACACTTACGAGATCGAGCATGGTTTCCTCGGAAACATGCTTGCGGATGGCGCGGTCACAACCGTTGAGGCGCGCTATGTGGGCCGCAGTCTGCTCGGCACCCCACACGACGCCGCCGATGCCCAGCGGACCGACCCAGCCGCCGTCGTACGGGATCAGCATGTCTGCCGTTCCGTTGACCAACACGATGGGAACGGATCGCCCAGGCTGGCAGTTTCGCCCGATCGCAGACGGCATGCTGGCGATCACCGTTCCCACGCCCGCGAACAGCTCCGAGGCCTCGCAGAGCATCCGCAAGGCCATCATCCCGCCGTTGGAGATGCCGGCAATATAGATGCGATCGGGCTCGGCGATGCCGCGCCGGATGAGCTCGGCCACCAGCCCGCTCAAGAAACCGACATCGTCGACCTTCTCCCATTGCCGGCCGTCGTTCCAGGTGAGCCCGGCACCCTTCGGAAATACGGCGGTGAAGCCGCGCGATTGGGCGGCCTCCGCAAAGCCTGATATGCGGGCCGTCCATGCCGGCGAGTTGATGGCGCCGTGCAACACGATCGCGGTCGGCGCCGGCGCTTGGCTTGCCGGCAGGACGATGGCGCTGCGCACGCCGTCTCGGGTTTGGATACCGAGTTCGCCAGCCGGCGCGGAGACCGCCGGCGCGAGACTCATAGACGCCACGAGTGCAAGGAGGCTCACGTGCAAACGGCGCGGCATGCTTGTTCCCCACATGAATGATGCCGGATGCAGCACAGACCGCGATTGTGGCATCCGTTCGTCGCGCCTTGTCGGCGATCAGAGATTTCGCATCAGCAGCACGAGTGCGCCAGCGACGATGGCAGCCTCGAGGATGGCGTCGTGCACGGAGGCCGAGAATTTAGTGGCAAGCCACTTGGCAATTAGTGTACCGGGCGTTGCCATGACGCCAATAATTGCGGCAAGAAGCCAGAGTGGTGGTGGCAGGGCGCCAGCGTAGGCGAACACACCGGTCTTCACGAATCCAAGCAGGAACGAGACCGCGGCGTCAGTGGCGATCACCTGCATGCCTGACAGGCCGGCGCCCATCAGGATCGAGATCAGCATCACACCACTGCCCGTCGTGCCGCCCACGAGCAGCCCGTAGCCCGCGGCGCAGATGGCCATAGCCGCTTCGCCGAGACGCATGCGCCGGTGCGCAGCAAGCCGCCGCAACGGCACGAGCACGATCAGCATCACCCCGATCAGGATCGCTGCACCTCGACCGGAAAGCAGCGAATAGGCCCATGCGCCAACGGCTGTGGTCGGGATGGCCATAACGGTAATGATCAGCGCTTTGCGCAGGTCGAGGCCGTTCCAAAATGTCACGACCCGCGTCGCGTTGGTGATGATGGCGCTCAAACCGATGACTGGCACCACGGCCTGTGCGCCGATCAGCGGCACCAGCACCAACGGCATCAGCAGTCCCGTGCCGTATCCGGCAAGGCCGCCGACGATTTGTGCTCCCAGCGCGGTTATCGCGACCAGCAGAAGCTGGGCAAGCGTGAAATGCTCGAGCACCAGGGCTCCTCGGTCGATTGGCACGCCACGGATGACAGCAGTGCAGCGCCTCGCTTACGATCACCTATCGAGTATAGCCAGGTACGCGGAGGAAGCGCTCATGTACGTCATCGCCGTCAATTTCGAGGTCAAACCGGACAAGGTCGAGGAGTTCAAGACCCTTATCACTGGTCACGCCGGCCGGACGCTGGAGCGCGAGCCCGGCTGCCGTCAGTTCGATGTCTGTCAGGATCCCGCCAACGCGCAGCGCTTCTTCCTGTACGAGGCCTACGACGACGAGGCCGCATTCCAGGCGCACCGTAACACCCCGCATATGGCTGAGACTGGCAAGAAGATCCCCGACCTTGTTTTGAAGCGCGAGCTGACGATGCTGAACATGGTCAGCAACGGCAAGCACAAGCGCTGAGTTGCGGTTGAATGCAAAGGCAATGAATTTCGAGCCGGGCGCGTAGACAGGGCCCGGCTCGCACCGCTTCAGGGTGTGATCGAAGCCTCAATCCACTCGCGGCGCATCCAGCTTGTGCACGATACCCTGCGTTTCTGACTTCCACGCGGGATAGCGTTTCAGCACCAGGGGATCGTGGCCCGGCACGACGTGCTTCGGTGTGCTGGCCAGCTTCTGCAAGCGGTCGTACGTGAGCAGCGTCTCCTCGACGTTGACCGTGATCGAGAACGGTTTGCGCTTCTCGATGTTCTCGTAGAAGTGCGTCGCGTCCGAAGCCAGTACGACATGTCCGTTGGCGGTCTTGACGCGCACGGACTGCAGCCCCTTGCTGTGGCCGGCCGCTTTGTGCACGGTTACTCCCGGCGCCACCTCGCCATCGCCGTCATGGAACTGCACGCGGCCCGAATAGACTCGCTGCACCATCTGGCACACGTGATCGACGGTAAAGGGCTTCTTCATGGCCTCGTCGCACATGCAGCGGCCGGTGGCATATTGCATCTCCGCCTCCTGCAGGTGGAAGCGGGCGGCCGTGTAGTGGTCGAGCGTGCCGGCGTGATCGTAGTGCAGGTGTGATATGATGACCTGCTCGATCTTGGCGGCGTCGATGCCGATGCGCTTCAGGACATCGCGCGGCTCGTGCTCCAGCTTGCGCCCGCGCAGCGGCGCCTCGGCCAGCGAAAAGCCGGTGTCCACCAGGATGGTGCGATTGGCGTTGCGGATGACCCAGACGAAGTAGTCGAGCGGCATGGGTGCGGCGTGATCGTCGGCGCCCATGAAATTGTCGAAGCGCGTCCGATTCTCATGCGTGCCGTACTTTACAGCCAGGATTTCGTAGGTCTCAGCATCCGCCATGTTGGTTTCCTCCAGCGTTTGTTCCACCCAAGCATGTCGCCTCCCGCGGCCGGCGTCGAGCGAAACTGTTTGCAGGCGTCGCATGTCCGGCATAATCGCTTGCGAGAAGATAGGCGCCTGAACCATGGATCTGCCGGTGAACGTTTCTTTTCTACAGGAGCTTCTCAATACCGTCGCGGAGCGGGGACGCCAGTTCTTGCCGGCGTCGCTGCGCGGGGGCAAGGAAGACATCAACGAACTGGTCCTGGCCTTGATATCCGGGCGAGGCGAGGCGTCTGGTGTCGCGATAGCGCGCCACATCCTCGACACTTATCGGCGCCTCGATCAATCAGAGCGGCGCGCCTTCTTCGCGTTTCTGGCGCGCAACCTGAAGCCGGAGGAAGAGGAGGTGCGCCGGGCGGCGGAGGCTTTCCTGGCCTCACCCGGCGATGCCGCACTGGCGCAACTGCAGGAAGCGGTCGAAAGCCCGCGCCAAGAGTTCTTCCGCCGTCTCAATCTCGCGCCCGGGGCTACGGCCGAGATCGTGACCATGCGTCGCGACCTGCTGGAGGTTCTCGACGCAGATGCGTCGCTGGATGCCGTCGATGCCGACCTCAAGCATCTTCTCTATTCCTGGTTCAACCGCGGTTTCCTGGTGCTGCGACGCATCGATTGGCAGACGCCGGCTGCGATCTTGGAGAAGATCATCCGCTACGAGGCTGTGCACGAGATCCAGGGGTTCGAGGACTTGCGCCGCCGCCTCGATCCGGCCGATCGCCGCTGCTTCGCGTTCTTCCATCCCTCGCTGGTCGACGAGCCACTGATCTTCGTCGAGGTCGCGCTGACGGATGAAATTCCGCACTCGATCCAGGCCGTCCTGAACGAGGCGCGCAAGGGCGAAACCGCGATGTCCGCGCCGACGACGGCTGCATTCTACTCGATCTCCAACTGCCAGGAGGGCCTGAAAGGCATCTCGTTCGGCAATTTCCTCATCAAGCAGGTGGTGGAGGAGCTGGCGCGAGAGCAACCACAGCTCAAGACCTTCGTCACGCTTTCGCCGGTGCCGCAGTTCGCGCGATGGTTGAGCGAGGTCATGACCGGTGAGGGCACGGATATCGTCGGGGAGACCGATCGGGTGGCGTTGCAGGTGTTGGGCGATCCCGGCTGGGTCGAGGAGCCCGAGGAGGATGACGGCCTCAAGGACGCCCTGATGGCGCTGGCGGCGCATTATTTCCTACTCGCAAAGGCCCGCGACGGCCGGCCCGTGGACCCGGTTGCCCGCTTCCACCTCGGCAACGGCGCACGCCTGGAGCGGATCAACTGGCAGGGCGATGTGTCCGAGAAGGGTATGCGCGAGGCGCACGGCCTGATGGTCAACTACCGCTATGACCTCAAGGAGATCGAGAAAAACCACGAGGCCTATGCCAACGACGCCATCGTGGCGGCCTCGCGCGCCGTGCGCCAGCTCTTGCGCGCGCCTGCGAAACCGAGGGCCAAAAAGGCGGACCAGCCGCTTGCCCTGTCTGCGCGCGCGGGCAAGGCAGAGGGTTAACGCTCCTGGGTGCACTTGTTCTGTCCGGCTGGGCATGCTGAATTGCCCGAAAGCTGCGATGGCGACCTCGCTGGCGCCTAGAGCAGGATCGTTTCAGATGGAACCGCCGACGCGATCCATCAGGGAGCGTGAATCCTGCTCTGCACATAAAGTTTAGAGTGCGATTTGCGGCTCACATGGAAGCGGTGGTGCTTCCAGCGAACTGATCGCGCTCTAGCCCATGACCAATGCGGAGGTCATCATGCGTTACGACGAGCAGGATCGCGTCAGCAAGAATCTCGAAGATCGGCGGGCGGAAGGGGGGCGCGGGTTTGGATTTCCATTCCCGGGGGGCGGACGCGGCATGCGGATCCCCATGGGCGGACGCCGTGGCGGCTTTAGCCTGACGACGCTGCTCATCATCGGTGCCATCATGCTGCTGTTCGGCATCAATCCGCTGGACTTGCTGCGCGGTGGAATGGGCCCGAACGTGCAAATGCCGCCCATGCCGCGCTCTGAGCCCAATGCAGGCCCTGGCCGGCCCTACGACATTCCGGGTCTACCGGGCGGTAGCGGCGGCCAGGTGACGAACAACGACGAGATGCGCACGTTCGTCGGCCGCGTGCTGGCCGATACCGAAGATGTCTGGACCCGCGTGTTTCAGTCGTTCGGCAGACAATACCAGGAGCCCAAGCTCGTCCTGTTCAATGGCGCCTTCCCGACGGCCTGCGGCACCGGCCAGGCGGCCATGGGTCCGTTCTACTGTCCGCTGGATCAAAAGATCTACATCGACCTTAGCTTCTACGAGCAGCTCAAGCGACGCTTCCAGGCGCCGGGTGATTTCGCTCAGGCGTACGTCATCTCGCACGAGGTCGGCCACCACGTGCAAACGCTGTTGGGTATTGCCGAGCAGGTCCAGCGGGCCAAGTCACGCGTATCCGAACGCGAGGGCAACCAGATCCAGGTGCGCATGGAGCTGCAGGCGGACTGTCTGGCCGGCGTGTGGGCGGCACTCAATCACCAGGTGAAGAACAGGCTGCAGCCGGGCGATGTCGAAGAGGGTCTCAACGCCGCGCAGGCGATCGGCGACGACATGATGCAGAGGCAGACAATGGGTCGCGTGGTGCCTGATGCGTTTACGCACGGGTCGAGCGCCCAGCGCGTGCGCTGGTTCAAGCGGGGGCTCGAGACGGCGCAGATCCAACAGTGCGATACGTTTAACACGCCGGATCTGTAGCGCGTCGGCAGCCGCTATAGAGGCTGGCCCGAGTAGGATGCGACCGCGCAGCTGACCTTCTTGCTCTTGAGATCGGCGCATAAGCGCGCGGCCCGATCCGAGTTGCCGACCGGACCGGCGATAAGACGGTAAATAACGCCGGTCGGAGTTTTGGCCTCCGCATAGCGTGGCTCTAGTCCCTGCAACGCATCCTTGTGTCCGCTGCTCACACGCAGCCAAGCAAGCCGTAGTGCATCAGCGGTTGGACCGGTCGCGAGCTGCAGGCCGACAGGACCGGCAATGGCTGGCGCCTTGGGCGCGGCGGCGGTCACCTTGGGCGTCGCGATGGCAGCCTGCACTGTTGCAACAGCATGCTTTTGCTCGGCCTCCTCGGACGCTCTTTGCGATTGTGCGGGCGCCGACGATCTGGCCTCAGAGCTGGATGGTCGGCTCGTCCTCTCCTCGACGCTTCCGGTGATGGTCACGCCTGCCATCTCATGTGCTTGGCCTCTCGCCGATTCCGGCAGGGAGGCGCGCACCTGCGCCGGCATGCCATCGCCTGTCTGCCGAGACTCGACAGCCGCCAGCCGGGCTGCAAACACGCGGCCACGCTCATCCTGGCCGGCCACGGAGCTTCTGAGCTCCGCTACCTCGTGGCTCAGCGCTGTCACAGCCCTGCGCTGGTCCTCTTGTTTGGCCACCGTGTCCTTGAGCGCGCCGATTTGCGTCCACGCTTCTGCTACGGACTGGCGGATGCTTTGCATGTCGGCGAGAGCCTTGCTGATCGTGCGCTGAGCCTGCGTGGCTTCCGGCTGGGCCGGCGTTATGCGCGTGACTATGCCGCTGCCAATATCCGGCCGGATAGCTAAAACGACGAGATAGGCGACGGCGGCGACGGCAAGAACGCCCCAAGTCGCGACGTACAGGGTAGTGAGGCGATTGGCCCGGGGCGCGGGGCCCGAGTTCGGCGACATTTTGATGCTTTCCCCCATCGTTTCGGCGCGCGTTCCCAGCGCCCCGTTGCGGCTGACGCCGCCCCTTCAGGTTTGGGAAAAATCCCGGCGAATCATTGTGCAACGCTCGCGCGAGTCTGAGCCGACGGTCAACGCCGCGCCGCGTGGAGGCGTCCCGATATTGTGGACGGGAGAGAAGTAAACGGCCTATGCGCCACAGCACCTGGAGGCAATAAGCTACGGTGGACCCAAAATGAGGTTCGCCTGATGTTGCCTTATTTGCGCTGCTCGGTCAGGGTCCGCCCCGGCATGAGATTTGCTCCACTGTTACCGTGCCGGCAGAGCAATTCTTTACAGCCATGGTAAACTCTTGCGTTGCGCAGTTTCCGCAAGGATGCCGCATGACCTCGCAACCGCTCCTCTTCGTGGTCCTTGCCGCGGGCAAGGGCACACGCATGAATTCGGCGACGCCAAAAGTCCTGCACAGGATGGCGGGGCGGTCGCTGTTGGGCCACGCGCTCGGCCTGGCTCAGGAGGCGGGCGCCACTCATGTAGGGGTGGTTCTCGGGCCACACATGGAGAGCGTTGTGGCCGAGACCCGACGGCAAGCTCCACGGGCGGATATCTTCGTCCAGAGCGAGCAACTCGGGACGGCCCACGCAGTGCTGGCCGCACGGGCCGCGCTGCAGCGTCATCGCGGTGATGTCATCGTGCTCTTTGCCGATACACCTCTGCTGACGGCGCAGACCGTGGCTGCGCTACGCGACCGCCTCGAGCATGGTGCCGCCGTTGTCGCTCTCGGCTTCAGGGCTGCTGATCCGACCGGCTACGGTCGCATGCTGACCGATGCCGACGGCAACCTCCTGGCCATCCGCGAGGACCGCGAGGCGTCCGAGGCGGAGCTGACGACGACGCTCTGCAACTCGGGCGTCATGGCGTTTCGGACCGAGAAGCTCGTCCCAATCCTGGAGAGTATCAGCAACCGCAATGCCAAGGGCGAATATTACCTGACGGACGCCGTCGAGATTGCGCGGGGCGAAAGCCTGACTGTCGGTGTTGTGGAGTGCCCCGAGGAAGAAGTCGTCGGCATCAACTCGCGCGAGCAGCTAGCCGCAGCCGAGGCGCTTTGGCAGCGCCGCGCCCGCCTCCAGGTCATGCGACAGGGCGCGACGCTGGTGGCGCCCGAAACGGTGTGGCTCAGCTATGACACGGTGGTCGGGCGGGACGTCGTCATCGAGCCCAACGTCTTCATTGGTTGCGGCGTGGTGATCGAGGATGGCGTCACCATCAAAGCCAATTGTCATTTGAGCGGCATCGACCGCAAAAGCTCAGCGGGCATACGCTTGCGTGCCGGTTGCGAGATTGGACCCTTTGTGAGGTTGCGGCCGGGTGCGGATATCGGCCCCGGCGCGCAGATCGGCAACTTCGTCGAGATCAAGAACGCGACGATCGAGGACGGCGCCAAAGCCAGCCACCTGACCTACATCGGCGATGCGCGCGTCGGCGCCCATGCCAACATCGGTGCAGGCACGATCACCTGCAACTACGACGGCTTCACGAAGGCCCATACGGACATTGGCGCCGGCGCGTTCATCGGCTCCAACAGCGTGCTCGTTGCGCCAGTCAGCGTCGGCGATGACGCCTATGTCGGGGCCGGCAGCGTGATCTCGGGACGCGATGTGGAGGCGGGCGCCCTCGTCGTGGTCCGGGGCGAGCGGCGCGACAAGCCTGGCTGGGTTGCCAAGGTTCGCGCCCTGATCCAACGCCGAAAATCCGAGAACAAAGCGCAGGCCGGCGAGTAAACCAACGTAACACAACTTGAATTGTAGCATTTACGACCCGTCTATACCTCTCGCGTGAAGTAATAGGACTCTTCGAGGACTTCTGAACATGTGTGGCATCGTCGGCATTCTCGGCAGCAAGCCTGTGGCGAACGACTTGGTTGACGCGCTGAGGCGGCTCGAATACCGCGGCTACGACTCGGCGGGCATCGCTACCGTCGAGAACGGCCTCCTGGACCGGCGCCGGGCCGAGGGGAAGCTCGTCAACCTGCAGACGCGGCTTTCCAACCACCCACTGCAGGGACATACCGGAATCGGACATACGCGCTGGGCCACTCACGGCAAGCCGGTCGAACGCAACGCGCACCCGCACATGAACGATCGCGTCGCCGTTGTGCACAACGGCATCATCGAGAACTTCGCCGAGCTGCGCCAGGAGTTGACCGCTAGGGGCTACGCGTTCGAGACCGAGACCGACACGGAGACTGTCCTGCATCTTGTGACCGCCAATCTCGATGCGGGCATGAGACCAGTCGAGGCCGCCAAGATTGCACTCGGCCGGCTGCGCGGAGCCTTTGCAATCGGCATTATCTTCGCCGGTGACGAGAACCTAATGATCGGCGCCCGCCAGGGCCCGCCGCTGGCGATCGGCCATGGCGAGGGGAAGATGTATCTCGGCTCCGACGCCATCGCGCTCGCCCCGTTCACCAACACCATCACCTACCTCGAGGATGGTGACTGGTGCGTGCTGACGCGCGAAAGTGCAGAGATTTTCGATCTCGGCGGGACCAGGATCAAGCGTCAGAAAATCAATTCCGTTGCGAGTTCGCTGCTCGTGGACAAGGGCGGCTATCGCCATTTTATGCTGAAGGAGATTCACGAGCAGCCGGAGGTCATCAGCCACACGCTGACCAACTACATCGATATGGCCGCCGGCCGCGTCAATTTCCCGGACCTCGGCATCGATCTCGCCAGTATCAGCCGCGTCACCATCTCCGCCTGCGGCACGGCTTACTTTGCGGGCCTTGTCGGCAAGTATTGGCTCGAGCGATTCGCACGCGTGCCGGTCGAGATCGATGTCGCCTCCGAGCTGCGCTATCGCGAGGCGCCGCTGCCCAAAGGCGGTCTCTCCGTCTTTGTGTCGCAGTCCGGTGAGACGGCCGACACGCTGGCAACGTTGCGCTACTGCAAAGCCAACGGCCAGCGCATCGCTTCGATCGTCAACGTGCGCACGTCGACGATCGCGCGCGAGAGCGACGCCATGTTGCCGACGCTCGCCGGCCCCGAGATCGGCGTCGCCTCGACCAAGGCCTTCACCTGTCAGCTCTCCACGCTCGCCTGCCTGGCGCTCGCCATCGCGCGTGCACGCGGTGTGATGGATGCCGAGAAGGAGCGGGAGCTGGTGCGTGCGCTGACCGAGGTTCCGCGCCACATCTCCACCATTCTGCGCGACGAGCGCCGTTACGAGGAAATGGCACACTGGCTCGCCAAGGCGCGCGATGTCCTCTACCTCGGCCGCGGCGTCAGCTATCCGATTGCGCTCGAAGGCGCCTTGAAACTGAAGGAGATCTCCTACATTCACGCCGAAGGCTACGCGGCCGGCGAGTTGAAGCACGGACCGATTGCGCTGATCGATGAGAACGTGCCGGTGGTTGTTGTGGCGCCCCAGGACGATCTGTTCGAGAAGACCGTCTCCAATGTGCAGGAGGTGGCTGCCCGCGGCGGCCGGATCGTGCTCGTCTCCGACGCCGATCCCGATGTTGTCGGATGCGAGGTGGCAGCGCACATCCGTATGCCTACCGTGCATCCGTTCGCAGCACCCCTCGTCTATGCTGTGCCGATGCAGCTCATCGCTTATCACACGGCCACGTTCCTGGGCACCGATGTCGACCAGCCGCGTAACCTCGCCAAATCCGTAACCGTCGAGTAGGCGCAGAAGATCGGCAGCCGGGGAAAACTGATGGCCGCGTAATTGCCTCAAAGCTCTGGTTTGACGTAGCCTTCCTAGCGGGATCGGAGGAGGCTCGGTCGCAAACCGAAAGGTCGGGGGACGTGGGTCACATGTGTCGCGCTTGGACACTGCAGGCGCTGTTGGCGGTAATACTCGTTGCCGCCGGCGCTGGCTATGGCGTAGATGCTCAGACGATCGACAGTCCGAACAAAGAGGCCTCTGGCTCCGCAAAATCCTCGAAGCCGGTGGATGGACAGAGCACGCTCGATAATGCGGCGAAATCCCTCGAGGCCGGAAAGACTGAGCAAGCCATCCAGCAGATCAACGGCCTCCTGTCTGGAGCGCGGCTGCAGGGCCGTTCTATGGCACGCGCGCTTTATCTCAGAGGTGCGGCCTATCACAAGCAAGGCAAGCCAGCGCAAGCCATTGCCGATCTGACCAGCGCCCTGTGGCTCAAGGGCGGACTTTCCGATGCGGATCGTGTCGCTGCCACAGCGCTGCGCTCGGAGGCCTACCGCGAGGCCGGCCTCAACGACTTGGCCGATGCCGATGCCAAGAAGGTGGGGCGCTCCCCGGCACCTCAAACCGCGAGTGCTGCACCTTCTCAAGTCGACGTTCCTGTCCGAAGCACGCAGAGTGCACGCAAGAGTGAGGCGGAGCAGAAGCCGGTGCCGGCGCAGCAACCTGCGTCCTCGGGACAGTCTCCGTCCTCGGGAAGTGTATCCGGGTTCTTCTCCAATCTCTTCGGCGGCAGCCCCTATGCCTCATCGGCAGAGGCGAAGTCCGCAGGCACACGGCCCGACCCCTACCGCGCCGCGCCACCAAAGCAGTCCTCTGTCGGCGAGGGGTGGTCGACCGCCGTAGACAGCAAGCCGGCTGCAGCAAGTGCGAAGCAGGCTGCAAGCGTCAGGGAGGAGACGGCCGCCATCCCCGTCGCCAGGGAGGAAACCGTCCTCAAGCCCGCCACGGCCGCGTCCAGGCTACAGGGCCGTTACCGTCTCCAGGTTGCCGCCGTGCGTGGCCGCTCCGAGGCGCAGGCCGTTGCTGCTCGGCTCAAGAAAGACTATGCCGCGGCGCTTGGGGGACGGGAGCCGGAGGTCGACGAAACGGTCATCGGCAACATGGGGACCTTTTACCGAGTGCGCATTGGTCCGTTCGCCGATGCAGCCGAGCCCGGCACGCTGTGCACCAAGTTGCGGGGTATCGGTCTCGATTGCCTTATCATGGCCGAGTAGGCTTTGTTCGGGCAGAATTGCTCGGTATTTTCAATAACATTTGGCCCCGAGGCCGCATCCGTGGCAGAGTGGAGAGGAGAGTCGGGTGTGGGGCGCGCGCAGGCCAGTCGGCGTGTGCGCCGAATGGAGCTATGCAAGAGAAACTACCCTCTTCGAACGCGGGACAGCAGGAACCTGGTCCGGCCGAGCGGATCATCCCTGCGATGATCCCTGTAACGGACGACGTCCCGCGCTCCTGGCATATCGGTGCGCGCCTGCGGAACTATTTCCTCACCGGGCTCGTCATCGTCGGGCCTGTGGCCATTACGCTCTACACCACTTGGTATGTCATCAATGCGGTCGATACGTGGGTGAAGCCCTACATCCCGCGTATCTACAATCCTGAGTATTACCTCCCCTTCACGGTTCCAGGTGTCGGGCTGGTATTCGCCATCATCGGCCTCATCCTGATTGGAGCCCTGGCTGCAAATCTGCTCGGCCGCTCCCTCATCAGCGGCGGCGAACTGATGCTCGAGCGCATGCCGATCGTGCGTACCATCTATCGGGCTGTGAAGCAGATTTTTGAGTCGGTGGTGAATGCCTCTGATTCGAAGCAGAGCTTCCAGAACGTCGGCCTGATGGAATTCCCTTCAAAGGGCATCTGGTCCATCGTGTTCGTCACGGGAGAGGCGGCGCGCCAGATCACAGCGATTAGTCCAGAGCAGGACTTGATCAGCATTTTCATGCCAACGGGCATGCTGCCGCCCACGGGTTTCGTATGCTTCGTGCCGCGGAAAGACGTGCTCCTGATCAAGATGAGCGTGGAGGACGCCGCCAAGATCGTCATCTCGGCCGGCATGGTGAACCCGGAAACGCAAGCCCGTTTGCGCGCCCTGGCTCGCGCACCTAAGAAGCCCGCACCGCTTGCACAACCAACGGCTGATGCGGCGGAATGAAAGTCAGGCGGCGCGGAACAGCCGCACGGCCTCATCGCACTCGAACAGATAGAGCAGCGTCCGCAGCGCCAGCCCGCGCGGCCCCGTGAGCTTGGGATCGGCGGCCAGCACCATGCGCGCATCATCGCGGGCCGCCGCCAGCAGCTCCGGGAAGTTCGGCACTTCCGCAACGCGAAACTCGGGCATGCCGCTCTGGCGGGCGCCCAACACCTCGCCGCCACCTCTGAGCTCGAGGTCCTTTTCCGCGATCAGGAAGCCGTCCTCGCTGGCCCGCATCATCTCGAGCCTGGCGCGCGCGGTTTCGCCGAGCGGGGCCTTGTAGAGCAGCACACAGAACGACTGCCGACTGCCGCGCCCCACCCGTCCCCGAAGCTGATGCAGTTGCGCAAGGCCGAACCGCTCGGAATGCTCGATGACCATGACCGAGGCGTTGGGCACGTCGACCCCCACCTCGATCACGGTCGTGGCGACCAGGATCGATAGGTGGCGCTCGGAGAACGCGCGCATGGTGTCGTCCTTGGCGGCGGCATTGAGACCCCCGTGTAGAAGTCCCACGCGATTGCCGAAAATCTGAGTGAGGTGTGCATGCCGTTCCTCGGCTGCGGCCAGCTCCGATTTGTCCGAGCTCTCGATCAGCGGGCAGACCCAGTACACCTGTGCGCCTTGCACCAGCGCGCGCTTCAAGCCGTCGATGACTTCTTCGATGCGTTCCGTCGAGGCCATGGTTGTTGTGATGGGCTTGCGGCCCGCGGGCTTCTCCGTCAGGCGCGACACATCCAGATCGCCGTAGTGGGTCATGAGCAGCGTGCGTGGGATTGGCGTCGCCGTCATCACCAGCACTTCCGCTCCGCCGGCGCCGCCTTTGGACTGCAGCGCCAGCCGCTGGTGCACGCCGAAGCGATGCTGCTCGTCGATCACGGCAAAAGCCAGGTCGCGAAAAGCGACATCCTCCTGGAACAGGGCGTGCGTGCCGATCAGAATGTCGATCTCCCCGGCTGCGAGCCGGTCGAGCAGCTCTCTGCGCGGCCGGCCTTTCTCGCGTCCGGTGAGCAGGCCGAGGCGCAATTGAGCGGCATCGGCCAGCGGCGCCATGGTCTCGGCGTGCTGGCGCGCGAGTACCTCCGTCGGCGCCATGAGCGCTGCCTGCGCGCCGGCTTCGACCGCGATCGCCATCGCCATCAGAGCCACCATGGTCTTGCCCGAGCCGACGTCTCCTTGCAGCAGGCGCAGCATGCGCGAGGATGCTGCCATGTCGGCGGCGATTTCCTTGATCGCCTGCCGCTGCGAGTTGGTCAGAACGAACGGCAGGGCATCGGCGATGCGCGCGCGAATGTCGCCCGTGCCGACGATGCGGCGTCCGGGGCGCTCCTTCTGGCTCTGGCGCACGAGCCCCAGCGCAAGCTGGCCGGCCAGCAGCTCGTCGTAGGCGAGACGCTGGCGGGGCAATCCTCCTGCCGACACATCGCCCGCATCCTGGGGCCGGTGCAGGCGCATCAAAGCCTCGGTGAGACTCGGCCAGCCGCGTTGCTGCAGCCAGGCGGCGTCCTGCCATTCCGGACTGGGTTGCAGGCGCTCGAGCATCTGCCGTGCCGCCTTCTGCAACACCTTGCCAGAGAGTCCGGCGGTGAGGGGATAGACCGGCTCCAGCAGCGGCAGATCGCCGCGCGCCTCGGGCGCGACGATGTAGTCGGGATGCGCCATCTGCAACACATCGCCGTAACGCTCGATACGGCCGCTGACGTAACGCATGGTGCCGACCGGCAATTGCCGTTCGATCAGCTTGCGCTCGGCGTGAAAGAAGACGAGGTCCAGCCGGCCGGTATCGTCCTCGCAGGCAACCTTGTAGGGCGCCCGTGTGTTGCCCCGCGGCGGGACGCGATGCTTGAGCACCCGGACCGCGAGCGTGGCGATGGTGCCGGGCACGGCTGCGGCCACGGTCGGCTCGGCGCGACGGTCGATCACCCCTGTCGGTAAATGCCATAAGAGATCGACCACCCGCGGTGCCGTCATCCCGGGCGGCAGGCGCAACGCTTTCTTCAGCAGAATTTCAATACGCGGTCCGATGCCGCTCAAGGCGGTGGCGGATGCGAACAGAGGGACGAGCGGGCCGGGTCGCATGACCTGATCTGCCGATGGTGCTTTGGTTTGTGTGTTGGCGCTCGCGGCGCTATATCACGTGCGAGAAAGGCGAGGGTGGCGATGCCGGCCTGGGCCGTCAAGCATCGGCGCTGGCTTGTCCCATTCTTAGCGAGACCTATGCCGAGCCTCGAGGAGCGGCGTCGCCGCGCGCACTATCGCGCCGCCCATCGCGGCACCAGGGAGATGGATTGGCTGCTCGGCCGTTATGCCGAGGCGGTCGTGCCTGCTATGTCGCAAGCGGACCTCATGGACTTCGAGCGGCTGCTGGCAGTCCCCGATCCGGCGTTGCATGCCTGGATCCTACTGGGAGAAGATATGCAGGGCAGCGAGTTTGCACCGCTGATCCTGGCGATACGCAGGTTTCACGGGCTCGGATCATTGCAGTGAGTGCGGCAAGTCAATCACGGCCGATCGTGAAAGTGGATCAGGCGCCGGGGCGGCAGGAGCTGCTGACGGGCGTGCCCGAGGGCTATGACGCCTTCGTGCTGGGCCAGCTTGCGGCCGATCCGTCCGCAAAACTGGGCGCGCCACCCTTGCTCGCGCACGTGGCGCGCGATGATCGCCGCTTAGCCGAGTTGGCCGCAGCGCTGGCGTTCTTTGCACCACACGTGCGCGTCATCCAGTTTCCGGCCTGGGATACGGTGCCCTACGATCGCATCGGTCCCAACTCGGAGATCGCCGCACGGCGCATCGCGGCGCTGGCGCGGCTCGCCGTCGCCGCGCACAAGCAGCCGACGATCCTGCTTACGACGGTCAACGCCATCCTGCAGCGTGTGCCGCCGCGGACCTTCATCCGCCAAAGTTTGAGGCCCATGGCGCCCGGACAGCGCATCGATCGCGCACAGCTCATCGAGCGCCTCGCGCTTGCCGGCTACGTTCGCTCCGGCACAGTGATGGAGCCAGGCGAGTTTGCCGTGCGCGGCAGCCTCATCGATCTTTTCTCACCGGGACGCACAAGCCCGGTCCGTCTCGATTTCTTCGACGACACGCTCGAGAGCATCAAGAGCTTCGATCCTGAAACCCAGCGCACCACACGGGTCGTGCAGAAGCTGGCTCTGATGCCGGTGAACGAGCTCGCGTTCGGCGCCGCGGCCGAGAGCCTGTTCCGTCAGAGTTATGTGGCAGCCTTTGGTGCGGTCACGACCGAGGATCCGCTGTACGAAGCGGTGAGCGCCGGACGCCGCTATCCCGGCATGGAGCACTGGCTGCCGCTGTTCCACGACCATCTCGACACGCTTCTGGACTATGCGCCGGGTGCCGCACTCAGCTTTGACCATCTGGCCGCCGAAGCCGTGACTGCCCGGCTGGAGCAAATTCGCGAGCACTATGATGCACGTGTGAAATCGCTGGAGACGGCGAGCTTCGGCGCTCCGCCCTACAAGCCGGTGCCGCCCGAGCGCATGTTCATTCTCGAGGCCGAGTGGCAGGCGCTGCTGGCCGCGCGCACCGTGCGCTGGCTGTCTCCGTTCGAGCAGGCCACAGCAACTTCCGGCGAGGTGCGCAGCTTCCGTGGTCGCACCGGTCGCAACTTTGCTGCCGAGCGCAGCACCGCCGGGCTCGATGTATTCAATCCAGTGGTCGCGCATATCAAGGAGCTGCAAGGCAAAGGCCGCCGCGTTGCGGTTGCGGCCTGGACCCAGGGTGCGCGCGAGCGCCTTGCCCCTCTGCTCAGCGAGCACGGTCTAGGCGAAGCGCAGAAGATCGAGACGGGCGCAGACCTGTTCGCGCTGCCAGCCTCGACCGCCGGCCTCGCGGTTCTTGGTCTGGAGCATGGCTTCGAGACACCCGAGCTTGCCGTCATCGCCGAGCAGGACATCCTGGGCGACCGGCTGGTGCGGCCGCGGCGCAAGGCCCGCCGCGCGGCCGATGTCATCACCGAAGCTACCAGCCTTTCAGTCGGCGATCTGGTCGTGCATGCAGATCACGGCATTGGTCGCTTCGAGGGCTTGCACACCATAACAGCGCTTGGCGCGCCACACGATTGCCTGCTGCTGGTCTATGCCGGTGGCGACAAGCTCTATCTGCCCGTCGAGAACATCGAGCTGCTGTCCCGCTATGGCTCGGACGAGACCGGAGCGCAGCTCGATCGCCTGGGTGGCGCTGCTTGGCAGACCCGCACCGCACGTCTCAAGAAGCGGCTGCGCGAGATCGCCGGCGAGCTCATCAAGATCGCGGCGTTGCGCCAGTTGCGCGAGGCACCCGCGCTCAGCCCGCCATCCGGCGCCTACGACGAGTTTGTGGCGCGTTTCGCCTACGAGCCGACCGAGGATCAGGGTGCCAGCATCGAGGCGGTGGAGACCGATCTGGCGTCCGGCAAGCCCATGGACCGGCTGATCTGCGGCGATGTCGGCTTCGGCAAGACCGAGGTGGCGCTGAGGGCCGCCTTCGTCGCGGCCATGGCTGGCCTTCAAGTTGCGGTCGTGGCGCCGACGACGTTGCTGGTGCGCCAGCACTACAAGACCTTCACCGAGCGCTTCAAAGGCCTGCCCGTGCGCATCGGCCGCGCCTCGCGCCTGGTCGGCGCCAAGGAGTTGGCCGAGGTCAAAGCCGGGCTCAAGGACGGCACCATCGACATCGTGATCGGCACGCACGCCCTGCTAGGCAAGGCGATCAACTTCGCTCGCCTCGGCTTGCTCGTCGTCGACGAGGAGCAGCATTTCGGTGTGGCGCACAAGGAGCGATTGAAGAAGTTGCGTGAGGACGTGCATGTGCTCACGCTGACGGCGACGCCCATCCCGCGCACCCTGCAGCTCGCCTTGTCGGGCGTACGCGAGCTGTCGCTGATCACCACACCGCCGGTCGATCGCCTGGCCGTGCGTACTTATATCTCGCCCGTAGACCCGGTTGTCCTTCGTGAGGCACTGCGGCGCGAGCGCCACCGCGGCGGTCAGACCTTCTACGTGGTGCCGCATATCGCCGATCTCGACGACGTGGCGGAGTTCCTGACCGCTGAAGTGTCGGAGCTGCGCGTCGCCCGCGCGCACGGCCAGCTTGCGCCAAGTGAGCTGGAGGACGTGATGACGGCCTTCTACGACGGGCAGTACGACGTTCTGCTCTCCACGGCCATCGTCGAGTCCGGTCTCGATATTCCCAATGCCAACACGTTAATCGTGCACCGCGCCGATATGTTCGGCCTGGCCCAGCTCTATCAGCTGCGCGGGCGGGTCGGACGCTCGAAGACGCGCGCCTACGCTTATCTGACGACGCCGCCGGGCAAGCGCCTGACCGAGGGCGCGCAGAAACGACTCAAGGTGCTGCAGTCGCTCGACACGCTCGGCGCCGGTTTCTCCCTGGCTTCGCACGATCTGGACATCCGCGGCGCCGGCAACCTGCTCGGCGAGGAGCAATCCGGACATATCCGCGAAGTCGGCTTCGAGCTCTACCAATCGATGCTGGAGGAGGCGATCGCTTCCATGAAGGGCGGCGAGGCCGGCGAGGTCGAGGATAGGTGGAGCCCGCAAATCGCGCTCGGCACCGCCGTTCTCATTCCCGAGGGCTACGTCAGCGACTTGCAGGTGCGTCTGGGCCTATACCGCCGCCTGTCGTTCCTGGAGAAGCGCGAGGAGATCGATGCCTTCGCCGCCGAGCTGGTCGATCGTTTTGGCGCGCTTCCGAGCGAGGTGGAACACCTGCTCGACGTGGTCGAGATCAAGGCGCTGTGCCGCCGCGCCGGCATTGCGCAGGTCGATGCCGGCCCCAAGGGTGCCCTGATCGCGTTCCGCCGCAATACTTTCGCCAACTCTGAAGCCCTCGTGGCGTTCGTGCAGTCCTCGAAGGGGCGCGTGAAAGTGCAGCCGGACATGAAGCTGGTGTACAAGGCCGATTGGGATCTACCGGAAGCGCGCCTCAAGGGCGTGCGCGCCCTGGTGCTCGAGCTCGCGCAAATGGCGGAAGCGATCCGCAAGGCCGCGTAACTCATGCTGCATGCGTCTCAGCGGCGATCGTTGGCGCTCCACCACGTATCGATGCTGTAGCCGCTGAGTGGCGTACGCTCCGGGGGTATGAGGTGCGCCCAATAGGCCACCCATTGCTGCCGCAGATGAAACAAAGGTATCACGTAGTCGCCGCTCAGCAGCACGCGGTCCAAGGCGCGTACCGCCGCCTCGAAGTCATCCCGGTCCTCTGCCTTGAGCAGCGCCTCGATCATTGCGTCCGCGGCTACGCTTTTGACGCCGGGATAGTTGAGCGCACCGGGCACGTCGGCCGCGGTGCTGGTCCAGCGGTTGGCCTGCTCGTTGCCGGGCGAGAGCGACGCGCTCCAGTTCCACTGGATTATGTCGAAATCGAAGGTCTTGAGCCGCGCCCAATACTGCGCATCATCGACCTGGCGGATGGTGAGTGTGATGCCGACGCGCTTCAGGCTCTCGGCAAATGCCAGCATCAGGCGTTCCTGCCCGCGCGAGCGCGCCAGCGCTTCGATGGTCAGCGGTTTGCCACTGCGCGTCTCGACCATGCGCCCGCCGTTGAGGTCGTAGCCGGCCTCGCGTAATAAGGCGACGGCCGCTCGGGCATTGTCCCGGTTGAAGCCGGAGCCGTCGCTTTCCGGTGGTTGCCATCCGTTCTCAAGAATGTCAGCTCCCACGCCATCGGGGTAGGGCGCCAGCAGCGCGCGCTCGCGGGAGTCCGCCGCCCGGCCGCGCGACGACAGTGGCGAACGCTCGAAGAAGCTCGCCGTGCGCGTATACAACCCATTGAAGAGGCTGCGGTTGATCCACTCGAAATCGAACAGGAGCACCAACGCCCGGCGCACGCGCTGATCGGCGAGCATCGGCTTGCGCGTATTCAGCGCAAACGCACCCATGCCGGCCGGCGTGCCGATGTCGAAGGCGCGCCGGATCACGCGACCTTCTGCGACGGCAGGAAAATCATATCCGGTTGCCCAGCGGTCCGGGGTGTCTTCCTCGCGCAGATCGATTCCGCCCGTTTTGAAAGTCTCGAACATCGAGGTGGTATCGCGAAAATACTCGTAGCGGACCTCATCGAAGTTGAAGCGCCCGCGCGCAATGTTGAGGTTGCGCGCCCACCAGTCGGGGTTTCGGCGGAAGACGACCCGTTTGCCTGCATCGACATCGGCCACGACGTAGGGGCCGGAGCCGACTGGAGCCTCAAATCCAGTGCGTTCGAAAGTATCGGGTGAGATGCGATGCCGAGGCAGGATCGGCATCAGCCCTATGATGAGCGGCATTTCGCGGTTGTCGCCAGCAAATGCGAACCGGATCGTCTGCGGACCGGTCACCTCCGCGGTGGAGACGTTCTTGTAGTAGGAACGATGGAACGGCTGGCCTTTGTCCTTCAGCAGCGTCCAGGAGAACAGCACGTCCTCTGGCGTTATCGGCTGGCCGTCGGAGAAGCGGGCCTCGGTCCGGAGATTGAACACGACGAAGCTGCGATCGCCCGGCACCTCCAGCGTCTCGGCAATATGTCCATAGAGAGAGAATGGCTCATCGAGCGAGCGCGCGAGCAAGCTCTCGTAGACGTACTCTCGCACACCGACAGCCGACACGCCTTTGATGATGAGGGGGTTGAGGCTATCGAACGAGCCGAGCTGTCCGAGCCGCAGGCGTCCACCCTTGGGGGCATCCGGGTTGACGTAGCCGAAATGCGGAAAGCCTGCAGGTAGCGCCGGTGCGCCATGCATGGCGATACCGTGCACTGGCTTGGCGCCCGCGCCTGCAGGCCAGAGCGTGGAGAGCAGCCCCACGGCGATCGCAGCGAGCGCCCCCAGGTGCGACAATCCGCCCGTGTGTGTCACTCCCTGCTGAGCCGCCGGCATTGTCTGAGCTCGGATCCCGCTTATCGTTGCGCGAACGCCACTAAATGCCACTACACGTATGGTGTCGCCTGTTGAAGAGCTGATTGGCGGCAGTCCCGGCCACGGGATTGCCGCAATCAAGCCCTTACTCCGGGACGACGCGGGGGATCGACCGCCGTGGCGCGCCGCTCTCACATGGTCCGGAGAGCTGTCCACGACAATACGGAATTGTTTTGAAACGGGGCGAGGCCGGCATCATCGCCGGCAAAGGAAAGGTCGAGGTTTCATGACGAGGAGAGCTTCGGTGCTTGACGGTGTGGATAGGCGCGTGCGCGCCAGCTCCGGAATTTGCGGAGCGCTCATCCTGGCCATTTCCATGTGCCTGACACCAGCCGTTGCCCAACAGAAGCAGGCACCACCCGCCAAGAAGGCCGAGCCTGCTGCCAAAGGCAAGGAGGAAGGCCAGGCGCAAAGTGCCTGGGTCAAGCTCTGCGAGAAGGCGCCGCTGGTAGCGAGAGACAAGGACGGCAAAGAGGTCAAGCAGGAGAAGAATGTCTGCCTGACGCACCACGAGCGACTCGACGGCAATTCCGGAATGGTCCTGGTGTCGGCCGCCATCCGGCAGGTTGAGGGCGCCGACAAGCAGCATCTCATGATCATGGTGCCGCTCGGCATGGCCATCCATCCGGGTTTGCGCGCGACCGTCTATACCAAGGAGCTCTGGGAGCAGGCGCAGAAGAACCAGAAGGTCGAGGACAGCAAGATCGAGCCCATCAAGCTCGGTTACGCGCTTTGTCATCCGGCCGGCTGCACCGCAGAGATCGAAGCCGACAAGGCTATCGTCGACAAGATGAAGACCGGCGGCGGAGTGATGGTTCTGGCCATCAATGCACAAGGACAGGTGATCGCCTTCCCTGTTCCGTTGGCTGGATTTGCGCAGGCGTTTGACGGCAAGCCCGTCGACAATCAGAAGTACAGTGAGGCGCGCAAGGCCCTCATGGTGCAGATTGGCGAGCGCCAGAAGCAGATGGCGGAGGATTTCCGCAAGCAGCAGGAGCAGCAGGCTGCGACGGGCTCCACGGGCGGACAGCAGACGCCGAGCGCTGCGCCGGCGAAGAAGAAATAGTCGCCCCGCATCGAAGCGATGTTAGCCGGCCGCCTGCCAGGCGGCCGGTTTCATTTTGGCTCAGCCGTCAGTGGGCCTGCACGATGGCGCGGTATCCGCCGCCGCGCCGCCTGGTGAACAGCTCTCCGACTTGGGGATGGCGCAACGGAGTACGCGAATTGTCGGGCACCAGATTCTGCTCCGAGACATAGGCGACGTATTCCGTCTCCGCGTTCTCGGCGAGCAGGTGATAATACGGCTGGTCCTTGCGCGGCCGGATGTCCTTCGGGATCGATTGCCACCATTCTTCCGTCGAGTTGAAGACGGGGTCGACATCGAAAATGATGCCCCGAAAGGGGTAGTAGCGGTGGCGTACGACTTGGCCCAACCGGTATTTGGCCTTCCGCATACCGCTGCGTCTCGGGCCGGATTTCGGTGGCTGCTTCATCGCACGATGATACCGCTGCAGAACTTGGATACTGTCAACGATCAGATGGTCGCATATTACTCGTCGCGTGCCCGGCGTGACTATTGGTCAAAAGCCGTAAAGCGCTGCGCGCTCCGGATCCTTGCTCGCGACCAATCGCGCAAGATCGACGATCACCTTCGCCTGCTTCCACGTCGCGTCGTCCTGGAACTTACCGTCGACAATCGCAGCTCCGGTTCCGTCCGGCATGGCTGCGACGATTTTCTTGGCGAAGGCAACCTCGCTCGGATCGGGACTGAACACACGCTTGGCGATGTCGATCTGGGTTGGATGTAATGACCATGTACCCAGACAGCCCTGCAGGAAAGCATTGCGGAACTGCGCCTCGCACGCAGCCGGATCGGCAAAGTCGCCGAACGGCCCGTAGAACGGCTTGAGACCATAGGTGAGGCAGGCGTCGACCATCTTCTGCACGGTGTAGTGCCACAGGTCCTGCTGGAAAAACGAGCGCTCCGTGCCCTTGGCGCCTGCATCCGCCAGCACGCCATAGCCCGGATGCCCTCCGCCCACCCGTGTGGTCTTCATGCCGCGGGAGGCGGCAAGATCCGCCGGCCCGAGGCTCATGCCGTGCATGCGTGGGGAAGCGCCAGCGATAGCCTCCACGTTCTTGACGCCCTCGGCCGTCTCGAGGATGGCGTGGATGAGGATGGGCTTGCCGAGGGCGTGCCGCGCCTCGAGTTGCGCCAGGAGCTGGTCGAGGTAGTGGATATCCCAAGGGCCCTCCACCTTCGGCAGCATAACGACGTCGAGCTTGCTTCCGACCACCGGCACGATTTCCAGGATGTCGTCGAGCGCCCAGGGCGAGTTGAGGCAGTTGACGCGGGTCCACAGCCCCGTTTGGCCGAAGGTGTTGGCCTCCGCCATCTGGATGAACCCACGCCGGGCCGCCTGCTTTTGGTCGGCCGGGATCGCGTCCTCCAGATTGCCGAGCACCACATCGACTTGGCCAATGATGTCGGGAATGCGGGCGCGGATCTTCTCCACATGCGGCGGTACGAAGTGGATCATGCGCTCGAGCTTGACCGGAAGCTGGTGCAATGGGGCAGGGGCGCCGGTCGCCAGAGGCGCGTAGAACTTCGAGGGCGTGCGGATCTGGCTCATGTGATCTCCAGCCTCACGGCATCTTTGACAGGGAGCCGTTATTATGGCGCAGGATATCGCCCCAGCCGAGCCGTTTCGCTGCCTTGTAACCGAGCCGATCGCGGCGGGAAATGCGGCGCTCGGCGAGACCGTGGTCCGTGCACGTCCGCAGGACGACCTCACCCTTGCCGACACGCGCAGGGGCTATCATGCGCTCCCCTTCCGCTGCTGCTACTTGCGATCGCGTGACTGCGAGATAGCTAAACCTTTCGTCCTCGAACGGCACATCGGCGGCCTTCGCCAGCTTATGATCGCGTGAACGCGGCAGCCGAACCGAGAAATGACACCAGTCGGGGCTCATCATCGGGCAGGCTCGAGAGTGTGGGCATGGAGCGATCAGGGCTGCTCCCCGTTCCACCAAGGCGTCGCGTGCCATGCGGATGCGCGCGAAACCACTCGGCGTACCCGGTTCGACCAGAAGCAAGGCCTGACGCGCCTTGCTGTACGCGTCGAGGACAAGCGCGCGCACTCGCGCTTCGGGCAATTCCACCAGCACGTAGGCCGCCATCACCAAGTCTGCTTCCGGCCAAGTTCTGACGCTCGTCAGCAGGTCTGCTGCAACAATCTCAACTTGGGTCAGCGCCGGAGCATCGGCAGCCTGCACGAGCTCGGCTGCCGTATTTCGAAATGCAGGGAGGCCTTCCAGCATTGTCACGTGCTCGATCGCGGGCCACATCTCCAGCGCGGCCAGGCTCGCTGTCCCGGGACCGCTGCCGAGATCGAGCACGCTGCGCGGCTGCAGGCTGGGATGCCGCTCCGCTGTCTTGCCCAGCGCTTCCCAGGTCGCTGCGTAGGTCGCTGGCATGCGGGCTACGGCATAAGCGAGCGCATCATCGGGTCCAGCGACGGCCGCGGCGGATGGTCTTGCGCTCCGATAGGCTTCCGTCATGAGCGCCGAGCGTACCGCTAGGTCTTTACGGGAGACACCGACAAGCAGGGCATCCAAGGCAGACCTGACGTGGCGCGGCATGACCATGGCGGACCAACAGTTGTTTGGGGACGCCCCGGAAAACGTTAGTTCTTGATCCAGCGTGTATTCCACCACATCCATTGCTCGGGATGCTCGCGGATCCAAGCCTCGAACTGGGCGAAGATGGCGGCTGTGACAGCCTGTATATCCCCGGTGCGATCGCCCGTGCGAGGCAACGCCAGCTCCTTGATGTCCATGCGAAAGTGCGGCTCGTTGCTGGTTCTGACGCAGCGACCGACCCAAATGCGCGCGTCGACGTGGCGGGCAATCATGGCGGGAACGTGTGTAAATCGCGCTTGCCCTCCCAAGAACGATATGACCACGCCGCGCCGCTCGTTGTGATCGCAGACGAAGCCCATGCAGCCGCCGCGCCGGACGTGATCGATCATGAGCTTGGCGGTACGCTGCCCGCCTCTCTCCGGCTCATCCGTGTCGCCTTTGCCGAAGAGCCCGCCCGGATAAAGGATCGTGCGCTGGGCGCGCAGCCATCCATCGACATAAGGGTTGGCCAGGGGCCGATAGACACCCGCCGGAGATCGGCCGAACAGCGACAGTGGCCAGATGGCCAGCTCCCAGTTGCCCATGTGCAGTGTAGCACCGATGGATGGTCCCGGCTGCGATATGCGGGCCGCCCAATGCTCATGATCGGAGACAACAAGGCGCTGAGGGTCGGCAACAATACGATCGATGAGCATAGTTTCGACCATGACCCGCCCCATGTTGGCCCACATCCGGCGCGCGATGGTTTCAACCTCGTCAGTTGACTTCTCGGGGAAGGCCCGGGCGAGGTTCTGAAGTGCGCGGCGATGCTGCCGGCGCCAAGGTCCTACGCTGCGGCCCAATGCGGCTCCCGCCGCGGTCGCCCAGCGCATGGGCAGCAGCCGCACGAAACCGACGCCGAGACGGACTGCGGCATACTCCAGCCGGTGCCTCAGCACGCGCAGCCGGGTGTCTGGCCGTCTTGCTGCGCTCGCCCTCATGCCCAGCGCCGGTTCGACCACATCCACTGCTCGGGCGCCTCGCGGATCCAGGCTTCGAACTGCCTCTGCATTTCCGCCGTGGTCCACGTCACGTCATCGCTGGCATTGGCCGTGCGCGGAACCTTCAGCTCCTTGATCTCGATTCTGAACCTGCTGTGGGTTCCGACCCTGATGCAGCGCGCCATCCAGATGCGGGCGCCGACCCGGCGGGCGATCATAGCCGGAATGACCACCGACCTTGCAGGCTTGCCGAAAAACGGCACGGCGAGGCCCTGCTTGTCGTAGAGGTCGCAGACGAGACCGAGCCGCCCACCGTTGCGCACGAAATCCATGATGAGCCGGGCAGTCTTCTGGCCTTCCTCCCGGCTGCCGTCGACGATGCCTTTGCCGAGCAAGCCGCCAGGGTAGAGGTCGCGCCGCTGATTTCTGAGATAGCTGTCGACATAGGGGTTCTTGACGGTTCGGTAGACCGCAGCCGGGTTGGCGCCCGCCACCGTCAGCGGCCAGATCGCCAGCTCCCAGTTGCCCATGTGCAGCGACACGCCAATGGCCGGGCCGAGCTTGTCCTTGTAGCGCAGGAAGACCTGCTTATTGACGATCTCGATGCGATTGCGATCCTGGATCAGGCGATCGATCAGCATGGTCTCGGCCATGACGCGCCCGAGGTTTTCCCACATGCCGAGTGCAATGGCCTCGCGCTCGCTTGGGCTCCTGTCGGGGAAGGCGATGGCGAGATTGTCCAGCGCCCGCCGGTGCCGCCGCTGCCAGGGCGCGATGAGGCGCCAAAGCCGTGCCGACACGGCAACCGCCAAGTCGAGCGGCATCGCCCGGATCAAGGCAATTAGCAGCCTCAGACCCGCATACTCCAGGCGATAGCGCAGATCGAGGAGGCTCGGCATGGCGAAAAAAGGCTCCGGCGCCTCGGCGCGGGCACCATCCGGTGTTCGTGGCTCTATGTTGACAGCATACGCGGGCGGACTTGGCGGGCCAGCAGTATTCACGTCAAGCGCACACGCCGCCGCAGGCCGTTGCGTCCACGCACGAACCACGGTGCGGATCACGCCGGTCGCATGAGCCGCGGCGCCTGCCACGATGGCTGCATGCCCTCCTGCATGACGCGCCGCCGCAGCCACGGCACGGCATCCAGGATGTGCAACCCGGCGCCCCGCAGCAAATGCAGCGGTGCGAAATCCAAAATCAGCGAGCGATTGAGCAGGTCGACCGCAATGGTGCGCGAGACGACATCTGCACGCCGGCGCCGGTCATAGTCAGCCAGGCGGGCCTCACCTCCCGGATCGTCTCCTGGCGCACGAGCATCGCCCAGCATCTCGGCCAGCGTGGCGGCGTCGCGCAGACCGAGATTGAGGCCTTGCGCGCCGATTGGCGGGAGCACGTGGGCAGCCTCGCCGACAAGCGCGACGCGGCGCCCGAACATGCGCTCTGCAGAAAGTCCCGTAAGCGGGAAAGCTGCGCGCGCGCTCACATCGCAGATCGTGCCGAGCAGACCTTGTAGCCTGCGCTCCAGCTCGCGCGCGAAAAGCTCGGCTGGCAGATCCATCAAGCGCCTGATCTCAGCGGGCTCCTCGACCCAGACGAGGCTCGAAGCGTCGCCGGCGAGGGGCACGGTCGTCAGTGGGCCTGAGTTGCGATGAAATTCTGTGGATATTCCTCCATGTGGGCGAGAGTGGCGGAACCTGGTGGCGATGGCGCTTTGCGGATACAGTCCAGTCGCGCGTGGTGATTGCGGCACTGGCGCGGGTCAGGGACTTGCGCCCGTCGGCGCCTACAACGATACGCGCGCGGACATGCGCACCATGCGCCAGCTCCACATCCACATGCTCATCGGCGATGGTGAGCGCGGTGACCTCGTCGTGGACGAGATGCAGAGTGTCGTTGGCGCGCGCGCATTCATGCAGTGCTTGCAGGAGAGACGAGTTCTCCACGTTGTATCCGAACGCAGAGAGCCCAAGCTCTTGTGCGCGGAACAAAACCTCCGGCCCACGCAGGATGCCGCCGGTGTCATCGACCAGGCGCAGACCGACAAGGGGGGCAGCTGTCGGCTCGAGATGATGCCAGACGCCGAGATGGTGAAGAAAGGCGATGCTGCCTGAAAAAAGTGCGGTCGTGCGCGGATCGCGGGCAGGGTCTGCCGATACGGCAGGTCCGATCGCGATGGTCCGCAAACCCTCGCGTGCCGTAGCCAGCGCTGCGGCAACGCCTGCGGCGCCGGTTCCAACCACTACGCAGTCAACTATCGTTGTGGTCTGCACGATCTTTATTCTCGACAGCAAACGAATCAGCAGAGGATAACTGCCTCGGGAAATGAAAGATCAAACCCGGCAGTTGGTGGCTGCAGCGCAACAGTGATGCCAAGGTGCCTTTGTCGCGCTTGGCGACATCAAATCGATGATGCCATCTAAGCACGTGATACTTAATTGAAATTCGAACGCGATAGAGCCAGGTATCATGACTATCGGCACTCGACGACACGCAACCGCTTTGCCCCGGCGTGGCCTCACTTGTGACGGCGCAGAGCGCATTTTTGCGAATCGGTCGATTGTTGCGAGTGCGCCACAAGCTATCTCTAAAGCATGTCCAGCGGGTCGTTTCCACTTTACCGACCATTCAACGGCGCGTTAAGCCTTCACTACCGGACGAGGTCGATGGCCGCATCAGGCAATCGCAAACCGCAAGGGCTCGATCGGCCAGAGACGGTCTCCAGAGTCAATAGTGGCTTGGGGTAGCGTTAGTCAGGAGAAGTAAGAATGTATGGGGGACTGCTGAAAACGGCTAGCGCAGCGGCCATTCTTGCCGCGGCTGGTTTGTTCGGCGCCAGCTCCGCCAAGGCTGCTGACCTTGGTGGCGATTGCTGCGCTGATCTGGAAGAGAGGGTTGCCGAGCTCGAGGCGACGACGGTTCGCAAGGGCAACCGCAAGGTGTCGGTGACGCTGTCGGGCTTCGTCGGCCACAACGTCATGTACTGGGACGACGGCGTGCGCAGCGACACGTACATCGGCGACGGCGGCAACTACGGCTCGCGCTTCCGCTTCGTCGGGTCGGCCAAGATCAGCCCGACCTTGAGCGCTGGCTTCCTGTACGAGTTCGGTATTCAGAACAATCGCTCATCGGCATCGATGACCGCGGCGGCGGCGAGGTGACTGATCCTCGGGCGGACACGGCGGTTGGCATCTGCGTGACTCGACCGTTTGGTTGCGTCACGGCCAGCTCGGCATGATCAAGGTCGGTCACGGCTCGACGGCCACGGATAACCTGATCGCTGATCGATCTCGGCGGTATGGCCGGCGCAGGCACGACGGACGTGGCGCTGTACAATGGCGGCTTCATCTATGCGAATGGCATGCACTGGCACACCGCGAACTTGGAGCGCGCATCCGCGGCGGCATGAGTTCTTCGACACGTCCCGGCGCAATCACGTCTGTATGAGACACCGGCTCTCGCTGGCTTCACGGTCCAGGCTGCTGTCGCCGAGGATAACTTCTGGGATGTGGCGCTGCGGTACGCTGGAGAATTCAGCGGTTTCCGGCTCGCCTTTGGTATCGGTTATCAGGAGGATACCGAGTTGCAACGGTGTCGCTGTGACGCGTTTGTCGGCATTTTACACTGCTGGCAACGACCTGAAGCGAGACGGACCTCAAGGGATCGGCGTCGTTGCTGCATGTTTCAAGCGGACTGTTTGTGACGGCTGCGGCTGCAAAGCGAGAAGTCGACAGACCGTGCTTGGAGCTTGAACGCCGCCTCGATGAGAACTTCTGGTACGTGGCGGCCGGTATTCGCAAGAACTTCTTCGGCTTTGGCGACACAGTGCTGTTCGGCGAGTACAGCGAGCACAACGACTTCGTCGAGCGAGGAACTTCGTCGCTTGTCAACTCCAGCGACGTGACCCACTGGGGCGTTGGCATCAACCAGTACATCGACGCCGCGGCAATGGAAGTGTTCTTGACCTACAAGAACTACTCAGCTGGATGCATCCTGAGTGCTGGCGCTATCCGGTCAGCGGCCAGGACTTCCAGGCCGTCATCGGCGGCGCCCGCGTGAACTTCTAAGTTCTACGCAGGTTGAACGTGATCGGGAGCCGCCTTCGGGCGGCTCCTTCCTTTTTTGGGACGGCCTATGCCGGATGACGACCATGGAATTGCGCGCCCGGTCGCTAATTGAGGGAAAAGCCAACGCTCGTGCAGGTTGAGTTGCTCCACCGGAAGCGCAAGCCCACCGGGAACAAGCCGCGAACGATACCTGTTTTCGTTGCCCAATTGACACGCACCCACCCCATCCACGCCCTGTGGGTCGCCGTTTAATTGCTCTTCTTGTAGCGCTCGACTATTGATCATTGCAGTCGAGTCGTGCGGCAGGCCCTTAATCGGCCTTCTCGCCATCGGGCCAGCGTAGGGAAGTCTCCCTGAGGCTCGGCGGCAAGCGCAGGAAGCAAGCCCGGCGCTCATTCGCATAGCCGCACTCCGGTATCCCGAGTCTGTATCTGTTGCATTGGCGTTCGATCGCGTCCGGTCGCGACGGCGTGCGCTTCACGCGCGTGCGTGCGGTCTCGTCCGGACACGGAGCAGCGCCGGGCTGCGCGTGCTGCTTCTTGCACCAACGGAACTGAAACGGAGATGGAAATGATTGGGGGACTGTTGAAAACGGCCAGTCTCGCAGCCATCACCGCTACGGCGTTTGCGATCTCGGGTGGAATAGCGCCCGCGAACGCAGCTGACCTTGGCGGTAATTGCTGCGCAGATCTGGAAGAGCGCATCGCCGAGCTCGAGGCGACGACGGTGCGCAAAGGTAACCGCAAGGTGTCCGTGACGCTATCTGGTTACGTGTCGTCACCATATCATGTACTGGGACGACGGCATCAGGTCGGATACATACATCGGCGACGGCGGCAACTACGGGTCACGCTTCCGCTTCCGCGGTGACGCCAAGATCAGCCCGACGTTGACGGCCGGGTTCCTGTATGAATGGCAGGCGAACGCCAACCAACTCGGCTCGATGAACCAGGGTAACGGCGGCGATGATCTCGGCAATACAGGTGGATCGGTTATTAACGGCTGCGCCACAGGTGGGAGCGGGTTGGTCACAACAGGGTCTCCGGGCTGTATCGTGTTGCGCGACTCAACAGTATGGTTGAAGCACAGCCACTGGGGCATGATAAAGACCGGCCACGGCTCGACAGCAACCGACAACTTGGTGCTCATTGACCTGGGCGGCATGTCAGGCGCGTCTACGCCGGATGTGGCGCTTTATACGGGTGGTTTCCGCATTGGCGGTCCGGGTGGAGTTTACGCAACCCCGGCCGGAACGAACATAACCTGGTCCAGTGCGATCCTTGGTGGTTTCGAGTCGTGGGATACCAATCGCCGTAACCACGTCCTCTACGAGACGCCGACGCATTTCGGTTTCTCGCTCCAGACAGCAATTGCGGAAGACAACTTCTGGGACATCGCCTTGCGCTATGCGGGTGAGCACCACGGGTTCCGCGCGGCGTTTGGCATCGGCTACCGGGAGAATTCAGAGTTCAACCTGCCTCCTGGGTTTACCGGTAACGATGTGCTCTGCAGCACCAACTGTGACTTGAAGTCAAAGTCGGTTCTGGGGTCAGCCTCGGTTCTTCATGTCGCGACCGGTCTGTTCCTGACTGGCGCGGCAGGGCATCGAGAATTTGATGGGACCCTCGGGCTCGTGGGATCGGGTTATAACCCCGCGAATCAGGGCTTCTGGTATCTGGCAGGTGGTGTAGCCAGAAATCACTTTGGCTATGGCAACACGGTGTTGTTCGCCGAGTACAGCCACCACAACGACTTCATTAACTTCACCAATGCCGACCTCAGTGGTGACGCAACGGTGTGGGGACTAGGCGTCGTACAGTACATCGACGCTGCTGCCATGGAGCTGTTCTTGACCTATAAGAACTACTCTGCGGACATTACCGACGCAGGCTTGAATTCCCCAACCAAAGATCTGGACGTCATTATCGGCGGCGTGCGGGTCAGCTTCTGATCGCAAGCAACAGGTTAAGGAAAGGCCGCCCTGTGGGCGGCCTTTCTTATTGGTGATCTGGCGTGGGATCATGTGTTCAGTATGCCACATGGCCGATTGACCACACTTCCTCAAGAACCGCCTGGCATATTGATTTCCCGGTGGAAACGCACTTGTGTCGCAGCCGCGAAATCGGCATTTGTGACATTGAGGGCGAGGGTTAGAACCTGCGGGGTTCTTCGGATGGTTATGGCACGATTGGCGATGGGGGCTTTGGCGTTGAGCCTGATGGGTTCGGCGGCGATGGCATTCCAGGAGACGAAGGGCGGCGCAGCAGCCGGCCAGGCGCCTGCAGCACAGCCGCAAAGCAAGGTTCTGGAGCTGGGCAGCGAGACGCCGGCAGCCAAGTCTACGGGCACTGAGGTGCGGATCCCGGGCTTTGGCAAGCTCGGCGTGTTGCCCAAGCTGGATTTCGGCTTGGAGCTCCTGTACGGAGTCAACGAGGACAAGCGCCTGGAGGCGGATCGTCTGCCGCAAGATTCCGGCGACGACGGCGTGCAGATCAGGGGCAGCGTCAAGCATCGCTTCTAGGGTTCGCGGGCAGGGCGGTATGTAGGGAAGGGGGCGTTCGGGCCCCCTTTTGCATTTTGGATGAACGGAGCGCACAGCGGGCGGCAGGGATGAGCGATGCCCTGAAATGGATTTTGGCGGCGGCTGCGGTTCACCTGTTCACGGCGCTGGGCATTGTTTGCGCCCTGCTGGCGATGCTGGCAGTTCTGGCGCAGACCTGGGAAGCCGTTTTCTTTTGGCTCGGCATAGCCCTCATCATCGACGGCGTGGACGGCTACTTTGCCAGGCTCGTCGATGTCATGCGGCGCCTGCCGCGTTTCTCGGGCGAGCGGCTCGATCAGGTCATCGACTATGTGACGTATGTCTTCATTCCGGCTCTTGCATTGCTCCAGGCGGGATTTCTCCCAGGTGCGAGCGGCATCTTGCTGTCGTCCCTGATCCTATTGTCGTCGCTGTTTCATTTCTCTGACATGGGCAACAAGTCGGACGACCACTGCTTCGTCGGCTTTCCAGCCATCTGGAACATCGTCGCATTCTACGTCTTCGCGTTTGCCCTGCCGGCGTGGATCACCTTGGCACTTGTGTCGATCTGCGTGGTGTTGACTTTTGTGCCGATGCGTTGGGTGCACCCGGTCCGCGTAGCCGCGTTGAGGCGCGCCACGGCCGTGATGACTGCACTGTGGGGGCTGGCGGCCGCCGTCACCATTTGGCATGGCTTTCCCGCGCATCCGGCAGCGCAGGCTGTGCTCGCCGGCGTCGGGCTCTACGGCATCGGCCTGTCGCTGGTGTGGCCCTGGGTCGAGCGACGAGACCGCTCCTAGAGCAGGATCGCTTCGGGTTGAATCACTTTACCCAATTGAGATGTCGCGGCCGAAGCGTGACTCCTGCTCTACACTTTAGGTTTTAGAGTGCGATTCACGCGTCGCGGCGGAGCCGCGCTACACGCGGACACATGGAAGCGGCAGTGCTTCCATGTGAGACGATCGCGTTCCAGTCAGATGCGCAGGCCCTGGCTACGTTGTGCCCTCCGGGCCGCAGAACCAGCCTCTCAGAATTCCACGAGCCTCGAAGGCGGCGTTGAGATCGACGGCATTGATGAGCGCCACGCGAAAACCGCCCGGCGGCATCGAGTGGGCCTCGGGCGGACGGTCGGCATGGAAGGTGACCTGGATGCTCGAGACGTTCGGAATGCGTAGCACCTCTGCCACGACATTTTGCGGGGGATGTCGGTAACGCCGGCCGTGCGGCAGGAAGAGCGCCACGGAGAATCCATCGCGCCGATGTTCATCGGCAAAGTCCCAAGCATGGTCACGATACAGCCGGACCAGCGCTTCCACCCATCCGTCGCCGTACAAATCCGGCCACTGGTCGGCGAAGCGCAAATGCGCCTCGATGATCGTGGCGCCGATGGTCTCCAGGTTGAGCATCCCGCTGTAGTCAGCGAGATGCCGCCGAACCCAGTCCGAAAGAAAGGCCTCCAATTCCGGCTCCGATCGCGCCTGCACCGTCCAGTAGTCGAACATGCCCTCCGATGTTGCCAATCCCGTCGCATGCCGGATCCAGCGCACTTCGCCATTCAGCACAGCTACATCCGTTGAAACGTGCCGGCCTTCACACAACGGCATCCACATGTGACCTGGCGTCAAATGTGCGAGGTAGTCCTCTCGCGATGTCAGGATGCGGCTGCCGGCGCCCATGCCGCCAAAATTGTAGATCGGCTTCGAGAACACCGGATAGTGGGATGGCTCCAGCCCATGCGGCGCTGCCTCGAGCCCCTGGCTGAGCGCGACCTGGAGCTTATCGAAAACCCAGCGGTGCTTGGGGTTCCACGCCCATGCCTCCGGGTCATCGGTTGGAATGAAGACATCCGGCGGACATGCGACGTGAGAGAAATACTGGTGCCGCCACGGTGCAGGTTCAACGATTGGCATGCGGGATAGTCCTGTAACTTGTCCTCAAGTCCGGCGGCGGACAAGCCGGCGCCAGCCGAGCAGGGTTGGCCCATGCCGTCAATGCCGCGATGGCGCCATGTCAGCGCGATATGGGATCGACAAAGTAAGAGTATTGGAGAGAAGCACAGCCGGATTTTAGCGCCTTTGGAACCTCCAGCCACGGCCCCACCAAAGCCTCGCAACTGCCTAGAACATGAGCCGCAACGAGGGGAGCCACCTTGTTCCTCCTTCGATGCGGCACCAAATTATCGGCGGGCTTAGCAGCCGCTTTAGGCCGGTGCCGTTGCGGGGGAACCTCAATTGCTGCCACGCCGTTTGACTGAGGCGATAACCCATGCGCATCGAATTCAAATCGAGAAAGCAGCAGCTTGGCTTGTACTCGTCGCTTACCCTCCTTGTATCCCAGCTACTGGACAGCCCTGATCGATAGGCCGGTCCCGCGGCATGACTGCCCGTCAACAACAACAGACCGGGACATAAGATGGCCCAACAAAGCCCGAGAACGGCCTCCAGCCGGTCCGCCTATGAGGCCCTGATCGCCAAGCTCGCCGAAACGCGACGACTGTCGCTCGAGCTGGCAGAGCCGTTGACGCCCGAGGACATGACCGTCCAGCCCATGGACGATGCCAGCCCGACCAAATGGCATCTCGCTCACGTCACTTGGTTCTTCGAGCAGTTCATCCTGAAAGGGCACCTGGTCGGCTACGAGGCGTTCGACGACACCTTCAACTACTGCTTCAACTCCTATTACGAGAGCCAGGGACCGCGTCAGCCGCGGCCTCGCCGGGGTATGTTGACCCGGCCATCGAGCGAACGAGTTTTTGCGTATCGTGCGCATGTCGACGACGCGCTGACCCGTCTCGGTGCCAACGGTTTTACGCCCGAGGTCGCGCGCCTGATCGAGATCGGCATCAATCACGAGCAGCAGCACCAGGAGCTGCTTTTGACCGACATCCTGGCCCTGTTCGCCGCCAATCCACTGCGGCCCGCGTATCGAACCCGCCGGCCACGGCCGGCCGTGGACGCGCCCGATGCCATGGACTGGATCGAAATTGCCGGCGGCATCCGTAAGGTCGGACATGACGGCAACGGCTTTGCCTGGGACAACGAAGCGCCCCGTCACGAAACGCTCATGCGTCCGTTCCGGCTGGCCGACAGGCTCGTCACCAATGCGGAGTGGCTGGAGTTCATGGCTGACGGCGGCTACAGCACGCCGTCGCTGTGGCTGGCCGACGGCTGGAACACCGTCAATCGTGAAGGCTGGCGCGCGCCTCTCTATTGGGAGGAGCGCGATGGTCAATGGCTCGGCATGTCGCTCGAGGGCCTGCAGCCGGTCGATCGGCCCGCACCCGTCGATCATGTCAGCTATTACGAAGCGGATGCCTTCGCACGCTGGGCCGGCAAGCGTCTGCCGACCGAGTTCGAGTGGGAGGTGGCCGCCGAAGGCCTGGCGTTGGCCGGCAATTCGCTGGCCACCCGCGCCTTCAGGCCGCTGCCGGCTGAAACGCGCACCGGTGGGCCACAGCAGATGTTCGGCGATGTCTGGGAATGGACCCAGAGCGCCTACCTGCCCTATCCGGGCTATCGGCCGCCCGCCGGCGCACTCGGCGAATACAACGGCAAGTTCATGGTGAGCCAACAGGTTCTCCGCGGCGGCTCCTGTGCCACGCCCGAGGGCCACACGCGCGCTACCTACCGCAACTTTTTCTATCCCCACCAGCGCTGGCAGTTCGTCGGCCTGCGCCTTGCCTCGGAGATCGTGTGATGCAGACCACCAACATGCGTGAGCTTCTGGCGGAGCGCTTCGCCCTTGTCGATGACGAGTTCGAGTTCAGCCGTTCTCGACGGCTTGGCGCGGCCGCAGAAAACTCTGCCCTGCCGCTTTTTTTATGACGCTCGCGGCAGCGAGCTGTTCGAGGAGATCACGCGCCTACCCGAGTACTATCCGACCCGCACCGAGGCGGCGATCCTGGCGGAAAGCGCACGCGAGATGGCCGACGGCATCCCGGATGGCGGCGTTCTGGTCGAGTTCGGGTCCGGCTCCAGTCGCAAGACGGAATTACTGCTGCAGGAGCTGCCGCGGCTGCGCGCCTACATCATGATCGATGTCTCGAAGAGCGCGCTCGATGACGCCAACAACCGTTTGGCTGTGCGCTTCCCCGCACTCGATGTTCGGCCCATTGTCGCCGACTTTTCGTATCCCGTGGCGCTGCCAGCCGATCTTACCAACAACCATCGCACGGGCTTCTTCCCCGGCTCCACTATCGGCAATCTCAATCCGGTCGAGGCACAACGGCTGCTGCGCGTGTTTCGCGCCGTGCTCTCGCCAGGGAGCCGGCTGATTGTCGGCGTCGATCTGAAGAAGGATCTATCCACGCTTCTACCCGCCTACAACGATGCAGCCGGCATTACCGCAGCTTTCAATCTCAACCTGCTCGCCCGCATCAATCGTGAAATCGCCCCGGCCTTCGACCTCGATGCGTTCGGTCACGAGGCGATCTACAACTCGCGTGACGGCCGCATCGAGATGCATCTCGTCAGCCTGAAAGACCAGGACGTCACAGTCGGTCGCCGCCGTTTCCACTTTCGCCGCGGTGAGACCATCCACACCGAGAACTCGTACAAGTACACGGTGCGCCAGTTTCAGGATCTCGCGCGCGCGGCCGATTGGCGCCCCAGCCGCGTCTGGACGGACGAGAACAGCCTCTTCAGCGTCCACGAGGTCGTGTGCGTGTGACTTGGGATTGCCGCGCACGAAAGTTCTGCCGCTTACATGCGGGACGAACGGCGGCATGTCCTTCCCGGAGACACAAGCGTGGCGAGCCTCTGCCCACGCTTGGCCCACGCTTGCGCATCCTACCCCAGCGACGACGCGCCCCAGTGACGGCCTCGCACGGTTTGCGGTTTCGGCCACAATTCTCCCCCAAAACAGGGATACGGACGCTTCCGGCGCGTCGACATATCTCGCGCTGTGGCTTTGCAACACGGCCACCGATAACCGATTGGGCTGCCCGGCCTATCTGTCAGGGCACGACCCACTCATGATTGGGCTGCCCGGCTCATCAGTCAGGGCACGATCCTTTCCAGGATGAGGCCGCGCCAGGTGGACCAGGGGATACCTGCGCGCGGCCTCTTTGCATTGGGACAGGCTGCGCAACGGCTGACGTGGATCATGCTGTCTGCATTCGCTAAAGCGCGGGCCTCCTCCCACACTCCGTTCTGAAGGGAGCCGGGTCATGGAACCGTACAGCGTCCTCATTGTGCTCACACTCGTGCCGGTTATTCTCGATACGTTCGGACTACTCGTTAGCCTCTTTGCCTTGTCTCCCCGCAGCCAGACGGCTCGCGTCGCAACGGGTGGTTGATCGACCAGAACGCTCCATACTGCCGCTCTCGCGACCCCACCACTTTGACTTGCCCGCCCAGAATTCTTAGGCGGACGCAGGGTATTGACCCCTAGCGACCCGAACAGCTGCAACTTTGGCGCGAATCTTCGCCGGCTCTCATCCATATTTCGGGTGCCCCGGCCCCAATGGAGGATCTCGCTCCGCCTGCTGTTAAGCCTCCAGCAACTGCACCCCTGTCATAGTCACCGGGCACACTGCCTACCGGGGAGCCGCGCTATGCATTTGCGCCGATTTCTGCTTGCCATTGTCTGCGCGTGTGTGGTCCAAGCCGTGCCCACAGCGGCCAATGCGCAGGGCTTCTTCTCCTTCTTCTGGGAGGGCGGCTCGCGTGAGGTTGTCTCCTTCGATCCGAGGCAGACTCCAGGCCAGATCATCGTCAGCTTCGGGGATCGCCGCCTGTATTGGATCCAACGCCCAGGCGTGGCCGTCAGCTACCCTATCGCGATCCCGCGTGAGAAAAGCCGCTGGCAAGGTGTGACCTCGGTATCCGACAAGCGCGTCAATCCTGGCTGGACCCCCACAGCGGAAATGCGGCGCGAGAACCCGCGCTTGCCCGTGCACGTCGTGGGAGGACACCCCATGAACCCGCTCGGCGTCCGCGCGCTGTACCTCGGCTCCAGCATGTATCGTATCCACGGCACGGACGCGCCGTGGACCATTGGCACGGCGGCCTCCAAAGGCTGCATCAGGATGTACAACTCTGACGTGCTGGACCTCTATCCGCGCGTGCCTCTCGGCACCCGCGTCACGGTCACCTGGCGGCGGTTCCGAGGTTGAGCATCGCCGCTTCAAGCCGCCTTCGCATCGTTGGTGGTGTCGCTCGCGCTGTCGTCTTTGCTCCCGGACCGGACCCGGTCTCCCCTGAAATGGGGTTGGATTGCTCGGGTTCGAGCAGCATATCCGGAGCCGCAGCTTGAAGCACAAAGCTCCTACCGTGTGACAATGCTGCCAGTTGGGCTGCCCGGTTTCAAGGACGTCAGGGCTCGACCCATCAGTAAGACCGCGCTCGGGATCAACTGAATACCCAAGCGCGGTCTTTCCTTCGCTCCATGCTGGCGGATTGTGGAGAATGATCTGGCTGAAGCGCGAGCTCTCCAAATCCAGCCATTCCCAAGAAATGAGAGATCATGAATCCATACAGTCTGCTCCTTGCGTTCACGATGGTCTGTGGGCTCCTCGGCGCCCTTGGCTTGCTCATCACGTTCATGGCTTTGGAGTGGTCCGAGGAACCTACGATGGCCCAGCGCGAGCCAGTGAACAGCTACTCCCTGGCCAAAAGAAGCAAAGGCTCAACCAGCCACGCTAGGCTGCGTTGAACGCCATGACCCTAGGTCAAGCGCTGATGGTCGCTAGCACCTGTCTGGCGTTGGCTATGCTCTGGTTGATGTCGGCGTACTTGGATGCTCGTGGATCGTTGCGGGAGGTCTGTGCGTACGTCGAGAGCCAGCCGAGCCAAGGCTTTGAGGAAGCGCAGACCATTTGCGATACCGCTAAAGGCGGAGGCTAAACTTCACGTCCAGTATGATGATCGAGAAATTCGCCTGGAGACACTTCCGCGTTCGGGCGAATGATCTCAAAGTTGGCATCCGCTCCGGGATGAGATGGTCACAAACCGCCCCGGCAGCTGGCGCCTGCCGGTACAACTCGAAATGCCCTTGCTAGCTTTGCTGATTAGCTAAGACGCACCGTTGAAGCTTGTGTGGAGGCCCAATGTGCTGCTGCATTTTGCTTCGCCGCTGCACATTCTTGCCGTGCTAATGCAAGAGACGGCGGACGATTGCCATGCCGCCGCCCCTCACGACGCTCCGAGTCTACGCCGACTGTACTGAGGAGTAGTGCTTCGAGGGTAACGGCGCAACCAGTTATCCTAGAGGTTCCATCCGGTTGCAGATTTGGCCGCGGCACCCCCAACGGGATAGATGGGGGAGTATCGAGCCTGGTGGCGCGTCAGGGTATGAGATTCTGCCGCAGTGCTTCGCAGGCTGCATGGGCGCGGTTGTGGGCTCCGAGCTTCACCTGCGCCTTCTTCAGGTGACTGCGCACCGTCTCTTCTCCAAGTCCTAGTGCTTTGGCGATCTCGCTAGCCTGGCGTCCCGTAGAAACGAGGCGCAGCACTGCGAGCTCGCGGGGCGTCAGGCGTAAATGCACGCCGACCCGCCTGACGTCAGGACCCGTAAGGTGCTCCAGGCGTTGCGCCGCGAAACTACTGGCTGTTTGCAACAGGATGCGCGAAGCGGGCGTCAGAATATTGCAGAGAACCCTCTTCGACCAGAAAGCAACGACCCACCGCCCTCCCACGGGACAAGTGAAACCGTCCCGCATTCCATATTTGAGAGCCAGTTCATCAGACCATCGGTCGACGCCGATGGGCTCGAGCATGCGCTTGGTTTCGGTCCAGGTGTACGAAGCGAGGCTGCTCCTTGCCAGAAAGAGCGTCGGCGTGAAGCGTGTGGGTGCCAGCGTCACGTACTCCTCCCACCAGCCGTCGGGAACATCCTTGTGAAGGAAAACCGATTTGCCAAGGCGAATGGCACCCCAGTCCCTTGCTTTGAGCGGAAAGCGCGCTGCTCCCAGGACGCACAGATGCGGGCTCGTCAGATTGGTGGCTCGATGCAGCGCATCGAGAACCTCGCCGGGAGTGAGCCACGCGTCTGTCGAGCACGCAAACTCGAGCAACCCCTCATGCAAATCTGCGGTTCTATTGCTCCGCTCGGCGCCATTCGTTTGCAACCCACGCATCACGTCCTCCCCACTCATTGCGGAACGCAGGATGCAGCGGATACCCGTGACCGGATATCAGGCAAAACCCTCAGTTCGCCCCGCGTGGCTAGATGTTCAGTCCCGGAGAGAGGTGGCAGCGGCAAGAGGGGTGGTTTCGCTCCGGGCCGGCCGCGCAAAGATCGTCCCCAAAGCTTTCCCAACTAGCCGGCGACGCCAGGGCGTGTCGCGAGATGCCGAGGAGCAAAGGGTCCACAAGGTCTGTTGTCGATCCGCCGGAAACGACCAATCGGGGGGCCGAATGGAGGGTACGATCGACAAGCCCACTTTACGGGGTGGCGGATGGGGATTCCGCCTCAGTGCATTCTACCCATAACGCGGAAGAGCATGACAATCCGGACTGGGACGAAACTGGCAAACGGCGCTCCCAGACCCGGAGCACCGATTTCTACGACATGGGTACGATCCTGCGCGACCTACTCGAACAGCGCTGGCCAGGTGCCATGCCGGAGGGCTATCAGCAGGAGATCGATGATCTGCTGCAGGACCACCAGTACGACAAGAAGGGCAAGCGTCTGGGGCCAACGTCGAGTTTGGACGGCGTTGACCTCCTGCTGAGCAGCATCTATCGCCGCAACATGGGTGCTGCCGCCTGAATCTCTCAACCGCCTTGTCGAGACAGATAGCGTCAGCCAGCGGCGGTGTCCCCAACTCCCGAGGCGAGATGCGTGCTCGTGCGGTGGCAAGCATACGCGGGATGCGGATGCCAGACACGCGCGGTTCCGGTATGACATTGTACGACCTACCGCGACGAACCTTCCCGCCCGAATTCCCGAAGAGCAGCTATGAGCCACCCGCAGGCAGTGCAAGACGCCGAACGGCCACCGCTGAGGCTGCGCGACTGCTACTGGTTCTTCGGCCCGCTCGTGCTGATGGTCGAACTGAATATGATGTCGAAATCGGTCATCCATGCGTTCCTGGCGCGCACCGATAGTCCGAGTGTCGCGCTCGCTGCCTTCAATGCCGCCTTCACGTTCTACTTTGCGATCACCGCTGCGTCCGAGGTCACGACGCTCCTGTGTTTGTCGTTTTTGAAGTCGCGGGCCGATTCTCTGCGGTTGAGCACCTTTGCCGCCATCGTTCTCTCGCTGCCGATTACGATTGCTGTCGCGGTGGTCTTCACGCCGCTCGGCAACATGGTGTTTGGAAGCTGGTTCGGCCTTGGTCCACAGGCACAGATGGAGGCACGCGGTTCTGTCGGGCTGTTCATCCTCAGCGTTCCGTTCCTGATCGTCCGCGCCAACGCCTTCGCGCTGCTGATGATGGCCCGCCGCACGATCATCATCACCATGGGCACGCTGGTTCGGCTGCTGTCACTGACCGTCTCGCTCGCTTTTCTGCCTATATGGCTGGATGGGGCTGCGATCGGCGCTGCAGCGCTGGTGATCTGTATGACGTCCGAGGCGATCTTCTCCTGGGCCTTCGCCTGGCGGCATTTGATGGAGTTGCCGGCTGCGCGGCAGTCCAAGGAGACGTTTGCCCGCTACTGGAGCTTTGCCTGGCCGCTAATCATCAATGGCTCGGCTGAGCTCGGGTCGATCTTCGTCATCAATCTTTTTCTCGGGCGCCTGCGAACGGCGGAGCTGGCCATTGCGTCCTTCGGCGTCGTACACGGTCTGGTCTCACTGCTGATGGCGCCGGTGCGCAATCTCGCTCAGTCAGCACAGACGCTCGTGGCGCGGCCCGAGGACGTGCGCACCATGCTTGCGTTCTCCGTCCAGCTTGTCGCCTTCTTCACGCTGCTGGCGCTGGTGCTGTTCCAAACGCCGCTGCGCGACAGCATCCTCAGAGGTTTGATGGGCCTGACGCCCGAGCTGGCGTCCTACTCGGTACCGGCCCTGGCATTCTCGTTCTTAATGGCGGCATGCTGGGGCTGTACCGCGCTCTTTCGAGGCTTGCTGGCCAAGGCGCGCATGACGGGATCGCTTGCCGCCAGTGGTGTGTTGCGTATTGTGACGGCCGCGGCCGCCGGCTCGGTCGCCCTTGGCAACCCGGACCTCAATGGCGCCGCGCTCGGCGTTGCTGCATGGGTCCTGTCCTATGCCGTTGAGGCAGCCGTGAGCACGTGGCGTCTTCGCAAGCTGGGTTGGTACGTGAAGGGGTGATGCCCAGCATCAGGTAGTCGAAGCCGATTATTGTGGCCTGACCGGGCGATATGGTTGCTGTTGGATGCAGGAACTCATCTGCATGTACGGAAAATTTACGCAGCTCGCATCGTGGCAGGAGGTGCACGCCTTCTCCCAGCCGCTCACTGTACCTTCAGTCCGGATCAGATTGTCATCTCGACGCCTATGCGCTCCGCCAACAGCGAGGTTCTACGGCGTGTTGGCGGGTGAACCATTCGGCCCTGCTGGTGTCTTGGCGAAAAGCCCAGTGGCAATGGCTCGGGCCAGATACTCGGCCATACACACGTAGCCAGCCTCTGTCAGTTCCAACTCGCTAGCCGGCTCGCCCTGCTGCAACCTTATCCTTTGAATGGTCTCGACCGCATCGTACCGCCCAATCCTGAGAACATCCTGCTCTTTGGCGATCTCCTGCACCGCAGCCCGAAGGGCTTGGTAGCCAGCGTCGCTGGACATGCGGCGCGAATACTGCATGCCAATGAGCGCGATGTCGATCTTGTGCTCTTTCAACCATGCAACGGTCTCCCGCACGGTCGCCTTGAATTCATCGACCGGCATGCGTGCCAAAGCGTCGGCAGTACCAACCTGCCACAAGACGAGATCGGCTTCGGTGAGCGCGACTTCCGTTTTGATCCGTTCTGCGGCATCGCGGGCAAGCTCGCCAGAGACACCTCGGTTGAAAATCTCGACATCCACGCCTTTGAAGGTGCGCTCGAGGAACTGCTCGATGATCGCATAGTAGCCGCCCGGAGTGCTGTCGCGTCGAGCTATGGAGGCGGCGCCGATCGCAAGAATGCGAATTTTCTTACGATCCCTGAGCGCAATCGACACGTTTGGCAAAGCCGCAGACGCAACTGTGCCCGCACCCGGGGCTTGGCACTCCTTGGGAATGGACGGCAGTGCCTGCTCCTGGGCCGACGTTAGGCTTCCAAAGGCGGCAGCGACCAGCCCGGCGAAGGCAACGGCCCACACGAGATGCGCTATTTTTCCCTTTGCCGCCATTCCGCCATCCAGGCCACCGCGCCCAACAACGCCACGCCTACCACCACCAGCATCGCATCTACTGCAACCCCGCCGCCAAGCGAAAATCGAACAATTTGACTGGCCAAGCTCAATAGGGAGCCGGTGCAGAAAACGTATAAGGAGTTGCGGCCGAGCAAGGCCAGAAAATCTACGACAACTGGCGCAATATTAGCAATCAGGGGATAGGCTCCAGACAACGCGGCAGCCAGGGCGAGAAATTGCAGAACTCGCATCGGAGTGAGGAAGGTCTTGCCGTTAATAAACAGCAGTTTGGGTTCCGGGACGGCTGTGGCATCGGGCCACCAAGCATTCCACGCTACAAACGCGCCGGCAATTGCAATTGGCCAGGCAACGCGCCGCAGCCAGACAATGTTTGCGCTCACCCAGCCACCAAGGCCACGCTCTCGAGACAACGTAAAGCCAAGTACGAAAATGAGCTGCCAGCAGAAAGGATTGAAGAACCACTGCCCCTCAGTGGGCCAAGTCGGGATAGTAATCTTGAAGACGAGGGCAACCAGGTAGATCAGCAGCGAGAGGGGTAGGAGCCAGTTGGGTGCCAGGCGATGCACCAGTGCCATTAGCGGTGCAATAAGCAAGAGGACGACATACAGGGGGAGAATGTCGAAGTAGCCGAGTTGGTGGCTGAGTATGACCAAGCCGATATGCGTATCCACCGGATCGCTGAAGACAGCCGCCGCATTGTGCCATTCCAGCAGCAAGGGGTTGTCGAGCAGGCGCGCTGATATCGCCAGCATGGCGATGGCCAGCATCACAATCAGCATGTGTGCGGCATAGAGCGTGAAGGCACGGCCCCCGAGCCGGAATATGAGCCTGCTCGTCGGCGTTGGATCTTCAGGTTTCCCAACCACGTGGCGCAACGCCCAGCCCGCCAGGAAAACGAAGAGCTCGGCCGAATCTGAGATGGAGAGCCGCCTATATGTGAAATTCTCGAAATAAATTCCTGGAATGTGGTTGATGAAAATCGTGACCAGGGCGAAGCCGCGCCAAAAATCGATGGCATTGGCCGGCCTCACCATTTGCGCGCCGCCTCCTACCGAGCCGCGAACCCTTACTATCTACGCAACAGCACCAGCAATAGAAGCCACCACGTGCAGGAAATGTTGTGATGCTACACCTGCACGGGGCCGCTCTTAGCTAGCAGGGATATGGAAGGAGCGGCTGCTCTTCTGTCACCGGACAAGCCGAGCCTCGACGCCCGCTAGGTTCTGCGCACCAAGCCTATCAGCACGAGTAGAATGACCGCGCCTCGTGTTGCGGCAACGATATTTCCGACGGTCGAGACGGTGTACAGGCCAAGCCGTGGCGCCAGAAAACCGGCAATCCCGGCGCCCACGATTCCCATCACGATGTTGCCGATGCGGCCGAAACCGTAGCCACTCATCAATGGCTGTCTGGAGCGGGAAGAGGTGGTCATCATCAGCATCATTAGCGTAGTGGAAGACCAAGACTTGATCGGGCCACCGACCAACCCTGCGTGATATTTCAAGGAACTTCGAGAACTGATGGCGTTGACCGGTTCCTATGACGCCGCATTTCATTGTTGTCAGCCCTGTCAGCGGTTCAAAAGCTGTCCCGAATTTTGCCTCGTAAGGTGACCCCAGTTGCGAGCGCCGGGGCCCCGCTTAGTGCTCTACATCATTCGGTCTACCCCGGACCCCGTTTATGACCCATGCGGAGGAGTGGACCACAATTTCAGAGGTGCCCTGCCATGATCTTTTGGCGCAACCTGAGTTCGACGAAGTTCGCCAACCATCCGTATTGAGCATAGTGGGATGGACTATTTGGAATTGCTTGTAGAATGTGCATTATTGGAGCGAATATGATCAAATTATAAGCACAGCCTCAAGTCGGCGATGCGACAGAATTTTCACGAAAGCTATGGTGCCGGCGCTATCAAGCCGCCGTCGGAGCGCTCGACTGGCTTTGTGTTTGCGGTGGTGGCCACAATTGTAGCCCTGTGGTGGCGCAACACGCCCAACGTGATGTGGACGGCAATTGTGTTGGCAGTCGCGCTCGCAGTCTTGAGCCTGGTTGCGCCGTGGGTTCTCCGGCCGCTGAACATCCTCTGGTTCCGCATAGGCCTGCTTCTGCACCGGATCGTTAATCCGCTGGTGATGCTGGCGATGTTCGCGTTCGTGTTCGTCCCCGCAGGCCTGTTAATGCGGCTTTGGCACGACCCCTTGCGTACGCATCGCGCGGGCTCTGGAGGCACCTACTGGGTGGAGCGTAGGCCGGAAACGCAGCAGATCGGGTCGATGACAAACCAATTCTGAATAATGAGTAACAAGATTGATGTCGGAAAACAAGCCAAACCGCGCGATTGGAGGCAGGGAAATGGGTGGAATAGGATCAGGGCAGCGCGGATCGATTTGACCTGGTTGCGCCGCCCTGTTCCTTGCTTGGCAGGCCACGCAATTGGCCGCATCGAGGGTTATCCGCCGGGGTCATGCGCGGCTCTTCTGAGGTCACTGAAGGCGACAGCTCTTGGCAAATCCGTGCACTGCTGAGTACTGGGCGTCAGAGAAGACGAGCCCAAAACGGACGTGCTGATTTTATGATCCAACGCGGACATTGGCGCCACGCATCGGGTCTGTGGCGGCGTTCAGTAAAGTGCTACACAAAGGCGCGTTCGACGGCCTAATCAATGTCTCAGACAGACTTCAACGATCTCGCCGCCTTTGCCATGGTGGCGGAGGAGCGCAGCTTCACCAAGGCAGGTGCCAAGCTGGGCGTCTCGCAATCGGCCTTGAGCCAGACCATCAAGAGTTTGGAAGAGCGGCTGAAGCTTCGGCTGCTCACTCGCACCACGCGCAGCGTCGCGCCGACGGAAGCCGGCAGCAGGCTGCTGGAGACGATCGCGCCGCGCTTCGAGGAGATCGAAGCAGAAATCGCAGCGCTGGGCGAGTTGCGGGGCAAGCCGGCGGGCACAATCCGCATCACGGCGGGGAGCATCCGGCGATCTCGGTCCTGCAGCCGGCCCTACGGCGTTTCCTGCCGGATCATCCCGAGATCAAGGTCGAGATCATCGTCGACTATGGCCTGGCCGACATCGTCGCAGCCGGCTATGACGCCGGTGTTCGCCTCGGCGAACAGGTCGCGAAGGACATGATCGCTGTACGGATCGGCCCGGACATGCGCATGGCCGTGGTCGGCTCGCCATCTTATTTTGAGCGATATGGGCTACCGACTTCCCCCCAGGATCTCACCAAGCACAACTGCATCGCGACCCGGCTGCCCACCTATGGCGGGCTCTTCGCTTGGGGGCTCGAGAAGGATGGCCGCGAGGTGAAAGTGCGCGGCGAAGGCCAACTCGTGTTCAACAGCGTCGCCATGCGGGTCCAGTCCGCGCTGGATGGTCTTGGCCTTGCCTATCTACCGGAGGAACAGGTCTTGACCCATGTCGGCGAAGGTCGGCTCGTACGCGTTCTGGAGGACTGGTGCCCGCCATTCTCCGGCTATCACCTGTATTATCCGAGTCGACGGCACCTCTCGCCCGCCCTTTCCGTCTTAGTCGACATTCTGCGCTATCGCGGTTGATGGCGTTTCCAGAACCGGATCGCTTCTCCGATCCAGCCTTCGGCAGTCGTGCCGATGCCGAGCCCGAAACCGTGCCCGACGGCCGGAAATACGCGGTATTCGACATCCGTCCCGGAGCTACGCAGAGCGCTGACGCGCCGCGCCATGGCGGAAGGTGGGGAGATGCCATCCTGCTCGCCGACCAGGGCGAAGGTCGGCTGGCTCGCCGGACGACATAATCCGAATGAGCGGTGTAGGCCATCACGACCGTTGCCGGCTTCGGAAGCTCAGCGCCACCGAAACGGGCCACGCCATGGCTTCCGATGGAAGCGGCCATGCGCGCGCCAGCAGAACTCCCCCAAAGCGAGTATCCGCGTGTGCTTACCCCGAGCGCCTTCGCGTCCCGGAAAATAAAGGCGATTGCGGAGGCGAGATCTTGCGCCGCCACTGTTCCGCCTCCCGTGCGGTACTTCAGCACGAAGGCGTTGAAGCCAGCCTTGCTGATCTCGGCGGCGTAGGGAAAGCCTTCATGCACGGAGCCGACATAAACCGAACCGCCGCCCGCCGCGATGATGGCGAAGGGTGCGCCTGGCTGCCCCCTGTAGAAGAAGAGCCCGGTATGCGCCTTCGCTGGCAGTTCATGCTTCTCACGGTCGGTATAGATATCAAAGAAGATCGGCCGGCCCTGAGCCGCATCGTCGATCATCCGGTTCAGCGCACCGACCGTCGTCGCCGCATCGACATGAGTATGGTAGGGAAGAAGAGAACCAAGCGCGCTCAGCTTCATCGCCTCGTCGTAACTGCGGTCATCCCACGGCAAAATCAGGCGCGCGAACCCTACGAAGGCCGGATGACGCAGGAGATCACCGATCGTATCTTCGGCCCGCAGTCGCGGGAGCGCGTCATCGACGCGCGGCGTCGACTTTTTAGGATCGGGCCGAGCCGCGGGCTGGGAAAAAGCACTCACGGAGGCGGCCAGCAAGACCGGCAGAGCGAGACACTCGCGTCGCGATGCGAGGAAGCCGCTCCGGCGGAAGGCAGGCGGGGTGCTTTTCTTCATCGAAGCTTTCCCTGAGTGCCTACGACGGTTCAACTAGTTCGGCCGCCTTTCGAAGATTGTCTTTGCCAGTGCGGCCGCGGAGACGGCATTCGGCCAGCCCGCATAGAACGCCAGATGAGCGATGAGCGCCGAGGCTTCTGCTTTCGTTATTCCGTTGTCTAGCCCTCTGGGCAAATGACTGGTGAGTTGCGCGCTCTTGCCGCTCGCAATCAAGGCGCTGATCGTGACGAGGCTGCGATCGCGCGGTGCTAATCCAGTCCGCCGCCAGACTTGGCCGAAGAGGACCTCGTTCGTGTATTCGACCAATATGGGAGAGGCCGCTGCATAATTCTGCTGGACGGCGGCGGTGCGTTGACTCCGGGCCGCCTCCGTCTCGCTGCGCAGTTCGGTCGGACCTGA
>CAWEBE010000023.1:0-72797 GCA_963806735.1 uncultured Alphaproteobacteria bacterium | reverse complement strand
GGAGCCGATCCGGTAGCCCAGCACGCGGTCGAAGCCGATGTAGGCGATCGTCGCCAGTGCAAAGCCGATCACGGCATCGCGCAAGCTCCGCCTGCTCCCGAACGCGCGTGCCGTCAGTGCGAACAGAACTGTAGAGGCGATGATGAAGCCCGACACATCGATCAGCGCGACGTTCAGCACCAGACCCAGCACCATCAGGCCGAGTGATGCGTAATCGAGCGCACCCGCGTCCTCGTGCTCCCAGCCGCCGCGCCAGCCCTGAAGCGTGAGCGCCACGCCCAACACGCCCAGCAAGCCGGTGGCAAGCCAGGGGATGACCTTCGGGCCCACTTTTGCGTACACGGCGTTGTCGGGGATCAGCGTCGTCTGCCAGCCGACCACCAGAGCCAGCACACAAACGCCGAGACCCACGGCCACATCATTCCAGGCAGGCTGGCGGTGCACGGTGCGCCCCCGCAGATGATCAAGTGGCCAGTCCCAGATCCTTGAGGATCCCTGTGATGCGCGTGATCTCCTCGCCCAGGAACCTTCCGAATTCGGCGCCGGGGAGGTAGATGTCGGTCCAATCCTTGTTCTTGAGCTCGGCCTTCCAGGCCGGTCCCTTCACCATTCGCTCAACGGTGCCGATCAGCGCATTCTGCTGGTCGGTGCTGATGCCGGGTGCCGCGAACAAGCTGCGCCAGTTGAACAGCACTACGTCGACGCCTTGTTCCTTGAGGGTCGGCACATCAAGTCCCTCCTGGCGCTTGTCTGACGAAATCGCCAGCGCACGCAGCTTGCCGGCCTTCACCTGCTCGGCGAACTCACCCCAGCCGGAAATGCCAGCCGTGACCTGGTTGCCGAGCAGTGCGGCTTGCGCCGGGCCACCGCCGGAATAGGCGACGTAGCTGACGGCTTTCGGATCGATACCGCTGGCACGCGCGATCATGCCGGCCAGGATGTGATCGGTGCCTCCGGCCGAGCCGCCGGCCCACGACACCTTGCCGGGTGCGGCCTTGAAGGCGGTGATGAGGTCGGCCATGGACTTGTGCGGGCTTGCCGCCGGCACTACGACCACCTGGGCCTCGCCCGTCAGGCGGGCGATCGGGATCAGGTCCGTCATCTTGACCGGCGACTTGTTGGCGATCAGCGCGCCCACCATCACCATGCCACCTACCATAAGCGCATCGCCTTGGCCTTTCTTGGTGCCGAGAAACTTCGGCAGGCCGACCGCTCCACCGGCACCGGGTGCGTGCTCAATTCTGAATTCTTTGATGATCCCGTCGGTGCGCATCGCGTGCTCGACGGCGCGCGCGGTCTGGTCCCAGCCACCGCCCGGCGCCGCTGGCACGAAGATCTGCAAACTGGAAAGAGCCTGGGCGGCAGAGTGCTCGGGCTTCAGTGCCAGGGCGGCCGCAGCCGAGGCAGCAAGCCCATAGTGCAGGATTTCGCGCCGTGTATGCATGTGCTTGCCTTTCCTTGGGCCGGTTTCCTCGAAGAGTTTGCTTGCACGATAGCCTTGCCCGCAGGCATCGGCCATCAATTCGTTCATTGGCTCTGGCGCTGCTATGACGCGGGAAGTATGCAGTGCCGATTGGACTGAAGTTCGTGACGGAGACCCCATGTTCACCCTCGCCGAGCTTGAGGCTGCGGCTGATTTTGTGCACGCGCACATGCCAGCGACACCGCAATACGCTTGGCCGCTATTGGCGCAGCGCACCGGTGCCGAGGTGTGGGTCAAGCACGAGAACCACACGCCAATTGGTGCTTTCAAGGTGCGCGGCGGGTTGGTCTACATGGACGAGCTCAAGCGCAGCGACGCCAAGGTCGCCGGTGTAATCACTGCGACGCGTGGCAACCATGGGCAGTCGATCGCGCGCGCCGCCGCCGCTGCTGGTTTCGCCTCGACCATACTGGTGCCCCACGGCAATTCAGTGGAGAAGAACGCCGCCATGCGCGCCTTCGGCGCCGAGCTCATCGAGTTCGGCATCGACTTCGACGAGGCGAGGGACGAGGCACACCGGCTGGCCGGCGCCAGAAACCTGCACTACGTGCCATCATTCGGCCCGGCCCTGGTCAAGGGCGTGGCCACCTACGCGCTCGAGCTGTTTCGCAGCGTCGAGCTGGACGCAGTCTATGTGCCGATCGGTATGGGCTCGGGCATTTGCGGGCTGATCGCCGCTCGCGATCTGCTCGGGCTCAAGACGGACATCATCGGCGTCGTCGCCGAGAACGCGCCTTGTATCGCGCTCTCCTTTGAGGCGGGCAGTCCGGTGCCGACCAATTCTGCACGCACCTTCGCCGACGGCATGGCCTGCCGCGTACCCAATGCGGATGCTTTGGCCATCATCCGCAAGGGTGCGGCCCGCGTCGTCCAGGTTGGGGAGGATGCCATTGCCGAGGCCATGCGGGCCTATTATGTCGATACCCACAATCTGGTGGAGGGGGCGGGGGCGGCCCCACTCGCAGCGCTGATGCAGGAACTACCCCGGCAGAAGGGGCGGCGGGTTGGGTTGGTCGCATCCGGCGGCAACATCGATCGCGATGTCTTTGCCGCCGTGCTCGCTGGACAGACACCAGCCGTTTGATCCGTATGTTGCCTATCAGCAACTGGGGATGTGAACAGGCAATTGGAAGATGCGGCCGCAACGCTGTGGTCAACACGGTGCCTTGTTTGCTAGGTTGATGGCGTCGGAATCTAGGGGCGGAGCTGGAACTGCCCGCGAGGTCGACTGCATGCACAAGTTTTTGTTGAAATTTGCGGTCGGCGCGGCGCCGGCAGCGCTGGCGCTGGTGCTCGGCCTTGCCGGCACACCGGTCCTGGCCCGCTCAGGCGAGAGCGGTGCGACCGCTGACGCGCGCTCGCTGCTTGGCAGCTACTTGGCTGGCCGTGTCGCCCGCGGACAACACGATACTTTGTCGGCTGCTGAGTATTACCGCAGCGCCTTGATGCGCGACCCGGATAATGAGGTCCTGGTCGAGCAGGCGATGATCATGGACGCGACCGAGGGCCGCTGGGAGGCAGCACTGCTCCTTGCCGAGCAGCTCGCCAAGGCGCAGCCCACGCACCGTACCGCGCGCCTGCTGCTCGGGCTGAGCGCCGCCAAGGTCGGCCGTTATCGCGAGGCCCAGGACCACATCAAAGCCAGCGGCACGGGGCTCATGGGCGAGCTGACGAGCACCATGGCGCGGGCCTGGCTGAGCCTTGCAGAGGGCAACGCTAAGGCTGCCATCGATATTATCGACGGCGCCAAGCAGCCCGAGTGGGCTCAATCGTATCTCCGTTACCATCGGGCACTGATCTATGATGTTGCCGGCCGCCGGCAGGAAGCGCGGGCGCTCTACGAGCGCGCCTTCCGCGCCGATCCCAAGACCTTGCGTGTCGCCACGGCCTATGCCCAGCACCTGGCGTTCACCGGTGATGCCCGGCTTGCCCGCGCTACGCTCGATGAGCATGCGAGGCGCTCGGCCAACGGCCCCCATCCCGTCGCGCGTGCACTGGCCGACCGGATCAAGGCCGGCGAGAAGGTTGAGCTGCTGATCGAGAACCCGATCGACGGGCTGGCCGAGGTGTTCTACGGGCTCGGCGAGGCGCTGTCGGGCGAAGGTGGATTGAGCGTCGGCGTCGTCTATCTGCAGATCGCGATCTACCTCAAGCCGGATTTCCCCTTCGCGCTTGCGGCGCTGGCGAGCCTCTACGAGAATACCAAGAAGTACGATGCAGCGATCACCGCCTATGACCGCATCCCGAAGGGTACGGCGCTGCAGTCGGCCATCGACATCCGCAAGGCGCTCAATCTCAATCAACTCGAGCGCGTCGACGAGGCCAAGCAGTTGCTCGAGCAGCTCGCAAAGGATGAGCCTGCGGACGTCAGGCCATACGAAGCGCTGGGCAACATGATGCGCGGGCGCAAGCGCTACGAGGAGGCCGTCGAGTACTATTCACGTGCCATCGCGCTGATCGGCAAACCCGAGAAAAAGCACTGGTCGCAGTACTACGCGCGCGGCACGTGCTACGAGCGGCTGAAGAAGTGGCCGCTCGCTGAAGGCGATCTGCAGAAGGCCATGCAGCTCTCCCCGGATCAGCCGCTGGTGCTGAACTATCTGGGCTACTCCTGGGTCGATCAGAACCGCAACCTCAAGCAGGGGCTGGCGCTGATCGAGCGGGCAGTCCAGCTCAAGCCGGACGACGGTTATATCGTCGACAGTCTCGGCTGGGCGCACTACCGCCTCGGCAACTTCAAGGAGGCCGTGAAGTATCTCGAGCGCGCGGTCGAGCTGAAGCCGGAAGATCCGGTGCTGAATGACCATCTGGGTGATGCTATGTGGCGTGTCGAGCGAATTCAGGAGGCGCGCTACCAATGGGAGCAGGCGCTGACGCTCAAGCCCGAGCCCGATGACGCCGAGAAGATTCAGCGCAAGCTCGCAAAGGGGCTGCAGTCACGGCCGCAGGCGCGTGCGGTCAAGCAGCGCGCCAACGAAGCGAGCCGCATCGAGCCGCCAAAGAAGCGATCGGAGAACAAGCTCGGACCCGCGCGCGTCGAGTGAGGCGGCGATCGGCCGGCGGTGGCGCCATGGCGGAGCTGATCGAGGAACTGGCCAGAGCCAAGATCAATCTGACCCTGCATGTGCTCGGGCGCCGTCCGGACGGTTATCACGAGATCGAAAGCCTCGTCGTGTTTGCCCGCTACGGTGACCGGCTTACGCTGCGTCCGGGTGAAGCAACATCGTTCTCCCTCTCGGGTCCCTTTGCTTCCGCCATTGTGGGCACAAACCTGCTCGAGACAACGGTGCAACGGCTGATTCAGGCCGCACCCGAGCTTCGGCTCGGCGCCGTCACGCTCGAGAAGAATCTCCCCGTCGCGGCGGGTCTCGGCGGCGGCTCGGCCGATGCCGCGGCGCTACTGAGAGCGGTCCAGCGGGCAAACCCACGGGCCGCATCTGCCATCGATTGGCACGCAATTGCCCAAAGTCTCGGCGCCGACGTGCCTGTGTGCTTGCGCGGAACACCGGCGATGATGGGGGGCATCGGCGAGCGCATCGTCCCGCTCGCATCCATTCCGAATGCGTCGCTCGTACTCGTCAATCCACGCCTGCCCGTGGCGGCAGGCGACGTCTATCGCCGGCTGGGCGCCAGTGCGGCCCCGCAACACATGCGGGCGCTCGAGCCGCCGTCGCTGCACTCAGTGCAGGACCTCGTCCGCTATGCCGCTGCCCGTCACAACGACCTGGAAACAGCAGCTATCGCGCTTTGTCCGCAGATTGCCGATGTGAAAGCGGTGCTCGAGGCGACGTCCGGTGCACTCATAGCGCGCATGTCTGGCAGCGGTCCGACATGCTTTGCGCTGTTCGCCACGCTCGACCAAGCGAGCGCAGCTGCCACAGCGGTCGCGCAGCGCCGACCAAACTGGTGGGTGGTAACCACGCAGGTCGCGGCGGCGTGACCCGGCGTCGTCAAGCGGCGACGCGCTTCTTTTCCTTGGCGAATGGGCTGAGCCCCAGCCACGTCTGGATCGTGCGCTTTAAGGCTGCATCGCCGGTCAGCTCGAGCCTTCCCGCCGCCAGCTCACTACGAACCGTCGTCAGGCCCATCCAGATTGCCGTCATGGTGCGCAGGTCGGTGACGACGTAGAGATCGACGTCGTGCCCTGGATCGGTGAGGCAGAGATCGACGCCATTCTGATCGATCACGAGCCACCAACGTTGTTTCTTTGGCAGCTCCGAGTACAAAAACTGTATTACGCAGCGCTTGTCCGGCATCGGCGTCGGGTCGAGATTGCGCCGCATGTCCCACATCAGCAGCGATGGGTCGAGGTTCCTCAGCGATGACTGCTTGTCGACCCACTTCTGGCCCCAGGAGCCCATGCTGAGCACAATGGGCTGCAAATCCTGACCTGCCTGAGTCAGGCGGTAGTCGTAAGTGCCGGGCTCATTGGTCTTGGCACGCTGGACAACGCCATATTTCTCCAATTCTTTCAGTCTTTTCGAGAGCAGGCTGGGCGACATCAGCGGCACTCCTTTGCGCAGCTCGTTGAAGCGGGTGCTGCCGGCGCACAGCTCGCGCAGGATGAGAACTGTCCAGCGCGTACACAACACCTCTGAGGCCATCGCCACGGGGCAGAACTGGCCGTAACCGGTCGCGGTTTTCATCGCACACCTCCAAATTCGCACCCCGAAATATATCCAAATCCTGCTGCCAGGGTAGTACAGATAATGTAGTTGAACGCCCGGTTAGCCGCGAAGAAAATGCTGACTTCGCGCATGGGTCCGCTTCTTGCGCGCTCAATCATACCGTGTCAGGTGCGGCAGATTCCGTCGGCTCGTGCTGCCCAAAACGGAGGTAAGCATGACCAGCATAGCCCTCAAGACCATCGATGCTGCGACCACCACCATCTCGCCCGAGATAGTCGCCGCGCTGCGCGGCAAACTGCGCGGTACGGTGGCGCTGCCCGGCGAGGAAGGCTACGACGAGGCACGTACCATCTGGAATGCCATGGTCGATCGGCGGCCGGGCATGGTGGTCCGCTGCGCCGACGCCGCCGACGTCATGCAGGCTGTCAAGCTAGCCGGCGAGAAGCGATTGCTTGTGGCCGTGCGCGGTGGCGGCCACAACATTGCCGGCAATGCCGTCTGCGATGGCGGACTTCTCATCGACCTGTCGCCCATGAAGTCCGTGCGCGTCGATGGCCAACGGCGGGTCGCGTACGTCGAGGCGGGTGCGACGCTGGCGGACCTCGACAAGGAGACGCAGGCCTCTGGCCTGGCAACGCCGGTCGGCATCAACTCGACCACGGGCGTGGCTGGCCTCACGCTCGGTGGCGGTTTCGGCTGGATCACGCGCAAGCACGGGTTGACGATCGACAACCTGATCGCGGCCGATGTCGTCACTGCTGACGGCAATCTCGTGCGGGCGAGCCGCGAGGAGAACCAGGATCTGTTCTGGGCATTGCGTGGTGGCGGCGGCAACTTCGGGGTTGTGACGTCGTTCGAGTTCTCGCTCCACCCGGTCGGCCCCGAGATTCTGTCCGGTCTCATCGTGCACCCGCTGGAGAAGGCACCGGAGCTGCTGCCCGAATTTCGTCGCTTCGCCAACGAGGCGCCCGATGAGCTGACCACTTGGGTCGTCATGCGCAAGGCTCCACCGCTGCCGTTCCTACCGGCCGATTGGCATGGCAAGGAGGTCCTCATCTTCGCCGCCTGCTATTGCGGTGACATGCAGGCCGGCGAGAAGGCTGTTGCGGGGCTGCGTGCGCTCGGCAAGCCTATCGCCGATGTGATCTCGCCGCATCCGTTTGCGGGCTGGCAGGCCGCGTTCGATCCGCTGCTTACGCCGGGTGCTCGCAACTACTGGAAGAGCCATGATTTCGCGGAGCTGCCGGACGCGGCGATCGGCGTCATTCTCGACGCGATCTGGACGCTGCCGACGCCGGAGTGCGAGGTCTTCATCGCACACGTCGGTGGAGCCATGAGCCGTGTCGCCACGGATGCGACCGCCTGGCCCAATCGGAGCGCGCATTTCATCATGAATGTGCATACGCGTTGGCGCGAAGCGTCCGAGGACAAGGTCTGCATTGCGTGGGCACGCAAGCTGTTTGACTCAACTGCGCGCTTCGCCTCGGGCAGTGTGTACGTCAATTTCATGCCCGACGACGAAAAGGAGCGGGTTGAGACAGCGTATGGCGCGAACTATGCCCGGCTCGCGCAGGTCAAGCGGCGCTACGACCCCAACAACTTGTTCCGGATGAACCAAAACATCAGGCCGGCCGCAGGTTGAGTTGTCGAATCTGTTGCTCTGAGCCGAGCGTTTCTTGTCAAGGGAGGGTCAAATGAGAATTAGCGTACCTGCTTATGTGATAGCTTCCATCGTGGGCGGTGCTGGACTGCTTGCCGTCATGTCTGCGGCTGGCGCTCAAGATGGACATCATCAGATGTTCACACCGGCGGACCTCAAGTGGTCAGATGTTCCCTCGCTGCCGCCGGGCGCCAAGCTTGCCGTGATCGAAGGCAAGATGAACGAGGCTGCGCCTTTCACCGTGCGCCTGCGATTTCCTGCAGACTACAAGATCCCGGCGCACTCGCATCCAGCAGTGGAACGGGTGACCGTGCTTTCGGGCACGTTCAACATGGGCGTGGGAGACAAGCTCGATACGGGCAAAACAATGGCGCTCGGGGCCGGTGGTCTGGCCATCATGCAGCCTAAGACCAATCACTTCGCCTGGACCAAGGAGGAGACCGTCGTTCAGCTCCACGGCACCGGCCCGTGGGGCATCACCTACGTCAATCCGGCAGACGATCCGAGAAACAAGTAGACTGGAGCAGGATTGCTTCAGATGGAATCGCCTTCGCGATCCGTCTGAAGTGTCTATCCTGCTTTAAATTAATAAGTTTAGAGCGCGGTTCGCGCCTCACATGGAAGCGGCAGCGCTTCCATCTGAGTCGATCGCGCTCTAAGGCGCGCGGCGGGCCCTTGTGCGGCCGCCATCAGCCCAGCTCCCGGATCTTGAACATCAGCCCGCCCTTGGGCGTCAGCGTCACCGTGGCGTTGATGCCGGGCGGCGTGCTGCCCACGTACTCGGGCCGGAAGCGCCGCAGCAGGATCGACAGCGCCAGCGTGTTCTCGACCTGGCTCATGGCGCCGCCGATGCACGCGCGCTTGCCGCCGCCGAACGGCAGATAGGTGTAAGGCTTGCGCTTCTTGGCCGCCTCGCCGAGCCAGCGTTCCGGCATGAACCGCTCGGGCTCCTCCCAATACTTGGCGCTGTGGTGCGCGCCGTAGGCGAAGAGCGCAACGCGGTCGCCTGCCCGGATCTCCTTGCCCTCGATTTCGTCGGCCTTGGAGGCGACGCGCATCAGCATCCAGATTGGTGGATAGAGGCGCATGGTCTCCTGAATGACGGCGCGCGTGTAGGCGAGCGCAGAATAGTCGGCCGCGGTTGGAGGACGGTCACCGTAGGTGGTCTCGCCTTCCTTGCGGATGCGCTCACTCGCCTCCGGGTGCTGTGAGGTGAGGTAGAGCGCCCACGCCAGCGTCAGTGCCGTCGTCTCTGTGCCGGCCCACAAATACTGTTTGATCTCATCGATAGCCTGCTGCGGATCGAACTCAGGAATGGATGGATCGGCGGTCGCCGCCTGGATCATCTTCAGCAGCGTGCGCTCGCGCTCCTCGCGCGGGCCGGCGGCGAACACCATGGGCGGTACGCCGGCCCAGACCTCCATGGCCTTGGCGGCATCCTCCTCGGTGATTTCGAACTCCTGCCCGGCGACCTTCTTCAGCCGGATCGACTTGTGGTTCATCACGTCGGTGTAGGTCTTGACGCACTTGAACACGAAGTGCGGATTGAACGGCATGTCGCGGTCGAACAGCGCCTTGCAGATCATGTCCGCCGCCAGCGTCCAGGTCTGCTCCACCATCTCGACCGCCTCGCCGGTCCGGGCCAGCCCGGCCCACAGCTCCATCTTGGTGCGGATGGCGTCAAGGAAGTAGGGAATGTACTCGGCGAACATGTCGGGGTGGAACGCCGGCTGCTGCGGCATGCGGATCTTCTGCCACAGCACGCCGTCGTGCGTGATCATCGACTTGCCGAACACGGGCTTCAGGCCCTCGAAATACTTGATGTAGTCGTCGGCCTTTGTGACCAGCACGCGCTTGAAATGGTCCGGATCGGACAGCAGCACGACGCGCTGGTCCCCAAGGTTGACGGGGATGACGCTGCCGTAGCGCTCGGCCATCTGCATCAGCACGGACATAGGGTTGTCCGGGCCTTTGAGCAGAGGCGTCAGCTTGAACCAGATGCTCGATGCCTCGCCGAGCTGGTGCGTGTGTGGAGGGAGTGCGTTCATGTGATCTCGAACTCTGCGCGAAGCGCTCCTTCAGATCGGCATGCCATCAGCGCCCACAGACCATCTGCGTGCGCCTCCCTTGGGCTCATCCTTGCTTCTTCCTGCGAGCGGCCGGTCTTCGGTGACCGGTCAAAGCCAGTTTGCTCAGGCACCTGGCCATTTTGTGCTCGATCGGCTCGTAACACCGAAACTCCAGGCCTGTCCATTGAGCCGCCTGCCGCAGCTATGCATGAGCAGTGGGTGTGTGTTGTCGATGTAACGGGGCTGTCAGGGAGCTGGCGAGAGCAAGGAGGTCGCCTGGTTAATTGGGTAGTTAACTACAACTCGAGTACTTTCGAGTCTTGCCGCGCCCGCGGCAACGAGGCGCAGAGCATGTGGATAAAGCTGGTGTTCCACAGACAAAATGCGCGCCTCCAGCGTGCCGGCCGTGTCCCCTTCGAGCACCGGCACGGCCGCTTGCGCGACAATCGGTCCTGCGTCGAGCTCGGGTGTCACGAAATGCACGGTGCATCCCGAGATCCGCACGCCGGCGTCGATTGCCTGCTGGTGTGGGTGCAGTCCCTTGAAAGACGGCAGCAGCGAGGGATGGATGTTGAGCTGGCGGCCGAGCCACCGCTCGGCAAAGGGAGCCGACTGGATGCGCATGAAGCCAGCCTGGCAGATAAGCTCTATGCCATCCGCAATGAGCGCCTGTTCCACCGCCTCGTCGAACGCCTCGCGTGAGGCGAACCCCTTGTGGTCGATGACGAGCGACTTCACGCCCTGGGCCCGAGCATGCTCGATGCCCGGCGCCGCCGGCCGGTTCGAGATCACGAGCACGATCTGCGCCGGATAATCGGGCGCGTGCGCCGCCTCGATCAGAGACAGCATATTGCTGCCGCGGCCGGAGATGAGGATTGCTGTGCGCTTCTTTTTCACTCTTTGAATCCCAGGCCGCCCGAATACCGCACCGCCTCGGCCTCGCCTTTGCCCTTGGCCTGCGATTTCACACCGTGCCCTGCCTCGATTTCGCCAATGACTACGGGGTGCTCGCCGGCATCGCTGAGCGCCGCCATCACGCTGTCGGCGCGCTCTTGGGCAGCGACTATGGCCATGCCCATGCCGCAGTTGAAGGTGCGCAGCATCTCAGCGTCGTCGAGGTTGCCCGCCTGCTCCAGCCAGCTGAACACGGCAGGAGCTTGCCAGCGTGCCAGATCCACATGCGCGGCCAAGCCGTCCGGCAACACGCGCGGCAGGTTCTCCGACAAGCCGCCGCCGGTGATGTGCGATAGCGCCTTGATCGCACCGCTCTGTCCGCCGCCTCCGGTCGCGCGCAAAGCAGCCAGAATGGGCCTGACATAGATTTTCGTCGGCGTCAGCAGCGCCTCGGCCAGGCTCATTGCCGTCGCGAATGGGGCGGGCGCGTCCCAGCTGAGACCCTCCTCGGCCACCAGCCGGCGCACTAGCGAATAACCGTTAGAATGCACACCGGAGGAAGCCAATCCGATCAGCGCGTCCCCTGCGGTGATGTCCGTGCGCGGCAATATCTCGCCGCGCTCGACGGCGCCCACCGCAAATCCCGCCAGATCGTAGTCACCTCCGGAATAGAGCCCCGGCATCTCCGCTGTCTCGCCGCCAATCAGCGCGCAACCCGCTTGCTTGCAGCCATCGGCAATGCCGGCCACGACATCTCGCGCTGTTGCGACATCGAGCCTGGCGGTGGCGAAGTAGTCGAGGAAGAACAGCGGCTCGGCGCCTTGCACGACAAGGTCATTGACGCACATGGCGACCAGATCGACGCCGATGCTGCTGTGGCGTCCGCTGTCGATGGCGATCTTGAGCTTGGTGCCCACGCCATCGTTGGCGGCCACCAGAATCGGATCCTTGAAACCGGCAGCCTTGAGGTCGAACAAGCCTCCAAAGCCGCCCAGATCGGCCTCCGCACCCGGTCTCCGCGTCGTTTTGACCAGCGGCTTGATGGCCTCTACCAGCGCGTTGCCCGCGTCGATATCCACTCCGGAATCGCGGTAGGAAATGGTGCGGTTGCGTCGCGGGCCGGGGCGGGTCATGGTCAGTCCTGTGACCGGAAGCCTCTGGAAGAGCGGGAAGCAACGAATCCAACTTCCGCCCCATTGGTAGCCGGAGATGGCGGGGCATAGCAAAATGTGGGGCAGATCGGCAACGTGGGCCGACAGGGCGCCTGTGAGCATCGCACGAGTCATTCGAAGTCGGTTCATCGGTTCGACTGAGGAACGCACGACAGCCGGCCTCGCCCTTTTGCTGGCCACATGGTTGTGTGCAGCGTCCCCGGCCATTGCCGCCCCCCCCGACGACAAGGTCTTCATTATCGGTAACTATCCCGTCGAGGCGCGTGCCGCCGACGCCGTTACCGCCAAGGAAAGGGCCATCGCCGAGGGCCAACAGGCGGCGTTCCGATCCCTGCTGAAGCGGCTCGTCCCGGTGACGGCCTACGGCAGGCTCAGCGAACTGCGCGACACCAAAACAAGTGACCTCATCGCCGGGTTCTCGGTGCGCTCCGAGCGCAACTCGACCACCGAGTATATCGCCAGCTACGATTTCACGTTCCAGGCCGATGCCGTCCGCAACATCCTTGAGGCCGAAGGTATCCCCTTCCTCGATCGTCAGGCCGAGCCGCTGACGCTTATCCTCGCCTACCGGGCGCCTGCGGGAGCGGAGGCTCCGTCGGAAGCGTTCTCCGATGCGCGCGGCTCCGATACGTGGCTCTACGCCTGGAAGGCGCTCGATCTCTCCAATGCGCTGACGCCGATTACGCTGAAGCCGCTGAAAAAGGACACGCCACCCGATGCCGTTCAGGCGGTTCTCGACGGGGATGCGAGCGCGGTGCGGACACTGGCGGCCGACTATCAGGCCGGTCTGGTTGTGGTGGCCGTGCTGGAGCCCGAGGCGGGCGGCAGCCGCGTGCGCGTGACGCTGGCCGGCCGCGATGCCGCCGGCGCATTCGGCCTTGCCCGCAGCTACCGGCTCAGCGGTGGCGATCTGGCCTACACCTCGGAGGCCGCTGCCGTCGTGTCGCTCGGCATTATCGAGGGCCGCTGGAAGGCCGTCGCGGCGCGACCCGATACAGGCCGTGGCCGTCCAGGCCCGGCGGCTGCTGCGACGGCTGCAAGTGCGCTGCGTATCGCCGTCGAGTTCAACAACATGACGCAATGGCAGGTCATCAGCCGGCAGCTCGCACAGACGCCAGACGTATCTGACCTGGAGGTCGAGGGCTTGTCGGCGCGCGGTGCGCGTTTGTCGCTGCGCTATCCGGGTGGGCTCGAGCGTCTCGCCGCCGCACTGGCCGAGTACGGACTAACTTTGCGCGCTGCCGGCGGAGGGTGGGTTCTGACCGCCCGCTAGAGCAGGATCGCTTCGGATTGGAGCTCTTTACCGCGGCCGAGACGTCTCGGCCGAAGCGTGAATCCTGCTCTATACTTTAGGTTTTAGAGTGCGATTCACGTGTCGCGGCGGAGCCGCGCTACGCGCGGACACATGGAAGCGGAACTGCTTCCATGTGAGACGATCGCGCTCTAGCGCTCGACTGACAGCTCGGTTCAAGTCTAGATTGGCGGTATACGGAGGCGCCGCGGGTGCCTGCCGTACTTAAGCCGGTGCCGAAGCGGAGGCAGAGCTCCGCGGCGCATCCGAGCGTCCGTCCACCGTATTCAAACCAAGGTTGCCGTGAGTCTTCCCAACTTTGTTACGCTCGGTCGTATAATTCTCGTTCCGGTCATTTTTTGGCTGCTGGTGAACGGCAACACTAGGGCTGCTTTTTTTGCGTTCGTCATCGCCGGCGCCAGCGACGCCATCGACGGGTACCTCGCAAAACGCTTTGGCCTGCAGACCGAGCTCGGTGCGTATCTTGACCCGATCGCCGACAAACTACTGATCGTGAGCATATATGTGGCGCTCGGCGTGTCGAAGGCCCTGCCGTCCTGGCTCGTAATCGCTGTCGTCTCGCGCGACATCCTGATCGTTGTTGCCGTGCTGCTCTCTGGCGTGCTGGGTCAGCCGCTACGAATTAAGCCGCTCGCCATTAGCAAGGCCAACACCGCTGCCCAGATCGTGCTCGCCGCCACAGTGTTGGCAGCGGAAGGTTTCACTCTGGGTCTGGATGAGCTGCGGCTCGTCCTCGTGTGGATCACGGGGACACTGACGCTGTTGTCGCTGGCCATGTACCTTAAGGCGTGGCTACGTCACATGGCCGGCTACGAGCCGGATCCGGCGAGCGACCCGAAGGCCTGAAAGCCCGGCCTCGGAATTGTGGACGGTCTCGGGGGAGGTCGCATGCGCATCGAGAGGCAGGTGTTGTTCTGGCTGGCGGTCGCCATTGTGGTCTTGGCCGCGGTGGCGTTGCTCAAGACCATCCTGCTGCCGTTCGTAGCCGGCATGGTGCTCGCCTACTTCCTCAATCCGATTGCAGATAGCTTGGAGCGGACCGGTCTCGGCCGGGTTGGTGCTGCCGTCGTCATCGTCGCGCTGGTGGGTGTGTTGGTCGTGGCAGCGACAGTGCTCCTGGTGCCCTTCATCGCCAATCAGTTGCGTCAGCTGGCAGATACGCTCCCCGCAGACATCGATCGCCTCAAGTCGGCGTTCGAGGCCTGGACCGCGTCCTGGCTCGGCGATCGTTACCCGATGGTTCGGCCGGGGATGGAACGGGCCTTCAACGAGCTGTCGCAGAATTGGTCGAGCGCGCTCGGCACCGTCATAACGTCGCTCTGGAGTCAGGGGCTGGCGATCATCAATTTCCTGTCGCTGCTGCTCATCACGCCGGTCGTCGTGTTCTATTTGCTCGTCGACTGGCATCCCATGCTCGACAAGCTTGACGGCTGGCTGCCGCGCGATCACGTCGCCACCATCCGAAAACTTGCCGACGAGATCAATGCTGCGGTCTCGGCGTTCATTCGTGGCCAGGGCACCATCTGTCTGGTGCTCGCAGGGCTCTATGCCGCGGCGCTCTCGTGGGCGGGTGTGCGTTACGGGCTGCTCATTGGGCTGGTTAGCGGTCTCGGCTCGTTCATTCCATTCGTCGGATGGGCGCTCGGTCTCATCACTGCGGGCGCCATGGCGGTCACGCAGCCCTGGCCGAACGTCACCCTGCTGCTGACGGTCGCCGGCATCTACTTCGCAGGCATGGCGCTGGACTCGGCCGTGCTCGCGCCCAAAATCGTCGGTCGCAAAATCGGCCTGCACCCGGTGTGGATGATCTTTGCGCTGTTCGTGTTCAGCTATCTGTTCGGCTTTGTCGGTCTGCTCGTCGCCGTGCCGGTGGCGGCAGCGACCGCTGTGCTGGTGCGCTTTGCGCTCGAGCTCTATCTCGGCAGCTCGGTTTATACGGGCGTCACGACGTCTGGAGAAAGGGTGCACTCCGGAGGTCCGCAAACGTGATCAGGAGCGAGCCGCGCCAATTTGTGCTCGATCTGCCGCACCGGCCGGCGCTAGGGGCGGAAGATTTTCTCGTCAGCCGATCCAATTCCGCCGCAGTTGCTCTCGTCGACCGTTGGCCGGACTGGGTGCTGTCGAGCGCGCTGGTCGTTGGCCCGCGCAGCACCGGCAAGACGCATCTTGCTCACGTCTGGCGCTTGCGCTCCCAAGCTGCCGGCATCTCCGCCGGCGCGCTCGCCGAAAGCGCGATCGACGTGCTGCAATCCTCGCGCGCGCTTCTCGTTGAGGACCTTGACCACGGCATCGCCGACGAGCGCGTGCTTTTCCACCTGCTCAATGTAGCGCGCGAGCACAACCTCTCGGTGCTCCTCACCTCGGCTCGTCCACCTGGAGAGCTCGAGGTGGCGCTGCCGGATTTGCGATCGCGTTTGCGCGCGCTACCTATTGTGGCCATCGAGATGCCGGACGAGGCGCTGCTCCGGGCGGTTCTGGTCAAGCTGTTCGCCGACCGGCAGCTCGCAGTGGAACCACACGTCATCGACCGCATTGCGCTGCACATGGAGCGCTCCATGTCCGCCGCCGAAGCGATTGTCGCCGAGATCGACCGTCGTGCGCTGGCATTGCAACGCAAGGTTACGCGAGGGCTCGCTGCCGAAGCCATGGCTGCGCTTCACAATGGTTCTGAGGCGGGATCTTGAGCCCCGGCGACCCTGTGATGAACGTGACAGCGACCTGTGCAACACTGCCACCGAAGAATCGCCCCGGAGGCTGCCGAGCCCCTGAGGGTCTCAATGGAGGCTGGTATGAGCTCGACCAAGGGACGGGCACGAGGCAAACTGAACATCGTTGACGAAGCCGTTCCAAAAGACCCGAAGCGCTTCTACAACCGCGAGCTGTCCTGGTTGCAGTTCAATCGGCGCGTGCTGGAAGAGGCGCAGAACATCCGTCACCCCCTGCTCGAGCGTCTGCGCTTTCTATCGATCTCGGCTTCCAATCTCGACGAATTCTACATGGTGCGGGTCGCCGGGCTGCACGGACAGGTCGTCGCCAAGGTGCAGACGGTTAGCCAGGACGGGCTCACTGCCGAGCAGCAGCTGAACGCCATCAACCGCTTCGTTGCCGGTCTGTCTGGCGAGCAGCAGGGCATATGGACCGGGCTCAAGGCGGAAATGGAAAAGGCTGGGATTGCCATCGTCGAGCCGCAAGAGTTGACTTCTGCCGAAACGACTTGGCTCCAGACGCATTTCATCAGTCACATCTTTCCGGTGCTGACCCCGATCGCGATCGACCCGGCGCATCCGTTTCCGTTCATTCCCAATCGCGGCTTTACGGTCGGCCTCGAGCTTGCGCGTGAGGGCACCAAGGCCACCATGCACGCGCTGATGCCAGTGCCGGGCCAGCTCGAACGCTTCGTGCGTCTGCCGTTTGCCGAGAACGGGGCGAACGCATCCGCCCAGATCCGCTTCATGCGCATCGAAATCGCTGATCGGCCATTTCGTCTCACGCCTTTTTCCCGGCTATCACGTCACGCGCCAGGGCGCCTTTCGCGTCCTGCGCGACAGCGATATCGAGGTCGAGGAAGAGGCTGAGGACTTGGTGCGCTCGTTCGAAAGCGCGCTGAAGCGGCGGCGGCGGGGATCGGTCATTCGACTCGAGATCGATGCGTCGATGCCCTTGGAGCTCAGGAGCTTCGTGATCGAGCAACTGCGCGTACGTGAGGACGACATCTACGTGCAGGAGGGCCTGCTGGGCCTCGCCGATACGTCTCAGCTCATCGTCGCTGAGCGCCCTGACCTGGTCTTCAAGCCCTTCGAGATCCGTTTCCCCGAGCGCATCCGCGAATACAACGGCGACTGCTTCGCCGCCATCAAGGCCAAGGACATCGTTGTCCATCACCCCTATGAGGCGTTCGACGTCGTCGTTCAGTTCCTGCGCCAGGCCGGCGCCGATCCGGACGTGATGGCGATCAAGTGGACGCTCTATCGCACCTCCAAGGATAGTCCCATCGTGCGCGCCTTGAAGGAGGCGGCCGAGAACGGCAAGTCGGTGACTGCTGTGGTCGAGCTCAAGGCGCGCTTCGACGAGGCGGCCAATATCCGCTGGGCGCGCGACCTCGAGAGCGCGGGCGTGCACGTGGTCTATGGGTTCATCGAGCTCAAGACGCACGCCAAGCTCGGCCTCATCGTGCGCAAGGAGGGAGTGGACCTCGCCACCTACTGCCACATTGGCACCGGCAACTATCATCCGCAGACGGCGCGGGTCTACACCGACCTGTCCTTCTTCACGGCCAGCCCGACGATTGCGCGTGACGTCACGCGCATCTTCAACTTTGTGACTGGCTATGCCCAGCCCGACGATCTGGAGGTTATGGCCGCCAGCCCGCACGGCATTCGCAACCGCATCCTTGACCACATTCGTGGGGAAATCGCGCACGCCAAGGCCGGTCGCCCGGCGGCCATCTGGATGAAAATGAATGCCCTCGTCGATACGCAAGTGATCGAAGCGCTCTACGAAGCGAGCGGAGCTGGAGTCGATATCGACCTCGTCGTCCGCGGCGTGTGCTGTTTGCGGCCGGGCCAGCCTGGTCTTTCAGAGAATATTAGTGTCAAGAGCATTATCGGCCGGTTTCTGGAGCACTGTCGGGTGTATTGCTTCGGGGCCGGACACGGGCTCCCGCATCCCGAGGCGCTGGTGTATATCAGCTCCGCCGATCTGATGCCGCGCAACCTCGACCGTCGCGTCGAGGCTATGGCGCCCATCACCAATCCGACCGTGCATGCGCAAATTCTAGACCAGATCATGGTTGCCAACTTGAGGGACAACGAGCAGAGCTGGCGCGTGAAGAGCGACGGCTCCAGCGAGCGGCTGAAGCCTGCTGCAGGAGAGCCGGCGTTCAATGCGCACAACTATTTCATGACGAACCCGAGCCTGTCTGGTCGCGGACAGTCTCTGAAGCGGAGCTTCCCCCACGCTTTCGCATCAATGCCAAAACTGAGGCCCCCGACGCGTGAGCATTGGCAGTCCATACAGTGGAACAACGAACGGTAATGGACGGAGCAGCCCGAGCGAGCTGGAGCCGATAGCGGTTATCGACATCGGGTCCAACTCGGTGCGGCTGGTGGTCTACGAGGGCGCGGTGCGCAGCCCGACGCCGCTGTTCAACGAGAAAGTGCTGTGTGGGCTCGGCCGTTCCGTGGCCTCGACCGGCAGGCTCGGCGCCGAAGGCGTCGAGCGCGCGCTGGCGGCACTGAGCCGATTTCGTGCCATCACGCGCATTCTCGGTGTGAAGAACGTTCGCGCCATCGCCACCGCAGCCGTGCGTGAGGCTGTTGACGGCCGCGAGTTCATCGCGCGCGGCGCGCGTGCGGCCGGCGTCGAGATACAGGTGCTGTCCGGCGAGCGCGAGGCCGAGCTTGCGGCCAACGGCATCCTGATGGGATTTCTCCACGCTGATGGGATCGCGGGCGATCTCGGCGGCGGCAGCCTCGAGCTGATCGACATAGTGGACGGCAGGTCCCGGGAAGCTGCCACGTTGCCACTGGGTGGCTTGCGGCTCATGGATACGTCAGGCGAGCGTCTCGATCGGGCCCAGCAGCTGGCCGATGAGCACTTCGCCCGCGTCGCGTGGCTCCAACGGGGCGAAGGCCGCACGTTCTATGCCGTCGGTGGCACCTGGCGTGCGTTGGCCCGGCTGCATATGGATCATACGGCCTATCCGCTCCGGGTCATGCACGGCTATCGGATCGATGCGCGCGAGGCGATCGAATTCTGTGAGGATGTGCGCAAGGCGCGCAAGCTTTCCGACATCGCCGGCGTAGGCGAGATTCCGCGGCCGCGGCGCGAGGTGCTGCCTTATGGCGCCCTTGTGTTGGAGCGGCTTCTGAGACGCATGAAACCCAGGGACGTGGTGTTCTCCGTCTTCGGCATTCGCGAGGGCCTGCTTTTCAGCCTTCTGTCGGAGGTCGAGCGCCGCAAGGACCCGCTGATCTCCTTTGCCGAAACCTACGCGCGGTTGCACTCCAGATCGGCCGACCACGCGCGCGAGTTGTGCGTGTGGACCGACGCCCTGTTTCAGTCGCCCGGCCCCAAGGAGACGGATGAGGAGCGCAGGCTCAGGCATGCCGCCTGCCTGCTGTCGGATATCGGCTGGCGCGCCCATCCCGACTATCGCGGCGAACAAAGTCTCAACTTCGTAGCGCATGCCGGTCTGGGCGGCATCGACCACGAAGGCCGGGTTTTTCTGGCCCTGACCATCTACTTCCGGCACAGCGGGGCCGGCGGAGATGCCGAGAGCAAGGACGAACTGTCGCAGCGGTTGACGGAGATCGTCTCCAAACGCACCTTGCGGCGGGCGCGCATCCTTGGCGCGGCAATCCGCGCCGCCCATATGTTGTCCATCGGCAGGCCCGGCATCATCGACGAGGCGCCTGTCGCCTACGAAGGCACCCATCTCACCCTTACGATCCCGCGGTCTCATCAGGCTCTTGACGGTGAGCGCTTGCGGCGCCGGTTCGAGGCACTGGCGCACTTGCTCGAATGCGAGCCGGAGATCCGCATTGCAAAATAGGCGCGAGGCTGCCCCAATCTGGTGCTAGAGGCCGGAGCGTGGGCAGGGGCGATACGAAATGGCGGAAGACCCATACAAGGTCCTGGGGCTCGAGAGGACTGCGTCCGAGGACGAGGTTCGGCGGGTTTTCCGCAAGCTCGCCAAAGAGTTCCATCCAGACCTCCATCCCGGTGACAAGGCGGCCGCAGAGCAGTTCAAGAAGGTATCGGCGGCCTATGATGTGGTCGGCGACCCCGAGAAGCGCAAAAAGTACGATCGCGGCGAGATCGATGCCGCCGGCGAGCCGCGCCGTGGTTTCGAGCGGCAATATGCTGGTACGGGTACCGGGGGCACGCGCACTTTCAATGAGGGCGACTTCGGCATCGGTGACATCTTCTCGGATTTGTTCGGGGCACGCGGTCCGCGCGGCCCTGGCGCCGGGTTCAGCCTGCGCGGACAGGATATCCGCTACACGCTGGAGGTTGATTTTCTCGAAGCCGTCAGCGGGGCCAGAAAGCGCGTGACCTTGCCGGAGGGCGGCACCCTCGACCTCACCGTTCCCGAGGGTGTGACGGACGGTCAGGTGTTGCGGCTCAAGGGCAAGGGCGCTCCTGGCCTGCGCGGCGGGGAGTCCGGCGATGCCCTGATCGAGATCCGCGTCCGGCCGCACGCTCAATTCAAGAGGCAGAACGACGACATCCTGCTCGAAGTCCCGATCACGATCGACGAGGCTGTGCTCGGCGCCAAGATCGAGGTCCCGACGGCCTCGGGCCGTGTGGCGCTGCAGGTCCCGAAGGCAACCAGCTCCGGCCGCGTCTTCCGCCTGAAAGGCAAGGGCGTGCGCAATCTGGCTACAGGAACCACCGGCGACCAGCTCGTCACCGTCAAGATCGTGCTGCCGGAGGCGATCGACGACTCACTCGCCTATTTCCTGTCCGAGTGGCGCCAGAAGCACGGCTACGATCCCGGACGCAAGGGTTAGGCGTTAGTTAACCAAACCTGGCCCATCACTCTGCGTCACGACACTGTGACAGGGCCTCCTTCGGCGGCCTCGAACCACCTATCTGGCTGACACGACAGACAAGTGAGGGATCCGCGCCGACATGAGCGCGTCGATCCCTGCCAACCGGGTAGGAATCGCAGTCATGAAAATGGTTGTCACCGCGGGCTTCTTGGCTGCAGCTCTGCTGCTGGCCGCGCTCAACACGGTTCAGGCGAAAACGCCCAAGCAGCATCAGTCCGAAAGCGTGACGCCGACGGTCGTGCTGGGCGAATAAGCCACGAGCAGCTTCGAGGGCGGCCGGCTTGGCCGCCCTCGTTGTTTTTCGCGGTGCTGCTTAGCGCCGATCAATCGACCGTCGCATCGGCTGGCCGCCAGACCACCTCGCCGGCACGCACGCTCAGCGCCAGCTCACCGCGTTTCAGGCGCAATGCGTTCTCCCCGAACAGCTCACGCCGCCAGCCCGTCAGCGCCGGCACATTCGGCGCATCCTCAACCGCGATGCGCTCCAGATCGTCCGCGTCGGCAATGAGCCGCGGCGCCACGCCGTGCTGCTGGGCGGCGGCCTTCAGCAGCACGCGCAGCAGATCCATTGTGGCGCTCGCCTCTGCCGAGCTGTGCGAGCCGGAATGCACGGGCGGCACGGTTTTGGGATCGCGCGCCACACCACGCTTCACCGCATCGATGATCTCTTTCGCGCGCGCCGAGCGGGAAAAGCCTTCCGACAGAGTTCTGAGCTGCGCGAGCTGGGCAACCTCGGTCGGCGCCTGGTTGGCGATGTCGTAGAGCGCCTCATCGCGCAGTATGCGGTTGCGCGGCACGTCCTGCGCCTGGGCCTGTCGCTCGCGCCACGCCGCCAGCTCCATCAGCACGGCAAGGCCCGTGCGGTTTCTCACCTTGATCTTGAGCCGCCTCCAGGCGTCCTCGGGATGCGTATCGTAGGTCTTGGAATCGGTCAGCGTCGCCATCTCCTCGTCGAGCCAGTGCGCGCGCTTGGATTTCGCGAGGTCCGCTTTCAGATGCTCGTAGATCTCGCACAGGTGGGTCACATCGCCGAGGGCATAGGTGAGCTGCTTTTGCGACAGCGGCCGACGCGACCAGTCGGTGAAGCGCGAGCTCTTGTCGAGCTGCTTGGCGGTGACGCGCTTGACGAGATTGACATAGCTGATCGAGTCGCCGAAGCCGCACACCATGGCGGCCACCTGAGTGTCGAAGATCGGGTGCGGAATGATGCCGGCCTGCACGTGCACGATCTCGATGTCCTGGCGCGCGGCGTGGAACACCTTGACGACCTGCTCGTTCGCCATCAGTGCGTAGAAGGCTTTGAGATCGATGTGCGGGGCCAGGGGATCGACGATGACTGCGGACCCTGGTCCGGCGAGCTGGATGAGGCAGAGCTGCGGCCAGAACGTGGTCTCCCGCATGAACTCCGTGTCAACGGCAACGTACGCGTCGCGCGCAAGCGTCTTGCAGGCTTCGGCCAGCTCTCGTGTTTCGGTGATGACGTGCATGGGCGGCGCGTTATAGCGCACGATGGTCGGGTTGTCAGGCGTTTCCGGGGGCAAATCGCGAACGATGCTGGGAACTTGAGCACTGACAGACACACCGCGCCCCAGCTCGCCGGCAGTCCGGCCGCCTTGACAACACGTGCATCGTGGTGCCCTTGTCCGCGCCGGTTAACAACTTTGACAGACAGGACTTTCCGGCCATGGCCGAGATGCCCCTGCACCGCTATCGCAGCCACACCTGCGGAGCCCTGCGCAAGGCCGATATCGGGCGGCCGGCCCGCCTGTCGGGCTGGGTGCACCGCGTGCGCGACCACGGCGGGCTGCTGTTCATCGATTTGCGCGACCATTACGGCCTGACCCAGGTCGTGGCCGATCCGGACAGCGCTGCCTTCAAGGCGGCCGAGAAGCTGCGCTCGGAGTGGGTCGTGCGCATCGACGGCACGGTGCGCGAGCGCCCGGCCGGCACCGTCAACCCCGACCTGCCGACCGGGGAGGTGGAGCTGTTCGCCGCCGAGATCGAGGTGCTGTCGGCGGCCAAGGAATTGCCCGTTCCGGTGTTCGGGGAGCCCGACTATCCGGAAGACCTGCGGCTGCAATACCGCTTCCTCGACCTGCGCCGCGAGACCTTGCATGCCAACATCATGCAGCGGCTGGCCATTGTCGCCTCGATCCGGCGGCGCATGACGGAGGCTGGCTTCTTCGAGTTCTCAACGCCGATCCTGACCGCCTCGAGCCCCGAGGGCGCGCGCGACTTCCTGGTCCCATCGCGCCTCTATCCCGGCAAGTTCTACGCCCTGCCGCAGGCGCCGCAGCAGTACAAGCAGCTGCTGATGATGTCGGGCTTCGATCGCTACTTCCAGATCGCGCCCTGTTTCCGCGACGAGGACCCGCGCGCCGATCGCCTGCCCGGCGAGTTCTACCAGCTCGATGTCGAGATGAGCTTCGTCGAGCAGGGCGACGTGTTCTCGACCATGGAGCCGGTGATCCGCGGCGTGTTTGAGGAGTTTGCAAGTCCTGCCGGAGGCGGGCAAGGAAAAGCCAAGCCGGTAACGTCGAGCCTCCCGCGCATTCCCTACGCCGAGGCCATCGCCAAGTATGGCTCCGACAAGCCCGACCTGCGCAACCCCATTGTGATGCAGGACGTGACCGAGCATTTCCGCGGCTCTGGCTTCAAGGTGTTCGCGCAAATGTTGGAGAAGGACGCCAAGGCGCGCGTGTGGGCGATCCCGGCGCCGGGCGGCGGCTCACGCGCCTTCTGCGACCGGATGAACAGCTGGGCTCAGGGCGAGGGCCAGCCCGGGCTCGGGTACATCTTCTGGCGCAAATCGACCCTCACGGCTGAAGAGCGCTTTGGACCCAATCACCCTGTCAACAAGCTGGCAAGAATCCAGCAGATCCACGCTCGTAACAAAGCAGAAGCGATGTGGGTAAATCCTAAATCGCCCCGTTTAGGATTGGATCAGGAGCTAATCAAAACGACTTTAAGTCACAATTGGCCCGAATTGGACGAAGCCAGCCGGGATCAACATGCCCGCGAAACTCCAGAGACCTATTTTGAACCCACTGGTCCGATAGCCAAGAACATTGGCGAAGAACGTACTGAAGCGATGCGTCAACAACTTGGCCTGAAGGTCGGCGACGCCGTCTTCTTCACCGCCGGCGATCCGGAAAAGTTCTACAAGTTCGCCGGCCTTGCCCGCGACCGCGTCGGCCGCGAATTGAAGCTCATCGACGAGGACCGCTTCGAGCTGGCCTGGATCGTCGACTTCCCGATGTACGAGTGGAACGAGGACGAGAAGAAGATCGACTTCTCGCACAATCCGTTCTCCATGCCGCAGGGCGGGCTCGCCACACTCGAAGCTGCCAAGACGAAAGAAGAAATTCTGAGTCTCAAGGCATACCAGTACGACCTCGTCTGCAATGGTTACGAGCTGGCCTCGGGCAGCATCCGCAATCACTTGCCCGAAGCCATGATCAAGGCCTTCGGCAATACAGGCGTGACGCCCGAGGAGGTGCAGGCACGCTTCGGCGGCATGTACCGCGCCTTCCAGTACGGCGCGCCGCCGCACGGCGGCATGGCCGCTGGCATCGACCGCATCGTCATGCTGCTGGTGGGCGCCAAGAACCTGCGCGAGGTGACGCTGTTCCCGATGAATCAGCAGGCCGTCGACCTGCTGATGGGCGCGCCCAGCGAGGTTAGCCCCAAGCAACTCAAGGAATTGCACCTGCGTGTCGTCGATCCCGAGCGCAGGGGCTGACGGCTGGCGTCTTCCTGATTTGAACTGAAGCAAGGGCGGAGCCTTGTGACTCACGTCGCTTGGCCCTGGGTCCCGGCTCGCGGTCGCTGCGCTCCCTTGGCCGGGATGACAACCTTGAGTGCGGCCGAGGCTGCGCCAACCGAAAATCTGTCATCCCGGGCAAGCGCGGGCCGAGGTGAAGTCCAATCGCACGCCTGCATCAATGCCCGCGCGCGACCCGGGACCCAGGGCCAAGGGCGGCAGCCCGCGTGCGCCAACCATGGCGCCCGCTTCAATCCAAAGCGGAAGGGTTGACAGCTAGCGCCGTTGATTCCCGGGCGAGCGCTCGCGCAGCGTCTCGAAGAAGTCGATCAACTCCTCGCGCAGCGTCTCCCTACAATCGAGCTTGCAGGCGATCCAGGTGCCGCCGGGCAGGCGCACCTGCCGGTCGTTGAACTGTCCGGGCCGCGTCGGCGCCGACACGCAGCCTTTGCCGTAGCGGCTGCAAACTTTGATTGTTCCATCGGTGCGCGGGCGCGCCTCTGCCACGGCCGGCAACACCGCAGCGCCAATGCCGGCGAGAAGAGCGAAGCTGAGAGCGATCGACGTGGGCATGGGCTTTCTCCCCTGACTGAAATGCTTCGACGGACTCAGCGCCAATCCGGCGCACGCTCGTTCAGTGTTTCGAAGAAATCGATCAACTCCTCACGCAGTGTCTGCCGGCAGTCGCGCTTGCAGCCGATCCAGGTGCCGCCGGGCAGACGCACCTCCCGGTCGTTGAACTGTCCGGGTCGCGTCGGGGCCGTCACGCAGCCTTTGCCGTAGAGGCTGCAGACTTTGACCGTGCCGCCGGACTCGCGAACGGGCTTGGCCTCGCCGGTACTGGTGCCGACCAGCAAAGCGCCAGCCGCCATCAGCAATGCGCCGGTCATGATTGATGGGGACATTTTCAGGCCTCCACAGTCCGCACCATCGATCGAGTGCGCGGCAACATAATGAGCGGTGCCCAACTCTGCCATAGTGCGGCCGTTCGCGATTGCGTGAAGAGTGTGCGGTGGCGAGACGAGGCGCGGAGCTGTTAGCAGCATGACCTGGAGCGAGCAGATTTTTCGCTACTGCGAGCGCGGCCACGATCCGGGCTTGCTGGCCGAGCCGCTCAATGTGCTCAGCAATCTTGCCTTTCTCGTGACCGCCATCGTTGCGGCGCGGCAGCTCCATCCAACGCGCACGATCTACGTCGCATCCAAAAGTGGTTCAGGATCTGGGCACACTGTTGATGCAATCCGCGCCGCGGCGTGGTGCATGATCCTGCTGGTGGCGCTGATCGGCTTCGGCAGCTTTCTCTTTCACGTGGTTGCGACGCGCTGGGCACGGCTCGCCGACGTCATTCCGATCACCGCGTTCATGCTGGTGTATCTCGCCTTCGCGCTGCGCGTCCTGCTCGAGCAGAGCTGGGCCGTGGTGGGCATCGGAGTTGGAGCGTTCGTACTGGCGTTGGCCGCGGCATCCAACCTGTGCCCCGCGGACGACCCGTCGGTCCCGGGCTGTCTCAACGGCACGATGGCCTATGCGCCCGCCCTGCTGGCCATGGCGGGCGTCGGCGCGGTGCTGTGGCGGCGCGGGCATCCCGATGCAGGCGCGCTGTTGGCGGCGGCCGGTCTGTTCCTCGTCTCCATGGCCATGCGCAGTGCCGACGTGAGCCTGTGCGATGCAACTCGTATCGCCGGCTATGCGGCTGGCCTGCATGCGCTGTGGCACCTCCTCAACGCGGCGGCGCTCTATCTGCTGCTGAGGGTCGCTATTGGCGAGGTTCATCGCAGGACCGCGTTGCCAGGATAGGCCGAACGCCGCATAAGAGGCGCTAGAGTGCGATCGGGTCACATGGAAGCACTGCCGCTTCCATGTGTCCGCGCGTAGCGCGGCTCCGCCGCGACACGTGAATCGCACTCTAAATTTTAGGTGTAGAGCAGGATTCACGCTCCAAATGGATCGCATAGCGATTCCATCTGGAACAATCCTGCTCTAGGGCGCGGACGTGGTGGAACCGGTAGACACACAGGACTTAAAATCCTGAGGCCGCGAGGCCGTGAGGGTTCGAGTCCCTCCGTCCGCACCAATGCCTCGGCACGCTTTGCTCAGGCCCCCACCCGCATCAGCACCAGGCCGTCGTCGTACACGCGCACGTCGACCTTGCCGGCGGCTACGTCGCGCTCGAGCTCCAAGTATTCCTCGTGGCTGTAGTGGCGGGCGGCGGATTTGAGGGCGGCGTCGAGCACGGCGCGACGGGCACCCGTCATCCGCTCCTGCTGCACACTGTCCTGAAACTGGAAGCTGACCGCCTGGCCCTGCATGACACGCCTCGATTGGACCGAACTCTGCCTGACTTTGCTACTTCGAACGATCCCACATCTGGCGTGTCCCGGCTGTGCCGCAAGGCACAGGGCGGCTCAAATGTCCGTGTGCCCCGCGTGTGCGAAAATCGCGGAGCCGTGGGGGCGTGATTGGCCGTTGCGCATCAAGGGCCTAGCGGAGAATGCCCAATGCTTGCGTCCCCGGACGGCGCATCGTCCGTGCGTGACGATGCGCCGATCCGGGGTCTTTCCCGTTCGTGATGAGCACGGCGGGAGCGCAGCAAGGTACGGGACCGGGAAGGATCCCGGACAGTCGCGCTGAGGCGCGACTTCCGGGAACGCAGAAGGAGATGCAGGGCGCGTTCAAATGCAGGAAGACGGCGCAGACGTGCTCTTGAACCAGAAGCCTTTACCGCTTCGCCAGAAACTCCAGCAGCAGGCGCGCCACGGCCTCGGGCTGCTCCTGCTGCACCCAGTGCCCCGCGCCATCGACGAGGTGCGCGGCGTGCATGTTGGTGCACGCCGCTGTCTGCATGCGCTCGAAGTCACCCGGCCGCTGGTAGGTGCCCCAGTCGCTCTTGCCGGCGATGAACATGGAGGGCAGGTCGATGCTGCGGCCGGAGAACATCTCCAGCTCCGACTCGAAGCGGCCGCCCGTGCGCGAGCGATACCAGTTCAAGCCGCCCTGCAGGCTGGTGCGCGCGAACTCGGAGCTGTAAACGCGCAGCTCATCGTCGGTGAGCCACTTGCACGCCGCGATCTCGGCCGCCGACGGCATGTGCGGCGCCACGGTCTCGGCCATGTTCTGTCCGAGCTCCATGATGTAGTAGGTTGGCATCTTGCCGAGCTCGCTCGCTTGCCACGCCTCGAGCTTGTAGGGCTTGTTGTTTTTCCAGTCGGCGCTCTTGTGATGGTAGTAGGCGCGCAGGAACGCGTGCAGACCCTGCGGGCAATTGCACATGTCGGAGTTGGCCGGGCGCGTCGAATAGTACCAGTGGTAGTGCTTGCGCGGCGGGTTAAGGGCGGCGAGGTCGTCGAGGATGGTCGGGCCCCGGCGAACCGGCGGCGGGTTGCCGTCGGTGTCGAACGGCAGCGGCGGCGGTCCGCCGAATGGCGCGCTCATCAAGACTACGGAGCGGAATACGTCGGGCCGGACCAGCGCGCACCACGCCGCCACCGGCGAGCCGAAGTCGTGGCCGATCACGGCGGCGACGCTACGATAGCCCAATGCCGAGACGAGGCCGAGTTGATCGCGCACGGCGTTGAGGAGGCGGAAGGGAGTCTGCTCGGCGTCGTAGTCGGCGCTCCAGCCGGTCGTGCGCCCATAGCCGCGCAGGTCGGGCGCAACGACGTGATAGCCGGCGGCCGCCAGTGGGACCATCACCTTGCGCCAGCTGTAGGCCAGCTCTGGAAAGCCGTGCAGCAGCAGAAGGCAGGGCCGGCCCTTGGTCTCGAAGCCGGCCTCGAGGATATGCACGGTGAGGCCGTTGATGCCGGCAACGAAGCGCGAGCGAATGCCTGCTGGCAGGACAGATGGATCGTAGGCGGTCATTTCCGTCATCGCTCGCCTCCCTTCGCGTCAGGTGTGTCAGGCCGGTGCAGCCAGCTCGCGCATGATGCCGCCGATGTTGGGCGCGCGATCCAAATCCCACACCGCGGGGATGACCTTGTCGATGTTACGCCCGGCCGGGTTCGTGCTGGCCTGCCCACGCGTCTTGACCTCGATTTCGGCGTCCGTCAGCGGGTTCTCGAAGCTGCCCTTGGCGTTGATGACCGTCTTCTCCAGCTCCTTGCCGGCCGTCGTCTTGACCATGACCTGCGCGGCGCCGTTCGGCATCTTGGTGTCGACCTCGGCGCGCACCTTCTCGCGCAGCGCCGTTGCTTCTGGTCCCATCGCGAGCGGTTCGGAGAACTCGCGCACACCGCCTGCGCCCCACAGGAAGGGTGCGGCCACGCTGTGATGGATGCTGACGCGCGCATCGCGCTCGTTGCGCACGGGCCGGTCGCCGCGCTCGAGCAGGAGCGGGCTGCCACGCACCACAACAGACGCAATATCGGCGGCGCCAATCCCGTGCGCTTTGCGCAAGTCGAGGCACGCGTCGATGATGGAATGCATGACGATGCCGCAGGGATAGGGCTTGTAAGTGTTGCGGCCGATCTCCCAGCGCGTGCCGAGCTCGCCGATCAGCTCCTGCATCGACACCTCGTCGCCACAGGCGCGTGCCCAGCCGTTGCGGCCCTCGATGGACGCCGGCGCCGCATTGTAGCCTTGCTGCGCAAACAGGGCTGAGAGCAGGCCGTTGCGGGCGCTGTTGCCGACGCTGACGTTCTTGGCGCCGTTGGGCAGATTCTCGACAATTCCTGCGGCCTGGCTGGCGGCAATGCCGAGCGCGGTCCAGGTCTGCTGCGGCGACAGCTTGAGCAGCCGCGATGCGGCGGCCGCCGCGCCGAACACGCCACAGGTGGTGGTGATGTGCCAGCCGCGCGCGTAGTGGCCGGATACGGAGTTACCGAGTTCGGCATTCCACCTCCGCACCCAGCAGGAAGGCCAGGATCACATCGGCGCCGTTGCTGCCGCGCTGCTCGGCCAGCGCCAGCACGGGCGGAGCGACAGGTGCGGTCGGATGGATGACCGTGCGCAGGTGCGTGTCGTCGTAGTCGAGCAGGTTGGCAGAGACGGCGTTGATGAAGGAGGCATTGAGCGCGTCCATGCGCTCAGGGCGGCCGATCACGGTGGCGGTCGGCGAGCCCGCAAAAGTCTTCAGCACGCCGACAGCGGTCTCGATGGCTGGATCTCTAGCCGATCCGAGTGCGCAGCCGATGAAATTGAGCAGTGAGCGCTTGGCCTCGTGACGGACCTTCGCCGGCACGTCGTCCCATTTCGTCTCGACGACGAAACGGCCGAAGGTTTCACCGGCAAACGTTGTGGCTGCGGTCTTGCTCATCAGGCGATCCTCCCGAGGGTCGAGCTTTGTGGTCAAAGGCAGGTGAACGGCTGAACGAGGGATGCAGTCTTCACTCACCGGATAGCGCACACTAGGTTAGGGCCTCCACACCAATCAACGTGCAATCTCACATCCCTTCCAGGCGAAATTTCAGGAGCGAAACGGTAATGACAGCGAGACCCCTCGATGGGCGGTATGCGCTCATCACCGGCTCGACGCGCGGGCTCGGTCTGGCGATTGCGCAGCGGCTCGCCGCCGACGGGTGCCATGTCATGCTGCATGGCATCGAGAATGCTGCGGACGTTGGAGAGCAATTGGCCTCGCTGCAACGAGCACCCGGTGTGAAGGCGCGCTACACCCAGGCGGATCTGCGCGATGTACGGCAGATTGAGGGCCTCGTGGCCGCCGCCAGCGCCGAGCTCGGTGACGTGGATATCCTCGTCAACAACGCAGTGGTCCGACATTTCGCGCCTGTGGAGGCGTTCCCCGACGAGCGCTGGGACGAGGCGCTCGCGGTCAATCTCTCTGCACCGTTCCATCTCATCAAGCGCACGCTGCCCGGTATGCGCAAGCGCAACTGGGGCCGCATCATCAACCTGTCCTCGACCTATGGGTTCTTCGCCAGCGCAGGCCGCATCGACTACGTGACGACCAAGACCGCACTGCTCGGCGTGACGCGCACCGTCGCGCTGGAGACCGCAAAAACTGGTGTGACCTGCAACGCCATCTGTCCGGGAACGATCCGCACGCCCAATATCCAATCGCGTATCGAGGCTCTGGCCGAGAGCAAGAAGATCTCTGAGGCGGACGCCGTCGCCGAGTACATGGCAGCGCGACAGCCGAGTGGGCGGTTCATTCCGGCCGAGGACGTGGCGAACTTGATCGCATTTCTGTGCAGTCCGGGCGGCAACGAGATCAACGGTGCCGCCCTCCCGATCGATGGCGCTTGGATGGCGAGCTGAGCGTGCGCCGGCGCTGAAGGCGCGCAGCCGAAACTGCGCACTTTCATCTCATCCAGCACTACTTGCTTGGCCAATAGTAATTGGCGCCGACGCTGTAATCGGGGGCTACCGCCCGCCGCGCCGTCACCACCTGGGCTGCATAGGCGCGCTGGCTTTCATAGACCTTCTTGAAGAACGGGTTCTTGGCCTCTTCCTCCTTGGCGATCTGGTCCCACGCCTCCAGCGTCTTGCGCAGAATGTCGTCGGGTGTGCGCTCGATCTTGACCCCGTGCTTCTCCTTCATCTCTTTGAGAGCGGCGGCATTGAGCTTGTGCAGCAGCATCTCGTTGAGGAACGTGGCCTCCCAGGTTGCCGCCTGAATAATGGCTTGTTGGTCAGGGGGCAGCTTTTTCCATACGTCGCCATTGATCAGCAGCTCGATCGACGTAGCGGGCTCGTGCGTGGACGGCATGTAGAAGTACTTCCACACCGTGTGCAGCCCGAGCTTCATGTCCTCGGCAGGACCCACCCACTCGCCGCAGTCGATCACGCCGCGCTCGCCAGCCGGCACAATTTCGCCGCCCGGCATGTTGACGGTTGCCATGCCGGCTTTGCTGAAGACCTCAGCCGTGAGGCCGGTCTGCCGGCACTTGCGGCCCTTGAGATCCTCCCAGCTTTTCACTGGCGCGCGGAACCAGCCCAGCGCCTGATTGGCGACTGTGCCGAGCGGCAGCGGCACCACGTTGCGCTTCAGTTCGCCTTGATAGAGCTCGTTGTAAAGCGCGAGGCCACCGCCGTGATAGAGCCAGCCCTGGTAGTCCAGTATGTCGAAGCCGAACGGGCCGCCCGGCGTCGGACCAAAGAGCGCGGCAGCTCTGCTCTTGCCGACCCAGTAGGCGGCCGCCGTGTGCCCGCCGTCGATGACCTGCTTGTGCACGGCGTCGAGCACCTCGAACGCCGGCACCAGCGTACCTGCCGGCAAGACCTCGATCTCCAGGCGTCCGCCCGACATGATTTTCACCCGGTCGGCCCAGTATTTGAATGTGTCGAAGAACGTGCTGGATGAGGGGAAGCTCGCTTGGAAGCGCAGCTTGGTCGGCGGGGTCTGGGCGCTGGCTGCAGTCGCGCTGGCAAGCACAACAAGAGCAGCCGCAATAGCGGCTGCCAACGACATGCGTCGTTGCATGAGGCTATCCTCCCTTGAGATCGACGGATCTATTGCTTTTGGAGTTGGATCTACGTCCGCTAGCTCGCGTGAAAGACTAGCACCCGCGATCTCGGGCGGTCAAAGGTGAAGCCGGCAATGGGAGTGCGTCAGGCCCGCTTGGGGCGCTTGCCCGATGTCCGAGGCGAGCCGAGCTTGCCGTTTGTCTGCCCGTACACCTTGCCTGCAGCGGTCGGGCTGATAAGCCCATCCGTCAGATCGGCCTCCACGGCTTTCCGCGCGCGAGATCGCGGCGCCCCGATGCCACCGCCTCCGGGCGTCAGCACGATCAGGCGCTCCCCCGCGGGGATCACCTGGATCCCCTTGCCTTTGAGCTTCTTGCCTGACTTGAGCGTCAGCGATCCCGCTTCTCCATCCTCGCCGCCATCGCGGCCGCGCGGGGCGTGATCGATTCGGTCGAAGGCCGCCAGTAGATCGAACGGACGGCTGATCGCGCTCTCGATCTCCATGGTCTGCCCCAATCCGCCGCGCGTGCGCCCTGCTCCGCCGGAGTCCGGCCTGTACTCCTTGCGCCAGAACAGCATGGGTGTAATCGACTCGGCGATCTCAACGGGTGTGCCGCGCACACCCGAAGGGTAGGCGGTGGCCGACAGACCGTCGCGGCCGGGCCTGGCGCCGGTGCCGCCATTCGACGTGAACGTCAGCATGAATCCGTAGTTGCCGCCGTTCACGCGCGGCGATGTCCCGCGCAGGTTGACGTTCCACAGGCACGATGTGCCCTCGGCCGGCACACGCTCCGGCACGGCCTGGCGCAGGCAGCCGAACACCACGTCGGGCAGCATCTGGCCGGTGACGTGTCGGATGAGCACCGGGCTCGGCTTCAGCGCATTGAGGATGCAGCCCTCCGGGGCCGACACCGTCAGCGGAGACAGCGAGCCGGCGTTGTTGGGAATGCGGGAGGCGACCACGCAGCCGAGGCCGAACACCGTGTAGGCCGTGGTGTAGGCGAGCGGCACGTTGATGCCGCGCTTGGATGCGACACTGGTGCCGGCGTAATCGACGTGGATGCCCTTGTCGCTTATGGTAGTCGTCGCGATGAGATCGATCGGCTCGTCGTAGCCGTCCACCGTCATTTTGTTCTTCCAGGAGCCTTTGGGCAGCTTGGCCACCTCCGCCAGCACCCCCTCGCGGCTGCGCTCGCAGATGTGGCGGGCGAGGCGATCGAGGTCGGTCAGGCCGAACTCCTCCATCATGTCGACAAGGCGCCGGCAGCCGACGTCGTTGCAATTGGCGAGCGAGTACACATCGCCCTCGGTGTCAACCGGCATGCGCGTGTTGGCGCGGATCATGGCCAGCAAGGTCTCATTGAGGCGCCCGCCTTCGGCCAGCTTCAGCATCGGAATGTAGAGTCCCTCCATGAACACGTCAGTGGCGTCGGGGCCAAAGCCGATGCCGCCGATGTCCATGAGGTGGCTGGTGCAGGAAAACAGGGCGACCAGCTTGCCGCGATGGAAGCAGGGTGTGGTCAGAACAAAGTCATTCAAGTGCCCAGTGCCCATCCAGGGGTCGTTGCAGATGTAGATGTCGCCCGGCTTCATCGTTTCGAGCGGGAAGTGGCGAATGAAGTGCTTCACCGATTCCGCCATCGAGTTGACGTGGCCCGGCGTGCCGGTGACGGCCTGCGCCAGCATGCGTCCCTGCGTGTCGAACACACCGGCTGAGAGATCGCCGCATTCACGCACGATGGAGGAAAAAGCGGTGCGCAGGAGGGTCTGTGCCTGCTCCTCCACAACGGCAATGAGCCGGCTCCACATCACCTGCAGCTCGATGTCGCCCAAACGGTTGGATTTCATCGTTTCTGTGTCCGGTATCCGGTTGGTGTCATGATCATGCCTTGGCGCGGCGCGGCTTCTTGCGCTCCAGTACCAGGGCGCCGCCGGCATCGACGCCCGCCTCGAATGCTGCAGTTACGAACGTGGTGGTGCCCGCCTCGAGGATGAGCGCCGGTCCCGGTACCCGCACGCCTGGCTTGATGGCGGAGCGCGCATGGGTGGCAACGGAGATCATGCGGCCTGCGTCGGGGTCCCACACTTCCCGGGCTCCGGAGGGCTTGACAGTGCCTCCTGCGCGTTGCCCAGGCAACGGCTTGGGTGGTTCGACCTCGGTCGTCACCAGCACCGACCAGCTCAGGATCTCGATGCGGGCGCCTGGAATGTGCCGCTCGAACAGCGCGCGATAGTCTGCCTCGAAGCGGGCGCGGATATCCTCGATATCCCGCTTGTTGAGCATGCGCAGCGGCAGCTCGACCGCAATCTCGTGGCCCTGGCCCGTATAGCGCATATAGGCGAGCCGCTGCTCCTTGAGTGGCCGGCCGCCGGCGGCCGCACCCGCCAGCGCGCGCGCCTCCTTGCTCATGTCCGTCAGGAGTGTGCTCGCTGCCTCTGCATCGAAGGCGTCGAGATGCATAAACCGGCTCCTGACCAGCTCGTAGGCGGCCGGCGCTTTGAGAAATCCCATGGCCGAGCCCACGCCGGCATCCGGCGGGATAATGATGCGATTTATGCCTAGTTTCTCGGCGAGTCTGACCGCGTGCAGGGGTGCCGCTCCGCCGAAGGCCACCAGCGTGTGCTCGGTGATGACCACACCGCGCTCCACCGCGTGCACGCGGGCGGCGTTGGCCATGTTCTCGTCCACGATCTCGACCACGCCATAAGCGGCCATCTCTGTGGAGAGCTGCAACGGATCGCCGATCGCCGCATCCAGCGCGACGCCGGAGCGCTGCGGGGCGAGTTTCAGCATGCCGCCGGCGAAGCCCTCCACGTCGATGCGGCCGAGCACGACGTCGGCGTCGGTAACTGTGGCGTCGCTGCCGCCGCGATCGTAGCAGGCCGGGCCCGGCGCCGAGGCGGCGCTCTCGGGTCCCACTTTGATCCGTTTCAGCTCGTCGATCTTGGCGATGGAGCCGCCGCCGGCGCCGATCTCCACCATTTCTATGACGGGGATGCGTACCGGCAGGCCGCTTCCCTTGAGGAAGCGGGCGGCGCGATCCACTTCGAACGTTCTGGCTTTGAACGGGGTGAAATCCTGGATGAGACAGATCTTGGCGGTGGTGCCGCCCATGTCGAACGATAGCACCTTGCGCTCGCCGCGCTCGGCCGCGACGTGCGCGGACAGGATGGCGCCGCCCGCCGGCCCGGACTCCACGAGGCGTACTGGGAACTGGCTAGCGGTGGCGAGGCTTGTCAGGTTGCCGCCCGATGTCATCAGGTGGATCGCTCGGCTGTAGCCCTGCTGGGCCAGCGCTGTCTCGAGCCGGCCGAGATAGCCTGCCATCAGCGGCTGCACGTAGGCGTTGGCGATGGCCGTCGAGGTGCGCTCGTACTCGCGCATCTCCGGACACACCTCGGACGACAACGTGATGGCGATATCGGGACAGATCTCGCCCAGTATATCGCCCACGCGCCGCTCATGTGCCGGATTGATGTAGGAGTGCAGGAAGGCGACGGCGACGGCTTCGATGCCCTGCCGCTTCAGCTCCTTGGCAACGCGGAGGACTGCAGCCTCATCCAGCGCCAGACGCACGCCACCTTCGACATCGACGCGCTCGGGCACAGTGAACCGCAAGCGCCGTGGCACCAGCACCTTCGGTTTCTCGATCGACAGATCATACTGATCGTAGCGACTCTCGTCGGCGATCTCGATGACGTCGCGAAAGCCTTCGGTCGCGATCAGTGCAGTCTTGGCGCCCTTGCGCTCGATAATGGCGTTGGTGGCAAGCGTCGTGCCATGCAGGATGATGCCGATATCGGTGAACTTCAGGCCCGCTTCGCCAAGCACCGAGCGAGTGCCATCGAGGATGGCGCGCTCGGGCGCCTCCGGCGTCGTCAGCACCTTGGTGGCAAACCGCCTGTCGCCATTTTCCAGCACGACATCGGTAAAGGTGCCGCCGACATCGACGGCAAGCCTGGCTGAGAAAGTCGCTTTGGCCATAGGGAGATTTTATCCGGGGTGCGATGGCGCGAGACAGTGACATGATGCTCCAAGGACCGTCAAACGGACGTGTGGCCGCGCCAGTCCGTTTGACGCCGCGCGTCATGCCATGCCAGCCTTCCGTCATGCCGCGTGAGGGAGAGACGCACAATGGCCAACTGCATGCAGGGCAAGGTTCTGGTCGTCACCGGCGCCGGGCGCGGCATCGGTCGCGAGATGGCGATCCTGGCCGCCAGGGAAGGGGCCAGCATCGTCGTCAACGATCTCGGCACCGCCACTGACGGCGAGGGCGGGATCAGCCAAACGCCGGCCGAGGAGGTGGTGGAGGTCATCACCAAGGCTGGCGGCAAGGCCATTGCCAGCTTCGAGAGCGTGGCCACCCCCAAGAGCGCGGAGAACATCGTCAAGGCCGCGGTTGACAAGTTCGGTCGCATCGACGCGGTCATCAACAATGCCGGCATTCTGCGCGACCGCATCTTCCATCGCATGAGCGTGGTGGACTGGGAGCAGGTCATCAACGTGCACCTGAACGGCGCTTTCTACGTGAGCCGCGCCGCCGCAAATCACTTCAAGGAGCAGGAGTTGGGTGCGTTCGTGCACTTCACGTCCACGTCCGGGCTGGTCGGCAATTTCGGTCAGGCTAATTATTCCGCGGCCAAGCTCGGCATCGTGGGGCTGTCCAAGTCGATCGCGCTCGACATGCAACGCTTCAACGTGCGCTCCAACTGCATCTCGCCCTTCGCCTGGAGCCGCATGATCGGCACCATCCCGACTGAAACTCCCGAGCAGCAGGCGCGGGTGGAGAAGGTCAAGAGGATGACGCCTGACAAGATCGCGCCGCTGGCTGTGTTCCTGGTCAGCGATCTCGCCAAAGGCGTCACTGGTAACATCTTCGCCTGCCGCATGAACGAGATCTTCCTGATGAGCCAGAGCCGGCCGCTGCGTTCGGTGCAGCGCAGCGAGGGCTGGACGCCGGAGACGATCGCCGAGCACGCACTACCGGCATTCAAGGCGTCGCTCTATCCGCTCGAACGCTCGCAGGATGTATTCAGCTGGGATCCGGTCTGATGTCTGCATTTCCAAAGAAGGGCGATCTCGAGATTCTGTTCGCTCATGTCGCCTACCAGTTCCCGGAGCCGTTCAAGGCGCGCGGCACGGGTCTCAGGTTCAGCGAGGCGCGCTCGGCGGCCGAGATGGAGGCCAAGATCGGGAACGCCGATGTGCTCGTCGTGTCGGGGCTGTGGAAGAACGAGCTGGTGGAGAAGGCTCCGCGCCTGCGCTTCATCCAGTCGATCGGTGCCGGCACGGACCAGTTTTCGCGCGAGGCTCTGAAGGCGCGAGGCATCCGGCTGGCCAGCGCCAGCGGCGTCAACGCCAATGCCGTAGCGGAGCACGCCATGTCGCTCATTCTGTCGCTGTCGCGGCAACTACATTTCCTGCGCGATGCACAGGCGGCCAAGCATTGGCGGCCGATGCAGGGCGACCGCACCATCCGCGAGGACGAGGTGCAGGGCAAGACGCTGCTCGTGGTCGGTCTCGGCCGCATCGGCCAACGGCTGGTGCAGCTCGCCAAGGCCTTCGACATGCGCGTGCTGGCCACGCGCCGCGATCCTTCGGCCGGCAAGGGGGCGGCCGACTCTGTTCACGCTGACACGGAGCTGAGCGCCCTCATTCCGCAGGCCGATTTCGTCGCCCTGACGTGCCCCTTGACGCCACAGACCGAGAACCTGATCGGGGCGGTGCAGCTTGCGGCCATGAAGCCGAGTGCATTTCTCGTCAACGCCGCGCGCGGCAAGGTCGTGGACGAGGCAGCGCTGATCGCTGCTCTGGAAGCCAAGAAGATCGCCGGCGCCGCCATCGATGTCACGGTCGAGGAGCCGCTGCCGGCGAGCTCGCCGCTGTGGGGCATGCCGCACGTCATTGTCACGCCGCATTCAGCCGGCGAGACGCGGCGCTACGAGGACCGCGTCATCGACTTCCTGATCGAGAACATCGATCGGCTGAGCCGCGGCGAAACGAGCCTTGTCAACGGTGTCGTGTAAGGGAGGCCGAAGCTGCCCCAGGTTCTCACGCTTTCTCGCACTGATATCGAACGTTTGCTCGACCCCGCCGAGGCTATGGACGCCCTGGCTCGAGGTTTCATGGCGCTGAGCGCCGGCAAGGTGCAGGCACCGCCGCGGCCGCGCGTGGACGTGCCCGGCAAGGGCTTCTCGCTCGCCATGCTGGCCTGGGCGCCAGGCGAGCTGATCGCGCTCAAGACTGTCAACGTCTTCCACGACAACCACGTTCACGGTTTACCGAGCCACATGGCCACTATCGGGCTGTTCGATGCCGACACGGGCGCCGCGGTCGCCACCATGGATGGCGCCGTCATCACCGGGGTCCGGACAGCCGCGGGCTCGATGCTCACCATCCGCGAGCTGGCGCGCAAGGATGCCAAGGTCGCGACCGTGATCGGCGGTGGCGTGCAGGCGCGCGAGCATCTGCGCCTGCTCGATCGTATGGGTACGCTCGACACCATCAATGTCATCTCACGCACACCAGAGAGTGCGCGGCGCGTAGCCGAAGGCATTAGCAGGTCGCGCGTCGTCACCGACATCGCGGCGGCCGTCAGGTCGTCCGACGTCGTATGCCTCACCACCAGCTCCGATGTGCCCGTGATCGAGGCCGATTGGGTGAAGCCCGGCACACACGTGACTTCGGTAGGGTTTGCGCCGCCGGGCGGTGAGCTTCCACGCGCGCTGGCCGAGCAGGCGACGGTCTATGTGGAGGCGCGCACGGCCTTCAGCCCGGCACCGGTCGGATGCCCCGAGCTGGCGGGCCTCGACCCGGCGTCCGGCATCGAGGTCGGCGAGCTGCTCGGCGGGACCCGCGGCGGGCGAACCTCGGCCAGCGAGATCACCGTCTACAAGTCCATGGGCAACGCCATGGAGGACATGGCGGTAGCCAACCTCGTCTATCGCAAGGCCAAGGCGCAGGGCGTCGGCAAGCTGATCGACCTGTAGCTTGCGCGCAGGAGGAGGAATAGCGCATGACGGAGCCAGGGCTCGTCGTCACGACCGAGGGGCAGGTCGCGATCCTGCGCGTCAATGATCCCAAGAGCATGAACGCCCTGTCGGCACCCGTGCGCGAAGGACTGACGCGCGAGGTGCACCGGCTGCTCGACGCGCCTGACGTGCGGTGCCTGCTCATCACCGGCACTGGCGATGCGTTCTGCGCCGGCGGCGACATCCGCGCCATGGACGACCGGCGAGCAACCGACACGCGGGCGCGCATGCATCGCCACTACCGTGGCTGGGCCAGCCGTCTGCTCAAATCGGAGAAGCCGGTGGTGATGGCGGTGAACGGCGCGGCGGCCGGAGCCGGTGTGTCACTGGCGTTGATGGGCGATATCATCATCGCCTCGCGTACCGCCTATTTCACGACCGGTTTCGCGCGCCTCGGCGCGGTGCCGGATCTGGGCCTCATCGCGACGTTGCCGCGCGCCATCGGCATGGCGCGGGCACGCGACATGCTGCTGACGAGCCGCAGGGTGCCTGCAGACGAGGCCCTGCAGATGGGCCTGGTGGCACGGGTGACCGAGCCGGCCGATCTCATGCCGGCGGCGCTCGAGGCCGCGCACGCGCTGGCCAGCGGTCCGACGGTCACGCTCGGGCTTATCAAGCGGCTGCTGCAGCGCGCCTATGATCATTCCTTCGACGAGTATCTCGAGGCGGAAGGCTTTGCGCAGGCGGTCGCCATGACGACCGAGGATTTCGAGGAAGGGGTCGCTGCCTTCAAGGAAAAGCGCAAGCCCAGGTTTCAGGGGAAGTAGGCGTCTTGGCCGTGCCAGCCATAGAGCCAGTCGAGGCTCGCTATGAGACGCGAGCTGGGCACGCTGCGCAGCACGGCGTTGCGAGCCAAGGCAGCGAGCCCCGAGAGGTGATAGATGCGCCCGTTGCGCCGCGAGGCGCTGACGACGCGGGCCGTGCGCGCCTTGCGTGCTTGCTCATAGGCTCGGAACGCCGCTTCGATGTTGCCGGGCTGTTGGCGCAGGCAGTCGGCCAGCGTCACCGCATCCTCCAGTGCCATGGCCCCTCCCTGTGCTAGGAACGGCAGGATGGGATGGGCCGCGTCGCCGAGCAGGATCACGCGACCGCGGCTCCAGGACGGCAGCGGGTCGGCATCGAACAGTGCCCACCGCCGCCACTCCGATGCGCCTTCGAGAGCCCCAAGGAGACGCGGCGAGAAGCGGGCGAGCTTGCGCATCAGTCCATCGCGATCGACAGGTGCGCCCCAATCCTCCTCCTGCCAGTCCTCGTCGATGATGGCGACGACGGCGACCTCGCGTCCAGCGCGGACAGGATAGTGAACGACATGGGCGTTGGGGGCGAGCCAGACGCCGGTTGCCGCGATGTCCAGCGTGCCCGCCACGGCAGCAGCATCGAGCACGGTGCGTGCGGCGGTCTTGCCGGAGAATGCGAGTGGCGGCGCCTTGAAATGCGTTTGGCGCAGCCGCGAAAACTGTCCATCGGCGGCTATCAACGCAGCGCCCTCCGCCACCTGACCTGTCTCACTCTGCACACGAATGCCGGTGCCGCGTTCCTCAACGCGTGATGCCGCAAAGCCGGTGGTGATTGCCACGAGAGGCAGCTCGGCCGCACGCGCAAGCAGCGCCGCTTGCACGTCGCGCCGGTGCGCAACCCAGTAGGGCGCGCCATGGCGGGCTTCGATCCAATCACCGAGCGGAAGCCGCGCAAGGACCGTGGCGGCCGTCCCGTCATGCACCACGATCTCGGCGGGTCTGGCCACATGCGGTGCGAGCAACCGGTCGACGCCGAGGCGCCGCAGGGCACGTACGCCATTCGGACCGAGCTGTATACCGGCGCCAGCCTCCGAAAACTCAGCTCGCCGTTCCAAAACGCGGGTGGTGATGCCGTGCTGCGCGAGCGCGATGGCTGCGGCTAGGCCACCGATCCCGCCGCCGGCAATCAGCACGGGTGCGGCGGTGCTCATGGGGCTGCTCGGATTGGTTCAGGCTGCCCCTTCGGTCAGTGAGGCGAGGCATCCCGTCGGCTGCGTTTCTTCCGTGCCCAGACGCGGGTCGTGCACATACAGGGTCGAGCAGTAGGGGCAGAGGATCTGGCTGTCGGCGCCCATGTCGAGGAACACATGCGGGTGGTCAAACGGAGCGCGCGCGCCCATGCACTTGAATTCCTTGACGCCGATGAAGATCTTCTCGACGCCGAGGTCGTTGGCGAAGTGCGGCACGGTCGATGCGGCCATAATGCGGTTCCTGTGCCCCAAGGCTGCCCGGTTGCGACAACGACCGCACCATAGCGGTCCGCCGCCGGCAATGGTAGGGGAACGCACGTCGCAGCAAGATCAAAGGAGCCCGCCGCGTGCCTGTTTTCGATTCCGATGGTGTCGAGATTGCCTACCTCGATGAAGGGAGCGGCGACCCGATTCTGCTGATCCATGGCTTTGCCTCCAGCGCCACGGTGAACTGGGTCGATACGGGCTGGGTCGGGCATCTCACGCGCGAGGGTTTTCGCACCATTGCCATCGACAACCGAGGCCACGGCAATAGCGCCAAGCTGTACGACCCGGCCGACTACGGCACGCCGAAGATGGCCGAGGACGCACGGCGGCTGCTCGATCATCTCGGCATCGCCCGCGCCGACGTGATGGGCTACTCGATGGGTGCGCGCATCACGGCGTTCCTGGCCATGAGTTATCCCGAGCGCGTGCGCAGCGCCATTTTCGGTGGGCTTGGCATTAATATGGTGCGACCGATGGCTGGCACCGGGCCGATCGCGACCGCGCTGGAGGCGCCGAGCATGGACGCGGTCACCAATCCGACCGCGCGCACGTTTCGCGCGTTTGCCGAGTTGACGCAGAGCGATCTGAAGGCGCTGGCCGCGTGCATTCGTGGTTCGCGCGATCCCATTGCGCCGGAGGCGCTACGTGCTCTCGCTTGCCCTGTTCTTGTGGCGGTTGGCAGTGACGACGTTATCAGCGGCTCGGCATCTGACCTTGCTGCGATCATCCCCGGAGCGGAGGCGCTGGTGATCGAAGGTCGCGACCACATGAAATCCGTGGGCGACCGTTCCTACAAGGATGGCGTAGTGGCTTTTCTCAGGCGGCGCCCATAGCCTCCGCCAAATAAAAAAGCTCCTGCAAGCCGCACTCCAGCTGCGGAAGACAAGCACGAGGGCATGTCGGAGCAGGAGCACGTAAACTGCAGGAGCCGTTACGCTGTACTCTTGTACGCGAACGCACTTTCGGGCACGGAAAGCATATCAATCCGCGGCTCCAGAGCCAGGGGGCTCATGCAAGCTTGTGGATAAATATACTGGCGGCGTCTCAGAGCAGCTTGGCGAGACCGGCACGCAGCGCCGGCCCGATGTCCTTGCGGTCCAGCGCGTAGGCGACGTTCGCCATCAGGAACCCGAGCTTGTTGCCGCAATCGTAGATCGTGCCATCGAAGCGCAAAGCGTAGAAGGGCTGCATTTGCGCGAGCCTGATCATTGCGTCGGTGATCTGGATCTCGCCGCCGGCGCCACGCTCGCCCTTCTCGAGAATGTCGAACACTTCGGGCTGCAGAATGTAGCGGCCGGAAATGTGCAGGTTGGAGGGCGCCGTGCCGGGCTTCGGCTTCTCCACCATCTGGGTGACGAGGGAAGTCTTGGCGCTCGCATCCTGCACGCCGACGATACCGTACTGGTGGGCCTGATCGGTCGGCACCGGCGCGACGGCAATGTAGTTGCCTGGATTCTGCTCGCACGCATCCATCATCTCGCCGATGCAGGGTTTCTCGGCGTAGTGCAGCACATCGGGCAGTAGAAGCGCGAACGGCTCGTCGCCGACGATATCGCGCGCGCACCAGACTGCATGGCCGAGGCCGAGTGGTGCCTGCTGGCGTGTGAAGCTGGTTTGGCCAGGTTTAGGCAGCTCGCTCATGAGCTGCTCGAGCTCCGCCGTCTTGCCCCGGGCGGCCAGCGTGTGCTCCAGCTCGAACTGGCTGTCGAAATGGTCTTCGATGGCACCCTTGTTGCGGCCTGTGATGAAGATGAAATGCTCGATGCCCGCCGCCCGCGCTTCGTCTACCACATGCTGGATCACTGGGCGGTCCACGACCGTCAGCATCTCCTTCGGCATGGCCTTGGTCGCGGGCAGGAAGCGGGTGCCGAGGCCGGCTACCGGAAATACAGCCTTGCGAATACGTCTGCGCATCGTCATGCGGTTCGGTCCAGCTAAGAGATAAGCCAAAGTGTAGGTCGCGAGTGTCCTTGCGGCACGCTATGAGTATGGGCGACATCGGAACATTCGAGGCGTAAGCGCAACGATGGCCGTCCAGCAATGCCGGCAACTCTTTTCAGTCCAATGATCGAAGAAACATGACCATTCTCGTAACAGGCGGCGCCGGCTACATCGGCAGCCACATGGTGCTCTCGCTCCTGGACGCTGGCGAGCGCGTCGTTGTTCTGGACAACTTGTCCACCGGCTTCAAGTGGGCCGTGCCGCGACCAGCCCATCTCATTGTCGGTGATGTCGGTGACGAAGGTCTGGTCCGTCTCATCCTGAAGCGGCATGCGATTGAGGCCATCATACATTTCGCGGGCTCGATCGTGGTGCCGGAATCGGTAACAGACCCGCTTAAGTACTATCACAACAACACCGTCAAATCGCGCGCCCTTATTGCGTCGGCCGTGCAGGCGGGAATCCGGAGCTTCATATTCTCCTCGACGGCGGCCGTGTACGGCAACTGCGAGACCGTACCCGTGCCGGAGAGCGCCGAGCTGCAGCCGGTATCGCCTTACGGCACATCTAAGCTGATGACCGAGCTGATGCTGGCCGACACGGCGCGGGCGCATGACCTGCGCTATGTCGCGCTGCGCTACTTCAACGTTGCCGGCGCCGATCCGGCCGGCCGTTCCGGCCAGTCCACACCCAAGGCGACGCATCTCATCAAGATCGCCAGCGAGGCAGCCGTCGGCAAGCGTCCTTACATGGAAGTATTCGGTACCGACTATCCGACACCGGACGGAACCTGCGTGCGCGACTATATCCACGTGACGGACCTCGCCTTGGCCCACACGGCAGCGCTGACCTACTTGCGCAAGGGCGGCGTTCCCGACGTGTTCAACTGCGGCTATTCGCAGGGCTATTCCGTGCTGGAGGTGATCGAGGCGGTCAAGCGCGCCAGCGGCAAGAGTTTCGAAGTGCGCCTGTCGCCGAGGCGTGCGGGCGATCCGGCCACGCTCGTCGCGGGCTCTGAAAAGATCCGTTCACGGCTCGGCTGGGCCCCCGAGATTGCCGACCTCGACCGCATTGCCGCGCACGCCCTGGCGTGGGAGGAAGCTCTGGCCCGCCGCGTCCTGGAACCTTTCGAGGCCCGACGGCCGTAAAATCGCCGGGAAAAGGCGAGAAGAAACAGGCTATAAGGGCGCACGAATCATATCGATCGCCTGAGCCGACGGAGGGAGCGTCGACGCGTGACGGGGCTGGTCTTCTACGTGCTTGGCAGATGTCGCCTCGCCGGGAGCGTGCTGCGTTCTCGAGCTACGCTGCTGCTCGCCCTGTGGCTCGCGGGTTTCCTTGGCATGGGCACGCCGGCCTCGGCGGATGAAAAATTTCGCGCCTGGGTCGAGGCACTTTGGCCGCAGGCCCGCGATGCCGGTGTGTCCCGCGCTACCTTCGATACAGCCTTTCGTGGTGTCGTTCCCGACCTGACGCTGCCCGATCTCGTCTTGCCCGGTCAGACTAGGCCGCTCGGCAAGGATCAGGCCGAGTTCTCTAAGGCCCCGGTCGAGTACCTCAATCCGGCGCAGCTCGAGCGCCTCGCTGCACAAGGCCGCCAGCTGCTCGCGCAGCATGAGGCAACGCTCGCGAAAATCGAGCGCGAGCTTGGGGTCGCGCGCCATGTGGTGCTTGGCATCTGGGGCCGCGAAACGGCTTTCGGCGCGCACAAGTCGCCGCACTACACCATCCGTGCGCTCGCCACGCAGGCCTATCTCGGGCGACGCAAGGACATGTTTCGGGACGAACTTGTGCATGCCCTCAAAATGCTCGAGGACCGCGTCATCACGGTCGAGACCATGCGCTCCTCCTGGGCCGGCGCCATGGGGCTGACGCAGTTCATGCCGAGCGAGTTCTATACAACCGCAGTTGATCTCGACGGCGACGGCAAAAAGGACATCTGGCGCTCCCTCCCGGATGCGCTCGGTTCCGCCGCCATGCAACTCAAGCAGAAGGGGTGGGTGACGGGTCAGTCTTGGGGCTACGAGGTTCAGCTGCCGGAGGGGGCGAGCTGTCAGCTGGAAGGAATTCCGCAGGGGCGCTCAGTACACGAATGGGTGAAGCTTGGCCTCGCACGGGCCGATGGGCGGCCGTTCGAGCCGGCGCGCCTCGACGAGCAGGCCTTTCTCGTGATGCCGGCTGGGTATCAGGGTCCGGCCTTCCTGGCGTTCGAGAACTATCTCGTTATCAAGCGCTACAACATGTCCGACCTTTACGTGCTGTTCGTCGGGCACCTGGCCGACCGCATCGCGGGGGGGGGAGAGTTCCGCATGGCCTGGCGCAGCCTGCGTCAGCTCCCCAACAAGGAGGTCGAGGAGATTCAAGATCGTCTGAAGGCGCTCGGTTACGGCATCGACAAGGTCGATGGGCGCGCCGGCATGAATACGCGCAATCAGATCGGCGCGTATCAGAAGGCCAGCCGCATGCGGGTTGACTGCTGGCCGTCCGAAGGCGTGCTCGCGGCCTTGCGAAAGGTTGCCTCGCGATGAGGTGCAATGCTTCCCGACATATCGTGCTGGGGCGGTGGCTTGTTCTCATCTGCGCACTGGTCTGCTTTGCCCCCGAGGCTGCATGGCCCCAGGAGGGTGCTATCGCCAGTGCTTCGGCCGGTACGGCAACAGACGCCATTCAGCCGCTGCAAGTTTCGCCAGCCGAGATGCGTGGCAAACTCGACACCTTCCTCGTTGGCCTTTGGCCCGAGGCCCGAGCCCGAGGTATTTCTCGCACGATCTTCGATCGCGCATTCGCGGACCTGACGTTGGACGCGGAGATCCTCGATAAGCTTTCCAATCAGCCGGAGCACTCCAAGTCTGCTGCCGACTACATTGCCGGGCTCGTGTCGCCGGAGCGTATCGAGGCCGGCCGGCGCAAGCTTGCCGAGTTCAGCGCGCTCCTGTCGCGGATCGAGGCAGCCTATGGTGTCGATCGACACGTGCTGCTGGCGGTTTGGGGGGTGGAATCGAACTTCGGGTCGTCGATGGGGACGCGCCCGGTCGTGCGCTCTCTCACGACGCTCGCCATCGGCGATGCGCGCCGCCCGCACTACTGGCGCGGCGAGTTGCTGACCATCTTGGCGATCCTGCAGAAAGGCGAGGTCACCGCCGACCGCGTCACCGGTTCCTGGGCCGGTGCCATGGGACATACCCAGTTCATGCCGGCGAGCTATGCCGCGCACGCAGTGGATTTCGATGGGGACGGCCGGCGCGATATCTGGACGTCGGTGGCCGATGCGTTGGCCTCTACCGCGAGCTTCCTGAAGGCTGCTGGCTGGAAAGCCGGAGAACCCTGGGGCTATGAAGCTGTCCCCCCGGCCGGGTTCGATTTCGCGCACTCCGCGCCCACTGCCGCCCGGCCGATCTTCGATTGGATGGCCCTCGGCGTGATACCGCCCTCGGGGCGCAAGTTTCTTGCCGCCAGCGGACCCCTGCAACTCATGCTTCCGGCAGGAGCGACCGGGCCTGCGTTCCTGGTCGGGCGCAATTTTCGCACCATCCTCCGGTACAACAATTCAGCCTCCTATGCGCTTGCGGTCGGGCATCTGGCTGATCGGATCGCGGGCGCTCTGGCGCTGGCTACCGCTTGGCCGTCCGCCGAGCGGGCGCTCGATCGGACTGAGCGTCAGGAGCTGCAGCAGCTGCTCCTCGCGCAGGGTCTTGAGCCTGGCGGCGTCGACGGCATGATCGGAGGCCAGACCAAGGCCGCCATCAGAGCCTTCCAGATCAAGCAGGGATTGCCTGCCGACGGCCATCCCGATGCCGGGCTGCTGGAGCGGTTGCGGCGCGGCGGACATTATTGACCGATTGGCACGCGGCTGCATCTTGTGACGCTACGGCAGCGGGAGTAGGAATGGCCAGGATGACTGCGAACCGTCGCTTCATCGTGCCGAGGTTTCTGCGCAGGGCGATCTGCAAACGGATCGCGCTGCTGCTTGGTGTTGTCCTGGCGGCCAATGCCACGTCCCTGCCCATTCCGGCGCATGCTCAGGATGCGACGCTGTCCTCCACCTACATCACGCCGTTCCCCGAGAATGATACCTACCGTGTGCAGGTCTACGGCGACAGCCTTGCCGAGGGTCTGATGGCCGGGTTGAACGAAGCCTTTGCCGGCGATACCCGGCTGCAGCTGCAGCGTGGACGCCATCCGGTTGCTGGCATATTTCGCAACGAGTTCGACGACGAGCTGCGCACCATCGAAACCAACCTGTCGCGCGTTCCCGTGCATGTCGCGGTGGTCATGGTCGGCCTCTACGACCGTTATGCTTGGCGTCCGCAGGGCATGCGGCGCATCAATACCGGATCCGACGAGTGGAAGGCCGAGTACGGGCGCCGCGTCGATCGGCTCATGAAGCTGCTCAAGACGAAGGGCGTTGCGCTCTACTGGGTAGGGTTGCCGATCATGCGCCGGCCGGAAGCCAGCGACGATGCGCAGATGGTCAACGAGATCGTGCGCGAGCGCGCCTTGGTCAACGGGCAGAAATTCATCGACACGTTCACGCAGTTCTCCAGCGAGACCGGCACTTTCAGTGCTTATGGCCCTGAGCTCGACGGCAAGATCCGTCTGCTGCGCGAGGCCGACGGCGCCCACTTCACGCCGGCCGGTTATCGCAAGCTGGCGCACTTCGTCGAGCGAGAGATCAGGCGCGACCTCAGCCAGGCCCGGTCGGAACGAAATATTCCGCTCGCGGGTGCGGAGGCGGAGCAAAAGCGCATCCGTCCCTCGCGCCCGCCCCCACCCGTTGCCAGTGCGCCCGCAGCCGGCGCCAAGGGGGCGCCAACGCCGGGCAAGGATGTCAAGATTCAGTCGGCGACGGTCGACAAGCCGGGCGCCACGGCGCGCGCGGCAGCGCCCTCCTCGGCGGACGGCTCGGGTCCCGGGGACGTCAAGGCCGACAATTCTCGTATTACCCTCAAAGGTATCGGCGCTGGGGGTAAGGAGGAAAGCATCGCGGTCGAGATCGTTCGGCCCGCCATCCCTGCCTCGGTGCTGGCGGTGGTGACGCGCAGGGAGTCATCCGATCGTGCCAGCCAGGTCGGCGACTCGATTACGTCAGAGATTGCTGGCGCCCTGACAGTCATCAGCTCGGTGACGCTGACCACGGACGGCCCAACCGATCGGCGCCGGATGCCCCCGACGCAGACGCCCTACTATCGCGCCTTGGTGAAGGGTGAGCGCCTTGCACCCAGGCCCGGTCGCGCTGACGATTTCTCCTGGCCGAAGCCTGAGCCGCCACCGGTGGACGCAGCTGCTGAAGCGCAGTCGTCATCGCCGTCTGGTGTCACTTTGGTTCCCGCCAAGGCGCGCAGGCCGGCATCGCCGAGCGGTTGACACTCGGCGCTTCGCGCCGTGACCTGTGACTTGGCTTCAGCCCTGCGCGGTTTCCGCGCGCACCGGGCGGCGGCGTGCACGCTCCCGCTTGGCCGGGTGCTTGATCTTGGCTGCAACATCGTCGAGCCGGCGCCGCGCCGCCGCAAAGGCGTCGCGTATGGCGAGCGACACGTCGGTGCGGGCCTGGTCCACGACCGGCTCGTGGCAGACGATCAGTGGCTTCTGGCCGGGCAATCCGATCTCGATCTTGACATGGAAGACCTTGGCGGTGGGCGAGTGCTTGCGCGGCGTCTCGACCACCACGCGCGCGTGCGTGATCCGGTCGAAGTTCTGCTGCAGGCGCTGAAACTTTTCGCGAATGCGCGCCTCGACGGCGTCGCTCCTCTCTAGGCCGTGGAAGGAGATCTCGAGCGGTGCGCTCATGGGGCCATCCTTTCCGTTGGTCGCCTTTCAGGTCTTACTTTTTGGACGTGGGGTTGCCTCCCGCGTTGATCAAGACGCCTGATCCTAGCCCGCACTGTCGATCATCGACAGCCCGCAAACGCCGGGCGAAGATGCGCCTGTGCATCGGCGCGAACGGAGGGAGTACGCGAGTTATGGCCGGAAATCTCGATTTCGAGGAGCTGAAGAGTGCGGTCAGGGCCGGCAGCGTGGATACGGTGCTCGCCTGCATGGTGGACATGCAAGGCCGCTTGATCGGCAAGCGGTTCCAGGCGCAATACTTCGTCGATGGCGCGCACGAGGAGACACACGGCTGCGACTATCTGCTCGCCAACGACATCGATATGGAGCCGGTGCCGGGCTACGCGGCGGCGAGTTGGCAGAAGGGCTATGGCGACTTCGTCATGAAACCGGATATGTCGACGCTGCGGCACATTCCCTGGCTCGAGAACACGGCGCTGGTGCTGTGCGACGTGCTCGATCACCACCACCACGAGCTGCCGCACAGCCCGCGCGCGATCCTGAAAGCCCAGGTGGAGCGTCTGGCCGAGCGCAAGATGCGCGCCTATCTCGCCTCCGAGCTGGAGTTCTATCTGTTCAACGAGAGCTTCGAGGCCGTGCACGCCAAGCGCTATCATGATCTGAAAACGGCGGGCTACTACATCGAGGACTATCACATCTTCCAGACCACCAAGGAGGAAGGCTTCATGCGCGCGGTTCGCCGCGGGCTGGAGGGCGCCGGCATTCCCGTCGAGAATTCCAAGGGCGAGTGGGGCCCGGGACAGGAGGAGATCAACGTTCGTTATGCCGATGCGCTCGACATGGCCGACCGTCACGTGATTCTGAAGAACGGCATCAAGGAGATCGCGCACGCACAGGGCAAGGCCGTGACCTTCATGTCGAAGTGGCGATACGACCTCGCCGGCTCCAGCTCTCATATCCACGCATCGCTCTGGGACCTTGAGGGCAAGAAGCCGCTGTTCAGGGATGCCAAGGGCGAGCACGGCATGTCGGCGCTGATGCGCTCGTTCGTGGCCGGACAGCTCAAGTATGCCGGCGAGATCACCTACTTCCTGGCGCCGTACATAAACTCTTACAAGCGCTTCCAGGTCGGCACGTTTGCGCCCACCAAGGCGGTGTGGAGCCGCGACAACCGCACCGCGGGCTTCCGCCTGTGCGGCGAGGGTGGCAAGGCCATCCGTATCGAGTGCCGCATCGGTGGCGCCGACCTCAATCCGTATCTCGCGTTCGCAGCGCTGCTGGCGGCAGGCCTTGCGGGTGTGGACGAAAAGCTCGAATTGGGACCGGCGTTCTCGGGCGATGCCTATTTTGGCAGGGAGTTGCCGGAGGTGCCCAAGACGCTGCGAGAGGCGGCCGAGCTTATGCAAAGCTCCGAGATGTTGCGCAAAGCGCTGGGCAGCGAGATGGTGGACCACTACGTGCACACCGCCAAGTGGGAGCAGTTCGAGTACGACCGCCGCATCACGGACTGGGAATTGATGCGCGGCTTCGAGCGTTATTGAGGGTCGCATGGGAGACGTGATCTGCATCTCGCCGATCGACGGCCGTGAGGTTGCGCGCCGTGCGACGGCATCTGCGGCTGAGATCGAAGCTGCCCTGTCGAACGCCCGCACGGCGCAGGCAGAATGGTCGCGCGTGCCAGTCAAGGAGCGCGCGGCGGCCATGTTGCGCTTCCTCGAGGCGATGCGCGCACTCAACGGCGAGATCGTGCCGGAGCTGGCGCGGCAGATGGGGCGGCCGGTGCGCTACGGCGGCGAGTTTCGCTCGTTCGAAGAGCGTGTCCAATACATGGCGGAGATCGCGGAAGCGGCGCTGGCGCCCGTCGTGCCGGAGCCCAAGGCCGACTCCACGCGCTATATCCGCCGCGAACCGCTCGGCATCATTCTCACGATCGCGCCGTGGAACTATCCGTTTCTGACCGCGGTCAATACTGTGGTGCCGGGTCTGATTGCTGGCAATGCGGTGATCCTGAAAGCAGCCTCGCAGACCATCCACACCGGGGAGCGCTTTCAGCAGGCCATGGATCGGGCAGGTGTGCCAAGGGGCTTGTTCACTCATCTCGTGCTCGGACACGACGACACGGCGCGCATCCTGTCTGGCGGTCACGTGGATCACGTGAGCTTCACCGGCTCGGTGGAGGGCGGGCGCGCCATCGAGCATGCGGCGGCCGGCACATTCACCTCGATCGGCCTGGAGCTCGGCGGCAAGGATCCGGCCTATGTGCGCGCCGATGCGAAGCTCGATCACGCGGTCGAGAACCTGGTGGATGGTGCGTTCTTCAACTCGGGCCAGAGCTGCTGCGGTGTCGAGCGCATCTATGTGCACGCAAGCCTCTATGACCGGTTCGTGGATGGATTCGCGGCGCTGACCCGGCAGTACGTGCTCGACGATCCGCTAGACGAGAAGACCACGCTCGGCCCGATGGCAGCGACGCGCTTTGCCGATGTCGTGCGCAAGCAGACGGCGGAAGCGGTCAGCAAAGGTGCGCGGGCGCTGATCGACGCCAGGGCGTTCAAGCGCGACAAGGCCGGCACGCCGTGGCTAGCGCCGCAGGTGCTGACCGATGTCGATCACACCATGAGCGTGATGATGGAGGAGAGCTTCGGCCCCGTGGTCGGCATCATGAAGGTGAAGGACGATGCCGAAGCTGTCCGCCTCATGAACGATTCCCCTTACGGCCTCACTGCGTCGATCTGGAGTGCGGATTTGGAGGCCGCCGAACGCATCGGCACTGAGGTACAGACTGGCACGGTCTACATGAACCGCTGCGACTACCTCGATCCCGGATTGGCGTGGACGGGAGTCAAGGATACCGGCCGCGGCGCATCGCTCTCCCGCATCGGCTACGAGATGCTGACCCGGCCCAAGAGCTTCCATCTGCGCCAAATCTAAAGAGCTTGCCCTGCAAGTGCCGCATGTCACGTGCGCGCTGGCATCCAGGCGACATCTCGGCATGATGCATGCCAAGATAACACGAAGGGGCCATAGGCCCGCGCCATTCGAGCCAGGGGAAACGCCGCACTATGGTCACGAACATCAAGAAACTGGTCGTCTTCGAGAAATTCGCCGATCCCATTGCCGAGCGCGCGCTCCAGGCGTGTCCGGACATCGATCTCGTGCGGCTGCGCTATGCCGGCAATGAAGCGGAGAGCTGGAGCGAGTTCTCGCGCACGCACGGCTATCAGATCGGCTCGCGCGTCGAGCTGCGCGAGCCATGGTTCGCTGATCCGAACCTGATCGCCAAAAGTCCCAACCTGCTCGCCATCTGCTCGATGGGCGCAGGCTACGACGTCATCGATGTGGATGCCTGCACCAAGGCCGGCATCATCGTGTGCAACCAGTCGGGCACCAACAAGGAGGCAGTGGCCGAGCACGCGCTCGGCTTCATGCTGGCGCTATCCAAGAAGATGATTCAGGCCGATCGGGCCATGCGGCGCGAGAAGAACCTCGACCGCTTTCTTTTCACCGGCAATGACCTGTTGGGCAAGACGGTCGGGATCATCGGCATCGGCCACATCGGCACACGCGTCTCCGATCTGTGCCGCGGCCTGTTCCGCATGACGGTTCTCGCCTACGATCCGTACCTCACCAGCGAGCAGATTGCCGCGCGCGGTGGCACCAAGGTGGAGCTGGACGAGCTGCTGGAGCGCTCCGACTACGTGACGATGCACTGCCCGCGCACCGAGGAGACGTTCGGTCTCGTCGGATTCGAGCAGTTCTCGCGCATGAAGCCGACCGCCTATTTCATCAACACCTCGCGTGGCGGCACCTACAAGGAAGACGGCTTGGCCGAGGCGCTGCGGCAGAAGAAGATCGCCGGCGCCGGTATCGACGTATTTCTGGAGGAGCCGCCCCCCACCGATCATGCCCTGATGGCCTTCGACAACGTGATCGTCACGCCGCACCATGCTGGCGCCACACACGAGACGCTGGAGAACATGGCGAAAGCGACGGCGGAGCAGTGGATCGATATCCTCGACGGCAAGGTTCCGCCGCGGCTCATCAATCCTCGAGCCTGGCCCAAGTACACGGAGCGTTTCGCATCGGTGCTGGGATTCAAGCCGGCGGCTTTGGCGTGAGTCGCTCTGCCCGGCCCGGGCTCATGTCTTTGTTGTCGGGCCGCCCACTTGCCAGGTTATGAATCGCGCGATGCTAGGGCTCGTGAGGAGGACGACCACGAGGCGCGCCGTTTGCATCGCCATGACGAACTGCAGATCGACGTTGCTCGACGCGGCGATGATGGCGATGGAATCCGCTCCACCCGGACTTGTCGCAAGGTACGCGGTCAAGGGGTCGATGCCCGCTGCGACCAGGATGGCGGCAATGACGCCGCAGATGGCAATGAGGGCCAGGATGGATACGAGCATCTGCGGCAGCGTGCGCACCGCGTACATGAGTATGGGACGGGTGAAGCGCAGTCCGATGCTCCAGCCGATCAGGGCATAGCTGGCCGCGAGCAACCATGGAGGCAACTCGATGGTCAGCCATCCCAAGCCTTGAAGAACCATGCCGGCGGCAAGTGGCAGCAGCAGCGCTCCCGCAGGTATGTTGAGCAGTGTTGCGAGCACGGCGCCCACCGCAGCCAGGGCGAGCGTTTTGAGGAACGGCGCCCAGGCCAGGCCCGGAAACCAGATGATCTCCGGTGGCGGACCAGCGGATTTCGCCGTCCAGATCCGGGCAACCACCGACGCGGCAATGACGACGATGACCACGCGCAAATACTGCATGACGGCCACCAGGCGAGCGTCCGCCCCATAGGCCTCGGACATGAGGATCATCGCCGTCGAGGCGCCGGGCGAGGTTCCCCATATGGCGGTCGTGCCCGGCAGAAAGTTCCAGCGCGCCAGGAGCCAGCCGAGCACGCTGGTTGCGGCGATCACCGACACGACGCCCATCAGGAAGAGCGGCCAGTCCTTGATCAGCTCCTCGACAATGGACAGCGGGATGGTGTGCCCGATCAGGCAGCCGACGATCGATTGCGCGGCGACAAAAGGGTAGCGCGGCACGCGAATGGTGCTTTCACCGACTCCGACCACGATCGCCGCGATCATCGGTCCGATGAGAAGGGCGGCCGGTAGGCGCAGATATTCAGCGATGGCAACGAAGAGAGCCGACAGGAGCAGCAGCAACGCCCATTGCATACCGCGTGTGCGCCCATTGAGCGGTCCAAGGCGCCAGGGTTTAGTAGGAATGGGCTTGCTCTCCTTTCGAGGTGCGGATGCCTACAGACGCTCCTTGCTAACGGCTCACTGCATGAGGCGCTTCAGTTTGGCGATTGCCGCATCCGGGCTCGTCAGCACCGGTTGCGAGGTGATGGCACGCACTGCCGGTGCGGCGCGCGAGGTGGAAAATTGGGCCAGCACCAGCGCATCGCAATCCGAGAGTTGAACGGCAGCGTCGGCAACGAGGCGATTGTGACGCTCCGCATCGCCGGCGCGTAGGTGGGTCATGGCTTCTTCCACGAGCACTGTGCGGATGGTCGCTTTGGGGTTGCGGCGGCCGGCTTCCTCGGCGAACTCTGCCTCCATGGAGGCGACGGACGCGCGAAAGGTGGCGATCATGCCGATGCGCTTGCCCTTCTCCAGCGCCTGCTCGAACATGGCCTCATTGGGTTTCAGCACCGGAATGGGAAGCTTGCGCGCGGCGTTCTCGATGGCCGGGCCGAAGGCCGAGCACGTGTAGAGGATGGCATCGGCTCCTGCACCATGCACGTACTCGCCGAGTGCCAGGATGCGCCGTGACATGTCCGCCGTGAGGTCTGCCGTCCTGGCCCGGTCCTGGCTCAGGCTGTCGTCGAGAAGGTTCACGGTCGCGCAGTCAGGCCAGTCGCGCTTGAAGGCCTCGGCGATCGGATCGATGGCGACCGGCGTAGCGTGAATAAGGGCAATACGGCGCACGCTGAGTCTCCCGTTCGCGTCCAGTTTCTGATAACTGTGTCTCAACACAAGTATCGCACAGCCCCGTCCGAGGCTAGCAGTCCGGTCGAGGCAGCCGTCGAGCCATCAAAGGTTACTCCGATGACAAGCACCGTGGATGCTTTGATTCTCGATCTCCTCGAATGGATCGCCGCCGGGCCCAGGTCTTACGAGGAAGTTATGGAGGCATGGCGCACGTCGTGCCCGCGACTGCCGGTCTGGGAGGATGCCAGCGATCGCGGCTTTGTCGAGCGCGAGCGGTCCGACGGGCAAGGGGTGCGCGTGCTGCTGACGCCGGCGGGGCGTGAGTTTCTGCGGGCAAACGGACGCGGCCAGCCAAGAGTCTCCTCCTTCAGTGCGGCGACGGTCGGCCGACAAGCTCATTCATGACCGCGCCGTAGGCTTCCAGCGAGAATATTCGTGCTGCATCCTCTGCGGCGCGTCGGCCGATGCGTGTGCGCCAGTCGGGATCGCTGCTGAGCCGCCGCAGATATTCCGCGGCGTGATCGATGTCCGGCTCGGCCCAACGCAGATCGGGAAAATCGTAGACTCCCCGCGGATCACGTGCGGGCACGAGCCCGTAGCGGACCGGGCAGCCGTTGTCCGCATCGAGAAAGTCCACGTTGCCGGACCAGTTGGTTGCCACCACCGGCAGCCCGCGCAGCATGGCCTCCGCGAGCACGAGCCCGAACCCCTCTGACCGGTGCAGCGAGAGCACGGCACCGGCAAACTCATAAAGGGCCTCGATCTCGTGCGGTGGCAGCACGTGATCGATGTGGCGGATATTGGATTGTCCACCGATCGCGGTCTTGAGCGCGGCGCGAGCCCCGGGATAGACATCGAGGTTCGACGACTTGACGACTAGCTCCGCGTTAGCGTCGGCACCAAAGGCCCTGCGGAACGCGGCGATACCGGCGCAGGGGTTCTTTCGCGCGAAGCTCGACGCCGCGTTGAAGATCATGAGCACGCGGAAACGATCTCGGCTGCCGGCCGCCACTGGACGGGCACGCACCGCGAGCGGATGGGGAACGACCCGGATCGCCAGCGCTGAGGCCTTCTGCCGGACTGCCTCGGCCGTGAACCGCGACGGCGCCCAGGCCTGGTGCACGAACGGAAGGCCACGCCGCCAGTCGGGCGGCACACGTTCGAGCTCCCAGGCCCAAGTGCCGATGATGTGCTTGCTCCGGACGAATGCCCGCCCGAGCTGCAGCAGCGCCAGCGGGACAAGAGGCGCATTGACGTGCAGGATGACCGTCCCAGGCCCGAGGTGGCTGCGAGCATCGGCAACTGCATCATGCGGCAGGTCGGTCGGCTGCATGTGCTCAGCCGAGATGTCGACGGTGCGCGTATCGTATCCAAGGGCATGGCAGGCCTCAGCGCACAGCCGCGCCGACTCACCTAACCCGGAAGCCGTGCGGAAGTAGCCGGCAACAAACACCGGCTGCACCGTCCTCGCGTGTGGATCCGGCCTCGGCGCCAGCCGTGACGACGCATGCAGCAGCGCTTGGCGCCGCAGCCCGTGCGGAAGCCTCTGCCAGATGTGGCGGTGGACAACCGAGGCCGCGCTTCTCTGCCATGACATTCCGCGGCACCTATCGGATTATCGTGCGAGACGGAAGCCTGCATGGTGCGGGCTTGGATCCAGGCGACCTCCACTCCCCGCCATGTTGCTGCAACTCGCGAGCGTCAGAACCGATGCCAGCGACTTCTGGCGCCCGCGTCTCGTGGCGGTGCTGGAGGTTCCGTTCCTGTCCGCTGGACTTTATCGGTTTCGACTGAGAACCGGGAAGCCCGCCTATGCCACGCTGCGCCTCATTCTCGACGGCCGCGCGGCGCCGATGATTGTTTTTTTGGATCGGATCGGTGACTGCGACTATGCAAAGTCCTTCAGCGTGCCGCGGCCGGTGGTGCGCCTGGACCTGGAGGTCGAGCCGCATCTGGATCCAGGCGTCATCGTCTCGGTCGAGCTGGAGCCGCTCGGCTTGCGCAAGCTGCTGGCCGGGCGCCGCGACGTCCTGCGCCAGTTGGCCTTGCCCCGAACTCTGGTGCTGAAAGTGCGGCAGGTGCTCGCAAGGCGGAGCGGGCTGGCGTTCGCTGCGCCTACCCGCCCCGACCCGCAGGCAGTCTACGAGGCCTGGCAGCTCGCGTTCGAGGGAAGGGAGGAGCGCCTCCGGATTGCAGGTGAGGCTCGCCGGCTCGGCGCAGGTCGGCCGCTCAAGCTGCTGATCGTCGCCGCAGGCCCTCGCGACGACACGACCCTGCCGACTTCAAGTGAGGCCCACGGCGATGTCGAAGTCGAGTGGCTTGCCGTCGAGGCCGGTACCCCCTCATTGAGCGTCATTCTGAATGCGGCGAAGAGCACCGGCGCGTTTGCCTTCGCCATTCTCGATAGGCCGGGTCGATGGAGCGCGCTGGTGCCGGCTATGGTTGCCATCGAGATGTTGCGACATTCGGATTGCGTTGCCGTCTGCGGCGACTCTGATCGCATGGACGAGACCGGGCGGCGCATTGAGCCCCATTTCAAGCCAAGCTGGAGCCCGCGCTGGCAGCGCGAGTCGGACTATGTACGCTCAGCGGTTGCGTTCCGGGTTGGACCGGCTCTGCAGGAGCTGTCCGCATGCACGGACGCCACGATGGCTACAAGCTCTGGGCTGCTCGACGCGCTGGCTGGTGTCGAACGCGGACCGGATGCGATACGGCATGTGCCGCGTATATTTCGCCATGAGACGGGCGATTCTGATCCACGACTGCTGGCGCCAGCAATGCCGCGAGCTTACGTGATGCCCGCCTGGTGCCCATCCGTATCCGTCATCATGCCGTCGCGGGACAATCCTCGCCTCTTGCGGGAGGCTGTCCGCTCCGTGCTCGATGAGCCGCTGTCCGACCTCGAGCTGATCGTTGTCGACAATGGCTCGAAGGATCGCTCGCAGTTGGCGCTGCTGGACGAGCTGCGCGCCGATCCGCGCGTACGCGCGATCTCCGATCCGAGCTCCTTCAATTTTTCGGCCCTCATCAACCGTGGAGCTGCCACAAGCCGCGGCGAGGTTCTGCTGCTTCTCAACGACGACGTGGACGCCGAAGCATCTGGCTGGCTCGGTCCTCTCATCGAGGTCGCCGCCGAGGCATCCGCCGGATGCGTCGGCGCGCTGCTGCTATATCCGTCCGGGCGCATTCAGCACGCTGGCGTGATCTTGGGGACGTTCGGCGTCGCCGGACATGCCTTCCGGCATCTGGCTCCGGACGCGCCGGCAGCGGCTGCCCGCCTCGCAGCCGTGCACGAGGTGAGTGCGGTGACAGCCGCGTGTCTGGCAGTCAGGCGCAAGGTGTTCGACGCGGTCGGCGGCTTCGACGTGGAGCTGCCCATCACTCTGAACGATGTCGATTTCTGCCTGCGCGTGCGCGCCCAGGGCTACGCCAACCTGATGGCGCCGCATGGGCGCCTCGTGCATCACGAGTCGGCCTCGCGCGGGCTGGATGTGACACCGGCGCAGGCCGAGCGGCTCAATCGCGAGACTGCATATTTTCTCTCGAAATGGGGGCCAGGCGTATTGTCCGATCCCTTCTACAGCCCGCATCTGACTTTGAGCCGCGAGGACGGCAGCCTGCGCGACATTTGACGCGCCAAGGTGGCCGGCTCGCACAGAATTATTTCGCCGCCGACCGGGATGGGATAGGAAAGTGTGGTCGTCGCTCCCATCGAGACGAGGGATCGCATGCCTCACGTCGATCTGCACGGCCTGCCTCTGACGTGCGCCAGCGCCGAGGCGGCATCCGCCTTCAACACCACCGTGCTCGGTTATCTCAAGTATCGCGCCGACACGGCCGCGCACATGACGCGCACGCTGGCAGCCGATCCGGGGTTTGCGTTCGCGCATATCCTCAAAGGCTATTTCGCCATGCTGTCTTTCAAGCAGGCCAACGTGCCCATGGCTCAGGACGCTCTGAGCACCGCCAATGGCCTGCTGGCGACGGCAACGCAGCGCGAGCAAGCGCATGCGGTGGCGCTCTCGCACTGGATCGCCGGCGATCTCGATCGCACACTCAAGACCTGGGAGGAGATCCTCGACGCCCACCCCACCGACGTGCTCGCCTTCCGCCTGCACCACTTCAACGCCTTCTGGCTCGGGCGGCCCGAAACCATGGCGCGTGAGGTCGAAGACGCGATGCCACGCTGGGCGCCGGAGCTGCCCGGCTGGGGCGCGCTGCTCGCCTGCAAGTGCTTCGCGCACGAGGAGCTCGGCAACTACGACATCGCCGAGCCTGCCGGCCGCGAGGCTATCGCCATCGACAAGGGCGACCTGTGGGCTGCGCATGCCGTGGCCCACGTTTTGGAGATGCGCGGCCGGCACGACGAAGGCATTCAATGGTTGGCCGGCCTCGAGCCCCATTGGGACGGCGCCAACAATCTCATGCACCACCTGTGGTGGCATCGCGGACTCTATCATTACGAGCGCCGCGAGTTCGACGAGGTTCTGGCACTCTACGATCGGCGCTTCCGCAATCTCGCCTCGCCGCTGACTTCGGCCCAGCCGGATCTCTATATCGACATGCAGAACGCGGCCTCCATGCTGTTCCGCCTGGAGCGCCAGGGTGTCGATGTCGGCGACCGCTGGGGCGAGATCGCCGACAAGGCCGAAACGCGCATCGGCGACTGCCGCTCGGCCTTCACGTTGCCGCACTGGATGCTAGCGCTGGCGGCGACGCGCCGCTTCGAGGCGGCTGGCCGCATGCTCGAAGGCATGCGCACGTTTGCCGCCGACGGCAAAGGCACGCTGGCGCCGCTGGTGCGCGACTACGCGCTGCCGATCTCGGAAGCCGTGGTTGCTCGCGCACGTGGCGATTTCTCAAAGGCGTGCACGCTGATGCGCCCCGCGCTCGACGGCATGTTCCGGCTCGGCGGCAGCCACGCGCAGCAAGACGTGCTGGAGCAGGTGTTTCTGGATTGCGCAGTGCGTGCCAAGTCGGCCGATGACGTGAATCTCATGCTGTCGCGCGTGCGTGCCCGCCATCCCGTGGCTCCCGAGAGCCGCATCGGCTACGCGGACGCCGCGCGCGGCATGGCAAACTGAGCAGTGTCACTTGAAATAACGCTGCTCCAGCATGACGTGCACGCCGTTGTTCTGGTTGACGAGCTGCGTGATGCGCAGGTCGGCGGCGAGGCTGCACAGCATGTAGGCGTCCTCGCGCGACAGGCCTTTCCGCTCGCCAAGCAGCGCAATCATCTGGCGCAGGGCACAACGCGCGGCGCTGTCGAGGTCGGGATCGAACGCCATGGTGATCACGTGCGTATCGGTCTCCGCGCGTGGCCATTCGAGCGTCATGTCCTCGCGCAGTGTGATCTTGAAGGTGCCGGTGAGCGCCGTCTCGATGGCCGTCACGCACACTTCCCCGTCGCCCTGCGCGCCGTGGCCGTCACCGACCGACAAATTGGCGCCTGCCACGTGCACCGGCAGGAACAGGCGTGAGCCGGCCACCAGCTCCTTGTTGTCGAGATTGCCCCCATGCTTGCGCGGCGGCAGCGATGAGATCATGCCCCAGGCCGGCGGCGGCGCCACGCCGACGACACCAAAGAACGGCCTGAGCGGCACCTCGGCCCCCCACGACAGCCGGCCGACCCCGCGCTCCAGATCGCAGGGGATGTGCACAAGCCGCACCTCGTGGAAATCGTCGGGCAGCGCGCCGGCGAGCGGGCGAATGACGTTGTAGCCCCAGTTCTGGCGCAGCTTGATGTCCTCGATAGCGATCTCGAGCACATGCCCCGGCTTGGCGCCTGTGACGGCGATGGGACCGGTCAGCAGGTGACCCGGCAATTTGCGCGGCACCTTGCGATGGATTTCCTCCAGCTCCGGTGGCGGCTTGAGGCCCCCCTTCGGCATCACCTCCGGGGCTCCGCTCACGGTCTCGACGGTCACGCGATCTCCGCTGGCGATGCTGAGCACCGGCGGGATGGAGGCATCGAAATAGCCCCAATGGACGGTCTCGGGGCTGGAGCGCAGAAGATGATCGGCCATGGCTGATGCTCTCACGAGATTGAGACCAGTCGAAGCTGACGCGAATGCAGTGCTCGTGCAAGCCTGTCTTGTCGGCACGCCCATCCTCGCAGCCACCGTCATCCCGGACCCGCATGTGCGTATGGCGCGCATGCGGAAATGGTCCGGGACCCAGACGCGCTTCCGCAAACTCGGCGTGAATGAACATTGCATCGCGCAGCCCAAGCGCCATCCTCCCCGCTGTCCGCTGGGACCCGAAGGCATGCAAATGCGACGGGACGCGGGTGCCTCGCAGCAACCGCGGGGCGCGAACGCCCCAGGAGACCCGCGCGGGTCTCCCCGAGAACCTTGCGGCTCTCTGGACCTCACGGTCCAAGGGTTGCCTTGCGGCACCCGCGTTCGGCGATTTGAAGTCCGGGGACGCGCTTTGGTGCAGCGCGCTGCCTCGCTGGAGGCATCACGCTCAACACCTTGAGTCCTTTGGACGGCCTGCGGCTCCGCACCATTGCTGGCGCTTCACCGCAAGCGGTCGTCCCGCGGCCCCCTGGATCTCGAGCGTCCGTGAGCTCTACCTTCCAGGCGCCGGCCGCCTGCCACGTGAAAGGACGGATCGCGATTTCACGCCCCGTCGCCGGCAGACGGCGCGGTGATCATCGACGCACGGCAGCACGCGGGGATAAGTTTTCTTCTCCACACCCTTAACCCGCCAGCCGCACCGCCGCCTGCTTCACGGCACTCTCCCGCTCCGTCTGCCGCCGCGCGGCCCCGGCGCGCGCCTTTTCCACGATGGCCGCACCCGCACCTTCCGGCGAGCCGGCGCGAAACGGGGGCTGCGGATCATATTCGATGCCGAGCTGGATCGCTTTGGCCAGGTCCTCACCGAAGGCCTCCGCCGCGATCGTCAGCGCGAAGTCGATGCCCGCCGTCACGCCGCCGCCGGTCACAACGTTGCCGTCGATCACCACGCGCTCGGCCACCGGCGTCGCTCCGAACGCGCGCAGCATGTCGCGGCTCATCCAGTGCGTGGCAGCGCGCCGGCCTTTCAGAAGCCCCGCGGCGCCGAGAACCAGGGCACCCGTGCACACGGATGTCACGTAGCGTGCATCCCTGGCCTGCCGGCGCAAAAACGACAGTGTTTCCTCGTCGTTCAGCAGCGCGTTCATGCCCGGACCACCCGGCACGCACACCAGATCGAGTTGCGGGCAGGCGGCGAACGTCGTCGTGGGCGAAATCTTCATGCCGCCGTTGGCCGCCACCGGCTCGAGCGTCTTCCACACGAGGTGCACCTCCGCGTCCGGCAGCTTCGTGAACACCTCGTAGGGCCCGGTCATGTCGAGCTGGGTGATGTCAGGAAACAGCAGCAGGCCGATGCGGAACGACATGTCAGACACCCCTTGCTTGTCCGGCGGACGACGGGCAACAGTAGCCGCAATCGGCAGCTGCGGCGAGAGGTAGGCGATGGCGGGCGCGTTGGAGGTCGTGCGGCGGGAGACGCGGGCACTGATTTTCGATCTCTACGGCACCGTCGTCGACATGCAGTCCGGGCTGACCGCAGCCGCCATCCCGTTTCTGACAAAGAAGGGTTGGAGCGGCGAGCCGTCGAGCTTCGTCACGTGGTGGCGGCGCACGCACTTCGAGGACAGCATGATCGATGCGCTGCTCGACCGCGGGCATACGCCCTACCGCCAGGTCGGTCACCGCGCCGTCTCCCAGGTGATGGACCGCTGCGGCATCCAGCACACGCAAGCCGAGGTCGAGTGGCTCGTCTCGCAGATCGAGCAGCTCAAACCTTTCCCCGATGTCATCGCCGCGCTCGAGCGCCTGCATACGCGCTACAAGCTCATCATCCTCTCCAATGGCGACCGCGACATGCTGGAGGCGGCGCGCCCTCACATCGGCTTTCCGTTCGATCGCATCATCTCGGTGCAGGAGGCGGGCTACTTCAAGCCGCACTTCAAGACTTATGCGACGGCCGAAGCCATCATCTCGGCGCAATGGCCCCACATCGAGCGCACGGGCTGCCTGTTCGTCGCCAACCACGCCTTCGACTGCATCGGCGCCAAGTCGCACGGCTTCCGCACGGCCTTCGTCGAGCGCCGCAAGCGGCCATTCGGCCAGTCGCCGCATCAGCCCGATCTCATGGTGGCTGATTTCAAAAGTCTCGCTGAAGCTCTCGTCTCTTGACGTTCACATGCATTAATTCGAGGAAATCCCATGCCCCAGCTACCGCCCGCCACGCCCGGCATGCCGTATGCCGACGTCGACACGCCCGCGCTAGTGCTCGACCTCGACGCTTTCGAGCGCAATCTGAAGCGCATGGCGGACGCGGTGGCCAAGGCCGGCGTGCGCCTGCGCCCGCACGCCAAGACGCACAAGTCGCCCGTCATCGGTCTGAAGCAGATGGCGCTGGGCGCGGTCGGCATGTGCTGCCAGAAGGTCTCAGAAGCCGAGGCAATGGTGCTCGGCGGCGTGCCGGACGTGTACGTTTCCAACGAGGTGATCGGCACACGCAAGCTCGACCGGCTGGCGGGGCTGGCGCATCAAGCGCGCGTCATGGTAGCGGCCGATAACGAAGTGGCTGTCGAAGCGCTAGCCGCCGCTGCAACTCGCAACGGCGTCCGCCTGCGCGTGTTGGTCGAGATCAACGTCGGCGGCAACCGCTGCGGCGTCGAGCCCGGCGAGCCGGCGGTGGTGCTGGCGCAGCGCATCGCCAGGGAAAAGAGCCTGCAGTTCGCTGGTCTGCAGGCCTATCACGGCCGCGCCCAGCACATGCGCACCATCGAGGAGCGCAAGGCGGCCATCGCCGATGCCATTGAGAAGACGCGCCGCACCGTCGATCTGTTGAAGCGGGCAGGCATGGAGTGCGAGGTGGTCGGCGGCGCCGGCAGCGGCACCTATGAGATCGAAGCGGCCAGCGGCGTCTACAACGAGCTGCAGGCGGGCTCGTACGTGTTCATGGATGCGGACTACGCGCGCAACAAGAACCCCGACGGCAGTCGCTACAACGCTTTCGAGCATTCGCTGTTCGTGCTGGCCACCGTCATGAGCACGCCCATTCCGGAGCGCGCAGTGATCGATGCGGGCTTGAAAACCTTCTCCTTCGATCAGGGCGTGCCTGAGATTTCAGGGCTTGCCGGCGCCGTCTATGAGCGCCCGTCCGATGAGCACGGCAATCTCAACCTCACCGCCTGCAACGAGCGGCCGAAGCTCGGCGACAAGCTCCTGCTCATCCCCGGCCACTGCGACCCGACCGTCAACCTGCACGACTGGTACGTCGGCGTGCGCGGCATGGGCACGCCGGACGCGCGCGTGGAATCGCTCTGGCCGGTGGCCGCGCGCGGCGCCGTGTTTTGAGTTTGTGAGGTTCGTTCTTAGAGAGACCCACCCCAACCCAGCACGAGCCGTGGCCTACGCGGGGCGGTCGGCGCCGGCCGGCGCAAGCACCAGGTCGACATATCGCATGAAGTGATCGACCTGCGGCGTGTCGGCATTCGGATCCTTCGCCGCCTCATCGATCCGGCGCAAGCGCACGGCGGCTTGTGCGTACGGATGCTTCTCGAATGCGGCGACCTCGGCAGGCGACATGGGTCCGCCCTGCAAGGCGAGGGAGCGCACCGAATCTTCCGACAGCAGGGAAAAGTATGCGCGATCGACGGCGCACAGATAGCGCTTGGCCGGAACATGCAGCCGCACGGGCTCCGCCACCTCCGGCCCGAAATGCGCGTCCAGCCACGCTGCTCCAAGCTCCTCGTGGCGATCGTCGATGCCGGCACTGGCCGGGTCCTCGCCGAGGTGGTGCACCATGTGCCCGATGTCGTGCACCAGGGCTGCGACGATGAGCGACGGCGCCTCGCCCTGCTGCTCGGCGAGTGCGGCCGACTGCAGCGCGTGCTGGAGCTGGTTCACATCCGACAGGCCGTACTTCTTGGTGGCCCGATTGGCATAGATGTCGCGGATCTCGTCGCGGACGTTCATGCTGCCTCCTGGTCGATGGAAACCGCTGCGATACTCTCGCTGCGCACGCAATGGTCCTTTGCGTAAGCAACAGTAGGCGAGAGGACGAGACGACGGTAGTGAGGTTCGCGCCTCTACCCGCAGGGAAGGCTGTGACGTCCGGCGGGCACGCAAGACGGTCTTGCCGGGTCGATTTGTTAAAATGACGCTGTCCGGGCGCCAAACCTGCTATTGCCTCGCTGGCCATGAATTTGGCAGTCTGTCGACGCTATCGAAGCGGCCACCTGGCGGGGGCTTCCCCATCGATCGCCGTTGCGTCCCGATCAGCTCCGAGGGAGGACATGCGAAAAGTTGATATTGTGGTCGCCGTCCTGCTGCTGGTGCTCGTTGGAGTGGCGCTTTTCGTCATCATTCCATTGGAGGACCCGGGTGGGACGTGGCACGGCCTCTCCCCTTACTTCTTCCCCGTCCTCATGTTGCTCGGCATGGCCGTGAGCTGCGTCGGACTGCTCTATCAAGCTCTAACGAAGCCGTCGATGTACGTCGATCAGCCCAATCCCCTGACGTGGTCGGATCTCGGCTTCTTCCTGCTGATCAGTGCCATTATCCTTGTCACCACCGTCATCATTCACTGGTACGGGACGTGGATCGGTGGACCGTTGATGATTGCGGCTGCCATGATTTTCATGGGCGAGCGCAGTCCGATCCGCATCGTGCCCACCGCGATCATCACGGTGGCAATAGCCCAGGCCATAGCCACCTATGGCCTGCAAACTCCGTTGCCATAGGCCGCCCTCGAAATGCTGTTTCAACAGGTCCTGCAAGCGTTCAACGACGTTCTGACCATCCAGATCGTCATATACGTGACCTTCGGTGTGTTCATCGGCTATGTGGTTGGCGCTCTGCCCGGCTTGAATCGCGCAACCGCAATTGCCCTGCTCATCCCGTTCACCTACAAGCTGCCGCCGCTCGTCGGCATTTCCTTTCTCATCGGCATCAACAAGGGCGGGGCCACAGGCAGCGCCATCACGGCCATTCTCATCAACGTGCCGGGTGAGCCGTCCTCGGTCGTCACCACGCTCGACGGCTATCCCATGACGCGGCAGGGCAAGGCACAGAAAGCCCTGAAAATTGCCCTTTACGGATCAGTCGCCGGCGATTTTATCGCCACCATTGCGCTCATCTTGCTGACGGCGCCGCTGGCCAAGCTCGCCATTGGAACCGGACCCGTCGAGATCACGGCCGTCCTGATCTTTGCCATAACCTTCATCGCTGCCGTTTCGGGTCGCTCGTTCTTCAAAGGGCTGATCGCCGGCTTCCTCGGACTGTTTCTGTCCGCACCTAGGTTGGACATCGAGACCGGGCAGCCGCGCCTGACGTTTGGCTGGCAGGATCTGTACGATGGCATTCCGTTGCTTGCCATCGCTATCGGCACGCTGGCCCTGTCGGAAATGTTCGTGCAGATCGACAAGGGCTGGCGCGGTACATACGGGCACAAAGCGGCTTATTTAGACAGCGGCAACCCCGAGGACCGCCGCCTGTCGCTGCGCGAATTCATCAAGTGCATACCCACCATTCTGCGCGCGAGCTTCACCGGTATCGGTATTGGTGTACTCCCCGGGCTGGGCGGAAGCCTGAGCTCGTTTCTCGCCTATACATGGGCCAAGCGTGCGGACAAGGACCCCGACCGCTTCGGCAAGGGCGCCATCGAAGGCGTCGCGGCTGCCGAAACTGCGGACAATGCGGCCGTCCCGGCGAGTATGGTTCCCATGTTCGCCATTGGCCTGCCCGGCAGCGTCTCGACAGCGCTGCTGATGGGCGCCTTCATGATGCACGGCTTGACGCCCGGTCCCTATCTTTTCCGCGACGACGCCGTTCTGGTCTATTCCATTTTCATCGGCATGATTCTGGCCTCTGCCATTCTCCTGGTGATCGGCATTGCCGGCCAGCGCTTCTTCGCCTGGCTCATTCTGGTTTCGGACGCCATTCTGCTTCCCGTCATCATTTTCCTATGTGTCGCCGGCGCATATCTGGAAGGCAGCGGCATGTTCGGCGTCTATCTGATGCTGATTTTCGCCTTTTTTGGATACTTCATGAAGAAGTACGACTTCTCCTTCGTGACGTTCCTGATCGGCTTCATTCTCGGCCCCCAGGCGGAGCTCTCACTGCGGCAGGCCCTGATCATCACGGACGCCAAGCCTTCGTCGCTTGTCGATCACCCCGTGGCCATCGTATTTCTGCTCATGGCCATCTTTTCGGTCTGGCGCTTGAGCAACTTCCAGTTGACGCAGACACGAGTTGCGGCGCCGGTACGCACAGAGGAGCCCATGGCGGGCGCGACGCCGAAGGCCGACAAGACCTGAGACCTAGCGTGCCGGTGACAGCGGCGCATAGGATGACAAACAAGCTGAGGAGTAGACAAAATGCTGAATTGGAAATGCGCTTCGGTTGCGGCTGCAGCGCTGGCCGCGTTGACGGTCGCAGGCGCGGCGCAGGCCGCGGAGTTTCCCACCAAGCCCATCACCATTATTGTCGGCTTTGCGCCGGGCGGCGGCACGGATGCTGTCTTGCGTGCCATGGCGGAGCCACTTGGCAGGAGCCTCGGCCAGACAGTCCTGGTACAAAACAAGCCGGGCGCGGGCGGCGGTGTGGCCGCCATGTCCGTCAAGGCGGCTGAGCCGGATGGCTACACCCTGATTGGCACCGGCTCGCTCACCTATGCCTTTGAGCCGCTCGTCTTGAAGACCCAGTATGACGTCACGGATTTCGCACACATCGCCATCGTCAGCAAGTTCGAGGACGGTCTGTTCACGCATCCGAGCCGTCCCTACAAGAGCATGCGCGATGTCATCGATGCGGCCAAGGCTGAGAAGCGCGACGTCAAGTATGCCTCGCAGTACCAGCTCGACAAGCTGATCTTTGAGTACGTCGCGAAGAAAGAGGGCATCAAGATCATTCCGGTGCCGACGGGAGGCGGCAACGGTTCGGTTCAGGCCGTGCTCGCCAACCAGGTCGATTTCGGCTTCTCGGGCGGCACGTTCGGTCCACAAGCTGAAACGGGCGAGGTGCGTGTCATCGGATCCATGATGACCGAGCGCATGGGGCGCTTTCCCGAAATTTTCAGCATGGTCGACAACGGCTGGGATATCGGGGGCGGCAACTATCTGATGGTCTCCGCGCCCAAGAATACGCCGAAGCCCGTCGTCGATAAGCTCGCCAAGGCAATGGCCGAGGCCGCGAGTGCGCAGAACGTGCAGGCTGTGGTCAAGAGCCGGTACATGAAGGAGAACCTCTTCATTGGCCCGGACAAGGTCGACGCCACACTCGAAGCCGATATCAAGAAATACACGGACCTGATCGCGCGCGTGAAGTGAACTGAGCGCGCGCCCAGGAAACGACGACCGCGACTGGGCTCACCCGTGCGAGGACGCGGGTGGGCCTTAGTCTGTATGTGGTGCAGGCCTATTGAGCTTCGCCGCCAGCAGCGTCGGCGCCAGGAGATTGGCGAGGACTTTGGCCGCCTCGATCTCCTTTGTGCCGTAGGTGTTTGCCACGCCGCAGCAGTTGAGTGTGCCGAGGCGGCGGCCCGCGTGGCGGATGGGCGCGTTCAGGATAGCGCTCGCGCCCAGTCCCAGGATCAGCTCGTAATCGGGGTAGGTGCGCTTCACGGCATCGGCGTCAGCTGCAAGAAAGATCTGACCGCCGGCGAAACTGTGGTCCCTTTTGATGGCGGCAAGCCGCTTACGGCCGCCCACGGGATAGGTTTTCGGATTGCTGGAATAGATGCGCTCGACCTCCTGCGTCTCCTCCACGAATTTGAGAACGGTCAGCAGCTTGTAGCCGACCGTGTCGCGCACGAGCTGATCGACCCTCGCATAAATCTCGCTCGTGTCCGGGGCATCGGCCGATAGCGCGAGCACGCCAGCGACATCCTCGAGTGTCAGGGACCGCGTCGCAGTGCTCATGTCATGGCTCCGGCGCTCAGCAGCGAAACAGCGAGGTTCCGATCGGCAACTTGCGCGAGCCAGAGGACGCTTTCAGCCCACGGCTGCGGCCTTGTCGGCGATGCTCTCGGCGAATTGGATGCGGTACAGCCTGGCGTACAGGCCGCCGCGTTGAATGAGATCGCGGTGTGTACCGGTTTCGATCAGGCGCCCTTGATCAAGGACATGGATGACATCGGCGCTGGCCACCGTAGCCAGGCGGTGCGCGATGACGATTGTGGTGCGACCGCGCGTCAGCTCGGCCAATGCGCTCTGAATGATCTGCTCGGTCTCGCTGTCCAACGCCGATGTTGGCTCGTCCAACAGGATGATGGGCGCGCTCTTGAGAAAGGCGCGGGCCAGGGCGATCCTCTGCCGCTGCCCGCCCGAGAGCTGCGAGCCGAGCTCGCCGACCGGAGTATCGTAGCCCTGCGGCATGGCGCGAATGAATGCGTCAGCGTGCGCTGAGCGGGCCGCGGCTATGATATCGGCCTCCGACGCATTGCCATATCCCGCTCTGATGTTTTCGCCGATTGTGCCTTCGAAGAGAAAAACATCCTGGCTGACAAGCGCTACCTGCTTTCGCACCGAAGCGAGCGCGTGCTCGTCAATGCGCTGTCCATCGATGCGGATGCTGCCGGCTTGAGGAGCCCAGAAGCGCTGCACCAAGTTGAAAACGGTGGTCTTGCCTGTCCCCGAAAGCCCCACCAAAGCTGTCGTCTTGCCCGCTGGTGCGACTAGGCTGAGGTCGTCCAGCACCTGCATTCCCGGCGCATATCCGAAGTTCACGCCTTCCAATCGAATCTCGCCGCGGCTGACGACCAGATCCTCCGGTGCGCCGTGGTCTACCTCCGCGGGCGGCGTATCCACCAGCTCATACATCATCCTCACGCCGATGGCTGCCGTTGCAAGCCTCAGCTGCAGCCGCGACAGACGGCGGGCTGGATCGGCCGTCATCAGCAGCGCCGTTATGAATGCGAAGAACTGACCCGGCGTCTGGCCATGCGACATGCTGCGCCACCCGGCGTAGAGGACGACGGCCGCCACGGCTAGTCCTCCGGCCGTTTCGATCAGCGGATTGACCAGAGCTTGCACGCGCACGATCTTGTTGGATAGGCGCTCGACGGCCTTCAGCGCCGTTTGCATCCGCTGACGCAGCACGCCTTCCAATTGGAACGATTTCACGATCCTGACGCCCTGGGAGGTCTCGCGCACCGTGCCGACGATGTCCGTCGTCGAGTGGAACTGGCTCGTCGCCGCCTTCCGGCTGCGCTTCATGAGACGCTTCAGCCCGAGGACCACGAACGGTCCGACTGTCAGACAGATTCCCGCCATGATGGGGTCTTGCGAGACCATCACGAAGACAAGTCCCACGATGGTCAGGACATCGCGGCCCAGGCCCAAGGCCAGCATGTTCAGCATGTCGCGGGCCGCACTTGCCTGCTGCGTCAGCCTCGTGATCAGGTCGCTGGATGTATATTTCTGGAAGAAGGCGACATCCATTTTCAGCACATGGTCGTAGGTCTGCCACTGGATGTCGGCGACGAGCCTGTTGCCGATGCGGCTGAGCCACACTTCCTGAAAATAGGCGGCAAAGCCCTTTAAGATGAAGATCGTGGCGATCGCTATGGGGATCCAAACCAAGGCTGCGTGGTCGTTTTTGACGAAGATGTCGTCGATAACATACTTCATGAACCAGGCGCTCATCGACGTGCACCCGGCGACGAATGCCATCAGGACCAGGGCGACCGCATAGCGTGGCGCATAGGTCCGCGCATGATCACCGGCAAGCCGCTTCAGCAGGCTCAGTGTGCTGCCGTGGTTGACTTCCATGTCCCCAGTATTCCCCCGTCTAGAACTCTGTCGATGGGCTGCAGAGCTGAGGAGCGAGGACTTCGCCTGCACTTGTCCCTTCAAGCGGGCCCCTCAATCTGAAATCACACTGAAATCATGAACTTGCTCGTACCCTCTCGATCGCGATATCCCATGCGGGCTCGCGGCAGCGCCGACCATAGGAGCTGTTGGCCTAGCTAGCGCACCCGCGCGCGCCTGGAAAGCGATTTGCGAACGCCAACCCGCAGCACCAGTAGCCCTGCGAACTCTTACATCGGGCTCGGCCTGGCGATCTTCCGTTGCCCGCACGTCGCATCAACATAGTGCCACCCGAACGGTGCCGCAACATGACGCGCGCTGTGCCCCGGATAGCCAAGTGCTCTGAGCCAAGCCTATCCACCATCGGCTGGCGCCGAACGAATTGACAATGCGAGCGGAAACACGCTAGGACACGGGACCGCGGTGCATCATATGTCAATAGATCAATTTAAGGTTGTGTAGCGGACGGGACAGGGATGCAGCTGAAAGAAGCTGTCCTAAACCAGCTTGAGAGATAGCTTCATGCTGTACCTCTCCCACCCCCACCGTGAGCAATCGAAATATGCTTACGACTTCGACCCGAACAGCAATACCGCGGCCGCTTTTGTAGTTCAGCTCGTTCGCAGCGGTGCACGTGTGCTGGAGATCGGTGCGGGGGCCGGGCCCTCATTGCCAGACCCCAACAGATTTGGCGCACGCCAAGGTGACGGCTCTGGAGATTGACCGGCGTCCGCCGACTACCTGGAGACGTTTTGCGAGCTCGTCGTTCGCGCCGATCTCAACCAGCCTGGTTGGACTGACCCACTTCAAGGCGGAGCCCGCATTCGACGCGGTCGTGATGGCTGACGTCCTGGAGCATTTGCTCGACCCGCTTTCGACCTTGCGCGCCGCTGCGAGCTTGCTCAAGCCCGATGGCGCCGCAATCGTTTCGCTCCCGCACGCCGGTCACAACTCGGTGTTGGCATGTCTCCTGTCTGCGGATTTCGAATACCGGGAGTGGGGGATTATTGGACAAAACCCACCTGCGCTTCTTCGGCATAAAAAACATGAAGCAATTGGTAAGGGATGCCGCTCTGCAAGATCGTCGATGCGCGCTTCGTGGTGAAGTCGCCCTCGAAAACCGAATTCAAAGACAAGTGGGCGCGTTTGCCCATGATGCTGCGTTGTGGTCTCAGATCGAATAGGTATGGCAATGTATATCAGGTTGTATTCAAGGCAGTTGGAGCAGTATCTGCGCGCCAGCCGAAATGGATTTGGAGACGGTGCCAATCCCCACCCATCCGAGAGGCATTGCGAGGTGGCGCCGGAAATGGAAGAAGCGGGCCGCCAAATTGATGAGACGGCTTGCTCGTACGTAACAGATTAGGCGAAATCGATTGGCCGCTGTGCTTGCTCATCGTCCGGAGAGGCGAGGCATGTGCGGGGGGTGTGCGCTATGTCCAAGTTCATCGCACTTCGGTGGCCCCGGTTCGACCCGTTCCCGGAGAACGACGAATGGTGGGGCAGGGGGTTTACTGAATGGACCAATGTCACCAAGGCGAGACCGCAGTTTGCCGGTCATTACCAGCCTCACCTGCCGACCGACCTTGGATTTATGATCTGCGCGTGCGCGAAACGCGTCACGAGCAGATCAAGATGGCGAAGAGCTATGGCATCGATGGCTTTTGCTACCACTATTACTGGTTTTCCGGAAAGCGGCTGATGGATCTGCCGCTGGACGATATGCTGCGGGATCGCTACAGTGACATGCCGTTCTGTATCAATTGGGCGAATGAGGGTTGGACGCGGCGTTGGGATGGAAAGGAGCGCGACGTTCTTATAGCGCAGAAGTATCTGCCGGATGACGATCTGCGCCTGATGGACGATGTTTGCCAATATTTTGCCGATCCAAGGTACATAACCATTGACGATGCGCCGCTGTTCATCGTCTACCGACCCCAGCAATTGCCGAACTATCGCAAGAGCATAGAGTTTTGCAGGCGGCGTGCCGCCGAGAATGGGTTTTCTGACCTGCATTTGTGTTGCGCGCTGACTACGGCAACACGTCTTTGCTTGAGGGTTTTGATCTTGGGCGTGGAATTCCCACCGCACAACTTGAATGGCGTCCACCAATTTTCTGTACAGCCCG
>CAWEBE010000022.1:0-237026 GCA_963806735.1 uncultured Alphaproteobacteria bacterium | reverse complement strand
GATCCGGGAATTTGGGTCGATCGCAAGCAGCTTGAGCGCTGGCTGATCAAGGACCTCAAATTTGACCGTTGCGTGGACTGGTTATTGCGTGAAATGCGCCATCATCCAGAAAGGGCGCCGGCGGAGTGTCACCAGGGATCATCTCCATACCCAGGCGCAGGAAGCCATTGGCGGCAACATCGGTTCAGACACGTGGGACAAGGTGTGGTCGGTGGCGCACAGAGTAGCCGGTCGCAATCTCGGAGAGTTCAGCAGACCCGGAAGGCGGCGGTAACAGAGACCCACGCCGCAAATTGATTGTGGAGAACCGGGGACCCATTTCAGGGAGTTCAAATTACCCCCCCCGTTTAGACCCGCAAAGTAGGGCTAGTGAAGCACTCGTAGCGGTGTCGTGCCGTGTTCAACCGAGATGAGTGCAAATGACATCCAAACTGCACAGCCTGATGCTCGGCGAGCCTGTATCTGTTCGACAAATGGCAGATTGAGTGCTCTCCCGAAACTCTTGCGAACCACGCCAGCAAGGGCACCGGCCCTGAATATCACTTGCGAATGGGGTTGGCTCACTACGAGGAGCACGCCCTGGATAGCTGGGCCATGTCCCGGATTAGCCGGCCGATCCGCAAAGCCTCTGAGGCGCGATCCAGCGCCGGCCTCCTCCACCATAACCAGGCTGCATGAAAACGAACCGCCCCAGGCAAGGGGCGGTTCGGGAGAATGACAGGGACATGCAAGTGATGATTTCGTTTAGGCCATCTGTTCCGCGTTCTCAACACCGAGAACGCGGTCATGCACAGCGAACATAGCGGCCCCTACGTCAACGGACGCGCCAACGGCCACGCGCAGGCCGAGCCTGCTGGAAGCCGCGCCAGAATTGGCCCGTCGCCTCGGGTGAGCCAACAAGTCAACGACGCGCTTCAGCATCTCAAGCCAGACGAGCCCGCCAAACGCGCCCTCGTCGGTGCCGCCTTAAAAACAGCTTTCGGAGATAGTGGCGCTACCGCCTACCGGAAATGGTGTCGTGATCTCGATGAGCACGATGCCACGCTCGAGTGGGATCACATCGTGGTGCTGCCAGGGATCGGGATCGGCAAGCTGTTCGAGCTGGCGCGGGACTGCGGCTGGCAGCCACAGAAAGCAACACTCACGGTGGAGAATTTCTACGCGGATCCAGTGAGTGGCAAATTCCTTTCAGATCTGACGCGGGAGCTATGGCTCGCAGCTAGCGTCAACGCCAGGGTGCCGCGTGTTGACGACCAGAAGCCCAGCGAGTGGTTGAAAAAAAACAGGTCCGTCGAGTGCATGACTTGGGCACCCGGCGAAGAGATGATCATTTCCGGCCGTGTGTTCTCGGCCGGTGGCTGGATTTATCGGCAGGGTTGCTCGACGTTCAATCTCTACAGGCCTCCCGAGATCAAGCGCGGTGACGCACAGCTGGCCACGCCGTGGATCGAGCTTCTCACTCGCCTGTACCCCGACGACGTTGCACACCTCACGAGATGGTTTGCGCATCGCGTGCAACGGCCCCAGGAGAAGATCAACCATGCAGTTGTTCTGGGCGGTGCTCCAGGCATCGGCAAGGACACGCTTCGGAGCCCGTAAAGAAAGCGGTGGGGCCTTGGAATTTCCAAGACGTCACGCCGCCCCAGCTCGTAGGCCGCTTCAACGGATTCGTGAAGTGCGTGATCCTGCGCGTGAGCGAAGCCCGCGACCTCGAAGTCAATCGCTTCGCGTTCTACGACCAGACCAAGATCTATACCGCGGCGCCGCCGGACGTGCTGCGCGTCGACGAGAAAAACTTGCGTGAGTTCGTCGTGCCCAATGTTTGCGGCGTGATCATCACCACGAACTACAAAACGACCGGCCTGTACCTGCCTGCAGATGATCGACGCCACTACGTGGCATGGTCCGATCGGAGCAAGGAAGACTTCACCGAGGCGCACTGGAGAAATCTCTATGGGTGGTACGAGCAGGGTGGTTCCGAGCACGTCGCGGCCTATTTAGCCGAGCTCGACATCTCCGCATTCAACCCAAAAGCCCCACCACCTAGAACCCCAGCCTTCCTTGACATCGTGGCCGCCAACTGCGCGCCGGAGGACGCCGAAATTGCAGATGCTCTTGATGCGCTGGGCAACCCTCAGGCGGTAACGATTGATCAGATCAAGAGTTGGGGCAGTGGCAGCCTTGTCGAGTGGTTGGACGACAAGAGAACCAAATGGCAGGTACCGCACCGGCTGGAAGCCGCGGGTTACGTCGCCGTGCGCAATCCCTCCGACAAGACCGAGGGGCGCTGGAAGGTGCGCGGCAAGCGTCACACGATCTACGCCCGCAAGGACATCGCAGAGCGGGACCGGTACGTGGCTGCAAAAAATCTCATCGAGCAACAGGGGGTAAATCCATGAAGTCCGTGAAGTCCGCGGTTCGCCATCCCCCTCAAAAAATATCAGCTCAAAATTCAGGAGATAGAAGACCGCGGACTTCACGGACTCCGCGGCCGCCATCGGCACCGTGCGACTCCTGTCACGTGCAGCGACCGCTGACTGATTATTTGCCTTCGCCGACCGGCCGCATGTCGACTTGTAAACCCTGCATCTGTGCCCGTGCCCAGCGCTACCGCGACGACCGCGACCAGCGCCTAGCACGCATCCGGCAAACCGTTAGTTCCCTATTGGACAATATCGGCAGTTCGCCAAAGGCGCGCGCCAGCGCTCGCCCACACGCAGCGCTCAACCCGAGCCCTCGCTAAGAACGGAAACCCAATGGACCCGATGATGCAGCAAGCTCAGCCGATGACCGGAGCCGGTCAGAACACCGCCGAGCCTGGAACCGCGGGCATGAACCCGCGCGCTGCCATGCAAATTCTCTCCCGCTACGGCATCACCGAGCAGGACCTGCCGCTAGTCGTGCAAGCGGTTCAAAGCGTGATCAGCGCCGGCGCGGTGCAAGGGTCGACGCCGGCCCAGGCGGCCGACGCGGAAGCGGCCCTCAAGCTCAACGTGGACTCGATTGAAGCGGCCCAGACTCGGGCGAGCGAACGCGGCGAGCTCGACACGGGTGCATCGGACGACCTGCAAGCGAAGATGCGAGAGATTTGGCGCCGCCGGCGGCCACAGCCAGCCGCCTACTGACGGGAGATCACCAGCATGGCCAGCGACAGCAAATACGGTCCGAGCGTTCCGCTTTGCAGATTGTTCGAAAGGACGTCAGCGAAGGGCAACGTCTACTTCACCGGCCGCCTTGGTTCCGCGAAGATCGTAGTGTTGCGCGGCGAACCCACGGACGACGGCTGCCAGACTTGGAATGTGATTCTGTCGGAAGCCCCGCAGAAAGCCGCCAATGCCGAGCAGCGGGAGACGCGCACCGTCGTGCGCGATCCACCCTCTGATGGCGAGCAGATCGAGCAGCGCAACGCCCCGCGCCGAAATCGCTACCCGAGCCAACACACCGAGCCCAACGATCACGGGCCGCCGCCGAATGACGCCATTCCCTTCTGAGGAGCCCGCCGCCATGCCGGTCAATACGATTGCCACCGCGCTCGGAGGAGGGTCCAGCGACGATGATTGCGTCATCAACGAATGGATGTGGAAGCAGAAGCTTGCCGACGCCTTATTAGGCAGCCGGACGCAGGGCGCGTTTTTAATGCCAGAGCACCGAGTGGCGCACCTTCACCAAATCGCCACCAGCGCATCGCTGCCGCCGGTGAAGACCAAACTCAGTAGCGACGGCGGATCCGAGCTGCGATGCCGAAGCCGGTTTCCTATCGAAACCCAAGGACGTCCCGGCCGTATCTACGACTGGGGAAGGGCGGCGCTATGAGCGAGATTGAGCGCCTTTACACGCTCAAGGAAGCGGTTGAAGCCTTCCTTCCCGGCTTCACCGTCTCATCCCTGCGCACAGCAATCCGCCATGGCCACTTGGTGCCGCTCAGATTCGCGGGCAAGTTCTGCGTGACCGAGGCCGCCATCAGGGAGATGCTGGACAAATGCCGCGCCGAGCAAAAGGCCCAAGACTTCTGGCTCCGGCCAGCGCGCGCCGATCGAGAGGCAATCTGGGTCATCGTCCACCGCCGAAAGGAGCGAAGCACAGGCTGCGGCGAGAGCGACACTGAAGGCGCAGAGAGAGCGCTTGCGGCCTACCTCACCGAGCAATACGAGCCGCCGAAAACCAGCGGCAAGCTCGCCAAGAGCAACATTGCCGACGTAATCAACATCTATATCAAAGAACGCGCCCCCAAGACCGCGCGGCCGGACTTTCTGATCTATACGGCAGGGTCCGCCTTGGACTGGTGGGGAGATAAGACACTCGCCGACGTGCGCGCCTAAACCTGCGACGATTATGTGCGATGGCGAATGGCCAGCGGCGTGTCCGATCAGACCGCACGCCATGACCTCAAGACGCTGCGCTCGGCCATCCACTACTACCACGCCAACTATGGGCCGCTGGATGCCGTGCCGGTGGTGACTTTGCCAGCCAAGGCAGCAGCACGGCTTGACTATTGGTTGACCCGGGCTCATGCCGCCGAGCGCATCCGGGCTGCCCGCCGCGATGAGCGCTGGCGCCACGTCGTGCGCATGATCCTTATCGGGATCTATACGGGCAGCCGCCCCGGCGCCATCCTCAAGCTCCGCTGGCTACCATCGATCGAGGGTGGCTGGTTTGATCTCGAAACGGACACGCTGCACCGCCGCGCCAAGGGAAAGGTGGACAGCAACAAGAAGCACCCGCCGTGCCGGATCCACGAGCGGCTTTTGCCGTGGCTTAGGCGCTGGCGCAAGGCGGACCTTGCCCGCGGCATTACGCACGTCATCCACTATCAGGGACGGCCGATCGCCAAGCTCAGGAGTTCATGGAAGGCGGTGGCGCAGGCGGCCGGGCACACGATCGAGAAGGAGGGCCCGCATGTGCTGCGCCACACCTGTGCGACCTGGCTGATGCAGACTGGCGTCGATCCGTATGAGGCCGCCGGCTACCTCGGCATGAGCGTGGAAACCTTGCTAGGGGTGTATGGGCATCACCACCGCGATTTCCAGCACCGGGCCGCTCGCGCGGATGGCCGACGCCCGCGCATCGCCCGTGAAACGCCGTGAACGCAAAATGAACGCGCCGGACATTGTCTACGCGAGCCTCGCACTGGCGTATGCAGAGAACGCGGCGGGGAGGGTCTCGACTAAGACGAATGATCTCGACTTTCTTGGCGGCGGGATCCCGCCATCTACAATAAGCAAGGCCGAGCTGCGCAACCTGCAAAAGCATTTGGACGCCTCACGCCTTTTGCGCTCAACCGTCCGGCTCTGTATCGGCTGTCGCCAAGCGATAGGATTTGGAGAAGGTGACTGTGACTGCAGTTACCGCTTCTCTCCCCGCCTCTTGGTCGTTACTGATTGGTCTTGGCTGGAGCGCCTTACGTCCGCGCCGGCAGGCGGCTAGCATCAGGCGGCGTGCTGCTCAATCTTGGCCAAAGAAGAAGAACGCCGCCCAGAACGGCCAACGCAATCAGAGATGCAACTACCCAGTAGTCGGCCCCGATCCCTAGAGAGCGCGTCGCCCACATGTAAGACTGATCATAGAAAGCCACGCCGGCCAGAGTTATCGCGACAAATGCGAACTGGCCCAGCGCCTCCAGCGCTCTGCCGTGATATTGTAGGAAGCATGACAGCATCAACACGGTCCAAGGGGCAACGAACAAACTGATGCGCATCTGTAAGCCACTGGTCCCTCCGCCAAACAGAAGGTTGGCCGTTTGCTGATAGGCGTAATCCATAAGCGGCCAAACGAGCATGGCGAGCGCGCCTATAACGACACCGCGATCCATGGCAGAGGTCCATTCGGGACACAGATGAGTTGTCGCCTCGCGCCGTGTCGCAAGCAGGACGCCGACGATCAGGATCAGCGCGACGAAGAAGACCTTGCCGGGAAGGAGCAACGCTTCGAGCGTGCCGGATCGCGACCGATTAGCGGGGTCTGCGTGCAGTTTGGCCAGTGCGTTAGAAAAACCCGCCTGCGCCCTACAGCACCCGGGAGTATCAAGGTCGAAGTCGGCCGGAAAGCAGTAGCGCCTTACGTGCTGGTCGACGGGTCGGGTGAGCGGATTGATTATGCAGGCGCGGGCCAACTGATGCAGATCGGTCCTCGTTTGCGCGACCGCGCGCAGCTTGCTGAAGGTTGACGCGAGAGGCGCGCGCAGGCATGCGGGCTCTCCCTCTTGACCGCAACCATTGGGGCTCCCACGGTCCAGTGCCAAGGCGCGTGGGGACGCCTCCCAAAACCAGCGCGGCGGCCGGTCCATCCAAAGAGCGAGCGCGTACGAAAGCATGGCCAGAGCAACGACGCCCATAAGAAGGCGCACTTTTCCAAATGGAATATGAACCCAATAGACGTATGCGAGGAGGGCTGTGGGCACGAAGAAGGCCGCGAGCACGAGAAGGCCGAAGACCGGAAAGAAGAACAGCACGTGGCTGTGTCCCAGTACGATCTCCAGCCAGCCGGCATGGCGAAACTCTTGCATCACCGCCGCGGTCGAAACAACAAACGATGCGCCAAGTCCGAGGAAGAGGACGGCAACCGTCAGGCGCACGCCCAACCACGCCGTTGCGGAGCGCGTAGGGAGCGTCACCTCCTGGCGGGTGTCGAGGTCGACAGCCGGGCGCTCTAACCTTTGTCCGCGATCCACCGGGCCATCCGATCTGTGCATTCCGGCTCGCTGTAGTACGCGGCGTGAACGAGCGAGATGTCCTGCTCAAGGGATTGCATCAAGCCGGAGATATCGCCGGCCGTGACGTCGTCTTTGGAAAGAAGCCAAGCAATGGTCCCGACATGCTGGCTCAGTCCCGTATCTCTCTTTCGCAGCGCGCGCTCCTCTATGGCGCTCGGCAGCTCCTCGTAACGGAAGTTGTCACTCCGCAGGAAGCCCGGCTCCCTGGTGACGGGCGGCAACCCTGCTGGATAGGCATCCAAACCCAGTCCAGTACGTTGGAAGACGGCCCAGGCCCGCTTGCGCACGATATAGGTGGTCACTTCGTTCGGCAGCAGGAAGTAGACGCCGATCTGATGCCTCAGAGCCATCAGTGGTGAGAGCAGTGCGGACGCGAATTGCTCCCCTTGAGCCAGGGCGACCAGAAGCACGACGGGGAGAAAGAAGTACGCAAGCTTGACGGCGTCGCTCTGAAACTCGTCGGAGCCGCTGCAACTCAGCACCACTAGAGACCACAGAAAGAAAAAGCAGAATATGACCCCGGCCTTGATGTGGACGTTCGCATCGCGAAACCTCTGCACTCCCCGCAGACGCCTGATGGACGATTGTTGCAACAGGTAGTGGCGGCGGAAGGCTCGAAGGTGCGCCAGCAATCCGACGCGAGGGGCCAGCGGATTCTCCGCACGAACCAAGTGATAAAGAATCTGGCAGGCCTCGTCGAGCCGGCTGCTGAGGACAAGGAGCGAGCGCGGCCACAGGTCGAGTGTGCCGAGTGACTGCCATGGTAAAGAGATCTGCCGCCATTTGCGCCAGCCCCGGGCGCTCTGGAAGGCGGACCAGATCAGCAGCAGAGCCACGGTGCTGAAGGCGAGCACCGCAATGATGAGGTTGTCCCACCTGATTTCGCCGCCTTCGGCGTAGACGTTCTGCCAATTGCGTTGGAGGAAGGCAAAGTTGAGGTAGGCAACGAGAAGCCAAATGACCAAGACAGGACCTGCCAGCAGCCAGCGGCCGGTTCTATCCTTGCGGCGCAAATTGGAGCGGGTGTCGAGGAAGGGGGTGCCGATCGTGATGAGCTTACCCAAGCTCCCCGTGCCGGGTTTCTGTGAATTGACGATAACGGGCAAGGCTTCGAGCAAGGCGTTGCCGCCGTGACTGTGAGCGATGATATGACAGCGCCAACCGTCATCGGCGAGGCGGCCAACCTCCTCGGCCAATCCGGCCGCCGCCGCGGAACGAGCCAACCAGCTATTCTCGCCGGACCAGGAGAAGATCCTGCGCGTGTCAGCGCAATGTGCCCAGCAGCGAGCCGGCGATCCGTAGGCTTGGAGGGCGGCGTCAAGCCTCCTGACAAATGTCGCCGCAGCGTCAGGGTTCTCCGAGGGTTGATACCATTGGGATGCCTGCTCAACCGGCGCAGCCCAAGTTCCGTGCACCAGAATGACCGTCTCCTTGTCCGGTGGGACGTCGCTCATGGGCTTATCTCGAATGGTGAGGTTCGTTGAATCCCAAACGCGGCGGCCGGCAAGAGGACCAGCCGAGGGGAGCACACGATTGCGATGAGAAGTGTCCTAAGTACGACGACAGGCTGACGACTAGAGGTCTGCCGATCAACGCGATTTCCAGCACCGGGCCGCTCGCGCGGATGGCCGACGCCCGCGCATCGCCCGTGAAACGCCGTGAACGCAAAATGAACCGGATTGAATGCGATGCACGGAAATTGATGAGAAACAAAGGGTTTAATGGCGGGCACACTTCTTTGGGAGCAGGGGGCCGCAGGTTCGAATCCTGCTGCCCCGACCAACTCCGCAGATCACCTAGTGAGCGTGGATACAAGGGTGGTTACGGCGGCTTGAGCTGGCCAAGGGGCAGTCTGCGACTTGAACAAATTTTACCAAACAGCATACTGACGGCTGAGCGAAGCCATTTCGCGGAGGGGACGGGTATGCGGGCGCTCACCGGCGTATGCGCCGCTCTTACCTTTTGCATAGCGTCGATCGCGGCGACCGACGGAGCCATTGCCCAAAAGCGGGTCGCGCTGGTCATCGGTAACTCGGCTTATGTAAATGCCCCTCGCCTCGACAACCCGGCCAATGATGCGGCCGACATGGCCGGCACGTTGAGGAAGCTCAACTTCGACGTGACCCAAAGCCTCGATCTCGACAAGGCGTCGATGGATCGCACGATCCGCAATTTTGCAGAGGGTCTGCCCGGAGCCCAAGTAGCTTTGTTCTTCTACGCTGGCCACGGGCTTCAGGTTGGGGGTCAGAACTACCTCGTTCCCGTGGACGCCAAACTCACTAGCTCGACCGCAATCGATTTCGAGACGGTGAGGCTCGACCTCGTGCAACGCTCTATGGAGCGGGGCACCATGACCAACATCCTCATTCTCGATGCTTGCCGGGACAATCCCCTGACACGCAATTTGGCGCGTGCGCTCGGATCACGGTCATCGGCACTTGGGAAGGGCTTGGCGCCGATGGAATCGGGCGAAGGCACGCTCATCAGCTTCTCGACCCAACCAGGCAACGTCGCACTAGACGGTGCGGGCCGCAATTCACCGTTCGCAACTGCGCTACTCAAGCACATTCCTACTCCGGGCGATGATCTGCCGACGATCCTCATCAACGTCCGCAACGATGTGATGGCAGTGACAGCACGCAAACAAGTGCCGTGGGAGCACTCAGCGCTGACAGCAAAAGTGTACTTCATCGCTCCAAAAGCTCCTGCGCCCGGACCAACGCATGAGCAGCAAGTCGAGCTCACGTACTGGTCGTCGGTGAAGGACAGCACAAGCCCGACGGTCTTGCGAACGTACTTGGACCGTTATCCTGAAGGTGAGTTCGCCGCGATAGCTCGCGCACTTATTCAACACTACGAGCAGCAGGCAAAGGTTGCGATCGCCGCCCGCGAACGGGAGCGCAAGCAGCAGGACGAGGAAAAGAAAGCCGCTGAGGTCAAACGCATTGAGGAGGAGCGGCGTGTGCGGGAGGCCGCACTTGTAGAAGCCCGCATCAAAGCAGAGGCCGCCAAGAACCAGGCCGAAGTGAAGCGCCTACAAAACAAAGAGCGCGCTGAGCATGCGGCACGCGCGGAGCAGCTACGAAAGGCACAGGAAGAGGCCGGTCGAGCTAGGGATGCAGCGAAAGCTGCCGAGGAGAAGCGCTTGGCGGCAGCGAAGGCTTCCGAGGAGGCAACAAAAGCCGCGGAACAGGCCATCGCTTCAAAGAAGGAGCAAGTCAAGCCGGGCGACGAGATCAAGGTCGCGGCGTTGCCAAAGCTCGACAAGCCGGCAACGGCACCTACTGGGAATGACGGAACTTGGGTCATCCACTGGCGAAGCAACGTCGGCCACTGCAGTGGGCAGACTGGCTCGTACAAGCTGACAATCTCCAAGAGCGTAATCAGCTACGCTCACGGGCAAGGAGGCAGCATAAGCAATAGCGGGGCGGCCGATTGGAAGATCACCAATCGCCGCGGAAGCTTGGTCGACTATTCTGGGACTTTCACCCAGAACAGTGGCAGGGGTCAGTGGAAGAATCCCACTTGCACCGGAACCTTCACAGCCACGAGAGGATAGGAAGGACCGAGAGACGCTCAAAGGCAGATAATTCTCAAACTTCCTTGCCTTGTGTTTTATTCCGCGAATAGTTCGCGCGTCCCTTTGGCACGACCAGAGAACGGCAAGACGCGGGAAACTTCATCAGCTTCGGTGCTGAGCGCGCGAAGCAACTGGCATTCGGTAGGGCCGTCTGAACACGTCGATATCCCTCCCTACCCAACCCCGTTGAACCGAGAGACGCCCTTCCAGAGCCCTCAAAAACCAATTTCAACAGCTAATCGCTGCGCGCTGAAGACGAAGCCGACGTCAGCGCCGGCGCCTGCGTGGCCCGAGGGTTGATGCTTGCGCATACCTGCCCGCCCATTTGGCAGGCATTGACGCCTGATTGTCGGGCAGTAGGCTGCGCTCAATGCCCCCGGTCAACGAAAGACCTCACACTTGAACGCCACAACGGCGCAAGGCGGCTTCTTCAGCATCAGCGGCCGCCAGTGGCTCATCCTGCTGATGGTGCAGTTGTCCAACATGCTGTTTGGCATGACCATCACGCTCGCCAACCTGGTGCTGCCGCAGGTGCGCGGAACCCTGTCCGCGACACAGGACGAGATTTCCTGGGTGATCACGCTGAATCTGGTGGCCACCGCTGTCGCCACGCCCATGACGGGGTGGCTCTCCAGCCGGCTGGGCTGGCGCAACCTGATGTTCTCCACCGTGCTCGGCTTCACGGTCGCCTCGTTCCTGTGCGGCCTGGCGAACAGCCTGGAGACACTGATCCTCGCCCGCGTCGCCCAGGGCTTCTTCGGCGCGCCGATCATGCCGATGGGCCAGGCGGTACTGCTGGCCACCTTCCCGCCGCATCTGCAGCCCGCGGCGCTGATGATGTGGGGCGTGGGCGCCGTATTCGGACCGGTGGCTGGGCCCATTCTCGGCGCCATCGCGACTGATGCCTACAACTGGCGGGCCGCCTTCTTCATGATCGTGCCGCCCGGCATCTGCGCCCTGGTGTGCATCTGGTTCGCGCTCGCCGAGCACAGCAAACCCAGCTCAATACGGTTCGACTGGATCGGGTTCGGTGCCCTCTCGGTTGCCATCGTCGCCGCGCAGCTCATCTTCGACCGCGGCCAGCGCCTGGACTGGTTCGAGTCGAGGGAAATCATGCTGTGCGCGTTTGTCGGCGGGCTGGCGTTCTGGATCTTCGTTGCCCATTGCCTCACCTCGGATCATCCCTTCCTGAACCCGCGTCTGCTGCTCGATCGCAACTTTGCGGTCGGGACGCTGATCGCCTTCGTCATGGGCATGCTGAACTTCACGAGCCTCGTGCTGTTTCCGAGCCTGCTGCATGATTTGCGGGGCTATCCCGACAACATTATCGGCATGCTGATCGCGGCACGGGGCATCGGAAACTGGACCGCCTTCCTGTTCATCGTGCAGTTGACGCGAGCGGCACCGCGACTGGCGGTCGGCTGCGGTCTTGCCATCCAGGCTGCCGGCGGGTTCTGGATGGCGCAGTTCGACATCAATCTGACCGAGGCGGACGTGTTCTGGAGCCACTTCCTCATGGGCCTCGGACAGAGCGTCGCTTTCACGCCAATGACCATGATGGCATTTGCCACGCTACCACGGCACCAGATCACGGAAGGCTCCGCCGTTTTCACGATGATGCGCAACTTCGGGTCGAGCCTCTTTATCTCGCTGGCCGTCCTGGTGTTGGTGCGATCGACGGCCGTGAACTACGCGCGCATGACGGAATTTATCGCGCCCTACCGAAGAGAGCTGACGTTTCCCGGGCTGTCGGACTCCTGGAGCTTCGAGTCGGTGACCGGCCTACTGCGGCTGTCGAACGAGATCCACCGTCAGGCCGCCATGATCGGCTACGTGAATGCGTTCTACCTGATGGCCTTTACGGCGCTGGCGGCTCTGCCGCTCGCATGCCTGCTGCGCAGCGGCAGTCGGGAACGCTGATTTGCCGACGACGCCAGATCTGCAAACCATATCCGGCAACGAGCAGTCGCTGCCATCGGTTTCTCGCTGCAGGTGGCCGCGTGTTGAAGCCTTGCCCTGCCGATTTCTTGGGCAGAGCAGTAAGTGGGCTGGCGAGCACGGCGACGCACGACTTGCGCGGACGGCAATTGACCGGTCGGGCCCTGCCGATAAGCTCGTCGACATCGCTGGACGATTTGCGCTTCATTGGGCAACGCGGGTGAGACAGCGGTGCGTCCGGTTGACCGCACCACGTGTCACTGGGGGCGACAGGGGAGAGGAAGGGGCATCATGACCGCGTCGAGCAAGCCTGCGCGACATGCGCTTCCGTTCACCTGCGAGAAGCAGCCTGCGACAGGCGCGCGTGGCATGGTGGTAACCAACCATCCATTGGCGTCGGCGGCTGGTGCCGAGATGCTGCTGTCCGGCGGCAATGCCATTGACGCGGCGGTGGCGGCGCTCTTCGCGTTGACGGTAGTCGAGCCGATGATGGTCAGTATTCTGGGTGGCGGCGTCACGCATCTGCGCCTGCCGGACGGCCGACACGTCGTAATTGATGCGCTCTCGACCGCCCCTGCTGCCGCGCGAGCCGATATGTATGAGACGACCAGCGATGGCCTCGCCAGTGCGCGCAGCACGGTTAGCCAGAGGAACGAGATCGGCGCAGCCTCAGTTGCGACACCCGGCAATCTGGCGGGCTGGCTGCATATGCTGGATCAACATGGCACGCGCTCGCTGGCCGAGGTCCTGCCTGCGGCCATCCGGCTCGCTGAAGGAGGTTTTGGCGCAACGCCCTATCTGGTCGATTGCGTGACCGATTGCGCGCCGAAGCTTACACGAGATGAAGGTCTAAACGACCTTTTCCTGCCAGGTGGAAAGCCGATCGCGGTCGGTCATCGTATCGTGCAGGCGGACTATGCGCGAGCGCTGAAGCGCCTCGCCGATGAGGGACCTGAGCTGCTGTACGACGGCGCGCTCGGTGCAACAATTGCGGAGCACATTGGAGGACAAGGCGGCACGCTGACGCTCGCTGACCTGAAACAATATGCAATCATAGAGCGTGAGCCGGTGCGGGCGAGCTACCGCGGGCTCACTGTCATCGGCCCGCCACCGCCGGCATCGGGCGGTGTGCATATCGCGCAGATGCTGAACATCCTGGAGGGCTTTGACGTTGCAGCTATGGGGTTTGGCTCTCCCGATGCCGTCCACCTGATTGCTGAAGCTCTGAAGATTGCCTTTGCCGACCGCGCCGTCGCAACCGCCGATCCGGCGTTCATCAATGTGCCGGTCGAGCGGCTCGTTTCCAAGGTCTATGCCACCGATCGCCGCGCGAGCCTCGACATGAAGCGAGCCCAGAAATGGTATTCTGGCAACTTGCACGTGCGCGAGTCAGCCAACACGACGCACGTTACAGTCGCCGATGCCGACGGACACGTAGTGAGCGCGACGCATACGATCAACGGACTTTTCGGTGCCTCGGTGATGATCCCCGGCACCGGCCTGATAGCCAACAACTACATGTACAATTTCGACCCGCATCCCGGCCGCGCCCTGTCCATCGCTCCGGGGAAGCGGGTGTTTTCCTCGATGGCTCCGATGATGGTGACGGATGGGCGGCGCGTCCTGCATGCACTGGGACTTCCCGGTGCGCTGCGCATCTTTCCCTCGGCATTCCAGGCGATCGTGAATCTGGTCGACCACGCCATGTCCACGCAGGAAGCCGTCGAGGCGCCGCGCGTGTGGACGGAGGGCGGAGTGCTCGAGATAGAGCCGGCCTATCCGCATGCCGTTGCCGAGGCACTCCAACTTCGCGGGCACGAGATTGCGCGCGTGAGCCGCATCGCGGGCGGCATGAACGCGATCTCGATCGGCGCTGATGGCATGATGACTGGCGCTGCCTGCTGGCGTGCCGACGGAACTCCCGTCGGCATCTCCGGCGGTCTGGCCCGAGCCGGTGTACGGTTCTCTATGTGAGGCTCGTCTCGAATAACACGGAGATGAACTTTGCCCCAAACTATCGTCGTGCTCGATTCCATGCCTGCCGCAAGGGCCGACCGCCTGCGCCAATTCCTGCCGACCGGCTTCATGCTCACCCACGGCACCGAGCCCGGTGAAGAGCACATGAAGGCGATCATCCGCGATGCGGATTTCGCCATCTCGGCGCAAGTGGCCGTGAGCGGCGACGTGCTGCGGGAGGCGCGGCGACTGAAGCTGTTGCACAAGTGGGGCGTCGGCGTCGACAACTTCGACATCGAGACGGCACGTCTATTGGGCATCAAGGTGGCCCGCACGACCGGAAGCAATGCTCTATCCGTCGCAGAGTTCACCATCGGTCTGATGCTCTCGGCGCTACGCTTCTCAGCTTTCGGCCACCATCATCTTCAACAGGGCGTGTGGCGAGGCATTTCCAGCCTGCCGGCTGAGACCTTCCTTCTGTCCGGAAAAACGGTGGGCATTATCGGGTTCGGAGCCATCGGACAGAACGTAGCTCGCCTTTTGGGGAGTTTTGGCTGCAAGATCCTTTACACGAAGCGGACACCGCTTGCTCCTGACGAAGCCGCTGCGCTCGGCGCCACGCATGTGGCGCTCGACCACCTGATCGAGACTTCGGATATTATCTCTCTGCATTGCCCACTGACGCCCGAAACGCAGAATATGATCGATGCCACGACGCTCTCCCGCATGAAGCGGAGCGCGATCCTTGTCAACGTCGCCCGTGGTGGCGTGGTCGTCGAGGCGGATCTCGCCGCGGCCCTGCGTGCGCGTACGATCCGCGGTGCTGCCATGGACGTCTTCTCGATCGAGCCCTTGCCGGCAACCAGCGAGCTGATCGGCCTCGACAACATCGTTCTGACCCCGCATCTAGCGGCGGTTACCGCCGACACGTTTGAACCGACGGTGAGGCGCATGTTCGATAACATTGCTCGTGTCGCGCGTGGAGAACCTTTACCGGAGCGTGATAGCGTGGCTTGATAATACGCCACGCGCTCGATGCGACGGACTAAGGCGGTCACGTCCAGATCGAGTGGCCCGCGCTCGCACATTCTCAGTTCAAGCGCAAATCCGCGATGTGGCGTGGGTCGGGTTTGAGCTCACCACGCTCGACGCGCTTGACGATGTCGGTCAGCACGGCATTAGCGCGACACTCCTTCCCGATCTTCTCGCCTTCCCGGACTACGTAGCCATTGAGGAACTCGATCTCCGTGCGGCGTCCCTTGACCATGTCCTGCCCCATGGACGGACGTTGCTCCGCGGAGACCCGTCCGGCGTCCTTGAAGCGTTGCTCATCGCAAGCTCGCATAGCGGCGTCATCGCCCTCGCCGGCACGCGCGATGGTCTCGGGCGGGAGATGCAGGATCTCCTCGAGCTGATAGCCCTGCGCCTGGCCGACGCGAATGGCTTCGCTGCCGAGCCGGACAGAAAACCGGCGGATCACTTCATGCTCCAACATGGCGACGCCTGAAAGGCCGGTGCAGGCGGACAGTCCGTTCTGCATGACATTGGCAACGAGCTTCGACCAGCGCTCACCCCAAAGGTTGGTTGTCACTTTGGCGCTATCGGCGTGGCCGACCAGCCGGCCCACCTCCTGGGCCCGCGGCGTGATGAGGCCATGCACCTCTCCAGTGCGGTAGACCGTGTGCGCTGCACCACCTTTGCCGGCCCCCCGGTGGATGTGACCGGGAGCGGCCAGATTGACCGTGATGGAGCTGGCGATGCAGCCGAGCGTCCTGCCCCAGCCCACCACCGATGCGATGGCCGCCTCGTTCATGCAGTTCTGCAGCGAAACGACATAGCCATGTGGTGCCAGGTATTGCTGGATCATCATTGTTGACCAAGTCGTGTCGTAGGACTTGGTGCAGATGAAGGCGATGTCGAACGGCTTCTCCTTGCTGAACTGCTGCACCCGGGTCAGGTGCAGCGCACGCGCAGCAACGGTGAACTCGGCAACGTCCTTGGCGTGCGTGACGCGCAATCCATGGGTGTTGATGTGGTCAACATGCTCGGGCCAGGCATCGACAAACGTCACGTCCTCGCCGGCCTTCAGCATGTGCGCACCGGTGTAGCCGCCGACGGCCCCCGCACTGACGATGACAATTCTGCTCCCCATGACCGTCTCTCCTTAGCTTCCTGGAAGGCCGTGCGCCTCTGGAAAGAACAGCTCCTTCCACGATGCGGGCTTTGTTTTCACTGATCCGATGTAATGAAGAAAATCAACCATCTTGGCGACGTTGTTGGGAACCTTTGTGTACTCCATATCCTTGGTGCTGAAGAGCGCGAACAGGTCATCCTCGGTCAACGTCTTTTCCTTGGTCATGTCGATGTAGAGCTTGGCGGCGCGACGTTTGTCCGAATTGATCCAGCCGAATGAGTTATCAAAGGCTTTGGACACGGCCTCGAACATATTGGGATTCTCGCTGCGGAATTTCTCGCTGGCGGTGAAGGTCAAGCCGGTCATGGGGCCGCCAATGATTTGGGATGTGGGAGCGCCACGATGATGTGGTCGAGCTTGGTGTGATTGCCTTTGCCCCACAGTTGCTCCGACGCTATGTGCATCATGATGGCCTGGGTGGAGACCTTGAGGGAAGGCACCGCGATGCGATCTTTCTCGGTGAAATCCCTCAGGGACCTGAGATTGGGATTGCGGGTGTTGAGCCAGATGTTGTTGTTGGCAACGGCGCCGAGCGCCTTCACGCCGATGCCGCCGCGCGTGCGATCCCAGATCACCGCCATGGACGGCACACCCTGGCACGCGAAGTGCACGCTGCTCGAGAGCAGCGCGTCGTTCAATGCCGCCGGTCCGCCGAGCTTGGCCCATTTGACCGACACATCACCCATGCCGCCGGCGGCCAGGTATTTCTCGACCAGTTTCTGATTCTCCATGACCATGGCCGGCAGGAATACTGCCCCGAACTGCTGTCCGAGGATCACCTCCTTGACTTCGGCGCGTGGGGCTGTTGTCGCTGTGGCGAACAAGGCAACAATGAACGCCAAACAAAGCACGTGCATGAGCGATTCTCTCCCGGTCTTTTGATTGCGGCAGGCAAGTTGCAGCAAGTTGACCGAGACAATGGCACATGGCTGCACCGTGAGAAAGCCATGTAGGGCCGGAAGGGCGGGCGTATGGTTGGCACCGGAAACTCAGCTTGCCAGCGCTGACCGAGGGATTGCGCCAGCCGCCCTAAATCCCCGCCAGCGCTGCGCTGCTATCAGGTCGCAGTTCTATGCGCCGAAAGCGCTGCGCCGAAAGCCTGGAATAACGCGCCGTTCACCGCGTTGCTTTGCGGATCGTATTCCGCGTGCCATTGAACGCCCAGCGCGAAGCCGGGCGCATCCGCAATTCGGATAGCTTCGATCGTTCCATCTTCTGCCACACCTTCGACGACAACCCTGTCGCCGGGCTCCAGAATCCCCTGACCATGCAGGGAGTTCACGCGAATAATCTCTTTTCCGAGAATGCGTGCGAACGTGCCGCCCGAAACGAGCCGAACATCGTGGCGTTCGGCGAAGACGACGGCAGGGTCTGGATGGATTTCTCCATTCTCCAATCGTGGCATGCGATGGTTCATGCGGCCGGACAATTCGCGGATTTCTGGATGCAATGATCCCCCGAACGCCACGTTCATTTCCTGAAAGCCGCGGCAAATGCCAAGTATTGGGATGCCTCGGGCAACGCAGGCCTCAACCAGCGTCAGCGCCAGGTCGTCGCGACCTTCGTCGTAAGGTTCATGCGCGACGTGCGGTTCGACGCGGAAGCGGGCCGGATGCACATTGGCACGAGCACCTGTCAGCAACACGCCGTCAACTACATCCAATAGTGCACCGACGTCAGTAATCTCCGGAGAGCCCGCAAACATCAGCGGCAGCGCGCCTGCCACCTCGGCCACTGCACGTAGATTCTTTTCCCCCACGATTTGCGCCGCGAATCGATTTTCGACGCGATGGGCATTGCCAATAACGCCGACCACGGGTTTCTTCATCGATGTGCCCCGTCCGCAGACCATCCCGAGCTTTGAGTAGCTCAAGATATTCGGTGTGCCCAACCACGGGACTAGCATCACACCAGTCGGCTAGATAAGGCAACTTTGGATGAGTGAGGGCCTCATTTCCATCCCTACTTAGGCTGCCAGAACAAGTCCGCCGTTCACATCGAGGATCGCACCAGTCATGTACGTTGGCGCTTGCATGGCCAAAAACATCACGACATCGCAAATTTCGCTTTCACGTCCGAACCGCCCAACCGGGATCGACGATGTCAATATCTGACGGTCCTTGGGATCTCGAAGCTGATCTACGACCCGGTCGCCGCCCAGAGGACCGGGGCCACGGTATTCACGACAATACCGCGGCTCGCATACTCCTTGGCGAGATGCCGTGTGATACCCATCACACTGCGCTCATAGCTAGGCTCGCCGATTTGTCGCTTCAATCAAATCGACCAAGGCCGAACGCAGCTGCGTTCGGCGGATACCCTGGATTGCACCGAGAAGTTGCGCGTCTGCGCTTTGCGCGCCGGGTCCAACTTTCGCTAGCGCCTCCTTTCCCGCAGGCGTCAATCGTACGGCATACGTTCGGGCATCGTGTCTCGTTCGACGGCGCTGCAAGAGCCCGCGTCGAACCAAGATTTGCACCATGGCTGCCAATGTCGAACGGTCAATGCCGGTTGCCTCGACAATGGCTTTTTGGCTGAGGCCTTCCTTCTTGGATACGACTTGTAGGACCGCATACTGGCGCGCATTGAGACCGCGTTCGCCCGCGTGCCGTGCAAAGGTAACATCGGCCGATTGACTGGCGCGATGCAGCAAATCGACGACCGAAAGATTGCGCAATTCGAGCGACATTGCTGGAGCCCCGATGCGCCTATGCCAAACCGGCAACAGTCCGGCCAATCACACGATGCACGCGAACGGCAGGTAAATTCGCGGCCTTGCACAAGGTCTCCCGACGACGGCTTATACGAATTCCCAAACTTGCCTCCCATTCCACCCATTCAGGAAACTAGAAACCTCAGACAGCCAGCGCATACGCCTGCCGCCCCTCGCGAAGGTCGGCAGGCAGGGTGCTCCAAATGCGATTTAGAGCACCCCACCGGGACTCGCGTGCGGGGGTGCAAGTCCCTGGACCCATACGTGCGGGGTTGCTGGGTCCTGCGCGGCGCACAGCCTAGACGGTTACGCTCGCACTGACTACATATTTTCCTATCAGAAGTTGGAAAAAAAGCATTTCCTCGCAAGCAGCAAAAAAATGCATCTGCTGACCTCCCAATCCCCCTATAAAGAGACTGTTCTTGCAGAATCGCACTAGATTATCAGCCGTTCATCGTTTCAGCTGCGCCTGCCATCTGCGGTGTTGGCTGATCGCTAGACTAGTCAAAAGACGTTCAGGCCGTTGTTATTTGCCTCTTTCAGATTGCAGGTTTCCAACCTTAAGGTTTGATGCATGAGCGCACGGGACACAGCGGTGTCTGACCCGGGATTACCCAATTCAAGCCGCATCACGGCCGCAGGCTTTGTGACCGCCATGTTGTCGTGGAGCATCAATTTTTATGCGCCGTTCGTCCTCGCCTTCCATCTGCAGCGAACCGTGGGGTGGTCGGCTGCGCAAGCGTCCGCGCCGGTCACCGCGCATTTTCTTGCGAGCGCGATCATACTTTGGGGCCTGGACAGGGTGCACCGCCGGCTAGGGTTCGCCGAAACCTTGTGCTGCGGCCTTGTTGCGTCGTGCCTTGGCATCGTCGCTTGGGCGAATTCAGAGATACCCCTTCAGGCATGTGCGGCCGCGGTCATCACCGGGTTGGGCTGGGCCCTCACTGGAAGCGCCTCTATAGCGGCCTTTGTCGGCGAGAGAGCCCAGCCGTGGGCACTTGCAACCGCGTTGAATGGCGCCACTGTCGGGGGATTGATTTTCACACCGGCTTTCATGTTCCTGATCGAAGCTTGGGGCCTTGGCTGGGCCGCTATCGCTCTTGCGTTGTCGACATTGGCACTAGCCCTTCCACTTCTTGCACCGCTGTGCGGCAAAGTTGCATTGTCACCGAATGTAGCGCCCACTGGGTACGCAACATTGATCTCCAATTCCAGATATCGCCGACTGGGTCTGGCATTCTCGCTCTTCGTGTTTGGCCAGATCGGAGCCGCATCGCACCTACTGATGCGGATGGCACAAGTATTCGATCCACAGGAAGCCGCCTATCTCATGAGTCTCGTCTTGGCTTGCGGAATGACCGGACGTTGGCTTACAGCATGGGCCCTCTGCCGACTTGATTGCAGACTGGCGGCCGCCTTTACCTTCCTGATCCAAGCCTCAGCCATTGTCGCAATGGGCACGAGCCGATCACACGCCATCTTGCTGCTTGCTTGCGCCGCTTATGGCTTGACTATTGGCAATAGCATTTTGCTTTTGCCGATAATCGCCCGGACGGAATTTATGCCGGGCGAAAGCGGCAAGGTGGTCGCGTCGGTGTCGTCTTCCAACCAACTGGCTCTCTCAGCCGCCCCCTTTTGCGTCGCTCTGGCATTCGAGGCCACCCACGGCTACGTTGTTCCGTTCATCGGGCTAGCGCTGCTGCAGATCGTTGGAATGATAATAATTGCATGGTCGTGGACCAGCAGACCCGACCGACTAGAACCCGCTTCTTGACTTGAAGTTGCAGCGAGCCAGGGGTACGTTGGCTCGGGCTTACTGTGACATCAAGATGCGCGACATGTGGGGGATTATTGACGCCGATGGCGCGTTTTGGGACGCTGCCGACGCTCGCCTCGAGCACAGGCTCGGCACGGATCTTCCACGCACCGAGCTTTGTGATTATGCGGTGCGCAATCTCGGCTACATTGCAGTTCAATCCAACGGTCCAATGCCGCGCATCAGATTGAGGCCGGCGATTGTCGAACCCAGCGCTTTGATTGCGTTGTTCTATTGGATCTCTGACGGTCAGTTCCCCTGCGCGGCGATATCTTGGTTGGATAAGAGCTGGTCCGATGAGATCATCCCTGGATCAGCCAATCTCAGGCGTCGTCTTGGACAACTTTGCGATCGGTCTCGCCCAGCCGCCCGGCAGCGTTTGCTAAGTCGTGCGCTACCGCCTTCCGACTTGAGATCGGGTACGCCTTTGCACATCGTCCACGGAAACTGGTCCATCTGCAGGGAAATCACCGACCTCGACGCAGCGGCCGATCGCTTCGATCAGCTGTTTCGCGGCCGTTACACCATAACCGCACCCTCCTCGGACGGGGGAGAACTGATCATCCGCAAGGTTGGATCCGGCTACAAGAGTTACGATGAGCGCTATTTGCGATGTGCAGTCGGCACACAACTCGAAGACGTTCCGGACGTCCAATATGGGCAGTGGGTTGCTGAAGCCCATCGAGACGTACACTTCAGCTCGGTGCCCTGGTACGGAGATGTTGACGCAATTATCGATCGCCCACGACAAGGAGCGCATAGAGTGCGCTATCGCAGGCTGATTTTACCGTTCTCCAGACCCGGCGGCGAGCGCTTGCTCGTCACCGCTTCGTCCATCAGCGATGCTATCGATTTGCGGGTCGAAGGAAGTTAGGAAGCGCTCGAGGTCAATGATCAGTTCGCTTCGTGGCATCCAGGCCACAACGCCCGAAAAATCTGGAGCGAAAATGTTCTGCAAGCGGACCTCGCCTTCTAGTTTTGTGTAACCGTAGCGCGCGGCAATACCCTTTTGCACCAATCCGACATTGATGAACGAAACCGTGGTTTCAGTGTTCCAGCGCGCAAGCGCGTAAGCGCGCGAAATTCGCGGCAATATCGCTGACAGCTGGATGCCGCGATAGTCCCGTCTGTACCAACCGCTCCCGGAATACGCCACGTACCCGGTAATCTCTCTGGCGATCGGAGCACGAATGCTGCAAGCGGCATCAGGCGGACGCGGCCCCGAACCATAAAACAGCCGCAGGCTCTCGGCCTCGCGCAGGAGATTTGAGTTGGAGATATCGAACAAGCGTGCGGCTTGGGTGGCCACGACGTCGCCAGCCGAGTTGCGGCCCAGAATGCAGAACGCCGTTTCCTCGCCGAGGCCGTCTGCGCCCACTCGGAACATAGGCAGCAACGGTGCCCATTGCTTCCGATTCTCGGTATTGACAGCAGCCAGATCATCAAACGATCCGAAGTACAGCTCCAAGCCTCGAGCCCGCGCCGACATCTCGGCCTTCAAGAAAAACTTGCCGAGCAACTCGATGGGGCCATGATCGATTCTCAGAGTCCGTAGGAAATTGCCAACTCGCGCTCGGCTAGCGCCAGCCGCGGTGGCCTTCGACGGAGCTTCCTGGTGCATTTGGCGGCCGATTGAGGACCCTTGGGCCCGCAACGTGCACCACCTGCAGTTAAAACCGCCCCCAATCTCGGCCCACAACTTGTGTCAAATTGTAAGAACCTTTGGTTGGAAGAATTGCATGTGCCTCCCGGGTGGGATATCAAATGCACATGGGAAAGACATCCAAGCGCTCAGAAACCTTAGGTAGCATCAAGGCTGGCGCGAGACACAACATTCCATTGCGAGAACCGTCCAAGACTCCGGCGCGGCAGATAACGGAAATCGACACGATTGTCGGCAGGCGGATCCGCTTTCGGCGCACGATGCTGGATCTCAGCTCGGAGGAGGTCGCTGAAAAAATTGGGGTCGCCCACCAGCAATTGCTGAAATACGAGAACGCCCAGAACCGTGTCAGCGCGGCACGGCTTTACAAGTTGGCATCAGTCCTTGCCGTGCCGGTGCACTGGTTCTTCTCGAGACTGGAAGACGATGCAGGGGTAGTACCTAACGTCCCACCTGCACACACACTGGGGACCGAAACTCCGGTAAGCGGCGAGGAGCTGGCAGAGCTGGTCCGCCTGTATACCGGCATTACGGACGCAGACGTTAGAAAGCACTACCTGCAAGGCTTGCGTCTTCTTCACCGAGGTTCATGCGCGCGATAGCCCCACTCATTTTGCCAGGGCCTGGCTAGCAGAACGGCTCGGCGCTTCAAGTGGAGCGTTACCCTGCACTAAGACGGGGCATGTACTGTGCAACCCCCAACGCGGCGACCGCCGCTCAAGTGCAGCACGTGCAGGGCTCCACTGCCCGGCTGAAGCCGAAGCCGGACCACGAGACGATGGCCCAGCCGTATGCGCAGGCGTGGGATCACGAGTTCGACCAGCGGCATCGATCGTCACCCGCCCGTTGTCCAGGTCCAGATTGTCCGCGCCGGTTATATCAGTGACCACGCTGATGATCCGCGGTCCGCCGAGCACGGCGGAGTGAGCAATGGCAACGTCACCTTCTTCATCAGCAGCACCGTACAGCGGCCGATCGCTGCGTTTCGCTTCGTTGAACAGGTTCGCGTCGCGCCAGGGCAGAGCCGTCACTGGCAACCCCTCCACCCGAAAACGCCCGTTCGGACCATCGCGCCACAGAATGAGGCCATCCGTATCCTCTGACCCCAGGATGGTGACGTCAGCCGCACCCTCGTCCGTCACGGCTGCAACGCTCAAGAGCGCGGCGTTGTTCTGCTCGCACACCGTATAGATGTGTTCGTACTGGTCCTCTACGGCATCGACAGCGGCGAGCAGAACATGGCCGAGGCTGCGCCCCTCTGGCCCCTGGGGCGGCGTCCAATCGAACACCGCCTCACCCGTCCCGCCTGGCGGGATCGACTGCAGGAGGAGCGAGTTGCTGGCTTGTCCGCCGACGCTGAAGCCGGACCGCTCCCACGCTCCCCCACCATTGGTATGATGCGGTAGCGGATGCGCGGCGCCCGCAGGCGCCCACCAGACGCGGACTGACGCCGCGCTCGCCGGGCCACGTCCGCGGTTTCTCACCCGCACGCGCACGCGGCTGGGCGTAGCCCTCCCAGTGGCAACGAGCTCGGCATCCAAGACCTGCCCGGCAGCGTCCTCCAACTGTATTGACGGGCTGTTCCAGAATGTTTCGGCCACATACGGTTCAGCGCCCGTGTCCTCGACTGATTTGGACATCCACAGATCCGCCCCAGCCGGCGCGGGCGGCGCCAGCAACCTGTCGAGGTCGAGCAGACCGTAGCCACATGCATTGTCCCACGTCTCCCCCTCACCCAGCCTCGGCATGGAGGGCTTGCGCACCGTGGCTTGAAGAATGGCGTGCCGGATATCCGCCCATGTGGCCGCCTTGCCGTAGCGCTCGAACAAGAGTGCGCAGGCACCCGCCACCTGCGGAGCGGCGTAGCTCGTGCCTTCCTTGAATACCATGTACTGACCCGACCGCTCACGGCCAAAGCGCTTTCCGGGCTCTCCTTGAGGCCCCCGGATCATCTCACCCTTGGAGACGAGGTCCGGTTTGCGAGCGAACTTCCCGGGATTGCGTAGCGGTCCGCGCCCGCTGAAATTCGATGGCAAGCCTACATCGTCCGCAACCGAACCAACAGCTAACGGCCGGGTCGCACCTGCCGGAGCGCCCAACGTCGTATGCCCCGCGCCTGCACGCGCCGTTGGACCTTCCCATCGGGCAATAGGTGTATCAGTAAAGCTCGGGTTGTTGCGGTCGAGCCAGGCGTGTACTGGCCCCTCGGCGTTGACCTTGATCTCCCAGGTCGACGGGATAATCTCCTTGGACGCGGCGGGTCGGAAGAAGAGTTCAGACAATTACTCTCCGCACCCTCATCGTAGCGAAGTTGCGCGTCTACTTTCGTGCCATTCTCCGAGCTCTGCTCCGTGAGCAGAGCTACCAGCAAATCGATTTTGTCGATCACCCATGTGCCTGTGATGGGGTCACTGGTCACGGAGCCCTGTGCCCGCATTGAGATTGTGCACGATGCCTCCTCATGGGCCAGTGGCCGGAACCACACCTCAGCGCTGTCGGGAAAAAAGGCGCCGTTGCCATATGTCAAAATGAGCGGCAAAGGGGGATCGCCTCCTGGCCCGAGCTGGGCAGCCGCGTGCCAGATTTTGGCTGAGTTCTCCAAATGATTGAGATTGCCTGCTGTCACGACCGCAGCGCGCCCTGGCAGGAGTAGCAGCTCATCAAGGAAGCGCTCGCCATGCAGACTTCCGTCGTGCGGGCCGAGGTTGTCGCTGTTGGCCATCAGAGCGACGCACGGGCTGGCCACATCCTCGAACGCAGTCTGGAAGGCGACACAAACCTCTATGCTGTCTGCAAAACGTTGCTCATTGTGCCCGCCGATCGCAATCAGTGCCAGGTCCGCCTCTGGCGCGACACCGCGCGTACCGTCCAAGTTGCCTCGATAACTGCGAGGCATACGCCACGCCCCGTCAGACGACGTTGGGCTCCTTGTGGCTCTGCCGCGACTTGTTCGCCTTGGCCCGCATCACCTGCCGACGGTGGAGAGCTCATGGCCTCGACGTGCACTACCCAAGCGCTCATAGTCTCGACATGCACCACCGCCGCATGCCCGGTTAATTCGCGCACCCTGTCCAGATTTACCCAACCGACGAAAAGGTCACCCGCTTGGCCGGCTGGAACGACACCCAAGGCTGGTAGATCATCTCGCGAGCCGAGAAATTCGAGGATGATTGAGACAGCCACATCGGATGATCGAAAAGTGGGAGTACCATTCGAAGTGAGGCGCGCGATTGCCTCCGCATCGAGCCGTAAGAGATCCCTGGCCAAGTCAAAATGCAGAGGAGCGGTGAACGCGCCGGCGCCGCCTCCGCCACCGTGCTTGAGGCGCAATTCCAGCTCCTGAGCGGCAAGGTCGCGCAAAGAGACGTTGGTCTCGGCCAAATGCAGGAGGTACGAGAGATTCTGGCCGAGCACCGACCCGCGCGAACCGCCGGCCACCACCGCTCGACCCACCTGAGGCTTGCGGCCGGTTGCGGGTGGTGGGGGCGGCCGGTGTACCAAAGGCGCCTCCGTGTGTTCAGGTTATCAGACGCTTGATGAGTGGATACACCGGATTTCCGGCAAAATCGTTGAGCGTAAGGTCGCCGACGTTGACGGCAAGCGACACGAACTCCTCCCGGCTGGACGGCTGCCCGAGCATCATTTTCACAAATTGCATCAGCTCCGCAAACCACGGTGGGAAACTACCCTGGATCACGTTCAAAGCCTGCGTGAAGGCGGCCTGATAGGCTTCGCGCTTGACTGGGCTTCGCATGCCGAGGACAAGCGTATAGGACACGTGCGAACTCTCCAGTCAGCAGGTAAGTGCCCACGTACTCGATCGGATAATATCGCCGACCTGCAGGTTCTCGAAGAAATCCTTCAGTGCTCAGTCTCGGGTATTAGGACTGGGAGGGATAAACGGGGGCAGCCCGTGGGGGTCGCATTGAGCCATATCTGAATCGCCTGGGCTTGTAACCAAGAGACGTCGACACGCCACACGATGAGAGCCCCGAAGGCCACGTTGTTCAGGGACAGATAGTTGGGGGCTGCAGCCGGATCGAATGGCAAGGATGCGTCACTGCGCACCTCCGCCAGAAGCGTGCGTACCTCGGGCGTCGTCGACGGGTCCAGAAGCGAGGCGGGCGGTAGCACGATTTTTTGATCGGACATGTCTCATTCCCTCCGGTGAAGTAACCTATCGCAACGTCGCATTCACAAATTCGCGGCGGAGTACGCCGAGATCCAGCAACTGCTTAAGACCTTGTCGCAACACTGCGTCCGAGTTTACTGCGTCCTGGCCACGCGCCATGTGAAAACTCTTCGCCAAATCCGCAAACGGACGCCCGTCGCACAGGCTAACGATCAGCCAACTCGCCGTGTTCAGACTATGAAGCGCCGGCCGCGCACGCGTGTATGCGAGGCATACACCCATCTCCGGCACCGGCCGCAACCGGACACCGCTCTCAAGCACAAACCGCTCGATCTGGCAGGACACGCACATCGACTCCGTCGTTCAGAGCCTCGTCGAATGGATCGGGCGCGGTCCAGCGCCCGTGGTAGGCATATGCAGTAGAGCGGCAACCGCCCGCAGTACCCTGGCTCGCCGAGCATTCGGCGCAGCCCTTCTCAACGCTGCCCGAGCGCAAATGGCGATAGAGCGGGTTGTAGTGCCAGATGTCCGAATGTCGGATTTTACCAACTTGGCCGAAATCCACGTACTCGCGCAGGTACATGCAGCCGATAGCATGTCCAAAGGCATTGATGGCTGCTGCCTGCCAGCAGCAGTTCTTGTTGTTGGGATGCCAGGACTGCATCACGCTGAGACCATCTGGAGGCACCAGGGCCCTGATTGCCGCTGTCTGCTCAGGCAGAGAAAGCGCGATGTCGCTCCATATCTGTTTCGCGCGTCCCAGCGGATAGAGGCGAAGCACGCCAACCCGCTGCGCACCGAGATCGGCGGCAAGGTTCAGCAGAGCATTCAGCTGAGGCGCAGTCTGGCGCGTGAGAATGACCAGGACGTCAGTCGGCACGCCGGCGGCAACGCTATGGCGAATGCCGTCACAGGTTGCCGCGAAACTGCCCGGCGCTCTCGTAAACCACTCGTGTAACTCCGCGTCGGCGCCCATCATATCGACCAGAACCCGCCCGACGCCTTCCGCCTTCAAGGCCGCCGCCATGGACTGGTCTATCAGCGTACCGTTCGTGCGCAGCAGCGTCATCGCATCATGCGCGCAACGGCTCAACAGCCGGAGGAAGCCCGGCTTGGCCAGAGGCTCACCACCCTCGATAAGAACTGGATCACACCGTCCTGAATGACTTCGTCGGCGATCCGCAACCAATCGTCTACTCCGAGCTCGCCGGCCTTGGGAGCAGCCGCACAGTCGGCATAGCAGTGTCGGCATCGGAGGTTGCAACATTCGGTGACCCCAAATGTAATCTTTGGGGCAATGCTGGTGTTGCCGCGATGGCGCTTCCACCCTCCAACTCACGATCAGGTGCTGGCCCCAAAGTGCGCGCACCTGCCCCAACTGCAGCGCTGACGCGGATGCCACGGCGCGTTTCTCCGCAACTGCGGTTCCGCCCTGCCACCCGTCTGCCCGACCTGCTCGGCCCGGATTGTTGCCGGCAGCGTTTCTGTACGAGCTGCGGCTCGGCGCTCGCAGGGCCACCACTACCGAACACCAGCGCCGACAGCGCTACCGAACGCAATCTCATGACAGTCATGTTCTGTGATCTCGTCGGATCGAGCAAACTTGCATCCCGGCTGGATCCTGAAGAATTTGCCACGTTGTTGGTTGCATATCGCGAACGTTGTGCGGCAGCCGTCGCCCAGAGAGGCGGCTATGTTTCGCGCTACGTAGGCGATGGCGTGCTGGCGTGCTTTGGCTATCCCCGCGCCATCGGCCGCGACGCTCAAGCCGCCGTATCGTGTGGTCTCGCCATCGCAAAAGAGATACGCGCTCTGGCCGATACCACGTCCCTTCCTGGCGGACAGGAGCTGGCTGTCCGGATAGGCATCGACACCGGCGTGGTGCTGGCCGACGCCTTGGCCCCGACAATGCCATGGAGCTGGACGCATTGGTTGGTACGGCGCCGCACATGGCGGCGAGACTGCAATCGCTGGCCTCTCCCAATACAGTGGTAATTGGCGAGGGAACGCACGAGCTGGTGGCTGAAGACTTCGTCTGGGACTGCCGACGCAGTACCCCTTCTTCCCCAATGTTGCGGCCCGGGCCTTTCTCGTCAGCAGCGAGAGACGCGGCGGACAGATCGCCTGATGCTGACCAAGCGCCGCACACCGCTCTGCGGACGGCAGACGGAGCTCGTGCAGCTTCGCGAGCGCTGGTCGCAAACGCTGGCGGGCAAGGGGCGACGGTTCTGCTTCTGGGAGAAGCTGGCATCGGCAAATCCCAATTGGCGCAGGAACTGTTGGATCATATCAGCAAGACGCCGCACACCCTCATCCTGCTGACGTGCAAGCCGTCCGCCAGCAGCACTCCTCTCGTCATCGAGGAGCTCCGAGAGGCAGTCGCGGCCATTCATGAAGCAACGGGGGCATCGACCGAGCAAATCTGCTCGAGACATAGTCGGATCGCCCAGGGCCCGGTGACAAGCAGCTAAATTGATCCTATCCGAAGCCCTTGGTTTTGGTGTTGCTCAGCTAGAGAATCTCAGAGCCGGCTGTCCGACGACGACTGTTGATGCAGAGAAGCCTTGCAACGCTGGCTCATCGACAGTGTGAGTGACAAACCACTGCTGATACTGGCAGAGGACCTGCACTGGTCTGACCCATCCTTGCTCGAGCTGCTGCAAGGCGTCGTAGCGTTGCTGCCCAACCGACGGGCGATCTGCTCGCGACATACAGGACGGATTTCATACTGCAATGGCCGGACCGCCCGACAACCTTGCGCTTGACGCTTTCGTCACTGGAGCGCCCTGACGCCGAGCGGCTGCTGATGGCGCTTGCGCGTGATGAAAATGCGGCGACGCGGGAAATCATACTTGCGCGGTCCGATGGCGTCCCACTCTTCTTGGAGGAATTTACATTGGCGGCAGGTGCCGCCGCGCTGCCGCGCACGCTGCAACAGCTCTTCACGGCCCGCCTCGACGCGCTCGGTGACGCCAAGCGACTGGCGCAATGCGCTGCGATTCTTTCGCCTCTCTTGGAGCTCGATCTCCTTGCAGCTCTCACCGATCTGCCCGAAGAGGTTATCGAAACGTGGCTTGCCCGCCTCGTCGAGGCCGAGGTCCTGATACGTACTGCGCCCCAGCCGACGGCAGCCCCGACCTATGCATTCCGTCATGCCCTCCTGCAACAGGCTGCCGCCGAATCGACCATGATCGCCGACCGGCGAACCCTGCACGAGCGAAGCGCCGACGTGCTCATGAGGTTGCGCCCACCTCTGCTCGCACAAAGGCCGGAGATCATCGCGGAGCACTATTATTCGGCCGCGAACTTCCTGGCCTCGGCACCCCTTTTCGGTCGCGCAGCCCGATCCTCCCTGTCGGCTGCGGCTTTAGAGGAAGCAGAGGGACACGTGAGGCGCGCTCTGGCCGCGTTGGCCGAGTTGTCATCCTCGGACATCGCCGAGGTCGAGCTCGATATGCGGGTGCTGTTGGGCAACGTGCTGATTGCCCGGCGTGGCTATGCGAGCGAGTTCGTCCAGGAAGCTTTTGAGAGCGCGCTCACGGCCGTCGAGCGTACGCGCGACGAAATACAGACACTGCCTGCGTTGCGGGGTCTCGCATCATTCTATCAGGTGCGTGGCCCGCTTTCTCGAGCCGAGGTGATTTGTAATAGGTTGGTGACGGTTGCCGAGCGCACGGGCGAAGTGTGCATGCTCGTCGATGCCTGGCGCAGACGCGGTTGGAATTGGGGCTGCATGGGGCTTCTGACGGACGCCGAAACAGACCTTACGGCCGCGTTGAGTACGTTCGATCCGAGGCGACAAGAGGAGCATATCGCCATAGCGGGCCACGATCCGCGAGTTCTGGCTCTGGCAAATCTGTGCTGGCTTGCCCCATACCGGCATGGGGTTGCCGTGGCGATCCAGAGGGCTGAGGCTGCGGCTCAAGCGGCGCAGGCCTCGCCCCATCCCGTCAGTGCCTGCTATGGCCTCGTATTCGCGTCCCTGATACTGCAGCAAGCGGGACATCTGGATGAAGCTCTGCGGCTTGCGACACGCGCCTTGACCATCGCCAGGGAGAAGGGCTTTGTGTACTGGGTCGCAATGGGCAACGTAGCGGTGGGCTACGATCAAGTTATGCGACGGGCCGACTTGGCGACTGGACTAGAAACCATCCGCAACGGCCTCGCGATTTACCGCGAAACGCAGGGCGAACTGCTTCGCCCATTCATTATTTCACTTCTCGCGGATGGTGAACTGGCACTCGGCCGCACTGATGCTGCGCAGTCCGCCATAGCCGAAGCAACCGAGGTTGCTGAGGCATTGGGTGCCGCAGTTTTCTTGCCCGAGCTGCTCCTGAGGAGGGCTCGCCTCAGTACAGCCCCTGCTCACGCAGCAGAGCGTCGCATGTTTCTAGAGAAGGCGCTGGCAGCCGCTCGGGCTCAAGGTGCCGATGCAGTAGCGGATGCAGCGTCCAACGACATGAACTTTCCAAGCCACGCTTAGACCAGGATCGTTTCAGATGGAACCGCATGCGCGATCCATCTGAAACGTGAATCCTGCTCTACACTTAGAGTTCAGAGTGCGATTTACGCCCCACATGGAAGCGGCAGTGCTTCCATGTGAGACGATCGCGCTTTAGATCCGCGGCGCGACGGCTCCAGTCGGCTCCGCGCGCATACTCACGGCTCCTTGCTGATCAACTCACGCGCTCCTAACAACGGTTGCTCCAATAGGCTTAGAGCCAAGCTGTCGAGGGACGCCTGAAGGGAAAATCGCTCTTCATACAGTCGGCGACAGAGCCGAAAAAGCAGGTGTGTGATCTGCAGCACATCCAGCATCCGATACCCGCCCTAGAACCAGGGGCAGTTCCGGCTTGCATTGGAGGGATCTGCATGAGCACCAGCACAATGAAACGCTGGCCGACCAACCCGCCAGCACAAGTGATTGCGCCTCAACGAAATTCTGCAATCGCGATCCGAAACGACCGCCAGAAAGAGGCGGGCATGCAGCAGGGCTTGCGTGTCTCGCTGTTCGGCGGGTTTGCGCTCCATCGCGGCGACGTCCGCATCGACTTTCCGAGCCGCAAGGCGAAGGCGCTCATCGCCTACCTTGCACTCCTGCCAGGAAGGCGGGCCACCCGCGAGCATCTGATTGGAATGTTTTGGAGTGAAACCGAGAGCGCAAAGGCCCGCGCGTCACTACGTCAGCTCCTACATAGCCTGCGGGACGTCTTCCAGCACGCCGGCCCTTCGTCCAATAGGTTCGAGGTGAGCCTCGATCCGTTCGTGATCAGCACTGATGTTGGCAACGCATTGGAAAGTGTAGTGAACGGCAATCCACTGGACTGCCTACTGACCGAGGCGCTCATCACGGACACGCTCCTCGTCGGATACGAGAACGTCGATCCGTCGTTCGATGGATGGCTACAGATCCAGCGGGAGAGCGTCCGGCAGCAGCTGATCCGGCATCTCGAGGAGCAGCTCGCCCATGCCTCGCACCCGAAACAAGGCATGAGACGCCTTGCCCTAGCGCTCATTCAAATAGATCCAACTCATGAGACGGCATGCAGAGAATTGATGCGCATGAGCGTCGATGCGGGAGATGTGGCGGGCGCGCTCGGCATCTATAACCGACTCTGGCATCTTCTCGACAGCGACTATGACATGGAGCCATCCATTGCGACGCAACGGCTCGTCGCTGAGATCAAGAGTGGCACCTACCTGCCGCCGGACACCGCGATGAACCAACACGAATCGGACAATGTCGGGAATTGCGCCGGCGCATTCGACACGGTTCGCATGACAGCCAGTGTTCCGCAATCCATGCCGTGGCGCTTTATCGAACCCAGACATTCGCAGGTCCTGCGCATGCCGTTCACAAATCACCTTGGCATCACGCACGGAACGAGGAGGCGGCTCTCCTAGACTATGATCGTCTCAGATGGAAGCGATAGCGCTCCCATCTGAGGCGAACCCGCTCTAGCGGCCGTCCTAGTTCGCAACATCTTCCGCGATTTCGCCAAGCCCAATCTTGTCGGTAATGATGATGTGTCCCTCATCTACCCGAATGACGTTTGCAAATCGGAGCTGGCGCAACTGGCGGCTGACATTTTCTCGCGAGATTCCGAGGTAATTTCCAAGATCCTGCTGTGAAAGCACGAGGTCCACCAGAATTCCGTCGTTACCCACTTTGCCGTGCCGCTGCGCCAATCTCAGTAGTCCCTTGGCAGCCCGGGAGCGCATCTCGAGCGTGTTATCCTCGACGATTGCCGATGCCGCGCGCAGCTTCTCGCAGAGCAATCTCGTGATGGACAGAAGAGCTTCGGGATTTGCCGTCAATACGGGAAGGAGATCACGGGAAGATATGACGAGAGCCTCCGTGGGCTCCAGCGCGACGGCGTCCGCCGTCCGCTCCCCCTCATCAAGCACGGCGATCTCCCCGCTGACATCGCCGGCTCGCAGGAAGTTGAGCACCACCTCTTTGCCTTCCGGGCTCACGTTCGCAATCTTGATGCGCCCCGAGGCTATGATCATGAGGCTACTGCCCGGTTCCCCGCGTCGGTAGATCACGACACCTTTTGCAAATTTGCGGACTGCAGCACGCCCCAGGAGTGGCGCCAGCGCCTTGTCGGATAGGTTGGCGAACAAGGCACAACTGCGAAGGAGGGTAAGGAGCCTATCGTCCGGCTTGCTCATGAGGATACCTACAGTCCACGAGAAAATTTAGCCCCGTTGCGTTCATTCATCAAACATTGAGGTAGAACAACGCAGTAGCGATTACCTCGTGGTATCGGCATCCTGCCCGTTGAATGCTTCGCCATTTTGGCGGATCAGCATAGGCTTTGTCTCCAGTTCGACTGCGTTCGCATCCACGCAAACCCCAGGGAACCGAGGTCTCACCTGGGCTGGTGCTTGGCGTTGTCGGCAACAATTACCGCCAGCTCACCGGTGACTCCGGATCGGGAGCCACTCTCGGGTCGTTCAAAGGCAGCGTGGACGCCGTCGGCCTGGGCTTCAGCTATACGACCCTGGTTGGAACAACGCCGTGGGTCATCAACACGCGGCATTAAGCTGCTGAGCGTCGTTTTGAGGGCAGCACATCCATCTTCAGGGTCACGACACGCTTCTGATCAGCGCGCCATGGCAGCGCACCACAATCTTCGCCCTGATCCGGCTTGCAGGGCCCGCCACTCGCGCCAGCGCAATGCCACACACCCGTTCCGCAAACGCGCGCATCTCAAAGGGCAAGCTTTGACTTTCATACGCTTGCGACAGACTCCAGCATTTCTCGCAGCGCCAAGGACAGCGACGACTGCGCCTCCCTGATCGACCGGCTCAGGCTGTCGGCGTTCGCAGCGCCAAGCTCAACGCCCTTGAGGACCAGCGCTGCTCCGACCAAGTGCTGCATGGCCGTGTCGTGCATGCGCAGAGCAATTTTTTGACGTTCCTCGTCACGAATGGCAAGAATTCGGCTGCGCAATGCGTCGATTTCGTTCTGCCTTTTGGCTTCGCCAGTAATGTCCGTGGCAACACCGAGAATGCATTTGACGGCTCCATCCGGAGAACGCGAGAAAGCCTTGTGCCGGCAGCGCAATAGTCGATAGTCGCCCAGGGCGGTGCGCACGCGATACGTAATCGTCGAGACTTCACTGTCAGTCAGCCACTCCTGCTTCGCATGATGTGCCGTGGCCTGGTCCAGATCATCTGGATGGATCATCCGCTTGATGTCTTGAGCCTTCAGCCGCTGGATATCCTCGGGCGCATACCCGAGAATGTCGCGGCTTCGACTGCTGACGAACAGATATCGTTTGAGCGTGCGATCATAGAGATAAATGATGTCAGGGCAGGCCTCCAGGATCAGGCGGAAAAGCATGCGGCTCCGCGATGGGTCACGCGCATGGGCAAAGTAGTCGTGAAATTGTGCAATCGACGGCTCCATGTCGATCCTCGCCCCTATTTTTCGCCGCCCACGGATTATGCTGGAAATTAGTATCGGGACACCTGCGGGAAACCAACTAAAGTCCCGTAGGGTAAACCCGAGGTGGAGTGCTTGCTTTTGCTGACGACCGCGACGCTCGTGGTCGAGATGAGCCTCGTGCCGGAGACCCTTCATCTCGCTAGAACGGATTGACGTAGTTCAGGATGGCGGTCTGCCTCAGCACGACCTTGCGGATGACGTGGCTTGCCTTGACACGGTCCGTGAAGATGGCCACGAGCGCCGTGCTGCCGGCCGGCAGATTTGGGCCAATACCCTTGTCATCTAGTCGCAGGCGCACGACAAAAGGTGCCGCCACCACGTCCCCTGGCGCCGCCGCAAGTCCCGTCGTGGGCGCCTGTCCCGTCGAGATCGCCTGCAGAACGGTTTTCACACGGCCGCTGTAGACCTTGCCAGGAAAGATCTTGAACGTAATCTCGGCAGGCTGGCCTGCTTGTATGTAGCGCGCATAGATCTGTGGAATCTCCGCGGCGAACAGTGTGTCCGAAGTATCGATGAACGCCATCACGGGCGATTGGGCGGTGACGCGCGCGCCTCTCTCATGCTCTCGACGCTCAGAGCAGCCGCATGATCAGCTCGTGCCATGCGCATGCCGGCGTAGCCGGAGCGAGAACGCCACAGTGAGTATCCCGTGCGCTATGGCAAACGCTCCGATCGCGTAGATCATCGCTAGGGCACCCGTTCCCGGCCGGGTCAGCAACAGCAAGCCGAATAGAATGGAAAGCACGCCGCCGACTATGAGGAGCCACTCACCGTCGATTTCCTTGCGTAGTCTAATACCGCCGATGATTTGCACGATGCCGGTTGCGATAGCCCAGAATGCAATGAATAGCAGTAGGACAAGGGCTGTGAGAACGGGCCAGTACAGTGTCAGACCACCGGCAGCAATACTGAACGCGCCAAGGACGGCAAGCCACCAGCGCGAGGTCATCTCTCCACCCTTGATCGCGGCAAGGATCGCCGCAACGCCGTCGACGAGCGCAAATGCGCCGTAGAGCAGCACCAAGGTGAGCAATGTCGCGCGCGGCCATACGAACGCCAGCATCCCAAAAACGATGGCGCAGAGCCCGCGCAGCAGGAAAAGCCACCAGTTCTCTGCAAGGGCATGCAACATCGTATGCCTGACCGATGACGTATCGACATATGTGCTTGTCATGCGAGCCTCCTTTCGTCACTGCGGATCACAACCCGGACCAATCCACGATGCTCGAGGCGGCTACACTGCCACCTTCTCACGCTCGTGTTTGCGCGCCTGCATCTCGTTCACATCGCGCTCGAGGAAGAAGTTGAGAAAGGTGCGGATCACAGCGATGGCCGCGATCCTCCCAACGGAGTCCCAGCTTGTGCTGATCGACGTCTCGATGATGTCGGCTGCGAGCTGAAAGGTGAGCCCGGCCACCAGCCAGCGCGCGTAGCGCAACCAGAGCTCGCGCTTCTCTCGATCTGACGACCCGGAGACAATCAGACGCAAGCCTTCCACCACCGCCTCTATCGTGCCGATGACAATGACGATGAGCGCCAGAGCATCGATGATGATGGCTGCGTTCTCTGTTAGGATGATGAGCCACTCCTTTGCCATACGCTGCTACGCCTCCTCGAACACGGTCCCGTCCTGCCGAACTTCCTTCTCAGAGCCATGAAGCGAGCTGGGCGGCCAGCTTTCGCCCGCCGCCCGGACAAAACTCAACCGCCAGAGGCCACTTCCCTCATCTTCTCGACCGCATCATCTATGGTGAAGGTGTTCGGTTTCTGGATGGGCGGGAAGTCTTTGAATGTTTCTGCCCATTTGGCAAAGACGACCTGCGACGTAAACACGAGATAAGCGCGGTGTATGAACCAGTCGTAGTAGGTGTTCGACGTGACATCGGCAAATTCATATGGATCGGTCCGCAGGTTGAACAGTTTGGGAACTCGTAGGCGCGTGAAGGGTTCGGCCCAGACCTGCAGCGTGCCGTGGCATCGCTGCTCCATGAACACGACCTTCCAGTTGTCAAACCGTAACGCCAGGATGTCGCCGTCATCGCTGATGTAGACGAACAACTGGCGCGGACTGCGCTCTTCCTTTCCGCTCAGGTAGGGCACAAGATTGTAGCCGTCGATGTGGTTCTTGTAGGTCCGGCCAATCGCCTGGTAGCCCTTCTTGCACTTCGCAACGATATCGGGCTCGCCCGCCATCGCCAGGAAAGTCGGGAACCAGTCGTGATGCTGCACGATCTCGTTCGAGACGGAGCCGGGCTTGATCTTGCCGGGCCAACGCACCAGCAGCGGAACGCGAAACGCGCCTTCCCAGTTGGTGTTCTTCTCGCTGCGGAACGGCGTCATGCCACCATCGGGCCACGAGTTTCGGTGCGGTCCGTTATCAGTCGAGTACATTACGAAAGTGTCGTCGGCGATGCCGATCTTATCCAGCAGGTCGAGCATCTGCCCGACGTTCTTGTCATGGTCGATCATGGTGTCGTGATAGGGCGACTGCCAGCGGCCGGCCTGACCCAGGCTTTCTTTTTTCGTGTGCGTATAGAGATGCATGTGCGTGGTATTGAGCCACACGAAGAAGGGCTTGCCTGCCTTGTTCTGACGCTTGATGAAGTCCGAGGCCGCAGCGACGAACTCATCGTCGCAGGTCTCCATACGCTTTCTGTTCAGCGGGCCGGTATCCTCGATCTTCTGCTTACCAACCTTGCCCCAGCGCGGCATTTCTGTGGGGTCGTCCTTGTCTGTGGCCCATGAATGCATCACGCCGCGCGGACCGAAGTTCTTGCGGAAGTTCGGAAAGTCTTTCTCCTTCGGGTAGTCATACATCTCCGGCTCTTCCTCGGCGTTGAGATGGTAGAGGTTGCCGAAGAACTCATCGAAGCCGTGATTGGTCGGCAGCATATGGTTCAGGTCGCCCAGATGGTTCTTGCCGAACTGGCCGGTGGCATAGCCCTGATTCTTCAGCGCTGCTGCGATCGTGATGATCTTCTCGCTCATGCCAATCGGCGCGGCCGGTACACCGACCTTGGACAGGCCGGTACGCAGCACACTCTGACCGGTGATGAACGATGAGCGACCGGCAGTGCAGGACTGCTCACCGTAACTGTCGCTGAACAGCATGCCTTCTTTGGCGATACGGTCGATGTTGGGCGTGTGATAGCCCATCAATCCGTGCGTGTAGCAACTCAGATTGGATTGACCGATATCGTCGCCCCAGATGACGAGGATGTTCGGCTTGTCGGACTTGGCCATACGCAAAACTCCCTAGATCCGTGGGTCAGTACTGCCGTCGTCCCCCGTTTGCTCCTTATCCCCGTCTTCGTTGGACCCTCCGATCGCCGTCATCCGAACGGCCCCACACGAAACAGCATGCTCACAATCGCTGCGACGCCGATCAGCAGCAGGATCACGGCGGTGATCAGCGTAAGCGAGATCGGGAATTTGCTTTGACCGTGAATGAGATCGTCCGCGACCATCGCCTCGCGCTGCTCGCGCAGGTGCAGCATGAACTGCACGTGATAGATGATGCCGCCGATCAACATCAGAATGCCGAGTGCAACCAAAGCGACTCCAAAATGCCGAGGTGCCGCGCCGTGCGTCAGCGTGCCGGCGTCCCTCAGCTTCTCGAAGAACTGGAAGATCGTGAAGCCGAACCCAATCAGCGACAGCGAGGTGCGGACCACCGACATCAGTGTGCGATCCGCGCTCATACGCGTACGCTGGAACGACATGCCGGTACGGCGGGCGGACAGCTCGACGGAGATCTGGTCCGGCTTTGAGTTTGCGGTCACTTGCTCCAGCATGACTAATTGCTCGCGTCAGCTATGGATCGCTGACGGCCCCGCGCCCACCACCAGCGCGCAATCCGCGCAAACAAACCTCGCAGCAGGAAGTAGGGAATAACCGCCAATAGCAGTGTGATGAGAACCGCTTCGCCCGGATAAAATGTGCCCAGCACCCGGTATTGGTAGATAGAGTCCATCGCCAGTCCGAGCAGAATGATGCGAGCGGTCGACAGAAGGCCCTCACGCAGGCGCGCGCTGCGTTGCGTCGGATCGTGCAGCATTGCCCAGAAATACGGATCGCGTCCAAGCCGAGCGTCTTTGACACCATCGTGCAGCGCCGCGATCGCAGCCATCGTCGGCTGGAGCAAAAAGCGGAACGACATCGGACCGCCAACCCGATCGGCGATGTCGCGCCATATGCGCTGGTGGACATCCCACGCGAAGCCGTACCAGACGATCCCGAACAAAAGCAGGCCAACCAAAGCGATAGATGCCACGCCTGCCAGCACGCCTGCTCCGCGCGATGGAAGCTCCTCGGTCATGAGGCCTCCGCACGCACGATGCACCGGAAGCCCACGTGGCTTGTCGATGTATCAACGGGCTGCGGGTGACGCGCCGCCGGCCGGTAGCGCCGGCAATAATTCGGCGCGCAAAGATGCGAGCCGCCCTTCAGGACTTTGCGAGGAATCCTGATCTGCGGCTGGCACGCGTCGTAGCTGCCGTCCACTGGACCACCGCGCGGATTCTCCGGGATGCAGCACGTCTTGGCGGCATCGGCACTGTGTCCGGACGAGTACCAGTCGCTCGTCCACTCCCACACATTCCCGATCATGTCGTAGAGGCCGTAGCCATTGGCGGGGAACGCCCTAACCGGTGATGTGCGCTTGTAGCCGTCGGTCACGAGGTTCTCGTGTGGAAATTGGCCCTGCCACGTATTTGCCATCTGGCGTCCGCCTGGCATGAATTCTTCGCCCCAAGCGAATTCAGCGCCATCAAGCCCGCCGCGCGCGGCGAACTCCCACTCAGCCTCGGTGGGCAAGGCCTTGCCAGCCCATGCGGCGTAGGCCTCCGCATCGCGATACGCGATGTGCAATACGGGGTAGTCATCCAGTCCTGTGATCGAGCTGCGCGGACCGTAAGGCCTGCGCCAATTGGCGCCGAACTGGAAGGACCACCAGTTCGCCCACTGCGTCAAATCCACCGCGCGCTTTGGCGCCTCGAAGACGAGCGACCCGGCCTTGAGCATTTTCGGGAGCGCGCCCGGGTAGTCCTTTGGGTCAGGAGCGACCTCAGCGAAAGTGACGTGCCCCGTGGCCTCCACGAACTGCCGGAATTGCCGATTGGTGATCGGAGTGGGATCCATCCAAAAGCCATCGATTGTCACGCGATGGATTGGCGCTTCCTCGGGATAATGCCGGTCGGACCCCATGCGAAATGCGCCGCCCGGCACCCAAACCATTTCGGAGCGAAGTCGCGGATCGGCAAGAAATAGGCGGGATTGCGATGCGCTCTCGGTAATTGGTACCATGGCACTCAGTGCTCTCGATCAGCGCCACTGCACTCTGCCGAGACAGCTCGACTTTGCAGGCACTCGATATCAGATACTCTGCGAGTTCACCTTGGATTGGACCCGAGAATGCCTCTATCCGTGCAAACCCTGTTTGCTCTCGATATCAATACCGAAGACCGGATAGCTTGAGCCGCGCGGACGAATGCGAAACGTCGCGCACCGATATTGAGCAAAGTGTTGCATCGAAAATAGACTCTGTAGCAAATGCCATTCCGCCATCGGAGCGACCGCGGCATCCGGAATCCCGCCAAATCAGTGAAATATCGATCGCAACGCCCTGCAATAACCGATTTTGCTGAAAGTCCCATATCAGGGTTTGTCCCGATTTAACTAATGGATGGACTGTGTAGACTGGGATCGATCACGACGGGGATCCCAAATGCGTGCTCTCAACAATCACCAAAGTTTGTTGGCGTCTCGGCCTGCCGCGCACCCCGCCTGGCATTCACCATATCCGCCCACCTCTTACATCGGACTTTTGCTCAATAGCCTGGGCGCAGGCTATTTCAGCATCGACCCTCAATATCGAATCATTGACGTGAATGCGCACGCACTAAATTGGTTAAGCATGACGCGGAATATGGTCGTGGGGCGACCATTCTCTGAGATAATTCCGCGCTCGCCAATGAAGATGCTAAAAGCGGCCATCGAGCAAAAAGTATTCGTGGACCGCCAAATGCCGTCATACCAACGTCCAGACCGCTTGGTTGATCTGCACATCTACCCCACGAATGACGGTGCAATCCTTTTCTTCAACGATTTGACGGCGCAGGATCTGCTGCAGCAAGAGACTGCTCGCGTCAAAGCCCTGCTTCAATCATCGTTGGACGCACTGACCGCTCACGTCGTCGTTCTCGACGGTTCGGGAACAGTCGTCGCCTCGAATGCGGCCTGGCAGCAGTTCTCGATCGCGCAGGGGCTGCATACACCCGGCGCAGCGCGGCTGAACTATCTCGCGCTTTACAGCAAACCTCTTGCTCGCCGGCGTGACGCATTGCGGATCGGCGAGACGTTGACGTCGTTGTTGAGCGGCAATGCCCGCACTGCCCGGATCGTCCACACTTGGCCCCTCAAGAACAAGGTCTGCTGGTTCCAGCTCAACGCTGCTCGCTTCGAGTGCTGGGGCGATACGTTCATTATCGTTGCGAATGAGGATGTAACAGCCGTCAAAGAAGCCGAGCGGGCATCCGGTGAGATGGCCGAGCGCCTGCTCACGCTACAGGAAGAGGAGCGCCGTCGCATAGCGGAGGAGCTTCACGATTTTACGGCGCAACATCTGGTCGCCATCGGCCTGAACATGATGAAATTGAAATCGAAACTGCCGGAAAGGGATCAACACTCCGAGCTTTTCGGGGAGATCGAGGCGTCGGTTCGTGAGACGTCGAAAGAGCTACGCACGTTTACCTATCTACTCCACCCGCCAAGGCTGGACGAGGAGGGGTTACGTGCAACAGCGCGCCAATATGCACGCGGGTTTGCCTGCCGTACGGGGCTCCATGTCGACGTCAACGTAACGGATGTCGGTGACGCTGCGCCTTTTGAAGTTCAGCGGTGCATTTTCCGGATCATGCAGGAAGGTCTGACCAACATCCATCGCCACGCCTCCGCATCACAGGTGCGGCTGGACCTGCGATACCTTCGTCAGCAGTTACACTTGATTGTGCGCGACAACGGCGTGGGCATGGATACTGTTGGCGGCAATCGGGACATCTCTATGGCTTCATCCATGGGCGTTGGTATTCCAGGCATGAAAGCAAGGCTGCGGCAGTTTGGTGGCGAGCTTGCTATCCGCTCGGGACCGGCGGGCACATGCCTTCACGTGATCATACCGTTTGTCCCCGAGCCCACTCGAAACAATGGGCAGAACTCGCCGTACGTCGGCGGCTACACATCGTGATCACGCTAGGGTTGGGTCGCAAGACGTGATGCGCCGAAGCCTCTGAAATCGCCTTCTGGTTCTTCCCCGAGTGCAGCGGCTTCCCACGGTCCTGCACCCGACCCCGCCTATTTGGCAATCTGACGCGCTGAGGGGGCACACAATTCAGGGTTTCTACCGACAGAATTTGTGAACCGCCTGTGACAGTATCGCGTCCGCGTGGGCGGCAAAGAAACGCCACCGGCACTCGGAACGCCGCCCTCGTTCATATTCCACAGCGTCAAATAGGCAGGATCGCCGAGGAGAAAGCCAATGCGACGAGTGCATCGCGCGGCCGGCGTTGTTGGAACATTGCTGTTCGGTCTCAGTTTTTCGCACCAGCCGCTGGCAGCACCATGGGGAGCGATCGATCCTCCTAATGAGGCATTGAATGGTGGTCGAGCCGGCCTGACCCAGGTAGGCGATCGCTGCTCACGCTGGCGCGATTGCTACAATTCACGCCCATCTTACGGCTACTACGCGCCCCGCTTTGAGCCATCCGTCGTCTATTTTGGACCGTCGGGGATTTACCGACCCTATCCGCCGATCGTCGTCTACGATTTCCCGGCCTACGACCCATACTATTCATCGTGGCGACCTGCGCCGGATTACTATCACTACCGCAGATGGTGAAGCTGCACGCAGGACCAGGGGACATCTAAGGTCCGCGCGAACAGCTGGACAATTCAGAAAGTGGCGTTGATTTGGGGGGAATCCGAATGACTTCTACACACCAAGTGCATATTTTTTCCTCCTATATTCGGCAGCTTCCCGGACCGCTTGCTGTCAGCCTCGGTTATCTTGTCGGCGCCGAGCTCGCCTTTTACGTCGGAACCTTTTCCGATCAGTTTTTTGCGCCATTCTGGCCACCTAATGTCATTCTGTTTTGTGCCCTTGTTTATGTGCCCTATTCGCGATGGTGGATATACATAGCCGCCGCATTTCCGGCTCATGTTTTGGCGGAATGGCAGGTTGCCATGCCGCCGCCCCAAATCGTCCTGGCGTTCGTCACCAATTGCGCCGTGGCCGTTCTCAACGCGCTCATCGTCAGGCAATTTCTCATCAATCCACCTTGGCTCGACAGCTTCCACCGCGCGCTTCTCTATGTCATCGGCACCGCCGGCATCAGTCCGGCCGTAGTCGCGTTCGGCGGAGCATTTGTTCGCATCATCGCGGAAGGGCAAGCGCAGGACTATTGGACCCATTGGCTGCAGTGGTATGTGTCCAACTCACTAGCCAGTTTGACTCTCGGTCCAATTCTCCTGCTGCTGCTCGATTGGGGCGCGAGGCCCTTTAAATGGCCTTCGCGGCAGGGAGCAGTTGAACCTCTGATCTTAGCCGTGGCGCTTGTTTGCACATGCGCCGTCGCCTTCAATGCCGCAGCGAGGGGTTCTTTCACCGGCTTCATTCCTGTTCTTCTGTACTTGCCCCTGCCACTCGTTCTTTGGTCTGCCGTGCGCTTCGGCGTCAATGGTGCGAGCGGTGCCATTCTGATTGTGACAATGATATCCATCAACATGTCCTTGGACGGCTACACCATCTTCGGGCGCTCTGATGCAGACTTGAATGTTCTTGCTTTGCAGTTGTTCCTGACGGCATTTGCCGTTCCGGTGTTGCTGCTGGGTGCTTCCATGGAAGGTATGCACCACGCAGAGCGCATCACCCGCGATTTGGCGCAGAAACTCATTTGGTCGCATGACGAGGAAAGGCGGCGCACTGCCAAAGAACTACACGAGGGTATCTGCCAGGATCTGGCAGCCGCCTCGCTGGATGCAGGCCGTATGGCGGGTCTGCGCCAACCCCACCTCGCGCGACGACTTCAGAAGCTGGAGAGAAACCTGCAGAAGTCGATCATCGACCTGAGATCCACCTCCTACCTTCTCCACCCACCCCTTCTCGACGAGTTCGGGCTTGGAGCCGGCGCTCTGCTCCTTTGTGGAGAGCTTCTCCCGCGGCTCGAACATGTCGGTAGATCTGAGCGTCTCGGCCGACCTCGGTCGATTGCAGCCCGATATCGAGATAGCCGTCTTTCGCTTCGTTCAGGACGCTCTCAATGACATCAGTCAGCGCCCCGGCCATCCGACCGCGGGCATTCGCATCACACGTTGCGGCCCGAATGTGATCGTGTCGATTGCCCAGGGTCACGCTGCGCGTGAAAGCAGCCTCCCGCCATTGCTCCGCAGAGCTGTTCCGATTGCGCATGCCAAGGAGAGCGTTGGCCTCGCCGGTATGCGTGCGCGTCTTCAGCGCATAGGAGGGGAGCTCGAGACAAACGGAGGTGCGACGTCGCTCAAGGCCATCATAAGGACCCGCAGCACCACAACGGAGCATGGGGCTTAGGTGGCCCTTGCCCTACATGCGGGGGATCGCTACGGCTCGACGATCTTGTTGCGGACCGCGTAGCGCACGAGAGCTGCCGATGACGTGAGATTGAGCTTCCGCATCACGGCCGCCCGATGTGTTTCGACGGTCTTGATGCTAATATTGAGAACGCTCGCGATCTCTTTGTTGCTGTGGCCTTCGGCTACAAGTTGCACGATGCCGCGTTCGCGGCTCGTCAGCACATCGTCCTTGTGCTTTGAGCGCAAGAAGGTGTCGAGAAAAGTCTCCGACGCTCTATCGGTGAAGAATGGCTTGTGGGCGACCAGGGCTTCGACAGCAGAGAAGAGATAACGCTCTGCATCCGATTTGAGGAGGTATCCACGTGCGCCCGCGCGCAGCAATTCCCTGAGCAGGGTCTCGTTGTCATGCATGGTGAAAATAAGAACTTCCACCGATGGGGCGCGCAGCCGGATCTGCCGCGTTGCCTCTATGCCGTTGATCAAGGGAAGTGAATAGTCGAGAATCGCGATGTCTGGCTTTTCGCTGATCGACTTGAGAATCGCTTGCTTGCCGTCGGCAGCCTCCGCCACCACCGACCATCCCGGCCGGTCCTCGAGGATGCTGCGCAGGCCCGAACGCACCACATCGTGATCGTCCGCAATCAATAAACGTACCATGTTCTACGCTGCCTTGCGTTAGGCGAACCATCACTCTAAGTCTTCTTCAACAAGGCTCGTATCGGCGAGAACCCCGCACAGTGGCGAGGGTAAACCCAGAACCAGGCAGCGCAGCGATCTCCACTCAGCATCGTTAACGGTGCTTAGTCCCATCTAAATTCAGGACGCGCTGGCGAACGCGTCAGTGAGAAATCTGCACGAGGAACGGCACGCGCTGGCGACTGATCTTTACCCGACTGATGCCGGCAGCGTCCTGAACCAGATCCGATACTTGGCCCACATCTGAAATCGCACGCTGGTTGATCTCGATAATGACGTCGCCGACCTGCAGGCCTGCTTTGTGCGCAAGCCCTCCCGCTGTGACGTTCTGAACGACCGCACCGCGCAGCTCGCCGTAGTGAGGCGAGCCGGGACCAATTGATGCCACAACCATCCCACCGATGCTCCGGAAGTCATCCGGCACGACGACGGTTACGGGCTCAAACTTGAGATCCGCGACTGTCAGGCTCACTTTCCTGGTCGCATTCTCCGCCGCGATCTCGAGCTCCAGCCCGTCTCCAATGGCCGAGCTTCCGAGGCGAGCCATGTAGTCGGCCTTCGTTCTGATATGCTCACCATTGATGCCGACCACCACGTTGCCGACACCAAGACCGGCGGCCTGTGCGGGAGAGTTAGGCTCGATGCGGGTAATCAGTGCACCACGGGTGCGCCGAACGGCCTGCGCGGCATCATGGGAAATATCCTCGGTTGTCAGGCCCACCGTGCCGCGCGGCATGCGGCCATGTATGAGGATCTGCTTACCAATTCTGCGTGCCATGTTGATGGGAATGGCAAAGCCAATTCCGATGTTGCTTCCACCCCCGGCGATCGCCGTATTAATGCCGATCAGGTCACCCTGGAGATTGACCAGCGCTCCGCCTGAGTTGCCAGGATTTACAGCGGCATCGGTTTGAATGAAGCTTTCGAAGATTTCATAACCTACCTCGGAGCGCATCAGGCCGCTGACGATTCCAGCGGTGGCCGTACCTTCCAGCCCGTAAGGGTTGCCGACGGCAACGACGAAATCGCCTATCTTGACGTTGTCGGAGTTGCCGAGTGTCAGAGGCGTCAGCCCAGGCAAATCGATCTTGAGGATCGCAATGTCAGTACCGATGTCCAAACCTACGAGCTTGGCCCGGGCGGACCGTCCGTCGTGCAGGCCGACGCTGATGGCAACGGCGTCTTTGACGACGTGATGGTTCGTGCCGATCAGCCCTTGCTCGGCGTCGAAGATGACCCCGGAACCGGCAGACTTGAACGGCTGCATCTTGGGCTCAGGCGGGGGAGTTCCGGGCTTGATCTCCGTGACCTGGTAGCGCTGGCCGATCACCCTGATGCTGACGACGGCGGGCAGAACTTTGGCAAGAAGCGGTGCCAAAGTAACCGGCAGTCTGTCGGCCACCGGTGCAGCCTCACCTGCGGCCGCAGGTGAGGCTGCACGGGCTTCGAGAGCAAATAGGCAGCTCGAAAGGCCGGTCGCGATCAACCAAGCGGCAGCAATTCTCTGCTTTGCATACAGCACGTCGGGCTCCCACGGACAAGGAACGGCGGACGCACAGGCCCACTGTATGCCGAGATGCGGCACAAATCACCGGGTCCCACCCGTCCACCGTCGATAGGTAGCTAACTGTTAGCTACTTTGGGGCAACCATCGAAGGCGCTGCCACACCCTTCGCCTGGATCTCGTCGAAAAATTTCTTGCTGTCGAAGTGACTCGGCACGCTCACACCACGTGAAGATAGCTCTTCGAAGAAGGCTTTGGCATCGAGCGGCTTCGTATCGCTCACGCCTCGAGACGACAGCTGATCAAAGAAGGCCTTCGAATCAAAGCTGCTCTCGACGCTGACACCTCTCGCCGAGAGCTCATCGAAGAACTTCTTGCTGTCGAACCCTCCTTGTTGCGCGCCGCTCGTGCTGGCAGACAGCGTTAACGTGATGCAGGCTAAAATCACCGCCGGTTTCATGATTGGGTTTCCCTATACCGTTGAGTGCTACCATCTCGCAGCTTGCATCGTTTCGCACCATGCGGAGAGTTGCCATCCGGGCAAGTACCGATTCTGCAACCCGGGAATCCCTCGACCTGGCTGGCTCGTTAACTCCGTAGGACCTACGGCGACCGCTACTTTTCGAAGCCGCGTTGGCAACAGCTTGAAGGGACGACCCGATGGCCTTTCAGGGTTTCCGCTCATTGCAATGGCGTCTAGCGGTAGCTTATGGGTTGTCATCATGCGCATCATGATGCACGCGTACCCAAGCCGATCAGTGGCACTTGCTGCGGTAGTCTCTGCGGCCGCGACTTCGTTGTTCCTGAGCAGCCCTGTCATGGCTGTCGAGAAAGAGATTGCGCAGGTTCAACAGGTGCAACAGCGGAGCGCCAAGAGCGATAAGGCCGGGCCAAAGACTCCCATGGAGAGGTGCATCGCCACCTGGGACCGCGCGACACAAATGTCGAAGCAGGAATGGAGAGAAACCTGCAAGCGGACAGTGAAAGAAAATCCGGGCCTTTTCAACAAACCCTATTAGGCGCCGAAGGTTTTACATCGAGATCTCGGCACCTTACAGGCGGCGCGACATCGCCAGTGCAAGGCAGCTGACGGCACCGCCAACGATCTCATCCACTAGTGACTGCGTACATGGCTCGATCCCGCGCTACACTGAGGCATCCGCTACCTGATTCCACGGTCAGCAGCGGGTCTGGCAGCGCAAACCGAACCGGTCATGTCACGCACCTTGTGCCGAGATTGTTGCGAGCTGATCGACGGCGCACCCGCCGCTTGCCCCGGTTGCGGCTCCGACCGCCTCGTCACCCACGCCGAGATCACCAAGTTGGGCATCGCTCACATCGACTGCGATGCGTTCTACGCGTCAGTCGAGAAACGTGATCGGCCAAAACTCTCCAATGAGCCCGTCATCATCGGTCACAGCAGCGGACGCGGCGTCGTGCTCACTGCCTGCTACGTGGCGCGCAAGTTCGGCGCGCGCTCCGCGATGCCGATGTTCAAGGCGCTCGAACTTTGTCCCAATGCCACCGTCGTCGCGCCCGATATGGCCAAGTACAAGCGCGTGAGCAACGACATCCGCGCCATCTTCCTCGCCGCCACACCGACCATCGAGCCGGTCTCGCTGGATGAAGCCTATCTCGATTTGACTGACACTCACCGTATGCGCGAACGTTCCGCCGCACAGGCACTGGCACACATCGCTCACCACGTGGAAGCCGAGATCGGCATCACCGTCTCCGTCGGTCTCGCCTGGAACAAATTCTTGGCCAAGCTCGCCTCCGATATGAGGAAGCCGCGCGGCTTCTCGGTCATCGGCCGCACCGAAACGAAGGAGCTGCTGCGCCCGCTCTCGGTGCGCAAGATCAACGGCGTCGGCGAGGTCACCGCGGAGCGCCTGGAGGCCAGCGGCATCAAGACCATCGGTCAGCTCCAGGAGCTGAGCGAGATGCAGCTTGTCACCCAGTACGGCAAGCTCGGCCGTCGGCTCGCCCGATTCGCGCATGGCGACGACGATCGCAAGGTCACGCCCGACCGCCCCACAAAGAGTATTTCGGCGGAGACCACCTTCAGCCACGATACCGGCTCAGCCACCGAGCTTTACGAGACGGCGCGCCCGCTCTGCGACCGGGTCGCCACCCAGCTCGCGCGCAAGCGGCTCGCCGGCGGCACGGTCGTGCTCAAACTCAAGACCTCGGATTTCCGTGTGCTCACGCGCAGCCGGCGCCTCACGCATCCAACCCAGCGCGCCGACGTATTGGCCGAGGCCGCGCTCCACCTCATCCGCAAGGATGCCGACGGCACCACGTTCCGCCTGATCGGCATCGGCGTCGATGAGCTCGGCCCCGCTTCCGCCGCCGACCCGCCGGACCTATTTGGCGGCGGCTAACCCATAGGCCTGGAGGCAAGCTGCGTAGTCGTTTGGGCTGACGGAGGATGTGGATGCGAGGACAAGAGATGCTGTTGCCAGCAGAACGGGGCCGAGAATGTAGAGGATCAATGCCCCGTTGAAGAACTTTGCCTTCCTGAGCGCAATAGCCGAGTTGATGACGGTTTGCTCCGCCATACGATCCGCAAAATCGCTTGCGTCGTCGTCGGCAAACGTCTGCTTCATGGCGTCGCGGCTTTGGCCGAAGAAGGCGAAATTCGCTTCTCCGCTCAAAATCTTGAAGGGCTTATTCCAATTGGTGTCGTGGGCAAAAAATGACGCGAGACTGACTACCACCGAGGCAACGCAGCACGCCGTGGCGAACCAAAGCCAGCCCGGCAACCACGAATGCAGGCACATATAGCCTTTCACTAGGTTGTGCATGATGGTGATGCTGGCCGTGTTCAAGGTGATGAGAGCCGCGTGCTTGGTCTCCCCGAACTTCAACCACTCGTTGGCATAGTCCAATGCGTGCTCGATTTTGGTTTCCGATGGTGTGGGCATCATTTGTTCCTTGCCAATCGCAATTTTGCCGTGGCAGGCAAAAATCAACGTCACAATAGCGGAGCTTGCAGATTACTTCTCTTTCACAACAAAAAAACTCGGCACGTAGTGCCAAAATGCATCGCGCCAAAACGCGGTGCGCAAGCGTAACAGTCGCTCAGCGCCCGCCGCGCTTCGTCGTCGCTTTGCCCGTCTTGAGCCCTTGCACGAACTTCGCCTTGTCGGTCGCGGCGCCGATCAGGAACGATAGATCGGAGCCAATTGACACGTAGCGTGCGCCTTCAGCCACGAATTCCGCCACCAAGTCCGGCCGCGATCCGATGCCACCGATGCCGACATGCTTGCCGTGCTTGCGGCACGCCGCGATAGCCCGCTTGTAGGCATCGCGAACCTGCTTGTGGTCGTACTGACCGGAGATACCGAGCTCCGCGCACAGGTCGTTGGTGCCGATCAGAAGGATATCGATCCCCTCCACCGCCGCGATTTCGTTCACGCGCGCCAGCCCGTCCTTGGTCTCCAACATGGCGATCACGGTGGTGGCCGCGTTGGCGGCAGCATTCGCCTCCGCCGCCGGAAAGTCGCGATACTGGAACTGCGCGAGCTGCCCGCCCGCCGAGCGCTCGCCCAGCGGCGGATACTTGGCGACACGCACCAGCTCTTTCGCCTCGGCGGCCGAGCGGATGTGCGGGCCGATCACACCCAGTGCGCCACCGTCCAGCACGCGAGCCACGAACTCCGGCCCGAGGGACGGCACGCGCACGAATGGCGTGATGCCCACATCGAGCGCGGCCACACAGATCTGGCTGCACGTATCTATGGAGAACGTGTTGTGCTCCAAATCCACGTACAGCGTATCGAAGCCGCACGTCTTGGCGATGCGCGCGATCTCGATCCCGCGCACCGTCCGCACGATCATCGAGGCCACCACCTCGTCGCGGGCCAGCTTTTCCTTGACGTTGTTGTGCAGCACGTCTTGCAGGGACACCGCCATCAGCAGTCAGCCCAGGTGCTTGTGCACGAAGGCGATGATGCGCTCCATGGCCTGCGCCGCAGCGGGAGCTCCCGCATTGCGCATGACGAAGCCTTCCACCTCGCCGTCGTAAAGCGCCAGGTCCACCTCGCCACCGCGCTTGCGGTACTGCGCGATGAAGCGCTCGCGGTCGGCGGCCGGATGCACGAGATCGGCAGCGCCTTGCACGTAGAGCACGGGCGGCAGCTCGGCTTTCTCGCCCCGCTCGAGCGCGCCAACAGGGTTGCCCTCGTCCATGGCCGCCTCGTCGCCCCAATATTTGATGTGCAGCGGCAGCACACGGTCCAGTGCTTCGGGATATTTTCCGCCCGCCGCCGTCAGGCGTTGCGCATAGCGGTAGCGGCCCAGCGGGTCGATCACCGGCCAGCACATGACCACGCAGGCGATGCGCGCGTCGATGTTGGCCCCGCCCGAGATCGGCAGCGCCGCATAGCGCGGATCGTTCGGCCGCATGGCCGCCAGCATGCCCTGATGTCCGCCGCTCGAAATGCCGATCACGCCGACATGGCCCGGCCGGCCCTTGAACGCGGATGCCTGCGATTTCAGCCAGCGCACGCCGTAGTTGATGTCCGCCATCGAGGCCGGATAGGCCGCCTGCGGCGGCATGCGGAAGTCCAGCGCCGCCACCACGATGCCGCTTTGCGCCAGCGCTTCGTTGATGGGCGTGTCGTTGAGGCGATCACCGTTGCACCAGGCACCGCCGTGCAGGTCGATCATCATAGGGAACGGCCCCACACCCTTTGGCTTGAAGAGGCGCGCCAGCAGCGGCTTGTCGCCGTGCCGCAGGTATTCGACGTCCTCGACGTCGAATGCGTAGGTCCCAGGCGCCTGAATTGGCTTTGCCGTAGCTGCTGCCATCGTGAACTCCCGTGCGTTTCCTCGAAACCGTTGTTTCTCTAAGCGACAATCGAGGAAGTCTCGCACACCGTGGCCATGGGCAACAACCACCAAACACACGAAGGCGCCGCAGACCTTGACGGCAGCGGCGCCTCGACTGAGCGATCAGTAACGATGAGATCAGGCCGTGCAGCGCTTCAACTCGCCCGACGCACGCCGCCAGATCATGGTCTCGCTCAGGAACTTGGAGCCCTGATAGCCCATGACTTTGAGCTTATCGCCCATCGGCGTAATCTCGACACTGTACTTGGCGCCCTGGTCGGGATCATAGATCCAGCCGCCGTCCCACTTGCCGCCGGCCACCGGCTTGGCGTTGCCGATGATCTGCGTGCCGCAGGCCTTGCTGTTCCTCTCGTCCTTCAGCCACACGAGGCGGCCGCACAGATTGGCGCCGCAATTGGTAATCTCGATGCCACCGCGGCCGGTGTGGTCGATCCACAGCCCGGTGGCGGAACCGGCCGACGCGGAACCCACGGCTGCAAAGCTCACCAGAGCAAAGGACGCTACTTGCAGGAAACGTTTGACTTGCGTGTTCATGTCGATGTGCTCCTCGTTAGATCGATCCCGATCGCCCGCGATCAGGCCATGGCCTCAGCATGCTCGACGAGTGCGTGACCCGCTGTTCCCCATGACACATTCGGCGTGATTGGCGCGCCGACCTCGCGGCGGCGCGCGCGGCCGACGATACGTCCGTCCTCGATCCTGATGATGCGATCGGCGTACTCGAGCGTGCGATGGTCGTGCGTGACCGCGAGCACGCCGCGGTTGGAGTCCTTTGCCACCTGCGCCAGCAGCTCCATCACGGCCTTACCGTTCTCCGCATCGAGCGCCGCCGTCGGCTCATCCGCGAGGATGACCGAGGGCGAGCCCGCCAAGGCACGGGCGATAGAGACGCGCTGCTTCTCGCCGCCGCTGAGCTTGCCCGGCATCGCATTTTCGCGATGCGACAGCCCAACCGCGCGCAGCGCATCGGCGGCCAGATCCGGCGCATCAGCCATCGAGGCCCCGCGCAGGTCCAGCGCCAGCATGACATTCTCGAGCGCCGTCAGCGTCGGCACCAGGTTGTAGGCCTGGAACACGAAGCCCACGTGCCGGCGGCGCAGGTCCGCCATGCTTTCCGCATTGAGCCCGGCAGTCGATTGGCCGGCGATTTGCAGCGTGCCGGAGTCGGGCGTCAGGATGCAGCCCAGGATCGACAGCAGCGTGGTCTTGCCGCTTCCCGAGGGGCCCATGAGCAGCGTCAGCTCACCCGGCATCAAGTCAAAGTTCACGCCCTTCAGCACCTGTACCTGCGCGGGGCCGGAACCCAGCGTCTTGATGATGTTCTGAGCTTCGAGGATGGGACGGGTCATTGTCGTTGTCTCCTTTACCGGCTGAACACGACGGCCGGATCGATGCGGGTGACTTTGAAGATGGCGCAAACCGCGGCGAGCACGCACATGCCGACCGTCAGCGCGAGCAGAAAAAGGGCGAGGTTCATCGTCATCACGATCAGTAGCGTGCTCTCGCTCGAGGCCCAGATCACAGCCAAGCTGAGGCAGATGCCGAGGATGTAGCCCAGCGCCGCGCTCAGCACCGCCTGCATCAGGATGACGCGATGGATGTAGCCGGCCGAGGCTCCGAGCGCGCGCAGCGTGGCGAACTCGTTCAGGTGGTCCTTGGTGCTCGCGTACAGCGTTTGCGCCACGATCACGATGCCGACGATGATGCCGAGGATGGCGCCCGCGATCAGCGCCGAGCCGGCGCCCGTTTCGAACAGCCAATAGTCGAGGCTGCGCGTGCGGAACTCCTCGTGCGTCAGAACCTCGGTGTCCGGCAGGCGCGCCGCCAGGCTCTTGCGAACGCTGTCGATGTCGACGCCCGGCGCCACATTGACGAGCGTATAGGAGGTCTGGTCGGAGGCTGCATCGAGCAGGTTGCGTGCCGTACCGAGCGTAGTGAAGACGTAGGGCAGCGTCGTGAACGAGCGGATGCCGTTCGTCACCGCCGTTGCCGTCACTTCGATGTTGTTGACCTCGGCCTTGTCGCCAAGACGGTTGATGCCAAGCTCGGTGAAATATGTCTTGTCAACCGCCACGCCGTTCGGCGCGGACAGGGCGGCAATGCTTCCTTCGACCACGTCCCAAGGCAGCTTGCCGCGCGACGTTTCGGAGCCGACCACAAGCGCCGCCGTCGACCCGCCTTTCGGCTTGCGCCAGCTCGCGAAGCCAACCACCAGCTCTTCCACACCGGCGACACCGCGCGTAGACAGGATGGCGTGGCGCTCACGGCCCGAAAGGAATGAAGGATCATCGAAGCTCTTGGTGCCGAGCGGCACGACCCAAAGATCGGCCTCAGCGTGGTCAAGCATGGCGGCGATCCGGTTCTCGGAGCCGAGGTAGATGCCGAACTGCACCGCCACCAGCACCACCGAGAAGACGATGCCGGTCAGCGTCACCGCCAGGCTCAGGCGATCATAGAAGAGATTGCGATAGGCCAGCTTCGGCACCATTGGCAGGGCTCTGCGCTTCTTACCGGCCCGGACTGACCGGGCCGGCGCTTGGGCGTTAGTTGTGGCGGCTGCGACCTGCATGACTGGCTCCCTCGAGCTCGCTTGACCGTTTCTCTACCTAGTTGCGGCTTACTCGCCGCAGGGCACGACCAGCATCTGACCGATGCTCGGGAAGTACTTCTTGCACTCGGTCTGAGCCGGCGCCGCCTTTGCGATCTCGCTCGAACCTGTACCCTCGGCCGTCTTGATCTTCGGCGCGGGCGCGGCGGCAGGCGTCTTCACCGGCTGCTCGGCGGCGCCCTTGGAGCTCTCGCCCCGGTTCGCCGTCTTCGAGGTGAAAGCGTTGGCCTTGGCCGCGAACGAAGGCACGCTCTCGCAGCTCACGAGCTCGGGCGCCTCGGTGGAGTTCGTCTTCCAGATGCCGTTGCTCTCGGTCCACTTCGACGTGCCGTAGAACCAGGAGTCATTCTTGAAGGTGAACTGCTGCTTGCCCGAGAAGCACTGGCCCTTGCCGTCGAACCACACCTTGCTGGCGGGATCGAACTGGCGGCCGGTGCCGTCAGCGAACTTCACGAGCGGCACAGCTTTCTTCTCCGGCTGCGGCTTGCTGCGCGCGATGCGGCGCTTGATGCGCACCTCATCCTCGTCGGGCGCTCTGTAGAACGTAGGCGGAGTGTGAAAGTGCGGGCGGAAGACGTGATGGCGAAAACCGAAGCCGATCCGCATGCCGGCCTCTGCCTCCGGCGCGAACGCGGTCGAACCGGCTCCAAAGACGGTCGCGGCGGCTGCGGCGGCGAGGATCAGCTTGTTCATGACGTTAGTCCTTTCACAGTGGGCTTGTTCACTTGTCCCGATCCTGAGCCACCGCACGGGTGGCCGCTGTTTCCCTCGGAACAGGACGCAATCTTTTTGAGGCCGCAGTTCCATAACCGGCGATTGCATCTCACGCTGCCTTGGCCTTCAGCAGAGCCACCGGCTGAGCCGCCTGTGGTTTCCCGGGCGCGATCCGCGGCCGTCTGGCTACTGCTTCGACGAAGGCCGTGGCCTTCTCGACAATGAGGTCGTGCTGGCGGTCCAGCCCCCCGGCCTGATGGCTGCCACCTAGGATCACCATGTCGACCAGGCCCCGCAGGTGGCGTTGCAGATAGCCGGCGTTGTCCAGGCCCGCGCACCGGTCCTCGCGCGAATGCACGATCAGGGCCGGCTGATTGATGGCCTTCAGCACACGCCGGGCGGCCTCCAGCAGCCGCCGATACTCCGCCAGGCTTTCTGCCGGAACTGCCCCCTGCGACAGCCAGGGTGAGATGCCGATCGCCTCGGCGGCTCGCCGGCCCAGGGCCAGGCACACCAGCCCTGCCGCCCGTGGAGCAAGCCGTCCGTTGAGCCACAATGTCGGCGCGAACAGTGCCGTTCCCTGCACATCCTTGGGGTAGTTGGCAGCCAGCAGCAGGCCGAGCGCCGCCCCCACCGATGACCCGCCGGCGATGACCACGTCGCAATCCTTGCGCATGTCCGCCAGCGCTGCCTCTGCGCCGGCATACCAGTCCCACCACCGGGCCGCCTTCGCCCCATCCTCGGACGAGGCTGACGGCAGGCAGCGCACCGTATGTCCGGCGTGCGCAAGTCCATCGGCGATGGAGGACAATCCGGACGCCGCCTCGCCCGGAGCCTGCATCAGAAGGATGCCGAACTCGGCACCCGGGGACGCGGTTGCTGCTATCGTTCGAAGACATTCTCACGCCCCGCTGTGTTCGAGATGATGCTCGACCCTAAGCGGGAGCTGCGCACCGCGCTGTTCCGGGAGGAACAGGAAAGGCTTTGCTTTATCGGGAGATTTTAACCGAAAGAGGTTGCAAGCCCGCGCGCCAGATGCCCCTCATTCCATATCGGCGATGCTTTCCAGCACGGACGTGTCGCACGTGAACCCGGCCCCAGCCCGGGCGATCGCACCCATGTCCTCGAGCATGGTCAGCGCCACGTTGACCTTGGGCCGGCTGGCCCCGATCAGCAGGGCCAGCTCGCCCTGCGACATGCCGAGATCGAGGGGCACCTTGGCCCCCTTCACATTGGGCGTCTTGATCCTGAGCGCGGACAGCATTAGCCGCGCCAGACGCACCTCAATGCGATGCAGCGCGATAGCCTCCAGCCGCTGATCCGTCTCACGCAAGCGCGTGCACAGGAAGCGAACGGCCGCCATGGCGACCTTTGGGTTGCTCTCGATCAACTCCATAAGCGCCCGCTGCGGCAGGGACATGGCCTCCACGCGGCTGATGGCGGTGGCGCCCGCTGTCCGCTCCCCGCCATCGAGCGTGGCAATCTCACCAAAAATGCCGCCGGGCGCAGCATGGTCCAGCGATAGCTCTCGGCCGTCGCTGGAGAGCACCGAAAGCCGGATACGGCCCTGGATCACCAAGTAAATCTCGCGGCCGGGATCGCCGCGCGAAAAGATCATCTGGTCCGGCTCGAACTGGACGCGCCGCATGCGCGCGGCGATGGCAGCCCGATCGGCCTCGCTCAGCGAACCGAACAGCGCCGAGCGCCCCAGGAGTTCGATGATCGAGCGCTCCATGTTCTTGCATCCCGGATGCTGTGTCCGCCATCATCTTGCAGGCAACGAACCACTTGTCGAGGGCCGACAGCGTATAGCGTTGACGTTAGCCGGCGCCCGATGTGCGGTAGCGCACGGGTGTCCTGAGCCAGGTCGCGCTCTCGCACAGGATGCGGCAGGACTGGGTTGTAGGAGCATCGACAATGGGCGCCGAAGCCCGCAATGGCTGTGAGGTCAGCACGCCGAAGATTGCGCCGGCGATGGCCCCCAACAGCAGGGGGAAGCGCAGGGATGCAAACTCTATATCGGGCAGCATGGCTAGCTCCATTTGCGATCTGGCTAGAGTATTCACCGCTACCCAGTCCTGCGCTGTTTCGTCGGGAACACGTTGGCGCGAATTGCCGGCTCAGGCCGCCAGCTCCAGCCTGTCCTCGCTCACCACGACACGCGGCTGCTGCTCCAGCTCGGCAACCAGCGCCTGCAGGGCCAGGTTGAACTTGTGCGGGCTGAAGCCCCATTTCGTGCTGAGGCGCATGTCGGCCGCCACGTGAAGGGCCGGCGCGATCAGCCGGAAACCGCGGCGCAACATGAGCTCGCGCAGGCGTCGCGCCGAGAACACCTCGACCAGGCATTGGAACCGCACCAGCGCCGCACGGCGCTGGACGATATCGCCATCCAGCCGATCCCAGATCGCCCCCTCCAGCTCGCGCATGTCGGAGCCGTTGACGCCGCGCAGCAGGACAAGACCCTTGCCGTTGTCGATCATAAACCGCATGGCGCGCGCCAGCTCTGCTGGCGCCACGCGCGGAATATCAGTCTGGTCCAGTGTGCCGGGCATCCGGGTCGCTCCTGCTTGAAGGTCTAAGCGTCAGCGGATGCCGCCGAAGGCGGTCCAGGGCGACCCGGACATCATGATGATGTCCATCGGCCGGCTGCCGCTGACCACGAAATCCACGCTCTGACCGACGAGCTCCGGCGTCGAATTGCGGACCTGCGTTCCGGTGAAGCGGAACTTGCGGCCGTTGTCGGCCACGATGACGCCGACGCCCATATCGTGGCGGAACTTGGTGATTCTTCCGTGCATGACACTCTCTCCGCTTGAGGCTGAACAGGTGACGTCGCCTGACCGCATGACATGGGAGAGTTTTGCCAGAAGGCCGCCGGCACGGCTGTTCCCGGAGAAACACGAGCGCAATTTTGCTGTTGTGCGGCCGCCATCGGTATATTCGACGCGCATGTTCCAAGGGTAACAGCGCACCTCCCCCTCACTCCCTAAGGTGCGGAGTGTTGAAACGGGGCCGACAGCTCCTGTCGAGAGCAGAGGATCGCAGTCATGCAATCATACAGCGCAACCGCCGAGCACACGGCGATGCAACCGCGCCGGGGTGGAGTTGTGAAGAAGATCGCCGGCATGGCGAGCCTGGTCGCGCTCGGCGCAGCCGGCGTCGCGGTTTCCATCTACATCACACCGGGCCGTGCCAACCTCGGCAAGGAGGCGGCACCGATCAAAGTCGTCCAGACCGTAGCACCACAGCCCGACGTGCCCTGGGTCGCGGCCGCGCCGGGCCGTGTCGAGCCGCGAACCGGCCTCGTGCGCATCAGCGCCGGCATGCTCGGCCGTGTCACCGACTCTTTCGTGCGCGTCAACGACCGCGTGGCAGAAGGCGAGGTGCTGATCCGCCTCGATGATGTCGAGGCACGCACTCGTCTCGCCGCTACGGATGCGGAGGCGTCCGCGCGCAAGCGCGAGCGCGACGCGCAGCCCGGCACCGCCGGACGCGAGGACGTGCGCAAGGCCGAGGACGCCGTGTTTGCAGCCGAGCGCGCCGTCATGAATGCCCGCTTCGAGCTCGATGACGCCATCGCCGGCGACCGCAAGAGCACCGGCGCCGCACCACTGCAGGCGCAGGCCCGCAAGCGCCTCAACGACACCCGTGAGCGTCTGCGCCAGCAGCAGGCATCCTTTGCGCTTGCTCAGGCGAAAGGCAATATTCCAGGCCCCAACCGTTTGGAGGCTGGTGTGTCAGCCGCCTATGCGGATGTGACCATGGCCGAGTTGATGCTGGACAAGACGCGCATCCGCTCGCCGATGGCTGGCACCGTGCTGCAGCTGCACGCCAAGACCGGCGAGATGGTGACGCCGGCACCGGAGCAGCCGCTGATCGTCATCGGCGACATGTCAGTCGTCCGCGTGCGCGCCGAGGTCGACGAGCACGACGTCTCCAAGATCAAGATCGGCCAGAAGGCATTCGTGCGCAGCAACGGCTATCCGGGCCAGGACTTCGAGGGCAAAGTGACGGAGCTTGCCCCGTCTCTCGCCGCACCTCGCATGTCGTCCCGCGGCGCGCGCCGCGCCACCGATGTCGAGGTCATGGAGGTCATGATCGATCTCGAGGGCACGGTTCCTCTGCTGCCGGGCATGCGCGCGGAAGCCTATTTCCGCCGCTGAGCCGGATATACAAGGTCACGCGAAAACATTAGGCACCCTGGAGCGTCGCAACGCCAGGGTGCCTGGAGTGCAATCGTCTCACATGAGAGCACTACTGCTTCCATATGAGGCGTGAAGCGCGAGGGCAACAAGCTGTTTGGGCAGTGCCCGGTCTGATCACCGACGCGCCTCGATGATCAGGTTGAACGGCGTCTCGGTGGCCCGGCGCACTGTCCCAAGCCCAGCCGACTTCAGCACGTCCTCGAGCCGACGCGGCCCTGCCTGCGCACCAAGCACGTGGGTGCCATGCTCCGAAATGGCGTGGGCACAGCACATCGTTGTCGATGCTGAATAGTAGAGACGGCCGATGGGATTGATGTTGTCCTCGACCCGGTCCCCAGCAAAAGGCTCGATCAGCATGAGAGTGCCATCCTTTGCCACGGCGTTTGCCGCATGGGCCACAGCATCGATGGGCCGGCCCATGTCATGCAAACAGTCGAAAAAACAGATCAAGTCGTATTCGCGCTTGGCATAGGCGTCGGCCTTGGCGACTTCGAAGCTCACGCGATCGTGGACCCCGGCTTCGCGCGCGATCCGCTGGGCTGCTGCAATGGATCCCTCATGAACGTCGAAGCCCCAGAACCGGCTTTTGGGGAACGCCTTGGCCATTAGTACGGTCGAATGACCATGCCCGCATCCGACATCAGCCACCTTGGCACCCACCTTCAGCTTCTCGGTCACGCCCGTCAGCGCCGGCAGCCAGTCCTTGACGAGGCTCGCGCTGTAGGCGTTTCGGTAGAACGCGGCCACACCGCAGAAAAGCCGCTCATCGTGCTCACCCCAGCTGACGCCCCGGCCCGCCTTGAAGGCGGCGCGCGACTTCGGCTCGTCGGCCCACATCGACGCGACAACCTGCCAGGCATGCGGCAGGAAGACGGGACTAGAATTGTCAGCGAGAACTTCTGCCTGCTCCGGCGTCAGCTCGTAGGTCGCCGAGGTCGGATGATAGTCGACATAGCCGCCTGCGACCTGTGCATTGAGCCATTCGCGGACGTATCGCTCCCCACAGGCGCTGCGCTTGGCAACCTCCTGCGAGCTCAGCGGGCCGGCGCCTGCCATGGCTTTGTAGAGCCCGAGCTTGTCGCCGAGGCTGACCATGACGCCGCCATATCCAGCCGAAAGATCCTCGAAAAGACGCCCGACAAGCGCATCGAGCTTCTGTTGATTGATCGTCATTGCATTCTCCGTCCTTGCGTTCGGTGCCCTTGCGCCGAATCCGACCGGGACGATGGCGGTTGGCCGTTTGTCTCGTGAGTGCGAGACTGGCCAGAAGCGGTTCTTTCGTGCCAAGAGGAGCACTATGCCGGGTCAGACGCGACCTCTTCACGTCAGCCTTGTGGCAATTCCCGATGCGGTCATATCGACACTCACCGGCATCTACGACGTGCTGGGCTCGTTCCGCATGCTCGGCCGCGGGGAGCCGTCGATCCCCGACGAGCCGCCGTTCACCATCGAGATCGTCGCGACCGAGCGCGGCAGCGTGGCATTGGCGAGCGGGGTGCCCGTAGAGGCTCGCCGTGCAGCCTCGGAAATCGAAGCAACGGACATCATCATTGTGCCGTCGGTACTACTTGGCGCTGACGGCTGGAAGGCCGGGCGGTATCCGGAGCTTGTTGGGTGGGCACGGCAGATGCACGCACGGGGCGCACTCCTGTGCTCGGCTTGCTCGGGCGTATTCCTGCTCGCCGAGACCGGCCTGTTCGACGGCCGGAATACGACTGTCCACTGGGGATATGCCGGCGAGTTCGCAAAGGCGTTTCCGAATGTACCGCTGCAGCCGGAGCGTGTGCTGGTCGTCTCCGGCGAGCGCGAGGAACTCGTCACGTCGGGCGCCTCGATGACCTGGCATGACCTCGTGCTCTATCTCATCGCCCGTCATGTCGGCGCAACGGCAGCGCAGACCGTGGCGCGGTACTTCGCGTTGCAATGGCACCATGATGGGCTCGCGCCCTACATCGTTTTCCAAGGCCGGAAGGACCATGGCGACGCAGCCATCGCCGCCGCGCAAGACTGGCTGTCGACACACTTTTCGGTCGGCAGTCCGGTCGAGGAGATGGTTCGCCGCTCAGGTCTTGCTGAGCGCACGTTCAAACGGCGCTTCAAGGACGCGACGGGCTTCGCACCAATTGACTATGTCCAACGCCTGCGTATCGAGGACGCCAAGCGCCGGCTCGAGCGCACGGATGCCCCTGCCGACGAGATCAGCTGGAAGGTCGGATACGAGGATGCTGCGTTCTTTCGACGGCTGTTCAAGCGCACGACCGGACTGACACCCGGCGCCTACCGCCGGCGCTTCCAGGTGCCGGCATTTGCCCGGGCTCGCACCGAGTGAGCGGCCCGCTTTGGGACCCAGCCCGCCGAGCTCCGGCTCCCCCGCGCCCTGGCTGGGGGTCTATGAGCACACGTTCAGCCGTACAGTTTTGACCAATACGCAGCCTGACTCTGCCGCCACCCTCCTTGCCGGACCGAACACGCATGGAGGGACGCGATGATTGTGAGATCCTGGCGCGCTCACGCAACCAGGGAGAATGCGCCCCTCTATGCTGAGCATGCTCTCTCGCAGGTGTTCCCCGCGATCGCAAAAATCGCCGGCCACCAAGGAGCTCTGGTGCTCCGCCGGGACCACGACGCCAACGTGGAGATCGTAGTTCTGACGTTCTGGTCCTCGATGCAGGCCGTCGAGGTTTTCGCCGGCCCCACACCCGATGTCGCCGTCGTTGAGCCAGAAGCCCAGGCCGTGCTGCTCGACTACGACCACACGGTTCAGCACTACGAGATCGCGGGATCATCAAGCCTACCGCTCAGCTCGTGAGCAGCTGCCTCACCCGCCCATACGGTCGGCCAGCCCGATCTTGATGCGCCGGTTGCGGCGGCCCTTGTTGTCGATCTTGAGAATGCGCACTGGGCCGGAACCTCCCGTCGAGGCCAGGTGCGTGCCACCGCATGCTTGCCGGTCCAGCCCCGCGATCTCGACGATGCGAATCTTTCCGTCCGTGGTCGGCGGAGGCATCACCGATCGCGTGCGGATGAGCCCGGGCTCCTCGTAAGCGTCGTCGAGCGGAATGTAGCTGTCGCTAACGGCGAGGTCCTGACGGATGGCCGCGTTGATCGGATCCTCGATGGCGCGCAAGCGATCGTTGCTCGTATCCGGCAAATCGAAATCCATGCGCGCGGTGCCGTCCTCGTTCATCTGCACGCCGGTCACCAGCGCACCGTTGAACTCCTGGAAGATGATGGCGTTGAGGATGTGCGTGCCGGTATGGAGTTGCGTCATCATCTGCCGGAAATCAGCGTCGACCGCCGCCTGCACGTGTCCGGCAAGCTGCGCCTGCGGGTCGGCCAGCAGATGCCAGAGCCTGCCGCCGGTCTTCTCGAAGCCCGACACGACGATCTCGCCATACTCCCAGCGCAGCACGCCGCGATCGGCAAGCTGGCCGCCGCCGCCAGGAAAGAAGGGCGATTGCGCCAGCAGCACCTTGCCGGGCGCCGCATCCAGCACCTCCGTCTCGATCAGCAGAGTGCCGGAATGATCATGGTAGAACGCACGTGGCATGGCGCTCGCCTCCGCTTACCCGGCTGATCTGGCAGGCGGAGGCGGGCGCGTATTGGTGAAAATTGCGCGTCCGAGCGCGCGATCAGTGGCTCACCGGCCGAGGCGCCATGCAATTGGCGCGCGCGAACTGAAGCGGCGTGATCGCATAGCAGCGCTTGAAATGCTTGCACATGGCACTTTGATCATAAAAGCCACTGGCGACGGCCGCCTCAGCCGGCGGCCAAGCGCGTTTCAAGAGCCGGCAGGCCGCATTCAACCTGACCTGGGTCAGATACGCGTGCGGCGTCAGACCCATGCTCCGCTTGAACAGGCCGATGAGCTGAAAATTGGTAAGCCGCAGCGGCGAAGCCAGATCCTCGAGCGACAGCGGCTCCGCAAAGCGCTGGCGCATGGTCTCCGTTGCACGGCGCAGCAGCTCGCAATCGGTGGGAGGACGGGCGATACGGCTGCCGCCGCTACCGTGCCGGTCGAACAGCTTGCCAAAGGCCGTCACCAGCATCTCATCTCGCTCGCTCTGCAGGTCGAGGCCGTCGCAAGCGGCGTGCAGCTTGTGAAAATCCTCGATCAGATCGGGGTCGGTGAACAGGTTACGCGTGAAGTGGGGCAGGCGCGCAACACCGAGACCACGCGCGAGCCCGTCGATGGCCGGCCGCGCCAAATAGAACGAGCGATACTTCCAGAAATTGCTGCGGCCCATCCATCCCGCATGGGGCTCTCCTGGATTGAACACCAGCAGCGCCTCATGACGCGCCTGCTCGATGACGCCGCGGCTCTTGACGACCGAACCGCCGTGCTCGGTCACGGCCACCACCAAAGCCTCGTGCACGTGCTGGGGAAACTCGTGCGTCGTGAACTCGGCGCTCATCAGGCTGAGGCCCGGGAAGGCCTGGTCCACCCAGAAGCGTGTGACGTTGTGCGGGTCGCGTCGCGGCACGGCTGATTTTTCCTGACTCCGGCCATCATGCCCGGCTCAGCGCCCTCCCGGCAATGCGTCGAGCAGCACGGTGAAAGTCGAGCCCGCGCCAACCTTGGAGCGGATGCGAAGCTGGCCGTGATGACGGTTGAGCACATGCTTCACGATCGCCAGCCCGAGCCCAGTGCCGCCCTTGTCGCGGCTCGCGGTCACGTCGACGCGATAGAAGCGCTCCGTCAGGCGCGGCAAATGCTCCTCGGCAATGCCTGGACCATCGTCGCTGACCTCGACCGTCACGCGGTCGCCCATCCCCCGCGGGCCCGGCTCGCGTCCAACTCGGACGTTCACATGGCCTCCGCGTCGCCCATACTTGATCGCGTTCTGCACGAGGTTCTGGAATACCTGGACCAGCTCGTCGTGATCGCCACGCACATTCCGCGCTGCGGACGCCGGCTCGAACGCCAGGGCAATCTCCGCGTCCTCCGCGATCGGCTGCAGCAGGTCGGTCACCTCCTGGACGATCTCGTTGATTTCGACCTCGTCGCGCGGCGGCACGTGCACGCGCATCTCGAGCCGGCTCAACGACAGCAGATCGTCGAGCAGCCGGGTCATGCGGCTAGCCTGGACGGCCATGATCTCCAGGAATTGCTTGCGGGCGGCCTGGTCGTCGCGCGCCTGGCCCTGCAGCGTCTCGATGAAACCCCTGAGCGAGGTCAGCGGCGTGCGCAGCTCATGGCTGGCATTGGCGATGAAATCGGCCCGCATCTGCGCCAGCCGCTCCTCCTCCGACACGTCTCTGAAGACCAGGAGAAGGGCCGGCTCCCCGGATGCCCCATTAGCCTCGCGCAACGGCGAAATCGTCACCGACAACCGACGCTCGATCGGCACGCGCTCCAGGAGCTGGGCCGTTCGCACCGAGCCGGCAGTAACCGCAACCTCCACGGCTGCGAGCAAATCCGGATTGCGGCTCACCTGTAGAAGCGCCTGGCCTTCGCGCAGATTGATAAACAGCTCCCGTGCCGCGCGGCTGCTGTGCAGCACCCTACCTTCCCGGTTCAACACGATGACCGGATCCGTCATGGCGTCCACGATCGCCCGCCACGAGGCTTCCGCCGGCCGGCCCGCTTGCGCCACCTCGCTGCGCCCCCGTGTCCCCTCCAACCATTGGAATGAGGAAAGCCGCAACGCTACCAGCGCCGCTCCGAAGGCCAGCGCTGTCGCAAGCATCAGCGCAGGGGCCGTTACGCCGAGTGCGGCGGCAATGACCAAGGTTGTCGCCGCGACGGCAACTGCAATGGGAACCTGATAGGTGTTGAGCTGCTCGCGGAGATAGGGCATGGCGTGAGCGTCGCGGCGACAAGCCCAACGTGCCTCATCTCGCGCCCGCACACAAACTCAATGTGGACGGCAGCGTTGCAGCTGTGGACCCGTGCCGAATAACTTTCAGTTGCGCCGGCTACAGCATAAAATAGAGCGCGACGCCAAGCACGAGCGAGAGCGAGAGGCCCGCGAAAAATCCGATTGCCGCGCTCGGCCGAGGCGCATGCAATGGCACTCTTCCACTGGCCAGCGCCGCCATCTCGGCCCGCGCGCGCTCGATGATAATCGGCGGACGCTCTGGTGCAGGATCGCTCTCCAGCGCGGCTGGCAGCAGCCGGCGCTCCTCGACCGCCAACCCCGACGACCGTGCCCTGGGCACGAGGCCGGTACCCGTCGTGCTGAGGCCAGGCAGCAGACTTGGCTGATACAGCACGAATTGCGGTCGCGCTGCGGTGTCGGGGCTGCGATCGACCAACTCCTGTAGCAAGCTCGGCGCAACTCGATCAATCGGGGGAGCGGGCTTGAGCTCGACAGCAGGCTCCGGCTCCTCCTCTTCGTCCGGCGTCGTCTCCTTGAGCGCCGCGATCAATTGCTCGGCGGACATGGCAACAGGATCCGGACCATCGTCCACGGTATCACGCGAGTGCGCGGGCTCCGGCGCGTAGGTACCGAACTCAAACAGCTCCTCCGCGTCTGATCGCGCTATCTGAGACGCCGTATCCGCAGGCTTGACGTCTTTGGCGGCGCTCGCCAGCGCCAGCGGAATTCTGCCGAGGCGTCCGAGCCGATCGAGAAGCAGGCGCTGCTCCTTGATGAGGTCGACCAACCGCATCGTCGACTCGGGCATGGCATCGGCCTGCGGCGGGGCGGCATCAACGGCGTCGCCACCAACTTGATCCAGCTCCTCTGGTGCGAGCAGCTCGACGCTCCTCGGAGCATGGGCGGTCAGGCCGTCGGCCGGCGTTTCATCCTTCGCGATCACTGGCGTCGGCAGCTCCGGGCGCCCGAGTGAAAGCGCTGCAAGCCCGTCGCCAAACGCCGAGAGCGGCAGCGCGTCGCTCACGGCATAGCGGGCACACACGCCGGTTTCCGCGAGCAGCCTAATGCCATCTTCTGCGGATTGGGCACTATCCTCCCCGTCGTTACCCTCGCTGCTGCCGATGCTCGCTATGCGCCGCGCCAGCCGTGTGCGCAGATGGCGGTCGGCATCGAACGTAGCCAAGCCAAGCTCACCGCTTGTGCTCTCGCCGTCACCGTCGCCGAGCCGGATGGCCAGCTCGTGTAGGCGCCGCGCGGCGATGTTTTCCGCTTCATCGAGGGTCAAGCCGCCGGCCGACCCTGCTTCGGCGTTCAGTTGGCCGGACTGAGGCTCGCCGATTGCTGCCTGCCCCCCGATCCCCGGCGCCCCGAATTCTACGACCCCGTCACCTGAACTGTCGTGGCTCGACATAATGAACTCCACGCTGACGCAACATACCCGAGCGGGCCCCCGCCTTGTCCCTCGACCCGCCTGCTCTTGCCCACGGCTCCCGATAGAGCCGCTCCACCTCCATCACGACGTCTTGGCGAGGCCCGAAAGTCGCTCCAGCAATCGCGGCTTACGTTGTACCGCGACCACCTCGGCCTCACCGCCAAGTACCGTCGCGGTGCTCCCTGCGTCTTCCGGTCCGCCCGGTGCCGGCCTTGCCTCACCCGATCCCGTCCCGGCTTCGACAGCGGCCTTCGCCCTCTCCCTATGGTCGCCGACTATGGCACCATTAGGCCCGTCAGCGTTGGCGCCGTTGCCATTGCTTTTGCCGTCGTCGGCAGCGGTCGATGCCGTACGCTGCTGCTGCGCCACCCGTTCGGCCAGCGTCGCACGCGGCTGAGCCCCCTGTCGTCTTGGCTGTCCGGAGGCCGGCAGTGTGCCGGCGCCTAGTCGCTTGAGCTCCGAGGTGAAATGGGCCGCCTGGCGCGCAAGCCGCTCGTTGGCGGCCGCAATCTCGCTGCGCAACTTCGCGATCGTTTCCTTCTGCTGCTCGTTGTGCGCCTCGAGCGCACCGAGCCGAGCCTTGAGCCCGATCTTGCTTTCGCGCAGTGACAGTCTGGGCTCATCGCCCCCTTCGGCCTCGAAGACGGCGAGCGACGCCTTGAGCCGCGCGATCTCCCCGGCCTGATCCTCGGTCCGGGCCCTCGACCTGCGCAGCTCACCCTCCAGCTCCTGCCACTGCGGACCAGCCATCGGCCCGTCAAAAGTGGGCTCGGAGCCATCGCCCGCTGAGGCCACAGATCCGCGCCCAGACGCATCGAGGATCGCCGGTGCGCGCGCAGCGTTGCCCGTCGCCGCAGCCACGTCACCGAAGCGCGCCATCTGGCTCTGCATACGACCGATCAGTTGCGACTGATCGCGGGTTTTCGCGCGCAGAGACTCCAGCTCCGACCGCAGCGCCACCTCGGCATCGTAACGGGCATCGCTCGGGCCCTCTTGGCTGCGCGCCCCGCGCGTGGCCAGCGATGTGCCCAGCCGCTCGACCTCGCTCATCTGCTGCGCGTTGATCGCGGCCGCCTCGGCCAACGCCCGGCTCTGCTTATCGGCGGTCTTGCTCAGCTCCGAGATTTCGCGGTCGCGATTGAAGATCAGCTTTCTCGCATCGCTCAACCGCTGCTCGACGCGCGGTAGCCGGTCGGACACCGTTTGCTCGAGCACGCGGCGCGCATTCTGGGCCTCCTCGAGCGTTGCCTTCAGCCGCTCGATCTCAGCTTCCAGCTCATTGATACTCGCATCGCGGCGATTGAGATCGATCATCTGGCGCGCCGACGCCAGTCGGACTTGTTCGACCTGGTTCTCCAGACTGTGCACGCGGATTGCGTACTCGACCCTGATGCGATCCTTGTCGGCGCGGATCTCCGCTTCCGTGAAGGGCATCGCCTCTTTCACGCGTCGCGTCGTCACCCGGACGGCGCGCGCCCAGAAGGCAGGCGCCACGACCAGGACAAGCAGCGTCGCGGCGAGAAAGCCGAGCGCAATCAGCATTGCGGACTGGATCGTGATCACGCTAACACACTAGAGCGAGTTTGCCTTTGATGGAAGCATCGGTCCCCCATCGAACGCGTGCCTCTCTCTATATGTCGACTATACAGCAAAATGACGCTGACGAAGGCGCGCAGCGCCAACGCGTCTGCTCCAGCCCGCCGCGGGCGGCTACCTCAGAATGGGTTCCAGGTGGGCCGCGGCGTGTATTTCAGATAGCCGACGTTGGCACCGAACCTAAGCCCGACACCGGCGCGAATCGGCGCCATTACGACATCGCCATAGGTCTGGAACATGACGCCGACGCCGCCGACTACATAGGCCGATCCATTCACGCCACCGAAGCGGTGATAGATGTCATAGGGATCGCGCATATTGTACACGAGCACCATGACCTTGGAGCCCTCCGCACCGGCGTCATAGCCGATTGACGGGCCCTGCCAGAACACCTTGTGGCGGCCGGCATCACGCGTATACAGCCACCCCTCGCCATAGCGCAGACCAGCAACAAAGGCTCCGCTCAGGTCCTCGCCCAGAATGTAGCCGTTCGGGCGGCCCTGCTTCTGGAACGCATATTCGATCACATTGGCGAGGCCTTTGCTCACCGAGCCGAAGAAGCCGTGGCCGGCATCCCGGATTTCGCCCGGCGAGAATGTGCCGTCGTCATACTCGCGCCGAGGCGGCGGATAGCCCTCGCGGCTATAGTCACGCCCGTAAGGCTCGCCGTGCTGGCCCGATGGCCCGTAGCGCCCGCGCAATGCATCCTGACTTGCGTACCTGTCATCCTGCTGTGCTGGGTCGTAGGCTTGGCCCTGGGACGGGGCGCGCCAGGCATCGGCGCGCGGCGCCCGATATGCGTCGTTACCGCCTTCCGGCGCCCGCTCCACATAGCCGTCGTTGGACGGTGCTCGATCGTAGCGGTAGTAGCCGCTGCCCCCCGACTGCGCCAGACGGATGGATGGGGCTTCCTCGGCCAGCGCCGATTGCGGCATGCTGAGAGTTGCAAAGCCGAAGATCACTCCGGCTGCCAGGCAAAACCGTAGAGCGGGTTTGAACATCGCTTGATCCATGAAAGATCGAAAGGGCGCGACCTCCGGCCCGAGGCACGCGGGGCCACAGGCACAGTGAACGAAGTGTTGACGCAAAAGGTTACCAAACTGTGGCCAAGCCATGCTCCGCCACACACTTTAGTCATGCCGGAGCTCATTTACATGGCGGCAGCTATGGGTTTGGGCGTGCCCCAGGCGACGAAATGCGGATTACGGAACCCCTCCGCTGCCTTGCCGTAGATGAACGGAGCCCCGTCCGGCGCAGTCACGCATCCGCCGGCCGCCACCAGAACGGCATGACCGGCCGCCGTATCCCACTCCATGGTCGTCCCGAGGCGTGGGTAGATGTCGGCCTCACCTCGCGCTAGCAGGCAGAACTTGAGGGACGACCCGGCGGAGCGGCGATCGGCGATGCGAAAGTGGGCCAGAAACTGGTCCGTCTCCGGCGTCGGATGCGAGCGGCTGGCGATGGCCGTGAGTGCGTCCGGGTCCGGGCTGCGCGTGCGGATATCCGCCCCCCCGTACGTAGCAAGGTTCTTCCCAGCATCATGCGGCGCCATGCGCGCAAAGACAGCACGCGCCGCCCCCAGCGTGGCGTAAAATTCCGACAGCGCCGGTGCATAGACGATGCCGAACACTGGCTGCCCTTGCTCGATCAGGGCCACATTGACCGTAAACTCGCCGCGCCGGTTAATGAACTCGCGCGTGCCGTCGAGCGGATCGACCAGGAAGAACGATGCCGCAACGGCCGGGATCGTGCCCTGGCTCACAGCCTCCTCGGCGATGATGGGAATACCAGGAGCAGCCCGCGCCAGCGCCGCCAGTAAGACCGCCTCTGCCTCCCTGTCCGCCGCGGTCACCGGAGACGCATCGGCCTTGGTCTCGACCGTGACACCCTCTCGATAGTGTCGCATCTCGATGGCGCCAGCCTCCAGCACTGCTGGCAGGAGAGCTTGAGCAAGCTGCTCGTGATCGAACGAGCTCATTGGGCTCCACGTGGTTGATTTGCGTGCCGTAAGGCGCGGCAGAAATGAGACAAGCGGGTGGGAATCGCGCCCCGTCTGGCGCCAACCTGCTGGGACCGCTTGGCACAACGCACGGCTCGCGTGTATCAGATGGATTTATCCTCGTGCAAGTGGCCTTCCGTTGGCTCGCGTTTGAGTTGAGAGCAGTTGTGCTCGAGCAGCCTGCTTTGCACCCAAGACGAGCCAGACGGAACATGGGCCCCATGAGCCAGCGCGCGCAGCCGAGCGACCTTGAACTCGCCGCCCTGATCTCCAGCAAGATCTGCCACGACATCATCAACCCCGTAGGCGCTATCTACAACGGCCTCGAGATCCTCGACGAGGAGGACGACGCGGAAGCCAAATCCTATGCCTTGGACGTGATTCGCAACGTCACTGAGCAGGCCTCGGCGCGACTGCAATTCGCACGCTTCGCCTTCGGTGCGGCAGGATCGGCCGGATCGATGATCGATCTCGCCACGGCCGAGCAGATCAGCCGCGGCTTTCTCGGCAACGGCAAGCACAAGCTGGTCTGGCGCGGCGCGTCAGGCCACATGAGCAAGGACAAGGTCAAACTGCTGCTCAATTTGGTGGCGTCTGCCGTCAGCGCATTGCCGCGCGGCGGCGAGATTGAGGTCTCCATCCGCGGCTCGCTGGAGAACCCGAGCTTCCTCGTACGCTGTCGCGGCATGGGTGCACGACCACCGCTCCATCTCATCGAATTCCTGGACGGGAAGCAGGTGCCTCCGCTCGACACCATGACCATCCAGGCCTACTACACCTGCCGGCTGGCCCAGACCTCGCAGATGCACCTTGAAGTGCACAAGGACGCGAGCGATGTAGTGCTGTCGGCCAAGCCCTGATCTTGCTGCAGCAGTGAAGCTGGAACCGGGTGCCCCGGGAATTCATTTACGTTTCGCGTAGAGACTAGAGGCTTCGATTGCGATGCTCTCCGGCCCATGAGATTGCAGGTCTCGCATGAAGCGCTGCCTCGTCGTCGACGACTCCGATATCATTCGCAAGATCGCACGCCACATCCTCGAAACCATGAATCTCGAGGTCAGCGAGGCTGAAACCGGACAAGCGGGCATCGATCGCTGTCAAGCCGAGTGGCCCGACGCCATCCTGCTCGACTGGCTGATGCCGGATATGACCGGCATTGACTTTCTCGGCGCGCTGCGGGGCTCTACCCACGACAGCCAACCCTTTATTCTTTACTGTACGACCGAGAACGATCCTGAGGATATTGCACGCGCCTTGTCGGCCGGCGCCCACGACATCCTGCTGAAACCCTACAGCCGCGAGGAGCTGGCGGCTAAGATCGCGCAGGCCGGTCTGGCGTGATGTGGGCGCTCGCCGCGCAATACGCCTGACTACCAGCATCCCTAGGCGCAAGTTCGTAAGACCTCGGCGATGAATTACCGTCACGCCTACCACGCGGGCAATTTCGCGGACGTGCTGAAGCACTCTGTCCTGGCGCTCGTTATTGCACATTTGAAGCTCAAGGACGCGCCGTTCCGCGTCATCGACACCCATGCCGGCGCCGGGCTGTATGACCTCGGCGGCGTCGAGGCGGGCAAGACAGGCGAATGGCGCGACGGCATCGGACGGCTGCTGGGCGACGACGCGCCGTCGCTCCCAACGCCCGTTGCCGCCCTGCTCGATCCTTATCTTAGCGCCGTGCGAGACCTCAATGCTGGCGGTATGCTTGTCACGTATCCGGGCTCACCACGTCTTGCGTTGGCGCTGATGCGCCGGCAGGACCGGCTGATCGGCAACGAGCTGCATCCAGATGACGCCACGTCTCTAGTGGCAGCGCTGCACCGCGACCGGCGCGCTAAGATCCTCCAGCTCGACGCCTGGATCGCCCTCAAGTCCCTGCTGCCGCCGCGCGAGCGGCGTGGCTTGATCCTGATCGATCCACCATTCGAGCAGCGCGACGAGCTAGAGCAACTGATGCAGGGCCTGCGCGAGGCGACACGCCGCTTCGCCACCGGCACGTATCTGGTCTGGTATCCGATCAAAGATACAAAAAAGATCGCCGCCTTCCGCAAAGCTGTCGCTAACGAGTTCCCGCGCGCCCTGTCGGTGGAACTTCTCGTCCGCGCGCCGCGCGATCCGAACACGCTCAATGGATGCGGACTCCTCGCGATCAACCCGCCGCACACGCTGCACGCCAAGCTCGATACACTGCTGCCGTTCCTCGCCGAGCGTCTTACGCAAGCACACGGCGCGTCCGGCACTGTCACACATCTCGGCGCACGATGACTCGTGCAGACCACGCTGTCAGATTGTCGACACTTCAACAGAGCGTGATTTTGCCTTGCGGTCGTGTCGAGCTTCAAAGATACTTCGCGTGGCTCGGGCGGTCCATCGGACCCGGCGGAGAGTAATGAGCGAACAGTGCGCTTGCCTCGATATGTGTGTGCCGCGCACCTCAACTTCCCCGAAAAAAGAGAGACTGCCTTAGCGCCGGCTTCGGCTCGCGGGACCGGAGCCAGTTACAGCGCTATCGGGGATAGAGGAGACCTCGCATGCGGCAGACCGGGACGGTCAAGTTCTTCAACCAGACGAAGGGCTTTGGATTCATCACTCCGGACCAGGGCGGCAAGGACGTGTTCGTTCATGTCACGGCGGTCGAGCGATCGGGTATCGGCACTCTCGATGAGGGCATGCGCGTTTCGTTCGAGACGGAACCGGACAAGCGCGGAAAAGGGCCGAAAGCGATCAATTTGCAAGCTGCGGATTGACCTCCGCGTGGTGCCCACGACACGATCGATCGGCTAAATCACGACGCGCGCCAGCGTAACTCTGTGCAGGGACAGTGATCTCGGGCAACTTAGTCTCGGGCGCTGTCCTTCCTTCCGGGAGGACGTGCGTGGCCGGCTGCGGTTTCGCCGGGCCGGACCGCGCACGGCGCCTGATGGGCGTCATTTGGGGAAGGAAGGACCACATGAGAACCGTTGTTTGCGGCGCGCTCGCCGCCATCGCCATCGCAGGGTTTACAACCGCGGCGGAGGCCAAGAAATGCATCAAGGCCTCGGGTGAGGGCACGGGCGTCACGCACGAGCTGGCTACGGAGCTCGCGAAAGCGGCACTCAACAACTCGATCACCGGTTGGGGCGGCAAGGCCGCCGGCAAGGTGAGCACGAGCTGCAAATACGAGCTCGTTCTTTCCGTCTGCAAGGCCCAGAGCCGCGCCTGCAAATAGCGGCGTCGCGCCGGAGGCGCGCAAGGAAGTCGAGGGCGCGCAAGGGACAATGGAAAAAGAAGCAGCGTAACTTCCAAGAGCGCCCTGTTCTTGCAGGGCGGTCTTGTCATTGGCGCGCGCGCAGGCCCGAATGCAGCCCGACGCTAGTGTGGTGGTTCCGAAGTTCGCCCGCTTCTCGCGGCTGGGCTTGTTGGCGAACTTCGGAACCTGAACCACACTAGAATCATAAATTTGCTAGTGTCCTTTCGATCGCGAAGTTCGCTCTGCGGCCGCGGTAAATGCTGACGAACTTCGCGATCGGGACACTAGTTGGCAAGCGCGCGCTGCAACATGCCGACAATCACCAGCATCACGGCACCGCCCATGCCGCCGCCGGCAATCTCGCTGACGATGATGCCGGGATCCAAGCCGGTGCTGGCCGTCATGCGAGCCGTGCCGAGTGCGCTGCTCAGAATTTGCCCGCCGAGGCCGCCCCCGACCAGTCCCACCAGAACATTGCCCACCCCCCCGAGGCTTAGGTGCTTCGGGCCCGAGGCCACAATGCCGCTCCCGGCAACCCCACTAATGAGCTGAATAAGTAGGGTCGTGAAGTCCATGGCATGGTCCCCCCCATGTCTGCCTCTGCCGGCTAGGATGCACCGGATAATATCCGTGGATATCCGCCTACAGGCATGACTGTGACGCCGAGCTGCATTAACCGTGGCCGTTCAGAGACAGCAGGAACTTATGGCACCCCGCGCCAGTTCTCTTGAGGAATTTGTTCATCGCTTGCGTTATGATGACAGCTAGGTCACTTGGCATCGTCGGGGTCGTCAGCCATGAAACGTGCACTCTTGCTGGGAACGGTGATCGGGGCAGCGCTCCTCGGCTCGGCGACATCCGATGCCGTGGCTCACGATCGCAGAGACGGCATGAGCGAGCATCCGAAGTCCGCCTACTATCGGCGTCGCGGGGTAAAGCCGCAGGTCAGGGGCTACGTGGCCCGCCGCGGTGGCTACTCATATTCCTACACTGACTCCATCAACACCTACGGCAGCTCGCGCACGCTGTATGGCGGCACCCTCCTCTACCATGATACTTTGAGGGAGCGGCAGTCGCCTGGCGGCCCGTTCGATCACGGCTTCTTCTTCGACTCGGCCATCACTCGCAACGGCGGCGAGGCGCCGTACATGCAGTGAAACCCGCAACCTTCTGGCCACAGCCGCATCAAACCTGTTGGCAAGTCCGCGCTTTGCGCTAGCCGGTGGCAGACCGCCTCGCTATAGCGAGCATGAATTGAAACTCGACATACGGGGGTCGTCATGCTGCGTCTGCGCCTGAGCGCACCTGTCGCTGCCGTTCTTGCCCTCGGCCTGATGGCCAGCACGGTAGAGGCCAAGTGCACCCGCCTTGCCTTTTCCGTGAACGACTATGGCAAGGATGGGCCGATCAAGGACGCCAAGGAGCTGCTCGACAAGCACATCGCCGACTGGGCCAAGCAGCGCAACATCGGCAAATACACGATCGGCAAGAAGGACGTGAGCTGCGAGCTATTCCTCGACTTCATCGTCTTCGACGAGCACACCTGCAAGGCTGAGGCGACCGTGTGCTGGCCGGACGGCGGTGGGGCCACGAGCTCAGCCACCACAGCGTCGATCGGAACCAGCAAGGCGGACAAGGCCACGCCTGCGCTCAAAAAAGCGCCCAAGCCCGCCGCTGCGCAATAGGGCGCAGCATCACACGGGATTGGGCGTCGGTCTGATGCGGTCGAGCCGCAGCCGATGGCGGTTGTCGGTCAGCAGCCACACTCCGCCGAGCGCCGCGATCAGGGCAGACAGCGCTGTCGCACTGGCGATCCCGAACATGATGGCGACCTGATACTTGGCCGCCTCTGCCGGATCGACGCCGGAGAGAATTTGTCCCGTCATCATGCCTGGCAGGGACACGATGCCGGACACGGCCATGGCGTTGATCATAGGCATCATGGCCGTCCGCAGCGTCCGGCGCAGCGGGCGCTCGAACGCTGCATAACGGCCCTCACCTTGGGCGAGCCGCGCCTCAATGCCCGCGCGTTCCAGTTTCGCGCCCTCCGTCAGCGTCTCCAATGCGAGCGCTACGCCGGTCAGCGCGTTGCCGAGGATCATGCCGAGGATCGGAATGAAGAAGCGCGGTGTCCACCAAGGCGCCAGCCCCATGACCAACACCAGAACATAGACGCTGGTGGCGACGCTCACGAACAGCAGCGTGCCGGTGCCGAGCGCCAGCGTCGACCACAGCCCCACGCGGCTCGACTGGCGCACCCACACCTCGTGGCCCGCCACACCAGCCATGACGAGCGCGGCCAGCATCACCCAGACCACGGAGGTTTGTACAAACAGCAGCTTCAGAACAAAGCCGATCAGTCCCAGCTGCACGACCATGCGCACCGCTGCGATGGCCAGCGTGCGCTCCAGACCCAGACGAAAGGCCACCGACAGGAGCCCATTGACCAGCAGGAGCAGAGCAGCCAGGACAAGGTCCGGCCAGTGCAGCGGGACGTAGCTCATGCGGCAGCCCCTGACCGCACGTCGGGACCGCCCTTGGCCCCGAGCAGCAATCGGGCGTGTGCAAGCCGCTTGATCTGGCCCGCGTCATGACTGACGAGCAGGATGCAGCGCCCGGCCAGCATCTGGAACTTGATCAGCTCCTCGACCAGCGCGGCGGCTTCCTGATCCAGCGCCGCCGTCGGCTCGTCCAGCAGCAGCACGCTCGGCTCGTCAGCCAAGGCGCGCGCCAACGCGAGGCGCTGGCGCTCGCCGGTAGACAGAGCGGTGAGCAGCCGATCCAGCATCGACGCATCCAGACCCAGCGCCGCCAGCAACCGCCCAGTGCGCTCCATGTTCGGGAGCTGCAAACGGGCGGTCTCTGCCCACCAGGCGGGCTCGGCGGCAACATAGCGCACACGCTTGCGCCAGGCTGTGGCGCTCATCTCCCCTCGTTCCGCTCCTTCCAGGAAGACATACCCTCTAGCGGCATCCAGATCGGCGATGGCTCGCAGCAGTTGCGTCTTGCCGGCCCCTGAGGGACCTTCGACGGCAAGACACTCCCCGGTCGGCACCGTGAAGGAGAGCGGCGGCAGGCCGCGCACTACGAGGTTATCCACGCGCAACACGTGGGTCGCACCCTCCGCATTCATGTTCCGTTTGTTCGTCACAGGTAGCAGGGGAGACGCTGGCCGGCAAAGCCCGCCGGCAACCCCCGGTGCACAAGGCCCGACAACCGCACGCCGCCCTTAGTTCTCGAACCCGCTTCCTTTCCGGCCTGGGCTTGGGCATAAGGGCCTGCAAAATCGCGTGGGAGAGAACGATGCTGCTGGCGCCAAGCCTTCAGAGACTGGGCACCGAGACTGCCTTCGAGGTGCTCGCGCGCGCGGCCGAGCTGCAGGCCCAGGGGCGCGACATCATCAACCTTGGCATCGGCCAGCCGGACTTCAAAACACCGGCCCACATCGTCGAAGCCGCCATCAAGGCCCTACGCGACGGCCATCACGGCTATACGCCAGCCAACGGCATCCTGCCGCTGCGCGAGGCCGTGGCGCGCGATCTGGCCAAGCGCCATGGCGTGGAGGTCGATCCGGGCAACATCGTCATCATGCCCGGCGGCAAGCCGACGATGTTCTTCTCGATCCTGATGTTCGGCACGCCGGCCACCGAGATCATGTATCCCGATCCCGGCTTCCCCATCTATCGCTCGATGATCCTCTATACGGGCGCCAAAGCCGTGCCGATTGCATTGAGGGAGAAAAACGAGTTCGCCTTCAGCGCCGAGGAGGTTCTCTCCCAGATCACGCCACGTACAAGCTTGATCATTCTCAACAGCCCGGGCAACCCGACCGGCGGCGCTGTTCCCGAGAGCGAGATCGCCAAGCTCGTTGCGGGATTGGAGAAGCACCCACACGTGGCCGTGCTGTGGGACGAGATCTACAGTCAGATGCTGTACGACGGCCGCAAGCACGTGAGCCTGCTCAAGTATCCGCAGATCCGCGATCGCTTGATCGTGCTCGATGGTTGGTCCAAGACATACGCCATGACCGGCTGGCGCCTCGGCTTCTCGGTGTGGCCCAAATCGTTGGCCGAGACCGCCACGCGCCTGTGCGTCAACAGCCATTCGTGCGTCAATGCGCCGACCCAGTTCGCCGGCATTGCCGCACTCGAGGGGCCTCAGGACGATGTCGTCAAAATGGTCCGCGCCTTCGACGAGCGCCGTCGCGCCATCGTGCCGATGCTCAACCAGCTTCCCGGCTTCACGTGCGTCAATCCCGGCGGCGCGTTCTATGCGTTCCCGAACGTCACCGGCACCGGCCTCTCCGCCAAGGAGCTGCAGAACCGCATGCTGGAGAAGGCGGGCGTGGCGACCGTAGCCGGCACCAGCTTCGGCATTCACGGAGAGGGCTATATCCGCTTCTCGTACGCCAACTCAATCGAGAACATCAAACGCGCGATCGAGCGCATCGGCACCCTGCTGATGGAGAAGTGAGCGGCGCAGTCTGAGCGCCGTGCATCACGCCTTGCCGAAATGCTCGTCCATGTCCCCATCCCACAGCCGTACGCCGCCGGTGATGCCGGCCGTGTTGGAGACGATACGGACGTTGTCGGGCAGATCCAGATCGACTTTGCGCGCGTTACCTCCGCCGATATAGAGCACGTCGTAGTTCACCAATGATGACAGCGCGTCGATGGTGTTGCGCAGGCGCTTGTTCCACGCCTTCTTGCCCTTGGCCTGCAGTGCCGCATTGCCGAGATACCGATCGTAGGTTTTCCGCCCTCGCGCCCGATGCTGTCCGAATTCCATGGGCAGAATGAACCGCCTGTTGCGGTAGAGCGCGCACCCCACGCCCGTCCCCAGGGTGAGGACGCATTCCAGGTCGTAGCCCTCGACCACGCCCAGGCCCTGCACCACCGCATCGTTGAGAACGCGCGCCGGCACGCGCAGCCGCTGCTCGAGCTCGGTGGCAAGATCGAAATTACGCCATGCCCTGGTCCCGAGATTGGGTGCGGTCAACACATGGCCGCGCTTCACGACGCCGGGAAAGCCAGCCGAGACCCGATCGTAGCCAGGCAGGGCACTGGCCAAAGCGGCGATCGCCGCCAGCACATTGGCCGGATCGGCCGGGTAAGGTGTATCGATCTCGATGCGCTCGGCGATCATGCTGCCCACCGGATCAAGCACAGATGCCTTGATGTGCGTGCCACCGATATCGATCGACAATGTAACGGGCCGTGGCACGTCGATTGACTGCGACTCGGCTTTTCGTTGGGTGCTCATTGGCTCAGCCTCGGCAACCGGCCTCGTGCCGGGGCGACCACAACTATTCAAACCGGCGAGAATTGGCCACTCCGTTATGTCACTTCTGGCCGGCCTTTGTGCTGCGACGATTGACGAAGCTGGCGTTTCCCAGACCTGTGCCGATCGTTAGCACGCCCCAGCTCTTTCTCTCCTGCATGAAAGGCAGCTCGCTCAACCCTTGCACGACGGCGTCGTTGTGCATGACGACCATCGTCTCGTGCTCCCCAATCATGGGAATCTCATGCCGCAGGGAGGCAGGCAGATTGAAGCGGCTGCTTTCCCAGTTGCCGGGCAGGTTCTGTGCTCCCCTCTCGATGAGGCCATTCTCGTGGATAACCCCCGGGCACCCGATGCCGATCACAGGCGCGAGGCGCATCTTCTCCTTCTTGGCGCGCTCGATATGCTTCTGAAGCATCTCCACCAGACCTTCGACCACGTGCTCTCGCTTGATGTCCTCATCGGCATGCCGCCACAGCTTGAACTCCGCCACGCGTGCCTTGGACAGGTCGCTCGCCTTCTTCAGATCGAGCTCCACGATGCCCGCGCGAATGTTCGTTCCTCCCACGTCGACCGCCAGGATGGCTTCGTAACCCTTCAACATCCAGGCTGGAAGCAGGTGGGCCGCGCCGATCAGACCCGCCTCGTCCGGATCGCCGCGGATGGGCTTGAGCTCGACGACAATTCCGTCCGTCTTGAGCAGTACGGCGCTCCGGCCGATGGCCAGCTCCCCGAGGCGACTTGCCCGAAATCCTCCACCGATGACCAGACACTCCACATCGCGCCAGTCCTTGAGCCTGAGAAAACGGCGGATCACGGCCGTAAGTTGCTGGGCGAAGTCCTCGATGGCGCTCTGTACGACACCGGCGGCTTCCGGCTTGCCCTCGGTCAGCAAGGCCGCCAGCCTCTTCTTGCCGATCTCCTCGCTCGGCTTGTCGCCGAGCGGATCCTCGCCCAGCTCCTTCAGCGGCTTGCGCAACTTGTCGAGGATTTCCCAGAACATACGGCGGCTGGCCTTGTCGCCGACGAAGCCGTCCTCGTCCTCGATCTCGACGTTGTAGCTCTTGACCTCGACGCTCGGCAGCGTCGACGCGCCGTGCGTGGGAAGCTGCCCCGTTTCAGCATTGCCCTTGGCCATCGCATTACCCGCCTGAGCTGACATCCCGCGCGGCTCATGGCCTATGGCGCGGCGATCTGAAACGACTTGGAACCGCGATAGTTCCGTCGACACGACAAAGGGCGCCGACCCCGGATGGCGGGGTCAGCGCCCTCTTCATCATCTCTGTTGCTGAGCGGTGCTTACCGGTTCAGAACGTGCACCACGTCACGTCCGGACGGATCGACGATCGCGATCCTGCTCTCCAGAACGACGTAGCGATAGCGCCTGACCGAGGGAACCTCCGCAACCACATCAGCCGGAAATTCGTACAGCTCGACCGATGACGGCACCTCGGCCCCGAGCGCCAAGTCCACATTCAGGTCAGAACGACGCCGATCGCTCGGAATGTGATCGAAGATCAACCTGATCTGCGCGGGCGACAGGTCGAGCGACGCGGTCACCGGGCCGCCACGGCCTGGACCGCCATCGACTTCGATGACCTCTACGATTTCATATCGCGTCGGATGCACGATCACCACGCGCTCCTCGACGATGAAGTATCGGTAGCCGCGATAGGCCGGCACGATAGCGAGGATATCCGCCGGCACCACATGCAGGCGGAAATCGCGCGGCACACGAGTGCCTAGATTGATGGAGAAGTTGACGTTGGTCACCCGCGCCTCGCGGTGCCGGCCGAGCTTCTGGTGCACCTCGGTGCGCTGGCTTTGCGTCAGGTTGACGCGATTGCCATCACTCTGGCCGTCGCGGCGCTGCGCACGGTCGCCATCACGCTGCTCGTCCTTGCCTTGCCGAGCCTGATCGCGCTGCTTGCCGCGCTCATCACGGTCACGCGATGTGTCTTGCTTGCGATCTCCCACCTTTTCCTTGGGCTCCGCAGTCTTCCCTTTGCTGGTATCCCCGCTCTTCGGCTCCGCAGCCCGCTCTTTGCGGTCCTGCTGGCTATCAGATTTGTCCGCGCGGCCCTTGCGATCGGCGTCACGGTCGGCGCCGGCGTCACGGGCCATACCTTTGCCCTTCTCGGGCGCAGCCGCGCGCGGCTCCGTGCTCTTGCGGGCATCACCCTTCTCGCCGCGCGTGGCGTCTTGAACAGCGCCAGCCGGAGCGCGCTGCGCGCCCTTGTCCGAGCCGCTTTGGCTGCCGCCCGCGGGCCCCTGCTCCTTCGCCGAAGGCTGATCGCGTGGCTCTTGCGTCTGTTGCGCGCTGACCAGCGCAGTGGTGCTGAGCAGCGCCGCTGTGGCTGCCCCGAGAACGGATTTACGCATGCATTCCTCCACCTTTGACAAGAACGTCACGCCCGTCACGCGCGAGACGTGGTTGCTCTGACGATGTCGTTGCTCTGACAACGCCACCGTGGGGAGGCAGTTCCGCTCTTCCGGCGTATGCCGCGTGGAACTCGCGATGGTGCCGGCGGGTTGTATCGCACAAATGTCGATCGCGTTTGGAGATCGGTTATGGCTTACGACGTTACGGGCCCCGCCGGACCTGCCGACACAATGCGCCCCCGCCCTGTGCGTGCGGGCAAGCCCGACAGCGGCATGCTGCGCAGCCTCGGACTCATCGCAACTCTGATCGTGCTATTCGTCCTCGGCTATCTGGCCTTCGCGTGAGGCGGTCGCGACAACGCGCTCACGCCTCGTCCAGCTCGATCAGGCGCAGCCCGTCGGGAGTACCGATGATAGCCATGTCCGCAAGACCAAGAAACAGGCCGTTCCCGACTACGCCGGGCGCCACTTTGAGTGCCTCATCGAGCAGCTCGGGCTCCTCGATGCGCGCGAACGTGCAATCGAAAATGTAGTTGCCGTTGTCGGTGATGAACGGTTGGCCGTCCGGCGTACGGCGCATTCCGATCTCGCCATGACATCCGACATCGGCCGCGAGCGCCTGCACCATCTCCAGCGTCGCCCGGGCGCCGAAGCGTATGACCTCGACCGGCAACGGAAAAGCGCCGAGCATCGCAACACACTTGGACGCGTCGGCGATAACGATCATGCGCCTCGAAGCGGCGGCGACGATCTTCTCGCGCAACAGAGCGCCACCGCCGCCTTTGATCAGCCGCAGCTCGTCGTCGATCTCGTCGGCGCCATCGACCGTCAAGTCGAGCGAGGGCAAATCGTCCAGCGTGGTCAGCGGGATGCCGAGCGCAGCGGCCTGCGTCCGTGTCGCCTCGGACGTGGGCACGCACAGCACATCGAGCCCGGCTTTGACGCGCGCACCCAGCAGCTCGACGAAATGCCTGGCCGTCGAGCCAGTGCCGAGCCCGAGCTTCATGCCGGGCTCGACATAATCTATAGCCTTTTCGGCCGCCATCCGCTTCAGATCATCCGCGGTCACGCGATAGCCCCATCTCTGACTGCGGACGCGGCTGTGGGGAGATCAGATCCCGCCCATCAGCATGTACTTGAGCTCCAGGAACTCCTCCACGCCGTGGTGCGAGCCCTCGCGTCCGAGGCCGGACTCCTTGACGCCGCCGAACGGCACCGCCTCCGAGGAAATGATGCCCTCGTTGATGCCGACGATGCCATACTCCAGGCCCTCGCCGACGCGCCACACGCGGCCGATGTCGCGCGAGTAGAAGTAGGCCGCAAGTCCGAACTCGGTGTCGTTGGCGAGCTTGATCGCCTCCTCCTCGGTCTTGAACCGGAACAGCGGCGCCACCGGGCCGAACGTCTCCTCGCGCGCCACCTTCATCTCCGACGTCACGCCGGTGAGCACGGTCGGCTCGAAGAAGCTGCCGCCGAGCGCGTGGCGCTTGCCCCCCAGAATCACCTTGGCGCCCTTGGATGTCGCATCTGCGATATGCTCCTCGACCTTGTCGATGGCCGCCTTGTTGATCAGCGGCCCGGTGGTGACACCGGGCTCGGTGCCGTTGCCGACCTTCAGCTTCTTCACCTCGACCGCCAGCTTCTCGGCGAACTTGTCGTAGACGCCGTCCTGCACGTAGATGCGGTTGGCACACACGCAGGTCTGGCCGGCATTGCGATACTTGGAAGCCATGGCGCCGACCACCGCCTTGTCCAGATCGGCGTCGTCGAAGACCAGGAACGGCGCGTTGCCGCCGAGCTCCATGCCGACCTTCTTGACGGTCTTTGCGCACTGCTCGATCAGCACCTTGCCGATCTCAGTGGAGCCGGTGAATGTGAGCATGCGAACGGTTGGGCTCGATGTCAGCTCCGCACCGATCACGCTGGCCCTGCCAGTGATGACGTTCAACACGCCTTTCGGGATGCCGGCGCGTTCGCCGAGCTCGGCCAGCGCCAACGCCGTCAGCGGCGTCTCGGATGCCGGTTTGCACACCACCGTGCAGCCGACCGCCAGCGCCGGACCCACCTTGCGCGTAATCATGGCGGCCGGGAAATTCCACGGCGTGATGGCGCCCACTACGCCGATCGGCTGCTTGATGCACACCACACGCGCATCGGACTTGAAGGTCGGGATGGTCTCGCCGTTGATGCGTTTGGCTTCCTCGGCGAAGAACTCGATGAACGAGGCGGCATAGACGACCTCGCCCCGAGCCTCGGCCAGTGGCTTGCCCTGCTCGCTGGTCATCAGCAGCGCCAACTCGTCGGCATGATCCATCATCAGGTTGAACCAGCGGCGCAAGATGTTGGCGCGCTCCTTCGCCAACAGCTTGGACCAAGCGGGGAAGGCGCGCTCAGCTGCCGCGATGGCGGCTTTCGTGCCCTTGGCATCGATCAGCGGCACCTTGGCGATCTCCTCGCCAGTGGCCGGATTGGTGACCGGAAGGGCCGGCTCGCCGACCCACTGGCCGTCGACGTAGGCCTGGCGCTTGAGGAGGGTGATGACCTTCTTGTCCATGACTTTCCTCCTGTCCTCGGGGGCTCTGCTCTGCGCACGCGGGACAACACCGCGCGCAGCTTGGTTGGCGGGATTGACCCTATTCGTAGGCCTCCGCGGCAGCGCGCGCAAGCCGCAGACCGTCCGTGACAGATGCGCGCGAAGTCGCTAGCTTGCCGGCCCCGGGCAAGGGGACCTCCACATGCGCGATCTGACTATCGTCTTCGACCTCGACGGCACGCTCGTCGAGACTGCACCCGACTTGATCCAGGCCACCAATCATGCGCTGAGCCTGTGCCGCCTGGAGCCCGTGGCGCCGGGTGAGATCCGTCCCTTCATCAGCTTCGGCGCGCGCGCCATGATCAGAAAGGGGTTGGAGTTCCATGGCCATCGCGTTCTCGATGATCAGTTCGAGACCTTGTTCTCCAGTTTCATCACCTACTACGCACAGAACATCGCCACCGAAAGCCATCTGTTTCCCGGCCTTGCCGATTGCCTCAACCGATTGGCAGAGCAAGGCGCGCGCTTGGCCGTGTGCACCAACAAGCAGGAGATGCTGTCACGCAAGCTCCTCGATGCGCTCGGCATCGCGGGAGCCTTTGCGGCCATCGCGGGCCGCGACACATTTCCCGTCTGCAAGCCGCATCCCGATCATCTGCTAGGCACGATCCGCCTGGCTGACGGCAATCCGCGCCGCGCCGTGATGATCGGCGACAGCGATGTCGATATCGCGACAGCCAAGGCCGCCGGCATTCCCGTTGTCGCCGTCACCTTCGGCTACACCGATGTTCCCGTCACGGCCCTGTCGCCCGACGCGACAATCGATCATTATCGCGATCTCGAGGCTGCCATCCATCGCGTTTTGCCACGCTGAGCGCCGTACACGGCGCATTCATGATGCAGTCGCCATCGCGCCATATTCCGGGCCCATACCGCGGCACGTACAGAGTTTCCCTCTGCAATACTGACGAAGGACACGAGATGCGCACAGGTTTGGCTCTTGCTGGAGCCCTTTCAATACTCTTGACCAGCGCGGCGCTGGCCCAGCCGGCGCAAGCGCCGAAAAACCCCGACGACTGTCTGAAGACGGCGTTCGACCTGTCCCAGGCCGCCGGGGAAAAGCAGCTCAACGACGACAAGCTCGACAAGATCGAGGAGCTGCTGACGCAGATGGAGACCTATTGCGACGCCAACCAGTTCAACGAGGCCATGGCTGTCGCCAAGGACATCAAGACGATGATCGACGGCCAATAGCACTTGCGATATCGATCGATGTGAAAAGGGCGGCCTGACGGCCGCCCTTTTCATGCGTGCGAGCAGGAAACGGGTGTCCGCGTTCCTTACCACCCTATAGACCGACGCGGTTCAAGCACCTCGTATTGCCCCCCGGACGCTCATGTCCCGCACCCAGTGGCTGCTGCTGCTCGTTTTGTCCGTCCTCTGGGGTGGCTCGTTCTTCTTCGTGGGCGTGGCCGTGAAGGAGCTTCCGGCCCTCACCATCGTGCTCGCGCGCGTGGCGCTTGCGGCGGCCTTCCTGCTGCCGCTCGTTCTCGCCGTGGGACTGCGCCTGCCGGCAACTCCCACCGAATGGATGCCGTTCGTGGTGATGAGCATCCTCAATAACGTGCTCCCCTTCTCCTTCATCACGTTCGGCCAGAAAGCCATCGCCAGTGGTCTGGCCTCCGTGCTCAACGCAACCACACCGCTGTTCACGCTGGTCATCGTGCATGTGCTCGCGGACGAAAAGCTGCAGGCGCGCAAAGTGTTGGGCGTTGTCCTTGGCATCTTCGGCGTGGCGATCCTGATGGGATGGGCCCGGCTGGACTCCGACATCACGAGCCTGACCGGCATGCTCCTGTGCCTCGCGGGGAGTCTTTCCTACGGTTTCGCCGCGCTTTGGGGTCGCCGGCTGCGCGCCACGCCTCCTCTGGTCGCGGCGACGTGTCAGCTCCTGGCCTCGAGCGCGATCCTCGCCCTGCTGGCGGCCTTAGCGGATCAGCCATGGACGCTGCCATGGCCCACAGCGCCGACGCTGCTGGCGCTCACGGGCCTGGCCGCGCTCTCGACATCGCTCGCTTATGTGATTTTCTATCGCATCCTGTCGGTGTCGGGCCCGAGCAACGTGATGCTCGTCACGCTGCTTATTCCCGTGACGGGGCTCGGCCTCGGCGTGACGGTCCTCGGCGAGACTCCGGAGCCCCGCCATATCGTGGGCGCGCTTGTCATTGCCTCCGCCCTGCTTGTGATCGACGGCCGCATCCTGTCGCTGTTGCCGTCCCGCACCCGGACATTATCCTTCCAGAAAGGCATGACGGATCAACGCTCCGATTAAGGTTGGACCCGCAGCCGCTCAGAAGGTTGGACACTTTCGTTCATCGTTTGACCACCAGAGCCATGCCGCTCGCCGCCAGCTTGTCGCGCTGAGCCGTGCGCGTGTAGTGCCGCGCCATATTAGGTGACATCCAGCCAAACATCGCCATGATCTGGTTCTCGGTGGCACCGTTGTTGACCGCCGTTGTCGCCGCACACTTGCGCAACCCATGAGCACTGCATTCTGGCAGCCCCGCGTCATTACACCATTTCCGCATCTTAATGCCGAAGCCTCCAACGGAGAACGGCCTGCCGTAGCTTGTGACCAAGTAGGTCATGCTGCCGGTCGGGCTGGCGTCGAGTACTCTGCGCAGCTCCGGCAGCAGCGGAATCGTGACGCGCACAGGCTTGTTGCGCTCGTTCTTGCTCATCGTGAAGGCGAGTGTCTCAGTGCCGTCTGGCGCTCTACCTTCATGCTGACGCCCGAGCTTGACGGCGTCGGACCTGCGCACGCCGGTCAGCAGGTAGATCATCAGAGCCAAATGCGCCTGGGTGCCAAGCGGATGGTGCTCCTTGTAGCGCTCGACCTCCGCATCGGTCCAGACGTGGTGGCCTTGTGAGCCCGTACGCATAAAGCGAACGTCACGCGCAGGATTGCAAGCGATGAGGCCACTTTCCTTGCCCCAGGCGAGCGCCGTGCGGATGGCCTTCAAATGTTGATTGGCGGCATCGGGTCCCGCATCGGCTCGGCGATCCCGCAAGACCGTGACGACGCGCTCGTCCATGCGCGATAGTGGCATATCGCCGACTAGGTTGGTCGCGCCTTCTCTGCACGGCTCGCGCCATGTATTTTGCAGCTCCCGAAGCCGCCGATCCTTCGTGGTGGGATGCAGAGCCTTGAATGCAGGGCTGTGCAGATATCGCTCACATAACCAGCGCCACGTATTCTCACGCAGGACTGCGGTCGGCATGGCGTTCGCCACCGCCGCGAATGCAGCTCGATACTCGCCATCGAACTCGGCGCTGCCGGGTGCGCCGGTGATCTTGATCTTGGTGAAGCCCTTGCGCCTCACGTAGTAGCGCGTGCGGCCATGCCTATCGCGATCTGCGATCAGGTACTTGTACGGAATGGAGATCATGGTGGAGACACTCACTCGACGCTCCACTCATCATCGTCCGTATCCACGCCACCGGGCAACTGGTCGGCAGCAAGATCGAGGTCACGCCGATCCCACAAGACGCAGTTCTTACCCATGCGCTTGGGTTGCGGCATGCGCCCGGCTTTGACTTCGGCAAGGAAGTAGCTGGTCGAGATGTCCAAGAAGGACGCAGCTCTCGGCGCGCGCATCAGGCGCGGCCATGCGCCTTCTGGAATCGCAACCGGATCGGCACACTCGCTAACCAGCTTCTTGGTCGTGGGGAATACGTTGCCGGCACATCCTTCGCTTCGTGCCGCGTTCGCGTAGACGCGTGCCGGGACAGCCCATCGCCGGTAATGGCACGATACTCGATCTCAGTTTGATACTGAGGCCGCACCCACATCGTCTTCGCATCGCGCACCGTTTCGAGCGGCGGTTTCTCGATGGCGAGCGGGGCGAGAACCTGATGCAGCTCGCGCGCGACCTTGCGTCTGAAGCCGGTGCCGACCTTGCCGACATGCTTCGTCGAGATGGAAATGCAGTTCGAGCTGGCGGGCAGCTCGTTGATGTAGACGCAGTTGTTCCGCATCTTGCAGAGGAGCAGGCCCGCATCGTGATGGGGCGTGTCATTGCGGCCATTGCGGCGTCATACCATGGGCTGGACTCCGGCCTCTTCACACATTAGAACAATTAGAGAACACAAAGAGGCCGGACATGGACAACCTGGATATCCTGCGGGCACGGGAAGAAGAGGTGGGCCGGGAGTGGGAGTGGCTGCACGACGTGATCCATCGGGTCGCCCACATGCGCGCCCAGCAGGGCGAGACGCAGATGTTCCGCATCTTGCAGGAGCAGGCCCGCCTCGTTGGCCAGCGCCGGGTCGAGCTGCGACTGAAGATGGCTAAGCAGGAAGTGGCCGAACGACCGCGCGCGTCCGTCTGATCCCCATCAGAGCCCGGAGATACGCATGGTCTATCGCAAGGGCGAACTCACGAAAGCCCAGATCAATCGCGACTGGCCGCATCAACTGGCCCTGCCCGTGGAAGTCGCGACCGGCAAGAATTACACGATCCTCGACCGCTTCTGCCGGGGTTTGTCGGTTTGTCCCCGCCAGCAGCACTACTGGCGTGATGGTGTCGAGCACATCGCCTACTGCTTCCGCGAGCGCTCGGACGCCGAGTATGTCCAGCTGTACTTCGGCGGCGAGTTCGTCGACCCGAATGCTCTTGGGCACTGGTCAAGATTGCACCGCCCCCACCTTGGCACGGTTGCTGCCAGACGGCAGCGCTCCTAAATCGAGAGCATGTGCGGTCGCATCACCCAGAAGTCGTCACCCGATGTACTCCGGCTCACCATCATCATGGGCACGCCGGATGATCCGCGCGTGGCGAAGGCCAAGAAGCAGCGCGAGGGAGGGACGGACTGGACGCCAAAGTACAATGGCGCGCCGGGGCAGGAGCATTGGGTCATCCGCCAGAACCACAAGACCGGCGAGCGCTCATTGGATCGGCTGTGGTGGGGTCTTATTCCGTACTGGAGCAAGGAGCCCGGCCGCAAGCCGATCAATGCCAAGGCCGAGACGGTTGCCGCCCTGCCGATGTTCCGTGACGCCTACAAGTTGCGGCGCTGCGTCGTACCCATCGACAACTTCTTCGAGTGGAAGGCCATCAAGGGGGCGAAGGCCAAGCAGCCGTATGCCATCGCCATGCAGGACCGCCAGCCGTTCGGCGTCGCGGGCATCTGGGAGAACTGGAAGCGCGCTGGCACCGAGGACTGGGTGCGCACGTTCTGCATCATCACGTGTCCAGCCAATGCGCTGGTGGCAGCGATCCACGACCGCATGCCGGTGATCTTGCCACCCTCGGCGCACGACCGATGGCTCGCTTGTATCGAACCCGATCCGCGCGATGTGCTAGTGCCGTATCCGCCAGAGCTGATGACGATGTGGCCGATCTCGACGCGCGTGAACAAGCCCGACAACGACGACGTGTCGATCCTGGACTTGGATGCAAAATAGCGAGGATCGCGCATTCAGGACGCCGCAGTTTGGAGCAGTCTCTTGGCTTCAACGAAGGCGTAGTTGCTGGTTATTTTCATGCCTTCCTTGTTGGCGAACTGGCCGATCTCCAGTTGACGGACCAGCCGCTCAAGTGCAATGCGCAGCTCCTTTTCAGTTGCCATGACTGTGGTTCCTTGGTTTGGAAAGTACACCTATTCCTCGATATGGGAGGGCGCGGAGCAAATGCACGAGCCTGGGCAGGCCAGGCCATCGCGTGTCTGCGCCCCAGATACGCGCGTGTTTTAACCTCCACCTAAGGGATGGCGTGCGCCGTCAAGCTGGGCGTGGCATCCTCAGACCTAAGGGGAAAGCGCAGGTTCGATGCCTGCTGGCTCCACCATATGCGGGGCTCATAGTTTAGCTCGGGAGAACGTCCCCGTCAGAAAAGCCCAGCCTTTGGCTGGGCTTTTTACTTCATTTCCAGCACGCCGACGATATCGTACGCTCTGTACGCGGCACATTCATTGGGAGTTCGTCATGGCCTCGATCACGGAGACGGCCGAGCAGTTCTTTCTGGCCTGTGAGACGGGCAAGGGCTGGGAGGGATGCAAAGCCTATTGCACGCCCAGCGCGACGTTCTCTGCCCAGGCGGAGCCCCTCGCCGATGTCCGAACACTCCAGCACTATTGCGACTGGATGCGAGGGCTGCTCGGCTTCGTGCCCGATGGTCGATACGAGCTGAAGTCGTTTGCGACCGATGAGAAGCGTCGCAACGTGTCGGCATATGCCGTCTTCAAAGGCACGCATACGGGCCAAGGCGGACCATGCCCCCCGACAGGAAAGAGCGTTGCAACCGACTACGTGTATGTCATGCAGTTCGAGGGGGATCGGATCGCACACATGACAAAAATCTGGCACTCAGGACTGGCGGTGAAACAACTGGGTTGGGGCTGAGGCAAAGGAGGTTGTCATGAGGCTGCTGATGGCTGCCGCCATCGGGTCCTGCCTCATCGGATCGGCCATCGCGCGCCCAAGCCCATTGTTCTCTGCTGGCGCGTCCGAGATAGGCGATGTGCACTTCATTGCCAAGAAAGGGAAAGGTCCCGACTGCTTCGCCAGGTGTACCGGCAAGGGACATCCACCGCAGCGCTGCAACAAGGTGTGCCAATAAGGTGTGACGAGCGAGGCCAGAACGCGGTGCGGCGCGCGCGACCTTGCGTCTGAAGCCGGTGCCGACCTTGCCGACATGCTTCGTCGAGAAGATGGAAATGCAGTTCGAGCTGGCGGGCAGCTCGTTGAGGGGGCGCGACCAGGGATCGCAAGCGGCCGGTCCAGTTGACGCCGCTGCTGGCCAGCAGCGCGGGCCTCCCCCTCCGCCAGATGCGCCTGGATGCGGTAGCCATCATGCTTGATCTCGTAGAGCCAGCGCTCGCCCGTCGGCACAACCGCCTTCAGTGTCGGTGCGCAGGGCACAATGGAGCCGGGAAGCGGGCCGGGCCGCGCGCCGGGCAGCATGCGCGCCGCAAACCGCGCGGGCGAACGGTGCGTCGCTGTGCGCTTGCGTTTGCCTGCCGGTATCATCGTGCGTCTCATGCCTGGCTGCGCTAGTAATCCGGTGAGAGTGGTAGGCGACGGGGTGTTTGAGCGCCTGAGCGGGGAAATGGCCGAATATCGCAACCAGCACGTCGTGCCTGTTTTGAGCCTCCAGCATTTCACGGATCAGCGGGGGCAGGTGTGGTCGTACGACAAGACGAACGGGCGAACCTGGAGCGCGATACCGGAAGAGACGGGGTTCATCACACACTTTTACTCGTTCGAGCGTGAAGACGGCACGATGGATACGACAATCGAGAAGCTTATCGGCCAGATCGAGGCTGCCGCAGCCAACGGCTACGAGAAGCTCGCTGCGGGCGAGATGATCAAGGGCAGTGACCGGGAAGCCTTCGCGCAGTTTGCGGGGCTCATGGTCTCGCGCACGCCAACGCAGCGGCGCATCGCGGCCAAAATCTACGCTCTGGGCATGGGGGTGCATCTGGCCGCGACGGGACAGCATGAGGACGCGTTCAAATCAATGGTCGAGCGCATGCGAAAGGACGGGTTGGAGGTTCGCGACGCGGACTTGCCAACGCTGCGCGAGAGCATGTCAGACCTCTCGGAATTTGAGGTGGCAATTCCGAAAGAGCTTACCCTACGTTCGCTCGAACTGGCCGACGTGCTGACACGGGTGTTTCTGGACATGAAGTGGTCGCTCTGGCGCCCCGGCGGTCACTACTTCATCACGTGCGATAACCCGGTGGTCCGCAACGTCGATGAAAAGACCGTGCATGCGATCATGGGCGACGACGGGTACATGAATAAAACAGCGCAAGTCACCCTGCCGCTCTCGCCTCGTATGATGGTGTGCATGATGTGGGATAAGGGGTGGTCGTGGCCCGTCGAGATGCCGAGGGAGTACGTGAAGGCGCAGAACCTGCATCGTGCATTCAATGCGGAAAACTGCCTGTACGCGCACCTGGAGGATAAGCGGGTGCTGCGGCTGGCACAGAAGTACAAGGATCAGCGGCCGGACATGGACGGTGGGACGTTCGGCGGCTCCAAGGGGTTCGGGAGCGTGGTGGTTCCGAGGCGCAGGCCGAAGCGCGACTCATAAGAAGAGGCTCTTCACGGACCGAGCCGAGACTTGATCATCGCCCAATCGTCGTCAGCCGATGGCCGCCGCGTCAGAGATCGGCGTTGTGCAGTTCATTGCCAAGAAAGGGAAAGGCCCCGACTGCTTCGCCAAGTGTACCGCCAAGGGACATCCAGCGCAGCGCTGCAACAAGGTGTGCCAATAAGGTGTGACGAGCGAGGCCAGAACGCGGTGCAGCGCGCACGACCTTGCGGCTGAAGCCGGTGCCGACCTTGCCGACATGCTTCGTCGAGAAGATGGAAATGCAGTTCGAGCTGGGGGCAGTTCCTTGAGGGGCGCGACCAGGGATCGCAAGCGGCCGGTCCAGTTGACGCCGCTGCTGGCCAGCAGCGCGGACCTCCCCTCCGCCAGATGTGCCTGCATGCGATAGCCGTCATGCTTGATCTCGTAGAGCCAGCGCTCGCCGGTCGGCACCACTGGCTTGAGGGTGGGATTGCACGGCGCGATGAAGCCGGGAAACTGGCTGGGCCGCGCGCCGGGCAGCATGCGGGCCGCAAACCGCGCGGGGGACCCTGCCCTTCCGTTGCTTCGGCGCGCCATGGACATGCATGGGTTGACGTCGCCGCCAGCTTCATTCTGCCCATCATTGCAGACGGGTATCAGGGGAGTGAAGTCGAGGAGCGCTGGCAGACAAGGCCTCCTGGTGGCAGGAGGTGACGCGCTAGACTCAGCCAGTTCGAGGCTGGCACAGGACGGCAGTGGTTCGGCAGCCTTTTCAGGGCGTCGCCGGCTTCGGCGGCTCTTCATGACGAAATAGGCCTCACTGAGTGTCGAGGGCGTGCGCCGCGTTAGCGTTCTGAGTCGGGGTGCAAAACGAGGCCCAGTGCACAGGCTCTGCAAGCCTGCTGTGCGGCTGGCGCGCTGCGGATCCTGTGAGCTACTCTCCCGCCTCCTGACGACCTTGTGCCCGTTCTTGTGCAGTTTGTGATTGGCCTTAGCCGATGAGAAACCGCGGAGATCAAATCGAGCCATGACAGCGCAGCAAGAGCCCAAGGCTTCGGATTTCCACTACGATACCATAATCATCGATACGCATGTGGATACCATCCTGCGCCAACTCGATCTAGGTCACGACCTCGCATTGCCGAACTCGGATGGGTACATGGACCTGCCCGGGATGAAAAAGGGCAATCTCACGGCAGCTTTTTTTGCGTCCTGCGTCGACTACAACAACATCAAACGCGGAACGGCCCGGCTTAGGCAACAGCAGATCATTGAGGCCGTATTGAATCTTTGCGAGCGCAACAAGCACATCATTGAGTTAGCACACTCGGCGGCAGACATACGTCGGTTGGCGACCGCAGGAAAGCTCGCTGTCGTTTTGACGATCGAGGGGGCGCAAGCCATCGAGGATGATCTCGCTTCTCTCCAAACGCTTTGGATCCAGGGCGTTCGCTCTATCGCCCTTGCTCATTTCACGACGAATGGCTGGGCCGATTTATCTGCTGATGTCGAGCGGCACGGGGGTTTGAGCGCCTTGGGCGGCAAAGCCGTCGCCGAATTGAACCGCCTGGGCATAATCATAGACGTCTCACATGCCTCTGATCGCGCGACGCAGCAGGCAATCGACGCCAGCCGCTCACCAGTCCTTGCGTCTCATTCTTCCGCGCGAGCACTGCACGACCATCCGCGTAATCTGACCGACGAGTTGATCCGCGCCATCGCAGCGCGTGGCGGTGTCATTGGACCTACGATCTTCCCCGAATATATTTTCGCGCCGTTCCAAGTGGCGATGGAAGAGCACGCGGCCGAGATCTTGAAAAACATGGTCGACCGCAACTCGGTTCGGGAAAACACGCCCGCGATAGCAACGGTGATGCGCAGCTTCGGCAGCGACATGAATGGAAAGTACAATGCGCTCATGAGCAAGCGCCTTCCCATGCCGAGCATCGACATCTTCATGCAGCATATCGTCCATATCGCCGAACTCGTCGGACCGAAGCACATCTGCATCGGCACGGATCACGGCGCGGTTCGCTTTGACGTTCCAGGCTTTGAAGATTGCACGAAGCTGCCTGCGTTGACGGAGGCTCTGATTGGCCGTGGCTTCTCGCGCCCGGAGATTGAAGGGATCCTGGGCGAGAATATTCTTAGATTGATGGAAGAAGTAATCGGGGCGTGACGATACGTCATGAGCGGCGATAGACTGCGACGCTGCAAGAGCACTGCAACGAAGGTCCTCAGGCTTTGTTGTCGCTCACGTTGAGTGCCCGTTGCTCTGCCTCGAACGCGGGAACAGCAAGCGCCGCGATAATGCGCCCGATCGAGGAATGTCGCTCGCTCACCACGCCAGCCGCTGCGAGCACATTGATCGTGCCGAGCGTTCGATCGCGAAGCCTGATTGGCAGGCACATGCCGGAGCCGATTCCGAGCCCGAGCAGTGTGACAGCATCGGCGAAGTTGTCCTTCACGTCCTGTGCGCTGGAAATGAAAAAAATCTCCCCGCAGTCGATGACGCTTTTGCTCCATCGATCACGACGCGCCGGTTTGCGGCCGCGCAGAGGATACTTGTCCATTTGATTCGTGTAGATGCGCTCCGTCTCTTGTGTATCCGGATGGTAGAGAAGCGCCGTGAACATGCGATGGCCGATCAGACTCGCCGCCAAGGCGTCAAGGACACGAAGCGATTCTGCGGATGACGTAGGTTTGCCGATGTCGCGAGCCGCGTGCGCAATTACTTCAATTCTCTGTGCATTGTCCATGAGGACTCCTGATGGAATAGACCGGCATGATGCCTTCCGGCATTCCTTCGTGCTGTTCGCAAGCGGTCAGGGACCTCGGGGCCGATCCTCGGCATCGATCGCAGGCGCAATGGCAGCAGCAACGCTCAACAGCTGTCCGTCCCCAAAGCGCGGCCCGACGATCTGAATGCCGACCGGCAATCTTTTGGGGCCTGCGGTGCAGGGGATGGCAATGCAGGGAACATGCAGCAAAGTCCACATAACGTTGAAAACCCAGTCTCCAGTCCAGCCCAAACCTTCCGGCGCCTCGCCAGGCGCGGATGGGGTTAGCACTGCGTCGAAATTGGCCGCGATGCGGTCGAAAGCTGGTCGGCAAGCGCCGGCCAGGTCGTAGGCTTCCGCCAGCGATTTCGGCGTGACCCCGGTCTTATTTTCCACCTTGTCTCGGAATTCGACATGCAGCTGGTCTTGGGACGCCAGGTAGTCCGGCAGAAAAGCAGCTCCAGCCTCACCCTGTAGGATAGTGTCCTGCGCGTCATAGAGACCGGCGAAGGTCTCGGGCAGCCGCAGTTCCTTGACCACCGCGCCGGCCTTCTCCAGGCGTTCGGCAGCAGCCTTCAGGGCCTTTTCGCCGCCTGTCTCGATCTTGTTCCAGCGCGGTGTCTGACACAGCGCTACCCTGAGTCCTTTGACCGTAGCCGGCTTGCCGCCGAAAAGTCCCGGCAGCCGAAACGCCTCGGCGACCATGGCAAGGTCTTCCGCTGACCGTCCATACCAGCCGACGGTGTCCAGCATGACGGATAACTGCTTCACGCCCTCGCGGCTGACCACGCCCCACGTGGGTTTCATTGCGTAGATGCCGTTGAACGAGGCAGGTCGGATATGGGAGCCTGAAGTTTGTGTGCCGAATGCGTAAGGCACTTGGAAATCGGCGACGGCCGCCGCTGATCCCGACGACGTTCCCCCTGGCGTATGCGCAAGATTCAGCGGATTTCGAGTCGCCGCCTTCCGCCCGCCTCCAGCAAACTCGACCGTGTCGGTCTTACCCAAAATGACAGCGCCGCTGTGACGAACGACGCTGACGCAGGCGGCATCTTTGGCCGGCCGATGGCCCTGATAGAGAGGTGAGTTTTGCGTTGTTGGAAGATCATGGGTATCGATCACGTCCTTGACGCCGAAGGCCAGCCCATGAATTGGCCCGGCAGGCGGCCGCTTGTCGATCTCGCGAGCCTGTGCGAGCGCGTGTGCGGCGTCGACATGCAGCCATGCCTTGATGATGGGATCCCGATCAGCAATCCGGTCGAGGCAGGATCGGACAAGCGCCTCGCAGGTCAGGTTACCTTCTTGGAACAGACGCGCGGCTTCGTCCGCGGTCAGAAAGCAGGGTTCGCGCACGGACATGATCGCCCTTCGGTCTCTGCCGTTATTTCTGCGGCACGCGGAACACGTGAGCCGGCTCATCGCCCTTCGAGGGCATCCGCGGCAGCGCACGGCTTGTCTCGGCGACTGTTTCAGCAAGCTCTGCCAGACGCGCCAGTTGCTCCGGCGGAAAGTTGATCAGGCCGTGGCGCTTGGCATAGGTCTCGATCTCGGCAGCGGTGATAGCAGGCATCTTGGGCATTAATATTCTCCTGTCCTCTAAAGGGCGGGCCGGCGCGCACGCCAAAGCGTTGCCGTTTCGTAAGCCTGCGCAACGCGCAACACTGTAGCTTCGTCGAAATACCGGCCGACGATCTGTGTGCTCAGCGGCATGCCGTCAACATCGAAGCCGGTGCAAATGGACATCGCCGGATGACCGGTGACATTAAACACCGGCGTCGAGTTCTCGGTGCTGTAGCGACCAACAAGTTCGTGGTCCGCAAACCGTGGCGCGACATGGAATGCGCCGGGCAGGATCACGGCATCGCAAGTGCGAATCATCGCATCGGTGGACTTCGCGAGCACGCGGCGAAGGCGAAGGGCTGCAAGATAGTCGGCCGCGCGTACCGAGAAGCCCGTCATCATTTTCTCGCGCAACGATCGGCCCATCAAATGCGATCGCTCCATGAAATCGGTTTCATGGATCGAGAACGACTCCGATGCATTGATCGTCCCAGTGACCTGCTGATAGGTCGTGAGCGAAGCTGGCAGCACCAGATCACGCAGGATCGCACCGCCGCTCGCCAGAACCTTTGCCATCTCTTCCAGCGCTGCCGTCAGGCTGGGTTCGACCATCTCGCCTTCCGGCCCGAGATCGCGCACGACACCGATCGTCAGGCCCTTCACGCCGCAATGAAGGTCCTTGCGCAGATCGGCGACTGCCACTTGCGCGCTTGCAGGGTCCTTCGGGTCGTAGCCGGCCATTGCCTGCGTGACGATGGCATTGTCCTCGACGCTCCAAGTTAGGGCTCCGTTAACGTCGAGCGACCAGCAGTTTGGCAGACAGCCCGCTCGGCTGATGAGGCCATAGGTGCTCTTGAGGCCCTGCAATCCGCAGGCCGCTGCCGGCAGCCGCACGGACCCGCCGGTGTCCGAGCCGAGCGCAAAGAGCGCCGTTCCTGCCGGGACGCTGGCGCCGGCGCCGGTCGATGAGCCCCCAGTGTATCGCTCTGTATTCCACGGATTGCGCGCAAGCGGGAACGGCAGGTCGTCATAGACGAAGAACCCACCGCCGCCGGTCCCGTACTCCCAGCAATTCAGCTTGCCGATGAGAATCGCACCAGCCGTTTCCAGCTGTTGGACGCAGGTGGCAGTCTCAGTGGGCACGTACTCCAGCATCAGGCGGGAGGCGCCGGTAGTACGGATGCCTGCGGTTAAGTAGTTATCTTTTACGGCAAACGGAATCCCGTGCAGTGGACCGCGCCAGCGGCCGGCCATAATCTCGCGCTCCGCGGCCTTCGCTTGCTTGCGCGCGCCGTCGGCATTCACCGTGATATAGCTATAGATCTTCCGGTCCACCGCCTCGATGCGCGCGAGAACCGCGTCGACCAACTCGACCGGCGATAACTTGCGCGCAGCAAGCAACGCGCTCGCCTCCGTCACACTCAAATGATGCAATGCGTTCATAGGCTATATCCTTGCAATAGTGCGAATGCACGCGGCAGCGGCCGCCCATCTCCGTGGAAGCCGCGGGTCACCTACCCTCCGTCTCCGTAGGCGCGGCCAACTCATGCTCCGCCAGATTCGATTGGCGCACACAGCGCACCCAATGCCCCTGGCGTCGGCGCGCCAGCTCCGGCGGCCGGGAAACGCAAATGTCACGGACATAGCCGCAGCGGGGCGAGAACGCGCAACCCGGCGGCAGGTCGGCGAGATCGGGCGGTGATCCCGGGATCGGATCGAGCCTATGGCCGCGTCGCCCGGCGTGCACCGTCGAGCGAAGCAATCCCTCCGTGTAGGGGTGGCTCGGGTTGGCCATAACGTCGACAGCAGTTCCGGTCTCGACAAACCGCCCAGCATACATAACAGCGATCCGGTCGGCGACCTCACACGCGACGCCAAGGTCGTGGGTCACAAAGATCGTTGCCATTTGAAACTCGCGCTGCAACTCGCGCAGCAGCAGCAAGATCTGGATCTGCACGGTCGCATCGAGGGCAGTCGTCGGCTCATCAGCGAGAAGCAGCTTGGGGCGGCAGGCGAGCGCCAATGCGATCATCGCACGTTGCCGCAGGCCGCCCGAAAGCTCGTGCGGATAGGCGTTCAACCGGCGCTTCGCGGAGGGCACCTGGACGAGCTCCATCAGCTCGAGCGCCCGCCTCATAGCGTCACGTCGCGACGCATCCTCATGGTAAACGATCGTCTCAGCAATCTGCTCTCCAACCGTGAAAACGGGGTCGAGTGCGGTCATTGGTTCCTGAAAGATCATCGAGACCAGCGATCCACGGACCTGCCGCAATCGGCGCTCGGGCAGCTTCAGCACATCGATGCCGTCTATGAGGATGCGGCCGCCGATTTGCGCTGTGCGCGGAAAGAGCCGGATCAATGATCGCAAGGTCACCGTCTTTCCGGAGCCGGATTCGCCGAGGAGGCAAAGCACCTCGCCGCCCAAAAGACTAAAGCTCACATCATTGACAACGGAAATATCCAGATCGCGCGACACGAACCGAACGTTGAGGTTCTCGACCTCGACCAGCGGCCGCTTTGCTGAGGCCGCCGTCATCGCGCCGTCCCTTTGGCCGCAGGTGCCTGACTATGTCCCGATCCGGCCGCACGCGCATGGCAGGCGACCGAATGCAAAAGCGCAGGATCGAATGCGCTGAGATGGGGCTCGCGTTCTGCGCAGACATCTTCGGCCAGCGGGCATCTTGTGCGAAAGCGACAACCGCTCGGTGGATTGATCGGATTGGGTGGGTCGCCGGTCAAAGGTGGCACGCTGACACGCTGGCGCGGATCCATTGACGGTCGTGAGGACAGCAGTGCTCGCGTGTACGGATGAGCCGGCGTTGCGTAAAGCGCATCTACGGGTGCCAGTTCCACCACCTTGCCGAGGTACATGACCAGCACACGATCGCTGATGTACTGCACGACGCTGAGGTCATGTGAGATAAAGATGTAGGTGAGCTGGAGTTTCGCTTTCAGCTCCTGAAGCAGGTTCAGCACCTGGGCCTCGACCGACTTGTCCAGTGCCGATACTGCCTCGTCTAGGATGAGCAGCCGCGGTCCCATGGCCAGCGCCCGCGCGATATTTACCCGCTGGCGCTGTCCGCCCGATAGCTCGTGCGGATAGCGTTGCGCGAACACGGCGGGTTCGAGCCCGACCATTCCCAGGATTTCGGCCACGCGCGCTTTCGCGTCGGTCTGTGAATGGCCGAAGGCCTTCAAGCCGAAAGCAACAGAGTCTTCAATAGTCAGTCGCGGGTTGAGTGACGCATAAGAATCCTGAAAGACCATCTGGAGGCGGCGTCTGAGGTCGCGCACGCTTAGCCGTCCGGTGGCGGAACCTACCGCCTTGCCCTCGAACACTATGGTTCCCTCATCCGGCTCGACGAGGTGCATGAGAAGGCGAGCCGAGGTCGATTTACCGCATCCGGACTCGCCGACAATGCCCAGAGTCTCGCCACGAGCTACGGCGAAATCGATCCCATCGACGGCCTGAACCCAAGCCTGTGGCCGGCCGAGAATCCCGCCGAGAATAGGGAAGTGTTTTTTCAAACCCTGCACTTTGAGGACTGGTTGCGCCCCCGACGTCGTCATTGCTTGACGTCCATCGCATCGCGCAGACCATCACTCATCAAATTGAAACACATCGATGTCGCGAAGATCATCACGCCGGGGAGGATCGCGTTGAGAGGCGCGACGTAGATCGACTGACGTAGGGTGTTCAGCATCAGTCCCCATTCAGGCTCGGGCGGTTTGACGCCCAGGCCGAGGAAGGAAAGGCCGGCTGCGAGCACGATGGACACGCTGATGAGGCTGGACGCATAAATGAGGATCGGCCCGGTCACGTTGGACAGCACATGGCCCGTGACAATGCGCCAGCCGGCTGCTCCGGTAGCCCGGGCGGCTTCCACGTAGTCCTGCGTTCGAACCTGCGTCGTGACGCTTTCGGCAACTCGTGAAATGGGCGGAATGAACACCAGAGTGAGAGATACGATGGTATTGATAATTCCGCCGCCCAGCGTTCCCGAGATCGCCACGGCCAGCAGCACCGATGGAAATGCATAAAACACGTCGATCAAGCGCATAACCATCATGTTGACCCGGCCGCCAACATAACCGGCGATGACGCCGAGCGTACCGCCGATCGCTGTTGCCAAAACCACCGGCAGCAATCCCGTCACCAATGACAAGCGGCCGCCATAGATCAATCGCGCTAGCATATCGCGACCCAACTCGTCCGTACCGAGCCAATGCCGCGGATCGCCCGGAGCGAGCAGTCTGCGCGCGATGCTGGTCTTGTAGGGATCATGTTGTGTGATCCAAGGAGCAAGAAGGGCCGCCAGGGCGATCAATATGAGAATTGTCAGGCAGACCATCGTCACTGGGTCGCGGACGATTCGCCGTCCCACCGAGCGCCAGAAACTGCGCGACACGGGGCGTCGCCCTTTTGCAGGGACACTGGCAGTGAGAACGGTTGTCTCGCTGACCATGGCCTAGACCCGTTTTATGCGCGGATCGAAGGCAGTCTGGGCAATGTCGACAAGCAGATTGATCACGATGAAAAACATGGCCAATGTCAGGATCGTGCCCTGGAGGATCGGCAGGTCCCGGTTGAAGATGGCGCTGTTCATCAGAAATCCCGTGCCGGGCCAGGCGAACACGGTCTCCACGAGGATCGAGCCGCCGAGCAATTGGGCAAGCTGCAGCCCCATGATGGCTAGCACGGTTGGCATCGCGTTCTTGACCACATGCGCGAACACGCGCCGTCCCGGCAAGCCTTTGGCATACAGGGTCTGGACGAACTCTTGCTTGCGCACCTCGGCAATCGTGCCGCGCACCGAGCGGGCGATGATGCCGGCCGGGATCACAGACAATGTAACCGCAGGCAGGATCAGCGAGCGCAAGCTTGCCCAGTCGAAGGCGAAGTTGCCGGACCCGCCACTGCCCATCCCGGTCGCGGGCAGAACGCCGAGGTTGACGGCGAAGATGACCACCAACACCATGCCCAGCCAGTAATGCGGTATCGATACGCCGGTGACGGCAACGGCCGTAACGGCGCGGTCCGTCAGGGAGCCGGCGGTGTACCCGGCAACAATGCCGAGCGCGCAGCCCGTCGCGAAGCCGAAAAGCACGGCCGCCGTGGCCAAGATCATGGTGTTTGCGACCGCCGGCAGCACCTCACCCAGGACCGGGCGGCGGGTCGTGATAGACATGCCGAAATCGCCTGTTACCACATGGCCCAGCCACTTCAGGTATTGGACCGGCATTGGTCGGTCGAAGCCATAAGCCTCGCGGATTTGAGCGATGATCGCGGGCGAGGCCCCTTCGGGCATCACCGCGCTCAGGGGATCGCCCGGAGCGATATGGATGAGCAGAAAACATACGATCGATACGCCGATCGCAATCGGAATCGTGTAGATGACGCGCCGCAGAATGTAGACGGCCATAAACTCTGCCTCACCGCCTTGCCGTGGGCATGTTCAAGCAAGTCGGGACGACGCTGCTCGCGCTACGCCGTCCGCTCGCTCAGTCGACATAGACAGGCGTCAGATCCTGGAACCAGTTCTGCGCCTGCACGAACCCTTTCACGTTGGCCCGCAGCGCTCGTGGATTGAGGTCGTGCACGACCCATATCATCGCTGCGCTGTCCACGACATGACCATGCATCTCGGCAAGGATCTTATCCTGTTCTGCCGGATCAAACGCCTCGGACGCCTTCTTGGCCAGTTCGTCCGCCTTCTCATTCTTAAAGCCGCCCCAGTTGAAGCCGGTCGGCACTGGCCAATGCGAAGCGTAGCTCTTGATCAGTGCGAACTCCGGATCGAAGAAGGCCCAGGAGTTATTGATGCCGTGACGTCCCTTGTTGTCAGGAGCGGCGGCGCCCATCCGACGGCGTGATCGCAGAGTTTCCCATTCGAGAATCTCGTATTCCACCTCGATGCCCACCGCCTTGAAGTTCTCTTGGATGAGCTCGATCATTGGCAGCGGCTGCATCTGGCCCGAGCCCGACGGGGAGTTGATGAGCTTGATCTTGACGGGATTGTTCGGTCCATATCCGGCTTCGGCGAGCAGTTTCTTCGCTTGCTCGGGGTCGTACTTGATGTCGAATGTCGGTTTGCCGAACCAGGGGTGACCCGGGTTCACGTGCCCCTTAGCCGGGACCGCCATGCCACCCAGTAGCTTCACCAGGCCGTCACGGTCGATGGCCAGATTGGCCGCCTTGCGGACACGGATATCCTTGAAGGGAGAATCGTCAAGGAACGATAGCCACCACGGCCAGATATGCGGGTAGATATTCGAGGTGATCTGCATCTTCTCCTGTTTCAGGCGCGGAATCACATCCGGTGGTGGTGCTTCGATCCAATCCACCTGTCCGGCCAGCAAGGAATTAGCCCGGGAGTTGGGGTCCGGAATGGGCAACAGGACTAGCCGGTCCGATTTGGTGATCCGAGTCTTATCCCAGTAGTTCGGATTGCGGACGAGCTCGGCGCGCTCGCGCGCCTTCCAGAAGTCCATCATCCAGGGCCCGGTGCCGGACGGCTTCTCGGCAAACTTCGTCCAGTCCTTGCCCACTTCCTCCCAGCGCTTCTGGCTCGACATCGGAATATTGGTCAGAGCAAACGGCAGCACCGCATCCGGTGCCTTTGTGATGATCTGGATCGTGTAGTCGTCGATCTTCTTCCAGTCGGCGATCGAACCGTAGAACTGTGCCCCCTGATTGGATTGCGCTTGGTCGAAATAGGGCGAGTCCTTGCGCATCAGCTTTTCGAAGTTGAAGACCACGGTGTCAGCCGTGAACTCCGACCCGTCATGGAATTTCACGCCCTTGCGAAGGTTGAACGTCCAAGCTTTCTTGTCGGTATCACTGACTTTCCATGACTCCGCCAAGCCAGGCAGCAGCTTCGAGGCCTCATCTCGCTTGCTCAAGTCCCAACGAACCAGCGTGTCGTAGATCGTCAGGCCGATGAAGCGCAGTCCCTCATGCCCATTGCTTGCTTGACCAGTTGTCAGTGGAATGTCTGCCACCGTCATAGCCACACGTAGCACGCTTTGCTTGGCAGGGGCCTGCGCCCAGGCCGCATGGATTGTCGAAAGCCCCGCGACCAACGCAGCGCAAAGGATGCCAAATAGATATCTCTTCATCATCGAGTCCCTTTCCTCAGTCGTTCCACAGTCTCGCCCAACAGGTCGGTCGCGCAACGCATTGCTGCCTGTTCTATTGGCCGACACTCGCCATACGATGCTCCGACGATCTGTTGATCTCGGGCCGCCGTTGACGGAAATCGGTTATCCGCTCGAAAGCATGTCCAAGTGCCAGAACGCTGGCATCGTCGAGCGGCCGACCCGCGATTTGCATGCCCAGAGGTAGCCCTTCCGCATCGAAGCCATTGCAGACCGAAAGCGCCGGCATTCCGGTGAGATTGAAGGGAGTGGTGATGGATGGAACGGCAGCGCCGATGAAGGTCGGCGGCTCGTCTGGCGCCAGTGTTGGGGCCGGGGCAAAGGAACCGGCTGTGACCAGAAGGTCGACTTCGTCAAACACCGACAAGGTCTGCTGCGTCAGCTCGGTGCGCCAGCGCATCGCCTGGATGTAGTCCTCGGCGCGGATCAACGCGCCTGGCATTATGCGCCAGCGCAGGCTGTGACCGAAGTCGCGTGGCCTCGTCTTCAGATCTTTTTCATGGATGGCATAGATCTCCGACAGAGAAATCGGCGTCTTGCAGTCCGTGAAGTCGCGCATCGGCGGCAAACTGACATTCTTGAGCGTGCAGCCCAGCGACGCGAGCACCTCGATTGCCCGATTCATCGCTTCAATTACGCTTTCGACGGCCTTCACCTCCAGCTCGTACCAATCCCGTAAAACGCCGATACGAAGTCCACGCAATGGTCGATTGAGGGCCGCTATATAGTCCTGCGGCGGCGCATAGATCGAGGCGGGATCAGTCGGATCATGGCCCGCCACCGATTGCAGCATCAAAGCACAATCCTCGACGGTCCAGGCCATCGGGCCGCAGTGATCAAAGGAATACGAGTTGGGAATGACACCCGTGCGGCTGACCAGCCCGTATGTCGGTTTCACCCCCGCGATTCCGCAAACGGTGGCCGGCATGCGGATTGAACCGCCAGTATCCGATCCCATCGCGCCCGCGCACAGCCCGGCGGCCACCGCCGCTCCAGCTCCGGAGGAAGACCCAAGAGTAGATTTGTCCAGGTCCCAAGGGTTGCGCGCCGGCGGCCATGGCAAATCGAATGACGGTCCGCCGTAGGTGAACTCCCAAGTCGCCTGCTTTCCGAGCAGCACGCCACCCGCCGCCCGAAGCTTCGCTTGCACGGTGCAGTCGCGGGTTGGCACATAGTGCTCGAGCAGCTTCGAATGCGCAGTCGTGCGCAATCCCTTGGTCTCGTAGACATCCTTGAGTGCGTACGGAATGCCCTGCATTGGACCGCGGTCGATTCCACGTGCGAATGCGGCGTCGGCCTCATTCGCCTCGCTCAGCGCGCGCTCGGCAGTCACTAGAAGGTAGCTGGCGAGCGTGCAGTCGCAATCCTCGATGCGTTCCAGATAGGCGCGAGTGATTTCGACAGACGACAATGAGCGGTCACGCAGCCGGCGGCCAATCTCCGCGATGGTCAGATCATGCAGAGCATTCGCCATCGCTCAGCTCTGTCCCGCTGCAAACCTGCGCGGGTCGAAAACATGCGCAGGCTCATCCGAGTGAGCCCTACCACGGCGCAGCCGCATGAGCATCGGCTCGACGTGGCGATAAGCCTCAACCAGCTCATCGAAGAGATCGGGGGGAAGATCGAGGCCGGCGTTTCTGGCAAGAGCCGCAATCTCGTCGCGGGTGGCGGGTTGCTTGATCATTTCCTTGTGCCTCCCAAGCCGTTTCGCGACGCGGGCGACGGCAATTCAGGCATCCGACATTACGGGCATTGCTTTAGGGCCTGTCAATGCCAGAACGGCCGAGCGCTCTGCCCGGAAACTCCTACTCAAAGGCATTCTTTGATGGCTTTTAGTGCAATCCGCGTATTCGGCTCGCGCTCGAACAGCCGAACGTTCTTCCGCCTTTGGATCCATCCCTGCCGACCGAGGCCAGCCATCGCTCGCAAGGCCGTTTCTTTCGAGCGCGGCCGGCCGTAAGGTCACAAGCCAAGCCAGGATCATGCACCCTTGGAGCCAATGATGAGCCAGACCCGTGAGGCGAACTACAAAGGTGTATTTGATAGTCGCATCGGTTTTGGCGAGCGCCCCTGCGTCCTGGTGATCGATTTCATTAAGGCGTACACCACCAAGACGGCAGCCTTCTTCGGACAAGGTGTAGTGGACGCTGTGGACGCGACGGTGGGCGGCCTGCTCGCGGCAGCACGCGGGGTCCGCGTGCCGATCATCTATACCAAAGTTCTCTATCACCCCACTGGCATGGACGGCGGTCTTTTCATCAAGAAGGTGCCGGCGTTGCGGAAGTTCGTGGCCGGCGAGCCGCTCACTGAGATCGATCCACGCATCTCACCGGCCCCCGAGGACCTTGTCATCGTCAAGAACTATCCGAGCTGCTTCTATGGCACGACGCTCGCATCGACGCTGTCGGGTCTTGGTGTGGATACGCTGATACTGACGGGTTGCTCGACCAGCGGCTGCGTGCGCGCTGCGGCCATCGACGGCATACAATATGGCTACCGAGTGATTGTGCCGCGCGAGTGCGTCGGCGACCGGCACGAGGCTCCGCACGATGCCAACTTGTTCGATATCAACGCCAAGTACGGCGACGTGGTCGCAAAAAAGGAGGTTATGACCTTCCTTGCAGGCCTCGCTAATCGGGTCGCTTGAGCTTACGACTGTTCGCTGTAGGTTACCGGTGGAGCTGCGACAGTGACAGTGCCCATCAGCGGCAGGAGCTGGGAAAGGCGTATTCGCCGCTCACTCTTGATCACGCCTGCAAACCAACCCCATCGTGTTGCCAAGGCCTGCGAGTTTCCAGTTGATGGCGTAGTCCTCGACCTGGAGGATGGCGTCGGTGACGCAGAAAAAGCGATGGCCAGACGGCACCTCCGTGATGCGCTCGCGCACTGCGATTTTGGCTGGCGTGAACGTATCGTTCGCATCAACGCTGTCAAGTCTCGGCATTTTACCGATGACCTGGAGTGCCTGACCCTTAGTCATGTGGAGACCATCTTCCTGCCGAAGGTCGAAGCTGCCGGAGATGTGCGCGCTCTTGCGGACTGGCTTGACCGCACTGAGGCCCAATTTGGCGTGCAGCGACAGACAGAGATCATTGTCACGATCGAGACACCGCGAGGTCTCCTCAACGCCCTGCCCATTGCGGAGGCCTCTTCGCGCACGTCGGCGCTATTCTTTGGCTCAGGAGATTACACCGCGGCCACCGGTTCTAAGGTGACCGAGCGTGCACTTGCCGTGCCACGCGCTCTGACTATTGCGGCGGCTTCCGCCGTCGGTATCGACGCCATCGATGCCGCCTACTTTACCGCGGTCAAGGATGCGGCAGCGACCCGGGCGGACGCTCTGATTGCGCGCGAATTGGGCTTTTCTGGCAAGCTGATCTTTCACCCCAATCAGATTGTAGCGGTGAACGAGGTTTTCACGCCGAGCCCGCCGGAGGTGGCGCGAGCCGAGCGTATTGCTGCCGCCTACGCCGATGCTAAAGCGGCGGGCCAGGGTACTGCATTCGTTGACGGAGAATTTATCGCGCTCGACATCGCTCTCATGGCGCAGCGAGTGCTGCACATTGCAAAGCTCCTGCGTCAGCGAGTGGGTTAGCACCAACGGGTGACGCGCCACCACCCCGCGCTTGCATCTGAGTACACCTTGACGCCATCCCAAAACTAGCCTCAGGGCCATTGCATCTGGGTCTGCCTGAGCCCGATGCAAGCTTGCATTGATGACACCCACTCAGATGCAAGGGATTGCCCTACTGCACCCGCTTGGCCATGGCCCGCCCGTGCGCCGACCGGCCGCCCGCGTTGGCCGATCCTGATTTAGGGGCCTTGCGGGGGCTTGCCCACGATCTGGACGGGCTGACCGAGCGTGTCGCGCACGTAGAGCCGCCGTACCGCCACGTCGAACACGATGGCAAGGGGAAATCCGAGCAGCAGCCCGAGCGGACCGAACAGCACGCCCATGGCCACCACGGCAAACAGGCCAACAGCAGGTGCGATGGAGACCATGCGGTCGGCGATCAGCGGCATGATAAGATTGCTCTCGACCTGCTGCACCACAACCAGCACGGCCAGAGCCAGCAGGACCGTTTGCAGGTCCTGGCTGCTGGCGATCAGCAGTGCGGGGATGGCGGCGAGGATCGGGCCGATGATGGGCACGAACTCGGCGATGCCCGCGATGAAGCCCAAGGCAAACGCCGAGGGTACACCGACCAGCCACAGCCCGAGCCCTGTGAATACCCCAACGAGCAGCATGGCCAGAGCCTGCCCCCGCAGCCAACCCTTGAGCGCTACGCCTGCGTCATCCAGCGTGGCATGGACGTTGGGCTGTATGGCGGGCGGAACCAGCTTGAGCAGGCCGTCGCGATACAGACGCGGGTCAATGGCGAGATAGATGCCGCCGAACACAACGAGCAGACATGATCCTAGCGCCCCGGCGATGGTCGTGCTCCAGGCGATGACGCGGGAAGCCAGCCCGCCCAGCGCCGAGACGGCAGTCCCATCCCTGATCAGATCGGCCATGGTGCCGAGCCGGAAGTATCCAACCACGCGGTTGGCAGCGTCCGGGAGCATGGTGGCCACGTTGCGCATCTCACGCGCAAGCTCCGGGCCGAGATAAAAGGCCGCCACGACCAGCAGCACGAGAAGGCTGCTGCCCGCGAGCGCCAGGGCTGGAATAGGCCTGAGCCCAAACCGCGCCTGGAGTGGCGCACCGATGGCGTGCAGCATGACGGCAAAGAGCACGGAGCCGAACAGCAGGAGAAGAATGTCTGAGAGCGCCCATACCGCAGCGACCAGTGTCGCGACAGCGACGACGATGAAAACACGGCGCACGAAGGACAGGTCGGCCTTGTGTTCTGATGCTGTACTTGGGCTGGGCAGGGTCAGCCTCCTGGCATCAACGCCCTTTCTGACCTACAGCCGTCGAGCAATGCGTAGCACCGCCCTCCCGGCGCGGTGGACGCAAATAGCTGCGGGCGAACGCAGCATAACGGCGAAGCGCAAAGGATGTTCCGTGGCCAAGGCTTAGGCCAAGGTTAAGACGGGAACACGAGCCGCGAAATCTCGGTTTCTGCCATGACAACAGCTTCACCTGGGAGGCTTGCATGGCAGCCAACGACAACCCTCGGGATCGCATTCCCGGAGCCCGGAGCCGATTCCGCTTTCCCATAGCGACACCGGTTATGCGTTTATCGGACCCGCGCTGGTCCTCATCTTGCTCATCCTGGTTGGCATCTACGCGCTCGGCGACTGGATTGGCGACACCGACGCCACCAAGACGGGACGCAGCAATCAACCGCCTGCGGTCACGCCCGGCGCACCACCGCAGAGCCCGAGCAACAAGTGACGCCAACCCAGCAATCGCTACATCGTCTTGGGGGCGCTCGATGTCGCCAAAGAGGTTTGAGCGTTTTGAACGAGGGTGGATCACGCAGCTGGTGATCGGCGTTTCCCTGTGGGGAGTGGTGGCGCAAGGGGTTGTCCCAGTTCCCCCTGTCGTTGCAACGCGCGCTGCTGCTCCCTAGTGGCATCTGGTCGGCCGCGAAACTGGAGGCTTCTCGGAACTTTCGCGCCAAGCCGTTCGTTATTTGCGGTGCCACTTGAGGAGTTTGGCACCATGGCTATACAGCCCACTGCGCTCGAACGCGCTTTTGAGCTAGCGCGCTCCGGCCAGTTTTCTTCTCTCGAAGACATCCGACTCCAGCTTGACCGCGAAGGTCTTGATCCACGGACGGTGGTAGGCCCGCTGCTGCGTAAACAACTCCGAGACCTCATCTGCGAAGCGCACCCTGAAGAGCGTTGTGGCTTGCGGAAGTGAGTCGGAAGTTTGTACGATGGCTGACCTACATGCATCCGGTCCGATGCAGGCTCATCAACTACAACGCGCTGCGCCAGCGTGTTCGAGCCGTGAACCCCAACTGACGTGTCAACCGTGTTGAAGAACGAGGAACGCCGGTCGATAGGCTCCGACCGATACAGAAAGCCAGAGCCAGAGCACAGCCCAGCGCCGAAGACCCGCAACTGCCTGATCTGCCGTTCCCGGTTTCAAAGCGCGTGGGCAGGTGAACGCGTATGTCCGCGCTGCAAAGGCACAACCACGTGGCGCAGCGGGTAGAATTACCGTTGAGGCTGGCCCTTAGCCAGGAAACAGAATGTATAAGACCCGACACATTCAGGGTCGCCGATCCCATCCGATAGGCCGACAGCGTTTGTCCAGCGGCAGCGGTGATCGCCGAGCTGTCCCGAGCAATCCCAAGGAGCGCTATGAACACTACCTTGCGCTGGCGCGCGATGCGGCCCCGAGCGGCGACGAGATCGCGACCGAGAACTACTACCAGCACGCCGAGCATTACCTCCGGCAAACGCGGGAAAGGGTGTGAGGCGTGGAATTGGGAGTTGGCGACGTGATCCTGCGGCTCTCAACGGCTGCCGGTGCAGGCGGGATCATCGGCCTCAATCGCGACTTGGCGGGCAAGCCGATTGGGGTCCGCACGCTCGGCCTCGTCTCCCTCGGGGCCGCCGTGGTCAGCGTTGCGGGCATTCAAGTGCCCGGCATGGCGGAGAACTCAGATGCCCTAAGCCGCGTCGTGCAAGGCATCATCCAAGGCGTCATGGCTGGCATCAGCTTCGTCGGCGCTGGCGTCATTCTTCGTAATGCGCAGGCGGGCACGGTCGAGGGGCTGACCACGGCGGCGACCGTATGGCTCAGTGCTGCGCTTGGCGTGGCATGTGGACTTGGAGCTTGGCGAACGATTGCGGTTGCCATTCCGCTCTCGCTGCTGATGCTGTTTGCGGTTGGTTGGGTAGAACGATTTTCAAACCGCAAACGGAAGGAATGACCCGAGCTGGATGCCGCATCCTTCCAAGCAGCGAGGCTCTTCGTTTACCCGGCTTTCTGCGCGGCCAGATCGACCTCGGGCGCGCAGGCCAGCTTGGCGGCTTCCTTGAACAGCGGCAGCACCTCAAGGCGCTGACCTTCCCAGCGTACCATCTGGGCCAGCACCTGCTTTTTCTCGGCCAGGAACGTGGGTGCAAAGCCTGGATCGTGCGCGACGATGTTGCTGGAATTAGAATTATCGATGATGTCGGCCAGCTTGATGAGCTTGGCGTGCCAAGGCGCACGGCCAAGACGCCACGCCGCCATCATCATGCGGACACTGCGGTTGCCCGTTTCGGTGTCGGTGAGCCAGTAGACCAGCTCGGCGACAGGCGCGTTGAAGGCCTCCAATATCTCGGCAACGGTGGTCTCGGTGTCCTCCACCGTGTCGTGCAGATAGGCAGCGGCCAAGTTGTTCGGGTCCCTGACACCGTGCTGCGCCAGAATCCCAACCACGGCCAGGAGGTGGGCGGCGTAGGGCTCGTCGGTGTACTTGCGCCTCTGACCGGCGTGCTTGGTGGCTGCGAACGCCTTGGCCTTCTCGATAATTGACTGGGCTTTCTCAACAATCGCCATGGTCCAGGAACGCGGAGCCCTAGACGCTGTTCCAGCCTCGAAGTCTGGGCAGGGGAACCAAAGGCGTCGCGGGCAGGTTTTCGCCCTAACCAGGCCAAGCCAAGAACATCCAGATCTCCCAATCGACTGGAGATGAGGTTTAGGAGTCTCTGATGCGAACTATGCAAGTTGCAGTTGCGGTCGCCATGTGTGGATTCGCCGTCGCCGCAACGCGCGTCGAGGCGGCGGATGCCAGGGTGGAGGCAGCCTGCTCAGCTGACTACTTCGCGCATTGTGGTCAGCATGATCCGGAAGGAGGCGCTGTGCGACGCTGCATGCGCACGCACGGTGCAAAGCTGTCGCCGTCGTGCGTGGACGCCTTGGTCGCGGCGGGCGAGGTTTCCAAAGCGGAAGTCGCAAGGCGTTCACGCAAGTGAAGGCCTGTGGATGGCGAGCGGCACGACAAGTCGAAATGAGCCGGAGGCTGCCTGTAGTCAGAGTTCAATACCTATCGACGTCACTTGGTGCCCGCCTCGTCGCGATCAGTCGCCCGACCCGTTCGCCTTTTCCAGAAACGATGCAGGGCTTCGCGCTCCCTAACCCTGCGGGGATCAAGTTCGCTGAGAAGCATAGGAAGCGAGGCGGCAGCGTTTGCTGCACCGCACCCGTTTTCTCCCTGAGCAGTTTGCCCAGGTGCTTCAGCGTTTCTTTCGGAAGTCCCACAGCCCGCTCTCCACGATGGTGGATTTATTGCGTGAATCCGCTGATACGCTGCTGGCTACCAGAGCGTGTACAATATGCTCGCGAAGCTCGATGATCCTCGCCAGGACCAATTCGAACTCGCGCAGCGTGGTTTTGGCCTCGCTCGGATCATCACCCTCGCGCTCCAATTTGAGAATACGGGCCATTTGATCTTCGACGCGCTCGTGGCACTCGGCTACCTGCCGATTGGCGTCTTCAAGCTCCCTGTACAAGTCGGTCATGGCCAACTGCCGCTGTCTGCGTGAAGCGCCGACAAGATCGCAGGATGGCGGCGGGATCGTAGGGCTTCTGGAAGAACAGGCTCTCCGGCACCAGCCGTGACGGATCGGGCGCGATCCCTGAGACGTAGATGATCGGCATCGTCGGCTGCGCCGCGCGAAAGGCCTCCGCCACATCCCAGCCGGTCAGCGCGCCCTTCAACTGGATGTCGGTGATGACAATATCGATCTGCTGGCCCGCCTTGAGCATGGCAATGGCCTGCTCGGCACTATCGGCTTCGAGGACGCGCCAGCCGTATCTTGGAGATAGCTGACGATGAGGTCGCGTACCAGCCCCTTCCTGATCCTCGTGCACGCATGCGGTTCACAGGTCTTGGAGGTAAAGCTGCCGTGGCCAGGTCGCTTCCAGATCGGCAGATCATGACCCGAAGCAGCCATTCCCGCGCGGCAGCGTGGCGGAAAGGCTGAAGCTGTCCGGCGCATGATCGGAGCATTCACGATCGGCTCGCCCGGCAAGCGCGTCATCACTCGGGAAATCCGGCCTTGCGCAGCCCTTCGCTGAAACGTTCGGCATCCTCGGGGCGCTTGCAGATCGTCGCGAAGATACCATGCTTGATTGTGAACCAAGGTTCGACATGCAGCGCTTCGGTGGCCTCCTCCCGGGCCCTTTCGAGCTCACCCAGCTGGGCATAGGTGGCGGCCAAATAGCGACGGCTGTGACCATGCTTGGGGGCACGAGACGCCGCTTCCTGCAAGTGAGGCAGAGCATCCAGATAGCGCTCGAGCAAGTAGTAGGCAAATCCCAGCATCGCAGTAGTGCGCGGCTGATAGAACGGATCAAGCCGCATGTGCGTCTCGAGCGTTTGGATGGCCTTAGTCGGCTCTCCAGCAACCAACAGGGCGAATGCGAAGTGATAGTCAGTGGAATTTGGATTGAGCTGGGTCGCGCGCTCGAACTCGGTGATGGCCGCTTCGTACTGCCGCATGTAACTCAATGTCCAGCCGAGCGCCACGTGAGCGTCAGACAGATTCGGGGCCAGCCGCACCGCCTCGCGGGCTGACTGATAGGCGGCGTCGATGGCCGCAGTCCATGGACAGTTGTCGTCCCATCGACGAACCCACAGCTCCATTGAGCTCCTTGAAAGGGCAGCATGGGCGCGGGCATAGTTGGGGTCGATGGTCAGCGCCTGGTCCAAGTCGCGCCGCGCCTGCAGAAGCTCTGCTTTGCTGAACGAGGAATTGAAGAGAGCCAATATATGAGCGGCGCGCAAGTAATGGTCATAGGCCAGCCACATCGCGGGCGGTTTAGCGAGCGCGCGCTCGGTCTCTGCCTTGTTCACATGCAGCGCAAGCACAGCCACGATCGTTCTGACGACTTCGTCCTGGACGGCAAACGTGTCATCGAGCTTGCGGTCGTAGCGGTCGGCCCACCGGTGGGCGCCGGTCGTTGCGTCGATAAGTTGGGCGCTGATGCGGATACGGTCGCCGGCGCGGCGAATGCTGCCCTCCAGCACGTAGCGCACGCCTAACTCGCGCCCGACCTGCCGGATATCGACGGACTTGCCCTTGTATTGGAAGCTCGAATTGCGGGCGATGACGAGCAGCTCGGAGAAGCGCGACAGCTCGGTGATGATGTCCTCAGTAATGCCGTCGCTGAAATAATCCTGATCCGGGTTGCCGCTCATGTTCGTGAAGGCGAGAACGGCGATCGACGGTCGATCAGGAAGCGCAACCGGTTTGGGCTCGCCCGCCGCCGTCTGCCGGTCCTCTTCCCGCACCGCGCCAATAAAGCGAATACCCTTGCGCTGAAGCGTCTTGATCAGCCGCTGCTGATCGCCGCTGTCGCCGATGGCGCTTCGGGCCGCGTTGATGCGTGTAGTCAGTGCCGATTCTGAGACGCTGCGGCCCTCCCAGATGGAGGCGAGTAGATCGTCCTTGCTCACCACGCGTTCGCGATTTTGGATCAAGTAGGCCAGAACGTCGAAAACCTGCGGCTCGAGCGGCACGAGATCAGCGCCAAGGCACAGTTCTCGCCGGTTCGTGTCGAGCGCATAGCCTTCAAAGAGATAGCGCACCTTGCCGTGTTCCCGTGCCCACGTATCGCAGCGCGACGACCGTATCACAAGCCGGTCTTAAGAAGAATCAAACCGTCCTTACGCGCAAATTAAGATCCTCTGAAAGCGGGGTTGCTGGCCCCCTGCCATCCTCCTGTCTTGTCGTTTCGAGTTTCTGCAAAGGAGTCGCCGACATGATGACTTATCGCACCGCAGTTACGACGCTTTGCCTGCTTCTCCTTTCGATCGCCAGCCTCAGCGTTGCGGCTCAGGACGAGAAAGGTTTCGTCCGCATCAACCCAGAAGATGTGCAGTGGAAGGACGCCCCGGTGATGAAGGGCCTGCAGGTTGCGAACATCGAGGGTGATCCCTCCAAGCCCGGCGCCATTTACGTACAAAGGGTCAGATTTGCGCCGGGCGTCGCGGCGCGCCCTCACTTCCACCCCGAAGACCGACACATCGTAGTTCTGAAGGGCACCTGGTATGCTGGCACCGGTGAGGACTTCGACATGGACAAGACCGTTCCCCTAAAAGCGGGGAGCTACATGAAGCATCCGGCGAAGGCCGTACACTTCGACGGTGCCAAGGACGAAGAAGTCATCGTGCAGATCACCGGCATCGGCCCGGGAACAACGACGGCCGTCAAGCCGTAGCAGGGGAAAGTGGGGGCTGCCGATCATGAAGCGAACCCCAGCAGCTGGTGAGGAATTCAGCATGGCCTCGTTATGCCTGTCACTGGACAGTCAAAGGTGCGAAATTGCATCCTTAGCGGCGATCGGAAGGACGCAGCGAGAAACTAGCCGGCGAGATGTGCCCGACGACGAACAACTATCGCCCGGAAGCGCTTAATCTGCCCTGGCCTTCGAGCCACCACACCACCAGTTCCCCCGAGCGCAGAATATGATGTGTCATCACCCTGCGCGCCTCGATCGCATCATGTCGGCTTGTCGCGCTCAGGATCGCCTCATGCTGAGACACATTTTCGCGCATGCGTCGTCCGTCCATCGTCAGGGCCGAGAGCATGATGTTTCTGGTGAAGCCAAGATGCAAATCCTGGATCACCTGCTTCAGCCGTCTGTTTCCGCTGGCCTCGATGACGACGCCATGGAATTCATCGTTCGACTCGACCCAGTTCGGTACGTTCTTAAGATGCGTTTTCGCGTTTGACTTGCGAGCCGCGATCAACTTGTCCACGGTTTCGGCAAATCTCTTCTGAGCGCGGCGCATGCGCTCTATCTGTTCGTCCGTAATCCATTCGACCGCCAACGAAATGGCGAGCCCTTCGAGTTCCGCCCGAACCTGATAAGCGTCTCGGATGTCAAGCGCATTGGGTGCGAGCACGACTGCGCCCTGGTTCGGCAGGTGTTGAATCACCCCCTTCACCTCAAGCTGCCGCAATGCTTCACGGATGGGGGTGCGGCTGACGGAAAATTCTTCGGCGAGCGCTTCCTGACGCAAGCGGCTTCCCGGCGGATACTCTCCCGCGAAAATCTTTGCGGAAATACGGTCGGCAAGACTGCCAACGAGTTCTTCCGCTGCAGTCGAAACCATGGCGCTCGACATGGTTGCGACTGACAACAAATCTGTATTGTGTGGCTCTTTGCTGCTCAAGTTTCGGATCCCTTGCCCCGCAATCGCCTTCGAGCGAGGCGTGCTGTCACTCACCATCTACGACACGGTCGCACAGGCAGACGGGGACCCGCTACAAGGGCCCACGCTCCTACTGTGCCGGCTGCACCAGAGGCTTGCCCTTCTCGACAACAAAAACGGCCATCACCTTGACGGGATTGCTCCCCGCCGCTCCTTCGTTGTGTATCGCGCGATCGGGCAATTGGAAAGACTCGCCGACCTTGTAAATCTTCTCCGGCTGGCCATCGACGAGATACCAGAATTCGCCCTCTGCTACGTATGCCAGCACTAAGCCAGGATGAGAATGTCGTCCCGACTTGAAGCCGGGAGCCAGTTCGGTGATGCCGAATACAACTTCATAGTTCGATCCCGGCACATCGACCTTCCCGAGCGGCGTGCGTTTGACCGGCGATGGCTGTAGTGGCGCCTGCTGCGCATAGGCAAAGCCGCCGAGCAACACGGCTGTCATCGAGCTGACGAGCAGAAAGTGCTTGAGCATGGGACTCTCCACTAAAAGGACCGGGTACCGGACGTCGCTCCCGGCGACCGTCCGTATCCTGTAACAGAGAGATTGGATACAATCTATAATATTTTGGATGTAATCGTGGGAGTCAAAGGTGAGGCCCCGTCGCTCGCGAGGTCCGCTACAGCGACCAACGCCGATGTCGCACGTTTAGTGAGAGCCAGATCCAAGGAGGAGAACTCATGTCCACTGTCAGCGTGCGCTATTTTGTAGCCGACGTGGATGCAGCAATCGTCTTTTACACCCAGCACCTCGACTTCAGTGTCGCCATACGGCCGGCGCCCAGTTTCGCCATCCTCGCGCGAGGCGATCTGCGCCTCTTGCTCAATGCAACGGGCGGACCGGGGGCGCCACTCAGCCGATGCCGGATGGACGCCAACCTGAGCCTGGCGGTTGGAACCGCATTCAGCTCGAAGTCGAGGATCTGGTAGGCGAGGTCGAGACGCTCCGCAAGGCTGGGGCACGATTCCGCAACGACATCGTAACCGGGTTCGGCGGTAAGCAGATTTAAAACACGGCCGTGGGTCACAGTTGCGCACGCAACTTACGTCCCCGTGCGCCAACGCCCACGCATCCTGGCGGCCAGATCGACCGACACCGGGTGGCGAGGCTGAGCTGAAGGCGTGACGCGTGCCGCCGGTGGCCACGCGCGCGCGCGTCGCGCCCAGGGCGGTGGCGATGATGCGCTCGGCACGGCGCTCCATCTCGGCGGCGGCCCGGCGTGAGAAGGTCAGCAGCAGGATGCGGCCGGGATCGGCACCGTTAACGGTCAAGTGCGCCACCCGATGCGCCAAAGTCTGGGTTTTGCCGGAGCCCGCGCCGGCAATCACCAGGACGGGCCCGGCGATGTTGGCACCGGGGGCAACGACGCCATGCTCGACGGCACGGCGCTGCTCGGGATTTAAGGTGTCAAGACTTGGATGGGCGCCAGACAGGCGAATGCGTGCTTCCGCTCTAAAGTATCTTGGCCAAGAACTCCTTGAGGCGCGGCTCCTTCGGGTTGCTCAGCAGCTCGCCTGGCGGACCTGATTCCACGATGCGGCCGTGGTCCATGAAGATGATGCGATGGGCCACCTCGCGGGCGAAGTTCATCTCGTGCGTGACGATGCCGAGCGTCATGCCATCGGCCGAGAGCTTGCGGATAACGTCAAGCACTTCCTTGATCATTTCGGGATCGAGCGCAGAGGTGGGCTCGTCGAACAAAAGTACGTCGGGCGACATCGCTAGCGCCCGCACGATGGCGACACGCTGCTGCTGGCCGCCTGAAAGCTCAGCTGGGTAGGCAGTGGCATATCCGTCGAGGCCGACACGGCCCAGCAGCCGATGAGCAGTAGCCTCAGCTTCTGCTAGGGTCGCGCGGCCGGTGTGGACGGGGGCAAGCGTGATGTTGCGCAACACCGTCACGTGGGGAAACAGCGTGTAGTCCTGAAACACCATACCGATGCGCTGGCGGGCCTTGACCCACTGGGGGCGCGCATTGAGCGGGATTTCGTGGCCTTCGAAGCGGATCGTGCCTTGGTCGATCTCCTCGAGGCCGTTAAGGCAGCGGATGAGCGTCGACTTGCCGGAACCAGACGGGCCGATGACGACCACGATCTCGCCGGCCCGGATATCCAAGTCGACGTGATCGAGCGCGATGACCGATCTGTACCGCTTGACCAGCCCCCTGACTGAGATCAAAGCGTCTTCCTGTGCGCGATCGCCGGCCGCCGTCATCACCCCGCCGTCTCCGCTCCGGCCAGGGCAGCAACGGCGGCCTCGAGTTCGCGCTTGGCCGAGGCCACACGCTCCTTGCGCTCGGCTTGCTGCCGTCGGTCGTGCGCGAGTTGGTGCTCCAGCGCTGCCGCCATGGTCTCGATGTCAGCGCGAGCGGGGCCACCAGTGCCTTGACGCCGCTCGGCGGCGAGTTCGGGCGCCAGCGCCTCCGACAACAGAGACGGCGCAATCTCGATCCTGCTCCCGGTCAGCTCGCGCGCAACCTCGCTGACAAGATCGGCGGTGATTCCGCTCGCGGTCAACCCGCGGCTGACCGCAGCGCGCACCACGCCGCCCGCAACGTGGTGCGCCTCTCGGAACGGTAGACCTCCCCGCAACACAAGCGCATCGGCAAGATCGGTCGCGGTCGAGAAGTTGGCCTCGACCAAAGCACGCATGCGGTCCGGCTTCGGCGCGGCGTTGGCGATCACAACGTCGAGCACCTGCAGCGTATCGATGGTGTCGTCCAGCGCGTCCCAGGCCCAGCGGAAGGCCTCGCTATTGCCGTCGACCGTGTTGGTGAAGTGCGTGCCCTTGACGCCTGCGACTGCGGTCGCCAACGCGCCCAGAAGCTGGGCCGAACTCGCTTTCAGGTCCTCGAGCACGACCATGTTCTTCTTCTGTGGCATCATGCTGGACGTGCCGGCGACGCGATCGGGCAGGTCGAGCGTTTGGAACTCGTAGCTCGTCATGACGAAAAAGTCCTGGGCGAGCCGGCCCCACGTGGTGGTCAACAGCGTGACAGCGGACAAGAGCTCCATCAGGTAGTCGCGCGAGGCGACGGCATCGAGCGTGTGGGCGACCAAGCCGTCGAAACCGAGTAGGCGGGCTGTCTGCGCACGGTCGATGGGATAGGGCGTTCCGGCAATGGCACCTGCACCGAGCGGGTTCACGTTGATGCGCGGATAGCATTGAGCGATACGGGTATGATCGCGCTCGAGCGCGTGGAGAAGGCCCATCAGATACCAGCCGAAGGTGATCGGCTGCGCCGGCTGCAAGTGCGTATAGCCCGGCATCACCACATCGGCAAACGCCCGCGCTCGCTCGAGCATGGTCATGCGTACGACGAGGACGCCGTCGAGTATGTCCAGCACCGCTGCGCGCGCGCGCATGCGGTTTTGGGTGGCTTTGAGATCGTTACGGCTGCGGCCGGTGTGCATGCGCCCGCCGATCTCGGAGCCGGTCATCTCGATGATCCGCGCCTCGTAATTGAAGAACACGTCCTCGCGCGCAGGGTCCGCAGGCACACCAGCCGCCCCTTCAACCTCGAGCGCTAGTATCGCGCGCACCAGCGTACTGGCGACCTCGCTCGATAGGATGGTGCGGTCTTGCAGCATCACGACGTGCGCCTTATTGACGTCCGAGAGATCTCTGATGCCGCTCGCCAGCTCGCGGAGGATCTGCGGCAGGAACAGGTGCTTCTGCAGCTGCGGGTCGATGCTCTCGGACAGAAAACCGCTGACTTTGGATGAGGACATGGGGCTACCGGTTACATGGCGAACAGTTAGGGGCCGACGTTTTCAGACGCTTTCCTCGATCCGCCGGCTGCTGCCGAGCTGCGGTTTGGTGCGATCGACGCCCTTGCCGCGGCGCTGGCTGATGCGCAACTCCAGGCGGCGCGTGAGCATGGTCAGGGCCGAGCAGATCACCATATAGGTGAGCAGCACGAAGCCATAGATGAGATAGGCTGGGTTATCGCCGGTGCGCATCGTCTCGCGCTCGACTATGATTTGACCGGCACGGAAGAATTCGGTCAGGCCCACCATCGAGGCCAGCGCCGTTGCCTGCACCAGAGTCGTGAACAGCCCGGTGAACGGCGGCAGGATCGGCAGCAGCGCTTGCGGCGCCTGGATATAGCAGAAGATCTGCCAGGGCTTGAGCCCGAGCGCCATGGCGCTGGTGATCTGATGCTTGGGCACGGAGTTGAGTCCGCCGCGCACGATCTCGGCGCCGTTAGCGCTGCCCCACAGTGTGAAGCTGATTATCGCGGCCTGGAATGGCCCGAGCGAGATACCCAGGAGCGGGCCGGCGAAGAAGACGAACAGGACATTTACAACCAGCGGCACGCCGCGGAAGAACTCGACGTAGGCGAGCACGAGCCAGCGTACGAGGCGCCAGCGCACGATGCTCGCTATCCCCATCAGGACCGAGAGGATGGCACTCAATGCCAGCGTCGCGATGGCGAGCTGAAACGTGCGCTCGAGGCCCATCAGAAACAACGGCATGTTCTTGGCGATCAGGTCCATGACACCTCATCTCCCGTCGCGGAACGGCTTGTGCAACTGGGCCTCCACGCGTCGCACCACGAACGAGAGGCCCCACACCAGCATTAGATAGAGCACGCATATCGCGGCGAAGTTCTCGAGCGTGCGAAAGTCCATGGCGCTGCGCTCCATGGCCACGTAGGTGAGCTCGGCAAGCCCAATCACCTGCATGTACGAGGAGTTCTTCAGCACGGAGATCGAGGTGTTCAGCATCGCCGGAATGCTGATGCGCAAGCCGAGTGGCAGCGCCACGGCCCACAGGTACTGCAGCCGCTTCAAGCCGAGCGCCCGGGCCGCGTCGTTCAGCCCCTTGTTGATGGCGATGAAGCCTCCGCGCACGTTCTCGGTGTTGTAGGCGCCACCCCACAACACCAGGCACAGAACTGCGGACCAGTAGAGAGAAAGGCCGAGGCCGAGCGATGGCAGCCCGTAGAAGATGAAGAACAGCTGGGTGAGGATCGGCGTGGTGCGGATTACGTGCACGTAGGCGCGTACAACGTGCGACAGCACGGGCACGTTGAAGATGCGGATCGAAGCGCAGATGATGCCGACGCAGATGGCGCCGGCAATGCTGAGCACGCTGACCTGCAAGGTCATGAGCAATCCTTGCAGCAAGGCCGGCAGGCTCGCCTCGATGTAGGAGAAGCTGAACTTATAGCTCAAGGCGACTAAAATCCGTCGGCGGCGCGGTGGGGTTCGCAATCAGGAACGCGATGGTGCGCTCGCACGTGGCCCCGCTGCCCGTCCTGTCAGGCGCGCTATTCTCGGACCGCGTTGGCCGGGGCCTTATCGGGATCGTACGCGGTCAGGTGATACTGCCTGAGCTCGGGCTCCACGTACTTCTCCACGAGAGCAGCCGTGATACCATCCTTGTGCATCTTGGCGAGGACGGCGTTGACGTAGGCGAGCCAGACCGTGTCGCCCTTGCGCACCGCCGCGCCGCGGAAGCCGATCATGTACGGGTCGCCGACCAAACGGACCTTTGGGTTCTTAGACGAAATGCCGTAGATCACGTTGAGATCGTGACCGTAGGCGTCGGCCCGGCCCTGCAGCAACGACTGCACCGCTTCGTTGACTGTGTCGAGTTTGATCATCTCGAGCCCGGGCATATTTTTCTCGAACCACGGGATCTGCCAAGCGCCTTTGATCACTATCAGCTTCTTCCCCTTGAGGTCGGCGAGCGATTTGATCGAGCTGTCTTTGGATACGAGAAGGTCGCTTCCGCCCCAAGCGTAAGCGTCCGATATGTCGACCACCTCGCGGCGCTCCTTGGTGATGCCCATGGTGGCGATCATCAGGTCGATCTTGCCACCGACCAGCGACGGCACCCGGTTCGCCGTAGTGACGCACATGATCTCGATCTTGTTCTCGTCGCCGAAGATCCACTTGGCAATCTGCCGCCCCATGTCGACCTCGATCCCCTTGGGCTGGCCTTTCTCGTCCAGAAAGCCATCCGGCGGGTAGTCGCACTTGCTGCCAAACAGCAGCTTGCCCTTTTCCTTGATCGCCATCGGCACGGCAGGCATGTCTGCGGCGAGAGAGGCAGGCGGAATGAGCCCACCGGCAGCCATCAGTGCAACAGCGGCAAGCGCCCGCCTCACACTTTTGGTTCGCACAATCATTCCTCTCCTCCCGTGATTTCGTGAGCTGAACTTAGTGAGCCGATTGGTGTAGCTCAGGGTGGTCCGCGACCGCAGTGTCCACAGTATTGGGATCTCGATTACGGCGCGGTGAGGCATTCAATTCACGTTTTAGATTACGATGGACTGCTCATTCGTGCATTCACAAGGGCCAAAGTACACTGGATCGACGGCCGACACTTTACGCTCCGCGGAATTAGATCACCCCGGAAGGGTACTGACCAGCCCCCCTAACACGGCAGAAGTGGGTCTTGGTCGTGTGGAAACGCGCCGGGGGTGGTTTCTCAGCGACCTGCGGTTGGCGGCAAAGGGGATGCCCAGGGCGTCAGGCCTCGATGGCGGCAATCAGCGGTTTGATGCCAACGATGTTCATGACCCGGGTGAGATTGTAGGCGAGCACTGAGAGCGCCATCTCCGCGGCGACCTTCGGTAGCGTCTTCGTCAGGAAGTGCGTCGCCCCCATGCGCGCCTTCATCGTGCCGAACGGATGCTCAACCGTCTCGCGGCGCTGACGCATGGCTTGAGGGTTCGCATCGAGACGCTGCTGCACCACCTCGAGCACGTGCTCGTGTTCCCAGCGGGTGATGCGGCGCTCTATGCCAGTCGTGCATCTGCCTTTGATCGCACAGGTGCGGCACGCGTTCGTCCAATAGCGACGCATAGTGAGGCCGTGCTCAACGCCCTCGAAGCGGTACTTGAGGTGTTCGCCGGCGGGGCAGCGATAGACGTCCTCGTCAGGAAGATAGGCGAAGTCCTGCTTACCGAAGCGGCCGTCCACCTTCGAGCCTGAGGTGAACGGCTTCGGCAGCGTCACCGTGATACCAGCCTCGTGACAGGCGAGGACCTCCGGGCTGTTGAAGTAGCCACGGTCGGCAACGGCTTCGAGCGTCTCTGTCTGCAGAACCGCCTTCGCTTGCTTGGCGACATTGGCAAGTTGTGCCCGATCCGAGCCGCTGTTCGTCACCTCGTGCGTCACGATCAGATGATGCTCGGTGTCGACGGCGACCTGCACATTGTAGCCGACCACACCCGAGCCGCGCCCGCTGGTCGCCATCGATCGGCTGTCGGGATCGGTGAGCGAGACCTGCTGATCAGGCGAGGCAAGCATCTGCTTCTCGTAGGCCGCCAGCTTGCCCATCTCCTCGTTCAGCTTGGCAAGCCGTCGACGGAGTTCAGCTTCTCGATACGGCGCGGCGAGACGCTGGCCCTGGTTGGGGAGTCGGGGTCCGGCAAGTCCACCACCGGCCGTCTGCTTATACGCCTGCTCGAGCCGAGTTGTGGCGATGTGACCTTCCGGGGCCAGAGTATCTATAAGGCAACGCCGCAGGCCATGCGTGTGCTGCGCCGGCGCCTCCAGATCATCTTCCAGGATCCGTATTCCCAAATTATCAACCTGCTGCGGCGGCTACAGCGCGAGCGCACGCTCTCCTATCTCTTCATCTCGCACAACCTCAGCGTGGTCCGTCACATCGCCGACCGCGTCGCAGTGATGTACCTCGGCCGTATCATGGAAATTGCCGACACTGCCGCCTTGTTTGGAAACCCATTGCACCCGTACACGCTCGCCCTGCTGTCGGCCGTGCTCGAGCCAGACCCGGAGATCCGCAAGCCGAGGCTGCCGATGCATGGCGAGCCCCCAAGCCCGCGCAACCCGCCCTCCGGTTGCCGATTTCGCATGCAGTGTCCGATGGCGCAGGCAATCTGCGAGACACAGGAGCCGGCTCTAATGGCGACCACGGCGCGGCCCGGACATCAAGTGGCCTGCCATTTCGCTCACGGTTGATGAGCCAGCGCACGCAGCGGACGATCCGGCAGCGGTTGGGCACGTCTGCTAACGGGGCCTACCAGACGTCGACTTCTTGGGGATGCTACTATTCACATCGTCATCGAGTATGTGCACACTTTGTGGGCAAAGGCTCGGCCGCGGGGACTGCCTTACTTTCTCACTACTACGCGTGGAACTTTGTGCTGTCTCGCAGAGACTAGGGAGGATCCGATGAACCGCCGCAAGTTCCTTCACACGACCGGTACCGTTGGCGTGACCATTGCCGCCAGCTCATTCCCCGCACCAGCTATTGCGCAGGGGATCCGCGAGTTAAAAATGGTCTCCACTTTCGTGAAGAACTTTCCTGGCCTTGGCACATCGGCCGCACGTCTCGTCGAACGCATCCATCGCGCTAGTGATGGCAAGCTGCGCATTAAGCTCTACAACGCCGGGGAGCTAGTCGGCGCGCTCGAGGTGTTCGACGTTGTGTCCAAGGGTGACGCTGAAATCTATTTCTCGTCGGAATACTACTACCTCGGCAAGTCCAAGGCCTTTGGCTTCTTCGGCGCCGTGCCGTTCGGCCTGACCATGGATGAATATTATGCCTGGCTCTACTACGGCGGTGGACAGCAGCTCTGGGACGAGCTGTCGGGACAGTTTGGCCTAAAGCCATTCGTGTCCTCCAACACCGGCGTGCAGATGGGCGGTTGGTACAACAAGGAGATCAAGACCCTCGACGATTTCAAGGGCCTCAAGTTCCGCATGCCGGGCATCGGCGGCGAGGTGATGCGGCGCCTAGGTGCTGCCGTGGTGACGCTGCCGCCGCCGGAAATCTTCCAGGCGTTGCAGTCCGGCACGATCGATGGCACCGAGTGGATCGGGCCTTGGCACGATCTCGCCTTCGGCTTCTACAAGATCGCCAAATTCTACTACTGGCCTGGCTTCCACGAGCCGAGCTCGGTGACAAGCTACGCTGTCAACCTCAAGGTCTGGGACAGCCTGCCGCGCGATCAGCAGGAGCTGCTGAAAATGGCGTTCGAGTCCGAGGCGCATCTGCAGAGCTCCGAGTACGATGCCGGCAACCCGATCGCGCTCGACACCTTGCTCACCAAGCACAATGTGAAGCTGCGCCAGTTCTCCGACGACATCGTCAAGGAGATCGCCCGCCAGTCGGCTGTCGTCGTCAACGAGCTCGGTAACTCCGATCCGATGTCGAAGAAGGTGTGGGACAGCTACCGCGAGTTCGCCAAGCGCTCGGTCGACTGGGCCAAGATCGGCATTCAGGGCTATCTCAACGCCCGCGCCCAATACATGAACTTCGGCTGACCTTTCGCGGGCTGACACGTTGCGCATGGCGGCGCCGGTCCCCGACGCCGTCGTGACTGAATCGCCCGTGCGCCGAGTGACGCTCCGTCCCACGTCTCAACGGTATCCGCCGCCGGAGGCTCCATGACCTGGCTTCGATCTTTGGCCGATCGCATCGATGCGCTCAACGACGCGATCGGACGTGCGGTGGCCTGGCTGTCCCTGGCCATGGTGCTCGTCCAGTTCGTCGTGGTGGTGATGCGCTATGTATTCGGCCTGGGCTCGCTCTACATGCAGCATTCGGTCGTCTTCCTGCATGCCATCGTGTTTCTGGTGGCGGCCGGCTATGCGCTCAAAGACGACGCTCACGTGCGCATCGACATCTTCTACGCCAAGGGATCGGCGCGGCAGAAGGCAATCATCGATCTCTTGGGCACGCTCGTGTTCCTGCTACCGTTCTGTATTCTGGTCTGGATCACGGCCTGGCCCTATGTGCAGGCGTCGTGGCGCACGCTGGAGGGCTCTGTAGAGATCAAGGGGCTACCGGGAATCTTCCTGTTGAAGACCTTCATCCTAGTCTATGTCGCACTGCTCGCGCTGCAGGGCGCGTCGCTGGCCGCCCGCTCGATATTGACCATCGCCGGCATCGAACGCGGCACCGATCCGCGCGCCATGACCGGGGGCATCTCATGAGCCCCGGCGAGATCCTCGCGATCATCACGATGATCGGCGTCTTCTTCTTCCTGGCCACGGGGTTTCCCGTCGCCTTCGCGCTCTCGGGAACGGCGCTGTTTTTCGGCCTGCTCGGCTACGCCTTCGGGGCCTTCAGCCTGCAGTTTTTTGGCCTGGCGGCCAACCGCATCTACGCGGTCATGAACAACGAGATTCTCATCGCCGTTCCGCTGTTCGTGTTCATGGGCATCATGCTCGAGCGCTCGAAGGTGGCCGAGAACCTGCTCGACACCATGGGCCAGTTATTCGGACCGATCCGCGGTGGCCTCGGCGTGTCGGTGTGCGTGGTGGGCGGTCTGCTCGCCGCCTCCACCGGCATCGTCGGCGCCACCGTCATGGCGATGGGACTGATCTCGCTGCCAGTGATGTTGCGGCGCGGCTACGACCCGGCTCTGGCGTGCGGGCTAATCGCGGCTGCAGGCACGCTCGGACAGATCATTCCGCCGTCTATCGTGCTGGTCGTGCTTGGCGATCAGATCTCAAACGCCAATGCCGAGGCGCAGCGCGGGCTCGGCCGCTTCTCGTTCGAGCCGGTGTCGGTTGGCGACCTCTTCGCTGGTGCACTACTGCCCGGACTCCTGCTCGTCGGGCTCTACATCCTGTATCAACTCTTCATTGCCTGGTGGCGGCCGAGTCCTCGCCTGCCATCCCGCGTGAGGAGTTCGGTGCGGAGACCGGTACCGCCCTGATGCTGCGAGTGGCCCAGGCCCTGGTTGCGCCATTGGTGTTGATCCTGGCCGTGCTCGGCTCGATTCTCGGCGGCATTGCAACGCCGACGGAGGGTGCAGCGGTCGGAGCCGTGGGCGCCATCATGCTAGGCGGGATGCATGCAGCAGGCCCGCGCTGGCCGATCCTGGCGGCGGGTACCTGCGCTCTGGCGCTGGTCGCACTTGCCTCAACCATCGACCTGCGGCTCGGGCGGGAGGCCACCACGCTGCGTGAAAGCGTGGGCATCGCGCTGGCGATGGCATGCTGCGCCGGCCTGGGCGCGGGCCTGCTTGTGGCGCTCAGGCGGCTACAGCGGACCGGGACTCTGGCCGAGGTTATGCGGGTCACAGCCAAGATCAGCGCCATGGCGTTCAGCATCGTCATCGGCGCGCAACTCTTCTCGCTGATGTTTCGCGGCCTGGGCGGCGACGACATGGTGCAGGGGTTTCTGCGCGATCTGCCCGGCGGGGTGTTCGGGGCCGTGGCCTTCGTCATGCTCGTGATGTTTATTTTGGGCTTCGCGCTCGATTTCCTTGAGATCACCTTCATCGTCGTGCCGCTGGTGGCCCCTGTGCTGATCGGCATGGGGGTGGATCCGGTGTGGCTTGCTGTCATGATGGCCGTCAATCTGCAGACCGAGTTTCTGACGCCGCCGTTTGGCTTCGCCCTGTTCTATATTCGTGCCGTCGCGCCACCGTCGGTCACCACCATGCAGATCTACAAGGGCATTGTGCCGTTCGTGATTCTGCAGCTCGTCGCGCTGGGGCTGGTCGCGCTGTTTCCGGCGCTCGCAACTTGGTTGCCCAAGGTGATCTATGGCTGACCGCGGTCCTGGAATGCCGCTGATCGATGAGGCCATCCCTGGTCCTCGCCGCGACTACGTGGGATACGGCCGTAACCTTCCGCGCGTGGCCTGGCCCGGCGGCGCTCGGGTCGCCGTCAGTCTAGTGCTCAACTACGAGGAAGGTTCGGAGTACTCGTATCCTGCGGGCGACGGCTTCACCGACAGCGGCATGGCCGAGTTGGCCTGGTCGCTGCCTAGCGAGATCCGCGACTTGGCCGCCGAGTTGGTCTACGAGTACGGTTCGCGCGCCGGAGTTTGGCGCCTCGCACGGCTCTTCGATGACCTGCGCGTTCCCGTCACCGTATATGCCTCGGCGGTCGCACTGGAGCGCAACCCCGATGTGGCGAGCTGGATCAGAGAAGCTGGACACGAGGCGTGCGCGCATGGCTGGCGCTGGGAGCAGGCCTGGCGCTTGGACCGCGAGGAGGAGAAGCGGCGCATCATCGCCGCGGTCGAGTCCATCGGCGCCACCGTCGGCGTCCGCCCGCGCGGCTGGGCCAGCCGCTACTCTCCGTCGGTGCATACGCGCGCGTTGCTGCACGAGGTCGGCGGCTTCGTCTACGACTGCGACGCCTTCAACGACGACCTGCCCTACTACACCACCGTCAACGGCGAGCGCTGGCTCATCATTCCCTACTCGCTCACTTACAACGATGCGCGCTTCGTGGTCCCTCAGGGACACTCGGGTCCGGAGTCATTCCTAGCCCTCGTCACGCGGGCGCTCGACTACCTGTGGATGGAGGGTGCAACCCATCCAAAGATGATGTCGATCGGCCTGCATGCGCGCACCATTGGGCAGGCCGGTCGAGCGTCCGCGCTCAATGACTTCATTGCCTACGCGCAGGCTAAAGGCGACGTGTGGTTCGCCCGCCGCATCGATATCGCCGAGTGGTGGCTGGCACACGCCGACGGATTTTCGCCCTAGAGCGATGTGGGCGACCGATACGGATCGCGTTGCATCCAATGCCGAGCGATTTCTTCCCCGGTGCAGATCCACGCCTTGTGTCGCTGCACGTGGTCAAGGAAGCGGGCGAGTCCAACCGATCGCCCGGGGCGGCCGACGATGCGGTCGTGCAAGCCGAGCGACATCATCTTCGGTTCGTCCGCGCCTTCGGCATAGAGCACGTCGAATGCATCCCGCATGTAGACGAAGAAATCGTCTGAGGTCTTGAACCCGGCATGCAAGTCGCAGCGATTGTCGTTGGTCTCGTAGGAATAGGGAACGACAAGATGCCCCTTTCCCCCGACCTCGACCCAGTATGGCAGCTCGTCGTTCAACGCGTCGCGATCGTAGAGGAATCCGCCATGTTCGACGAGCAGGCGCCGTGTGTTGGGGCTCGGCCGCCCGGTCATCCAGCCGACCGGTCGCTTGCCAGTCAGCGCCTCGAGCTCGCGCACGGCAAGCTGGATATGATCGCGCTCGACCTCCTCCGGCACATGCTGATAGTTGATCCACCGCCAGCCGTGGCTGACGATCTCGTGTTCCGCCTCGGTTAAGGCCGCCGCAATCTCCGGAGTGCGCTTGAGGCCGCTCACGCAGGTGAGGGCGCTGACGCGGATGCCCCGCTCGGCGAACATGCGAAGCAGGCGCCACACACCGCGGCGCGAGCCATATTCGAAGGAGGATTCGACGAGGACGCTGCGGGCATTCTCGACTGCAGGAAATCCAGTATCGGTCAAAAGCCCCTCGGACCGGTCATCGCCATGCAAGAGCGACAGCTCACTGCCGGCCTCAAGGTTGAGCGCGATCTGTACAGCCACTCGCGCACCACCGGGCCATTGGGGATTTGGCATGTTACGGCCATATCCGACGAGATCGCGCGGATAGTCTGGGTGCCCTGCTGCCATGATGTCCTCCACCTTTTGCTGCGCGACATGAAGGTTGCCAATGAGCGAGTGAGGATGCCGGCGCCGCTGAGATGCGAAGTTTATGGGATCATCCACTGGCACGGAACACCCCAGTGAGATCGAAGGGCTGCCTCACAAGTTGGGGTTAGGAGCTGTCCGGGGTTCCTTAAGCTTGGGAGACATGAGAATTGCTGTGCAGGTTACTATTTACAAAGCGCGCATCGTGTAGCGAGTTGGCTATTGTCGGCTATTGTAATCGCTGGAGATTTGAGGCTGCGCGCGGGGCGACCAACGGGCGAAGAGTAAAGAGTGCCGCGCAACAGCCACAAACACGCCAAGGATGTCCTCGAGCGAGATGGACGCGAGCCACGCCGCTGCAAATGGGCAGGCCGTTGGCCTCCGCACGCACACCTAGGTCCCCGTGCGCCAGCGGCCACGCATCCTCGCGGCCAGATCGACCGACACAGTTTGGCGAGCCTGAGCAGGAAGGCGTCACGCGTGCCGCCGGTGGCCACGCGCACGTCTCGAACTCCCCGGCAACGCTGGCCGGAATGAAGCGGCTGCGCGAGGCATAGAGGTGCTGGTCGCCGGTGCGCGACTGGCCGTGCGTGTAGAAGCGGTGTGGCACGATCAGGGCCAGTTGGTCCTTGGCCCGCGTCATGGCCACATATAAGAGCCGCCGTTCCTCCTCGATCTCCTCGGTCTTAGCCGTCGCCATGTCGCTGGGAATGCAGCCGTCCACCACATTGAGCACGAACACCGCCTTCCACTCCTGGCCCTTGGCCGAGTGGATGGTGGACAGGATCAGGTAATCCTCATCCAGCAGCGGCGCTCCGGCCTCATCCGAGGTGGCGCTGGGCGGGTCGAGCGTCAGGTCGGTCAGGAACTGGGTGCGAGAGGGGGAGGTCGCGGCGATGCGCTGCAGCTGCTTCAGATCGGCAACACGCAATACGGCATCGTCGTAGCGCTGTTCCAAATGCGGCTGATACCAGTGCCGCACCAGCTCGAAGTCTGCCGGCCATGCGATCGACTTGTCGCGCAGCGTTGTCATCAAGGCCACCAGCGCCTGCCACGCCGTGACGGCCTGGGTCGGCGGCCGGAAGGCCGCCATGGCATTGCCATCGGTATGGGCGGCGATGTGATCGAGAACCCGGCCAGCCGTGGCCGGGCCGATGCCGTCCAGCATCTGCAAGACGCGAAAACCGGTGACCCGGTCGCTCGGGTTCTCGGCCCAGCGCAAGACCGCCAGCATATCCTTGACGTGGGCAGCCTCGACGAACTTCAGGCCGCCGAACTTGACGAACGGGATGTTGCGGCGGGTGAGCTCGACCTCGAGCATGGCGCTGTGATGCGAGGTGCGGAACAGCACCGCCTGCTGCTTGAGGGCCATGCCGTCCTCGCGGTTGCGCAGGATGGTCTCGACCACGAAGCCGACTTGGCCCGCATCATCGGCGACCGTCACCAGCCATGGCTTGGTGTCGGAGGCGCGCGTTGAGCGCAGGTTCTTGGTGAAACGCTCGCGCGCCAGCCCGATGACGGCGTTGGAGGCGGCCAGGATGGGCTCAGTCGAGCGGTAGTTCTGCTCCAAGGTCACGATGGTGGCGGGTGGCGTGAACTGCGTCGGGAAGTCGAGGATGTTGCGCACGTTGGCGGCGCGGAAGCCATAGATGGCCTGGGCATCGTCGCCGACCACGGTCAGGCCCCGGCCATCCGGCTTCAAGCCGAGCAGGATGGCGGCCTGCAAGGCGTTGGTATCCTGGTACTCATCGACCAGCACATGGTCGAACTGGCCGCCCACCTCGGCCGCCAGCTCCGGCACCTGCATCAGCTCGCGCCAGTAGAGCAGCAGATCATCGTAATCCAGGACCTGCTGGCGCTGTTTGGCCTCGACGTAGGCCTCAAACAGTGCGCGCAGGTCCTCCTTCCACTCGGCGCACCAGGGGTACTGCCTGAGCAGCACGGCCTCGAGCGGCTCGCCGGCATTGACGGCGCGCGAGTAGATGGCGAGGCACGTGCCTTTCTGGGGAAAGCGGCGGTCCTTGGCGGACAGGCCGCGCTCATGCCGCACCAGATTGAGCAAATCCTCGCTGTCGCCCCGGTCGTGGATGCTGAAGGACGGGTCGAGGCCGATGGAGTGGGCGTGCTGACGCAGCAGGCGCGCACCGATCGCATGGAAGGTGCCGGACCAGCTCAGGCGCGCTGGCGCGCGCGTCGCGCCCATGGCGGTGGCGATGATGCGCTCGGCGCGGCGCTCCATCTCGGCGGCGGCCCGGCGCGAGAAGGTCAGCAACAGGATGCGGCCGGGATCGGCGCCGTTGACGATCAGGTGGGCGACGCGGTGCGCCAAGGTGCTGGTCTTGCCGGAGCCCGCACCGGCAATCACCAGCAAGGGCCCGGCGATGTTCGCGCCGTTCGTAGCGACGCCATGCTCGACGGCACGGCGCTGCGCGGGATTGAGGGTCTCAAGATAGGTCATGAGCAAGTCCAACCATGTTGGAGTGGGCCAAGGCTGAGCATGATTCGGTGCCCCGGCGTTACGGTCCGCCGGAGTTGCGACGGCTGCGCCATGCGGCCCATCTTCTGCGCTGCACTTCGGCGATCCGCCTTCGACCCTCTGGCGTCCTCGGTCCCGACGACAGACCACCATGATTGGGACAGCGGCCATTGCTCAAACCCGTGCGCCGACACGGCGCGCCAGTTCTCGTCCTGGCGCCGCATGGACCTGATGGCTTGCGTCTCGCTGCGACGGCAGGCTGGGTCTTACTGCGCGCCACCGCCAAATGTGCTGAAACCCGTAACACCCCATGACGCGCTCGCGCGCGCGATGGAGGGCGCATCACATAATTGGCGTTTTCGGCCAGCCTCGCTCCAGGCTTGGCGTGGCCCACGAACTCAACACCGGCTTGATGCAACGCCTGTCGGATGCGAGCGCAAGCGTGCGGCTCGCGCTTGGCGGAGATGACGGTCATTGCCTCCCAATAGGCGATGGAGTTGACATTGAGACCGGCCGCTGCTGCCAATTGGACACGCGACCAGCCGAGCAGGGCGCGCGCCGCGCTGATTTGGCAGCCCATGACAATGCGACCGAGTTGTTTGCTCATGCCGCCATCCTGACGGCCGGCTGATCCGGCCCCCAGATCAGTGCGACGCCGACATAGAACGCCCCCTGCCGGCGCTCGATCTTCTTGCCGCCCATGGCTGCGATGTTGCCGGTCATGAAGCGGCCGAACTTGGTCTCGGTAACGGCGTCGAGACCCGCACCCTCTGACCACCGGCAGTATGCTTGGTAGGTGGCGCGTGCGCCGATGCAGCCGCGATGATCGCGCCGCAGGCATTGCGCGGCCCAACGCACCAGCGAAGCGTCGGGTTGGGTGGCGGGTCGGCGACCACGCTTTCTGCGCGCCGCCCGCTCTGCAAGACCCACCACCCCGGAAGGCGCAGAGCCGCTGGGTGCGCGACCGGGAACTGTTGTCGTGCGTGACGTTGCGCCTGTCTGTGGTGGTGGGGATGGCGGGTTGGCCGTGGCGGCACCGGCGAGGGCAAAGCCGAACACAGAACCCGCCTCGACCAGAACCGCGAGCAACAACGCCAGACCACGCCGCAGGCTTGGCTCCTCGGTGCCCAGCAGTGCCGCCAGACCCGCCACCTGTGGATCGGCGGCCAGACCCACCACCGGCGCGGTGGCGAGCTGACGCCGGGCCTCGTCAATCCGCTCTTCCAGCGCCTGCACCGATTGCGCTGCCGCTAGTTCTTGCCGCAGCTTCTGCACCGGAGCGCAGAGATCACGACTCTCAGGTAGCGTTAGCTCGACACACTCACGTGTCCGCTTCCAGACCGCAGACGGGACCATCTGACCAGCAAGTTCAGCCTGGATGATCGCTGGTGGCCGGGACTGCTCTACCAGCGCGAGCTGCTCGCCGGCGCGGCGGATGGTCGTCGTCCACCCGTCGATGATCTTGCTGGTGGCGGCATGCATGGCGGCGGTGTGCTCTCGCGTCGCCAGTGCAAAACCGGCCGCCGATGCCAAGGACCACGTCAGGCAGAGGACGCCAATTACCGCGCCGACACCGGCCAACCAGCGCTGGCGTTTCTGCCAGACCCGGATCACGACCACGACCGCCGTGCACTTGAAGATGTCGGCCGCCACGCTGGCGATGGCGTAGATGGCCTTCTCTTCGGGCGTGCTGCCGAGTGTCAGGCCGAACTTGAGATTGGCCGCCATCGTGACGGCGCACAGAGCCGCTGCCGCGCCGTAGCAGGCGAGCTTGACGGCGCTGTTGTCGCCCGTGGGTCCGTTCTCGCGGAGCTGTGCCATGAACAGGTCGAGCCTCACATTGCCCCTTGGCATCACTCCCAAAGCGGCGCACTGCTGTTGGCGGGAAGCCTCCATCGCGTTGGAGCTTGCGCCTTCGGAAAGTCCTGCGGCTGGTCTCGATCCCCGTGGTAGCCGCCTTCACACCACCTCGCGCCACCGTTGTCCGACCACGAGGCGTTACGGACTTGACGCATGAGTTGGTGACGCAGAACCCCGATTTGTTCCAGAAGAACATTAGTTTTAATTCGAATTATCAATATGATAGATTTGTTTCTTCAAAAGATATTTCACTGAATCACGCAATAGGTTCAATGTACTGTGCAAAATTGCAACATTTCCCGTGCAATCATGCGTGCCTACGACGGTCAGCGGCGCAAGCTGCTTATCCTTCTGTCACCCTCCGATGTGCCCCAAACACGTCGCCGGGCCGGATGCCCTCGTCGCCCATTTCCTTGAACAACCTCTCCTGTTCAAGCGCTGGCTTGAAATAGGCCCAGGTGGTGATGGACCCAGCGGGCTGTCCGTCGATCATGCAGCGCGTGAGCATTGAGCGGATGGTGTCAACGGCACCTTCGCCATACTCCCGCAGCAACCGCCCGAGATGCCCGAGATCGTCCTCGAACAGCCGGGCTGCCAGCACCTTGCCGCCGTCAGCGCCTTGCAGCTCGGCAATGTAGGGTTTGGCCAACCTCCGGGTAGACGCCAGGGGCCGCCCCGCGTCCACAGACTGGCTCCGAGCTTCGGCCAGCCGCTGCGCGACGACCGAGAGCGAATTGAGCCATGCTTCCCGGCTGCCGATGCGCTCCGCAATCGCCGCCAGCACCACACCGAGCGCCTCAACTGGCGTCAAGGCATCGTCCCATCGTCGCACGCCGGCAGCCAGATAACACACCGCGTATAGGCCCGATGGGTGCAGCAGCTCGGTATTCAACCGTCTGCCGGTGGCAGCGCGAAGATCGGTTGTGAGTGTCGCTGCTGTTACCACCGCCAGGATTTCGTCTACGGCGGCGGCCTCGATGTCAGCAAAGCCCGCCCGAGCGGGGTGGCCCTTGTCGAGGCCGTCCAGCGAGCCGAGCAGGTTGGGGGATGCGAAAGCCTCGCTTTCAATGTCGCTTCTCTCGAACTCAAACCCATCCAGCAAGCAAAAGTCCTTCGGCGCATCACCGCCCGGTGATGCGTAGGACTTCTGGAGTACATGGGAGGGATTCTTTTGAAGTTTGTGGTGGGGAATCTTAAGTGTGCTGCCGTTGTGGCCGTCGCCGGTGAAGCCTGTTGCCGGTCCGGTTGACAGCGGGTCGGCTAACCGGCTCGATGGTACGGCCGCACTGGGAGGCGGCGGGGCGAGCCGAACAGCATCATAGCAGACGCCATCGAACTTGCCGCTGGCGTTTCGGCGCGCGTGACGTTGTACCATCTCTGCGTGCAGCAACTCATCGATGGCGGCAGCGGCAGTCGGACGAGACCATCCAAACCGCTCGGCCACCTCGCGCGTGTAGGTGAATTGACCCTTCCCGGTTCCTGCACGAATGAAGAGATACGCGGCCAGCGCGCCGACGCTCAGACGGCCGTCGAACCATTGGCGACGGACATGCTTGTATCCGCCGCCGTGGGGCAGGATCACACGGTCGCGGGCATATCCGAAGTGTGCGCCTTGCTTGGCTTGCTGTCTTCGATCCAGCAGGCCGAGTGCCCGCCCTTCTCTCACGGCGCGCCGGAAAGCGTCGCGGGACAGGCCACGACTGGCAATTGGGCTGCCGCGATGGCCAACCGCGCCATTGCAAATCTGCTGCTCGGATAGCCCGTAGTCGCCGGTGAACGTGAGGCGATATCCGATGATCACCAGGAGCGCTGAAGATACGTCGGGATTACGCGCGATAGAATTGGGCAGCTTGCCAAACGCCCGCGACTGGGCGTGCGCGCGCTGCGGTTGGATGCCGCGTTCATTGTCCTGCATTTGGGTCTCGGTTCCTGATCGAGAAACCGAGGAAGACGCAACGAACGCTACAAGAAATATCAAAGCCTGCATTTGGGCCCTCGGTTCCTGATCAAGAAACCGAGAAGACGCACGAACGCTACAAGACCAACATCACCAATACCAAGGGCTCGTCCGGCAACCAATCCTCAGGCACACATCTGGTTGTGGATATAGCAGGGACAGTCTCGCTCCAGCGGGAAACTCCACCTGAAAGTCCAGCCAGGGCGGGAACAAACTCGGGTTGCATCGGCGGCAGAGATGAGCGTCCGGCCGGGAACCCGAGCTGGTAGAGGCTCGACGCCTAAAGTGGTGATGATCGCTTCCAACATGCCGGTGATCGGTGACACCCGCGTAATCCTCGGGCGCTCCAGACGCCGCTCGTCCACCAGGATGTGCAGCTCTTCCAGCACCTGGATCGCATTGGCCACCGTCGCCCGCGCCAGTCCCGTCTTCTCCATCAGAAGGCTTCCGTTACGGTTGGACACCGCCGCGTGGAAAGCCCTGGAATTGTGTGGATTGGCGCGAGTCCAACTTTCTGGCCAAACCATTGCGCGGCCCGACTTTATGCCTCCCGCACCCGGACCGGATCGGCCTGAAGCGAGCGTTAAGTCGCCGTGTTGGCCGCCTGTGCCAGATCGCTGACGAAGCGGTCGACCGTGCGCGGCTCAGTATCCCACGCACACATCAGGCGGCAGCCGGTCGCGCCAAGGAACGTATAAAACTGCCAGCCTTTACCACGCAGCACAGCCTGCACGCGTGGGGCAATGTCAGCGAACACCGCGTTGGCCTCGACTGGGTGCATGAGGCGCACGCCCGGCGCCTCCACAATCCCCTCAGCCAGCCGCTTGGCCATGGCATTGGCATGATGAGCATTGGCAAGCCACACATCATTCGCCAGCAGCCCCAGCCACGGCGCCGTCGCCAGCCGCATCTTCGAGTTGAGCTGCCCCGCCTGCTTGACGCGCCAGCCGAACTCGTCGGCGAGTGCCGCATCAAAGAATACGACGGCTTCACCGAAACCTAGTCCGTTCTTTGAACCTCCGAACGAAAGCACATCCACGCCGCATCGCCATGTTGTGTCGGCGGCCCGGCAGCCGAGCGTCGCGACTGCGTTGGAGAGCCGCGCGCCATCCATATGCACTTTCAGACTATGGCGCTTAGCCACGCCACAAACTGCCTCCAATTCGCCTAGACTGTAGACTGTGCCCATCTCCGTCGATTGCGTGAGCGACAGCGCTTTCGCCTTGATGTGATGCACACCCGAGAAGCGCGTCGCCAGACGCTCCACCGCGTCCGGCGTGAGCTTGCCTGCCGGCGTGTCCGCAGCCATCACCGTGGCGCCGCCGCTGAAGAAGGAGCAGGCGCCCGCCTCATCCGTATCCACGTGCGAAACCGCGTGCGCGATGATCGAGTTGTATGGCTTGCAGATTTGCGCCAGCGCCAGCGCATTGGCCGCGGTGCCGTTGAAGACGAAGAACACCTCAGCTGCCGGCGCTTCGAACAGATCGCGGATCGCGTCGCGGGCCTTCGCCGTCCAGGCGTCGTCGCCGTAGCCGATGGCGTGCCCAGCCTTGTTGGCTCCAAGCAGCGCTTCGAGCGCCGCCGGGCAGATGCCGGCATTGTTGTCCGACGCAAACTGCTGGGACATGCGCCCGCCTCCGTTGCACAGCGGTCGGGACTACTCTGCCGCCTGGCGCGGCACGGCCTGATAGCGATCGATGCGCGCCTCGATCTCGGAGCGGAAGTTGCGTAGCAACCCCTGCACCGGCCAGGCCGCCGCGTCGCCCAGCGCGCAGATCGTGTGGCCCTCGATCTGCTTCGACACGTCGAACAGCAGATCGATCTCGCGCTTGTCTGCGGACCCGACTGCCATGCGTTCCAGCACGCGCCACATCCAGCCTGTGCCCTCGCGGCACGGCGTGCACTGGCCGCAGCTCTCGTGCTTGTAAAAGTGAGCGATGCGGGCGATGGCCTTCACCACGTCGGTGGACTTATCCATGACAATGATGGCGGCCGTGCCGAGCCCTGACCTGAGCTTGACCAGGGTGTCGAAATCCATGGTCAGATCCTGGCACTGAGAAGCCGGCAGCAATGGCATCGAAGAGCCGCCGGGGATCACCGCCAGCAGATTATCCCAGCCGCCGCGCACGCCGCCAGCGTGCCGCTCAATCAGCTCGCGCAGCGGCGTTCCCATGGCGTCCTCAACCACGCACGGCCGCTCCACATGGCCCGAGATCTGGAATAGCTTCGTGCCGGTGTTGTTGGGCTTGCCGATGGCAGAGAACCAGGCCGCTCCGCGCCGCAGGATGGCTGGCGCAATGGCAATACTTTCAACGTTGTTCACGGTGGTTGGCGCACCATAAAGCCCGGAATTGGCTGGGAACGGCGGCTTCAGGCGCGGCTGCCCCTTCTTACCCTCGAGACTTTCCAGAAGGGCGGTCTCCTCGCCGCAGATGTAGGCGCCAGCACCATGATGCACGTAGCACTCGAAATCCCAGCCGTGCACATTGCCCTTGCCGATCAGCTTGGCGGCATAGGCCTCGTCGATTGCTGCCTGCAAACGCTCACGCTCGCGGATGAACTCACCACGCACGTAGATGTAGCAGACGTGCGCGCGCATGGCGTAGCTCGCGACCAGGCAGCCCTCGATGAAGAGATGCGGCTCGTGTCGCATGATCTCCCTGTCCTTGCAGGAGCCAGGCTCGGACTCGTCCGCATTCACAACCAGGTACGAGGGCCGCGGATCGCTCTTGGGCATAAACGACCACTTGAGACCGGTCGGGAAGCCCGCTCCACCTCGGCCTCTGAGCCCCGAGGCCTTGATCTCGTTGATGATCCAGTCGTGGCCCTTGTCGATCAGAGCCTTGGTGTTGTCCCACGTGCCCCGAGCGCGTGCGCCCGCAAGCTTCCAGTCCTGGAAGCCGTAGATGTTGGTGAAGATGCGGTCCTTGTCGTCGAGCATGGGCGGCGTTCTTCGTGTTGGCGAGCCGTCAGGCCTTGGCGAGCTCTTTCAATGTCGTCGGCCCGCCCTCGGGGCACGAGGCTTGCCGGCCGATCTGCGAGCCGGGCTTGGGCGGCTTGCCGTCCTTGAAGGCGTCGAGCAGCTTCTCGAAGGATTCGGGCGTCAGGTCCTCGTAGGTATCCTTGAAGATCTGCACCATCGGCGCGTTGGCGCACGAGCCCAGGCACTCGACCGGCTCCCAGGAGAAGTCGCCGTCTACCGACAAATGGTGCGGCTCGTGGTGGACACGCCGCTGGCACACCTCTTTCAGCTCATCGGCGCCGCGCAGCATGCACGGCGTCGTATGGCACACTTGGATGTGCGCCTTGCGCCCGACGGGAGAGAGCTGGAACATCGTGTAGAACGTGGCGATCTCGTAGACCCGGATGTAGGCCATGCCCAGCATGTCGGCCACAACGCGAATTGCCGGCTCGGGGAGCCAGTTGCGGTGCTGCTCCTGCGCCCGCCACAGCAAGGGGATCACGGCCGAGGCCTGCTTGCCTTCGGGGTATATTGCTATCGTCGCCTTCGCCCAGGCCAGATTTTCCGGCGTGAAAGCAAAGGAAGCGGGCTGCTCGGGATCAAGTCTGCGGACGGCCATTGCTGCTCGGGTCTGGCGGTTCGAAGCGGGAACCTACGGCCTAGCGGCTTCGCGAGGCCTTGGCAACGGGCCTCGTTGGCGCGGGCCTAACGATCGATCTCCCCAAACACCACGTCGAGCGAGCCCAGGATCGCGGAGACATCGGCCAGCATATGGCCGCGGTTCATGAAATCCATGGCCTGCAGATGGGCGAACCCCGGCGCGCGGATCTTGCAGCGGTAAGGCCGGTTGGAGCCGTCCGCCACCAAGTACACGCCGAACTCGCCCTTGGGCGCCTCGACGGCGGCGTACACCTCGCCCTCGGGAACATGGAAGCCCTCGGTGTAAAGCTTGAAGTGATGGATCAGCGCCTCCATGGAGCGCTTCATCTCGCCGCGCGTGGGCGGCACCACCTTGTTGTCCTGCGACACGTGCGGCCCCTGTCCCTCGGCCGACAAGAGCTTCTCGCAGCACTGCTTCATGATGCGCACGGACTGGTACATCTCCTCCATGCGGATGACCTGGCGCGCGTAGTTGTCGTTGGTCTTGCCGATGGGGATGTCGAAATCGAGCTCTGAGTAGCACTCGTAGGGCTGAGCCTTGCGCAGATCCCAGGCCGCACCCGAGCCGCGCACCATCACGCCCGAGAAGCCCCACTTGAAGCAGTCCTCCAGACTGATCACGCCGATGTCGACGTTGCGCTGCTTGAAGATGCGGTTGTCGATGAACAGGTCCCAGATATCGTCCAGCACCTTGGGGTGCGTCTCGCAAAAGTGCGCGATGTCCTCGATCAGCTTGGGCGGCAGATCCTGGTGCACACCGCCCATGCGGAAGTATTTGGCGTGCATGCGCGAGCCGGACGCCCGCTCGTAGAACACCATCAGCTTCTCGCGCTCCTCGAAGCCCCACAGCGGCGGTGTCAGCGCACCGACATCCATGGCCTGCGTGGTGACGTTCAGCAGATGCGACAGCAGCCGCCCGATTTCGGAATAAAGCACGCGGATGAGCTGGGCGCGCTTGGGCACCTCCAGCTCCAGCAGCTTCTCGGCGGCGAGGCAGAAGGCGTGCTCCTGGTTCATCGGCGCGACGTAGTCGAGCCGGTCGAAGTAGCCGATCGCCTGCAAATAGGTCTTGTTCTCGATCAGCTTCTCGGTGCCGCGATGCAGAAGGCCGATGTGCGGGTCGACCCGCTCCACCACCTCACCGTCGAGCTCGAGCACCAGCCGCAGCACGCCGTGCGCCGCCGGATGCTGCGGGCCGAAGTTCAAGGTGAAGTTGCGGATTTCGGTTTCGGGCATGCCTTCACCCCTTCGCTTTCTCGTCGCCCGGCAGAACGTACTCTGTCCCTTCCCACGGCGACTCGAAATCGAAGCTGCGGAATTCCTGGTTCAGCCGTACCGGCTCGTAGACCACCCGCTTCTGCTCGTCGTCGTAGCGCACCTCGACGTAGCCCGTAAGCGGGAAATCCTTGCGCATCGGATAGCCCTCGAAGCCGTAGTCGGTCAGGATGCGGCGCAAGTCCGGATGCCCCGAGAACATGATGCCGTACATATCGTAGGCCTCGCGCTCGTACCAGTTGGCGGCCGGGAAGACCTCGACCACCGAGGGCACGGCGCTCCTCTCGTCCGTCGTCATCTTGACCCGCAGACGCAGGTTCTTGCGCGGCGACAGCAAGTGATAGACCACCTCGAAACGCTCGGGCCGCGCCGGATAATCGACGCCGCAGATGTCGAGCAACACTTCGAACCGGCAGTGCGGATCATCGCGCAGCGTCGTCAATGCCGACACGATATCGTCGCGCACAACTGTCAGCGTCAGCTCGCCGAAGCGGATGTCACTGCGCAGAACAGCGCCTTTGAGCACGGTGGACACGTGCTCGCTCAGCCTGGTCAGCGCCTCATCCATGTCCATGGTCCATTTGTGCAGGCCGGCCCAAGAGCCGCACGTTTACTGCCACTTCCTATCTCTCGATCGTCCCCGTGCGCCGGATTTTCTTCTGCAGCAGCAGAATGCCGTAAAGCAGCGCCTCGGCCGTCGGCGGGCAGCCGGGCACGTAGATGTCGACTGGCACGATACGGTCGCAGCCGCGCACCACAGCGTAAGAATAATGGTAATAGCCGCCGCCGTTGGCGCAGCTCCCCATGGAGATGACGTAGCGCGGCTCCGGCATCTGGTCGTAGACCTTGCGCAGTGCTGGCGCCATCTTGTTGGTGAGCGTGCCGGCCACAATCATCACGTCCGACTGGCGGGGGGAAGCGCGCGGTGCGAAGCCGAACCGCTCCACGTCGTAGCGCGGCATCGACGCCTGCATCATCTCGACTGCGCAGCAGGCCAGGCCGAACGTCATCCACATCAAGGAGCCCGTGCGGGCCCAATTGATAAGGTCATCGGTGGTGGTGACCAGGAAGCCCTTGTCGGCCAGCTCGTTGCTGATGAGCCCGAAGGTGGGGTCGCCCGGCTTGACGATGCCGGACGCGCCCTGCTCGCGCGGCTTGTCGAACGCAGGGGCAGTCACGAGGCCGGGAGACGTGATCAATCCCATTCCAGCGCTCCCTTGCGCCATTCGTAGATGAAGCCGATGGTCAGGACGCCCAGGAACACCATCATCGACCAGAACCCGAACAGGCCGACGTCCTTGAAGGCCACCGCCCACGGAAACAGGAAAGCCACCTCCAGGTCGAAGATGATGAAGAGGATCGACACGAGGTAGAAGCGCACGTCGAACTTCATGCGCGCGTCGTCGAAGGCGTTGAACCCGCACTCGTAGGCCGATAGCTTTTCCGGGTCCGGATTGCGGTAGGCCACCAGGAAAGGCGCCACCATGAGCGCCCCGCCGATGGCGAGCGCCACGCCGATGAACACGGCAATCGGCAGGTAGTCGAGCAGAAGCTGGTTCATGGCAACCGGGGCGGCCTCGGCACGAGCCTGTTGGCCCGCATCAAATCGGACAATGCGGTGTTAGCCCAGCCGGTTGCACCACGCAACCCCGGGGTGCCGAGATTGCGGCAAGAAGCCCGCCCGGCGTTCGCACCCGATTGCTTTCGGCGATCAACGCCCTTGCCGGCTGCCCTGAACCGCGCTCAACTCATCACTACGTCGCACCATTGCACCGCAAGTGGAGTGTTCCGCCATGCGCAAGTGGATGCTGGTCGCCGCCGTATGCCTGGCAACCCTGGCCGCGGACACTCGCCTCGGCAGTCCGGCCATGGCCGAGGAGCGCGTCGAGTTGCTGCTGGTGCTCGCCGCCGATATTTCGCGCAGCGTCGACGCCGAGAAGTTCAAGCTGCAGCGGGAGGGTTACGCCGCGGCCATGACAAATCCCAAGGTGATTGCCGCCATCCAGTCCACCGAGACCAGCCGCATCGCCATCTGCTTCGTCGAATGGTCGGGAGCACATGCGCAGACCGTGGCAGTGGACTGGACCTCGATCGGTACCCCGGAGGAAGCCCGCGCTTTTGCGGACCGCATTCTTTCAGCACCCCGCGCCTTCATGGAGCGCACTTCGATCAGTGCGGCCATCGACTATTCCGTGCGGCAGTTCGCGCGCAGTCCGTTCGCTGCGTCGCGGCGCGTGATAGATGTCTCGGGCGACGGCACGAACAATATCGGCCGCGATATCTTAGAGGCTCGCGATGACGCGCTACGGCAGGGCATCACGATCAACGGTCTGGCCATACTGAGCGCGATCCCATTGCCCACCAATCCCATGCACACGCATCCGCCGGGCGGGCTGCTCAAGTATTATGAGGACAACGTCATCGGCGGTCCGGGCGCTTTCGCCCTGGCGGCCGAAGGGCATGAGGCCTTCGGCCGCTCCATCCTGAGCAAGCTGATCAAGGAGATTGCGCTCGGTCCGGGCCCGGCTCCCACCGGCGCGTGGGAGTGACAGGCCATGTGACCCGTCATGCCGCCTTGGCTGTGATCGGACCAGCCGCGGTCAGGTTCTTGGTCATGGCGATCCCGACGAAGGTCAGGCCTTCCGGCAGGCCGAGCGCGACCGGCTGCGTGGGGCAGTAGCCGAGCCGATGATAGAGCGGCACTCCCGACAGGGTCGCCGTGAGGGATGCGGTTCGGAATCCGGCGGCGGCAATCCCAGCTTCGATAAGCCCCATGATCGTGCTCGCTATCCCGCGCCGTACCCAGGCCGGATGCACGAAGATGCTGCGCACGGTAGCCTTTCCCACCTGAGCGCGGCCACTCGCTTCGACCGCGTGCACGGCGTAACCAGACGTGCGGTCCGACCAGCCGCCGCAGCCGACAATCGCACCGCCGGCCACGGCCGCATAGTATGTGCCCTGCTCCAGCAGGCTGTCATCCATAGTGCCGATAACGCTGATGAAGGCCTCGATCACGCTCCGCTCGTAGCAGGCTGCTCCGAGTTCACGGAAGGACTTAGCCTGCATGGCTCTCAGCTCGTCCCTGTCGGCCAGACCAGCCAGCCGGATCAGAATTTCTGTGCTCATGGTCATCCCCTAGGGGGTTCGGCTCTCTTGTCGTGCTTGTTTCGGCAGGCGGGAGATAGGTCGGAGGCGCCCATTGCGCAAATGAGATGTTTGGATGCAAACGATAAGGATCTCAAATTGCCTGGGTAACAGCGCGAGGATGTGAAACGCCGTGGCGCCTGTTGCGCCGGCGAGCGACAGGCCATAGCCTTTTGAGGAGACTTTGCGCCGCTACACCGCAGCGGACATGAAGAACAAGCAAAACCACGGACGGAGGAGACCCATGCGCAACAGCCAGATCGAGGTCCGGCCGATCGCCGGCAGCATCGGCGCCGAGATTCACGGCGTCGACGTCAGCGAGGACCTCGACGATCGCACCATCGGCGACATCCGCCAGGCGCTGCTCGACCACTGCGTCATCTTTTTTCGTGACCAGAAGCTCGATACCGAGCGCCACAAGGCGTTTTCGCGCCGGTTCGGCAAGCTTTTCATCCACCCCAACTACAAGGGCATGCAGGCCGACCCCGAGGTGATCCAGATCACGCGCGAGCCCGGCGACAAGAAGATCGTCGGCGAGGAATGGCATGCCGACACCACCATGGTTGCCGAGCCGCCCATGGGCGCCATCCTCTACGCCATCGAGGTGCCGCCCTATGGCGGCGACACGCTGTTCGCAAATCAATACCAAGCCTACGAGGCGCTGTCAGACGGCATGAAGAAGATGATCGGCGGCCTCAAGGCCCTGCACTCGGATCGCAAGGTCGCCGGCCCGGCAGCGGCCATGAACGCACAGCGCTCGACCAAGGTGCGCGAGGACGCCAACTGGCGCGAGACCGTCAGCACGCATCCGGTGGTGGCGACGCATCCCGAGACTGGGCGCAAGCTGCTCTATGTCAATCACTCCTACACCATCGGCTTCGAGGGCATGACCGAGGCGGAGAGCAAGCCGCTGCTCGAATTCCTGATGGAGCACGGGCACCGCCCCGAATTCACCTGCCGCTTCCGCTGGGAAACCGGCTCGATCGCGTTCTGGGACAACCGGGTCTGCAAGCACCTGGCCATTCACGACGCCGGCCCGTTCCGGCGCGTGATGCGACGCACGCAGGTCTGCGGCACGCGCGTGGCGTGACGTTGTGGAGCCGCTTACAGGCAAGCAATTGCAATGAGGCCCATCTCGCTCGCCCACCTGACCATGCTGGACGCCACCCCGCTCGAGCTGATCGATGCGGCGTCCGCATCGGGCTTCAGTCATGTGGGCTTGCGGATTGTACCACCAACACCCGATCCGGCATGGCGCTCGATCATCGGCGACGCGCAGGCCGAACGTGAGGTCGAGCAGCGGCTGGCCGCCACGGGTGTCAAGGTGCTCGATGTCGAGGCGTTCTGGATGGCACCGGACTTCTGTGTGGAGGAATGCAGGCCCGCCTTCGCGCTCGGGGCCGAGCTGGGCGCGCGCTATCTGGTTGTCATCTGCTACGATCCAGATCGAGCACGGGCCATCGGCAACTTCGCGCGGCTATGCGCGCTAGCCGCTGAGTTCGACCTGAAGCCCGCGCTGGAGTTCATTCCCTACACGCACGTCGCACGCCTCGCCGATGCACTTCAGATCGTGAACGCGGCCGGTGCGTCAAACGCCGGCTTACTTATCGACCTGCTACACTTGAGTCGCTCGGGTGGCAGTCCGGCCGACCTGGCGCAGGTCTCACCTGCACTCGTGCACTTCGCCCATGTCTGCGACGCACCAGCCGCCATCCCAAAGACAGTCGACGAAATGCGCCGCGAGGCCCGCGGCGATCGTCTCTATCCCGGCGCAGGAGCGCTGCCCGTGCGAGAGTTTCTGGCCGCCTTGCCGGACGACACGCCGGTGGCCATCGAGGCCCCCAATCCGCGCTGCGCACACTTGTCATTCGCCGAACGCGCCCGACGCGCGCATGCAGCCATGGCCCAGGCTCTCGGCGCGGGTCACGGCTGACCACAACGATCAGCTCGTTTAAGACGCTTTCTTGCGGTTGCGCTCGACCCAGCTGTCGACCAAAGCGACCGTCTGATCGATTGCGTCCAACCGCATGCCCTTTTGCGCGGCGATGGTCTGCACCAACCGGTCCACACGCTCGATGTTGGGCGCGCCGTTGGCGAGCGCGCGCGCCGCCGACGACGGGGTTACCAGCGACAATGCCGCATTGGCGTACTTTTCGAACGGCACCAAGTCCTTCTCGTCGGCGCCAAGCGTGGTGCACAGCTTCACTACCCAGTTGTACACTGAGCGCGACGTCTCCAGGTCTGTGTGCACGGCCTCCTTGATGGAGCGCATGCCGTCCTTCTGCACGCAGCGATAGTTGCCGGCCAGCAGCATGCTCCACTTCGCCAGCGGTACGAAGATGGAGTCATGCACCTTGAGCTTCACTGGCAGCTCGATCTTCTCCTTGCCGGTATCGAACCGTGCCGCTTCGACGTCGGCCTCAAGATCGCGCAGGATCGCGGTGTTCGCATCCGAGCCGAAACGCGCCGACTTGAAGTTGGTCGGCAGGCGCACCTGCAGCACGTTGACCTTGTCCTCGGGCGGCCGGAACGCCTGCGGGTCCGGGCTGCACAATGTCAGCAGCTCCGGATCGAAGCTGTCCCAGACTGTGGCGTCCGTGAAGGCGGCGCGACAGGGCTGGGTATCGAGACCGGGAATGCGCTTGAGATAGGGCAGCGGCGGCATGTTCATGATCGACATGCACGGCACTTTGGATTTCGCGACCGCATCCAGCAGTTCGCGCACGCCGGGTGAGCGATACTGCGGCTCCTGCATCGCCAGCGCCACGAGGTCATAGTCTTTGGGATTGACGCTGGCAGGGCCGCCGGCCGTCAGCTTGCCCGGCAGTTTCTGAGTGTTGATCTCAACAAGCCCGTCGCGGCCTTTGACGGGCATGCGCACGATGGCGCCTTCCTTGTTGATCAGCTCCGCCTCGGCCGGCAGGCAGATGAGCTTCACCGAGTGCCCGGCCATCAGCAGCTTGCTGGCGAGCAGCGACCCGTAGGACGCACCCATGCCAAGAATATTGTACTTTTTGCCCATTCAGGCGCCCTCCCGTATCGACCGTCGTGCTGAGCCGTTCGCTATGGCGGGGCAAAAGGCCCACCAGCATCGGTCACAATGCTAGTGACTATGCCGCCGCGGCGCAAATAGGACGGGACGATCGACTGGAGGACGGGCAAGCCGGCCGGGAGGGTGCCTTGCCGCTGCCTTGCCTTCGCCCGAGAAATTCAGCCCATGGCGCTGACTTTCTCCGGCGCCACCTTGTAGGTGACGCGGACCTCGCCGGACTTGCGAAATGGATATTTGTCCTTGCCCAGATATTTCTTCGCCAGCGCATCGATATGGCCGTCGGCGCCGTCCTCGGTGATCTCGACGACCCGGCCGCGGATTTCCAGGTAGCGATAGGGATTTTCCGGGTCCAGGAGGGCTATGGAGACGCGCGGATCACGGCGCACATTCTTGTCCTTGACGCGCCCGAGCGCCGAGTTGAAGCGCACATGCGTGCCGTCATAGTCGACCCAAACCGGGGTTACCTGCGGGCTGCCGTCCTGCATGGTAGTGCCGAGATTGCCGAAGGCCTTCTTGTCGAACAGGTCGAGGTATTGCTTCGGGATGACGTCAGCCATGATTCACTCCTGGTATGACTGCGGGAACTCCGCCACCGACACCTGGGATCGAGATCTGGAACCGTCAAGGTGTGTGCTGAGCCGCCCCCTCAATCCCAGTCCTTGCGCTCCCAGCCGATCCAATCGGCCATCGCCCGTCCCATGATGAGCGCCTTGTCGGCTTCGGGCAGCCACGTTTGCTCAGCAAATGCCGTAACGCATGCCTTCCAACTACACGGCATGCGCGTGATGTCGGTGCCCCAGAACATGCGCCGAGGGCCGAAGGCATCGTAGATGGCGCGATAGCGCGGCTGCAGGCTTTTGAAGGGATAGCCGTCGGTCACGTATTGCGGCCCGCCCGTGACTTTGACCGCAATGTTGGGGTGCTTCGCTAGCGCGACAAGCTGGGGCATGTTGGCGAACGCCGCCTCATCCATATTGCCACGCACGATGCCGAAATGATCGATGATGAGACGCAGGCCCGGATGCCGTTCGGCAATCGTGCCGACGAGCGGCAGGAAGTCGCCGGCCAGGAGCGCCACTGGCAAGCCGAGGCGTTCCGCCGCCGGCCACAGCCAATCCATGGTCCCATCCGTCGGCCAGGACTTCATGTGTGGCTCGAGAAACGCGTAGCGCAGCCCGCGCATTCCGGGTTGCTGCTTCCAGGTTTCGATCAGCCCGCGCTTGTCCGGCTGATCGAGCGGAATGCGGCCGAGGATGGCGAAGCGGTCCGGATGCAGGCGCGCGGCCTCGATGGCCTGCGCATTGGAATCCTCGTCCCAGCTTGGGGGGTGCAGGATCGCGCCGTGCACACCAGCGGCATCCATGTCGCGCAACGCCTCCTCGAGCAGGTAGGGCGTTGTTCGGTGCGGCGGCACGACGGTGCCTTTCGTCCAGAGATGAATTTGCGCGTCGATGATCCGCATGGCCTTCTCCTGCCGAATGTCTGCCTACTTTACAATGCCGCGCGGCCCTTCCGCTGGGTCGTGAGATGGGACTTGCCCAGTTGGAGACAAGCAGCTTCTCGACCCGTGAGCGGGATCAAGCCTTGCTTCGCGATGCACGTGCGCTACGCTGTCGATCAAAGATAAAAAAAACTCCCGCGGAGGAAGCGCGCCATGATCACCAAGTTCGACAGCCTCTATGCCGGCCATGCCGACCTCGACAACGTTGGTTATAGCGGCACGCCCGTCAATGATCGGCGCTATCCCAACGCCCATCTCGCCACCGCGCTAAGCAAGGCGGAGGCCATGGCCAAGCTGATGGACCGGCTCGGCTATCACACTTTCTGGATGGCGGAGCACCACTTCCAGCGCGAAGGCACGGAGTGCATCCCCAACGTCGTGCTGATGGCGCTGCACCTCGCCCACCGCACCCGCAATCTCAAGATCGGCTGCGGCTTCAACATCACGCCCATGTGGCATCCGCTGCGGCTGGCGGAAGACTTCGCCACCGTCGACATCCTCACCGGCGGTCGGGTGACCTTCGGCGTCGGCCGCGGCTACCACACGCGCGAGGTGGAGACCTTCGGCTCGCCGCTCATCGATCAAGAGGCCAACCGCGAGCTGTTCGAGGAGCAGGTCGACATCATCTTCAAGGCCTTCAATAACGAAAGCTTCTCGCACAAGGGCAAGCACTACACGCTACCACCCAACGTCCCCTACCGCGGCTACGAGTTGAAGGAGCTGACCCTCGTCCCACGTCCCTTCAACCTGCCGGTCGAATGCTGGCAGCCGATCCAGGGCGGCTCGACCCGCGCGCTCGACTTCATGGCCAAACACCGCATCCAGGGCATGGTCGGCGGCGGCTCGGCCGAGGGCGGCGCCATGCACAAAGTAGTGCTCGACTGGCAAGCCGCGCACGCGCGCACCGGCATGTCCATCGGGCTCGGCGAGCGGCTCTGCTTCGGGTTTCACTTCTACATTGCCGACAGCCGCGAAAAGGGCATGCGCGAGGCTGGGAAATATTACGAGGAGAACATGAAGATGTTCGGTGAGCTGCGACTGGTGCGCGCCTTGACCGAGGAGCAGATCGGCATCATGCGCGATCCCAAGCGCGCCCCGACGGCGAAACTGCCACGCATCGAGGATGCCGTGAAAGCCGGCGGTTTCCTGTGCGGCTCCCCCGCGGAGATCGTCGATCATCTGAAGGCACTGGAGACAAAGTATCCGGCGCTCGACCGCATCTCGGTCAGCCTGTCGGTGGGCGTGCCCGAAGCCGTGGCCCTCGAACAGCTCGAGCGCTTCGCCAAGGAAATCATGCCGGCGTTCAAGGGCACCAAAGCTGCCGAGACGGCATTGGCCGGCTAGCTGCCCTAGCTCGTCGCACATCTCGCGCCAGCCGACGATCAGGGCGTATAGCGTTCGCCAATTGGCCCGGCAGATGCACATCTGCAACGCAACGGCCCAACTATGGCTTTGATCGCGTGTCACAGCACGAGTAGGATTGGCCCGACTCGACCGAGCATGTATTGCGTCCAGAATCTATGATTGGTTTCCAATTGCGAGGCAGACAATCATGAGTCGCACCGTGTGGATCATCGTAATACTTGCTTTGGCTGCTCTGGCGTCGATGTACTGGCTGAGCCAGTGAAATCTGGCGCCGGCACTGACGTCCGCCGAGGGCTCTAGGCCTGAACTCATAAGCAATGGGGCCCGAACCGCCCCATTGGCCACGAGATGTTTCAGGTTCAAACGAGAGGACTACCCATATCGGCCACGTACCGTTGCCGCCATTCGTGAGCCTCGGCTGGCCGCACCGGCTTATCGATTGCACTCGGCCCAGGCTGGACGGGTCCCAGTCCAAGATGTCGCGCAATCGCATTTAACGCGCCAGGAGGATTGGCGCGCATATCCTCGTAAACGATCTCGATCTGCTCAATATTGTGGCGCGCGAAGAAGGCAAGCCACGCCGCAGTGTCTTGCACGAGGTCGTCGATTGCGCTGCTGATGGCTTTTGGATCATAGACCGGCGGCCGTGCTGGTTTCATGAAGGCCCGCCATTTGCCGGTCTGCTTAGCGATGACCAGAGAAATGGCTTGGCCCAGGAGGTCACGGCGGCGCAGAAAGACAAAATGCAGGCCCGGAAGGCTGCGGCCGATGTCCACCGCGGTCGCGGCTTGCCTGTAGTGCGTTGGAAACACCTTGGCCGCGTAAATGCCATTCGGCGTCGCCCCAGTCGTCAAGATGCGGCGCACTTGGCTTATCGCATCGAGAGGATAGGAAGGGTCGTTATCGATCACGCGCCTGGCCGTGCCGTTAAAGTATTCGCGCGGGATTCCAAGCTGACCAGTCTCTGCGATCATGTCGCACAGGAAATTGCTGCCCGAACGCTGTGTCGCGCAAATGAAATAGCCGCGCATGTCGATCTTGGTTTCGCTTGAAACAACAGCTGGTGGTCGGGTGAAGAACTGCGCCGACCGCACGAGTTCCTTCAATTTGGACATTCTCCCCACCAGTTCGTAAGGGGATAGGGGAATCAGCCTAGATTTGCATGGTAGATGCACGACGAAGCGCAGCCAGACGCAAGTGGGCACCATCCCCGGTTTTCCTGTGAGCATCGTCTAAGCCTGGGAGCCCAGCGACAGAATCTGTTTAACTTCACCGGCCTCATGGGAGCAGACCATGTACCAAGCCAACTGGTGAAGCTCATATCTCTGGTAGTGACAGGCGTGGCGATCGCGAGCTGTTCAGTCGATCCCAAGGCGGACAGCGTCGGGTCACTAAGCGAGGGCATTCGCTTCGAGCACCGCACTCACGAGCGCAGCGATGGCAAGACGGCGCTGACCGTCACCCCGGTATCTAGCCTTGTTCGAGATCAAATGGTTATCGCTCGTGAAACCCAGGCCTATGCCGAGGCCTTCGCAAGCCGAACCTGCCCCAAGAGGGGTACAACTTCTACGCTCACGCCGCGCTCGCCAGCAGGAAGGGCGAGCACACCTATGTCTTCCAGTGCAACTAGTGACAGGCCGGGGAAGGTACACAAAGCAGGAGAGCCGATCCTTCTCTGGGTCGACGAGGAGGATGGCGAAAAGCTGTCAAAGCGTGGCCAGGATGCCACAAAAATGCACAGTCCACAGCTGGACGAAAGCATCATTCGATCGAGTGATGACAGCGCCGATTACATGACGAACATGATCGCCTCCAGCGCGTGACCGCCCCACATCGAAGCACTGCCGCTTCCCCCGTGGGGCGTGAATCGCACTCCAGTTTTCGAGTGTAGAGCAGGGTTCACGCTCCAGATGGATTACGCATGCGCCTCCATCTGAGACGATCCCGCTCCCAGTGATCGCGTACGCAGCGGGTTTAGGCAAGCGGGGGGCTGAAATGCTCGAGCGACGCATCGTGTTCGGCGCGCCAAACATTGGCGAGGAGGAAATCGAAGAGGTAGTGCAAACACTCAGGTCCGGATGGATTGGAACCGGTCCCAAAGTTTCTCAATTTGAGCGCGAATTTGCCGAGTTCAAGCAGGTTACAGACGCCGTGGCAGTGAGTTCGTGCACGGCCGCTCTGCATCTGTCGTTGATCGCAGCGGGCGTCGGGGACGGCGATGAGGTCATCACTACCCCTTTGACATTTTGTGCAACGGCCAACGCGATCATCCACTGCGGCGCCAAACCGGTTCTTGTCGACGTCGAGCCGGACACCATGAATATCGACGTTAATCGTCTGTCGGCCGCGATCACATCGAGGACCAGGGCAATAATCCCTGTGCACTTCGCGGGTAGGCCTTGTGACATGGGCGCGATCGCAAGCTTGGCGGCTCATCACAATTTGAAAGTGGTTGAAGATTGTGCGCACGCAGTCGAGGCAGAATGGCATGGGCACCCGACCGGAACGCTGGGAGATTTTGGCTGCTTTAGCTTCTATGCCACCAAGAATATTACGACTTGCGAAGGCGGCATGATCTTAGCACGCAATCCGCAGGACGTTGCGCGCCTCAAGCGGCTGGCACTGCATGGTATGTCGAAGGATGCCTGGAAACGCTTTAGCGATCATAATTTCCAGCACTATTCGGTGACGGAAGTTGGGTACAAGTGCAACATGACGGACCTCAACGCATCCATTGGACTGCATCAGATGCGGCGGCTGGTAAAAGGCCATGAGCGCCGTCAACACATCTGGGAGCAATACGACGAGGCCTTTGCCGGGTTGCCATTCGTCCTGCCCCCACCAGAGGAGCCCGGCACGAAGCACGCGAGGCATCTCTATACGCTACTAGTGGATCCCAAGCGTTGCGGAATAACAAGGTCGCATCTCGCAAACGAGTTGGCAAACCGACAAATAGGAACGGGAATTCACTACACTTGCTTGGCGGAGCATCCGGTCTACCAAGAGAGGTTCGGCTGGCAACCGGACGACTATCCGATGGCAACGGCGATTGGGCGCCAGACCATAAGTCTGCCCTTATCGGCCGGGCTTTCTGACGAGGACGTGAACCGGATCATCATGGAAGTGCGAAAGGCTGCACTCGTAGGTGCCGTCGCCGCCTAGTTGGTCATCGACCATCGATCTGCTCCCGCACGATGCGGGCGGGTGCTCCGATCACTTGCACCCCGGGTGGAACGTCCTTTGTAACTACCGAGCCGGCGCCGACAACGGAGCCTGCGCCAACTCTTACGCGGTCCAACACGATGGCTCCCATGGCGACGTAGCATCCATCCTCAATGACGCAGGCGCCGGCTATGTTTGCACCAGGGCTAACTGTAACGAAGTCACCCACAACGGTGTGATGCCCCACCAATGCACCACGATTGATGATCACGTGATTGCCGATCTGGGTTTGCGCGGCCACGACAACGTTTGCACTTAGAATGCTGCCGTAACCTAGCGTGCTCTTTTTCGACATGCGGGCGGTAGGGTGGACAAGACGGGCGAAGGGCAAGCCGTGCCGGGCGACCTGCTCCACATACGTCCGTCTTTTGGTAGTGCCGATACCGCAGAGCAGATGATGATCGGTTGCTAAGGCAGCGATGTCGTCAACCCAGTAAACGGACAATCCCAGAAGCTGCGTCTCGCACCGCTTCCGATCCAGATTTTCCACAAAGCCTGCTGTCACCAATCCTGGGGTCTCGTCGATGAGATCGGCAATCTCCTCGGCGAACACATAGCTACCCAAAATCAGAACTTTGATCTGGGTATGCGGTGGCTGTTCGTATGTGCTGCGCATTGTCTGGGCCCGCCTGCAGGAGCGCTTGGGACAGAATTCGCCCCAATTGCATGTCTTGCATCACAAAATGATAGGCACGATCGGCGGTCGAGCGCCGAAGGTCGGCGTCAGTGAGGCATCGAATCAAGGTATCCGCCAGCGTATCGATCGGACTAACGACCAGATGCTCGTCTTGAACGTAGGGGCGCATGTCCGGAGCCGGCTCGGATACCACAAGCGCTCCGCAGCTCATCGCCATCAGCAAGCGCATACCGGGGAACTCCCACGGAAACTTGTGCAGGTTCAGAACGATCTTGCTTCGGTTGAGCAGTTGCGTGCGCTCATCGCCAAAACAACCTCCGTCCACAACTACGAACCGAAAGCCAGCCGAGGACAACTTATCCTCCAGGTCGCGCAGTAGGTTGCGGCGGCGACGGCCGGCCTTCAAACCAAGGAACAACACGTCGATATCGCGATTGTCGCCGCTGTTCCGTTTGCCAAAGGACGGAATGTGCCCCACTGGAACGAATGCGCTCGTTATACCCCTCTCGCTCAGAAACCCCCTCCGGGGAGACAGGCTCACGAAAATTCTATCAAACAGACCATCCTGCCACCGCCTCAGCAGCACGCGGCTCTGCCAGAGCGGAAATTTGAAGATCTTGCCCGACGAGACACGCCGGCTCCATGGCTCAGTCCGAGTACTGAATGCCAAGGCGTGGCATAAAACTTCGTCGACGCGTCTTGCGAGGCTGCCGCGATCGACTTGCAGATGCTCGTCCTTCAGCAACCAGTCGATGATGCTTTTTGCCCGCCCAGAAAGCTTGGGAGGGAGTGTCGGCTCAAATTGCCACAGAATGCGAGTGACCCCGCGATCGCGTGCTTCCCGCAAGAACGTTTCGGCTAAGGGATCCTTCTCCGACCCATATAATCCAATAGCCAGGAGGATGGAGCCGCTTGGAAGCGATTTGGCGCTGCTCGCCTCGCTTACGTCCACGCCCGTCGAACGCAACGCTTGTACTACGTGCTCTGAGCTCAAGAGCTGCGATTGATGTTTGAGCAAGCTAACGCGCATGGAGGACTCCTGCTTGTCAAACATGCAGCGCTGCGATGGCCTGGTGCGCACATTACGGGCAATCGAGGATTGGCTGGTGCTGAGCCTCCGCGCCATGCGCGTGTGTCTCGGCGGCCATCATGGCCGCCGATCCGTTTTTTCTCAGCTTCGTGACTAAGCAGCAATACGCGAGCCGGCACCAAGTGCCTGTGCGCCAAGTCGTGCTCGCTCGAGCCCTTGCGCCCTCTCGGCCTCTTCGATCTCCGCCTCGGCGATGGCCTTCGCGAGCGCGGCATGCAGCGCCTTGGCTGTTTCGAGCGTCAGCTCGACGGCCGCCCGTGCACCCGGTGGCAGCGCCTCGTTGATGAAGTCGAGGGTGATGACATCCCCAAGCAAGGCATGGCGCGCGTGGTCATAAGCGACCACCGCGTGCGTCAGCGGGAACCACTTGTCCTCCCGCTTCGCCATGCCCTCCGCCGCAGCGATCTCGACGATCGATGTGCACATGGATGGGCCTCCTACTTCGCCAGATGCTTGTCGAAGAACGCGAATACCTTGGTCCAGCCGTCGAGCGCCTGCTCCACGCGGTACAAGGGCCGGTGGTAGTAGAAGATGCCGTGGCCGGCGCCGTCGTAGCGATAGAACTCGTAAGACTTGCCGTGCTTCTTGAGCTCGGCTTCATGCTGGTCGACCTGCTCCGGGCTCGGCGCCCGGTCCTCGTTGCCAAAAATACCAAGTAGTGGGCATGAGAGATTTTTCGTCAGATCGATCGGCGCCGTCGGCGTCTTGGCGTTGAGCTCCTCTTTACCCATCACCACGCGGCCACCCCAGAGATCGACGCAGGCGTCGACATCCTTCTTTGTGCAGGCATAGAGGAAAGCGTGCCGCCCGCCGGAGCACGAGCCGAAGACGCCGACCTTGCCGTTGTGGTCCGGCTGCGCACGCATCCACTTCACCGCAGCCTCGGTGTCACCCACGACCTGGGCGTCCGGAACGCCGCCCTCGGCGCGCACCTTGGCGGCAACGTCGTCGGGGTTGCCCTGGCCGGCGCGCTCATAGAGGTTGGCGCAGATGGCGATATAGCCGTAATGCGCGAACTTGCGTGTCATCTCGATGTAGAGCTCGCTCCAGCCGGGAAGGTGGTGGACCAGCACGACACCAGGGAAGGGGCCTGAACCCGACGGCTTTGCCGTATAGGCGGAGATCGGATCGCCCTTGTCCCCATTGATCGTAATCATCTCCACAGTCATGCCACGGTATGTCATCGTCACTTACCTCCTTGCAGGCTGGAGTTCGGTCTCCGCCCGTGGCGACCAAGTCACCATCGAGCGGTCCGGCTTGAAAGTTAGTTTGCCAGGAGTAGCAACGCCAGCGCGATCCTCACCGTTGCCAAGGACACTGGGCCCCGAGCTCACAAGCGATTGGGCGTGAACTGCCCGATTGGATGGCTGCACGTATGTGTCCGCCTCGCGCGAAGCACGGACGTCGTGCCCAGAGGAAGCCGATGGCTGAGGTGTGCCGGCTTCGGAGCTGGGTGTTCTCGGATAGTCAGTCAAGCCATGTTGTCACAACATGCTCGGGCGCCTCGTTCATCACGCAGCCGCCCGCTGCTCTCGGGCAGAACAGAATCGATTGCGATCAGGCTGATCAGCCGCCCCTCCATGGCGATGACGCCACGGACAAACCTATTGGCCATGTCCGAAGCGACATCCGGCGTCGGTTGTATCTGGTCGTCGGCGACGGTGAAAATGTCGGAAACTCCCTCCACCAACAGCCCGACCGTTTGGTCGCCAATCTGCACTACGATGGCGTGACGTGCACTGGGCTCGGCCGGGGGAAACCCCAGGCGTGCCGCCAAGTCGACGATCGGCAAGACCGTTCCGCGCAGGTTGATGACACCGCGTACGAACGGCGGCGCCTGCGGCAGCGGGGTGGCGCAAGTCCAACCGCGGATCTCGCGCACCGACATGACGTCGACGCAGAACTCCTGCGTACCGATGCGAACGGCGATCAGCTCGTGCACCTTCGCGCCATCCGTCTTCATGGCTCCGGACATGACTTGATCCTCGGCGGGTGGAGACTTGGGGGATTGGGAATTGCCGGGTTGGCGCCACACGGGCGCCAACCCGGGTTATCTATCTATGGCCTTAGAAGTCCTGCCAGCCATCTTGGTCAGCAGCAGCTTCGGGCTTGCGCATCGCGGAGCCGTTGCGGCCGGCCGGCGTCTTGAGCTGCCGCTTGGGTGCGTGCGCCTCCGACTTGGATGCGAACTGACGCACCGGTTCGGATTTCGGTGCAGTGCGTCGCGCTGACTTCGAACGCAACCACATTGCCGACATTGAACTGGCTGACGAGGCTGGTGAGCTGCTCACTCTCCTGGCTCAGCGACTTGGCAGCCGCGGTGGCCTCCTCGACCATGGCGGCGTTCTGCTGGGTCACCTGGTCCATCTCGTTGATGGCGGTGTTGACCTGCTGCAGCCCCGTCGCCTGCTCCTGGGCACCGGCGGCGATCTCGGAGACCACGGTGTTGATCTCCGCCACCTTGGACATGATACGGTCGAGCGCCTTGCCGGTCTCGCCGACCAGCTGCACGCCTTCGCCCACCTGGGTGGTCGAGGTGGAGATCAGGCTCTTGATCTCCTTGGCCGCCTCCGCCGAGCGCTGAGCCAGTGCGCGCACTTCCGAGGCCACCACCGCGAAGCCGCGGCCCGCGTCGCCGGCACGTGCCGCCTCGACGCCGGCGTTCAGCGCCAGCAGGTTGGTCTGGAAGGCGATCTCGTCGATCACGCCGATGATCTGGCTGATCTGCTGCGACGACTTCTCGATGCCGCCCATGGCCTCCACGGCCTTGCGCACCACCTCGCCGCTCTTCTCAGCGTCGTCCTTGGTGCCGGCCACGACCTTGCGGGCGTGCGTCGCACCTTCGGCCGCCTTCTTGACGGTGGCGGTGATCTCGTCGAGCGCCGCGGCCGTCTCCTCCAGGCTGGCGGCCTGCTGCTCGGTGCGCCGGGACAGATCGTTGGAGGCGGTCGAGATCTCAGACGTACCTGAGTTCATCGCCTGCGTGCTGGTCGTGACGCTCTGCAACGCCTGCTCGAGCTGCTCGATCGCGGAGTTGAAGTCCGCTTGCAGCTGGCGGTAGGCCTCGGGCAGATCGTCGGTCAGGCGGAAGGTGAGGTCCTTGGCCGCCAGCTTGGCCATGCCGGCGCCGATCGAGGTCGACACCATGGCCCGCTCGCGCCCGATGGCCTCCTCCTCGGCCTTCTTGCGAGCAGCCTCGCTGCGGACGCGCTCCTCCTCGGCCTCGCGCTCCATGCGCACCTTGTCGACGGCGGCGTCGCGGAACACCAGAACCGCCTTCGCCATCTCGCCGATCTCGTCCTTGTTGTCCTGCGCCGGGACCACGACCTTCAGGTCGCCGCCGGCCAGCGCCGTCATCGCCTGTGTCATGCCCTGGATGGGACGCGAGATGCCGCGGCCGATCAGCCAGGCGAGCAATGCGCCGAGCATGACGCCGCCAAGCCCAAACATCAGATTCAGCTGCTCGACGCTCGAGACAAGGGTGTGCGTCGCGTGCTCGATCTTCTCCTCATCGTGGGCGATGGCCGTCTTGATGGCGTCGGCGTCGACGCCGATGGCCTGCGCCAAATTGCGCATCTCACCATGGAAGAGCCTGGAGATCTCGTGGGCGTCGTGTGCTGCCTTCTTGTAGGCGGCGTCGTAGGCGAGCACATTGGCGTTGACCTCCCCGAACAGCCGCCGCACGTCGTCATTGATGATGTTGTTTCCGAACGCCGTCATGGCGACCTTGAGGTCGGCGAAGGCCTTCTCTGCCCCCGCGGCCGATGCCTGATCGTGGCGCGTGAGGTTCTTGTTGGCGTTGAGACGCACGAGCATCAGCTGCTTCAGGGCCTCGCCGGCAAGGATCATCGTGTTTGTGTTGCCAGCTTTGCTGACTGCCCAGCTCTGCAGCTGCTCGATTTCGTTGCGCAACTTGGCCCCAGTCGGATCCAGAACCTCCTTCTGCAGCTTCTCCTGCTCGCGACGGAGCATAGCGACCTTGTCGAAATCCTTGGAGTAGTGTTCAAACTGCTCGGCCAGATGCTCGATCTTCTTGTGCCGCTCGGGGTCGGTGATCCGCTTGAGCGCCAGGCCGATCTGTTCACGCAGCTTGGCGCGTGACTTCTCGGCGTTTGCGAAATTCTCCTCGATGTTGTCCGAGATTTCGCCGATGTGGCGGCGGAACGCGATGAACTCCCGATCGATCTCGCTTACGGTGTTGCTGTTCGACACCTTGCGCGAGTACTCCGACAAGTTGTGATCGATCTCGTCGAGCTTGAAATAGGACAGCCCGACAATGGCGACGGTGATCGCCAGCACGACGGCAAAACCGATGGCTATCTTCGTATTGATCTTGCGATCCGTGAAGATTTGCAAGAGGCCACCCGAATTGGCTGGGTGCATGGATGCGCTCGTCATTTTGGATTCCTCGCGGGCGGATTGGTTGCCGTTGCTAGTTGGTTTCGATTAGGAAGCGGCGGTTGCGGCGCTGTATGGGTCGGGCGTTGTTGGCAAACAGCGACGCGAATTGCTTGATCTGGTCAGTCGATGCCTCGATCGGCTGCTTGTAGACCGTCCAGGTCAGGCCCTCCGAGCAGGGCGGCGTCGTCAGCGAGCCCATGTAGCGGAAGTAGCCGCCCTCTCTGGGCATCAGCGCTGCAGGATTGATGGCCACCGATGCGCGCGCCTCTCCCTCTTGAGCCGGCATCACATCGAAAACCGCTGCCAGGTCGGCATTCCTGGCTCCCGGTTGGATGAAGACACCAACGACCGCCAAGGCGCCGTTCTGCGCCTTGTGGACGAAATGGCACTCGAGATCGAATGGTTTGCCCGCAAGCAGATGCTCGCTCGGGTGGTGGAAATGGAACTGCAGCAGGTCGTATTTGGCGTTGGCGATCGTGCACGAGCAGCCAGGCTCGATGTTCGCCTGTATTGTGTGGCCATTGTTGACGATGCGCGCCGCAACCGGCTTGTAATTGAGAGAAACGACGCCGGGTTCCCCCTTGATGCTTGTGGTCAGGTCGATGGGGGTCTGCTCCAGGCCGAGCTGACACACCTTGAAATCGGGTTGCAGCTCGCCCCAATGCTCAGGGCCGGTATTGCCCGCGTAGGTCCAGTGCGGGTGGGCAGCTTGGCTCGTCCCGTGACCTGGTTGCGCTGCCCCAACGCTGCGTGCCGCGAGACAGCACGCGCATCCCAAAGTCGCCATGCGAAGAAATTCGCGCCGCTTCAAGTCCACGATTGTTCCCCCACCCCAAAAACGTATCCAATCAACGCCAAATCGCATTTGGCATGAAACGCGTTTTAATCGTGTTTTGCTTTATAAAAACCTTGCTGAATTGCAAGATAAAATACAATTAGAGAATAAGATCTCATCAATAATTGTATATCAGCCCAATAATACGAATTGTATATCAGTCCAGAAAAATTGCGTTTCGTATCTGGTCGCACTGAGTTTGCGTTTATCCAAGTTGCTGAGGCCTCGAAGCCTATACCGCGGGCAAGACTTCGGCTGATGTAGCCCAAGGGATTCGCAAGCTGCTTTCAGCATCAAGGTGACTGCCGCCGCGGCCGGCGCGGGCAATTTTGTGCTTTCACAAAGAACGACGATGCAACCCCGGCGGGCGGTGAGCCCACTGCGCACTACGGGCACCTATTGTGATCGCCGTTGGTGGGAATGGCGGCCCGTTCAGGCCGCGGCTTCCAACACCAGCCGCGCGCATTTTTCCCCGATCATGATCGACGGGGCATTGGTGTTGCCCGAGGTCAAGGTCGGCATGACCGAGGCATCCGCAACGCGCAAACCGGAGATCCCGCGCACGCGCAGACGGTCATCGACGACGGCGGCCGGGTCGTTGCCCATCTTGCAGGTTCCGACCGGGTGATATGTCGTCTCGGCATTCTTGCTCACGAAGTCGAGCAGCTCGTCATCTGATTTCGCGTTACGGCCAGGCGCAAACTCCTCTGCGTCGAGCCACGCCAACGATGGTGCATCCATCATCCGGCGCACGGTGCGCATGCCAGCCAGCAAACAATCGCGGTCGATACGCTCCGCCAGGAAGTTGAAGCGGATGGCCGGTGGCTTGCCAGCATCGGCCGACTTGATGTGGATGCTGCCTTTGCTTTCAGGTCGCAGTTGATGCGTGATGATCGTGATGCCGGCGTCCTTCGCCAGCTTCACGTCCGGCGTGACGATGAAGGGTTGGATGGCCATGATGGCGTCGGGGCTATCAAGACCTTCACGCGTTTTGAAGAAGGCGCGCATCGTTGCCGGCGGAAGACTGAGAAAGCCCCTTCTGGCGGTGATGTAGAGGAGACCCTGCCATAGACCACGGAGGCCGCGTCCACGCTCGTTGTAGGTCGCTCCGTGACGGCCGACGCGCCACTTCATGCGCGGTCCCCAATGATCACGCAGATTCTCACCGACGCCGGGCAGATTGTGGTGCACATCGATGCCGAGGCTCTTCAGCCGATCCGCCTGTCCGATGCCGGACAATTCCAGAAGTTGCGGCGAAGCAATCGCTCCAGCCGATACGATCACCTCGCGAGCCGCCCGCGCCTCGCGCACCTCGCCGCGCACCTTGTAGCGCACGCCGACGCAACGATTGCCATCGAGAATGAGGCTCTGGCCCAGCGCATCGGTCTCGATGGTGAGGTTGGCGCGCGTGCGGGCGGGATCCAGGTAGCAGCGAGCAGTGCTCATGCGCCGGCCACCCCGGATCGACGCCTGCGTCATGGAGATGCCGTCCTGATCGCCACTGTTGTAGTCACGGTTTGGTTTGATACCCAGGGTCTTGGCGGCCTCGAACAGGCTCTCGTAAAGCCGCCCACCCTCGGGGATGTCCGATACCTTGAGCGGACCGTCGCGACCGCGGGTTTCACTGTCGCCGCCCGCGTAGCTCTCCATGCTTTTGAAGATCGGCAGCACGTCGTGCCAGCTCCAACCGCGGTTGCCGAGCTGGGCCCAATGATCGTAGTCCTGCCGCTGACCGCGCACCCACACCATGCCATTGATGGCGCTCGACCCACCTAGCATGCGCCCGCGCGGTACAGGGATCGCACGTCCAGCGGTGTTGGGCTCGGGCTCGGATGCATAAAGCCAGTTCACACCCTTGCGATTGATGAAATGTGCGAAGCTGATCGGGACACGCGAAAGCCAGTGCGTCTCGCCGCCTGCTTCCAGCAGCAGCACCTGGTAGCGTCCGTTCTCGGTCAGGCGGCTGGCCAGCGCCGATCCGGCCGAGCCCGCGCCTACGACGATGAAATCGACCATAAACTGCATGCGTTTCCCCATTGTCGTCTTTTGGTTGGATTGCCATCCCCGGCTGCCTCACCAAGGGATGATCTCGTTGCGATAATTCACAAAGGCCTGGCCGCCGGAGCCCCAGCGCGCCGCGATGACATCGGCGACGCCGCGCATGCTGGTCTCGATATCGAGTGGGGCGTTCGGCCCACCCATGGATGTGCGCACGACGCCGGGGTGCAGCGCCAGCATGGTGAGGTCGGCCCGTGCATGACGCGCGCGAAAGCTGCGGAACAGCGAGTTCAGCGCGGCCTTGCTGGCCCGATAAAGCTCAGCGCGGCCATCATCGTTGGTGCCGATGCTGCCGAGAATGGAGGACATGAAGACGATCATGCCCCCGGGCTTCACCGACCCGAGCAGCGCGTCGGCGACGCGAATAGGACTGATCGCGTTGGTGAGAAAGATGGTGGAGATGTCGCCGTCGGGGACGTCGCTGAGCGCAATTCCGCGTCCGGCCATGATGCCGGCATTCAGAAACAGCAGATCGAAGGTGTGCCCGGACAGTCGCGCGGCGAGCTCTGCCGCCTGTGCGAATTGGGTGATGTCCAGGGTCTCGATGACGAGCAAGTCGTCGGCGCCCGCGCGCAGTGCCTCCAACTCAGCCGAGGGCGTGCGCACCGTGGCGGTGATCCGCCACCCGCGCACGAGATGCTCGCGCACGAGCCCGAGCCCCAGTCCGCGCGATGCGCCGACGACAAGCGCACTCTTCATCGTGTCGATCCCATGACCATCGTTGGCGTTGGATAGAATACGCACCAGATCGGCCCATGCCACTAGCAAATGTTGAACGACGCCCCGGACAGTGCACTGCCATGGCTGCGGAAACGAAGTCGCAACGACCAACATCACAGTGGGATAGAAACGGCGCAAGTAACGGGACTTGAGCCCGCGGCCGCCAGTGGACGGACCGGGGGCACGCTAGGGAGCAGACTTTGCAGCGCACGCGGATTACGGACAATTCTCATTCCGCGGCCGCGACCTCAGTCCTTTTTGGCAAAGCCTAGTCTCTCCATCGATGCCCGTTCGTCTGCGGCCAGCTTGGGCGCGAACTTCGCGTAGTCCTCCGTATTCATGTAGCGGCGAACGAAGTCGAATTTGTCGTAGGTTTCGATCACCTTCGGATCGTCGTAAGCCTTCCTGAATGCATCGTGCAGCTTCTTCACGATGGCTGGATCCAGGCCCTTGGGCCCTACAAGGCCATAGGGAGAGTCGAAGGTGTAGTCGTAACCCAGTTCCCTGATGGTCGGCACGTCCGGCCACTTCTTGCTGCGCTCCAGGTTGAGCAGGAACAGCAGTCGCATCTCTCCGCTGGCGACGAGGGCCCCCCAGGCCGGGCTTTCCACCATCGCATTGACGTGACCACCGAGGACGGCAGAGAGCCCTTCGCCGCCACCCTTGCCGGGGACATGCGTGAACTGCACGCCTGAGTGGCGCGCCATCGTCTCCATGGCGATGGCATTGGTCGTCTGCGGGCCGACCGTCGTGTAGGTGAAGCGGCCGGGATTGGCCTTTGAGAACTCGATCACATCCTTCCATTCCTTGAACGGACTGTCGGCCTTCACGACGCCGCCGAGCGTGTAGCCGCCGAGCAGGATGATAGGTGTGAAGTCCTTGACCGGGTCGTAAGGCGTTTTTTGTATGTGGGGGACGCGATACATCGGAATGGTAATGTTCAAGAGCGTGTAGCCGTCAGGCTTGACGCTCGTGGCCACATAGGCGGCGGCGAGCGCACCACTGCCACCCGGCTTGTTTTCGACGATAATCGGCTGCCCGAGGTGCTTGCTGACCGCTTCGCCATAGGCGCGCATGATAATGTCACCGGACACGCTGGCTGCCGTGGGAATGACGACAGTTATGGGCTTCGAGGGAAAATCCGCAGCGCCCTGCGCGGTGGCAGCGTCACTGCCGAACGCAAGCGTCAACAGCGCAAACGTGTTCCATCGGATCATGCGCGAAGTCATGTGATCTCACTCCCGAAGAACGAATGGTTCAGTCGGTGCCCACGTCGCCGGGCCGCTGCTGGAGATGAAGCGTGGTATCAGAACTGCGGCATGGCGCGCCGACGGGTCACCACAGGGCCGTCAAGCCGGCCTCGTCACGGTGGCACACACTCTTGCGGCAATGAGCGCTGACCCGGCTCCGGGGCCGCCGTTTACCGTTCGTGCATGTTGATTGAAATGGCAGCGATGGGGGTGTTGCATGCCTATCCTCCCTGCGCGGGCCTTTATGGCTCTGCGATCAAGTCGTGGGGGGCGATGGCCTGAGCGTCGTCTCCCTCGTTCTCGCCTGACGGCGCCGGGGCATGATCGCGCTCGCTGGACGGAAGTTCCCATCGCCAGCCAGGTTGCATGCTAACAAACACGCCCATTGGTGTCACGCTGAACTGCGGGACCTCGAAGCGATATGTGAGCTTCCGAGCTGGCAGCCAGGTGACGAATATAGTGATCCGGTGGGTCCACTGTTCACTGCAGCAAGTGATCCCACGATCTGGTAACATTTTCCCGCCGGAGTGTTGGTGGCGCGCAGGGCCGGCGCCTGACGGCAGCAAGGCACTCGCGGGCATCCACGGCTCTTATTTATGGAGTGGCGGCGCATGCCAACACGCGACGAGACACATTCGGCTACGCTGGTTGACGCAGGCCTCCTGTCACGAACGTCCGACCAAATTCTCGGACCCTTCTATCCACTTTCGGAGCCAGCGAAGGGAGGCGATCTCACCCGCGTTCCAGGGCGCCCCGGACGCGCGCAAGGCCAGATCATCCGGCTCATCGGCAGAGTTCTCGATCGCACCGGCCAGCCTGTGAGGGGAGGCAAGCTGCAGATCTGGCAGGCGAACTCCTTTGGCCGTTATTTGCATCCCAATGACGACAATCCGGCGCAACTCGACCCTTGCTTCGAGGGTTTTGCCGTCATCGAGACGGATGACGATGGCCGCTATAGTCTGCGTACGATCAAGCCGGGCGCCTATCCCACTGGCCCGACCACCGTCCGTCCCTCGCACATCCACTTCGAAGTCTTCGGCAAGCGCGAGCGACTGATCACGCAACTGTACTTCGCTGGCGATCCCTATCACGACACCGACCGCTGGCTGCAGTCGTCGGCGAAGCCCGAGACCATTGTCATGCCCGTTCGCGATCCACTACCGGGGATGAACCCGGACGAGAAGCTCGTGGTGTTCGATATCGTGCTGATGCACGGCTGAGGGCACGCGATGCCGGCTCAGATCGCTCGGCCCATGCCGGCCGTTGAAGGATTTGCGCCGGTTCACGGCGCGAAGCTCCACTATTGGGATACGGGCGGCAATGGAGAGCCGCTGATCCTGTGCCATCCAGCATCTCAGAGCAGTCAGATCTGGCAACACCAGCAGCATGCCTTCTCCGAAGCTGGCTATCGCGTTATTGCTTATTCCCGCCGCGGTCACCACAGATCCGAGCGCGGCCCAGAACAGGATCCTGGAACGTTGGTAGGAGACCTGGCATCATTGCTCGCATTTCTCGGCGTGAAGAAAACACACATTCTCGGGGCTGCCGCTGGCGGCATCACGGCGATGGGATTTGCAGTTGCCCATTCTGAGCGTGTCATGTCGCTGGTTCTGGCCGGCACCATCGTCGCGCCGGAAGAGGAGGAATGGCGGACACTCTATCGCCACCTCGGTTTGGCGAGCGTCCGCGATCGCGTACCGACCGAGTTCCTCGAGCTTGGGCCTTCCTATCGGGCGGTCAACCCGGACGGCGTCGCGCGATTCGTGGCACTCGAGCGCGCCTCCAAACCCGACGGGGCGATGCAGCAACCCCTCGGCGTAAAGGTCGATTGGGCAGCCATGCAATGCCTGCAAATCCCTGTGCTGCTGTTGACGGGCGAAGCCGACCTCTATGCGCCGCCGCCGCTTCAGCGCATGCTTGCGGAGCACTTGCGCAAGCCCGAGATGATCACGCTGCGCGAGGTCGGACACGCTCCCTACTGGGAGGCCCCAGCCGAGTTCAATCGTCATGTGCTCGAGTTCCTGCGCCGCAATCCTGATCATACCGCCTGACATTTCCAAGCAGCCGACGGCGGTGCTAAGCTAAAGAATGGGGAACGGTGCACCCGCAAATGTGCCGGCTTACACGGGAGGAAGCGTATGCGCAAGGTAGGGGGACGAGCGTCCGCATTCGGCCGCGCTTTGCTGGGTGCAAGTTTGTTCGCCCTGGCAATGCCGCAGGCGTCGCTGGCGCAATCGGGTGGCAGACTCGGCCAGTCCGGCCTGGTCGGCCAGCTCGAAGGCGCGGAGATCCTGACCGACGCAGCCGCAATTCCCAAAGCGTTCCAGGAAGCGCCTCAGCTCGCCGAGCTCGTCAAGCAGGGCAAGCTGCCGCCGGTCAAGGATCGGCTCCCGGCCGAGCCGCTGGTGGTCAAGCCCGTGCATTCGGTGGGCAAATACGGCGGCACGTGGCGGCGCGGCTTCACGGGACCGGGCGATGTGGAGAACGGCAACCGCATCAACGCGTCCGACAAGCTGCTGTTCTGGGACCACACGGGCACCAAGATCGTGCCGAGCGTGGCCAAGAAAGTGGACATGAGCCCGGACGGCAAGGTCTACACAATCCATCTGCGCAAGGGCATGAAGTGGTCGGACGGCGCGCCCTTCACGGCAGACGATTTCGTGTTCTGGTACGAGGATCTCTACCTCAACAAGGACATCGTGCCGACGCCGATCGCTGATATGAGCGTCAACGGCAAGCCCGGCAAGCTCGTCAAGATCGACGAGGTAACCGTTCAGTTCGTCTTCGAGGACCCCTATTTTCTGTTCTACGACATGCTGGCGGGAGACACCTTGATCGGTGGTGGCCAGTCGGTGCGCCAGGCTCAGGGCTTCACCTTCGGCGCTTATTCGCCGAAGCACTACTTGCAGCAGTTCCTGCCGAAATACTCCTCGGTCGACGCCGTCAATGAGCGCGCCAAGAAGGAGGGCTACGAGAACTGGGTCAAGCTGATCCACTTCAAGAAGGACTGGTCGCTCAATCCTGAGGTGCCGACGCTGGGACCTTGGAAGACGACCCGCCCCGTCAACACGCCGACATGGGTGATGGAGCGCAATCCCTACTATTTCGGCGTCGACACCGCCGGTAACCAGCTTCCCTACATCGACCGCATCGTGATGACGCTGGCGCAGGATACCGAGATCCTCAATCTGCGCGCCATTGCCGGCGAGTACGATCTGCAGGAGCGGCACATCGACCTCGGCAAGCTGCCGGTCATCATCGAGAACCAGAAAAAGGGCAACTACACCGTTCGTCTCGACACGGCCGTCAACGGCTCGGACACGACTATCCAGATCAACCAGAGCTTCAAGGCCGATCCCGAGATCGCAAAGTGGCTGACCAATGCAGACTTCCGTCGCGCGCTCTCGCTCGGGATCGACCGCAATCAGCTCAACGAGACATTCTGGCTGGGCGTCGGCACGCCGGGCTCTGCTGTGCCGGGCGAGGACAGCCCCTATTTCCCGGGCAAGGAGTGGCGCAGCAAGTGGTCGACACTCGATGTGGCGCAGGCCAACAAGCTGCTCGACGGCATCGGGCTGGCGAAAAAGGACAGCGAGGGGTTCCGCGTCAGAACGGACAACGGCGAGCGTCTGCGCATCCAGATCCAGGCTGTGAAGGCCTTCGTGCCGTGGCCGGCCCAAGGCGAAATGATCGCCCAGCAGTGGAGGAAAATCGGCATCTGGGCCGAGGCCAAAGAGATGGAGCGCAATCTCGCTTTCACGCGCACGCGCAACAACGAGCACCACATCCAGCTCTGGACCAACGGCGGCACGGAGATCCTGTATCTCTTCCCCCGCCACGCCATTCCGGTCGATCCGACCGAGGCGTTCATGGGCCCGGAGTTCGCCGTTTGGTACGCCTCGGAGGGCAAGCAGGGTCGCGAGCCGACAGACCCGAACCTCAAGAAGATCTTCGAGCTCTACCGTTCAGCGAGCAGCCAGAAGGAGCCCGAGCGCATCAAGATCGCGCACGAGATCTGGAAGATTATGGTCGATCAGCAGTACGGCATCGGCACGGTCGGCCAATCGCCGGCGCTGATGGGAGTGCGCATCGCCTCCAACAAGCTCGGCAACATTCCATCGCGGGTGTGCATCGCCCAGCACTGCCGCACGCCGGGCGGCTCGCATCCAGAGACGTGGTTCTACAAGGACTGACGTGACACCCGCCGCCGGCACTAGGCCCGGCGGCGGACAACTGTCCCGGGCCCCATGATCACCTTTATTGCACGCCGGCTTTTGCTCGCCCTCATGACGATGTGGGCCATCACGGTCCTGTCGTTCGTCATCATCCAGTTGCCGCCGGGTGATTACGTCGATGCCTACATCGCTCGCCTCTCGGCAAGCGGCAGCTCGGTGTCGATGGAGGAAGCGCAGAATCTTAGGAAGCTGTACGGCCTCGATCAGCCCTATGCCGTCCAGTATCTCAAGTGGATGAGCCGCGTCGTCAAAGGCGACTTCGGCGAGTCCATGGAATGGCAGCGGCCCGTGTCCGAGGTGCTGGGCGATCGGCTCTGGATGACCGTCTTCCTGTCCTTCGCAGCGCTCGTCTTGACTTGGGGACTGGCCCTGCCGATTGGCATCTATTCAGCGGTGCGCCAATATTCCATTGGCGACTATGTGTTCACATTCCTCGGTTTCATTGGCCTTGCAGTGCCGAATTTTCTCCTGGCGCTTATCATCCTCTATCTGTCTTTCCGCTACTTCGGCGCCAATGTCGGCGGACTGTTCTCGGCCGAGATGGAGCTTGCCGATTGGAGCTGGGCCAAGGTGCTCGACCTGCTCTGGCACCTCCCGCTGCCGGCACTGATCCTGGCGATCGCCGGCACGGCCCAGCTGATCCGGATCATGCGCGCGAACCTTCTCGATGAGTTGCGCCGCCCCTACGTGGTCACAGCGCGAGCGAAAGGTCTCTCGGAGATGCACGTGATCCTGAAATACCCCGTGCGCGCTGCACTCAATCCCTTCGCCTCGACGCTCGCCTATCTGTTCCCCTACCTCGTATCGGGCAGCATCATCATCAGTCTCGTCATGAGCCTGCCGACCGTCGGTCCGGTGCTGCTCAGCGCTTTGATTGCACAGGACATGTATCTGGCCGGTACGATCGTGCTGATGCTCGGAGCCTTGACCGTGATCGGCACCTTCATCTCCGACCTCGTGCTCATGTGGATCGAGCCGCGCATCCGCCACCAGGTGGACCAATGAGCGCAATTTCGGGCGTACTTGGCCGCTTGTTCCGCCGCAAGTCGAGTGAAGGACGGATAGCGGAAGACCGAATTGCTGTCGCCACGCAACGCCAGCTCATCTGGTGGCGGTTCAAGAAGCACAAGCTGGCCGTCGCGAGCCTCTTCGTCGTGGGGCTGTTCTACCTCGTCGCCATATTCGCCGATTTCCTCGCCTACACGGACCCGGAAGCCAGCGACGCCCGGCGCGGTTACATCCCGCCGCAGAGCATCGTCTGGTTCGACAGCGATGGCGCTTTTCGCCCTTACGTGCACGGCCTGAAAGGCGTGCGCGACATGAGGACGTTCAAGCTCGTCTACAAGATCGACGAGAGCCGGAAGGTCTACCTGACGTTCTTCGCCGAGGGCTATCCGTATCACCTCTTCGGTTTCATTCCTGCCAATCGGCATCTGCTGGGCTACGATCACTCAGCGCCCGAGAACGGGCTGTTCCTGCTCGGCACCGATGTGCAAGGCCGCGATCTATGGTCCCGGCTGATGGTGGCCACGCGCGTCTCGCTGTCGATCGGGCTCGCCGGCGTTTCCATCAGCTTGTTCCTGGGCGTGCTGTTCGGCGGCATCTCCGGCCTTTACGGCGGGACCGTGGATACGGCGATCCAAAGGTTGATCGAGGTGGTCCGCTCGATACCGACCATCCCGCTCTGGATGGGCCTCGCCGCCGCGCTCCCCAACACCTGGTCGGCGGGACAGGTTTATTTTGCCGTCACCATCATCATCTCACTGATCGGCTGGACCGATCTCGCGCGCGTTGTGCGCGGCCGCTTTCTGTCGTTGCGTGAGGAGGATTTCGTCGTCGCCGCCGAGCTGATGGGCGCCAGTCGCATGCGCATCATCTTCCGCCACATGCTGCCGTCGTTCACGAGTCACATCATTGCGGCGGTGAGCCTAGCGCTCCCGGCGATGATCATTTCCGAAACGTCGCTCAGCTTCCTGGGCCTCGGCTTGCGGCCGCCGGCGATCAGCTGGGGCATCCTTCTCCAGGACGCCCAGAACATCCAGACGCTTGCAATCGCTCCCTGGCTGCTGCTGTCGGCTCTTCCCGTCATTGTCGTTATCCTGGCCTTCAACTTCCTGGGCGACGGCCTCAGAGATGCTGCGGACCCCTATGGCTGAGCAAACCGCCTCCACGGGCCCCATCTTGTCGGTGCGCAACCTGGCGACGCATTTCGTGCAAGACGAAGGCATCGTGCGCGCCGTGGATGGCGCCGACTTCGACCTCTGGCCCGGCAAGACGCTCGGAATTGTCGGCGAGTCGGGTTGCGGCAAGAGCGTCATGACCCGCTCCCTGCTGCAGATCCTGGAGCGCCCGGGTCGTATCGTTGCGGGCGAAATGTGGCTCGATCGCGCCGCGGCGGGACGGGTCGATATCGCAAGACTCAGTCCAAGGAGTGCGGAGATGCGGTCTCTCCGCGGCAAAGAGATCGCGCTCATCTTCCAGGAGCCTATGACCTCCCTGTCGGCCCACTATACGGTCGGAAACCAGATCTCGGAGGCAATCCGCGCACACGATTTGAACGCTGACAAGACTGCCGCGCACGAGCGTGCCATTGAGCTCCTGCGCCTGGTCGGTGTTCCGCGACCGGAGCGTCGCATCGGCGAGTATCCATTCCAGCTCTCCGGCGGCCTGCGCCAGCGTGTGATGATCGCCATGGCGCTCGCCTGCGATCCGCGCATCCTGATTGCCGACGAGCCGACAACGGCGCTGGATGTGACGACCCAGGCCCAGGTTCTCGATTTGCTGCGCAAGCTGCAGCGCGACCGTGGCCTGTCCGTCATCCTGATAACTCACGACATGGGCGTCATAGCGGAGATGGCCGATGACGTCGCCGTCATGTATCTCGGCCGCATCGTCGAGCGCGGCCCCGTCGAGCAGATCTTTCACGAGCCGCGCCATCCCTATACGCGCTCCCTGTTGCGTTCGATCCCTTCCATTCTTGCCAAACCGCGCTCCAAGCTCGAGACGATCGAGGGATCGATTCCGCATCCCTACAATCGGCCGCAAGGCTGCCCGTTTCACCCCCGTTGCGGCGACCGCATCGCAGGGCTGTGCGACAGCGCCGAGCCTCGCACCGTTCGCATGGATGCGCGATCGGATGTAGCTTGCTTTCTCTATCAGGCGGGCCCGGCGCAGGCTTTAAGCGTTGACGTCAGCGGCGGGCTGACGCCGGCATGACGAATATTCTCGAGGTCGAGCAGCTCAAGAAGCACTTTCCCATCAGGCGCGGCATCTTGCGCAAGGTCGTCGGCCAGGTGAAGGCCGTCGACGGTGTATCGCTAGCCATTCGCAAGGGCGAGACACTATCGCTCGTCGGCGAATTGGGTTGCGGCAAGACGACGGTTTCGCGCTGCATCGTGCGCGCTTTGCATCCGACATCCGGCGTTGTGCGTTTCCGTCTTGGCGACGGCCCAATGATCGACATTGCCAGCCTCGATCGCAAGGGCCTCTCACCGCTGCGGTCGCACATGCAGATGATCTTTCAAGACCCGTTCTCCTCGCTCAACCCGCGCATGACCGTCGGCGACATCATCGCCGAGCCGATGCTGATCGGCGGCGTAGCTGATGCGGCGGTGCGCCGAGCGCGCGTGCGCGAGCTCCTCGAGCTCGTGCAGTTGCCGTCCGCCTATATGAACCGGTTTCCGCATGCGTTCTCGGGTGGGCAGCGCCAGCGCATCGGCATTGCACGCGCCCTCGCGCTGAACCCGAGCCTCGTGGTCGCGGACGAGCCGGTATCCGCCCTCGATGTGTCGGTGCAGGCGCAGATCGTCAATCTTCTGCTCGATCTGCAGACACGCCTCTCACTGTCGTACCTGTTCGTCGCGCACGACCTGTCGGTCGTCAAGCACGTCAGCGACCGGGTGGCCGTCATGTATGTCGGCAAGATTGTGGAGGAAGCCCGGACGGAGGAGCTCTTCACACGCCCGAGACACCCGTACACCGAGGCTTTGCTGTCCGCGGTGCCGACACCCGATCCGAAGCGTCGTTCGAACCGCATCATCCTTCAGGGGGAGGTGGCCGATCCCGCCAACATACCTTCAGGCTGCCCGTTTCATCCGCGTTGTCGTCATGCCACTGATCGATGCAAGGTTGAGGTGCCGGTCGTCGAGCACATTGCCCCCGACCACAAGGTTGCGTGCCATCACGCGGACAGCTTGAGCCTCGCGGGCGTCAGTTGAGGCTCGGTGCCAGACCTTTTGCACACTCACGACGAGTAGACGCGACCCAAGTATCCAAATGTGTAGACACCGGCTCGCATAGGCCCCAAGATTTTAGATATCGGGAGGAAATCTACAGTGAGCCAACAGTCACCGCTTTCAGGTCTCAACCCCAGAGATTGGGGTCTGGCCGAGTTGATAGTTGCCCTTGCCTTTATCGCTGCATTCATCGCCATGCTCGCGTAAACGGCGGGGATCTATTCCTCCTCCGTTCTCGGCACGAGCGTTTCTGATCCCTCTATCGACGGTACAATGACGACGAAATAGGCCGCCGCGGCAATCAAGAGCGCCATCAGGAGGATCTTCACGCGCATCTTTCGCTCCTAAGTTCCAAGTTGCCGTCGTGTAACCGGAAATCGGCTCGCCAACACCTTGTCAATGCGGCGGCCGTCAAGATCGACGACTTCGAAACGCCATCCCGAGACCTCCACCCGCTCGCCAGCCGTAGGCAGTCGCCGCAAATGCGCGAGCACGAAACCCGCGACTGTCTGGTATTCGCGCCGCTCAGGCAGCGTGATGCCCAGTTGGTCGGCCATCTCGTCGGCAGGCATCCAGCCTGCAAGCAACCACGATCCGTCATCGCGTGGCACGGCCCGTGGTTCTTCAGTGTCCGCGTCCGAGCGGAACGCGCCCGCTATGGCTTCCAGGATATCCGCAGGCGTGACCACGCCTTCGAAATGGCCATATTCGTCATGGATCAGGGCCATCGGCACTTCGGCGTCACGCAACAACTCAAGCGCGTCAAGCGCATCGGTTCTGTCGGGGATGACGGAAGCTTTCTGGATATGGGCCCTGACATCAAGCGGTTGACCCGACAGCAGCGCCGCCAGCAGTTCCTGCGTCTTCACCACGCCGATGATCTTGTCGGCCTCACCCTCGCCAACAGGCAGGCGCGAATGGACCGTGCTGAGAACCCGTGAGCGGATGGTATCGTCGTCGGCCGACAGGTCAATCCAGTCCACGTCGGTGCGCGGTGTCATGAGGCCACGTACGGGGCGATCACCGAGCCGGAGCACGCCAGAGATCATGCGGTGCTCGCCAGTCTCCAGAACACCCGCGCGTTCGGCTTCGGCGATCAGCATCTTGATCTCTTCCTCGGTCACCGTGCTCTGGCGTACCTGCTTTTGACCAAGCATCCAAAACACCGCCTTGGTCGAGATATCGAGCAACCAGACGGCCGGAGCGGCGGCACGAGCCAGCGTCGTCATCAACGGTGCGACGGCGCAGGCGATGCTCTCGGCATGGCGCAGTGCCAAGTTCTTGGGCACCAGCTCGCCGATGATCAGCGACAAGTAGGTAATGGTTGCGAAGACGACTACGTACGCCAGCCAGTCGGCGACTCCATCCCGTACGCCACCGTCAATGAGAACCTGGGTGAGATCGGCACTGAGCGTCGCGCCTGAGTAAGCGCCTGCCGCGAGCCCAACCGCTGTAATGCCGATTTGCGCGGTGGACAGAAATCGGCTCGGATCGGACGCTAGCGCCAGCGCCCGGTTGGCACCCTTGCGGCCTTCTTGGGCGAGGGTCCTGAGACGTGAGCGCCGGGCGGAGACGACAGCAAGCTCGGACAGCGCAAATAGCCCGTTGAGGGCTATCAGAACCAGCACAACGGCGATTTCAAACACGGCCATGAGGCCGGTTCAGTGGCTTACCGGTCCTCTCCCTCTCGATAATTTGGTCAATCCCACCGCTTCCAAAGGAAAGTGGGACTGACCGCCCCTCCCTTTGACTTGGGCAGCTTCACTCTTTCACGAGCGATGGAGCGAAGCAAGAGCGTCACGAGTGAAGGAAAACTAACAAGGCGTCCAAAAAGGGGAGTGAAACGCTAGCAATGACAAGGCTATGGTAATGGCGCGAGCGACGGGACTTGAACCCGCGGCCTCCGGCGTGACAGGCCGCACAAACTCGTTTCACATCAAAGGCTGATGATACTTTTGGCCACGAATAACGGGTTCTAAGGAAACGGAAGTGTCATCGCGCGCCGATGCCGATCCAACTTGCGGACAAACCGGCGCCCGCTGTCATGCGGGCCGGTGCCGGTTACCATTGATAGAACTGTGTCGTGCGAAGATCGCGGTGCGCAATGCAACGGGAGCAGCCGACCTATGATGGGTCTGGTACGACCACCAAAAAGGCCACCCTCTCCGGAACTTATGAAGGTGTCTGACCGTTACTCCTGTTCGCGCCATTCGGCGCCAAAAGGAGTTCTTTATGAACCGATTGTTATCTTCCGTACTTTTGGGCAGCACCCTCGCCTTGGCGGTCGGCGTACCAGCAGTGGCTGCACCATCTGGGATGACTCCGGCTCTTTCAGCAGAGAGCGGCGTGCAGAAGGTGCACGGATATCATAGGTCTTGCGTCAACGGTCATCGCAACAGGACGGACGGCGTTCGCGTGCGTTGCGGCGGACACTATTATCAAGACAGCGGTCCCGGCATCACCCTGCAGTTAAACACAAGAGACCGCCATCGCAATCGCCATGATCGCGGCGACCGAAACGACCGACGTGACGGACCACAAGAAAAACCGCTAGGTCTCTTCAATTCGATAGCAAGAGCGGATTTATTCCCGCTCTCTTTCTCTTCTTTTGACGTAATCGCCGCGCTGGAAGACATCTCAGCGCATGTCGAATGACCGACGACAAATCATGGAACCACGTGATGGAAAACAGCAAAGCAGTTGATCACCCGAGCCAGGAGACCATCGATCTTCGGCAAGGAACGGGACCACGAGCAACAGTGTCTGTGCTCATCATTTCGCTAACGCTTGCAGCGTTCGCTGCGGTAGGTCTCACCGTCTACGCCTTTTTTCTGCGCTAGCTGCTTTTGGACATCGCCAGCATGGCACACGAACTTTGGCTGGACGATTGATCCTTATCGCTGAGGACGAAGCGCTGATCTCAATGGAGATCGAGGCACGTTCAAAGCGGCTGGTGCCCGCGTTCGTATTTGCACTACCGTTGCAGACGCAATGCTGGTAGCAGAGGACGCAGACCTGGTCGCTGCTGTGGTCAACCATGCTCTTGAAGATGGAGAGACCTCTCCAGTGTGCGCGCGCCTCACGGAGCGCGGCATTCCATTCGTGCTCTTCAGTGGATACGCAAATGTCGAGGGAGCGTGTCGCGCGGGTGTTCGGGTTTACAAGCCGACAACCGGGCAAATTCTCCTGGCCGCAGTCGCGGGACTTTTTGGCCCCCATCTTGCACTCCTACCGAAACCGTAGCCCGTAAATCGGTTCATCACTGTATGATTTGACACAATTGCACGAGCAATCCGTGCTATGGCTGTTGTGCAGCATCAGACGCACCCAGCTAAGGTGCCTCTGTCCTCATAGTCGACCGCCGGTTTGTTGCGATTTTGGAGTGGTCGGCTGGCTCGGGATACAAGCGGCGCTCATCAATGTACGCCGCATTGCCTCTGGCAGTTTGCGCTTTGCCGCGCCACTGGAAGCGACATGCTTCGCAACACTCAAATTTCCGGCTGAGACGCTGCTGAAGGGCGCTTTGTTGCGCTCCGACCTGCGGCCTCGCCACACAGTCAAAAAAGGAAAGCCATGGCTCGGGCCATGCCATTTGCTGACATTGAGGATGGTCGCGCGCTTGCGCAAGCCATCGTTGATACGGTGCGCGAGCCTCTCCTGGTCCTCGACAAGGACCTGCGCGTCGTTGCGGCAAGCCGCTCGTTCTACCTGACATTCCGCGTCAACCGACAGGAAACGCAAGGCCAGCTGCTGTACGCATTGGGTGATGGCCAATGGGATATTCCGGCCCTGCGCGCGCTGCTGGAAAAGATCGCGCCCGATCACAGTGTGCTGGACGACTTTGAGGTGGAGCACGAGTTTCCTGAGATCGGGCCGCGCGTCATGCTCCTGAATGCGCGCAAGGTCTTCTACGAGCGCAACCATCATACGACCATCCTTCTCGCCATCGAGGATATCACGGCGCGGCGCGCGGCAGAGCGGGAGGTGCAGCAGTTGTTGCATCAGAAGGAATTGCTGTTGGAGGAGATGCAGCACCGTATCGCCAACAGCCTGCAGATCATCGCCAGCATTCTCCTGCTGAAGGCGAGCACCGTGCAGTCAGACGAAACGAGAGCGCACCTGCAGGATGCCCACAAGCGGGTCCTGTCTGTCGCAGCTGTGCAGCAACACCTGACGGCGTCGGGGCGCGGCGACCCAATTGCAATCGGCCCGTACCTGTCGAAGCTGTGCGCGACCTTGGCCGACTCGATGATCGGCGAAAAGCGCTCAGTCTCGGTTGAAGTGTCGGCGGAAGAGGGTACTGCGTCATCCAGCGCGGCTGTCAGCATCGGCCTCATCGTCACCGAAGGCATGATCAACGCACTCAAGCACGCCTTTCCGCCCGATAAGAAGGATGGCCGGATTGTCGTCACCTACAAGGTCAACGGGCTGGACTGGAAGCTTTCGATTGCAGACAACGGCATGGGCAAAGCGAACCAGGGTCCTGGTGCTGTGGCCAAGACCGGCTTAGGCACCACCATCGTCAATGCGCTGGCACAGCAGCTCAATGCCCGGGTTGATCTGGTCACTGGATCGGAGGGCACAATGATGACCGTCAGTCACATGGAAGCCACGTCACACATGCCCCACGCCGCGTAGCGATTTCTAGCCGCATCTGCCGAAAGGGCGCTCAGCGTTCTGACCCACCAGGGTATTCGGCGTGTTGCCAATCGTGCGGTACCACAGTAACTCTCACTCGAACTCCGCTTCGGCGGGGCTCCTATACGCAAACGCTGTCGCGTGTCCCGCACGCGTTGCTCGATCGCTATCTTGAGGAGCTGAGCTTCACTGTTCCCAAGGACAAGCCGCTAACCCGCAACCGCTCAGGCCACGTCTACAGCAAGGACACCCTCGGGGACGATTACCGCGCCGTGCGCGAACTGGTGTTTCCCGGCGACAAGCGGCGGCTCCTGCGCCGCACCGGCAACGTTGAGGCCATGGTCGGCAGTGCCGACCGACGCACCCCTCCGCGAAGCTGGCCAACACGCTGGCGCAGTCCAACCAAATTTCGACACCTACTCGCCCGTGCAGCTCGCCGCCGTGCGCGAGGCCGACAAGGCGCGAGTTGCCGACCGACGGCGACTGAGACAGGTACAGATCACAGCGGGTGTGCGTGTCGAGCAGGAGAACGAAAGTGGGAATTTTCCGACTGGAGCGCCGGCAAACGAGTTGGTACGGACCTCGCGAACGCCTTTCCAAAAAGGCCAGAAAAGACAATCTGGTCAATGAGATGGAAATGGCGCGAGCGACGGGACTTGAACCCGCGGCCTCCTGCGTGACAGGCCGGATGGGTGCAATGATCTCAATAGGCCGTGACACTTTTCACCGGACATAGCGGGCCGCAAGAGGCGATTAATGTCACGCTACCGCCCATCGCCATACCTCCCTGTCGCCGGTCGGAACCACTGATTGGAGGGTGGGATTGCACGGCGCGATGAAGCCGGGAAATTGGCCGGGCCGGGCGCCGGGCAGCATGACGGGCCGCATCTTCGGCTTGTGTCGGTTCGGACAATAGACCATCGCCAACCAAAGAGCTGCCAGAAGGCACCTGCAAAAACGAGCCGTGGTGCTGCCCCTGCTTGGCGGTGCGAGGTGACCGCTGACGATATCGAGGGTTTAGCCGGATTGCCCTTGCCCTCCATCCTGATCTGATGGACGCGGTCAAAGTGCGCGTCGCGCATTCCGGGGAAGGTCACATGGCCAAACGTGGGCTCGCTTCACGGGAGCCGCGTGGTCCGATCATCGAGGGACAAGCCACGCGCATCAGTTAGTCGGCTTTCCCGCAGCGTTGGGAGTGAAGATATGAAGCGGCTCCTCGCCTTGATAACGGTCCTGCTGGTTACAACCCCCGCCTACTGTGCCGACCGGGAGGAAGCCAGAGTGCGGGTGCGGGACGCTGCCTATCAGGCCATCCAGCGCCATCAGGTGACTGAGCGGTATCGGTACTACGTACCTACATCGGCATTCGCGCAGCGGCGCGGCGACGAGCCGCGAATGCATACGAAACATCTCTCCCAGGAGGAAGAGCAAACTGACCGCGAGCAGCTCGTGCCCGCAGCGTCCCTCAATGGCAGAGTGAAAGTGTCGATTGATCCCGATGGGGAGTGAAGTCGAGGAGCGCTGGCAGGCAAGGCCTGCTGGTGGCAGGAGGTGACGCGCTAGACCCAGCCAGTTCGAGGCTGGCACAGGCAGAACAGCGTTGGTTCGCGAAGGGGGGCGTCGCCTCACAACCTACCACGGCCACCATCAGGCACCGGTGACCTCCAGTGGTCCGAGGCGTTGCATCTCGCGCAGGAGCTGATCCTCAGTCATCGAAACCGGATCGACTGAGGTTTCCATGTCTGGATGATCGTGGCCAAGCGAGGTGGGCTTCGGAGGAGAGAAAAGTGGCGTTGCGCGATCCTCCACCTCATCGGGCTCCACCACGTTCTTTTGGATCGAAGTTATGAGGGATTCGCGCACATCATTGGGCGCGATACTCGTCTCGGCCACTTCGCGCAGCGCAACGACAGAGTTCTTGTCGTTCTCACGTTCGACAGCGATGGGCGAACCAACTGCGATTGCCCTGGCACGGTGCGCAGCCAGCAGAACCAGCTCAAAGCGATTGGGCACCTTGTCAATGCAGTCTTCGACTGTCACGCGCGCCAAGAGTATCCTCCATTCGACGAGCCTACCAACTGACTGCTGTCTGCTTCATACAGTCGCAAAAGACAAAGGACGGCGAGCGATTGCCATGCCGCCGTCCTTTGCCACGTTCCGAGGTTACGCAACACGATAGCGACATATACGCCCGCTCACGTAAAGGCTTCTCTAACGACGCTGGGTCTCACCACGTCCGGCGGGGGCCAACGTCAATATGAAACAGGCCACCGCCATAATGCTTCAAGCCGCCGACCGAGCGGTGAGCGCTGAGGTAGGCATGCACCGCCCGCGCATTGCCGTGGATGCGGAAATCAGTGGCGCTACCGCTCAGGTGATAAGAGTGTCGCGCGCCGCCCACGGCGGCGTTACGGGACGGGCTGCGGCAGGTCGAGTTGACCGTGACTGGCCCGTACGCAGCCGCCACCTCACCAACTATGCGGCGCAGCGTTGCATTGAGACAGTTTGGCGAGGCCGTCCATCGCACCGCTCCCCCGCCCACGGACGGAGCATCACTGAGCGACGGCTGTTTGTCGGGACCGAGGCTTGCCACCTGAACGCCAGCCGACCTGCGGCGCGGCTTTACGGTCGTGTCCCCTGGCTCCTGCGTACTGCGAGCTGCGATCCGCTCGACTGAGCTCTCCTGCTGGCTCTCCAACCCATCGGGTGCGGCGGCCATCGCCCGAGAGCCGGGCACATTGACCATGAGGATGCACATGAGACTGAGACCCATGAGGAGCAGGGCCACCCTGGCGCTGTGCCCAACCCGGTATCCGAGACTATCGGCGCTCGCTGGCGCGTTGCACGATCTGTTCACTCTTACAAACTCCTGACACATGCGCCGCGTCGCCTGACACGGCGGTTATCGACTGGGGTTTGGAAAGGATCGTGCCCTGACTGATGTGCCGGGCAGCCCAATCATGAGTGGGTCGTGCCCTGACTGTGTGCCGGGCAGCCCAATCGGGCATCAGTGGCTGTTGCAATAGCAATGCTGGGAAGCCACAGCGCGAGATATGTTCAAAGCGCCGGAAGTGCCCGTAGCCCCGCTTTAAGGGAGAATTGTGACCAGATCGCAAGTCGCGAGGCGGCCCTGCGGCTGAGACCTACTTAGGAAGGACGCGGCCGAGATCGCAGCCCGTGCATAGGCGCAAGTTCACACGGATGAGAGTATTGAGATCGACGCCCTCTGTGCCAGCTCGGTCGGGCCAGGTCGCCGCCGCCATGTCGCCATTCTTATCGCGAGATTGGCATCCTGGCTGTTGTGTTGAGGGGGGCCATGCCGAAGTACTATTTCAATCTCAAGGGTAGTGGCGATCTCATAGAGAGCGACAGGCCTGTACAGTTCCCGTGTCTCGACACCGCCAAAGCCGATGCATTAGCGATCATCCGCAGCATGCTGGCCGACCTGCCGGGTGACTGGCAGTGCGGGACCATTGGCTTTGCTTTTGAGATTTGCAACGAGGCGGGCGAGTTACTCGATATCGTCAAGTTTGAAGACGCCGTGCTTCTGCATTAGGTGCCGCACTCGCTCATCCAGTAGGCGAGCCGCCGGTAGGCAGAATTAACCGCACGCCACGGGAGTTCCTCGCGTCGCGCCCCGCATGTTCTAGCCTGACAGCAACACGTGGCTTTGCTCGCCACTGGCCCGCGCGCGTGTTGGCCATGACCCGCATCCTGATCGCTGATGACCATGCCGTGGTGCGCTCGGGTGTCCGACGCATCATCGAAAGTCACGCGGGCTGGACTGTCGTCGCCGAGGCGGCTGACGGCAAAGAGGCCATCGACAAGGCCATTGCGACCAAGCCCGACGTGGCCGTTCTCGACGACACGCTTCCCCGGATCAACGGCATTGAAGCCACGCGCCAGATTCGCCTGCGTGCACCGAGCGTCGAGGTGCTGATCCTTACGGAGCACGAGAACGAGATCATCATGCGCGAAGCGTTCAGCGCGGGCGCACGCGGCTATTTGCTGAAGACAGAAGCCGAACAAGAGCTGGTGGCTGCCATCGAAACCCTTGCGGCGCATCGGCCGCATTTGACCAGCAGGGCTATGGAGGCGCTCCTCGCGGTCTTTCTGACCGATGCGCAGCCCGCCAAGCAGCTGCTGACGCCCCGCGAGCGCATAGTCTTGCAATTGGTCGCCGAAGGGCACAGCAACAAGCAGATTGCCCAGGTGCTCAGCATCAGCATCAAGACTGTGGAAACGCACCGCGCTGCGATCATGCACAAGCTTGAGCTGACCTCGACGGCGGCTTTGGTGCGTTATGCCGTGCGCCATAAACTGATTGAGCCTTGAACTTGGTCCTCTAGCCGTGCACAGCGTGTGGTTGTTGTCAAAACTTGGATGCAATGGAGCGAATCATGGCGACAAACAACCTGAAGTCAGGACGCGGCTATATCTACGTCGAGATGACGATCAAAGACCCGGAAGGATTTCAAGCAATACACGGCGCTCTCGACGCCGGCGGTGCAGGCGGCGGGTGGGCGCTACAGCGTGCGCGGCGCACAGCCCGAATTCCTAGAGGGTTCCACGGACGCCAATCGCATTGTCATTGTCGAATTCGACACAGCGGCGAAGGCTCGCGAGTTCTACCATTCAGCCGCCTATCAAGCCGCGCGACTGAGGCGTCTTTCAGCAGCGGAGTTCCGGATGACCCTCGTCGAGGGACCGGTTGCGACCTAGCTTGCTGCTGCGATCGGCGATGTCGCCCAATGTTCAACCGCGGCGGATGCCGAGGTCAGTTTTGCCCAGACTGTCGGACTTGTGCGACGCCGCAAACGAAGTATGTGTGCCAAGAGCCGCCAACTTGACTAGCCTCACGCATCACGGAATAGTCGGCGCAGAGGTCGACCAGCTGCCCAGCGCGTAAAGGCAGTCGACCGATGCGCTGATCCGTATCGGAGGCGAGGGCTTTTGGCCCGGGCAGTAAGCATCCGCTACCTATGCCGAACATGAAAGGTCTCATGGCTATGACCAGAGCACCCCGCATTTCGCGTCGCAGAGTCATGCAGGGAGCGGCAGCCAGCGCCGCCGCGAGCACTTTCGGTGCGCCATTCATCATCTCCGCTCGGGCTGCAGACACTTTGGTGGTCAACGCCTACGGCGGGGAATTTCAAGACGTCTTCATGAAGACGACGGTCGTGCCGTTCGAAAAGAAGTTCGGTGTGAAGGTGACCTACGACGATGCCGGCGCGGCCTCGGAGGATTACGCCAGGATCCGGGCGTCGCGCGGAGCGCCGGGGTTCGATGTCGCCGCCGAGCTGACGCCACCCGAAATCATCCTCGGGCAAAAAGAAAAGCTGCTTGAGCCGCTGACCGAGAAAGAGGTGCCGAACCTGAAGCATGTGTGGGACAAGAGCCGCTCCATCATCCCCAACACCGGCATTGTCCACACCTACCAGTACATGGCGCTGATTTGGAACAAGAAGAAGATCGAGAAGCCGGAGTCTTGGGCGGACTATTGGATGCCTGACAAGAAATACGGCGATAAGATCAAAGGCCAGGTGATCAATTTCAATCCCGCCAATCTGCTTTCGATCTATGCGATCATCATGGCTGCGAAACTGAAGGGCGGAGGCGTCGATAACATCGCGCCGGCCTGGGACGTCTTAAAGGCCCAGAAGCCGTACGTCGGTACGGTTGTGACGACGTCGGCGCAGGCAGCGCCCTATTTCGAGAACGAGCAGGTCTGGATTGCGCCCTACTGGAGCGCACGCGCCGCCTACTACGAGGCGGCCGGCTATCCCATCGGCGTGATGATTCCGAAGGAGGGCACAATCGGTCTTGCCAACTGCGCCGGCATTCCGGTGGGTGCCACGAACAAGAAACTCGCCTACGAGTTTATCAATTGGCGGCTGGACCGCGATGTGCAACGCGCATTCCACCTCGGTTACTATTCGAGCCCGGGAAGACCTGACATCACGGACTGGCCCAGGGCGTTTGCCGAGACGCAGATCGTCACGCAGAAGCAGATGGATGGCATTGAATTTCCCGATAGCGAGGTGATTGCCACCAAGCGCCGCGAGTGGACTATGAAATGGCAGGAGGTGATGGGCACCTGACCAATGAACGGTTCGCCGCGTGGTCGCACCTTAGTGCCGTCGCTGCTTATCGCCGTCCCTGCAATCTTTCTTTTGGTGTTCTTCGTCACGCCGACGATGTTTCTCATGTCGGTCGGCTTCCTTGAATCCGATGGAATGGTGCCGACCGGAGCCTGGACACTCGATAACTTCAAGGTCCTGCTTACCCGTCCCCTCTATTATCGCGCGATCTTGCGCACGTTCGTGGTCGGCGTTGCCGTAGGCGCGCTGGTGGTGGCACTCGCCTACCCGCTTGCCTACTTCCTCGTCCGCACGACCAGCCGCTGGCGTAATTTGCTCATTGCCGTCTCTTTGGCTCCGCTCCTCGCCAGTGTAATTGTTCGAACTTACGGCTGGTGGGTTGTGCTCAACCGCGAGGGTGCCATAAACACGTTGCTAAAATCGATTGGCATCATCGATCAGCCTCTGGTCTTGCTACCGTCGACCGTTGCTATCACCATTGGTCTCGCCCACGCGTTGCTGCCCTATGGCGTGCTCACGATCATCGCGTCGTTGAATGGCCTCAATCCCAATCTCGAACGGGCGGCAATGAGTCTCGGCGCCAACCGATTCCGTACCTTCTTGGCCGTAACCTTGCCGTTGACGTTGCCGGGGATTGTTGGCGGATTTCTTCTGGCGTTTGCGATCGCCATCAGCGCGTACGCGACCCCGGCGATACTCGGCGGACCTGCTACGGAAGTCATGGCTACGCTTATTCGAACCTTCATGGCTGTGACGCTCGACTGGGCCCTCGGCGCGGCGATGGGAGCCATCCTGCTCGTCAGCGCGATTGGCTTGTTGATACTGACGTCGGCGCTCGGAGCACGGACTGCCGCGTCATGAAACAAGGCTCGGGACCCTGGCTGAGCCTGACGATCGCAGTCGCGGCGATTTACGTGTTCATCATTGCGCCGATTTTGATCACGCTTGCGGTTTCATTCAACGCGACCAATCGGTCGTTCTTTCCACCGCGCGGTCTCTCGATGCGATGGTGGGGTGAAGCCTTCGCTCCGCAATGGACGCAGCCGCTGCTCTTTAGCCTCGAGTTGGCGGGCTGGACTGCGGTAATCGCTACCGCAATCGGTGTGCCAATGGCTATGGCCCTGCAGCGCTACGATTTTCCCGGGAAGACCATTATCCGGGCGGTGTCGCTTGGACCACTGATTCTGCCCACGCTCGTCACCGGCATTGCGCTGCTGCAGTTTCTAACCATCATAGGTCTGGTACAGTGGATCGGCTACACTGCGCTCTTGATCGGCCACGTCATCATCTGCCTGCCATTCAGCATTCGCACGGTGGCCATAAGCCTTCACACCATCCCCAGCAACCTCGAACCCGCGGCAGCAAGCCTCGGCGCTCCACCACTGTCCGTCTGGCGTCACATCACCATGCCGCTGTTGATGCCTGGCGTATATGCCGGCATGGCATTCGCGTTCATTCACAGCTTCACCGACGTGAACCTGTCGTTGTTCATCGCCAAGCCAGGTGAGCGGCCTGTCACCGTCGCAATCCTTTCATTCCTGGAATTTGGCTTCACGCCGACTCTGGCCGCGCTATCCATTGTATCTCTGATCATTCCGCTCGTGCTGATGGCGGTTCTTGGGCGCTTTGTTGGGATTGGCAATTTCCTGTTCCAGGAGCAGGACCGTGACTAATCCAGCACTGGAGTTACGGGACCTGATGAAGCAGTTCGGATCGACGGTCGCGGTCGATCGGTTGAATCTGACCGTGGCGCAGGGGGAGTTCGTGACGCTGCTTGGCCCCAGCGGTTGTGGAAAGACCACGACGCTGAACCTCATTGCCGGGTTCATCCCGGCCGACAGCGGGCACATCATGCTTGCGGGTCAGCCTGTCGGCGACCGACCGCCCTTTCGGCGTGATCTCGGCCTCGTCTTTCAGGATTACGCACTATTCCCGCACATGACAGTCGCCGAGAATGTCGGCTTCGGACTCAAGATGCGAAAAGTCAAAACGCCCGAGATCGGGCGCCGTGTCGGTGAGGCTCTCGCCATGGTGCAGCTCACCGGGCTCGAGGCGCGCCGTCCGCTTCAGCTATCCGGGGGACAACGGCAGCGCGTTGCCTTGGCGCGCGCGCTCGTCATTCGTCCGGCCATGCTGCTGCTCGACGAACCGCTCTCCAACCTCGACCTGAAGCTGCGCGAGGAAATGCGCGTTGAGATCTCGGCGCTGCAGCGCCGGCTCGGCATTGCCACGGTGTTTGTCACGCATGACCAAGGCGAGGCGCTCACCATGTCGGATCGGATCGCCGTGATGCGGAACGGGTGCATCGAGCAGATCGGCACGCCCAGCGACGTCTATGAGCGTCCGGCAACCCATTTCGTCGCGAGTTTCATCGGCGCAATCAACACCTTGCCAGCCAAAATCGAAGCGCTCGATGTGACCGGCCTTGGACGTTTGGCGACTTCCGCCGGGCCAGCCCTCGCCAGGTTGCCCAGCGGACTTGCCACAGGCGCCGCGGTGACCATGACCGTGCGGCCAGAACGGCTGCGGCTTGCTGCCGAGAACGTTGCCCCGGAGGGCGGCACGGCGTGGCCTGCGTCCGTCGAGAGCGTGATCTATCTCGGCGCCCGCCGCGAACTTCGTGTGCGACTGACTGACGGCACTCTAGCCATTGTCGAGGCCGCCAACGACGGGCAGCGGTCGTGGACGACCGGCGACAAGGTCATTGTGTCGTTCACGCCGGAAGATGCTTGGATCATTCCGGAACCCTCTGCACCTAGCCGGAGTCACTTTTCGGCCTGAGCGGCGACGATCTCCCGGATTCTGGCGTTCGTGCCGTTGAGATCGGGCAGACGCTCCCCCTTCGCGACACGTGCGAGCCGCGGTCCTTCGGCCTCCTGCAGCTCGATACCGCGCTTTGCCGTCGCCTCGATCATATCCGGCTTGAGGAACAGGATACCGTTCTCGTCAGCCAGGACTGCGTCGCCGGGCATCACCGTGACACCTCCGCAATTGATCGGGACGCAGAACTCGCCATGCGTATACGTGCGCTTGCTGGTAACCGCAGAAAGCCCCCGCGCCCACACCGGCAGACCATACTGCCGTATTTCTCCGATGTCCGTGGCCGGCCCGTCGATGACGATGCCTAACGCGCCGGCCGCCTGGGCGGCGAAGCATACGCCGCCGCCACAGGCGGCATGGCGGCGGTCACCGGCTCGGTCAACCACGAGCACGTCACCGGGTCTAAGCTGCCCCAGAGCATAGTGCATGATAGAGCCGTCGATCCCTGCGAAGCGGCAGGTTACGGCCGTGCCGGCAATGCGCCTATCGGGCAGGAGGGCGCGCAACTCCGGATCACAAAAAGCCGAAATCCAGGAAATGGCCGATAGTGGCCGGCTCGGCCTTCACTAGAAGCTCGAGCAATTCCCTCGGAATCTGCGGCGGCAGATCGTTCAGCACAAACATCTCAGGCGCCTCGGGCAATTTTGGATGAGACGATCACGCTACGGACCTTTTGTCCGAAGCGCGCGCCAGAATTGGAGCTTCACCCTCCAACGTCGTTCGGTACATCGTGCGAGTATACTTCTCGTCGTCGAAGCCTGTTGCACGGTGCTGCGTGCAGCGATTGTCCCAAAGGAGCGCGTCGCCGACTTTCCAGCGCTGCGTGTAGATAAAGCGAGGCTGTTGCGCGAACTCCTGCAGCCACTTGATGAGTGCCCGGCCTTCGTCGAAGGGCAGGCCCTCGATGTCGCACGCCCAGCGTCCGGCATAGAGCGCCGTGCGACCCGTCCTCGGATGAGAGCGAAAGATCGGATGGTGGACATCCGGCCGATCCAGTTTCTGTTGCTCGGTAAGCGCCGGCAGCAACGGATAGTGGATGTGGTGCATATCGATACGGCTGAAGCGGGCGCGCCGGCCTTCGAGCTTGCACTTGATGTTGTCGGGCAGGGCGTCGTAGGCGCCATACATGTCGACAAAAAGCGTATCGCCGCGTTCGGGCGGCACGGTGATGGCGTAGAGGAACGATCCCGCATTGGGGATCTGCTTGTCCTCGCCGTCGGAGTGGAAGCCCTCGCCGGCACGCTTGAGTCCCAGGGGCTTGCCGTCCTTGGTGGCGTTCGAAACGACAAAAACTTCCGGATGCTCCGGCAGCGTGATGTTGGGCGGTAGCATATAGTGCAGCGAGCCGAGGCGCCGAGTGAAGGCAATCTGCTGCTCCGGAGTCATCGTCAAGCCACGGAACAACAAAATCGAAAACTTGTACCATGCGGCTTCGACCTGCCTGAACGTTGGCTCGTCAAGCTCCAAGTTTGGCGCAACGCCGATCACTTCAGCGCCAAAACTCCCTTGTAGCGGCCGGAATTGAACGGGCATGCGCTGATTCCTCTCATGCTTAGGCCAACGGCGAGCACGGGCAAGAAGCGGCTTCTTTGATGCGCGGCACGCGAAGCCCCGACAGCAAATTTCTGCCCAACAGGCCAGCAATGCAAGTCAGTATGGGTATCACCCCTTAGCCGCCAAGCCCAGTCACACAGTCAGTCGCCGAGCAGGCGAGAACGGCCGTTTGGTTCTTTTTACACACCCAGGGTCAGAATTCACCGACTGCGCGTCGAGAATGGTACGGCGAGTTCACCCCAACAAACAGGACGGCAGCTCAAGCCGGCGGCCGGGAACAATGCCTAGCCGCACCAATCCTGCGTCGGATGAGACACGCGTCGCCGCACCCTCCTCGCGCGAAATCCAGGTCAATTTCTCAAGCGTTTCACGCAATGGCCGCCGCGGTACGTGTGCTGGTTTGCCGACGATGACGACTTCGTACTCTGGGTTCAGTCTCGATCTCAGGTGCCGCGACGGCCCCGGCTACGAAACCCAGCTCAGCGCGATGCGACCGTAGCAATTCGATCGCCTGCTCGGCCGTTCCCAGCTGCAAGGTGACGCGGACTCCTGGATGGGAATGTTGGAATTCGGCGATGATCCCGGGCAACAGGTACGTGCCGGTGAGCGAGGACCCCACGACCGCAACCAAACCCGAGCCGCTTTTGCAGAATTGGGCCGCGCCGAGATCTGCCTGCACCAGGAGGGTTTCGGCCCGAAGGACGTAGTTCGCGACGAAATCACCGGCACTTGTGAGTGCACCTTGCCGTGCCCGCTCCACAGTTTCACGCCCAAGGCGTGCTCCAACTCGGCGATATGTTTTGAGACCGCGGGCTGGCTGATGCGCAACTCTGTGGCGGCCGCCGAGAACGACCTTTGCCGAGCAAACTTCGAATGCGCCCCTTATGTATTTTTTTCCTGGAGTCGCGGCTGGTATGGTGGGTGCGTCAGCCGAGACCAGCGACCTCGTCGCCGTACCTTCGACTGACTTGGTGCAGCGACTGTACGTGACCACGGTGCAATCATGGCCTCATTCATCTGCTCGGCCTGCGGTACGCAGTATCCGCCGTCCGAGGCTCCGCCCGATGCGTGTCCGATCTGTACCGACGAGCGGCAGTTCGTCCCGGCTTCCGGCCAGTCCTGGACCACTTTGGAGGGGCTACGGAAGGCGCACTGCAACAAGTTCCGCCGCCTCGCGGCTGGGCTTACTACGATCGAGACCACCCCAGCATTCGGCATCGGGCAGCGCGCGATCCTTGCACACACGCCAGCAGGCAACGTGCTGTGGGAGTGCCTGGCGCTGATCGACGACGCCACAGTCGATGTGCTGAAGGGTCTGGGTGGCGTCGCAGCGATCGCGATCTCCCACCCGCACTACTACACCACGATGGTGGAGTGGAGCCGCGCGCTCGGAGGAGTACCGATCTACCTGCACGCCGCGGATCGCGAGTGGGTGATGCGGGCGGACGCCGCGGTGCAGTTCTGGGAGGGGAACACAAAGGCAATTGGATCGCGCCTCACCCTGATCCGACTGGGAGGACACTTCGCTGGCGGCACCGTCCTGCACTGGGCAGACTGGAGCAAAGGTCTCGGCGTCCTGCTCTCGGGCGACATCCTGCAGGTGGTCCCGAGCGGACACGTTAGCTTCATGTGGTCCTACCCGAACCTGATCCCGCTCTCCGCCGCCAAGGTTCAAAGTATGGCGAAGATCCTGGAGCCCTTCGCATTCGACGCGGTGTACGGCTCGTTTTCCGGCCGGGGGCAGATCGACGCCAACGGCAAGCAGGTGGTCGCGGCGTCGGTCGCGCGCTACATCGCGCGGATCAGCGGCAGATGACCCCAACCCGCATGGCCGCACTTGGTGCGGCGCCATAAAGCTACCGTCGCCACGGACGTTCAGGGTCAAATTTTCCCGTTCGGGTGACGTAGCCCCACGTCCGATCCGCATCGGAAAGCCGACTAAGTTGCGCGAAGCCAAGAACGGGCAATTTGTGCCAAGACCTGAAATCGCTGGGGGCATGCCACCCCGGAGCGCTGGCTCATCAACCGTGAGCGAAATGGCAGGCAACTTGGTGTCCGGGCTGCGCAGCGCTCGCCACTAACGCTGGCTCCAGTTCCGTGCATACGGCCTGCGCCATCGGGCACTGCATGCGAAATCGGCATCCGGAGGGCGGGTCGCGCGGGCTTGGCGGCTCGCCATGCATCGGCAGCCTCGGCTTGCGGATCTCCGGGTCTGGCTCGAGCACGGCCGACAGCAGGGCGAGCGTGTACGGGTGCAATGGGTTTCCAAACAAGGCGGCAGTGTCGGCAATTTCCATGATGCGGCCGAGGTACATCACTGCGACGCGGTCGGCGATGTGACGGACCACGCTGAGGTTGTGTGAGATGAAGAGATAGGAGAGCGTGCGCTCGCGCTGTAGCCGCCGCAGCAGGTTGATAATTTGGGCCTGGATAGACACGTCGAGGGCCGAGATGGGCTCGTCGCAGACGATGAACTCCGGCCCAAGCACAAGGGCCCGCGCGATCCCGATCCTCTGCCGCTGCCCGCCCGAGAACTCGTGCGGATAACGCTCGGCGTGCTCGTCGGCGAGTTCCACGGCGCTCAGAACCTCGCGCACACGGTCCCGCCGCTCGGCTCTGGTAGCAATGCCGTGGATCGCCAGGGGATCTCCGATGATCTGCTCCACCGTCATGCGCGGATTGAGCGAGGAATACGGATCCTGGAAGATGATCTGGAGGCGTTGGCGCAGCACACGCATGGCCTGCGGCGTTGCCTTGTAGATACTCTGGCCCCGGAAGGTCACATCGCCGCGACTCGGCTCGAGCAGGCGTATAAGCAGACGGCCGGTGGTGGACTTGCCGGACCCCGACTCCCCAACCAGGGCCAGCGTCTCGCCGCGCCGTATCGAGAAGCTGACTCCGTCGACGGCCCGCACCGGTGGAGCAGCACGCCGCAGCAGCGCCCGGCCGCCCCTAAAATGCTTGGCCAGCCCGCGCGCCTCCAGGAAAGCCTCGCTGGCGCCACCCGGTTCGGCTGTCCGTTCCGTCATGGTGCAGGTTCTGCCGGACCGCGCGCCTCAGGCGTCCGGCCTGTCTCCGACAGCTCAAATCCAGTGTGAACCAGGCAAGCCGCGCTATGACCGTTGCCGATATTGATGGCCGGGGGGACGGTACTATCGCAGATTGGCTGGGCGCTGGCGCAACGCGGGCGGAATCTGCAACCAGAGGGCAACATGCTCGCGCTCGGCACCATTCCGGGGATTGCGTGCAGGTCGGCGCCAGCGTTGCCGAGACGCGGAATGCTCTCGAGCAGGCCCGCCGTATAGGGATGACCCGCCGACTTGAACACCGACTTCACCGGCCCTTCCTCAGCGACACGGCCAGCGTACATGACCAGCACCCGCTCGGCGGTTCTGGCGATCACGCCCATGTCGTGAGTGATCAGGATCATAGCCATGCCGAACTCCTGGCGCAGCTGATCCAAAAGGTCGAGAATTTGCGCCTGAATGGTGACGTCCAGCGCCGTCGTCGGCTCGTCGGCAATCAGTATTCTTGGCCGACTCGCTATCGCCATCGCGATCATGACACGCTGGCGCATGCCGCCCGACAGCTGATGGGGAAACTCGTCGACACGGTCTTCGGCCGCCGGGATGCCGACGCGCTTGAGAAGATCGACGGCCAGCGTGCGGGCCTGGCGCGTCGACAGCCCCTCGTACAGCCGTACCGTCTCGGCGATCTGGTTGCCTATGGTGAACACTGGATTAAGCGATGTCATCGGTTCTTGAAAAATCATGGAAATCCGCTTGCCGCGAACCTGACGCATCGCGTCGAGCGGCTCTAAGAGCAAATTACGGCCCTCGAACACGATCTCGCCGGCTTCGATTTCGCCAGGGGGTTGAATGAGGCGCAGAATTGAGAGCGCCGTTACGGATTTGCCGCTGCCTGATTCCCCGACGATGCCCAGGACTTCACCATCGCCGATCGAGAAGCTGACCCCATCCACTACAACAGCGCGCGCGCCTTTGTGCGGAAAGCTCACACGTAAGTTGCGGACGTCCAACAAGCGGGGCGCTCCTGGCTATCGATCTTCTAGGCCGGCTGGCCTTCAAGCAATGCGTTTCCAAGTCGCGCAAAAACTCTTGCGCACTTTATCAGGTCGTCCACCGGAACGAACTCGTGGTTGGAGTGCGCGACCGCAACGTCACCGGGCCCGAACACAATGGCCGGGATCTTGGCGTGATCGTTGAACAGAGCGGCATCGCTCCAAAACGGCACGCCCTTCGCCTTCGCCTCCAGGCCCGTCACTTCCGAGGAGATGCGCACGCATTCGCTGACCAGCGGGTGCTCGGGCGAGGTATCGAGCGGGGGGTGCGAGGGGAGTTCGGGACAGGCCGGAGTGAACCCGGCGTGGGCCTTGAGGTCGGGGTCGGCCTCGCGCAACGGATCCAGCAGCAGCCGATCGAAGTCTGCCATCACGTCCTCCAGGCGTTCGCCGGGGATCCGCCGCCGGTCCATGTAGATTGTGCAGATGTCGGGCACGACGGCACCCGCCGGCTTATCACCGGGAGCGCGACGCAGCGCCGTGACGGCTTCGCTGTTTGAGTAACCGAGCACGGCCGCCACGTTAAACGACGCCGGGCCCAGCAGGGGATGCGTGCGGACGCAGGATCGAGCGATGAAGTCCTTCTCGATCGTATTGACGATGCGCGCCGCCTTGTAGATCGCGCTGATGCCGGCATACGGCTTGCTGGAGTGGCAAGCCCGTCCCTCAATGTCGATACGGTAATAATCGAATCCCTTGTGGGCAGTTACGGTCGCCATGGCCGTTGGCTCGGAAACGACCACCATATCCGGCTTTGGGCCGTGCGCGATGACGTGCAGCGAGCCGAGGCTGGTGGAGTCCTCCTCCGCGATCACGCCGGTGAAGACGAGATCGCCCTTGAGCCTGATCCCTGCCCGCTTCAACGCGATCATGGCCGCGAGTTGGCCGGCAATTCCACCCTTCATGTCGACCGAGCCGCGGCCGGTGAGCTTGCCGTCGATGACGCGCGGCGAGAACGCATCCGGCATTTCCCCGGGCGGGACAGTGTCAGTGTGTCCGTTATACATGAGCACCGGTCCGCTGCCGCTGCCCTTGAGCGTGGCGACGACGTTGCAGCGGTCGTCGCGCACCTTCTGCAGATGCGCCTCGATTCCATCCCGCTCTAACAAAGCCTTGATATGTTGCGCGCAGGGCGTTTCGTGACCCGGATGCTCGCGGTGCGACTGAACCTTGATGAGGTCCGCACAGATCGCCACCACGTCGATCTTGGCGAGCTCCGCCAGGACGCGCGCTTCAGCACCTTGATCGGCTCTTGCCATGTTTGGGCTCCGGATTGTGAGGCTGTAGGGTGGTCGTCGGCTCAGCGGTCCGTCAAACGCGGATCGAGATAGTCTCGCAGAGCATCACCGACGAGATTGAACGAGACCACGGCGAAGACGATGGCCAGGCACGGCCAGAGCACCAGCGTGGCATTTCCGAAAATATAGAGAATGGCTTCCGACGTCATGTTGCCCCAGCTCGGATAGGGAAGCTGGACCCCGAGGCCGAGAAAGCTCAGGGTCGCCTCCGCACGCAACGCTGTCGCCGTCCAAAGGGCAGCGCTGACAACCGCCGTGCCAATGACGTTGGGCAATATGTAGCGGAACATGATCCGCAAATCCGAGGCGCCGGCAGCGCGCGCGGCCTCGATGAAATTCTTTTCCTTGATCGTCAACACTTCGGCGCGCACCAGCCGGATGAAGCGCGGGGCAAATGCGATCGTCAGCGCAATCACGACATTGAACACGCCCGAGCCGAGCGCTACCAGCACCAGGATGCCGAGTACGATCGTCGGAAATGCCAGGAGCAGGTTGCTGAACTCGGTCAGCGCAACATCGACCCACCCGCCGCGATAGCCTGCAATAAGCCCGAGCAACGTGCCGATGGCCAGACCCAGAAATACCGACATGAGCGATATGCCGACGGACGCGCGGGCGGCATAGAGCAGCCGGGAGAACACGTCCCGGCCGAACTCGTCGGTCCCGAGCCAGTGAGCCGCCGAGGAAGGAGCAAAGCGTGAGAGCATGCTCTGGTCGAGCGGATCATGTGGGGCCAGCAGGGGTCCCAGGATGGCCATGACGATCAGCATAAGGCAACCTATGCCGCCGGCGATCGACAGGGGATTGTCGAAGGTCGTGCGAACAGCCTGCGACCACACGAGCAGCCGACGCGGCGCGGTGATGCCAATGCTCAGCATCATCAGAATTCCGCCATGCGCACGCGCGGATCGATCCACGTGTAGAGGATGTCCACCACGAAGTTTATGAGCACGGCGAGCAGCACGTAGGTCAAGAGCACCGACTGGAGCAGAACGTAGTCGCGCTGCGCCAGACCGCCGAGGATGAGGCGGCCGAAGCCAGGCCGCGAGAACACGATCTCGATGGCGATCGAGTCACCGATCATGATGATGGCGTAGAAGCCGATGAACGTGACAATGGGAATGAGGGCGTTGCGCAGGACATGCTTGTAGAGGATCCACCGTTCGCTCAATCCTTTCGCGCGCGCCGTCCGCACGTAGTCCTCGCGCAGCAGCTCCAACACCACCGAGCGCGTCAATCGCGTGAGGTAGGCGGCCATTCCCAGCCCGCCGGCGGCCGAGGGCAGAACGGCGAAACGCAAGAGGCTCCCCCAGTCACCACGCTCGCCGCCGCCCACGACCGGAAACCAGCCCAGCCACACCGAGAAGGGAAGCATCAGCAGAATGCCAATGACGAAGCCGGGAATGACCAGGCCGGTGAGAGACAGCAGGCGGGCCGCGTAGTCGATCGGCGAGTTGCGCGCGGTGGCGGCAGAGATCCCGAGCGGAATCCCGATGCCGACCCCGATCAGCAAGGCGCCAACCACGACGAGCGCCGTGAACGGCGCGACCTGCAATATCATCTGCGAGATCGGCTGGCCCACGACCAGTGAGAGCCCCAGATCGCCTTGCACCAGCTTGCCCAGCATCTGGACATATTGAACCCAGAGCGATTGATCGAGACCCATCTGCCGCCGCAAGGTGGCCAAGCCTTCAAGTGTGCTTTGATGGCCGAGTACGGCTTCGGCAGGGTCTCCGGGCACGACCCTGATCGCGAAGAAGATCAGGGTCACGCCCAGCCACATCGTGATCAGGGTCCTGATCACACGAGAGGCAAGAAACGGCCACAGGGCCCGATTCATTTGCCAATGCCTCGATCGTCACGCCGTCTTGCGCGACTTCCAGCCGTAACGGTACTCGAGCGACAGCGAACTCTTGAGTTCGTAGCCGAGATCGACATTCTTGTTACGCACCAGCGGCTGATACGTGTAGGTGGTCGGGATGACCCGATACTGCGGCACTACCTTCTGCTGCGCCTCGACCAGCAGCTTGCGTCGCTCCTCCAATGTGGTCGTTGCGGCAATCCGGTCCAAAAATTTGTCCAGCTCCGCATCCTGCGTACGGCTGAAGTTGCGGATTGCATCGCTGCGGAAGAAGCGATTGAGGAAGATCTCCGCGTTCGGGAATGACAAGTCGCCGTGCAGAACGAGTGGATTGACGTACTTCACGATGTTTGCGTGATAGAACGCGTGGTCGACCATGTTCAGCTCAAGCGTGATTCCGACCCGCTTCAGATGCTCCTGCATCAGGACCATCATCTGCCGGTAGTCGTCACGCTGCGTGATGATCATGCTCAGCTTGATGTCAGAGCTGTGCCCGGCCTCGGCCAGGAGTTTCTTAGCGAGATCTGGGTTGTAGCCCCAAACCCCCTCGGCCGGCAGCTCGCTCGCCTTGGCCGCACCGAAGTAGCCGGGCGGAATGAGGACATCGGAGATAGTCGAGACGGGGCCGAGAAATGTTCTTAGATCTGTGGGATTGATCGCGTGCGCGATGGCCTTGCGCACGCGAACGTCGTTGAGTGGTGCCATGCTCGTGTTGATATGGAGGTACCAAACCGTCTCCGGTCCCTTCTTGTCGATGACGAACCCCTGCTTTTCCAGGCGATCGAGAAGCTGCGCGTCCAGTGCCCCACGCATGCTGTCGATCTCGTTGGTGCGCATCGCCAACTCGCGACTGGCCGAGCTTGGCATAAAGCGGATGACAAGCTCGTCGAGCGCCGGTTTGCCCTCCCAGTACTCGTCGAAGCGGACCAGAACCACTCGGTCGCGCGGAACGTACTCCTTGAAGCGGAACGGTCCGGTGCCGATCGGGTGCAGACGCATCTTGTCGGCGCCGCGCTGTTCGAACGCCGTCTTGGACACAAGCAGCCCAATTGATTCGGTATCGCCGGCAACACTGGACAGGAAGAACGGGTCGGCATTCTTAAGCGCAATGCGGACGGTGTACTTGTCGACGATGCTGACGGCATCCACGTTGGCATAGGCCTTCGACCATGGAGACACGGAGGCATCGAGATAGCGGTCGAGCGAGAACTTCACATCATCGGCCGTGAACTCGCCAATGCCCTCATGCCACTTCACGCCCTTGCGTAGCGCGAACTCGTAAAGCTTCCCATCGGGCGACACTGTCCACTTCTCGGCTAGCGAAGGTTGGAAGTCAGGCGACACGGTGCCGGGCGGATACGCTACCAGGCTCTGCTGGACCACCGTCACGATCGGCGCCTCCGACGACACCCACGCCAGCGTCGGATCGAGGCCGCTGATATCGCCGGCGGAGATCGCATGCGTAACCCGCCCGGTGCCCTGCGCGTAGGCTTGTCCACCCGGCAAATGAGCGGCAACGATGCCCGCCAAGCCCGAGCCCATATATTCACCGAACTGACGCCGCGAGATGGTCATGACAAGCTCCCTCAGATCAGGCTGAATTTCGCGCGCGCAGATAAGCTATGACGTCGTCGGCCGCGACGACATCGCCGTAGCGCAAATCAATATCCGTGAGATTGCACTCGTGAGCGAGCGGATGCCGGTCGCCGACGGCATCGCGCACGACAATCGTGTGATAGTTCTCGTTATGCGCCGCCTCGGCCGTCGCTCGGATGCATCCGCTGGTGCTGCAGCCAGTGATGATCAGCGTATCGATCTTCCTGCCGATCAGGTAGGCACCCAGAGGCGTGCCCCAGAATGCAGAGGCGCGCTGCTTTTCGATCAACACCTCCTCAGCACGGCGCTGGAGGCGAGGATCGAGCTCGATGGAGCCCGTGCCACGATCCAGCGAATGACCGTCCGAGCTGTGCAGAAGCTTGCGCCCGATTGGGCCGGAGGCTTCAACGCCGCGCGCATCAAACGCCATGGTCGTGAAGAAAATTGGTACTTCGCCCTTACGCCCCACTTCCAGGAGGCGAAGAATGTGCTGCATTACACCTTGAACGTTGCGCGAGCCAAGCGGCGAGGCCTCATCGAGCCAAGCCTTGGCCATATCGATGACGATTATTGCTGGCGTCGTTCCGAACCCTACACGACCGCCAAAGCCCTTGCTGAGGTAGAAGTCACGGACTTGCTCGTACATAAGTCTGGCTCGAACGGTTGGACGCAACGCACCGCCTCGGATTGCAAATCGTCAGCCCTTCATTGCAATCGCTTCGATCTCTATATCGGCCGCAACGGCGACTTCCGCACGCACGCACGACCGTGCCGGCGGGTCTGCCGGGAAGAATTTCCGATAGACCGAATTCATGTCATCGAAGTCCTTGAGATTCCGTAGGAAGACCGTGCACTTGACGAAGTCTCCCAAGCTGAAGCCTGCCTCCTTGGCGACCGCTTCCAGCTTGCGCAGAACCAGATCTGTCTGCGCCTTGATGCCCTCGGGAATGCTGCCGTCTGACTCGGTCGGCACCTGCCCCGAGAGAAAAAGGAACGGCCCGCAGTGCACGGCCGGCGAGATCGGTACTTCGGGATTTTTGCCGATGATTTGTTTCATGTCGCTCGCTCCTCGACCGCAGCGCGCTCCAATGGCGCTCTGACCATTGCCATCACTGGCGGCAGCGGCGTAACATATCCTGTATACAGGATAGTATCCCCTATACAGTCATTAACGATCATCGAGACACAGGCTGTCAAGTGCGTCGCAACACAAGTGTAGTTCGCAAGATCGTGCGTCAAGATACGGCGGCGACCGCCGAGTTCGAGCGCCGTGGCAGCGAACGGCCGCCGCCCCAAGGATCCCGCGAGCACGGTGCTGCAGCAGGACGGCGCGCGCTGGCTCCTACGCGAAGCAACCGCCTCCCACACGCTGGCGCCGACGGTCTCGCTCGGGTTCGTGCCGGCGCTCGAGAAGGCCATCCGCATCATCGCCTTAGTCAACGCCAGCCCTACCGGGTTAGCATTGCCGGTCATCTCCAAGACAACAGAGATAACGCGCAGTCACTGTCACGCGATTCTCAAAACCCTAGTTGCGCAGGGTTGGCTTGCTTACGACGACCAGCTCAAGACCTATCGTCTGCAAACTGGCATCCTGAGGGATACTTCCTCCATCCTGACCACGACCAATCAGCTCAGTCTGGTTCGCCCGGTTCTCGACCGCCTTGCGCGCGAAGTCGGCATCCCGGTTGTCCTGTCACAACCTCTTGTCGATGGCTCCTTCCTGATCATCGACAAGTTCACCACGCCGCACATTGTTGAGGTCTCCTTTCCCGTTGGCTTTCGTGCACCACGCGATGCCGCCGCCCAGATGCGCGCCAATCTCGCCTGGCGTAGCACCGCCGAGATCGAGCGCTGGCTGTGTGATTGGGTGCCTAAGCGCTACACCGACCGCTCGCCGCTGGACCGCGAGACGCTAAGACGCGAGATAGCCGCCACGCGCCGGCGCGGCTACGCGCGCAATCGTGGTGAGTTCACGGAAGGCCTGATGGCACTGGCGCTGCCGATCTTCGATCGCGAAGGCCAGCCATTTCTCATCTTCAATTGCGCATCTCTGATGTCGATCATGGCCGAGCGCGAACGCAAGGTCGCAAGCGCTATGCTTGCTGCCGCGCATGAAATACATGAAGCCCTCGGCAGCGCGGTGCCGGCCGATTTTTCGCGTCTGCGCTTGCCGGGGACGAAAGGATGATGCGCAAAACCGATCGAAAGGCAGGCCAACGCTGGAACGTGCGCTGGAAAGACAGGCAATGATTCCGATTGCGAGGCCGGGCATGCGCAGTCAAGCTCACAGCATACGGCGTCGCGACTCATCACACTGGGAATGAGCGATGGCTGCACGGTTCAGGGCTCAGGGCTGGGGTGGTGGCCGTATTGGCTACGAAAATCCCTCCTTTGCGCTACTTCTCAACACGCCGTGCCTTATAGCCATCGTCGTCCTGGTCGGGTATCCGATCGTGCAGTCGGCCTGGACCAGCCTGCACAAGCACAACCTCAAGCGACCCCGCGTGTTCGAGTTCGTGGGGCTCGGCAACTATCTGGCGATCCTGGAGTCGGAGGAATTCTGGTCCGCGTTCTGGATCACCATGCTGTTCACCGCCCTGGTGGTTGCCCTGGTGGTCACGCTCGGCATGCTGATCGCGTTGCTGCTCAACCAGTCGTTTCCCGGCCGTGGCCTGGTGCGCACATTGATCCTGCTGCCCTGGGCCATCCCGCCCGTGGTCAACGGGCTGATGTGGCAGTGGATCTACGATTCAAAGGTCGGCGCGCTCAACGGCCTGCTGGTCAGCCTCGGCGTGCTGAAGGAGTATCGCGGCTGGCTTTCGGACCCGACCTCGGCGCTGCTGGCGCTGGTCTGGGCGGACGTGTGGAACCTGGTGCCGCTGGCGGTCATCCTGTTGCTGGCGGCATTGCAGCGCATACCTTCCGAGCTCTACGATGCCGCACGCGTCGACGGCGGCAGCCTTTTGCAGCACTTCCGGCACATTACCATGCCGTGGCTTGCACAACCGCTGCTGATCGTTCTCATCCTGCAGACGATGTCGGCCATTCGCGCCTTCGATGTCATCTACGTGCTGACCGCGGGAGGGCCCGGAACAGCCACTACGACTCTCTCCTGGAAGACCTTTCTCATCACTTTTGACAATCTGGATTTCGGCATGGGCAATGCCTATGCCTACTCCATCAGCCTGATCACGTTCGTCCTGGCGCTGATCTACTTCCGTGTCCTCTACCGCGTGGGGGACTTCGAGGCATGACGTTGGCAGCACCAGTCTCGGGTGGGCAGATGTGGCGCAAGCGCCGGCGCACCGCACTCTTGACGCTCGGCGGCATGCTGGTGGCACTCTATGTGCTGGCGCCCTTCGCGTGGCTCGTCCTCACGAGCTTTATGCACGAGCGCGACGCCCTGACGGTGCCTCCGCAATGGCTGCCGAACGCTCCGACCCTCGACAACTATCTGTCCTTCTTCAATCCGTCCGGCACGCGGGCCGTCGTCGGCAGCCGCGCCGCCGAGCAGACCCTGCCCAGCATGGCAAACTCCATGATAGCGGCCGCGGGCACAGCACTCCTCAACGTGGTGCTGGGGACGCTCGCAGGCTACGGGCTCGCACGTGTCAGGTTCCCGGGTAAGGCGCACCTACTGATGCTCTATGTCGGCTCACGCATGGTGCCGGGCATCGCCCTGATTGTGCCGCTGTATCTCACCATCAAGACTTATGGCCTGCTCGACAACCTCGGAGCGCTCATCATCACATACCTGACGTTCACACTGCCGTTCACGATCTGGCTCCTCAAAAGCTACTTCGAGAGCATCCCGCGCGAGCTGGAGGAGGCAGCGCTGGTAGACGGCTGCACGTGGGGCTGGATGGTGCTGAAGGTGCTGTTGCCGGTGGCCGCTCCGGGACTGGCGGCGGCCGCCATGTTCGCGTTCATGACGGCGTGGAACGACTACTTGTTCGCCGTCATCCTGACGAGTTCGATCAACTCCAAGACCTTGCCCGTCGTCGTCGCCGGCTTCGCCACCGACGTGACGACCGAGCGCACGCTGATGGCGGCCAGCGGCGTGCTCGCGGTGCTGCCGCCTTTGCTCCTGGCTTTCATGTTTCAGAAGCTGATTGTCCAGGGATTGACCAGTGGTGCCGTGAAGGGATGAGCGGACGCACGGTCCGCATGATGCAAGCAGAGTGACAGGGAGAATGCCCATGCAATCGCGTTCACGTTCACTGCAAGTGACCCGCCGCCAGCTGCTACAGTCCGCGGCGTCTGCAAGCCTTGCCGTCAGCGTTGCCGGCCCGGCGATCCTGGGCCGCGCCCAAGCGCAGCAGAAGACGGTGAGCTTTGCCGGCTGGGCGTTCGAGCCGCAGGTCGTCGAGGCCAACGTCAAGCGCTTCATGGAGCAGAACAAGGATCTCGCGGTTAAATACATGCCGCTGGACCTACAGCTCTACAACGAGAAGATGGTGGCGCTCATCAATGCCAACAACGATCCGGACTGCTTCTACGTCCGCGATACTAACCTCGGCGCCTGGGTCGAGGCCGGCTGGGTGCAGCCGATCGACGGCATGCCCAATCTCGACGAGCTGAACAAGGACATCTTCGCCTTCAACCTCGATGCCATGTCCTACAAGGGCAAGCAGTACGGCACACCATATTACGGTGATATTTACGTCTACATGTACGATCAAAAGGCCCTGCAGAAGGCCAACGTAGCCAAGGCGCCGGTGACCCTCGACGAATTGAAGGCTGCAGCGCTCGAGGTAAAGAAGGCGGGCATCGCCAAATATCCGATCCTCAAGGGCTTCAAGACCAACGTCGACGGCCTGTCTGAATTCTGGTCGATGGTGCTTGCCTCCGGCGGCAAGATGTTCAATGAGGCGCTCGATCCCGTCTACCCGAACGAGGACAAGACGGCGCTCGGGGTGCTCGAGTGGATGGTCGAGGCCATGCACGGCTCGGAGATACTGGATCCCACGGGGCTTGAGCTCGACGAGACGCAAGCCCGTGATGTGTTCCTGAGCGGCCAGGGCGTGTTCACCTCCAACGTCGGCAACGTCATGCCGCGCGCCAACAACCCGCAGCACAGCAAGCGGGCGGGCGACATCAAGATGACGAAATTCCCCGGCCTTGCCGATGTCGGCAAGGGGCCGATGGGCTGGTCACGCCTCTACTGCATCAGCTCCAAGACCAAGATGAAGAACGAGGCTTGGCGTGTGATCTACTACATGGGCGGCAAGGACGCGGAAGGCAAATACTACACGGCCAAGGATTGGTATCTGAAGTACGGCGTTGGCTATGCCTTCAAGTCCATGGACACCGATCCCGACATCATCGCTGCCCAGAAAGCCGCCGGCTACGATCCCGACATCCGCGGCCATCAGTACGCCACCGCCAAGGCGCGCGATAACATCAAGGCGCCCTGGTACAACGAGTGGGACCGCTTTACCCAGCAGCAGATCCAGAACACGCTGCTGCGCAAGGTGAAGCCGCTCGAGGCCCTGCAGGCGTCTGCCAAGAAGGCGCAGGAGCTCAAGAAGGCAGGCTGAGGCGAAGGCAACCGCGCGGGAGACTGGCGATGCACATCATCGAGCGCCCCGGCCAAGGGCCGGCGGTCGTCTGTATCCACGGCTATTGCCAGTCCTCGGCCTACTGGACGCCCACTCTCGATCGCGTGACAGAGCGCGGTGTGCACGCACTGGCCATGGACCTGCCGGGATTCGGGCAATCGGCGTCAGAGCCTGGCCCTTACGACATGGAGGCCCTGGCCGATACCGTCGATGCGCTGTGCGAGCGCATGGGCCTCGGCCGCATCGTGCTTGTAGGCGGCTCCATGGGCGGCGTGGTGGCGCAGCATCTGGTGCTGCGCCATCCAACGCGGGCGTCCCGCCTGCTGCTGGTGTCGACCGGTGCCTTCACGGCCGATCCGGCGACCGCGCTGGCCCGCGCCGACGCCATCGCCGCGGGCGATTGGAACGACGCCGCCGTCGAGCCAATGATCAAAGGGTTCTTTCGCGACCCACCGCCGCCCGACGAGGTCGCCCGCTACCAGCGCATTGCGCGCTCTGCCGCCAAGGTGGCCGCCGTCACAGCTGCGCACTCGAATGCCACGCTGAGAACCCTGGAGCGGCTCGGCGAGATCCACGTCCCGACGCTCATCGTCCAGGGTCGGCACGACCGCGTGCGTACCCCAGAGCATGGGGCCTTAATGTGCGAACGCATGCCCAACGCGCAGTTGGTGGTGCTGGAAAACTCGGGTCACACGCCCCAACTCGAGGAGCCTGAGGCCTTCTACGCCGCAGCCTTGCCTTTCCTTCTTGATGGAGCAACAGGCGCCACACCAGGCTAGACCTGAAATCGCAGTCTGCCTCGGATCTTGGTCGTGCGATAACTGGCGAATGGGGGTTGCGAGCGAGAGATGGCCGCAGAGGACATGTAGGGTCAGGCCTCGATGACCGCGATCAGCGGCATGCTGCCGACGATGCTCATGACTCGCGTCAGATTGTAGGCGAGCGCACATATCGTCACCTCGGCGGCCACTTTCGGCAGCGTCTTCGTCAGGAAGTGCGTTGCGCCCATGCGCCCCTTCATCGTGCCGAAGGGATGCTCAGCCGTTTCGCGGCGCTGGCGCATGGCCTGCGGGTTCGCATCTGACGCTGTGCCGCCTCGAGTACATGCTCGTGCTCCCAACGGGTGATGCGGCACTATGTGCGCACGGCGACCAGTTCAGCGTAATGCCTTGAGTTCGGCGAATGCAATGTCGCGGCCTGCCACCATCGCCTTGAGCTTTGCGGACTGAGCCTGACCGCGCCGCTCGGAGAAACCGGCAATGCCGTGGTCAGCCAAGACGCGGTTGCCAAACGTTCAAAATGATGTTCAGGCGAACGCTTGCTGGAGGCATTAGACGAAGGAGACATGGGAACCGCATCCATCACGCACTTCGTGTTTTGCGCCATTGTCGGGGAATGACGATCCACACCGCTAGCGCGGTCATGGTCTTGGCTGAGACTCTTCCCGGACAAGCGGTACGCACCGCCATTTCCCTGAAAGCTTAGTCGTCTCAGGCTCCGTTCCGGTTCACGACCATGACCTTGGTGACAGTTTCCGCAATCTATCCGCAACGAGGTTAGCGCTCCTCTTTTTTGGCTGGGGACTGCCGCTTCGGGTCATCTTATCCCGTCGTGCTCATTGGTTCAGCACGTCTGGTTTACCCCCAAAAACGGAAATGCGGGCGAGCTGTGCACTACGGAGAAAAAGTGCCACTTCTTAACTCATGCAGTGCAGCAAAGGTTCTTGTGTTCGATAGTGTCCTGCCAGTCTCGGCTCCGTTGCATCGATGGTTCGGAGCCCTGAAACCACGCTCATTCAATTCGAGTAGAAGTCCAGAGAGGTATCCGCCTCCGGAGATCGGCGATCAGGTTTCGCCGTTCTTGAGGGTCATTGACTTTGCCCACCCACATTGATGTGTCAGGCACCATCTTCGGCGGATCGGCCAGAATTCGTCTAGATTCGCCGCATCCGGTCCTCCGAAGCGGCGAACAAAAAGAGCGCACAAACCTGTGCTGGTAGTCTGCGAGGATCAGTCTTCGCGCCGATCACGACACGTGCCCGGACGTTTACATGGCTTGATTGGATCTTGCGTTATGCTGACCACGTTCGTGCGCGCCGTGCTCCTGTGCACAATGATGCTTGCGCTCGCAGGCTGCATCGTCTCCCAAAGCCCCATCTTCGACTTGAGCAAGGGCGCCACCGATCTTCCGACGGGACGCTTCGAGAGGAGATCTGGCGATAACAAGCTCACCGTCGAAATAGCGCGTCAGGGCAACCTCTACATCTACAGTGACGGTGACAGCCACGACACGACGATCCTCTCTTTTCATGCCATTGGGGAAGGGTTCTACCTTGTAGTCGTGATCCCGCCGGGGCGCCCCATCAACTACGGCGTGGTCGATGCACGGTCGCAAGACAAGCTCCCTTTCACTTTCCTCGAATGCGGCGACGACACGCCGGCCGACCTTGTCCCCGGGCCCGATGCAAAAGGTGCTGACCGCTGCGTCGCTGGTGATCGAGCGCGGCTCCTGGCCATAGCCAATCGCTACAAGGTCAGCATGATGGCGAACGGGATCGAAGCGTCCAAGCTGCAGGAGTTCACTCGAATTCCATGAGTATGGCTGAGGGGCGTCGGCCTCCCCGCAGGGCGCGGCCTACCTGTGGAAGGCCTAACGTAAGTCCTGCGGCGTCGCTGCTGCTGGGCAGCCCCTGGCCACGAACTCGCCTACGACGCGTCCGTGGCATGCGCGCGATCGTGGGTGCGTGACAGCTGCCAGTGCTCGTATTCCATGTATTCCGCCGTCGCGTCGGCCTGTTCCGGGCCGAACAACTTACCCACGACGTGCAACGCCGCGTCGATGCCCGCTGACACGCCCGCCGAGGTCACGATCTTGCCGTTATCGACCCACCGTTCACCGGGGCGCTGCTCGGTGTTGGGCGCTACCTGGCGCAGGATGTCGAACGCGGTGTGATAGGTCGTGGCCGCGAGTTCGTCGAGCACCCCGGCGCTGCCCAGCAGCAGCGACCCCGTGCAAACCGACAGGACCTGTTCGGCGGTCTCGGCGTGGCGGCGAATCCAACTGAGGATCCTCTCGTTTTGGAGCGATTGGCGCGCGCCGCGCCCCCCAGGAACCACGATCACATCAGGCGTCGGGCAGTCGTCAATCGCGTAGGCCGCGTTGACACTCAGGCCGTTACGGGCGCTGATTGGCCCCGCTTTTTCCGCCACCGTGTAGACGTTGAACGGCTGGGGCGTCTCGAACTGGCGCGTCACTGCGAAGACTTCATACGGCCCGGCAAAATCGAGAATTTCGACGTCATCAAAAATCAGAATGGCGACGTTGCGCGTTTTCATCGACTCCTCCTATCAAGACTCGCGGGCAAATTAAAATTCGGCGGGCGCGAAGAAATCCAGCATATCGACGGGATGCTGTGAAAGCGATGCTCGACCAGTGGTTCGCTGCGTTTTTCCCAGCTTAAAGCGTACCGACATCAAGGGTGATCTCGACCTCCGCGCGGCGTCCTTCGCGCAAGATCCCGAGCTTGACGGTGTCGCCGGGCCGGCGCTCGTCGAGAGCGGCGCGCAAGTCAGCGACCGAGCCAATCTCTTTGCCATCAAGGCCAACGATGAGGTCGCCAAGCACAAGCTCGCCGTCGCGGGTCAAGCGCGCGGCACGCAGCCCCACGCGCTCTGCCGAGGACCCCTTGTTTACCCCCAGGATCGCGACGCCCTTGAGACGGGCGCGCGTCAGGAGCGCTTCCGTGCTCGGATCGATCGCAACGCCGAGCGAAGGCGGCGTATAGCGCCCTTTGGCGATGAGCTGGGGCACGACGCGGTTCACAGTGTCAACCGGAACGGCAAAGCCGATGCCGGCACTGGTGCCCGAGGGACTGTAAATCGCCGTGTTGACGCCGATCAGGCGCCCGGCGCTGTCGATGAGTGGTCCACCCGAATTGCCCGGATTGATCGGCGCGTCCGTTTGAATGAGGCCGCGAATAACCGAGTTATCGTCAGTCGGCAGCTCGCGCTCCAGCGCAGAGACGACGCCGGTCGTCAGCGTCCAATCGAGGCCGAATGGATTGCCGATGGCGAACACCTTTTGGCCGACCTTCAGATCCTGGCTGGTGCCGATCGCAAGTGGTCGCGGACGATCCAGGCCAACGCCAATCAACACAACGGCGAGATCGTGCGCGGGATCAGTTCCCACCAGGGACGCGCGATAGGATCGACCATCGGCCAGCCGCACAACCGCCTGCGAGGCGCCGGCGATGACGTGATTGTTCGTGACCACGTGGCCGAGCTCATCCCAGACAAAGCCCGACCCCGTGCCGCTCGGTGTTTCGATTGCGTTGCGGGTGAATGGATCGAAGACACGCTCGGCGGTGGCGATAAAGACGACACTGCCTTTGGCGTTCTCGAACAGCGCTATGGTCGATTTCTCGTCCTCAGCGAGGTCGCCACGCGGCGTCACGATGCGCGGTTTCGCCGACCATGAGAAAAGCGACGCCTGCATCAGAGGAATGGACTGCCAGATGACGCCGACCACGATGGCGGCAAGAGCGACCAGACCAACTCTTTTCACGAACTGATACTGCGTCATCTCGTTAGCTCTCCGCCCGCTAAGCCCTCGTCAGTTCAGTCAAGCCGGTAAACCAAACTCGACCCCGGTCATGTGCTTGACGGGCTTGCGCATGACGTAAGATGTGGGATCCGGGCTGGCCAGCCGCAACGCGCAAGCGTCGACATCCAACCGTAATTTCTGAGGGGCGCGTCTTTGCGGTGTTACTCGTCAGCCCGGGAGGAGCCCAGATCAGTTCGTGGATTCCGATGGTTCGAGGGCCCGGCTCGGAAAAGGAACAGGAGCGGGCTTGGTCCGTAGGATCTCGATGTGCACGTCGCGCTGGGGCGTGGAAGGCTGGGGGGCTTTGTAAACGAGAACCAAAGCGATCACGCCCGCAATGGCAACGATCGATAGACGCCATGACAGCCTTTCGACGAATGGAGCGGAAGGCACTGCATGCGCGAGCGACCGGTGCAACAGAGGTCCGAGCCTTGACATGTGAGAAGAACCGCCGCGTCATCATCAAGGTTCAAAAACCCCCCGAAAAACGCGCCCTTGTGCGTGACCAAAACTCGATTTATTATGCCCGCTAATGAAACGTTAGCGGACAATATATGAGCGCAGGATCGCGGCCATGCAGAACGGCAAGGACGGCGTCTCCCTGGTGCCGGTGAGTGATGCTCTGCTGCCGGCAAGCACGGCGCGAGCCGACCACTATGCCCGTGCCTCGCGCGCCGATCGCACCTGGCGGCAGTATCGCTCCGCCTTCCGGCAATTCTCGACCTGGTGCGCGGAGCGTGGCCACAGCCCGATGCCGGCCGCGATGGGCACGGTTCGCGAGTACGTCGGCTGGCTGGCCGATGAAGGCCGCACGCTCTCGACCATCACCGCGTATCTGGCGGCTATCGCTTCCGCGCACGGCATCGCCAAGCACCCCTTCGATCGTTCGGCGCTGAAGGATGACTTGAAAGGTATTCGCCGTGTGCACGCACGCAAGCCACGCCAGGCCTTCGCGCTCGTGGGCATCGCCAAAGACCCGCGCGGCTTGGACCTGCGCGGCATCCTCTCTAGCCTCGGCAGTAGCGCCATCGATGCGCGCGACCGGCTGCTGCTGGCACTGGGCTTTGCCGCCGCGCTGCGTCGGTCCGAGTTGGTCGGCCTCGATTGGAAGCGCCAGGGCACTGGGGAGGGATATCTGACGCAGGATCATCGCGGCATTGTCATCACCTTGCTCAGCACCAAGGGCGGCAAGGGCGAGCCCGTTGAGGTCATCGTGCCGTGCGCCGATATGCCCACCGCCTGCGATGCGCTCGACGAGTGGGCCGCCATCGCCAAGCTGGAACCGGGGCAACCCGTCTTTCGCGAGGTCGTCAAAGGTGGCCACATCGGCGCCGGCCGGCTGTCCGATCGCAGCGTGGCGCGCATCATCAAGCGCCGGGTGCGCGAGCGTGCTCTGGAGCTAGGCCGCAGCGAAGCTGACGCCGACGAGCTGGCGCGCATATGCAGTGGTCACAGCTTGCGCGCCGGCTTCTGCACGGCAGCCGCCATCGCCGGCAAGCCCGAATGGAAGATTAGGAGCCGCAGCCGGCACAAGACGGCTGAGTTAGTCGCGCGCTACGTGCGCACGGCTGAGGAGTGGACAGATAGCGGGCTCAAAGGCGTGGGGTTCTAGCGCGGCGCCGCGCGGGGCGGCGGGCACGAACGGCCACACCCCTGTCGCTCGCGAACCGCCGCTCAAGCTTTTAGATAAGTCGCGGCGAACCACTGGTCGAGCATCGCTTTCACAGCATCCCGTCGATATGCTGGATTTCTTCGCGCCCGCCGAATTTTAATTTGCCCGCGAGTCTTGATAGGAGGAGTTGATGAAAACGCGCAACGTCGCCATTCTGATTTTTGATGACGTCGAAATTCTCGATTTTGCCGGGCCGTATGAAGTCTTCGCAGTGACGCGCCAGTTCGAGACGCCCCAGCCGTTCAACGTCTACACGGTGGCGGAAAAAGCGGGGCCAATCAGCGCCCGTAACGGCCTGAGTGTCAACGCGGCCTACGCGATTGACGACTGCCCGACGCCTGATGTGATCGTGGTTCCTGGGGGGCGCGGCGCGCGCCAATCGCTCCAAAACGAGAGGATCCTCAGTTGGATTCGCCGCCACGCCGAGACCGCCGAACAGGTCCTGTCGGTTTGCACGGGGTCGCTGCTGCTGGGCAGCGCCGGGGTGCTCGACGGACTCGCGGCCACGACCTATCACACCGCGTTCGACATCCTGCGCCAGGTAGCGCCCAACACCGAGCAGCGCCCCGGTGAACGGTGGGTCGATAACGGCAAGATCGTGACCTCGGCGGGCGTGTCAGCGGGCATCGACGCGGCGTTGCACGTCGTGGGTAAGTTGTTCGGCCCGGAACAGGCCGACGCGACGGCGGAATACATGGAGTACGAGCACTGGCAGCTGTCACGCACCCACGATCGCGCGCATGCCACGGGCGCGTCGTAGGCGAGTTCTAGGTAGCCAGGGGGTGCGGCCTGTGAAGGAGAGCTTTGACGGGCACTGGGCCCTGGTGGCAGTCAGACGGAAACGCATTGTAGCCGCTTCGCTTACGCGCGCATTGTAGAATGCCCAATATTGTGGGAGAGGCCCTATGAGCGCCATCACAAGCTATCACGCCCACGTCTATTTCGATGCCGCGCGCCGCGAAGACGCGCGCCAGCTGTGCGAGCGTGCGGTCAGATCTTCCGCGTCATGGTCGGTCGCTTGCATGATAAACCAGTAGGGCCGCATCCACGTGGTAGCTGCCAGCTCGCATTCGAGCCGGAGGTGTTTGGCGAGGTTATACCCTGGCTCATGGCCAACCGGAGTGGCCTCACCGTCTTGGCGCACGCCAACACCGGCGACAACCTCAAGGACCACACCGAGCACGTGATCTGGCTCGGATCGTCGGAAACTCTCAACCTCGCGGCGTTCTCTAAGCGATAGGAACGCGCTCCGGATGACGAAGTGCCGGCGCGCGAGGCCGAGCTGTGGAGACCTTAGGGAGCCCGTGAAACGGCAAGGGACACCGATCCGAGGCACCACGCGCGCATGCGCCCAAGGGTGCTACGACACCGTCAGATTGATCGCTTCGCTCCAAGGTCACGTTTCGTCGATACGTCGCCAGTGCTGCAAATTGGGCGGTACAGCCGCTTGTTGATAATGGCGCCAAAATCAAAGCAGCGAGGTGTTCGCGCCGCTCAACGTGGCGCAAGCGACTGCTTCGAGGCGAAAACCTTCTCCTTCGCCTGTCCCAACGCCAGTAGATGGGTTTGAGCTTGGTGCCAAATGAGCGGGGTGTTGATCGTGGCGTACTCTTCAGTATGAGCCAGTTCAGCTGAAAGCTCATCATAGCGCTCGTCGTCACGCCGAATGGTCCCAGACAACTCCTTAAGGTTGGTTCGTTTGGGCTCGATTGGCCCTTCGATATACACACAGCCCAGCGTCGGTTGCCAAAAGCCTTTTGGCACCCCGAATGTCAGAAATGCTCCGCGCATCTTCAGCCGCTCTTTCTTGAGCGGTACTTGAGGAATGTGGATCAGCGTGAGGCGAACCTGGCCCTCGTGGTAAGCAGGCAGGCTCAAGATGCTGCGCTCTTGGTTTAGGTAGATGTCGCCGTAGTAATGTTGCTCATCGCGAACGCCAGCATCGGAAACGTAGTGCTGCATTTCATGGAAGGAAATGCACTCCTTCACATCGTTGAGACGTATCTCCAGAACACACCTGTTGATGCTTTGGGTGGTCAGGAGCGAGCGTCGGTACAGGAAGTGTCGGCCGCAAAGGAACTGATAATCCTTTTTCTGGTAACCCCCGAACTGCGATCCCTGGGCTGGCAGCGCGACGCTCAGGCCAAATCGCTTGGGATCAAAAGCGGCATTGGTAAAGATGTTGATGAAGGTGTGCCGCTTGAGCGTCAGCGCGGCTGCCGTCTGCGGCTCCAGGCACCTCTTTAGAGTATTGAGTGAGATTTTAAGTACCTTCGTGGCGTAGTCCTCGTCGTTGAGTGAGAACGTCTCCCTATGACGCTGCAGGTCCACCCGGAACCGCTCGCGCTGACGTCCCTGCAAGCTGATAGGCATGCTTCCTCGTGTGGCGACACTTCACAACAACCTGACATGACTTGACACCAACGGCAAGCAACTCTTGGAAAGCGGTCGTTACCTGTCGGTAAGTTCCTGGTTGTCACCAGCGAACAGAACCTATCCCGCACCCATCGTGTGCCGGATAAGCACACTCTGGTCGACCATTTCTAGTCGTAAGAAATGCACCGTCGGGCATGATGGCAGGTCAAGGTCTCAAACGCTGCATGGGATCAGCCGCTCGGGAGGGCGCGAATGGCTCTCGGAGCCGATTTGAGGATCTGATCATTCCCCATATGCAGGCGGCGTTCAATCTCGCCTACTGGATTGTGCGTAACCGCGCGGAGGCGGAGGACGTGGTACAGGACGCTTACGTACGAGCGTTTCGCGGCTTTTCCGGTCTCCGAAGCAACTCGGTCAAAGCGTGGCTCCTCACCATCGTGCGCAACACTGCCTATCAGGCCCTGCAAACTCGGCGACGCGACGCGAAGGTGATAGTGTCAAGCGAAGATCTCAAAGACAGAGACCGCGAGGATGTCGGCGAGACGGCATCGCCTGACCAGTCGGCAGAGGATCTGCTTATCGCAGCGTCTGAGCGCCAGCAACTGTGGTCCGCGCTCGGTGAGCTTCCCGTCAATTACCGTGAAGTGATCGTGCTGCGCGAGATGGAGGGTCTATCGTATAATGAGATCGCCGAGGCTATGGATGTCCCCATTGGCACGGTGATGTCACGACTGTCGCGCGCGCGTGGCGAGCTGCGCGAAATACTTACGCGACGCATCCCCAGGCAGATCGGCAAGCAAGAACGCGCGGAAATCACTTAGAAGACGGCGGCCTGGAAGGCGAGCAACAGCGCGATACCCCGGAGCATGCGGTGAGCTGCTGAGCCATCAGCTGAAACTACCGATCTCCGGTGCCGTGTGTGGCATGGCTCTGCTTCTGGCGTGGCTCATCGCCAGGTGGGTGTCGGCGCCATGGTCTATGCAGATGTCTTTCAGCGGCACTGGGCGCCCATCGCCTTCGGCGTGCTGGCCGGTACCGCGATTACGTCGCCGCACCCTGAGACCTCGTTCCGCTGTGCAGGAAACCACGCGTGGCGGCCACCGCAATGGTCGCGCGCTACCTCGCCGCGAGGCGTGACCGCTCAGCCAGACGCGAGGTGACGGAGCCCATAGCAGAGCGCATCGCGTCGTGAGGAACTGAGAGACCCCATGCATCACCATGTTCTGACATACCCTTTGTCGGCTCTGGTTCTCACAGTAGCGGTATTTGCGGCGGCGGCTTGGCTCAATCAACGCTTGCGCGCGCACCCACTGGCCAATCCGGTGCTCCTGTCCGTGTGCGTGGTGATGCTGGTGTTGGCCGGCACCGACACACCCTATGAGCGCTACTTCGAGGGGGCGCAGTTCATCCATTTCCTGCTCGGCCCAGCCACGGTGGCGCTCGCCGTACCCATGTTTCGCCACCTCGGCAGAATCCGAGCCGCCCTACTGCCGATCATGGCCGGCATCGTCTCCGGTTCGGCGGCTGGACTAGTGCTCGTTGGCATCCTCGCCTGGATCTTCGCTGTCGACCCATCCCTCATGGCGTCATTGGCGACGCGGTCGGTAACCGCGCCCGTGGCCATGAGCATTGCCCCTTATACCGGCGCGATCCCGTCACTGGCCGCCATCATGGCTCGTGGTCGCGGGCATGACGGGCGCTGCCTTTGGTCCGGCGCTGCTCGATCGCCTCGGCGTCACGGATCCGATGGCGCGCGGCTTGGCCATGGGCGCAGCCAGTCATGGCCAGGGCACTGCGCGCATCCTGCAAGAAAGCGAGGAGGCCGGCGCGACAGCTGGCATCGCTATGGGGCTGACTGCGCTGATCATGGCCAGCACGATGCCACTCTTGGCCAAGGTCCTGCTCCCTGCCTTAAGCGTCGGCGCACAGCTCTAAGACGTGAGTCTCAGGATCGCTATCGGAGGGACGCAGCAAACACCCTCGATCATCGCGCTCTCAATCGACGGCCGGGCCAGTGTCACCTTGGGGAATTGGTCAGGTGGCAGGTGAGCATATGGTCAAGGAGGCAGGGGCGTCCGCTACATGATCTCCCGCGCTTCCTCCCCCGAGTGAACTGGGGCCAGCGCCACACATCGCCAGCAACACCCCACGGTAACGGTTGCGCGATGCTCGCGGCCCGGATTCTGATGGCGGGGGATGATTCCTCGGAGACGAGGCTCGTCATTGAACCTCGTAGCGCGGGTTGTCCACAGGCTCGGACTGTTTCATCAAAATACGGAATAATTCTGAGCGGCTGGCGTTGTTTAGATGCACTCAGTCTAGGGAGGGCACATGCCGCACCCGGGAGGAAGCGTTCATTCCCGCAAGTCACAGGACGCTTCCTACTCGCGCATTAGCTCCCAGCATCCTTGTTGGCCTGCCGTCACATGGGGAAACACTTTGACCCACTCCGGCCGGGAGCCCGCGGCATAGGGCGCGCTCATTCGCTTGGACACCACGCCTTCCAGGGGAATGCTTCCTCACCGCTAGCATCAACCCCTCGCCATCCTCAATGCTTGGGGGCACTACGGCAGATTTGAACTTTTGTAACAGCGAGCTTGAACGAGAGCGACGGCGACAAATTCTTGCGCACAGGAGCAAGCGTGCCTGACGAGCTTGGAAAGTTGCTGGCCGGCCAACTGAGCTTAGTGGCCGTACTGGCAAACGTTCTGATCGACAAGGGTATCGTCACGCGAGAAGAATTGTGTGAGCGGTTTCAGCAGGCGCATGACGCGGCCATGCAGTCTTCTGCCGCGCCGCTAGGCGCGCAGATGCTGGCGGACTTGATCACCTATCTTGAGGGTACCGATTGGCAGGCAAAGTCCCGGTTGCAGTAGGGGCGGCTCCCTAGCCGGTGACTATTTCTTCGCAAAACCAGCCGCCACCCATGCTCCGACTCCGCGCTACTCGGAGACAAAATTCGAGACGCCATTGCCGATACCTGGTGGTGTCCCGCACTCAGTGCGTCGACGCGCGCCTATTGAGCTGGAAGTCCAGGGCGTCCTGGACGTTGCTGGCCGCCTGGCGCCAGTCGCCCCCGCAGACGATCTGGTCTTCCGCATATGAGGTCGCGACCGAGGACAGGCTGCGCGGCGCCTGCTCCAGCGCCGCGATGGACTCGCCCTGATCGGGAAAAGAACCAATGGACAAAGCGAGTGCCTGCAGTTCCTTGAGGACCATCCTGCGGCGTCGCTCGTGCTCGGCCGTGACGTTGCGCACGTCGTGCAGGAGCTGGTGGTCGGCGCGGGTGAGAGCGTCACCCAGTGCATGGAGGAGCTTCTGCTCGCCGCCGGCGAGCTCGTTCACCTGAACGCGCATCTCCTCGATCTGCTGCAGCAGTGTGGTCATTGCGAGCCTCCGTGCGTCTTTGGTTACTCGCCGAATCACGAACTGCCTAAATCATAACATCCGTTTTCCACCTCAGATGCGGGCCGGCTAGCGTGCGGTAACAGCGAGCAGTATCAGTGCCGCCGTCACGCCACAGGACAGGCGAGTGTACGCCTCAACGGAGCGGTGCATCAAACACGCTTTGTCCCTGGGGGAAGAGAAGAGCGTGCCTCAAAAGCGATCGGTGGCGGCGGCGAGGTCGTGGCGCATCACTACGCGCTTTCAGGCATCGATGTTCCGGGCGACGGCAGCGCTATCAGCGCAGGACGACTGAAAGTTACCTGGCGCTGGACATCGCCGTCCTTGGGCGTCGCGGCCTTCTGCAGCCCGGACATTCAGCATCACAGGAAAGCGCTGGGTGAACTCCCGACCAGGGCGGCTACCGCGCTTCACGGCCAGCAAGCGCCGGCCGTCGAGCTAGGGCTCGTGCAGCCAAGCACCCATATCGAGCGTGACGGTCAGACGCGGACCTCACGATGGGTTGACGCTGATGATTTCAATCCTCCGTTGCACACCAAGCAATGGAGCATGGCGATGTCAGACCATCACTATCACTATGAGGTACGCAACCAAGATCCGGTGCACTACATCGACCGCGTGCTCTTGGCCGAGCTGGTGGTGCGCGATCCGGTGGGCCCTCGCAGTCATTCGGCGCCGTTGAAGGCCGCGGTCCTGATCACTGTAATCCTCCTTGCCGTGCTTGCCGCGCAGTACGTGTCAGTGTCCCAGCGGGCGAGCAGCACGGCGCAAGGGGCAGAGGTGCGCGATCCACACAGTTTGATAACCGCACCTTGACGTGCGCTGTTCAGAAGACGGTACCAAGAGTGATCGTGGGTGCGGGTCCGTCGTCAGGCTGACGCGTGCGAGGCGGGGACCTCGTCTACTCATCGACGCCGACACTATGGCCTCAGTTTGCGGCGAGCGCGCCCGGCGCATCCCCTGTGCTGCACAGCACAGCCAGCGAGCATGAGAGAGCGCATCATGCTCGGGCGATCAGGCGACGACATCCCCCAGTCGTTCGCGTCGCCCACAAGCTGGAGATCCGTCATGAAAGTTATGATGATCGTAGCTGCGCTGTTTCTTGGTGTTCAGGCTGCGCCAGCTAACGCCAAGTCGATCTGGGATCAAATCTCCGACACGGCTCCGCGGTCGAGCGTGTTCGATGATCTCAATTTGACGGCCCCCAAGAGCGTCTTCGAGACCTTGAACGACACGGCACCCCGGTCTGACGGTGTCTTCGGCGAGCTGGAGAAGAGCGCCCCATAAGGGCTGGTTGGCGCCGTCCGGCCATCCTCCGCTGGATGGCGCCAAACCAACGGAATGCGCGAACTACCCCGCCACGTCAGCCGGCCGCAACGGGCGGCCGTTTCAAGCCGGAGGAAATCGGCAACGGTTATTGAGCTCGGCTCTTAAGGGACCGACACCGCTCCTCATGATCAAACACCTGGGCGAGGTTGCGCATGTCGATCAGCTCGGCACAAGTCGGGCAGGTGATGAAGTGCTCGATCTCGTCCTCGGGCTCTCCACCAACGCGCTCGCCTCGAATGTCCCGCACTGAAACCTCAACACTCGCGTCTTTTGCGATGTCTGTCTGCACGACCGAAGCGCCGGCCTCGCTGATCACGACCGACATCCGGCGTGTCGTTCCGTCCGGTAGAACGAAGTAGTAGCCATCCTCGTCCTGATGGACCACGGTTCCAGCCTGGCAACCCTTAGTGCGTCGGATCTTTGGTCCGCTTATGTCCCATGATCGGACGTCAGCGCGGCCGATCGCAATGTCGCAAAAGTGCCGATTTTGTTGCAGAAGTCGGTTGCTGTAAGCCGCGAACCGTGATTCACCGCGCCGGAAGGCGACGCGGCAGCGGGGGCTGGCGATGATGGGGCGGCACAACCGGGACCAGGGGCAGCTGTTCTATTCGTTCTGCCTCGATGACGCGGTACCAGTCGATCACCGCGTGCGCGAGATTGCCGGCGTGCTGGACCTGTCGTGGGTGTACGCCGAGCTGGCACCGCACTATCCCTCGATCGGGCGGCCGTCGATCGATCCGGTGCTCATGATCCGGATGCTCATCGTCGGCTACGTGTTCGCCATCCGCTCGGAGCGGCTGCTGTGCCGCGAGGTGCAGGTGAACCTAGCGTACCGCTGGTTCTGTGGCCTGAGCATCGAGGACAAGATCCCGGACCATTCGGCGTTCTCGCGCGCCCGCAATGAGCGCTTCCGCGACAGCAACATCTTCCGCCACGTGTTCGAGCGCGTCGTGGAGAGTTGCATTGCGGCGGGTCTGGTCGGCGGCGAAGGCTTCGCGGTCGATGCCAGCCTGATCGTGGCGGACGCCAACAAGCAGCGATCGATCCCGGGCAAGGAGTGGGACAAGCAGCGCGATGCTCAGACCGCGAGCCGGGCGGTGAAGGAGTACCTGGCAACGCTGGACGATGCGGCCTTTGGCGCGGCGAGCGAGGTGATGCCGAAGTTCGTTTCCCCATCCGATCCGGCGGCGCAATGGACCGGCGCGATGCGCGGACCGGCGTTCTTCGCCTACGCCGACAACTACCTGATCGACGTGAAGTTCGGCGTCATCATGGATGTGGAAGCCTCGCGTGCCATCCGCCAGGCCGAGGTGGGCGCGGCCAAGACCATGATCGAGCGCACCGAGGAGCGCTTCGGTCTGAAGCCCGAGCGGTTGGCGGCCGATACGGCCTATGGATCGGCGGCAAACCTCAACTGGCTCGTCAACGACAAGCAGATCGCGCCGCACATTCCGGTAATCGACAAGTCCAAGCGCGAGGACGGTACCTTCTCACGTGAAGACTTCACGTTCGACAAGGCGCGCGACATCTACACCTGCCCGGCGGGCAAGGTTCTCACCACGACCGGCAGGATCGTGAATGTCGAGCAGCTCTTGTATAGAGCGAGCAAGTTTGACTGCGACGTGTGCCCATTCAAGATGCGATGCTGCCCGAAGGAGCCGGCGCGCAAGATCCCGCGCAGCATCTACGAGGGCGCACGCGATGCCGCCCGCGCTCTCGCCGGCAGTAAAGCGTTCGAGCAATCCTGCCGCGATCGCAAGCGCGTGGAGATGCTGTTTGCTCACCTCAAGCGCATCCTCAGGCTCGGCCGGCTTCGCCTGCGCGGACCTCGCGGAGCGCAGTTCGAGTTCACACTGGCGGCCATCGCCCAGAACCTACGCCGCCTCGCCAGGCTGGTGGCCAGACCGCCACCGGCGGCTGCGTGCGTTGCGTGAGTTGCGTGAGCGTCGCGTGCGTCAGCGCCGAAGCCGCCGCTCCCATGCGGGCGAGCGGCAGACAGCGATATCGCGACGACTGCCTCGACCGATCCCGTCTGGTCGCTTGCCGACTTCTGCAACAAAATCTGCCACAAGCAGAAGTCGCGGATACCTGAACTAATGGCGCGGCTGCCGGCGCCCTGCGGGTCACGCCGGGTGCGGTCGGGCTGGTTAGCGTGATTTCGCCGATCGGCTCGCCCACGACACCTTTGAGGACGGCGGCTACGGCGGCGGAGACGATGCAGTGCGCGCACGGGTACTCCGGATGCAACGGGGTGTCACCAAGCGGCATCCATGAAGCATCGCGTGTGGTTGCCGTGTTGCCGGTCTGATCGGCGTTGCGGATCGCCGTCACCGGCCGCCAGAAATTGTAGGCAAACTTGGCGTCAAACACGGCGATATAGGCGTCGATTCCGGCCATTGAGGTGAGCGCGAACAGGCGCGCGCTGTCGACGATGTCGAGCGCCTTGGCCTTCGCCACTTGATGGACGATGGGGTTGAAGGTGCGGGCGCCGGTGAGGAACCAGAAGCGGGCAATGGTGGTCTGCTCCGCCGTGCGCCTGCTGCTGTTGCGCGCGCCCAGCTCACGGATCTCGTTGAGATCACGCGTCCACGTCTCGGAATCGAGCGCGGGTGGCGGACCGGGACGGAATTGCGCGCCGCTCATCATCACCCACGGAGTGAACCCACCGACCGTTGAGCTGATGACGGGGGCGGTCGAGACATAGACCCCGGGGCGTGTCGCCGGACGGTAGCTTTCTTGAACGGCGCTTCCATCGTTGGCCCGCAAGGCGATAATCTCGGCGGCCGCCTTCTGGCCGAGCACCATGCCTTTGGCCTTGGCCTCCCCATCCGGGAGGCCGGCCAAGAGATTCGCCAATGTCGCGTCGAGGTCCGCCTTCTGATCGGGATTAAGCGACAGCAGCACGTCATGGCCCGCGGCGGCCGCGGCGGCTTCCTTCGACGTGTTGCGATCTGCCATGAGATTGAGCCGATACGGAGCATAGCGCCGTTCGATGGCATTGACGGCCTCGAACATGGCGACATGGAGCATGGCGAGCCCGCGCCGATGCGTCGGGGTGGCGATCCGCTTCTCGGCCGCGATGGCATCGGCCTTGACATTCCACTCCAGGATGGCGTCACCGCGCGCGGGTGTAACCGGCAACGCCGCGACCAACACGGCTGCCGGCGAGAACTTCATCCTTGGAGGTGATACGGCTACTTGCACTTGAACACGTACGTGAGTTCCTTCCGACGCGCCGCGAGCGGTTCGGCCGCATAGAAATCGTAACCACGCGGGCATTCACGTACAGCGAGGCGATCTGCTAGGACCTGGGCCTGCCGATCTATCACCCCTGGGTCTTGAGCGACGCCAGGCTTGGGCAAGAGCGTGAGGCGTATGCGGCCATCTCTCTGTCTTGCCGCATTGTGCTGGAATTCAGTGGCATCCACGCGGTCGGTCCCCGCTGGCTGGGCCCGACCTTCAGCAAGAGGGCAGCTTAGCCCGAGGAATACGACAGCGATCAGGATCCGGTCTCGGCGCATGCAGGGGCTCCACCGTCGGTGAGCTATCCCCCCAGTCGCACTCGTTCTTATCGGCCGACTTAGTCCGAATTCTGTTTCTCAGCAGCGACCAACCGGCGCAGCACATCAATCTGTGCTTCGAGCTCCTCGTCGCTCAACTCATCGAGCGGGCTCTTCTTCTCAAGACCGAAATTTCTCGTGCACTAGGCTGGCAATGATCTTCAGGTACTCGTGCGGCCGATGTCTCGCCACACGGGCAATGGCCGTGGCGCCATGCTCCCGCCAGCTGGGACTCTGCAATCTCACTGTAGATGCAGAGAGAGCGCCTGATCCTCTCCGGCGGTCTGACATGGCGGAATGACCTCAGTGCTCAGTTTCGCCGGCTTCGCCTCTCTCCCTGAGGCGGTGCGACAATTGTATGATGCTGCGGGTGAACTCTTCGGCCTCGCGCTGAACTTCCTCGTGCTTGTTGACGTCGAACTCGGCCTTGGACTTGTCGACGAGCAGGCCGTGCAGCTTGGCGATGCCCATGACCGCAGATACGGCGGCAGATGGGGTCTCAGTCTTGCGGGCGAGCTCGCGGTCCTCCATCGTCAAGGACGAGCACCGGCATCCTGCCGATCGCTGCGTACTTGCGAAACTCTACGCTTGAGAGAACGGCGATAGCGGCACATGCTCAAGCGATTGGTCACGGATGACACCAGGGTTGCACGCATGGCACTGCTTATCATCGAGCTCGACAGACGCATCGGCGACGCGGACTCGTGGCGCGCCACCTTCAGCGACCTGCTGCCTGATCTCGAGATCCGCTTCTGGCCTGCGTCGGGCGACCCCGCTCAGATCGACTATCTCGCCTTCATGCATCCGGACTTCAATGCCCTGCCGGCATTTCCTAATCTGAAGGCCATGTTCAGCCGCGCGGCCGGCGTGGACGACATCGTAGGTCACCCGAAACTGCCCAAAGTACCGCTCGGCAAGATTGAACCGTCGGGCGGTGATCCCATGATGACCGAGTACGTGGTGATGCACGTGCTGCGCCTGCATCGCGAGATGCCGAAGTATCAGGCGGCACAGGTGCGGAAGGAGTGGTTGCGCATGCCGATCAAGCGACCCGAAGAGCGTCGCGTCGGCTTCCTCGGCTTTGGCATGATGGCAAAAGCGCCCGCGCTCGTCCTGCAATCGTTGGGCTTCGTGGTGTCGGCCTGGGTACGTTCGCCCCGCGTCGGCGCCGAGGTGCCCATATTTCATGGTCCGAACCAGCTCGAGTCATTTCTCAACCAGACCGACATTCTCGTCTGCTTGCTGCCGTTGACCAAAGAGACCGAAGGGATTTTGTGCGCCCGCACCCTTGCCATGCTGCCAATTGGCGCCATGCTGGTGAATGTAGGACGGGGTAGGCACGTCGTTGACGCCGACCTCATCGCGGCCCTTGATTCAGGTCAGCTAGAGCACGTCGCACTCGATGCGCTTTGGCCGGAGCCATTGCCGTCCGAAAGCCCGCTGTGGCTGCATCCCAAGGTGACTGTGCTGCCGCACGTGGCTCGGCGACCGACGGTCCGTCAACTCGCGACGGAGATCGCCGCCAACATTCGCAGCATGCGGTCGGGTGGCGGGCTGTTGCAACCGGTGCGCCTTGAGCTAGGGTATTGAGTGCACGGTGGATCACCAACTTCGCGAGATAGAGACTCAGCTTCACGCTACGAAGCCCGCCCTCAAACGCTTGCGTAACTCCGTCGCCAGCGCTCTACGAAAGCTGCGGATTCCAGCCCATTGGCATAACCAGACCGCTTGCCCATACACCAACCCATACCGAGCGTGAGATGAGGCGAGCCTCGGCGGCGCCGGTGCCTCGACCGGCAACACGGCCTCGACAAAATCGAGCCTTCACCTGTCGCCGAATGATCACGCCCATTGTCGAAACGATCCAACACGCTAGGATCGCCAGCATTCACAAACGGTCAGGTTCCGAGGAAGAGCAGGCATATGGGGAGAGGACGAGACCGGGGTCCAAGACGGCGCGGCTTTGAAGACGACTGGGACTCACCATCACCTGGGCGCGATGACCGGCCGCAGCAGTCATTCTCGCGAGGCCCGCGCGAGCGCACGGCCCCAAGCGGCCCATCTGTCGATGCCACCGTCAAGTGGTTCAATGCCGACAAGGGCTTCGGTTTCGTTGCACTAGACGACGGCTCAGCGGACGCGTTTCTGCACGTTGGCGTGCTGCAAGCGGCAGGGCACGAGTCAGTCGATCCGGGAACCAAACTGAGCGTGCAGGTCGGGTCCGGGCAAAAGGGGCGTCAGGTCACAGCGGTGGTTGCGATGGACGCCAACACGGGTACCGCGCCTCCGGTCACGCGATCTGCACCCAAGGCATCATCGGGCCGAACGCGGACTGATACGGCAAGCGCTGTCGAAGTCGAAGGGATCGTCAAGTGGTTCAATGCCGCCAAGGGATTCGGGTTCGTGGCCTGCGAGGACGGTGAGAAGGACGTGTTTGTGCACATCTCCATCGTCGAACGTGCAGGCCTAAGCACACTGCACGAGGCCCAGCGTGTGTCGATGAAGGTGGTGGGGACACAAAAAGGACGTGAGGCGGTTTCGCTGACACTCCTGTCGTAGTCTGCAAGTCGCCCAACCACTTCCGCCACCGGCGAAAGCTCCCGCTTAGCTAGGCCGTGAACCATAATGTGTTGATGGGTCATCTATGCGCCCGTCCGGAGCTGGCTTGGTCCGTAGGATCTCGATAGGTGCGTCGCTTGGACGTGGACAACTGCGGCGCTTCGTAAACGAGAACCAAAGCGGCCACGCCGGCGATGGCGGCGAGCGATAGACGCAATGACGGCTTTTCGACGAATTGAGCGGAAGGCGACGGTTCCGGGCAACGGTCAAGCAACCCTCGGCGGCACGAGCACGATGTCAGAACGGAGCAGCACACTCCTATGCGCCGCGTACTGCTGCTGACCCTGGCCGCGTTTGCCGTCGGTGGAATGCTCGCTGCGTTGCTCGCCTATCGCTATGACTACCAACTCGCGCCGCTCTGGCACAGCGTGCTTGGTGTCGATGTCTCCAATCACCAAGGCGATATCGACTGGCTGGCGCTCGCCCGCAGTAACGTCGCGTTTGCCTACATCAAGGCGACGGAGGGAGGCGATTTCCGGGACAGGCGTTTCCAGCAAAATTGGGAAGGAGCCAAGAAAGCGGGGATAGCCCGTGGAGCGTATCACTACTTTACGCGATGCCGGCCAGGGGTCGAACAAGCCCGCAACTTCATCGCCACGGTACCGCGCGAGCAAGGTGCCCTGGCGCCCGTTATCGATGCCGAGCACCTTGACCCGTGCCGCACGGGCCGGGAGATCAGCAACGTTGTTGGGGAGATCATGGCCCTGCTCAATGCCCTTGAAGCCCACTACGGCCGCCGACCCATCATCTACACAAGCTCCGACTTCGATACTGCCTACCTAAAAGGCCAGTTGGCGCGCGAGCGGTTTTGGGTGCGCAGCCTGTTTTGGCGACCGACATTCCGCACCGGCCAATGGGTTATCTGGCAATATCACGACGCGGGTAGACGTTCCGGAGTAAACGGTCCGGTCGACCTCAACGCGTTTCGCGGGTCCAAGGCGCAATTCGCCAGCTTCGTCACTGGCGAGCAGTAGATCAAAGATCCCGCGCCACTCGGAACCCAATATCGCGCGCGACATCGGACGGCTTGTACCAAGCTCTCTGGGCGGACCTAACCGGCGGCGGCGCCTCGGCGGCTCCGACTGCCTAATGGATGAGCTCCCGCCAAAACCGCGTGGCATGCACTGGGGAACGTATCGGCGCCTCGAAGCTCTGGAGGCGGCGGCGGATAATCAGTGGATGGCCGCCGTCGTTGCGCGCTTCGGACGCTCCGGGAATCGCCACAAGCCAGGGAGACGGGACAAATGAAGATCGTGTGTGATCCTACTGTCGCTCGGCTTCACCGTCTTCGCTGGCAATGGAAAACTTTCCGTCGGCTCGCGCAACCTCTAGCCTTGTGACGCCGGTGCCGCGTCTCGTTGCCTTACCGTTCGAGACCTCGAAGGTGTAGCGAAAGCTGACGTTGATCAAATGGGTGTTGCCGACGCTGACGCCTAGGCTGTCCTCAATCACCTCATACCGGCGCTGCGGCCAGCGCCTGTAGTATGCCACCTTGTCGGCGAGTACGGCCTCCCGAGTGACGAGCCCTTTCTTGTAATACCTTACCTGTGGAGCGAACAGGTCCGGCCGGTCGCGATGACTGATGCGGCCATGACCGAGATACTCCATAATGACGAACGTCCGCACATCGCGCAGCAGTCGCTCACTGTCGCTCTGGCTGGATTGCCCGTCGCTTGCGTTCTCGCTTCGCCCGGGGTGCGATAGACTGGCCAGCTTCGTGCTGGGGGAGAGGAGATACCAGTAGGCGAGTTCCAGGCCGTCCCCGAACTCCGTGCCGGTGCCATTGCTGAAGGTCCAGCTCGCAACCTTGCCACTCTGCATCATAACGTCTACCTCGCACTCGCCTCCACGCGGTGCGATATCGTTTGTGTACCGTATGCCTTTCGAAAAATTAGTGCGTCTGGTGGTTGGGGGATCCGCGCACAGATCCACATCACCACCGCGGCCATAGCGCTCATAGGCACCGTAGTGCACGTTCACGCATGAATTGCAGATGCTCGGGGGCGTCACGCTTGGCAGTTGGTCGACACCATACAAGTGAATGCGCAACCGAATGGCTTTGCCGACCGTATCGATGAAGTAGAATTCACTCGGTCCCTGGGCCATCATCTCTTGCATCAGCTCAGGCACGATGCGCTTTACCGGGTTGCCCACTCCGAGCTGCATGAACGAGTGCATGGCCTTGATGCCCTCGCTAAACGCTCTACCCACCACGCTCTCATCGACCATCATCTTGTTCTTGTCATTGCGATCGGGGATATAGGGTGCGTGAAAGCCTAATACTGCCTGGGTGTGCAAATACCGATTGAGCTCGCCCTTCCATGGAAACGTACCGCCCATGAAGATGATGGCGCAGGCGGAGTAGCATTCGGCGCCCGCCGCGACGGCCGTGCCGATGCTGTGCTCCATCAAATAGCGAGCAATACTTAGCCCCTCATCGTAGGAGCCACCCGGCGAATGAAGACACAGCCGCATGGTATCGTTGACGTTGCCGGGCCTTGCGTCGACGACCTGTCGTAGGCGGTCGAGGTCTCCTGGTTCAATCGGGCCCTCAAGCAGCAAGTTGCACTCAATCGGACCGTCTTGGCGGACATTGTGCCCGGTGCCGATATCGACATCGATACTGCCGTTGTGCTGCTCATCGAAGCGATCCAGTTGTATGACGCGGATCTCGGCACCGCGGCTCACATCAGCAAGTAACAGCGAGGCCAATAGGTAAGAGCCCGCCAGGGCGATCAGCGAACGAAGCATTGGAGGTCCCCAGTAGTGACGCCGCTCAATGGCGCATGCGTAGTCCCGCCGTGGCAAGTACCTATTATTGCAGCACCTGTGAGGCCAGGGCTCCGTCAGTCATTGATGACTAAACTGATTACCGAGCACGTTGAAGGTGCCCGGGTTGGCGTCGATCTCCAAGAGATCACGCATGTGGTGCACGTGCTACGATATGCCAACGCTTGACGCCCGGCGGTCGCCAGCCGACGTTGGCAGCAGCGAAACTCGCCAATGATGGTTGCCATTCACCATGGACAGTGTCGATCGGATTGCGACGACGCACGTGGGCAGCTTGCCGCGCAGCGACATGGTGTCGGATGTCGTGTTAGCCATCGAGCAGGGTGCGGCGGTGTCCGACGAACTGTTCGACGCAGTGATCAGCGACGCCGTTGACGTGGCGGTCGCGAGCCAGAAGAAGATCGGCATCGACATTGTGTCGGATGGCGAATTCTCGAAAGCTACGTACGCGAGCTACGTCCAGCATCGATTGACGGGTTTTTCGGGCAACAGCGCACTCGTCACTCCCGCGGATCTGGACGAGTACCCGGGCGCAGCCGAGAAGTCGGCGAGCCGACGGGGGCCGGAAACGCTTTTCAAGCGACCGGAGTGTAGCGGGCCCGTCGGCGTTCGCACACGTGCGCCAGTCGATGATGATATCCGGCGCATGTCAGCCGCGGTCGCCAAGCACAAGCCGAACGGTGCGTTTTTGACCTCAGCCTCACCGGGGCTGATCGCCATCTTTCACCCCAACCGCTTCTACCCCACGCACGCCGCATATCTTACTGCTCTCGCTGCGGCAATGCGGGTCGAGTATCAGGCGATCGTAGATGCCGGCTTTCAGTTGCAGATTGATTGCCCGGATCTTGCCATGGGCCGGCACACGATCTTCAAGCAGGCGGGCGATGCGGCGTTCCTGCGACATGCGGAGGAGCAGGTCGAGGCGCTTAACCTTGCGGTTGCTGGCCTGCCGCGAGAGCGGCTCCGAATGTATGTCTCATGGGGAAACTACGAGGGCCCGCACACACACGACATTGCACTTGAGAAGATCCTACCTGTCATCTTCAAGGCGCGGCCGCGATATCTGTTGCTTGAAGCCGCAACGCCCGGCCACCAGCATGAATGGCGCGTGTTTCGGTCGATCAAACTTCCGGACGATAAGGTGCTGGTGCCGGGTGTCATCGACGTGACCAGCAACTACGTGGAGCATCCGCAGCTCGTAGCTGATCGACTGGTGCAGTTTGCGAAGATCGTTGGGCGCGAGCGGTTGATTGCGTCCACCGACTCAGGATTTGCGGCCTTTGCCGGCGACCGAATGGTCGATCCTCGCATTGCATCCAAGAAGCTTGAAAGCCTGGTCATGGGCGCCGAGATAGCGACGCGGGAACTCTGGGGTCGGGTCTGAATGGCACGAGCTTCGCTGCGTACGACCTTATGACTCTAACGGTCGTGTCGTCTCAACCCTGCGCTGGCTCTTGCCCTTCAGGCACCTGAACGCTGGTAGCTGGCGACTCGCGTTGCTCGACCGCCAGTGATTGCGGTCTGCCTTTCGGGTTCGCCCTGGCTGGCATGCTGGTCATGGACCTTGTTGCGCGAGCCGGGCTTGCGGCCCTAGGGATTGCAAGACTGACCTGGCTGCTAGGGAAGATCTGAGGTCCTTCGGTGTGCCGCGCGGGCGCGGCGCTCAGCCGAGCTACCACTCGTTGTAGGAACGCACGCCGTGTACAGCGGTTGTGCCCCACTAACAATTTCGCGGTGACCGAATGCAGCGGCGTCCTGAAAACAAGGCGTGTGTCGTAGGTGCCGGACCAGCCGGGCTCGCCATGGCGCGCACGTTGAAGCGGCTCAACGTCGAGTTTGATGTTTACGAGCGGCACAGCGAGGTTGGGGGCATTTGGGACCAAGCCAATCCTGGCTCACCGATCTACGACCGCGCCCACTTCATCTCTTCCAAGACGAAGTCGCATTTTCTCGACTTCGAGATGCCCGCGCACTATCCCGACTATCCCTCGCACCGCCAGATCCTCGCTTACCTGCGTGCCTTTACCCGTGCCTACGGCCTGCAGCAAAACATTCATCTCAACACCGCCGTTCAAAGGGTCGAGCCGACGGGAGCTGGGTGGAAAGTTAGCCTGACGACGGGTGAGACGAAGTCGTACGCTTGGCTCATAGCTGCAAGCGGCGCGAACTGGCACCCGCGCATGCCGTCATTTCCCGGGTCGTTCACGGGCGAGGTTCGGCATGCACGGACGTACCGGACACCTGACGAGTTTCGCGGCAAGCGTGTCCTCATCGTTGGGGCGGGAAATTCCGGCTGCGACATCGCTTGTGACGCAGCACATTCAGGGAAGAGTGCCTTCATCAGCCTGCGCCGCGGATACCACTTCTTCCCAAAGCACATCTTCGGCGAACCCGTCGACGTGTTTGCTGAAAGGGGCCGGCGCCTGCCCAGGTGGCTGTCGCAGGCCCTGCTGGGCCGGCTCTTGCGCCTCCTCAACGGCGACTTGACGCGCTTGGGGTTAAAGGCCCCCGATCACAAAGTGCTTGAAATCGCACCCCATCGTGAATTCACAGATCTTGCACTATCTCTCGCACGGCGACCTGACCGCGAAGCCCAATATCGCGCGCCTGAACGGAGGAGAGGTAGTCTTCGATGATGGGTCGCGCGAGCAGATAGACCTCATTATCTACGCGACCGGTTACCGCTGGGAGCTCCCCTACCTCCAGGAGGGACTTGTCCGATGGCAGGACGGGCGGCCGGACCTCTACATGAGTGTGTTTTCGCGCGAGCATCCGGCTCTTTTCGTGCTCGGCTTGTTTGAGAGCAATGTGGCGGCCTACCAGCTCTTTGATCAATTGGCTGATCTCATCGCCCGAGTGCTGCTTGCGCAGAGCAGCGGGAAAGAAGTGGCCGGCCGCTTCGCGCACTTGGTGAGGAGCGATCGGCCCGACCTCGGAGGCGGCATCCGATATATCGGATCAGCGCGGCATGTGGGCTACATAGACTTCGGCGCGTTCGAGGGGCAGATCGACCGCGTCCGGCGGCACATGGCGTGGCCGCGCACGGCGCTGGGGCACTATGGCGATGTGCTGGACGAGGTAGGTCAATAGCATCCGACAGGAGAGGCTGCCGCGCGCGGGGTTCGGCGACAAGTACAATGCGTCTACTAGCCGTTCCCGTTAGAACTCTTTGACCTTCGGTACTCTCTGAAACGCGATCTTACTGGTTTGATCGGGGGCGGCGTCCCCGTAGATCAGCGCGCCTTTGCCGAACTTCTCGTTCACCTCGTCGATGGCGCGCACCAGCTTCGCATTCTTGGGCTTGTCGAATAGATCAGGCTGATGCGTCTCCTGGGCGGCCAGGCCAGTGAGCGCCACGCCCACGCGCAAGGGCTTCGGGGCAGGCACCTTTTGCCAAATGTCCTGGAGCACATGCAGCAGCAGGCCGGTATCCTGCGTCTCCGAGAAGCTGCGTTTGTCCGTCCAGGACTCCCGATCGCGGCCCAGCGGCTTCACCTCGACGATGAGGCGGCGGCAGTAAAAGCCGTCGTCTCTCAGGCGTTGCGCCGCCCGCACCAGCAATTGCCTCACGATCGGGGCAGCCGCTTCAATGCTTCTGTCTTCGGGTGCCAGAACGTGTTGATGGCTGATGCTTGAGCGCTCCGTCTTGGGGCTTGCGATGTCCGCGCCATGCAAAAGCTCGTGCATCCTGGCGCCGGCTACGCCGCCCCAGATCAGCCGCAGGCGCGCGGCGTCTGTCTTCCAAAGCGTGGCAATATCGTTGATGCCGGACCTCTGCAGGCGCTCTTCCATGTTAGGGCCGATGCCCGGGATGGCCCGAATGTTGAGATGAAGGATGGCGCCGGGCAGCTTTTCAATCGGCAAGATGGTCAGCCCGTCGGGCTTCTGCATGTCGGAGGCCATCTTGGCCAACAGCTTGTTCACCGAGATGCCGATGGAGCTCGTCAGGCATTGGCCGACCTGGCTCTGAATTTCCTTCTTGATGTCCTGCGCCAACTTCTGCGCAACACCAGACTCCTGCTGCCGCCTGTCGAGCCGGCAGGCGACTTCATCAATCGACATAACTTCTTCGACGGGGATGTGCTTGTCGATCGCGGTCAAGATGCGGTGGTGGTACTCGACGTAAAGCTTGTGATGGGCCTGGACCAGTTTCACATCGGGGCAGAGCCGCCGGGCTTCGTGCACCAGTGTGCCGGTCTTGATGCCCAACGCTTTGGCAGGGTAGCTGGCGGCGATGGCGCAGGTGGTCTCCGCCATGGTCGGCACGACAATGATCGGCTTGTCCCTCAGAGCTGGATTCACCTGCTGCTCGCAGGAGGCGAAGAAGCTGTTGAGATCAAGAACGAGCCAGCGCAGCAAGGCGGGCCTCCATGGCCTTTGGCATTTATGGAATTAGCAAGAGTCGTGATCGGTTCCTACGCGATACGTCGTGGGCAAGTGAAGCGCCCACCGAATTTGGTCATCGCAATTTGGGCGGCATGAGGGGCGCAGCTGGCTGTCCGAGCGCTTGGGCAAGTCCTTCGTCGTCACCAACATCGACGCCAGGGCCTCAAATTCGCCCGCCCAGACTTAAACGCTCGTTCTGGCTAGCTCGGGGCCTGGTCGGAAATTTCGAGTCAGTTGCGAACCCTGAAGGGTTGAGAGCTATTGATCGCACTTGGTGGAACCGACCCCAGCGCGCCAGGCGAAGTAGCCAGACCGGACACACCGGACCATAAGATCCAGTCATCGACGAGGAAAGTACCGACGCTTCCGCGAGCCTTGAAATGGGCACGAGCCCTCGAAGCGGGGTGGCAGGTCCGTCGCGCAGCACAGTTTAGGGAGCGGTCACGCGACTAACGCCTGAGTGTTCGTGTCGCTCTTCAGCATGAACCCCGCTCGGGATTTCCCGCGGTCGATTGCCAGCAACATTGGGTCGCGGAACCACACTCGCTTCGCGCACGACGACGGCCGTGGCTTGCGTAAGTGAAGTAGCGACGAAGTCTGCCCCCACCGCCTTGCGCCATTCCTCGGCTTTGTCATGTCCCTCACCGAGCATCCAAAAGCCTGCCAGGAACTGAGCCTGCGGCATCAGCCGCTTCAAGCGGCGGATCAAGAAACGCACGTGCGCCGGCTTCGACGCCGCGCCAAAGTATGAGAGACACACCAGCCGAGCGTCCGCCGCATCGACGCGAATGGTTTTGGCGGATGCAACATCGGCGTACGGCTGGACCCAGGCCGGCACGCCGTGCTTTTCCAACACGTGGGCCAGCATGATACAGGCGGCTTCGTCCAAGGAACTGCGGCTGCCGACGCAAAGCACCGGATAGGGCATTTGCCATTGGTCAGGCAATTGCGCTCTGGCGACAACGGGAATTTGGCTTTCGACGGGCGGTTCTTTCGCACCATCCGGCGTCGCGTCAGAAAAATCGGCTAGGTCATCGACAACCTCGTCGATGGTGTCGCGAACGTCCAGCTGCTTCTCGCGCGGCAGCTTGCCGTGCGCAGAGTCGACCTGCGCGAGCATCAGCGCTTGCATGGGGACCGCATCGTAGTATGTCGAAAGTGCCTGCGTCTTCAGCTGCTCCTCCGCCTGGTCAGCAGCGTCTGTGGCATCACCGGCAAGCAAACGCTGGTAAAACCGCTCGTGCGGAGCTAACGCCGGCTCGTCGCCGAGCAGCACCTCGATGAAGTGCAGCGCTTCAATGTGCCTGCCGAGAACAACGAGGCACACCGTTAAGGGCGTGGCCAGCAACAGGCCGATCGGTCCCCATAGCACTGTCCAGAACAAGGTGGCGATGACGATGGCCACTGGTGATAAGCCGGTGTGCTGCCCATAAAGAACAGGCTCGACGACATGTCCTGCGATCGGCTCAGCAATGATGAACAATGCGGCCGTGAGCAAGACCATGGCCCAGCCGGGGTCCACCGCGGCCGCGAGCACGACGGGGAAGAACGCCGCTACAAGGCCGCCGATGAAGGGAACAAAACGCATCAGGCCGGCCAGTACGCCCCAAAGCACGGCATTTGGAATACCGATCAGCCAGAGGCCGGCGCCGATCACGATACCGAAGCCGGTGTTCAGGAGCGTCTGCATCAAAAAGAAGCGACTCAACCGCGAACCTGCATCGTCAAGCGCCGCCGTGCTGCGCTGGAGATCAGCCGTTCCTACCAGGCGGAGAAAGCGATCGCGCAAATCCTCCCGGGCCAGCAGGATGAACAGCAGGAACAGGATCACCAGCGCACTGGTGGCGAGGGGAGATAGGAGGGGCCGCACGAGGTTGGCGATCGCCTCCAATCCGGTGGCTTGTGGTTGTCTCACCTCCACCAGCATCGGTTTTGGGTCAGGGCTGGCGACGCTGGCAGCGGGGGCCGCCTTACCTATTTCATCCTGCAACTTGCGCAGCGTTTGGGCTGCGCGATCGAGTGCGCCCGATGCGGCAGGTGAACCACTTAACGCGCGCACTTTCTCGCTCAAATTGGCTTGGTACTTCGGTAAGTCATCGGCGAGCTGGGTGATTTGCACGGCAATCGTGTAGCCCAATCCCGCGAGCCCTACGATCGCCACCACGACCGTAAGAATCACCGATGGCGCTTTCCACATTCCCAAAATGTGCAATCGGCGAATGACGGGGGCGAGAATGAAGGCTAGCAGCGTCGCGATTACTAATGGCAACAGAATTTCGCGGCCAACGTGCAGGAGCGCGATGATCGAGATGGCCACGATGAAGCCGCTGGCCAAGACGGTGAGGTTGTGGCTCGATCGATCGGACACCCGCATGATCGGGCGAACATTCACCCACCTAGCTCCACGTTTCGAGGTGCTGGGGATGTTTGCGACCCCAGCACCTCGCTTCTATTCACTCACGGCAGACGCTTGAACCAATCGTCCACTTCTGTCCGGGCCTGATCCTTGGCATAACCGTAGTGCTCTTGGATTTTGCCTTCGAGCTGCTCGCGTTTGCCGTTGATCTGGGTCAAATCATCGTCGGTGAGCTTGCCCCACTGCTCCTTCACCTTGCCGCTAAACTGCTTCCAATTGCCTTCCACTCGATTCCAATCCATTTCGACTTATCTCCTTGTCTACCCAGGCTTCGCGAGGCGAAGAACGGGCGCCGTTAGTAGACACAGCGCTGTGGGGCCAGGACGTGTTTCGGGCCCGGCCACCGAAATTGGCGAGAATCAACGCTTCCAGAGGGCGCCCAGGACGAAGCCCAGGACCGCAGCCGCCGCCAACGTCGCCATTGGCTGATCCTTCACAGACTTGCCGACCGCGCGTTTGATATCGCCGGCAACTTCTTGCAACGTTTCGCCGGCTTCTCGGCCCTGTTCAATTGCGCGACTGGCGATATCCTCCGCTTGGCTTGCGACGTCACGAACTGCGTTCGCCATATCAGCGAGCTTGTCCATTTGGCCGGTCGCCTTCTCTATGAGGTCGTCACCTGCCCGATGAGGACCGGTGCTTTGCGCGGGCATGTCATGTCTCTCCTGGATCGGGCTCAGACTTTGAGCCGAGCGCGCCTGTGGCGATTGCATCGCAATGGTTCAGTAGATTTGGAAAAGCCTCTGTTAAACGAAGCGGCGGAAACAAAGTTCCCCCGGGCCGCAAAATAGTGCTAGCCGCTGTGCGCTGTGCCATCAGCCACCCCGCCTGCGGTGCTTCTGCTGATGCTACGGAAGCCGCCACGTTCAGCTTCGGTCTGTCAGCGACTAGTCCAAGTGGGTCGTGCCGGCCGGACGTGAGAGGGTTCCGGCTCACTTCCTGCCATCTGGCATCGCAGAGCCAGGGACGATCTCGCCATCGCCACGTCCCGACAGGGACGAGCTTTCTCGCCTCTCAGCGAGAGCTCGGTGTTGGGATCAAGCGGGTTACATAGCGATTCCCTCCGATGACCAGCTGAACTCGGTGCCGTCGATCCACATCCGATGCAGGATGACGGCAAGTTTTCGAGCGACCGCGACGCGGGCTTTGCTCAGGCTCCTACGTCTCGCGATGCGCATGCCCCAGACCTTGAGGGCCGACCACTTCGCAACCCGCGTCAACAGCACATTGGCAGCTTCGTAGAGATAGCTCCGCAGCATGCCATCGCCGCATTTGGAGATCCGACCAGTCCGGTCGGTCTCGCCGGACGCGTATCGTCGGGTCGTCAATCCGACGTAGGCTCCAACACTGCGCGACTTCTTGAACCGCGTCGGATCATTGATCGTCGCCAGATAACAGAGCGCCGTAATCGGGCCTATACCCGGCACCGTCATGAAGCGACGCACTTGCGGCGTGCTGCGCGCGAGGCGCAAGACCTTGCGATCCAGATCGGCAATCTGCCGCCCGATAGCTTCTCGTGTTTTGAGCAGCGGCTCGACGTACCAACCGCACTGCATGATGCGGGGGGCGATGCCGACGGCATCGTTGCGATCGCTCTTGTTGATCTGCATCTTCAGTGCGGCCTTGGCGTGACGGGCATCAATGCAGATGACCGGCAGCCCAAACTTCTTCAGCTCCGTCCAAAGCCACGTCGACGTCGCGCCGCTCTCGAAGCCGATGCGGATCACTTGCGACGCATTCGCGACAATGAAGTCGGCGATAGCCTTAGGATCGGAAGCGACCATCCCTTCCCGCCTGATCTTGCCGGCCTGGTCGACAACGCACACCGCGGTCTGCTTCAAAGAAACATCCAATCCGACGTAGTGCTGCATCGAAGGTCTCCATGACTGCGAGGCATCCGATCGGAGGCCGCATAGGTCCCTGGAGAGCTGATTCCCTGCGCCAACGGGTGGCGCCGACCCGGAATTACGCCATGTGTGAAAACGCGGCGCACTCTATGATTCCCCTGTGATTCTGCGGGGGACTGATGAAGCGCTTCGTTGCAGGAGCAGACCGCGGGCAAAGGAGACCTCGTCGAGTGTATCTCCATTTCTATAAGGCGACCTTCGGATAGCCGGCATGAAGAACACCAGCAGTCTGCATTGTCAGCAAGACCAGTAGCTTCTCGATGATCGGCGCGGGAGGATCGATGACGCGAAGCTCGAGCTTCTGTGCGCGGGCGATCATCTGCCTCAGCAATTGATCCACAGCGTAGGCGTGCACGCCTGTGCCGTCCGCAATGCGAGCGCGAAGTTGCGGACGCAGCCGACGCAGAAAGCGCGTGGCAGGCAGCGCGTCTGCATCCTTCGGGTCGTCCGAAAAGATGCGGCGCAGGTCCTGGTCGTAGTTGGCCGGCCAGGCCCAGGCAAAGTATTTGCGCTTTTCGGCGTAGTGCTCAGCCAAGGTGCGCCGGAGTTCGCTCAGGGGCTCGATTTCACTCTTGTCGACCGTGATCGGTGCTTTGCCAGCCGTCTCGCGCATCAGTTCATCGACATACTCCAGCTTTCGCAATGCCGGCCAGCGCCCGTAGTCGCTACGCCAATCGCTGTACGGATTGAGCCAGATTGCGAAGGTCTCGGCGAAGTCCTCTACTGGGTGCGCTTGGGCGTACCAGTTGGTGAGGTTGATGACATAATCCCTGCTCTCGGGGCGCGGCATGTAGGACGTGGGATAAGGTGCGGTCGGATCTCCAAACAATACATGATAGCTCTCGCGCGTGTGGAAGCCGTAGGCCTCGTCGATAGCGTGCCCGGCTTCATGCCGGAATATCCGCCGGGATTCGGCCTCGCCCGCTCCCTCAACCTCCAGCATTTGGCTGCGCTCCAGCCGCATGAGACGAGGGTGGGCAAGATAAAAGGGGACGGCGAACCCGAGGACGCCATCGGGGTTGAAGAACTCCTCCGACAACCAAACATGTGGCAACGCGACGACACCGCGTGCTTCGAGTTCGCGATGAAGACGCTTGACCCGGCGCGCCATCAGAGTGCCCTTCAGCTGCAGCGGTAGGTCGCAAAGGCGAGTCGACAGCAGGGTCTCGTCGTTGGCGTTTTCGAGCACAAGCGCTCGTCGCGCGCCTTGCCGGCCCTTCCGGAGCGGACAGGCGTTCATAACACCGTCCATTGACCGGAGAGAGGCCTTGCGACTACGCTCGTGGCTGCGGCAGACATCAGGGGTTTTCGCCGGGTTGGGCCGACCGGGAACGCTTTGCTTAGGCTAGAGTTTCCAATCCCGCGGCGCAAACGAGTTCTCCGCGGGCGCTTATCACTGCGTCAGCCCCCTGAGGTCGGTGGACGTTGTCTTTCGCAGCCCTCCAGCGGACATGCATGCACCGGCTCTCGCCATGACCAAAAAGACAATCAAGAAGAAGCTGAGGGTCATCATGCTGGCGGACGAGAGCCTGCTGCCCGATGGCGAGCTAAAGGATTTCAGCGAAAAGCAACGGGAGTTGCGCAAGACCGAGTTCGACGTGCGCGATGCGATCGAAGCGCTGGGGCACCAGGTGTTTTCGATCGGCGTGTCGGACGACCTCTCCACCATCCGCGGTGCCATCGACGCGCACAAACCCCACATCGCCTTCAACCTGGTCGAGGAATTCGCCGGCATCGGCCATTTCGATCAGCACGTCGTCAGCTACTTAGAACTACGCAGGCAAGCATATACCGGTTGCAATCCCCGTGGGCTGACGCTCGCCCGCGACAAGGCGCTGACCAAGAAGGTCCTCGCCTACCATGGCCTCAAGGTTCCGGAGTTTGCTACCTTTCCCAAGCGACGCGCCACAAAGCGTCCCGAGAGCCTGGCGTTTCCCCTGTTCGTCAAGTCGCTCACCGAGGAAGGATCGGCGGGAATCTCAGGAGCATCGATCGTTCATGACGAAGCGAAGCTCAAGGAGCGTGTGGAATTCATCCATCGCACAACGAAATCGACCGCACTCGCGGAGCAGTTCATCGAGGGGCGCGAGATCTACGTCGGCGTGATGGGCAACGATCGCGTCACTGCCCTGCCGGCGTGGGAATTCGTGATGACGAAGAAAGTTGATGGGGCGCCCTTGATCGCCTCGAGCCGAGCCAAGTGGGATCCAGAATATCAGCGCCAAATGGGCCTCAAGACGGGTCCCGCTCGGCTCTCCAAGAAGATGCAGGCCAAGCTCGCCGACCTTTCCAAGGAGATCTATCGCCTGCTCGGCATGAGCGGGTATGCGCGGCTCGACTACCGCGTAACGGAAGACGACGATGCGTACTTGCTGGAAGCCAATCCCAACCCGCAAATCGCCAAGGACGAGGATTTTGCTCTATCCGCGAAGCACGTGGGGATCGATTACCCAGCGCTCATTGAGCAGCTGATCCAGTTCGGCATGAAGTATGCGACGAGCCGGATGATCACATAGGGACGGGCAGCTCGTAGGGTGCGTTTGCGAGCGCATGTAAATGGCCCTTACTTCCGAATCTGGCACATCTCTGCCGTACCCGGCGATCCCGCAGTACGTCTGCTCTCGCTCGATCCGCCAGCTCGCCAAAGGAAAGCGTCTGCGCGGCACCAAATGGGATGTGTTCGGCTACACCAGCGAGCGCAAGCTCGAGCGCCAGATGATCACCGACTACGAGGCGCCGCTGGTCGAGTCGAGCGGCGGCTGACGCCCGAGACTCACCACACGGCTATAGCTCTTGCCGCGCTGCCCCAGGACATCAAAGGCTTCGGCCACGTCAAGCTCGACAACTACGAGAAGGCGAAGATGTTGCCCCGAGCTTCATCCTCGCCAATCGCCGAGCTGGCCAATCCATCTAAAATAGAAGAAAATAGATGATAGATGGCACGCGGACAAAAAACCGGCGGAAGACGTAAGGGCTCGCTCAATCAGCGCACCCTGGCGATGCAAGAGCACGTTGCCGCCCTTGCGGACAATGCTACCCCACTCGACCTGCTGATGTCGGTGTACCGCAATCCTGAACTGCCGATTGAACTTAGGGTCCATGCGGCGGCAAGGGCTGCGCCGTACGTCCACCGTCAGCTCAAATCAGTTGAGCAAAGCGGCGAGGACGGCGGGCCGCAGCGGATCATTGTGAGCTGGCAGGATCCGGCCTAACCACGTCGCACCTTCGGCGGAAGTGCTTGCCGCCCGCTACAGTTTCCTCCGCGAGACCAATAGCCAACGCTGGGCGCAACGTTGGGATCGGGCAGGAGCCATCCTTCGATGTATGATTGTGGTCATAGGCAACGGCCTGCGAGAGCTCAGCATGAAGAAGAATAAAAACACGAAGTATCGATTGGAGGTCCGGGAGTCTCCTGTTCATGGTCGCGGGTTGTTTGCCCTCGAGGACATTCCTTGGGGCAAGAAGATCAAGGAGTACACGGGGAAGATCATCAGCGACGAGGAGGCGAAGAAGCGCGCAAAGAAAGGCGCTGCCGCAATCATGGAGCTTGAGCAGGACAAAAACATTGATGGGTTCGATGGAGGCAATGGTGCTGCATACGCCAACCACAATCGAGAGAACCCAAACTGCTTCGTCCTTCGTCAAAAAGGCAAGGTGTGGCTTGTGGCCGGAATAGAGGGGATCAAGGCCGGCGAAGAACTCACCTATGATTACGGCTCCGACTATTACCGGCGTAAAGCGAAGCGCTCGAAGAAAATATGACGAGCCCGGTGCGGGTCGTGATCAGCTGGCAGGATCCGGCCTAGTCGCGTCGGCCATCCAAGATCGCCTGCAGCGCAGCTTCGATCTGCGGCTCTGCCGTGGCCGCCATGCGGTAGTGCACGGCGATGGAGTAGACCTTCTCTAATGATGATCCCGGGGGGCCAAAGCGCTCAGGCGCTGCACGGCCGCAGCGACGGCGGGATCGATGGGCCCGACCGTCAGCAAGACCGCGCCAGCTGTCTCCCCCCGGATGCCATTCAGGCGTGTATGGTCTATGCGCGTCGCGACTGCATCGCAGGCAGTCGTCGACGCCGCGTCCTAGTTCCAAGCACTTCGCGTGCAACTGCGGAGACCTCTTCAACGCAGCGGACGGCGTGGTGTACATCGTTACGGCTGGAGCGCGGCTGAAACGTCGACCTAGCTCTGCCTGCCCGAAGTGACCATCGCAATCATTTGTGTGACGGTGTCGTGGAGAGCGTAAGACCAAACCGCAAAGCCAGCCGCGAACAACAGAGCCGTAAGAAAGGCGCCGATGCCGCGACTGCCGAATGACAACCGCTCCCCGATGCGCGCTGCAATCAGCACAAGCAGCGACAGCACAGCGAGCGACACCCAATCAATGGCAGACCAGTCTATGGAGGACATAGCCACATCTCCGTACAAGCTTCGAAGATGAACGAAGATCGCAGCTGTCGGTTTCCCCAACGACCACAATTTCGGAGACAGCTCCGAGACCCCGCATCTGGGAAGCTAGCCCGTATGAGTGCGCTGCTTGCGGAAGATCTGATCAGACGAGAGGTCCTGGCGTCGATGTTTGGTGACGACCGACACGAGGGGTCGGACACGCTAACGACACGAGCGGCGCTGGTCCTTGCGACCGCCCGGACGCTACATCTCGGAGCTGATGCGGCAACTCAAGCTTTGATGGAGGCGTCATTTTGTTCGGAATTGTCTCAGAAAAGTTGGGTCTTTCGTTGTGGCAGTGCGGAATGAGGCGTTACGCAGGTGGATCCATTGACTGCAGGAACCGGCTGTCGCCGCCTCACAATTCACGAGTGCAGATCATGTATTGCAGCGCACGTACGATGCGTTGACCTCCACATTGTGCCGAGTATGCGTGGTTCTTCGCAGCGGGAGAACGAGTATGGGTTTGATGATCGTGTTTACGTGTCCGCATACCGGTCACGATGTGAGTTCAGGCGTTCTGGTGGATGAGGCGACGGTAAGTCGACTGCCTGGGCACAAGATGCGGATGGCATGCAAAGAGTGTGGCCGCGAGCATGAGTGGTGGGTTGCAGAAGGGCGCCTGGGTCGAGTTGAGGATGTCCATTGGCCGGTGCCGGCGCGGATAGCGTAATGGAAGGGAACCGGAATAGGGCTGATGCATTCTAAGCCTGCGCCTTGAGTACAGCGACTTGGGTGCCCAAGAAGGGGAGCGTCGACACCGCCGTGTCCGCTCCCTTTTTTATGTGACTGCGACAGCCGCCCTGGCGGCAGCATCGCTCCTCAATTGGCCCGCGAGATCTCCCAGCGGGCCTTTTTCATTGGTTGCACTGGAAGACAAAGACAT
>CAWEBE010000021.1:0-31244 GCA_963806735.1 uncultured Alphaproteobacteria bacterium | reverse complement strand
GGGTCAGGATGTCGATGTCGCCGTGCTGAAGCTGAAGTTGCCACCGGAATACGAGAGCTACGCGTTGCCGCGCCCGAAAAACAGCGACATGAAACTCGCGGTAGCAACCGATGCATATGTGCTCGGTTATCCCAAGGGCATCGCGCACCAGCGGACATTACCATCTGGAACGGGGTTCAATAGCGGCGGAGCCGGACGTTAACTTCGACCTTCCCTACTACCTTGTGGATACCGCAACACGCGAGGGTATGTCCGGGGCCCCGGTGCTGCTGCGCTCATCTAGTGCTTATCAGACGACCACTGGCGACAACGTGCTTATGACCGGGACCGCAACCCGTTTCATCGGCGTGTACTCGGGCAGGTTCGGGACCGACGATGAGATGGGGGCTCAGCTGGGACGTGTGTGGCATCGCAGCGCCATCGATGAAGTGATCGCCGGCAAGATGCCGGGAGGCTACGAGCTACGAAAGTGATTAGCTGTACCCAGGCACCAGTGGCTGGGTGTGACCGGCGTGTCTTGTCTGATGCCTGTTGTGGCGACTACCCCGGAAAAGCAGTTTCGCCGATCCCCGCATGGCCGCCGTAGTCGGCGCATGCCAACGTGGGCAGGTGGATCGTCGGGGAGGCGGATAGGGGTCGGTGATGATTAGCGGCAATCGCTGGCACCTCGGCGGCGAGCGCGCACCGCTACAGGCGGGGTGGGCTCAGCACGGGGATCGCGGCTCCGGCTGCGAGATGGCCTCAGGCGGCAGCTCCTGAGCCCGCGGAGGGCCGCCCACCCTCTCTGGTGCCCCCGCCCTCATGCTCTACGCCAGCCAGGTGGCACCCAAAAAAAAACGCTTATCAATGGCGCTGTCCGTCGATCGTGAGAGCAATGGTGGATGCGAGAGCTGCGATGCGCTTCATCTTGTTGCCAGCCTGGCGCAGGTCCGGCTTCGAACCCGACTTGAGAAGCGCAGCTGCTTGCTGAAGCAGCTGTTGAATTTCACCGATGCTTTCGTTCATGCCGAGACACTGCGAATGCAAATCCAGAGCTGCGGGGTCGGGAGATACCTTCGACGCGCTGACCACAATTCACACGACGTGCAACATCCGTGCACTGATATAAGTTAGGGTTTTCGTCCAGCGTCAGGCCGCCTCGATAATTCATAACCATTGGCGACGCGGCTTGGCCGCTAGGCCAAGCCGCGGCACAAATTCAAGTGTTGTCTGAGGCTGGGTCGTCTGACTCTCTCATGCGGGTCTGTAAGCCGTGTTGCGAAGCACGCACCTGCCGCCGCTCCTGCTCATCGAGATGCAGGAGCAGGTCGATCCAGCGCTTGGGCAACTCCTCGTGTGTCACGTGCTCGCTCTGGGCGCGCAGCACCTTGGCTATTCGGCCAAGCACTGTTTCGGGTGATGGGGACCCAGTCTGCGGTACGCCCATCAGAAGGCGTTTGCCTTCAGGGATCGGGACCGTAGACGCGCCCAGGCGGAGAATCGCGCGACGACGGATTATCCATCGTGTTTGTAGTTGCTACAACATTAGTGCCGCTGAGGCGGCAAATCCCCAATAGAGAACATGAGGATACCGCGAAGTAGCTGCGCGCAATCACCCGGAGATTACCCGTAGGTCTCGCTCGCGCAGGTGTGAGGTTGCACCTCGGTCATTTCTACACCGTTGATTAGAAAACACGTGTATGGCTGCGAGTGCATCTGGTGCGGTGATCATCGACGATCGCCTGCACCTCGATGACCGCAGCCAGGGCACTGGCAGGCGGGGCTACAGGCGGCGACGCCGGCTCTGCGTGGGATTGCGTGTCCGGCCGCGCGAACGGCTCAGGCGGCAGCTCCTGAGCCCGCGCAGGGCTGCCCATCGATCTAGTGCCCCTGGCCCTCATGCGGCCTCCTGCTGCGTGCGATCGGCTTCCAGCTGATCGATGCGCGCCCTGAAGGCCAGCACCTCTTGCATTACCTCGGAGCATTCGTTCTCAAGGGGCTGCCTGTCGGCCCAGCTAACCCCATCGCTTTCAGCTCTGCTGCGCGCGAGCACGATCGGCGTAGCACGGAGGAAGAGCTGGTATGCGACCTCATCGAGACCATGCTTGGCAGCGCGCGATAGGTACTCCCAATCGCGCCTGTGCAGCTGCCAAACTCGGTCGAAAAATTTGTACGGAAGCAGCTCGCGGCAATACCATTTCCAGGTCGCATCCCAGTTGGAGCGGTAGGAGCCGAGGAACGTGCCCTTGAAGTCCTCGATGGCCTCCACAAGCGTGTCATCGCTCAGCAGGAGGATGTCGCGCGTATAGTCGGCCTGCCGCTGCGTGGGCCGCCAATTCGGATTGAGCGGATTGAGGTGCACGCGCAACTGACCCGCATCCTCACTGTCAGAGATTCCACTGGCCGCAGCCTCAGTGAGGTTCTCTGAGGTAACCTCAGAAACCTCTTCTTCAATCTGAAAAGACCCATTTACGGCACTCGCTTTAGCGAGGGCGCCACCGATCTTTTTTTCTTCAATCAAGTGAAGTGATTTCTTTCTCTTATGTGCGGGCGATTTTTTGACGGCGATTTTTTGACTACCCCCTCGCTCGCGGCACCTTCGGTGGTGGCACCAGCCGCAACGTGTTGATCAAACTCAGCATTTTTTCTGATGTACTCGCTGGTGGCACCCACCGAAGTGGCGCCACCACGAGAGGTGTCACCAGCAGTCATCCGGCCAACAAGCGCCTCGCCGTTCGGCCCCGTGCTGGCTGCCAGATACCCGTGCTTGATGGCCTCTTGCGCCAGTCGGCGGGCCGTTCCCTTGGCGGTGTAGCCCAGCCGCTCGGCGATCTTCGAGGGCTGGATCGGCGCCGGCTGGAGGCGGGCCGTGAGCACGAATCCGAGGAGCTTCGGGTCATGCCGACGCAGCAGGCTCTCGGGCAGTGGCGTGTAGCCTTCACTGCCCTCCGCCCACGTCTCGGTGGCGAAGGCGCGCCCACGCGGCTCGCGCTCCAGCAGCACACCGGCAGTCTTGAGCAGTCGTAGCCCAGCCTGGAAGACAGCGCGCTTGATGCCGAACTTCCTGCAGTGCGTCTCGTTGAGCGCGAAGTTGGGTTTGGAGGCACGCCCTCGTAGGCTGATCGTCAACAGGGCGAGGGCAGCGGACCTGTTCCCCTTCTCGGCAAGCACGCGGCCGATCAGATCATTTGGCACCCGGATGAACCGATCGATCTTGTTGTCGGAGGCCGAGTTGTGGATATCTTCGTTTGACCCGTTGACGCTCGGGCGCAAATCTTGACTATGCAACACCGTGTTGTTCCTTGAGCGGATCAACGCGCACATCCAGGGAGTCGTAGCCCTGGCCTTAAAGCTCACAAGCGAACGCGGGAATGGCAGTTCCTAGTTCGCGCGCAACGTAACAAGGCTCGGCCGACCGGCAGGTCCCCCGAGCCTTTTCTTATTCGACTGATTCACGGGCGAGCGCCCTTTACAATCTCTACTGATCCACAGAGAACTGTTGACGTGGTCGAGGCATGCGCGCTCGGGATCAATTCGTCACCCCCGGTATCGGGAGGGATCGGGCCTCGAACAACTGTGGCTCAAGCGCTCCGGTGAGCTGGCCAATGTTTCACGGCCAGAGAGGCGGCATCCGGACTGGGCAACGTGTGGAGTGCGGGAAAGGTTGTGAGAGGAGCGCGTGCGTCGCGACGTGCGAGGGAAAATCGCCGAGCCTCGGTCGAGGAGCAACAGGGCAAACACTTTCATCCCGTTACGGCCTGCTATTGCAGGATCAGAGTGTTCGGGTTCATTGACAGCGCCGGCCTTTTTCCGGCCTGTCACGCCGGAGGCCGCGGGTTCAAGTCCCGTCGCTCGCGCCATTCTTTCAATAGGTTAGCACGTCAGTGAGCGTCGTCCTAAAACTCTTTGGCCGGCGCCCTAAGACTTTTTGTCGTTTTTTGTTCTCTCAAGCGTGCTCTTCCGCGCTGCCGGGCGGCGTCTGCATCGCGCACGGAAGCGAGCACCACTGGGCCGTATGTCTTGTGCAGTTGGTTTGACGCTGAGATAGTGTTTGCCATCTTCGCCGAAAGTTTTCCTGGCTCGATGTCACCGGCCAGCGCTTCAACAGTGCCGGAGCGACGAAAGTCGGCAAGCTGTCGAGTTTCCGCAGCGCCGAACACGAGTGTCCGCACCACACGAAAATCCTCGCCCACTGTGTCCTTGGAGTAAGGCGCGCTAGATCAATTCCTAAAGATGGGAGCAACTCCAACTGGCTCCGCAGGAAGTCCGCCGAGGTACAAATTGAGCAGGCGCACCGTCCGCCGAGAGAGAGTGGCCACGGCACGGCGGCCGGTCTTAGCGCGAGCGACCTCAAACCAAGTGCCGACGGGATCAGACCGCTTATCGATCGCCCTAAGACTGCGAGCATCGACAGGCGAAAGCTGGCTGTCCCAGGCTACGGCGAGCAGGGCAGCAAGGCCTTTGTAGCCCTCCCGCCAGGCACGCTTGACGAGGCACACGGCCTCGCCCTCGGTCCAAAGGGCCTGACGAGGTTGGGGGGCGGAGTTGGGAAACACGAGCGACGGATCACGCCCAGCCTCGCAATAGCCAAACACCGCCATCTTCTTCCAGAGGGCGCACCAGACCTTGATGACCCGGTGTGCCTCACTTTTCGATACTTTTGCAGCCACGAGTGGTCTTAGCCCCACGATGCCCCTCGCCGGGTCGCCGATGAGCAGTTCAGGTGTCACTGTCTTGGGATCACAATCGCCGAACAGCGGCCCGATCCACTTCCAGGCGCGGGGCCAGTCATCGCGACTCCTCTGTTCGGAGGTCCAGACGACGCCCTTCGCGTGACGCTCGGTCTCGCGCAAAGCGATAGCGCGAAGATATCCTGCGCCCACGCTGCCGTGAGGATATCTGTGTGCTACGGCTTGGCCTGCAGGAAGGCTGCGCCGCCATCGATCCCAGGCTTCGTTCTGCTCGATTGCTCGCGCTTTGTCGCTGGCGGACGGCGCGCGTTTGCCATTGATGTCTATGCCAGATCCAAGATTGATTAGCCGGAACCCTGCCTCGCGCATTGCCTTAGTAGGCTGCCAGCGCCACCGGCCGTACGAAAACACCAGGTATCGAATTTGGTCCTTACCCATCGCGGAGTAGGCGTACCCGTTCACCGAAAACCTCCTCAGCGTTGCGCGCTCCCTGCGTCGGCGTCAAGCTCACCTGTAGGCCAGAGCGCTCGTCCATCCACCGATCGATGGCAGCGAGGTCATACATTCCAGTGGTCTGATCCGGCCGGGGAAACCCCCGCGCGAACAACTCGTTACACATCGATTGAAACTGCGCCAATGTGAGATGAAGTCGGCGCGCTGCCTTTTCCGGCGGAACGTCGCGCGGGTCGACCGGAAAGCGGATCTGGCTTGGTCGTAATGGAACGGACATAAGTACGCCATCGATACGCGATGAGCCCAAATGATCGAATCAAACTCATCATTCAAAACTCGAGGGTGTGGACAACAGTGATTTGCGAAAACGTCAAGGCCTGGGAGGCGCCGACGCGCGCACGCCCATACCTGAAAGCCCGTGAGTGTTGCCGAAAGAGTACCCCTTCACACGTAATCCTACGCCGGCCAAACGTTGGCTCGCTGAGAGCTGCCCGCCTTGTTCCCGAGCCATGTACCTTATTCTAACTAGCGATAATCGCTATTTGGGTAAGCTAACGGGTTAGCCCAGATCTCTGACTAACGATAATGCCCTTTGGGCGAGCTCGCATCTTGCAATCTGCGAGCGCCAAGGCGACACGGCCGCCGCCGAACACAACGCGCCGATGTTCGCCCTCCTCGGAGAGGAAGTGCATCGTATGAGCCGGGCTTGCTCGAGTAACTGGAACCAGCAAAGTCACGCCGAGAACCTCAAGGTCGCAATCGAGAAACTCGACTTTGGCGGGTTCTCGTGGAGGAGTTGCTCGATAAGATGATGCACCCATGATGCCAACGGCGACGGAGGACTGGATAGCGAAGGACTGCCAGAACGACCCGATTATCGTGAGAGATCGCCATCAGCGGCCACCCTACGCCGCCGTGTCAGCCACAATGTCGGTTTCGGGTCATCTTTTCCCGTCGTGCTCGTTGGTTCAGCACGTCTGGTTTACCCCCAAAAACGGAAATGCGGGCGAGCAGTGCACGACGGAGAAAAAGTGCCATGAACGGACGTAATACAGGGGTGAACGTTAGCTGTAATGAGCGGCTCCGAGTCATAAGCCTCCGAGGATTCGCGTACAGACTCGAAAATTAAAACCAGCCCCGGGCTAGCCAGAACGAGCGTTTAAGTCTGGACGGGCAGATTTGAGGCCCTGGCGGCGATGTTTGGTGCCGACGGCGGGCCAGAGCAGTCTTTCCGGCCGACTTACCCCAATGCGCTCTCACTGAACAACGGCCACCCAATCGCCTGATCTGATCGGTGCGAACAAAGATACGGGCTACTAGGATCGCGGGTCCCTAAGGGGGATGCCATCGGTCGGGGTTGCCCACACTCAGATCTCCGCAACAACCCCGATGTTGGCATCCTTCGATTAAGGTCAAGTTCGATGACAGCGACCGGAGCTGCCTTCACGCACAACACCCCGGCAGCTTCGCGGATCTTGCATTGGTTCGTTAGCCTGCATCTAGCCGTACCAGCCGACGTACCTGAATTGAACCCAGAGGAACGTCGTGTCGCAAGAGCGTGCGCACCGCCGACTAGAAGCAATCATGTTTGCCGATGTGGTCGGCTATAGCCACCTCACCGGTCAGGACGAGGTGGGCACATGGCGGCGTCTGCGGCATGTATTGCGTGACGTGGTTCGGCCCGAGCTCAAGGCGCACGCCGGGCGGATTGTCAGGATCAAGGGTGACGGCATTTTGGTGGAGTTTCCAAGCGCTGTGGAGGCGGTGGCTAGCGCCGTCTCGCTGCAGCAAGCTTTGGCTCAGAGGAACGTCAATTTCGCCGACATGCAGCGCATCCAATTGCGCATCGGCATCAACCTTGGCGACGTGATCACCAATGACGAGGATGTCCACGGGGACGGCGTCAACATTGCGTGTCGCCTCGAACCTCTGGCGGATCCCGGGGGCATTTGCATTTCCGCCACGGTGCACGAGCACGTGCGTGGGAAGCTCGCGTACCCGTTCAAAAATTGCGGAGAACAGACGCTCAAGAACATTGCTGCCCCGATATGGATTTATTCGCTAGGACCTGAAATCATTGCAGGGCTGCCGCGAGACGACGCGCGGTCTGAGCTCCCTAAAAAGTCTTGGCGCTGGTACGTGGCCGCGCTTGCTGTGGGATGCATGTGTTCGGCGGCGCTGTGGACGCTATGGCAGTATCTTGGTCCTTCAAGAGAAACGGCCGCCATCGAAACCCGTTCGCTCGGTCCGTCGTCCCCACCCGCTTCCGTACCGAGGGCACTTCCGCTCAGCGCGCCAGCGCATTCCATCGTGGTGCTGTCGTTCACCTCTAGCGATCCGGAGCAAGAGTATTTCGCTGAGGGGATTACAGAAGATTTGACCACTGATTTGTCGCGCATTCCCGGTTCATTTGTCATCGCGCCAAGCACCGCCTTGAGCTACAAGGGAAGGCCTATCGATGTTCGGCAGATCGGCCGCGAATTGTCGGTGCGCTATGCGCTGCAAGGCAGCGTGCGCCGGATTGCGGATTTTGTGCGCATCAACGCGCAACTTGTCGATGCCGCAAATGCGTCGCAGCTGTGGGCAGACAGGTTCAATGGAGACGTTGCACAACTTGCGAAGGTGCAGGACCAAGTCACGCAACGTATCGCCGCCGCACTGCACGTCGCGCTCATCGATGCAGAGAGCCAGCGCGCTCTTCGCGAACGGCCGATCAATCCCAAAGTCATCGATCTGACCATGCGCGGCTCGGCGCTGCTCAACAAGCAGGCGAGCCGCGAGAGCACGCAGCGCGCCCGTGAGCTGTTCGAAGCGGCACTGCGGCTTAGTTCAGACCATCCACCGGCCTTGAATGGCCTCGCTCAAACGATGTTGGTTCAATGGCAATCGACCTGGTATCCCCGTTCGAGCGAAGAGCATCTCGATGAGCTCGATCGCGTTATGAACAAGGCTCTCGCAGTCAATCCCGATGATGCGATAGCCACTTACCATCGCGGCTACGTGCTGAAACGGTTGCGAAAAGACCTAACTGGAGCCTTGGCCGCTTTTGAGCGCGCGATTGCCATCGATCCAAACCTTGCGGTTGCTCACAACTACGTAGGGCAGATTAAGGTCTTCCTTGGCCGGGCGAGCGAAGCTGCCGAGCACACGCTAAAGGCGATCCAGCTGAGCCCGCGCGATCCGCAGCTGGCACTATGGTATTACCAGCTGGCGCTCACCTACATTCATCAACAGCGCTACGACGAGGCCGTGGAATGGGGGCGGCGCAGCGTGCAGGTCAATCCGAACCTACGCTATCACTATCGAGTTCTTGCGGTTGCTCTTGCCCTGTCGGGACAGATTGATGAGGCCAAACTAACAGCCGCGGAAATGTTGCGCCGCTATCCCAAGGAGACAGTCAGCGCGTTCTTGGCACGCGAGCCCTGGTCCAACCCAGTCTACCGCGAGGGGCAGAATCGGAGATTGCAGGGATGCGGCTCGCAGGCGTCCCTGAGTGAACGGAGGCGAATGCAACAGTTGCCCATTCTGAAGCATGTCGTCTACGACCGCCGGGACGACGGCAAGAAGGAAGGCTTCGCCGACCTCGCGATCATCGACGACCGCGTGTTGGAGAAGAACGACGTGGCGATCGTCGCTCCGCCCTCGGAGATCCACAGCTTCACCGCGCTCACCGACGACACCATCTCGCTGACCATCGTCGGCGGCACCTACAAGCCCGACCGCAAGTATTACAACGCCGCCGACAAGACCTACGTCGTGCGTCAGCCCAAGCAGACGGGCATCAAGCAGCCGGCAGCGAGTGCGTAAGTAGCGCCGGGCGCGCGCAGCCGATGCCAAAGAACTTCAATCAGGCCGAATTCGTTCGGGTCAGCCGATGGCGTTCGCGGGAGCCGCTGGGCGTATTCAAGTGCTGTCCTGAATTTTGAGTCTTGGCCGCGTGATAACACGTTGGACTAGTTGTCGGGCGGCGTTAGCCGGGCGGCTATCGTGCTGCGCGGCAGTTTCGAGCATGTTTTTCCGATTTCGGTCTGGAAGCAACTGTGGTGCGCGCTTCGCTCATTCTGAACGGTTCGCGCTGGGGGTCTCATGGCACCCATCGCCTCGATCAGCGGCTCGACCTCAACGATATTTATGACGCGCGGTACAGATTGTAGGCGGGCATCGAGTTTGCCATCTCGGTGGCGTCCTGCGGCAGCATCTTCGTCTGGAAGTGCGTTGTACCCGTGCGCGTCCCATCATCGTGCCGAACGGATGCTCGACCGCCGTGGGCCTGGCGCATGGGCTTTGCGGGTTGGCGCGACTGGAAACTCGCGCCGTGTCTGCTGAGTCGTCACAGGGCTGTAGCAGCACCGATCGACATCACCTGCAATGCTGCATCGCAAATGCCGCGAGTAGTCGAGGACGGTTCTGGGTCATCTTCTCCCGTCGGGCTCGTTGGTTCAGCACGTCTGGTTTACCCCCAAAAACGGAAATGCGGGCGAGCTGTGCACGACGGAGAAAAGGTGCCAGAACCAGACATCCAAGTGGCCAGTTGCCGAACTCATGGGGCGATCCAGCTGCGTGGTTGGGCGGAATCCAGGTAAGTTCATTTACGATGCCGAGGGAGGGCTCTGGGAACGTTTGCTGGCAGAGCCCTCGCGCCGTTCAGACAGTGCTCGAAGCCCTGATGTGTTGCCATCACACCCTTCCTAAGGGGCTATCCGCGCATACACTGAGAAGCGGGAGCCCCGCGAGGGGATCGACTTCACCTCGATGTTGTGTCCCAGCAGTTCGATCGCGCGCTGAACGACGAACCAACACGCCATAAGCAGCTCGGCTGCAGCAAGTTGGAAAACTTGGTTGACCTGGCGCTGCCAGTCGTTAACCGGCGCTCAGTCAAGGATCGAACTCGATGACGGGAATTCCCTGCGCTGCCCATCGCCGGGTCATTTGCGATCCCCGAGGGAGAAACACCGGCCTCCAACGCCACGAAGAGGTTTCCGTTTTTTTTCCTTTCCATCGGCTTCATCCAGTTTTGGACAGTCTCCGATCCTGTGCTTTTGAGCACAGATTACGCACTTCAGCTGCATACGCGATACGACCTTGGTCAACGTCGCTGTGCCAAGCCATTTCGACAGCAAGAAGTTCTTTGACGAGATCGCGGCAAAGGGCGTGGCCATGCCAGCCATGGTCACTCGCAATTAGCGACACCACGGGGTTGGCGCGGTCCTTCAGCAGTCGCGGTGGAGCGCAACTGGAAAATGCTCCATGTCTGCCGACACGAAGTATCATCGCCGGCGATTTCTGAGCAGTGCGGCCACGTCTGTAGCTGCTCTGCAGATCGGCCCCATCGGGTTCGCCGTGGCGCAAATACCCAAGACAAAGCCGGCGGGCGTTCCCGCGATCAAGCCGGGGACGAACACGTCCTTTGGCCCACTGAAGCAGATCGATGCCGGCGTGCTCAATGTCGGCTATGCCGAGGCCGGACCCGCCAATGGTCCGCCGGTCTTCCTTCTGCACGGCTGGCCCTATGACATTCACACCTATGTCGATGTCGCACCGCTGCTGGCGTCGGCTGGCTACAGGGCAATTGTCCCGTATCTGCGCGGCTATGGCACGACGCGCTTTCTCTCAAATGCAACGGTTCGGAACGGGCAGCCCTCGGCCATCGCCGTCGATATGATTGCCTTGATGGATGCCCTCAAGATCGAGAAGGCGATCATCGCCGGCTGCGATTGGGGGGCGCGGACAGCCAACATCATGGCGGCACTCTGGCCGGAGCGCTGCAAAGCCATGGTCTCCGTAAGCGGCTACCTGATCGGCAGCCAGGAAGCCGGCAAGATGCCGTTGCCTCCGAAAGCCGAGCTCGAGTGGTGGTACCAGTTCTATTTCGCCACCGAACGCGGGCGAGCCGGGTACGAGAAGTATCGGAAGGACTTCTCAAAGCTCATCTGGCAGATCGCATCGCCAAAGTGGAAATTCGATGACGCCACCTTCGATCGCAGCGCGTCGGCTTTTGATAATCCGGATCATGTTAGCATCGTCATCCATAACTATCGCTGGCGGCTCGGCCTAGCCGAAGGTGAGCCGAAAAATGACGATCTGGAAAAACGGCTCGCCGAATTTCCGGTGATTGCAGTCCCCACCATCACCCTTGAGGGAGACGCCAACGGAGCACCACACCCGGACCCGAGTGCTTATGCGAAGAAATTTTCGGGCAAGTATGCGCACCGGACCATCACGGGTGGCATCGGACATAACCTGCCGCAGGAAGCCCCGCAGGACTTCGCCGATGCTGTCATCGACGTCGCCATCGAGAGTTGATCGACAACTGACCACGCCCCAACTTGAAGGAACGCGTCATGACCCAACTCGAAAAGGAACGGGCGCACATCACACAAAGAGACGCGGCATGAAATGGCTCGCTATCCCAGTGCTCGCAACGGCAATCGCACTGTCCATTCTCGCTGCAGTGCCTTTCTCCGCCGGACGCACGGATGACCAAACCGCCCCGATCTTCGGAGTCAAAATTCCCCCCGGATACCGCGACTGGAGGTTGATCTCCGTGGCCCACGAAAAAGGCAACCTCAACGATCTGCGCGCCATCCTGGGCAATGATGTAGCGATCAAGGCCTCTCGGGAAGGGACGCTTCCGTACCCGGACGGCACCATCATTGCCCGACTCGCCTGGAGTTTCGACCCGTTGGAGGAAAGTGAAAAAGCCTTTGGCCGTCACCAATCTTTCGTGGCGGGACCGCCCAAGAACGGGGTTCAGTTCATGGTCAAAGAACTCAATAAAATACACCTCGACTGGCGGCTGGGGGTTCGCCCATTTTGACGATGGCAAACCCGCCGGTGAGGCGGTGCACGACACCTGCTTTTCCTGCCACGCGACCGTCAAGGCTCGAGATTTTGTCTTCAACCGTTATGCACCTTGAAGCCCGAACGGCGGCTCGCCGGGCGAGCACTGCGCCGGCGCGCTCGTAGAGGGCGGGTCGCGCGTTGTACTCGTCGAGCACGAATTGGTGAGCTGCGGGTGCTTCTAGCGCGAACGACGTTAGAGACTTTTTCTAAATACTGGTGCGAGCGATTTCTCCCTACGCAGTTTGTTTGCCGCCGGCCCGGACGGCTGTGGGTTGCGTCGAAGCGGAGCACTTATGCCCGAAGGGATCATGGTAGCGCTGTGGGCCTTCTGCTGGGGGGTGGCGGCGGCGTCCGGCGGGCTCGTCGGGGCAATTCTTGGGCTGATAGCGCACCTCCGACACCGGACCATCGCCGCCTTCATGTCGCTCGGGGCGGGCGTGCTGCTTTCGGCCGCCTCATTTAAGGTCGCGTCCGAGGCGCTGGTGCTCGCTGGCGCGGCGTCCACGACAGGCGGAATGATCGCCGGCGCTGCTACGTTCAGCATCGCGAATGCAGCTCTCGCGACCGCCAGGGACCGCAAGCGCTGCGGGGAATGCAAGGCGCAACCCTCCGAAGCAAAGGTGCCGGGCAGCGGCACCTCGATTGCACTCGGCACCGCGCTTGATGCTGTGCCGGAGGCCCTGGTTCTTGGCGTCACTCTGCGGGCCGGCGGACCCGATCTGTCACTGGTCGTTGCGCTCGCGCTTGCGAACATCCCAGAGGCTCTCTCCGGGACGGCCGGAATGCGCCTCGCGTCCCGCTCATCGACTTACGTTCTGAGCCTATGGAGCGGTACTACGCTTGTTACTGCGGCGACGACGGCACTTGCCTTCTACTTCGTGCGGGACCTTGACCCTCTCACGACGGCAATCCTCAAGGCGTACGGAGCCGGGGCGCTCATCGCCATGACGGCGGAAACCATGATCCCAGAAGCCTTCCACAATGGCCCCCGCTATTCCGGCGTTCTCGCCGCTGCGGGCTTCGCAGCCCTCATCCTTCTCGGCGAACTCGCCAGGTGAGGAAGCTAGAGGCCGCCTTCCATGGCCGTGCTTCGTGGCCATGGTCGTCCTCTCCACCGGGTGGTACCGAGCCAGCGTTGCACGCCGGCGCACCGTCATCAGGCACTCCGCACCTCCTTAGCCCGTGTGGGGAGCTTCCAGTCCGGAACCCTTGGGCGGTGAGCCGCCGCGAATTCCTGTCCATTCAGTGCAGCGACGGCTGTTTCCAAGTGATTTGTCTCGGCAAGTGCCGCCAGCTTTAATGAAGTCGGATCTATGCTCTTTTGCACGCGGCGACTCGCGATTGCTGGGCACATCCAAGCCCATGGGCGCGTCTCGACTGGTTGTTCCTTCGGGCTTTCGAGCTCTTGCCGCGTCGCCATGGGGCTTCCAACAGGCCCAAAGACCATACCGTCAACTCGATAGCAGCCGGCATTCGATAACGGAGAAAGCGGGCGGCACGGGCGCCGTTCATCTCATATCGACTGCCGCAGCGGCCCAAACGCTGCCCGGAGTTCGGCCGAAAAGAGCTTCGGCTGTTCCCAGGCCGCGAAGTGGCCGCCCCTGTCGACCTCGTTGAAGTACGCGAGGGTGGGGTAGACCGCCTCGACCCAGCTGCGCGGGGCAGCCCAGATCTCACCGGGGAACGTCGTGAAGCCGACCGGAACCGAGACCGGCGGAGGAGCCTGGCCGGACGCATGGGCTGCGGCCAGCACCCGTCCGAATTCCCAGTACCACCGGGCAGCCGAGGCGCCGGTGCGCGTCAGCCAGTACAGCGTGATGTCGTCGAGGATGTTGTCCCGGGTGAGATTGCCCACGGGCTCGCGATCGACGAACGCGCGGGAAAACTTGTAGTAGCTGTCCGTGTCGTGGTCGAGCAACCAGGCCGCCAGCCCGACGGGTGAATCCAGCAGGGAGTAGCCGATCGTCTGCGGTCGGGTGGACTGCTCAAGGAAGTAGCCGAAGCCGTCCGTCGTGAAGGTTTTGACCGCGTCGAGCGCCGCGCGTTCCTTCTCGGACTTTGCCGGAAGTCGGTCCTTGAGACCGAGCGCACCGGCGAGCAAGTTGACGTGGATTCCGAGCAGCCCCTTGGGCGCCTGGCGGCCCATCGCGTCCGTGACGTCAGCGCCCACGTCGCCGCCCTGGGCCACGTAGCGCGTGTAGCCGAGCCGGTCCATCAGCTTCGCCCACGCGCGGGCGATGCGGCCGGACTCCCAGCCGAGTTCGGCCGGCTCGCCGGAGAAGCCGTAGCCAGGCAAGGACGGCAGCATCAGGTGGAATGCGTCCTCGGGAGAGCCGCCGTGCGAGGTCGGATCAGTCAGGGGACCGACAGTATCAAGGAGCTCGAGGACCGAGCCAGGCCAGCCGTGAGTCATGATCAGCGGCAACGCGTTCTCATGCCGGGACCTGACGTGGATGAAGTGGATATCGACCCCGTCGATCTCGGTCGTGAACTGCGGCAGTGCGTTCAGTCGTGCCTCACACTTGCGCCAGTCGTATTCGGTCGCCCAGAAGCGGGCCAGCTCCTGGATCGTCGCGAGCTGCACGCCCTGCGACCGATCCTGGACGAGCTCCCTGGTAGGCCATCGGGTCGCCGCAATGCGTCGGCGAAGGTCATCGACGTCCTTCTCAGGAACGTTGATACGGAAGGGGCGGATTGCGTCTTTGGTCGTGCCCATCTGAAGATTTCCTAGCTTCGATGGTTGGCTGGGATGCGTATGTGCCTGCTTCAGTCGGTTGCACCATTGGGGGAAACCCGTAAACAGGGATGGAGCATTGTGGAGACGGCGGTCGACGACCCATGCCATCACTGCTGTTCGGTGCGAGGAGCGGAAGGGGAGCGCCGTCATGCCGGCCGGCGAAAAACCGCGTGGTAGTTCACGCGCAGGGGCGCAACGCACTTCCTGATGAAGCGTCTGCCGAGGGTCGGAACCGAGATGGCATTACATGTGCTCGCCTACAATCTGACCCGCGTCATGTACATCCTCGGCGTCAAGCCGTTGATCGCGGCGACAGGGACCTGATGCGACCCAGGTCGCGAAGCTGCGCGATGTGAGAACCCTACAGCACCTGCAGCGACGCACCGCGCCTGCCTCAAGATCGAAATCGAAAAATATGCTCGAAACGGACCTCTCGCAGCGCGTCCGCCTGCTCAGGGCGCGTTTGAACAACGGGTCGATCGCTACCCTTGGTTTGCTACGCGATTTCAGCACCCTGCACCACCGCCAGCGCCGAACTCCTCATGCCTGATGCATGATCCGGGTCAGTAGTCGACCAGCCGCGCCCACTCGGAGGCTTTGAAGGCGTCGGCGCGATTGGCACGCGGTGGATAGATCCACTGCGTGTTGATCTCGCGCTTCATCGCCTTGGCCTTATCGCCGCTCATCTCGACCTTGCTGTCCCAGCCTCTGGTGAACACGGCGTCGGACGGGCCAAGATCGAGACAGGTGACGTAGTTCTTCTGCTGATATGGCTCCAGCGGCACGCCGAGCAGGTCCGCCGCCGCGTTGAACCCGGCGGAGGCACCGAGCCGGTTGGCATGCTGGCACGACATGAGCGCCAAGTGGCCCAGGTCGTCCGTCTCCGCCTGCGCGGTATCGCCGGCTGCGAAGATCGTCGGCACCGCGGCAACGCGCAAATTGCGGTCAACCACCAGTCGGCCGGAACGATCGCGCTCAGCCGGGACTTGCGCGGTGAGTGGACTCGCGCGGAAGCCGCCCGCCCAGATCACGGTGGCGCTCTCGATAGACTGCCCGTCGCTCAGGGTGACGCCGCTCTCGCTCAGCGCCGAGACGCCCACGCCGAGCCTGGTTTCCACGCCGGCCTCGCCCAGCGCCTTCTCGATCAGCGGACGCGGATGGGGGCCCATCGCCGGCGCGATGGCTTCGTTGCGGTCGACGATGAGGACGCGGACGTTTGCCTTTGGCGCGAGGATGGCGCGCAGGCGCGACGGCATTTCGGTGGCCACCTCGATGCCGGTGAAGCCGCCGCCGCAGACGACCGCCGTGTCGCGGGCGGCAGACGATGGCCGGTTCGCCAAGGCGTGGAGGTGGTGGTCGAGCGCGATCGCGTCGTCGAGCTGATCGACGGTGAAGCCGTACTTGGCAAGGCCTGGGATGTCCGGCTTGGCTCCTAAGCTGCCAGCCGCCAGCACCAGGCGGTCGTAGCGCAGCGAGCGCCGCCTCCCGTCGGCACCGCCGATCGTGACCGACTTGCCGGCGGAGTCGATGATGTCGACCCGGCCCTGTTCGTAACGGATGTCGACGGCGGCGAACAGTTCCGCGAGGGGTGCCACCATGGTCTCGGGCGCGGGCTCGTACAGGCGGGGACGGACCACCAGCCGCGGCTCCGGCGCCACAACCGCGATCTCGAGGGTGGCGGGCGAGACGCCTTGCTCGTCGCGCAGGCGCGCGGCGGCGAGAGCTGCATGCATGCCGGCGAAGCCGGCGCCGACGATCAGAATGCACGTCATGACTGAAACACCTTCTGTTGAAGGTCACGCGGTCGTGGCACGCCCCGGATGACTACGAGTTCTCAGCGCTTGTGCCGATGACCGAGTGGAGACCAGCGAGCCCACTGCAGCCGCGGTGCCGCCCAGTAGAAGCCCGCGCCTGCTTACGCCGCGTCAATATAGAGAAGGGCAGGCAGCATCTGGCTGCCCATCAGGTCTATATCTTCGCTTCTGCACTCAAGGTGCGGCCGGAAGCATTGTTGCCTTCCCATGGAGAGGATGGCTCATTCGTCGCGCGGAAGCTTCCGGCGGATGTCGATAAGGCAATCATCAAATGGGCCGAGAAGCTGGGCTAGCGGGGAAGAGTCTGGATGAATGCTCCAATGAGGCGGGCGCGAAGCGCAACCAAGCTACGACAACAAGTAGAGAAGCTGCTCTCCGACTGCAATGTGATCCGCCCCCCCGTCCACGTCGAGAAGGTTGCGGCTCATCTTGGTGCCACGGTCAAATACTCACCCTTTGAAGGCGAACTTGCAGGAGTGCTGGCGCGAGATGACGCCCGGGTCGTCATCGGCGTGAACTCGAGTCACCATCCGAACCGTCAGCGTTTCACGATCGCGCATGAATGCGGACACCTGCTCCTGCATGAAGGTGAGGCTTACGTCGATACCGGTTTTCGTGTGAACTGGCGTGACGATGTCTCTTCCAAGGCTGTCGACTACAAAGAGATCGAAGCCAACCGCTTTGCCGCCGAACTTCTCATGCCCCACAGGATGTTGATCGCCGATCTCCAAGAACACGGCATTGATCTCGAAAACGAAGATGCCATCAAGAGCCTTGCCAAGCGATACGGCGTAAGTGAGCAGGCGATGACGCACCGGATATCGAACCTGATGGAAGAGCTCCTCAACAGCAGGCGCTAGTTTCCGAAGGCCAGTCCTTTCTCATTCTGTTGGCCGCATCCGACCTTGGGTCGGTCGGGCTCGCGTGAACGGAACCCCACGATGGCAACCCGATCACGGGGGAACTCAAGATCAATTTGCATGAGGCAGCCGTCGTCCGAGACATCCTTCAGCGTTTTGCATCCGGTCAAGGGCCTCGAGCCATCGCCCGTGACCTCAATCGGCAAGATGTGCCGGGCCCAGGCGGCCGACCCTGGGGTGATACGACGATCCGCGGTCACGCCAAGAAAGGCGTCGGACTGATCAACAATGAGCTTTATGTTGGTCGCCGCATCTGGAACCGCAGCCGGTGGATCAAGAATCCGGACACGGGGCGACGCGTCCAGCGTCCCAATCCGCCGGCAGAGTGGAAAATCCACGAGGTGGAGCATCTCCGAATCGTCGACGACGAACTGTGGCTGGCCGTCAAGCGTAGGCAGCAAGAAATTGTGCGGCCAAGAACCGATCCCTACACAACCAACCCTCTAAATTCCAACCACCGGCCGCGATTCTTGCTCTCCGGCTTGTTGACATGCGGTGTGTGTGGCGGCGGCTATACCATAAAGGCCAAAGATCGGTACGGCTGTGCGCGACGTGGCAGGCAAGGTACCTGCCCGAACGATCGCACAGTGACGCGACAGCAGCTTGAACGCCGCGTTCTCGACGGCTTGCGGCAATCGCTGGTCACGCCCGAACTGGTGGCGGAATTCGTCTCGGAGTATCAGGCGGAGTGGAACCGCCTGCAGCGGCAACGAGCCGTGGAGGCTGGCCAGCGCGATCGCAGGCGACGCCGTTCGCACGTTGGTTCCGGAAAGGGCGGAAAGGCCGCGAAGGGTCGTGTTGGGTGACAACTGATCTCTTTGCAGAGATTCGGCAGGCTAGTGCGCGAGTCGAAATGCATCAATTGGAGGGCACACTTTGGTCTGCGTCCAACCAAGATACGACCACCCGCATCGACCCGCCGTCCTCGCCGCTTTGCTCAACTGATTTGAGCTGACGGTGGACGTACGGCGCAGCCCTTGCCGCCGCATGGACCCTAAGTTCAATCGGCAGTTCAGGATTGCGGTACACCGACATCAGCAGGTCGAGTGGGGTAGCATTGTCCGCAAGGGCGGCAACGTGCTCTTGCATCGCCAGGGTGCGCTGATTGAGCGAGCCCTTACGTCTTCCGCCGGTTTTTTGTCCGCGTGCCATCTATCATCTATTTTCTTCTATTTTAGATGGCAGAGTGCACCAAAATGCAGGGCATGGCGCCACACCCGAAACGTTAGGCGGGACTGTTTCGTAATACCTGATAGGAAGTGGCGTTGTGCACCATCTCGCGCGGGCCAGAAGTCCCAGCCAAGACCGAAGCCTCGCTGGGCTGAGTCTGGGGTGCTGCTTCCCATAATGAAAATGGCCCGCGCTGAGGAAGTGCGTGCGGGCCAGTGGCTGTTGCAGTGGAGGAAGCGCGGGAAACGACTTAAAGAACGCCCCTCCACCACCATACGCTCACCTAACCCATTTCCAAAGGTGATATTGCCCCGCGCCGTCGATTGAGCGCACCACGCCGCATGACACGACGGGCAAAGCCTTGCGCCATTTGCGCCCGGCAAGGACGCATCCGCCCCTCAGACAGGCTATTGCGTGCGCCAGCGGGCATACGAGTTGCCGAACTTCGCCATGAGATCGCGCTGACCGCCAGCCAACTGGAACTGAATGGGGAAACAAGCGTTCGTGCAGGTTAAACGCCAACTTGCCGAGGTGACGCCGTGCTGCCTGCCAAGGCGCAGTCGCCGGAAGACGCTGATTTCAATGCGCGCTTCGGGTAACGCCCATGTCGATATTCGAGCCCGGCACCAATGTGTGGCGGGTGGAGCGGGCCAGCAGGTTCTCCGTTCTCATCGACGCAGCGGCTTTCTTTGCAGCTGTGCGCCAGGCCGCGCTCAAGGCGCAGCGATCGATCTTCATCATGGGATGGGACCTCGACAGCCGAACGAGGCTGGTCGGGGAAAGCGGCACGCCCGAGGACGCGTATCCAGCCGAGCTCGCGGCCTTTCTCAGTGCGCTGGTGGATGAGCGACCCACACTCGACGTCTATCTGCTGCTTTGGGACTTCTCCATCCTGTACGCAACGGAACGCGAAGCCTTCCCTTTGCTCTCATTGCAGTGGAAGACCCCGCCGCGCGTGCATTTCAGTTTCGACAACCAGGTTCCGCTCGGTGCCTCGCAGCATCAGAAAATCGTCGTCGTCGACGATTGTGTTGCGTTCTCGGGCGGGCTGGACCTGACTGGCCGTCGCTGGGATACGCCGACGCACGAGATTGACAACCCGTGGCGCATCGATCCGGGCGGCAAACCGTATAGGCCTTTCCATGATGTGCAGGCCATGGTCGATGGCGACGCGGCACGCGCGCTTTCACGGATTGTGCGTGACCGTTGGCATTGCGTGACGTCACAGGCACTTCCAGTCCACTCAAGAGACGGTGACCCTTGGCCCGACGCCGTCCGCCCTGATTTCAGCAATGTGGACGTCGGCATTGCTCGCACCCAGCCGGCCATGAATGGGGCCAACGAAGCGCGCGAGGTTGAAAAGCTGTTTTTGGACTCAATCGATACAGCCGAGCGCTCGCTTTACATCGAGAACCAGTTTTTTACGTCCAGTGTTGCGGCGCAGCGCATCGCCCAGCGCATGCTGGCCAAGCCCGCGCTCGAAACCCTGCTGATTGGACCGCAGAACCATGAATCCTGGGTGGAGGCGCGCACCATGCGCAACGGGCGCATCCGCTTCTTGCACACCCTGGAGCAGGCCGGCGTCGCCGACCGCGTTCGCCTTGTCTACCCGCAGGTCGAAAGCAGGCGGGCGGTCACCGACACGATGATGCATTCGAAGGTGATGATCATCGATGATCGATTCCTGCGGGTCGGTTCGGCCAATCTGAATAATCGCTCCATGGGTACGGATACCGAATGTGACCTCGCCATTGAGGCGCGCAATGCGGGGCAGCGGACAAAGATTTTGGAAGTTCGAGACCGCCTTGTGGCCGACCATTGCGGCGTGACAGCAGCAGATGTTGCAAAGCACTTCGCGAGTGGTTGCCGGCTGGTTGAGGTTCCTCAATATCTTTCGGGGCGCGGTCACAGTTTGCGACCAGTGGATGATGGCGTGCCGGACCCAGAGGACATGGCGCGCTACGTGGAAAGCGTCGCCGACCCGGAGCGGCCGGTGGGCATCGAAGCCTTCACTGCCTTGGAGTTCAGAGGACAGGCTCCACGTCTCACTCTCGGCCGAATCGGCAAGCTGGCCGTCGCGCTCGGCGCGATCGTGGCATTGACGATGATGTGGCATCTGACGCCGCTGTCGAGCCTCGTCGATCCGTCAGAAATGCAGGGCATCATGGCCGACCTTGCGGACAGCACGTGGGCGCCACTTTTGGTGCTGGGAGCGTACCTGGGGGGCGGTCTCATTGCCTTTCCCCTGATCGTTCTGATTGCCGCCACGGCGGCGGCCTTCGGCCCAATCCTTGGCTTCGCCTACGGGTTGATGGGAAGCATCGCCAGCGCCGTTCTCATGTACGCGGTAGGTGCCTGGCTCGGACGCCGCGCTTTGCAGAGCTTGTTCAGTCCGCGCCTCAATCGCATTCGTGAGGCCATAGATGATCGCGGCGTCGCTGCGATCGCCGCCATCCGGCTCGTGCCCGTCGCACCCTTCACCGTCGTCAACTTGCTTGCTGGCGCCTGTCAAATTCGCCTTGCCGATTACGTGCTCGGCACCATCTTGGGCCTATTGCCCGGGCTGATGCTGATGTCGGCGCTGGGTTACCAGGTTTTCCGCTTTATGGCCGAACCGAGCCTCATCGATTTCCTGCTCGTTGCCGGCGGCGCGGTCGTCTGGGTCGCTGTGGTCGTCATCGCGCAACGGGTCGCCTCCAAGCTTGCGAGCCGCTCGCCGTGACTTCAGCCTCGACGGTTCGCGTCATGACGTGGAACATCCACGGCGGCCTCGGCCCCGACGGTCGGCATGATCTCGAGCGCATTCTGGCCCTCATTCGCCGCGCCGACCCCGACGTGCTGGCGCTTCAGGAGGTCGACTTGCGCCGCGCACCAGGCTCCGAGCATCCTGTAGCCTTGCTCGAGCGTGTCCTTGGACACCGCGGCGTAGCCGCCGCCGCGGTCACGACGCCCGACGGCGACTACGGTCAGGTGCTGCTGAGCCGATGGCCGATGACTGAAACCGAGGTCCACGACATTTCCATAGCGGGACGGGAGCCGCGCCGCGCCATAACCGGGATCGTCCATGCACCGGCCGGTCAGTTGTTCGTCCTGGCAACCCACCTTGGCCTCAAACTCATAGAGCGTCACCGCCAGTGCAGGCAGTTGGCCGCCCTTGCAACAAAATCGGCGCTGACGACAGTGGCAATGGGCGATTTCAACGACTGGATGACTCCGGGTTCAGTACAAAACGTACTGGCGCGTAAACTACCTGGGCGCACGCGGCACCGCACCTTCCCGGCGCGCTTTCCGCTGCTCAAGCTCGATCGCATCTACTGCCGTCCGGCCTCCGCTCTGCTCAGCAGCCGTCTCGATCCGGCTGCGCGCTCTATTTCAGACCATCTGCCGATCATTGCCGAGATTCGGGCCTGACTGCGGGTTCGGCACGGCCCCCAAGAGCGTCTTCGAGACCTTGAACGACACGGCAACCCGGTCTGACAGTGTCTTCGGCGAGCTTGAGAAGAACGCCCCATAAGGGTTGGTTGGCGGCGTCCGGCCATCCTCCGCCGGATGGCGTCAAGTCTACGGGGGTTGCTCTGACCTCGTGTTGCTCAGCCTGCGCCTGCTTGGTCCGGCCGCCGTGGCGGTACATGCCGTTGCGCTGGCCGCTGGGGGCGCCAGCGCCGGCTCCATGCTTGTAGCAGACGCGCTTAACCTCTAACGGCTGGCGCGCTACACCGCACTGATGTCAGTCAAAGCCGTTAGGGCTGCTTGGGGACCGTCGTAGTGTTCGGACCGATCGTCGGTGAGCTGCTGATTGGAGGTGACGTGCGCGTCACTCCAATGCTGTCCGGCGTGTCCTTGCCGAACACGTACCAGCCGACAAGGGCCGCCAGCACGAAGCCGAGGAGCAGCACAGCGATCTTGTTACGGGGTTTGCTTCGCGCGCCAGATCAGTATCGATGTAGTCGTCTGTCCGTCGCGCTCTGTCTTCGTCAGAAACTGCCATGGATCACCTGCTGATGACGTTGTCGGGGTTGCGCGGCGTATCAGGGGTGATGCTGCGCTCCATGTTCTGGCCAACCTGCGTCTGCTCCTGCCGCTGCGGTCCGGCAACGGCGAGCATCAGGAAAAAGAGCACGGCAGCGACCAAAAACACGCCAATCGCAGTCGAGACGTTCTTGTCGGTCTCTTTCAATTCAAGCCAGCGCATGGAACTCTGTTGGTGCGCGTTGTCAGGATGCTTGTGATCTTCGTCCATGGGATGCCTTCCTTCTACGGCGCTCTTGGCGAGAACGGCGTGCACCCCTCATCGTTCCCAAGTGCTGACCCGCCCGGCCACCAAACTCTAGGCCGGCACGGCAAGGGCCTTGAGCTGCATGATCGTCAGCGCAACGGTAAGATTTTAGACAATGTGAAATCGGCCATAGCAAAGGACGGCGTGTATTGCCAAAAGGGCCGCCGTCCTTGCTCTCCCGCCAAGGAATACGCGTTTCAACTCGACAGGCGTTAGTGAACTTGGATTGATAACGTCACTTCTAGTTCGTCAGTTCCGCTTGGAGCGTCAGTTCCCGCTGGGAACTTTGCAGCCGCGATACCGGCCGCTGGAAATGGAGCAATAAGACGCCATCGAGCCGCGCTTCCGGCACGCTGGTCGAACAACTGTTAGGGCACGCCAACTTTCGGCGGCTCACGGCCTGATTAAGGAAGTACGGGAGGGAGTGCGATCATCCTGCCCAACTACCCAAGCGCAAGCCATAGCTTACTAACGCACTGTCATCGGAGCAACAGACCGAGATGCAGCAGGCGGCTGTCAGACAGAAGGGAGCAATGAAGATCCGTAGCGTCATCGTCGGACTAGCCGCTGCCGCTGCTTGTGTGCTGCTCGGCTTCAGAGCCCCAAGTGCATTCGCCGATGATACGGCGTGGCGCCCATTTGCCAGCAAGGAAACCACGGCAGAAAAAGCCGCGAGAATACTTGCAGCCTATCCCGATCATCTTGAGCGGTTGGAAGGGGACGCACTCGTTTGGAAAGATGGAACACGCATGGTGTTCGATGATGGCAACAACAGTAGATCCTTCGACGCTCTGTTGCGGACGCCCGACATCAAAGATCAATTTGCGATACCGTATCCACTAGAGTTCTCGCGACAAGCGCCGCCCAAATACTTTGATCCCGGGCGGTTCCGAAACGAGAAATTCTTCACCAAGATGTATGGTGACTGTTCGTCGGGTGAAGTCACACGCAAGCTTGCTGCTGTTGCATGGTTGCCCGAGCGAGGTGGCGGCACGCTTCATGTCACCACAATCAACCGCGTAAACGAAAAACTTGGTGCGGTCTCGCGCGAACTGGAGGCGCTGCCAGATCGGTTTGCTCAATTCTTGGTACCTGCCGCGGGTGGCTATGCCTGCAGAAGCATCGAAGGTACGAAAATTCGCAGTGCCCACTCTTACGGTGCAGCAATCGACATCAATGCCCGGCTGGGCGACTACTGGCGTTGGCAGTCAAAGGCGCGACTCGGATATCGAAACAAGATCCCAGAGGAGATCGTTCGAATCTTTGAGAAGCATGGCTTTATCTGGGGCGGGAAATGGTACCACTTCGACACAATGCATTTCGAGTATCGACCCGAACTTATTGGGATGAAGCCGTGAACACGTGACAAAGCGCCCGACGGGCTTTTGCCTCGCAAGGAGACGAGCCGCGTCGTCACTGAAGCTCGCAGCGCGGAGTTTTCCACAGGCCCGAACCCGGATCATCCATACCCGGAATAATTCTGAGCGGCTGGCGTTGTTGAGATGCACCCAGTCTAGGGAGGGCACATGCCGCACCCGGGAGGAAGCGTTCATTCCCGCAAGTCACAGGACGCTTCCTACCCGTGCATTAGCTCCCAGCGATCCTTGTTGGCCTGCCGCCACGTCAGAGACTTCACTTTGACCCACTCCGGCCGGGAGCCCGAGGCATAGGGCGCGCTCTTTCGCTTGGACACGCCATCCAAAGAATGCTTGGCACCACGGCAAGGTTCGAGCTTTTGTTGCGGGACAGAAGCTTCCACACGTAGATCTTGCGTGCCGCGAGCGGCGGAGGCCGCAGGTCGGAGCCATTCAGCTCCAAAATATCGAATAGAGTGCGATATCGCTGCCGACCTTCACGGCCAGGAGCGCCAGCGTGTTGTGGCCAGCAATGGAAAAGGCCGCCTCGTGCGGGGTGAGACGGCCTGTCCAAAATAGACCCGCGTGCGGGGTGCAGGTCGCTACAACAACGTTCCAACTCAAGCTTTATTCTTACTGGAGCCAAACAATCTCGTGCGTGACCGAATAGGCATGGCTCCGCAGCCGTTACTCGAGGACTTGTCGGCGGAGACCAAGAGGATTGCGCTTCACCGGGTTAGGCTGGGCGCTGAGCGCGAGCTTCGCCTTCCTGTAAGAGGATAGCCAAAGCGCTAACATGCTCCTAGCATGTGCCATGACAAACCCACCACCGGGCTGGCTTGTTGCGGTGAGAGTTTTGGGAACGCCGGACGAGCACTATTTCGCGATGGTTGCGGATAAGGCTCAAGCCGAAGAACAGGTGCGGGACGCCAGCACAGGTTGCCGGACAAGGTTCGGTTGAGGCGTCAGACCGCTGACCGCAGAGGAAGCGGCCAAGCATGGCCTCCTGACATGGCCGGTCGTCGCTGCAAGGCAGTGGCCCCGACGCGCATGAACTAAACGTGCTTGCTCGTTTTTTACCTGCACCGTGCGATCTGTGAGGTATGTCCGATCATGCACCACACAGCCCCGGCTGGACGGTCATGGTCATCCGGCAGGGGAAGACATCTCCCATACGGGAAATATGGGATTGCGTTGTCCCGAGCTTCAAAGAGGCTGAGACAGCGGTTCGGGACGTCTGCGGCGCTAAGGACGTGCTCCTCGTCTCGGGGTTGGTGCCGTTGACTTCGGACGTGGTCAGGAGCCTGCAATTGCAGGACGGACAGGTAAGGCAGCGCACCTTCGCTGCCTCAAGACACGATCTCTACCGTAGGAACGGTCTGAAATCACTCAGGCGCCGCACGCCCCACCACCGGCGGCTCAACGGAGTGCCTACGGGGGTTCGATACACCCAAAAACGCATTGGACGCGCAACGGCAAACGTGATTTGTTCAAGGCTCGATCGGCTTGTTGCCGTTGATGCTGTGGCCGGCAAGGAAGGATTTGCCGTGCTGTCGCAGCTGGGCAATGTAGCGCAATGAGAAGGCTACAAAATCGGGGTCCCTCAACAATCCACCTGTCTTCCTATGTCGCGAACCTTGTTTACAGCCCACGTTCCGATTTCCCTCGATTGTCCCGCACAGATGGAGGCGGCGGTGCGCTACGTCTTGGAAGGTGAGTACGAAAGCCATTGCGATGGATTCGGGCTCGACATTCTCGACATCGGCGCCAATGTCGGCGCGTTCGCGCTGTGGGCAGACATGCGCTGGCGGGGCAGCACAATCCGCTGCTACGAGCCCAACCCCGGCACGTTCGCGTATTTGGAGCGGAACATCAAAGGCAGGCCAAACATCAGCGCCACGAATGCTGCCGTCTACCCCGGCGTCGGCCGGCGGGAGCCGTTCTTCTCCCGCTACGCTGGCGATGGTGAGGCGGGGCTGGTCAGCTACGCACGCGACACGTTTCGCGATCAGGCGGTGATGTCAGATTTCGACGTCGACGTAGTCGCGCCGAGCGACCTTGCGAGCGCCGATATCGTGAAGCTCGATGTGGAAGGCGCCGAGGCGGCGATTCTTGCGCACCTCGATCTATCGAAGACCTCGCTCGTGCTGGCCGAGTTTCAGAATTCCAGAAACAGGGGGGAGATGCAGGCCAGGCTGGCTGACAGCTTTGTGGCCGTTCTCGATGAGGCCTGTCGATGGGATCCAATTCTCGACTATCGCGACTACCGCGAAGATCTGAAGGGCAACGTGTACGGGCGAATGTTCTACGTGAGACGCGGGATGACGCGGCTAATGCACAGACCCCCACCCAAGCCGCGGTCGTGAAGTTTCCTGCTGCATCCCATGGATTGACGGAGCAAACACCCGTACAGGCGTTAGGCGCGGTGTGGTCGGATCTCTTTCGCCGATAAGATGCTGGCACCCTCGCCGATGCAAGCGAGAGTTAGCATCTAACTGCTTGGTGCGAACGATGGAAGTATGAGTATGCCGCTCTCCATTGCGGCTCTGACTGCACGTCTTTTTGATGCCTCGCGGGCGAGCCGCAGCCAGGCAGCGTGTGTTGCCATACTGATGGTGCTGCATCTTACGGCCCTGGTGATCCTGATCGGCACCGAGGCTCATCCCGTGCCGCAGCTCGTCTTCCTGCTCTCCTGGGGTTTCTTTAATTTCTGCTGGATCGTGCTGCTGCGGCGCCCGACCGTGGCGGCGGCACTTTCCCTCGCCTGCCTCGTCTCCCTGATCCTGCTGTCGCGGTTTAAGCACAGCGTATTGCTGATGACGGTCAACTTCGTCGACTTCGTGGTGATCGATGCGGACACGTTTGCGTTCCTGATGAAGATTTTTGCCAACCTCGATGCAAGGGCGGTTGTCGCGATCGCGGTCGCGCTCCTTGCGCTTGCCTTGATCTGGCGCTTCGACCCTCTCCGGGTGCGCCGGCGCGTTGCCTTGCTCGGTGCTGTCGCGTGCTTGGGATGCCTCGGCGGCTTAGCGTTCGCGGTCCCGAGCGACCCTTGGGAGGAGTTTAACGCCCAGAACTACTTCTCCAAGTTCATGCGCTCCGGTGTCACAGTAGTCAGCGATTTGATCACGCGCGGTGTGCTGGAATCCGATGCAACGATTACCGGCGGGTTTGCTGCCACCGGCGACACACCGTGCAAAGTGAGCAAACCGCCCCACATCATCATGGTGTTCGACGAGTTCGAGCTTTGACATCCGGGCGATCCCGGAGGTGAAGATCCCGCCTGGCTACGGAGCGCACTTCAAATCGAGCGACGGCAGGCAGCGCTCACTGATTGTTGAGGGCGCGGGGGGCCCGAGCGCGTTCACCGAATACAATGTGCTCACGGGATTGTCTGCCCGCTCATACGGGCGCTTTGCTGATTTCGTCACGCTCATCGCGGCGGGACGGGTGGAGCGCGGTTTGCCGCAGACGCTGGGCAAATGCGGCTACAAAACCTTCACGCTGTATCCGATGTACGGCTCGTTTATGAGCGCTCGGCACTTCCAAATGACGGCGGGCATCCAGACCTTCCTCGATTCCGCAGCGCTCGGCTCACGCTCCCTCGATCCTGACGCATTCTACTTCAACGCAGCGGCAGACACGATCGCAAAGCAGAGCGGCAACGATCCGTTGTTCCTGCTAGTTTACACGGCGCAGAACCATTCCCCGTGGAACTTCCGCTTCCGCCCGGACCTCGCACCCGAATGGCGCGATCTCGGCAACCGGCCCGATGTCGATGAGTATCTGCGGCGCCAGCATCTGAGCGCGGTGGACTATCAGGCGTTTGTGGCGCGGCTCGCGCGCGACTTCCCGGGCGAGCCCTTCCTGATCGTGCGCTTCGGCGACCATCAGCCCTATTTTGCGCGCAACATGATCGACCCGAGGCAGGACGACTCCATGGCGGCGCGCCAGCTCGCAGCCACCGATCCGCGCTTCCTCACGACCTACTACGCCATCAATACGATCAATTTCACGCCGCGCGATATCTCCAGCGCCGTAAATGCGCTTGAGGCGCCTTATCTGCCGCTGATCGTGCTGGAGGCAGCGGGAGTGCCACTCGATTCCTCCTTCGCGGAGCAGAAGAAGATCCTGCAGCGCTGCCAGGGGCTGTTTTACCGTTGCAACAGTGGCACCGAGGCACGGCGCTTCAACCGGCTGCTGATCGAGGCGGGGCTGATCAAGGGGCTGTAACGGGCAACCATCTGCATGCGCAGGGAAGGCTCACTACTGCGCATATCCGGCCACGTAACTTGCTGCGGTGCAAGCGTCGGCTCATGGCGCGGATCTACCGTTCCCATCCCCGCACGCGTTCGTTACATGGCGCAAGACGATGCTGATCGTCACACCTGTACGGGACGTAGCTATAAGCAGAGCGGCGTTGCTCGCCCCGAGCCCGTAGGCTCCGGGCGTCGAATCCTTGAGGGAAAGCAACGCCATGACGAGAACCACCATACCACGCGCGCTCGCCGTCACGCTCCGCATGGAAGAAGCGTGGCAAGCTGTGGACGCCTGCTTCGGACGCTTCTGTCTGACCGCCGGCATCGAAGCGCTGCACGCGATGATGGCCGCCGACGTCGAGGACCTGTGCGGTCGCCGGCATGCTCGGAGCCCAGAGCGGCGCGGTCACCGGTGGGGCCGCACGCGCGGTAAGATTGGCTACCAGGGCGGCAAGGTCGATATCGTCCGCCCCCGAGTGCGCGGAGCCGACGGCGAGGAGATGCCATTGCCGAGCTGGACAGCGGCAGCAACCGAGGACTGGCTTGGCAAGACGGCCATGAACCTGATGCTGATCGGTGTCGCCACCCGCAAGATCGGCCGCGCCGTCCGGCTACCGGAGGGTCCACTCCCTCGCGTCGACGGTGACGGGACATCGAAGTCTGCCGCCTCGCGCCGGTTCGTGGCGCTGTCGCAGAAGCGATTGGAGGACTGGCTCGCCAGCGATATCTCCAAGCTCGATCTGCTCGGCATTCAGATCGACGGCCTGCACGTTGCCGAGGACATCGTGCTGATCGGCGCCATCGGCATCGACGGCAACGGCGACAAGCACATTCTCGGGCTGGTCGAGGGCGCTACCGAAAGTGCCGCTGCGGCCCAGGCCCTGCTCGACAACCTCATCGAGCGTGGTCTGGATCCCCAGGCGTCGCGCCTCTTCATTCTCGATGGAGCGAAGGCGCTCTCGAAGGCGGTACGCGCCACATTCGGCCGCCAGACGCTGATCCAGCGCTGCCAGGTGCACAAGGCGCGCAATATCGCCGAGCGCTGCCCGAAGAAGCACGTTGCCAGCGTCCGCCGCACATTGCGCAAGGCGTGGGAGCTGGATGAAGTCGCCGAAGCGGAGCGCCTGATCCGGGATCTGGCCGACGCATGGAGAAGGAAGCGCCCGGCGTGTCAGGCAGCATCTTGGAAGGTCTCGATGAGATGCTCACCGTCAACCGTCTCCGCCTGCCGCCCGAGCTGCGCCGGTCGCTGGCCTGCACCAACGCGATCGAGAACATGCAGGGCACGATCCGCCGCGTCACACGAAACGTGAAGCGCTGGCGCGATGCCTCGATGGCTCTGCGATGGGCGGCGGCCGGCATGTTGGAGGCGAAGGCGGGCTTCCGGAGATTGAAAGCCTACCGTCAGCTACCGGCCTTGCGGCGAGCGCTGGCTGAGCACCAACCTCGACGGCATGAGACCCCGGGATAGATTTGCGCGACTTGCCCGTGCCGCTCGCACGTAACCTGTCCGCTGGTCCTCCGGGACCTGCCGGACGGTCGATTCCGCTTGGGGCCAGAGTCACCGCGGCTGCCGTACAGTTTCATACGGCACAGAACGGCAGCTTATTGGTAGCAAAGCCGACAGCCGCCGATGGAAGAATTAAATTCTTTGCGGCAGTCGAGACATTTCGTTGCGCTACACCGACGCAGTCACCGGATTATAATCGTACAACCCACGTTCAATCGCTGTACGACCTTTGTGACCATCCTGCAGGGCTTGACCTTGTTCACGGGACCAAATCTGCACGTTCGTGCCGCGAGTTTTGCGAGCGATCTCGTAGCGATGCAATGCGTCCTCGACCGATTTAGCGGCAGCAAATGCACGGCCTAGCACCAAGCCGTCCTCAATGGCAATGCACGCGCCCTGTCCTAAGAACGGCGTCATCGGATGCGCCGCGTCGCCCAGCAGCGTAACGCGACCCACAGTCCATGTCTGCAACGGCTCGCGATCCCGCAAGCCCCATTTGAACAATCCTCCCGCCGGGATGGCGCGGATCAATGCCAGAACTTCCGGCGCATGGTCCGCATAAGCTTGGGCAAACTCTTCGGCAGTAGCAGAAATTGACCAGCCTTCTTCTTCCCAATTTGCGGACTGTGCGTTGCCAAGGAGGTTGAAAATCTTGCCGCCGCGCATTGGATAATGCATCAGCGTTCGCTTCGGACTCGGGAATATGCCAATCCCCGCTCGAGGATCGATGTTGGCACCAAGTCACGGGGAATAAGCGCTCGAAATGAAACCTGCCCAGCGAATTTCGGTGCCTCGCCCGGAAAAAGACGGATCGAACCGCGGATGCGTTCCCGTCCGCGCCGATGAGGACATCGCCACGCGCTACCGCTCCATTGGCGAACGCGACCGACACCCCTTGCGCATCCTGATCCAGACCGACGAACTCATGACCGGCATGCAGCGCACTTTCATCATTCGCAGCGACGGCTTGCCTTAGGAGATCGTGTAAATCCGCTCGATGAACCTGGAGAACATGAAATCCATATTTTTCAACAACGGACGAGTCGTAGTTTTGGTGCTGGACTTGCCCGGTCGCGTAGTTGCAGATGTTCATGACTTGCGCACAACTGGACAGGCTTCGAGTGCGCCATCGATCTCCAGGTCTCGTAAAGCCCGGCGGGCATTTGGAGAAACGGTGATGCCAGCACCTATTTCACGTATTTCTTTGGCGCGCTCGAAGACCTGGACTTTGTAACCC
>CAWEBE010000020.1:0-15212 GCA_963806735.1 uncultured Alphaproteobacteria bacterium | reverse complement strand
GCCTGCTCGGGCTCAGGCAGCGGCGCGGGCTACAGGGGTCGCACCGCATTTCCTCGGTCACGACCGCGAAGCTCTTAAGCTGGTGCGGACCGAAGGTTTGCAGCATGGGCACGTCGCTGGCATCACGGCCGCGAGCAATCGGTATGCGACCGATGCGTGGCTCATTGTGTCGTGCATCCCAGGTGTGCCACGCACCGCCAAGATAGACCTCGAACCACGCGTTGAAATCCATGGGTGCCGGATTGGAGGGCACACCGATGTCACCGAGGTAGCCGTTGACGTAACGCGCTGGGATATTCAGGCAGCGGCACAGCGTAATGGCGAGATGTGCGAAGTCGCGGCAAACCCCGGCACGCTCCTCATAAGCGTCCAGTGCCGTCCGCGTGCTGCGGGCTCGCTGGTAGTCGAAAGTGATGTGCGCGTTGGTGAAATCGCAGATCGCCTGGACGAGCGCGCCATTGCGGGCGAGTTGGCCGAAGGTGCGCCATGCCGTCGGGCCCAGTTTGTCAGTCTCGCAGTACCGGCTGCCGCTCAGATACCTCAGCGTATCGACCGGAAGATGTGGGACCGGCACCACCGGAGCCGTCATGTCGCGCACCTCGGGCAGACCGCTGTCGGCGATGATGCCGGACAGACGCAGCACGCTTTCACCTGCGGGGGCAGTGAAGCGCCGCAGTCGATTGCCGAAGGCCCGCTCGTCAGTGAACGGGAGGCTCGGCCAAGCTGTGAGGGGCGCTTCCTCCATGATGTCTGGCTGACGATCCGGGTGGATATCGACGAGACAGAATGATGGCGTCGGCTGGTTCACAACAATGGACAGCTCGCAGCCGTACCTGATGAGCATGGCATCTCGTCCTGGGGGAGGGCAGGCGGACAACGGCGATCAGGCGCTAAATGTTCCGTGTGGCACGGAACTTCGTCGTCCCAGGCGGTTTGTTACGCCAAGCCCTTGCGGGCAGCGCAATGAATGGAGTGATCGCCATGGCAACCGCCACCGTCCATCCCAATCACCAGTTGATCTCCAGCGAAGATGTGGAAGGCACCAACGTGTACGGCCCCGACAACAGCGAGGTCGGTGAGATCGATCATCTGATGATCGACAAAGCCTCGGGCCGCGTGGTCTATGCCGTCATGAGCTTCGGCGGCTTTCTGGGTCTTGGCCATAGCCACTACCCGCTGCCGTGGGCGGCTCTGAAATACGACACGAAGCTTGGGGGTTATCGCACCGGCGTCACCGAGCAGCAGCTCAAGGATGCCCCGGCTTTCAGTGATGATTCCTGGGGCGACCGCAATTGGGAAACCCGTGTGCACCAGCACTACGGAGCCCCCGCGTATTGGGAAAGAGGGCTGTAATCCCAAAGGAAGGGGCCGCTAACCCGGCCCTTCCTTCAATGCGAGAGCTCTCGATGACACCGCAAACAGGTGAGAGGTAAGTGCATGCGTATATCCCCGCTGCTCGTCGGCATCGCCGTTGGCGTTGGCGGCATGAGCGCTTCGGCCCAAGCAGCCTGCAACATCCGTGGCGAGTTCTGTGGCTATCCGAGCTGGGCCGCCAACGCGTTCTCCCATCCTTTCGACCGTGTGCCGGATGCATGGTTGGACCACCCCACCAATCCGCCTGCCTACGGGTATGTGAACCGAGACCGCACAAAGACGCGATACCGCAAGCGATATGGTGATTATCGTTAGTCCAGCGGCCTACTCTTGTTCCGCAGCTGAGAAGGTTCACTGCCTGTAGTATGGCCACGGAACATTCTTGCTGCACCCCCATGATGCACTGCATCATGGGGGTGCAGCAGATGCGGTTTCACTTTCACATCGACACCGGAACGACGGTCCATCCCGACATCGAAGGCACTGAGTTCAGCGATCTGGATGTCGCCCGCGCCTATGGCGTCTTGCTCATCCGCAATTTCTTTCTAGCGCATCCCGCACCGCGCCTGGAGGTGCTGAGCGGCGCGGTGTTGCGCATCACCGGCGATGACGGCGCGGTCGAGGCGCTGCCGTTCATGGACGCGTTTGCAACGCATGCCGGGAATCCCACCCTCCATTGCCAATCCGGCAACACCTAGCCATGGCGACGGCGATCCGACACAACCGCGCACATGTTTTGAGGGAAGGACCCCGTCCAGCCCGTAGAAAGATCTGATAGTAGTCCGAGCCGCAAACCTACAGTCGGCATCGATGTCCGGTGCAGCGTTGAACTCCTAGCACCCCGCTCAATCCTCGGAAGGAGCGGTTCCTTTCGCTACGCGGGTGAGTTGTGCCAGAAACCGCGCCCGCTGGCTGGCGGCGACTGGCGCAAACAACCGTTCCTCCGTCCGCGTCGCCGCAGCACGACTGGCATCCAGCACCTTGCGGCCCGTATCCGTCAGGCGAACGACTTTGACGCGCGCATCGGATTTTGATCGCTGGCGTCGGACATAACCGGCCGCAACCAGCCGCTTCACCAAGTCGGCTAAGGTCGAGCGGTCGATGCCTGTGGCGCGGACAATGTCGGTTTGGCTAGCGCCTTCCCCACCCTCTAACACGGCCAAAACGATGTACTGGCGAGGGGAAAGGGGCGAGCCCTGATCGGCGAAGAGATTGTCGGCGCGCTGACCGGCCAAATGCAGCAGATGAAATGATGGAAGTGTTGGCATACTGCTTCACGGTGGATTGCTTCTCGCTCGGCCGCAGCATGCGGACAGCAGCGGAGGAGGAGGTGAGACCGACATGCGAGCTGGCCGGGAGCGACACGCGGGGAGCAGCCGCGCAGCAGCACGCACCATGTGACTGGGCTCAGGTCTCTCGCATCTGTCGCAAGTAGTGCTCAGCGTGCTGGTAGTAGTTCTCGGTCGCGATCTCGTCACCGTTCAGGGCGGCGTTCTGCGCCAGCGCGACGTAGCGTTCGTATCGCTGCTTGGGATGGCTCGGGACAGCTTGGCCGTGAGCGCTGCCGGTGGACGCACGTTGTTTGCCAATCGCGTGGGATCGGCGACCCTGCATGGGTCTGGTCCTATTCATTCTGGTTCCTAGCTAAGGGCAAAGCTCAGCGGTGGTGTTATCCGCTGCGCCACGTGGTGGTGGTCTTGCAGCGCTGGCACACGCGTTCGCCTGCCCACGCGCTCTGAAACGGTGAGCGGCAGATCAGGCAGTTGCGGGTCTTGGGCGCTGGGCTTTGCTCTGACTCTGGCTTCTTGTAGCGGTTCAACTCTACTGACCGATCTTCCTGGTCCTTCAATTCAAGCGACATCTCAACGTTGGGTCCTTTGCGAGCACGCCTCTCTCCCGCACTCGGGCAGCGAGTTCCACCGGTTTTGCGGGAGTGTGGACCGGCCGCTGCACGAGCAAGGGCGGTCCAAGTATCATATGGGAACGAGCTGCCGATCCATGAAGTGCGACATTGCTCTCATTCACCGAATGGATCGGGCGGGGGAGGAGGCCGGGAGAGGTATTTCGTATGCACGCGCGGCTCGTCGCCGCGCCGCTGCGCGAACGCCGATACCGGTACGTAGTACCGATACCGCTCAGTCACCTGATGGCGCTGGATGGCCTGATAGGCAGCCTCCCGCAGCCGAACTCTCGCGTCCTCCCGCTCAGCGCAGTATGCAGCCGATGGGACGATCAAGAACAGCGCCAGAACGAGCAGAGGCTTCATATCCAACTCCCAGGGTTAGAGGTCCGCTAACTGATGCGTGTGGCCTGTCCCTCGATGATCGGAGCACTGGGCTCGCGGGTACTGAGCCCGTGTTTGACCATGTGGCGGCGTAGCAGGGCCATGTTCTTCATGTTGGCGCGAAACATCACGTCGAAGGCATCGCCGGGATGGCACCCACGGTGGTATCCAGCAGCGTGTTGGCCATCATGCGGCCGATCAGCCATCGGGGCGCACCAAGCTGGCGCGCCTTCCAAATCAGATAGCTTGAGATCAGGCCCGAGATCACGTCGCCGATCCCAGGCACGAGACCGATCACGGCATCAACGCCGAAACGAATGTTGGTGCCCGGAACGGTGAGGACACCATCCATGACCTTGGCCACGGCCTCCAGCCGCGCCACCGATTGCTCGGTCGCCGCATCCGGCCGCCCGTCCGTATGCACGGCTTGTCGCCTGTCGCTCATGAGGGTCGCCCTGCACGACTTTGGAACCCGCCGAAGACGGCGAGAAGCAGAGTTGCACCGCCGGTCGCGACGGCGATGGTGGCAAGGTTGAGCCCTTCGGCATACTGGAAGCCAAGAAGGCTGGAGGCCAGAAAGCCGCCAATAGAAGCGCCGATGATGCCGACGATCAGGTTCATGATCAGACCGTGATCACGCCCGGTTATCCGCTCCGCCAGCCATCCGGCAATGACCCCGACAACGATCCAGGCCAATATGTTCATGGACGATCAACGCGCTTCGGCTGTTACTGGTTGCGACCGACACGCCACAGAAGCGCATAGCGGACGCAGATGGCGCAGCGGCACACCCGCATGCGAAACCGGGCAGCGCATGCCAATGGAACCAAAGTGCACCGCTGCCGTTCGGATTGCATCCAAGCGCCGTGAGGCTCGCTGTGACCAATGCAATCCTGGACAAGGTGCCGCAAGCACTGAAGTCGATGTACTACGCCGAAAACGAGCTGCGCCGCGCCCTGTTCAAGGGGGTGATGCAGCGCTCCGATGAGGCGCGCCAGCACTTGGCCGAAGCCCGCCGCCACTTCGATGAGATGCTGGGGTCACGCAAGCCCGAGCCGGTAAATCCGCCAAGCCCAACTGATCGCAAGGAAGGCGAGTTCTGACGCCAGCACTTGTGCCGCGCATGAGGGTAGCGATTGTCGCTAGGCACCCCATATTCCACACATGATTGATCAGGCACACGTACCAGTTGACACGGTAGGCTGGATGGTTCGCGTCACGAGCCCTCCGTTCATGCAGGAGTTCTATCTTGCGGCCATCGCCGACGAGGGGGCAGCCGTCGAGGCGGTAAGGGCACGCTTCGGAATGCTTGCCGACCAAACGATTGAAGGGGTGGCTACGCTCTCGGGGCTCGAACTGGCTGAGCACGATTTGCGATCCGGTCAGATCAAACACGCCTGATGCCCACTACGATTGTGGCCAACCCTAACCGGCCGCGCAATCCGCTCACGCCTTCAACTTCAGCGCAGTGATCGCGGCAGTAAAATGTGCGGTCTTTCCCCAGTCCGTATGTGAAAGGTGCCGATAGCAGGCATGTTGTTTGGTCAGATGGAGGATCGATCCAATGACGCACCTCGATGGTGGCCGCCGACGTATCCTGCTTTCCACGCTGCTGCTCGCGCCCTTGACTTCTCCTCGGGCGTTCGTACGGTGCTGTCGCCCAGACGGCACCGGGGTCATCGCCCATCGTGCAACCGAGCGAGAAAACCAAGGCAGTATTCCTCGCTCGGGCGCGCGCGCTGCGTGATCAAGCCGTGCGCGAAGGCGATCAGGGGTATGGGGCTGTGGTCGTGCGCGAGGGTACAATCGTCGGCGAGGGCAGAAACTATGTTGTCTTGCACAGCGATCCAACCGCCCACGCCGAGCTGCTCGCAGTCCGCGATGCCGCTCGTCGTCTGAACAAGCGCGATCTCTCAGATTGCGACGTGTACTCGACGGCCACGCCCTGTCCGATGTGCCAAGGCGCTCTCTATTGGGCGCGCATTCGACGCTACCACAACGAGACGACACCCGATGCCGGTGTCGCTCCGAAACTGAGCTGCTAGGCCCTCTTGGCCGTAGGCCGTGCACCGCCCAGAGCCTGCATCATGACGGCAACAAGAATGAGCGCACCTCCGGCAATCACCGACACCGTGGTCGTCTCGGCGAAGACGAGATAGGTCCAGATGGGTGCGGCTACCGTCTCAGCTTGCGCCAACATAGCAAGCGTCACGCCCGGTACCTTGCGCGCGGCTCGCGCAAACAGCACGAGGCCGATGGCCAAGATGCCGCCGCCATGCAGGAGCGCCAGCGTTGTGTCGCGCAGGCTTGCCGCAAGCGGCACGCCAAGCCACGCCAGAACAATGGCGCTGATCAGGGCGGTGACGAGCCCGACCGCGACGAGCGCCGCATCGAGGTCCTGCGGCTGGGCGCCGCGTGTCGCGAGCAAGTACAGCGCAAACGAGAACGCCGTGCCGAGCGCGAGACATCGTGCCAACCATCCGCTTTCCCACAGACTTCGAACCCAGCCCATCTAACTTCAGGCTGAGCCCACTCATCACGCCAACACCGCCGAGGGCAACGACAATAGCCAGCGTGCTCAGCGCGCCAACACGCTCGCCCAGCAGCGGCCGGGCGAGAACGGCAGCCATCAACGGAGCCAGCGACATCAAAAAGAACACCTCGGCAGTGTTTCCCAGTTTGATGGCCACGATGAAACATATCTGACTCGCCACCATGGCGAGCACCGAGACCCAGGCAAAACCGCCGAGCTGCCTCATCTGCACGAGCGGGCTGATGCGGTGGCGCTGCGCCGCTACCAGCGAAAGGACCAGCGCGAAGGCGAGTGCGCGCCAGAACAGATATTGCCAAGCATCGCTGGCGGTCGCCCCACGCACGCAAAGAACGCCGAGGCTGAGGACCAGACCACCCAGCACGACGAGGAGGCAGCCGACCAGATACAACCGCGCAGGTGGCAGGGAGGAACTCATGATCGAGTCTGCTAGTGCTAGTCTGGGTTAGAATCCGGTTGGACCATGCAGCGGATCAGGCGGAAAGTGAACCGCGCGCTCGATCTGGCAGCGCTCGGCTTCTTTCCGGGCATGCATTACCAGCGCCTAGCTCGTGGCACGCCGCGATCTGGTGAGGCTGGTAAGGGAGCCTTGACCTAGATGGAGCGGGCTCAACGAACTCGCACCTCTTGCTCGCCCTTCGGCAGCACGATGATCCAGGGTTCACTCATGTGGTGCGAAGGATGTTCTCCCCTGCTGCTGGCGGCAGGCGCTCAGGCATCGTGCCACGGCGCGACAGGTTGCAGAAGAGATCGGTCGTCGTGGTCGGGTTTGTTCACGCGCGTCGAGATCGGCCACATCGTCATGAGGTTCGGCGGATACGGCACCAGCACATCGCGCGGATCAGGTTCGATACAAGCGAACCATCGGTCGTGCACATCTGGCGGCAAGATCACCGGCATGCGGTCGTGTATCTCCGCCACCAGCGCATTGGCCGGACACGTGATGATGCAGAACGTGCGCACCCAGTCCTCGGTGCCAGGGCGCTTCCAGTTCTCCCAGATGCCCGCGACGCCGAACGGCTGGCGGTCCTGCATGGCGATGGCATAGGGCTGCTTGGCCTTGGCCCCCTTGATGGCCTTCCACTCGAAGAAGTTGTCGATGGGCACGATGCAGCGCCGCAGCTTGTAGGCGTCGCGGAACATCGGCAGGACGGCAACCGTCTCGGCCTTGGCATTGATCGGCTTGCGGCCAGGGTCCTTGCTCCAGTATGGGATCAATCCCCACCACAGCCGATCCAGTGAGCGCTCGCCGGTCTTGTGGTTCTGGCGGATGATCCAGTGCTCCTGCCCCGGCGCGCCGTTGTACTTCGCCGTCCAGTCCGTCTCTCCCTCGCGCTGCTTCTTGGCCTTCGCCACGCGCGGATCATCCGGCGTGCCCATGATGATGGTGAGCCGGAGTTCCTCGGGTGACGACTTCTGGGTGATGCGACCGCACATGCTTTCGATTTAGGAGCACTGCCGTCTGGCAGCAACCGTGCCAGGGTTGTGGCGGTGCAATCTCGACCAGTGCCCAAGAGCATTCGGGTCGACGAACTCGCCGCCGAAGTACAGCTGGACATACTCGGCGTCCGAGCGCTCGCGAAAGCAGTAGGCGATGTGCTCGACACCATCACGCCAGTAGTGCTGCTGGCGGGGACAAACCGACAATCCCCGGCAGAAGCGGTCGAGGATCGTGTAGTTCTTGCCGGTCGCGACTTCCACGGCCAGGGCTAGTTGATGCGGCCAGTCGCGATTGATGCGGGCTTTCGTGAGTTCGCCCTTGCGATAGACCATAGGTACCTCCGGGCTCTGGTGGTGATCAGACGGATGCACGCGGTCGTGCGGGCCCTTCCTGCTTGGCCATCTTCAGTCGCAACTCGACCCGGCGCTGGCCTGACGATGCGGGCCTGCTCCTGCAAGATGCGGAACACCTGCGTCTCGCCGTGCTGGGCGCGCATGCAGGCGACCCGATGGATCACGTCGTGCAGCTTCTTGTCGTCCTCGCAGGATATCCAGGTCGTCCATTCCCGGCCTCCTTTAAGTTCTCTATTTGTTCTAATCGGTGATGAGGCCGAAGTCGAGCCCATGCTATGAGCCGGTGGAGGCCGAGCGCATGATGACACCGGCAGCCAAACGCAAGCGCACATCGACCCACCGCTCGCCGGTGCGGTTTGTGACCCGCATGCTGCCCGGCGCGCGGCCCGGCCCATTTCCCGGCTTCATTGGTGCCCTACGCAGGCGGTTGTGCCGACCGGCGAGCGCTGGCTCTACGAGATCAAGCATGATGGCTATCGCATGCAGGCGCATCTGGCGGCGGGGAAGCCCGCGCTGCTGACCAGGACGGCCTGAACTGGACCGGCCGCTTGCGATCCCTGGTCGCGCCCCCTCAACGAGCTGCCCGCCAGCTCGACCTGCATTTCCATCTCGACGAAGCATGTCGGCAAGGTCGGCACCGGCTTCAGCCGCAAGGTCGCGCGCGAGCTGCATCAGGTTCTCGCCCCGCCGCCATCGAGAAGCCGCCGGTCGCGACGCCCGTGCGCGATGCGAAGACGATGTGGGTGCGGCCTCAGTATCCAGCCGAGATCGAGTATCGCGCCATGACCGGCGACGGCCTGGACGGAGCCTACAAGCGCCTCGCGAGTCCTGGCGGCCGCAAACGGTACTCATTGTGATTTGAGGCGTTGCCGCGAGAGGTGCGGTGGGCTGCAAGACGGCTACCCGCCGCGCAACGGAGTGAGAGACTGACCCGCACCCCTTCCGGCCTATTTCGTTGCAGCGCGCTAGAAACTCTGATCGCTGCCCAGCTGTTGGCGCGCTCATTGGCGTTGCTGTTATCGATCCTGGGCTCTATGAGCCACCCTTCTCCAATCCGCTGGCAATGGTCCTCATGATCTCTGGCCCGCGCAAGCCAGCGTGGGTCGCTGCCTGCATCAAGGCGGCGATTGCTGCACGCTCACTGATGATGCCCTTGGCCTTCATTTCCCCAGCCCGGCAGGCCGCCCAATAAAGAGATCTGTTTCGTTCCCCTTCGGTCCGGCCAGACACAAACCGGGCGATGGAAGCCAGATTTCCGGCCGTGGGCTGGTCGTTAGCGCGCGGCGCGGGCTTCGGCTTGAACATGGTCGTCAACCATAGGGGTGGCCTCGGTAGCGCTGCCGTATGCGGGTCCGTCAGCCACTCGTAGGTGCCACGCGATCCGTCTGTGCGGATGACCTGTGACGGGGCGAGGACGACGTAACCGCCGCTGGCTTTGACATCGATGCCTCTGCCAAGCCGGTGCTGGCCACCCGTGATCACGGGATCGAACTTCAGGAAGATGTGCTGGCCTCCATTCACGGTACGGGCACGTGGTCCAGGTGGAAACGCACGGCCCTTGGCTGCGAGTTCTGCCAGCGCCACATGACCACCATTGCGCGGATCAACATCGATGACGACCATACCGCTGACCTGACCGCAGGCCACACCTACGTTGGCGTGCGGATACTGCTTGGCCCAGGTCCTGATGACCGTGGCATCTGTCGTCGCGTCGTAGACACCCTTGCCGCCGCACCATTTGGAGATGGCCGGTACCTTGGTGTTCTCCGCCAGCGGGAACACGGCCCAGCCTAGCTCGGCGTACGCCAGCGCAGCGCGCTCGAATGCGGTCATGCGGTCCTCGATTTCTGTCCGGCAATGGCAGCGTTGCGCACGACATTGGAGGCCATATCGACGTAGAGTTCCACCACGCCAGTCATGCCATTGCGCTGTTTGGCGATGATCAATTCCAGATCATTGCGCGTCAGCTCTAAGGCTTTGACGCGGGCGCGCTCCTTGTCATCGTTCTCCTCCTTCTGGCGCTCCAAGTAGTAGGCATGTCGATAAGCGAACATCACAGCATCAGCATCCTGCTCGATGTCACCTGTATCGCGCAGATCGGCCAAGCCTGGACGCTTGTTCTCCCGTTCTCGACCCCGCGATTGAGCTGGCACAAGGCCAGTACCGCCACGTTCTCACGCTTGGCCAGCGTAGCCAGCGCATTCGATATTTCGCCCACCTCATGCACTTTGTTGCCGCGATAGTTGGTGGATGGCTTGACCTTGCCGATATGGTCAACGATCACCAGCCCGAGCTCGCGGCCTTGACGCTCGAACATCTGCGCCGCCGTCCGCGTAAAGGCTGCAATCTCGGCCATGCTCAAGCCAGCCTGCTCGTTGATATACATCGGCAGATCGTGTCGACTTAGAGCACCACGGATGAAACGCTCGCGGTCACCCTGGCACAAATGCCCCCGCAAAGCGTGGGCATAGGGCAACGGGGTCTTGGCATCCCAAGCCGCATCCGCAGCCATGCGCGCCACCCAGGCCCGCACGCTCATCTCCAGCGAGAAGATCAACACACCGTTGCCGCCGCGAGCCGCACCCGTGCCAATGCTGACCGCGACCGCCGTTTTGCCCATGCTCGGACGGCCCGCCAGGATGTCGTACTCGCCACGCACGAAGCCACCCAGCATGTTGTCCAGATCGGTAAGCCCGCACAGGACCCGCTCGTTGGCGGGCGGGTTGGTGACGTAATCAGCCAGATCGTCCATTGCCTCCTTTGCGCTCCACAGCGTCTTGCCTTGCGGGCGGCATTTGCTGAGCAGCCCGTCCAGCTCGGTCATGCGGGCGGCGATGATTGCACCCGGCGTATCGGCGCCGTTCCACACCGCATCCACCGTATCGCGGCCCTGCTGCATGATCTGGCGGCGCAGCGAGCGGTCGCGGATTTGCTCCGCCAGCTCGTGAGCGTCAGGCGGGGTGTCCTGAAACGAATGCGCCTTTAACGCATCAAGTAAGCCGGTGCCGTCCACGAACACCATGCTATTAACCTTGGCCTGCATGGTGACGAGGCTGATCGCGCGGCCTTCGCTGCGCAATTCCTGCATGGCGGCGAACGCGACGCCGTGCATGGGGTCGGCAAAATCGTCGGCCTCCAGCGGACCGAGACGGTCCATGACCGCATTGTCGGCCATGGCCAGAGCCAGCAGGGCAAGCTCCATCTCAGGCTCTGCTGGGCCGAGGTCAGCGGAGGCCTCGGTGTCACTGGACATGAGAGCCGTCCTCCTTAGCCGTGGTGTCGCGCATGAATTGGATGGCGGCCTCGTCGCTGCCGAGCTTGTCCCGCAGCGTGCGACCAGCATGACTGTCGAGCCAACTCTCGCGCCCCATACGTCGGTGGCGCTGGTCCATGTGGAGAGGGGCTTGATCGCTGTCGGTTTTGTTTTGGTTCGTGACGGCGGTAGCCAGCACCTTGACGAAGTACGATGAAAACTTGCCTCTGGGCTCCCTCCCCAGCCTGCATCTTGCGGAGCAGTTTCCGCATTGCACCGTCCCAGCGCCTCATCGAAGCAACTTGGCCAGCAGCTCGGGGGCGATGGAAACGTGAGGCTCGATGTCCCACACGGCCTGCACATCAGTCTGGGCTCTGTCTCAACCAGAAGGCTCGATCAGCACCACTCCACTCGTTGCAGAGACGATGGTATTTGGTCAGCCGTGCCTCGTTCAGCACGACATGCGTCGTACGCCCGGAGTCATCTTCTTCTTCCTTCTTACTATGGGGGCGTGCCGCATCATGGGTCTGGGCGTCTGACATCATGGGTGCATCGTCTAACCCATGCTGTCCGGCATCATGGGTCGCGCCTGAAGCCTCGACGATACCGGCATCGACAATACCCGCGTCGCTTGCGGCGAGAAAATGCTGCACAATCCAGCTCGGGGGGTAGCGCTCGCACAGGGCACGATCTGCAATGGGGTAGTAAAGTGCCGGTCGCCCAGGGAGCGCAATCCTGCCGATCTTTCCTGCACGTATCAGATCGGAAATCGCGTCCGAGACTTGGCGCTTGTCCCGGCCCACAATGGCCGCAAGCTGGCCAATCGAGAACCAGCAGCATGCGTCCTCGTGCACCATCATGGCGTTGATGATGGCGTAGATGGCGGGGCGGCAGGAGCCTTTGAAGCGGCGGCACAGATCGATCTGGTGGATCAGCTCGTTGTTCTCGCGCAGGAACCTGCGATTACTGAGGGCCTTCATTTCCTCCAGCGCAAGCGCTGCATCGATACGGGCGTCACCAGTCAGGCGCGTCAGTGCTGCTTCAAGCTCAGCCCTGCGGACAGAGAGCTGCTGCGCTGGCAGGTGCTCGGCGCGATCCGCGAGCATCCACATGATGTCGGCATTAGAGGTCTGCGTGCGCATCTCCACCATCTCCACATGCTGTGGTTGATGGCGAGCGGCATTGAAAAAAGCCGCTAGATGCGATACAAGAGCGCCATCTTCAGAAACGTTGTTCTCTTCGGCCGCTTCGGACTCGTAATCCGAGCGGCCGTTTCATTTCACGTGAGCATCAGCCGTCTCGCGATTTCCAGAGGCTGTCTGCTGATGCCGGGGCAACCTCACGCGCGGCTGAACGCATGTTCGCCCTCCGAAGCGTCACCTGGATGATCAGCAGTCCCGACGCCCGGCCGACGCGCAGGCGTAGCTTCTGGCACGATGCGGCGGGATTCAATGAATACGTCAAGATCGGAACGTCGGTACAAGATCTTCCGAGACAGCCCACGGAAGTAGGCTGGACCTTTCCTGAGGTAGCGCCACGTCCTCAGCGTCGACTCCTTGCTGTCTAGGTACTCAGCCGCAGCTGAGGTTCCCAAGTTCGGTTTGTCAGGGCCATCCACAAGCAATCGTCGGCTCATGAGCCACCTCCTCTCAAAACTGCTATCGATCCTTGTCGATCATCGGCGACAAGAAAAGGTGGGGCATGGGTGGAAAGAAGGGCTGCTTGCCCTATCCGTTAGGCGGCGAGACACATAGGGTCGGCCGCGTCATCCCTAGGCGTGGCTCCGGAGGTGCATTCGCAGTAACCAGATTGCCGAATGGCAAGATTTGGATGCCGACGTTCGGCTTGCACGACATTCACTTTTTTTCCAAGGCCGAGGTCTTTCAGCTCGTATCGTGCACGAGTTTACCTCTCGCCGGTCACGACGAGCCCCCAACCGAAGAGTGGCTATTGGAGCCGGAAGCGTGTCTGCGCGGGGAGATATGGCCAGACGACCTCTGCTTGTCCCTTCCCGTAACGCCGCGCGATCTGCACGCAGCCCTCCTCTTTCTGCTTCGTGCATACGACCGAGTTGAGATGCGACACCTGCAAATCCTCACCCGCACCAACTTCGAGCATCACCAAACAGCTGCGAAAAGGCTAAAATCCGCGATCAGCGCGTTCGAGAAGGTGCGTGAACAAACGACCAGCGCTCGGGATCTCCCCGATGAGTTCTTGCTTGAATGTAGGGTGCGAGCAAAGATGCTGTCGGACAAAGCCGACTATCTGGCTCGGCTAATGCAATCCAATGCCGATGATGACCACGGTCTGGAGAACTTTATCAGGGGGCCTCTCGCCCATTGGTATGCTCGTCTGTTTGGCCGTGCTGCTAGTGGGAATGACAGGGGGCCGTTCGCGCGCTTCGGGCAGTGCTTTTTCAGCATAGTCGGCCATCCTGTTGCACCCGCCACAATAGTCAGGGCGGTCAAACCGCACTCCAAACGGCGCATGCGCCGTTGAAGAGGTAGGGCAGCCCAACTCAAATTTCCACCTTGCCCCATCGTGTCCCTGTGGCCGTTTGTGGTTATAGCGGACGCATGCCTGGGAACATGACAAAGGCACAGGCCTTAGAATGGCTTGCCAAGTACGGATCGGTGGCTCGAGGCTATCCGCAGGAAGCGGCCGCCGCCTATGTTGGTCTGGGGGTCAAGCGCTTCCGAGATGGCGTCGCGGCGCGCTTGCTGCCGCAGCCCCAGCGACATGGGAAGCGGCTGGTATGGGACAAGCTCGCTCTCGATAGATATATGGACAACAAGGTTAGGGCCGACGACACGGCGCCAGACCACGACCCGATCATGGCAGACATCCATGCGGCCCACCCTCCCCCGCTACGTGCAGCCGATCAAGTCTAAGGGTACGACGTACCTCTACTTCCGGCGTCACGGTAGGCGCTGGCGCTTACCGGGGCAGCCTGGAGAGGCTGAGTTCAATGCGCGGTATCTCGAGCTGCTCGGCCAGACCAACACCAACCCTGAGCTCAAACGCATCGCCGAGGGCAGTGTCGCCGCGATGGTTCGGGACTACCGCGCTGACGATGACTTTCTGGGCCTCAAGCCGAAGACGCAACGCGACTATGGGCGCATGCTCGATCTCTTCTCGGCCATCGACAGGCATCCCGCTGACGCAATTCGGCGCAAGCACATCCGGGAACTGCGGAAGGGTCTTGCCGGTAAGGCTCGCACCCAAAAGCTCTTCACGCAGGTTGCATCGGCGTTGTTCAATTTCGGCATCGACAACGACTACTGCTCGATCAATCCAGCGGCACGCATGAAGCGCATCGGCAAGGCGAAGTCCTATGTCGCCTGGTCGGATGCACAGTGTGCGGCATTCGAGGCTTCGAACCCGCCGCGCCATCTGATGACGGGCTACATGATCGCGCGGTATGCGGGCCAGCGCCGTGGCGATGTTCTCAAGATGGCGCGCACTGCCTACGACGGAAGCTGCATCGAGGTGCGCCAGGAGAAGACGGACGAGCCATTGGTCATACCGGCGCACCGGCGCCTCCGGGCCCATCTCGACCAGTTGCCCAAGGACTCGCTACTGTTTGTCGTGGACGCCAACGGCCAGCCGCTCGACGAAACAAGCTTCAGCAAGCAGTTCCGTACCGCACTCGACGCCGCGGGGCTCGATCACCTGCATTTCCACGGACTGCGGCACAGCGCTGGCCGAGCTCTGGCCGAGGCCGGGTGCAGTGCTCATGAGATCCAGGCGATCACTGGACACCGAACGCTCCAGATGGTGGAGCACTACACCAAGGCGGCACGTCAGAAGCGTCTCGCCTCGGCTGCAATCGCCAAGCTCGAAGGAACAGGAACGGAACAGGAAAGTGGCAAACCCGACGAATAGAGTGGCAAACTTTGATCGATATGACGATCTCTGACTATCGACTTTTCTGTTGAGACTGTTTGGTGTTAGCA
>CAWEBE010000019.1:0-108848 GCA_963806735.1 uncultured Alphaproteobacteria bacterium | reverse complement strand
CCCCAAGGTGAAGGTGGTCTTCAAGGAGCTGCCGATCCTCTCCAAGGGTTCCGAGGAAGGGGCCAAGGTGGCGCTGGCGGCGAAGTTGCAGGGCAAGTATTGGGAGGCGCATCGCGCGCTCATCGGGTTGCGTGGCGAGATCAACGAGCAGACGGCGCTCAAGGCGGTGGAGAAGCTCGGCCTCGACATGGCCAAGCTCAAGAAGGACATGGAAGGATCCGAGGTCAAGGGCGAGATCGAGACAGTGCGCAACCTGGCACAGAAGATGGGCATCCAGGGCACCCCGCATTTTCTGGTTGGGGACAAGGCCATTGCCGGCGCACCTCAGAACCTGCTCGAGGTCATGACCGGCCACGTGGCCGATGTGCGCAAGAACGGCTGCTCGGTCTGTTAAGGCTCGAGGGCGCCGTACTTTCGCCACTGCGAGAAAGCTGATACACGGGCGGCAGGTTGTATGGATCTGCGGCCCGTAGCCATGTGAAGGCTTACGGCCGGTGCCGGCAGATCCTGTCCGAAGAGAATCTGCGAGAGCCCATGGCAAAGCCGGTCTATGTCCTGAACGGCCCGAACCTGAATATGCTCGGCCTACGCGAGCCCGAGATCTATGGCCGCGAGACGCTTGCCGACGTACAGCGCCGCGCCGAGGTGCACGCCAAGAAACTCAACCTCACCATCGATTTTCGCCAGTCCAACCATGAAGGCGAGCTGGTCGGCTGGATCCAGGATGCGCGCGACAAGGCGAGCGGCATCGTGCTCAACGCCGGCGCGCTGACGCACACCTCCATTGCCCTGCTCGACGCCCTCAACGCGGCGGAGCTGCCGGCTGTCGAGGTCCACCTCTCCAATGTTTTCAAGCGCGAGAGCTTTCGCCACCATTCGTATATTTCCCCGGCTGCCGTCGGCGTCATTTGCGGGTTTGGCGCCAACAGCTACCTGCTGGCTCTGAGCGCGCTCGCCGGCATTCTGGGCGAAACGCCCCGCAGTCACACGGCCTGAGCGCAAGGTGCGGACGGACAGCATGGCGAAAGACGCGAAGGACAGGAACGGCGTCGAGAAAGCGCTGATCCGCGAGCTGGCCGAGCTCCTGAATGAGACGGGGCTCTCCGAGATCGAGATCGAGCGCGATGATCTGAAGATCCGCGTCGCGCGCATGCCCTCGCCCGTCGTTACCTACGCCCCGGCTGCGACCCTCGCCCCACAGGCTGCAGCGCAGCGCAGCGCCGACCCGATGGCTCCGCCCGCAAGGACCGGTCCCGATCCCGCAAGCCACCCCGGCTGCGTCAAGTCTCCCATGGTCGGCACAGCCTATCGGTCGCCCGAGCCCGGTTCTGCACCCTTCATCGAGATCGGCACCCGCGTCGTCCAAGGACAGACGTTGCTCATCATCGAGGCCATGAAGACCATGAACCATATTCCGGCTCCGAAGGCGGGGACGGTGAAGGAGGTTCTGGTCGAGAATGGTCAGCCGGTGGAGTTCGGCGAGCCGCTGGTGATCATCGAGTAGGGGCGATAGGCGATGGGCAGCTGGCAGGCGAAGAAAGCACACACTACTGCCTGTTGCCGACTGCCGGCTGCCTGAGAGAGCATGTTCGACAAAGTCCTCATTGCCAATCGCGGAGAGATCGCGCTCCGCATCCAGCGAGCCTGCAAAGAGCTCGGCATCGCCACCGTCGCCGTGCATTCGACGGCCGATGCCGATGCCATGCACGTGCGCCTGGCAGACGAGAGCGTGTGCATCGGTCCGCCGCCGGCATCCGAGAGCTATCTGAACATCCCGCGCCTGCTGGCTGCCTGCGAGATCACCGGCGCCGACGCCATCCATCCGGGCTATGGCTTCCTGTCGGAAAATGCCCGCTTTGCGGAGATCCTCGAGGAACACCAGATCACGTTCATCGGCCCGACCTCCGAGCACATCCGCATCATGGGCGACAAGATCGAGGCCAAAGAGACCGCCAAGCGGCTCGGCATCCCGGTCGTGCCCGGCTCCGACGGCGCCATCACCAACCAGATCCAGGCGATGAAGATCGCCAAGCAGATGGGCTTCCCTGTGCTGGTCAAGGCTGCAGCCGGTGGCGGCGGGCGCGGCATGAAGGTAGCGCGGACGCCGGAGGATCTGGACCTCGCCATCAAGACCGCGCGCAGCGAGGCGAAGGCGGCTTTCGGCGACGACAGCGTCTACCTGGAGAAGTATCTGACCAAGCCCCGCCACATCGAGATCCAGGTGTTCGGCGACGGCAAGGGCGATGCGATCCATCTCGGCGAGCGCGACTGCTCCCTGCAGCGGCGGCATCAGAAGATCTGGGAGGAGGCGCCCTCACCTGCGCTCAACAGCGAGCAGCGCCAGAAGATTGGCGACACCGTGCGGCGCGCCATGCAGAAGATCAAGTATCGCGGCGCGGGCACAGTCGAGTTCCTTTACGAGGACGGCGAGTTCTTCTTCATCGAGATGAACACGCGCCTGCAGGTCGAGCACCCAGTGACCGAGATGATCACCGGCCTCGATCTCGTCATCGAGCAGATCCGCATCGCCTCGGGCGCACCGCTCACCCTGAAACAGGAAGAGGTGACATTCCAGGGGCACGCCATCGAATGCCGCATCAACGCTGAGAACCCGCAGAATTTTCGCCCCTCGCCGGGCAAGATCACCTACTGGCACCCGCCGGGCGGGCTCGGCGTGCGCGTCGACAGCGGCGCCTATCAGGGCTATCGCATCCCGCCCAACTACGACAGCCTGATCGGCAAGCTGATCGTACATGGCAAAAATCGCAACGAATGCCTGATGCGGTTGAAACGCTGCCTGTCCGAATTCGTTATCGACGGGATCGAGACCACCACGCCGTTGTTCGTCGAGCTGGTGCGGCATCCCGACATCGCCAACGGCATGTATGACATTCACTGGCTCGAAAAATTCCTGCAGCAGCCCTAAACTGCAGGGATCATGTATCGCTAGCGATCGGACCATCCCCAGCTCGTGACGTCGCGCGACGACATCGTAATCGAGATCACACCGCAGGTTCTGCTCAAGGCCTATTCCTGCGGCATCTTCCCCATGGCGGAAAGCGCGGATGATCCGGCGCTCTACTGGATCGAGCCGCAGCATCGTGGCATCCTGCCGCTCGACAACGTGCATGTCCCGCGGCGGCTGGCGCGTACGATCAAGGCCGGCCTAATCCAGGTGCGCATCAATACCGACTTCGAGGGCGTCATCGATGGCTGCGCCGCCTCCCGTCCTGGGCGCCGCTCGACCTGGATCAACACGCGTATCCGCCATCTTTACCGCTCGCTCTACCAGCAGGGCTATTGCCACACCGTCGAGGTGTGGGACGGCAGGCACCTCGTCGGCGGCCTCTATGGCGTGGCGCTCGGCGCGGCGTTCTTCGGCGAGAGCATGTTCTCGGTCGAGCGCGACGCCAGCAAGGTGGCGCTCGTGCATCTCGCCGCCCGCCTGATTCACGGCGGCTTCACGCTGCTCGACACCCAGTTCGTCACCGATCACCTGCGCCAGTTCGGCACTGTCGAGGTCGATCGGACCGAGTTTCACAAGCTGCTCGAGCCGGCCCTCACCATCACCGCGGACTTTCTGGCGCTGCCCGAGCACACCGGGGCCGACGAGGTGCTCGATATCGTCGCACGGGGCAACGCCCGGTAGATCCCACGCTCGTCTCACACCGCCGGCGGCGTCCGCGAGTCCTGTCCTTGCGCAAACTCGACGAGCGCCTCGACACGATCGTCGACGGAAGGATGCGTTGCCAGCCATCCCGTGAGCCGGCTCTTCAACGGGTTCTCGATGAAAAACGCTTCCATGCGCGAGGGGACGTCGAACGCCGCATTGCGCTCGATCTTGCGCAGGGCCGAGATCATCGCATCGGGATTCTTGGTGAGCTCTACCGAGCCCGCATCGGCCAGATACTCGCGCGAGCGCGACAAGGCGAAGCGAATCAGCGTCGAGATGCCCCATGAGATGGCGATAATGGCGAGCGCCACGATGATGGCCAGAACGGCGCCGCCGGCACCACCTCCATCGCGCCCGCGCCGGTCTCCATCCCAGTCGCCTTGTTCGGTGCCGCGCTTGCCGCGCGGCGACAAGCCGTAAGGAAAGTCCCAGCCGCGGATGGCCAGGTCGGCGAAGAACCCGAAGATCCCGGCGAAGATCACGGCAATGACCATGAGCTGGGTGTCGCGATTGCGGATATGGGTCAGCTCGTGCCCCAGCACCGCCTCGACCTCGGCGTCAGTCAGCGTCTCGACCAGCCCGCGCGTGACGGCGATGACGTAATCACCTTCGCGCAAGCCCGCGGCATAGGCATTGAGGGCCGGGGTCTCGATGATCTGCAGCCGTGGCATCGGGATGCCGCGCGAGATGCACAGGTTCTCGAGCGCGTTGTAGAGCTTCGGCGCCTCGTTGCGCGTCACCCCGAGCGCACCGGTCGCGCTCCGGATCATCGCCTGATGGGCCAGGTAGGCGATGACGAACCAGATCACCGCCGCCACCATCGCCACCGGCCAGGCGCCGGCGAACTGCCCGCGTGCGTCGCCGACGATCTCCTCGAACGTGCCGCCGCTCATGAACGCATTCAGGATCAGCAGCAGCGAGAACAGCAGCGCGTGCAGCAGGGCGACGAACCCCGCCAGCAGCCCGACGGAACGAATGCGGTTGGCCCGGATGTGCGAATAGAGGCCGTAGGATTGGAACATGAGGCTGGGTGCCGATGCTGGCGCCCCGTAATTAGAACTGCACCTTCGGGGCGGTGGCGGCCACCTTACGCTCGCTCTCGTCGAGGTTGAAGAACTCCTGCGGACCAAAGCCCATCATGTCCGCGAAGAACACCGCCGGAAACGATTGGCGTTTGGTGTTGTATTCGGCCGCGGCGTTGTTGAAGAACCGGCGCGCTGCCGCGATCTTGTTCTCGATATCGCCGAGATCCATCTGCAGCTGCTTGAAGTTCTCGTTGGCCTTGAGGTCCGGGTAGGCCTCGGCCAGCGCGAAGAGCTGGCGCAGCGCCCCTTGCAGGGCGCCTTCGGCCGCTGCCTGCGCCGCCGGACCGCTGGCGCCGACGGCGGCATTGCGCGCCTTGATGACATTGTCCAGCGTCTCGCGCTCGTGCTGCGCGTAGCCTTTCACTGTCTCGACCAGGTTCGGCACCAGGTCGTGGCGCTGCTTGAGCTGCACGTCGATATCCGCGAACGCCTGCTGGCTGCGCTGGCGCAGCGCGACGAGGCCGTTGTAGGTCGCGATAGCCAGGAGCACGGCTGCCGCGATGATTCCCAGTATGACCCAGCCTGTCGTTCCCATCGGCGCATCTCCAGGGTTGCAGTCATGGTCTTGGGAACAATATAGCGCATGGTCCGTGCGCAGCACGAAGGCAGGCGCCCCGCCTGGTTAAGTCCATCGAGACATCACGGTTTTCTCTGACTTGTTCCCGGGCAAAAGGGTGGCTGCCCGCGTGGCCGAATACCGCATCGCGTGCGCCTCAGCCTCCCTCCTATCTCGTGCAAGGCTTGGCGCGACCTCGAATCGCGCCTTCGATCGCGAGGAACTTGCCGATGCCCTTCGCCTCCCCATGGGGTTATGTCGCACCGATTCTGCTCTTGCTCGTCTCCAACATTTTCATGACTTTCGCGTGGTATGGCCATTTGAGCTTCAAGGCGCGGCCCCTGATCCTCGTGGTGCTGGCATCCTGGGGCATCGCTTTTATCGAATACTGCTTTGCCGTACCCGCCAACCGCTATGGCCACGCAATCTATTCGGCAGCCGAGCTCAAGACGATCCAAGAGGTTGTCACGCTCGCGGTCTTCTGCGCCTTTTCGGTGCTTTACCTGAAGGAGCCGTTGGGTTGGAATCACGCCATCGGCTTTGCACTGATCGCCGCCGGCGCAGCATTCATATTCTCCGGCCGCGCCTAGATTTGTGCCGCAAACACTAGCGTCCTAGATGGAATTTCAATCAGCCGCATGCGAGCCCTTTTGGCGCGTTGCGCCGCTGCATCGGGACCATTAAGAGCAATCCTGTCTGCAATCGTGAATTTGGCGCGCGGGGCCTGATGCGCAGCGTGATGATCGATGACCTCTTTGTCTGCATCGGCGCGCAGAAAGCCGGTACGACGTGGCTTGCGCGCATGCTGCAGACCCACCCGGACCTGTTTCTCACCCCGGTGAAGGAGATCCACTACTTCGATCATATCCGCGGCATCACCGAGCATCTATCCAGGGTCAAGCGCCGATCGCGCTATCGCAAATACCACCAGCGCATGTGGACGCAATGGCATCGCTTCGGCGAGCATCGCGACCAGTGGTCCTGGTATCGCGATTACATGAAGAGCCCGATCAACGACGAATGGTATGCGAGCCTGTTCCGGCATCGCGGCACTAGAAAATTCGCCGGCGAGGTCACGCCCGAGTATGCAATCCTGGGCCGCGAGGGCTTGGAGCACCTGAAGACGCTCGCCCCGGAGGCGCGCGTGCTCTTCATCATGCGCAACCCTGTCACGCGAGCCTGGAGCCAGGCGCTGCACCAGTGCCGCGCGCGCGGCCTCGATGCCACCCGGCAATCGCCCGATACGCTGATCTCCATGCTCGCCGAGCCGCGCTTTCAGGCGCTCGGCGACTACATGGCCACCCTCGACGACATGGCGGCCGTGTTCCGGCAGGATCAGACGCTGGAGCTTTTCTACGAGGATATGCACCAGGATCGACTGGCGGCGCTGGAGCAAGTCTGCCGCTTCATCGGCATCGGCTTCGAGCCACGGTATTTCAGCGGGCTCGGACGCCGTTTCAACCGCAGTCAGGAGGCCGCACTACCCGATCCCGTGCGCGCACGTCTGCGCGACCTCTACCGGCCGATGGCCGAAGCGGTGCGGCGGCGCATCGGCCGCATTCCCGATAGCTGGGTGAAGGAATTCGCGATCTGAATGTCAGAGTGCGATCGGCTCTATAGCGTCTTGTCGCCCGCTGGCGCCTGCGCACCGCCGTCGACCGCGATCAGGAAGCGCACGAGCTGGCCCTCGGGCACCCCGTCCTGGCGGCTGGTGACGAGCTGAAAGCGCAAGCCGGGCGCACCAATGCCGACGCCGTCGATCTGCTGCAGCTCGACCACCGACATCCTGTCCGCCTTGCCGTCGCGCGAGGAGATGGAGATGCGGTCGCCGATCTTGAGCGGCCGGTGGAACGCCAGGTTTTGTGCGGCAGCAGGGCCAGGCCAAATAGCATCGACAGGCTTTTGCTCGGCCGCGCTGGTCAGAGATGCGGGTGTCAGCCGGATACCATTGGAGCTGGTCTCGGCGTCGGCGATGGCGGCCTGGTAGCTGCGCGCCAGCAGGCGCTCGGGCGCCGACAGCGTCCCCGACCACCATACGGCCCCGGCCAGGGCCGCAACCAGAGCTGTCAGGGCGCCGAAACGCGCTACTTGCCGCCGGGGGCGGTCAACAAGCTCGCTCATAACCTGCTCTCCATCGCGGATCTCGTACCTCCATATAGGGATTGCTGCTGCGCATGTGGAGGAGGAACGCAAGCCCCTCTGGGCGAGGGTTACCGGTCCCCCCTCCACCGCCGCCGCGGGGAGGCGTAGGCGCGGCGAAGGTGACGCCAGAAGGCGATGTTGAAGACAGTCAAGAGTGCGAGGCCAAGGCCCAGCCCAGCCACGGATTCCGCGTTGTTCCGCAACCGGTTGCAGAGGGCGAACAGAAATCTCTGGAGCAGCTCCGCCGGCAACGCGATCGTCAGCATCGCGAGGGCGAACGTGGCAAATCCCAGGCCCAGAATGACATTGCGGCTGACGCACCGAACAGGCGGCGAACTCATCGTCATTGTGCAGATCCCCGCATTGGCGCTCCCCGCACGGAAGCGTGCACATACCGAAAGCAGAGCACGGCAGTTTGGCGTGCGTTGGTCCGCAATGTGGCGACACGGACAAAATGCCGTGAAGGTTTCGGAGGCACCTCGGAACCCACGTGCCAAGCCAAACACATTGCATGGGTGCCATGCGATCCTGTCACGGCTATGTGTCTTTCAAAGCACGGCGCAGAGGACTAGCACTGCCTCCCGCCGGGGTAATGTGACAACCGTAAGGGCGCACAGCGCCTGGGGACACAGGCTTTCACTCATGTTGAGCGTACGAGAGCTGCGCGGGCCTCGCCTTGCCCGGACGCTGGTCATGACGGGCGGGACGAGTGGCATCGGACGGCGCGCCCTGGAAAAGCTTATCGCCGAGCACGTGGAATGGCGCGTGCTGCTGCTGGCGCGACCGTCGGAACGCACAGCAGAGCTCGAAGCCCGCCATGCCGCGAGTGGCCGACTCGAGATCGTGGCTACCGATCTCGCCAGTCTCGAATCCGTCGATGATGCGTGCACCGTTGTGCGGCGTCGCCTCACGGGCGGCATCGATGCGCTGGTGCTCAACGCCGGCATTCAGGAGCTGGGCGGCGACAGGTCCTCCCGCGACGGCTTCGAGCTCACCTTCGCGGTCAATCATCTGGCGCATTTCACCATCGCTCAGCGCCTCGTCGAGCAGATGCGGCCGGGTGGGCGGATCGTGATCACGGCCAGCGAAGTGCACGATCCCGACGTGTTCTGCCTCGTCGGCATCGCCCGCGCCATGTGGCAGGATCCGCTCGAGCTTGCGGACGTGCGCTTGTCACAAGTCCATCTGCCGGCCGGCGTCGAGCGCGGCGAGGCGCGCTACAGCGCATCGAAGCTGCTGAATGTCATGCACGCCCGTCTGCTGGCCAGCGAGGCCCCGGGTGTGGGTGTTGCGGCATTCAATCCGAGTGTAGTGCCGGGCACCGGCATCGCCCGCGAGCGAAACGTGTTGCAGCGGCTGCTTTGGAAGTACGTAATGAGCCCGCTGGCTCCGCTGCTACCCGGTGCCCGCTCACTCGAGCGGTCGGCGTCGGATCTGCTGTGGCTGGCGACTGAGGCAGATCTGCTGGCGCGCTCAGGCGGCTACACGGATGGCCGCACGCCGGCGGATGGCTCCGCCGAATCGCGCGATGCATCCAAGATCGCGCGCATGCGGGCCGTGAGCCTCAAGCTGATCGCCGATGCCCGCGCTGCGGCCAATCAGAGTGACATTGGGCAGGGCGTCAGGCGGCGGCGCGGATCGAATTGATCAACGGCGGCAGCATTCGTCGGCTTGCAGTTACACGCCCCCGAGCGTAGGGTCCGCGCGCTTTGCGTTAACGCACAACGATGGAAAGGCAGCAGAGGCATATCGCCATGGGCTTTCTCGCCGACAGTCTGAATCGCATCCAGCCGTCGCTGACCATTGCGATGGCGACAAAAGCGCGGGAGTTGCAGGCCCAGGGCCGCTCCATCGTCAGCCTGGCGGCGGGAGAGCCGGACTTCGACACGCCGCAGAACATCAAGGATGCGGCCGTCAAAGCCATGCAGACGGGCAAAACCAAATACACCGACGTGGACGGCATCCCGGAGCTCAAGGACGCCATCGTCGCCAAGTTCAAGCGCGAGAACGGCCTGGACTACAAGCGCAGCCAGATCTCGGTCGGCACCGGCGGCAAACAGGTCTTGTTCAACGCGCTGCTGGCCACGCTCAATCCCGGCGACGAGGTGGCGATCCCGGCTCCGTGCTGGGTGTCCTACGCCGATATCGTGCTGTTCGGTGGCGGCAAGCCGGTGTTTGCCAACTGCCGGCTCGAGGATGGCTACAAGCTGAAGCCGGAGACGCTGGACAAGGCGCTCAGCGCCAAGACCAAGTGGTTCCTCTTCAACCAGCCGTCGAACCCGACCGGCGCCGCTTACACGAAGGCCGAGCTCAAGGCGTTGACCGACGTGCTCATGCAGCCGAAGAACCGGCACGTCTGGGTCATGACCGACGACATGTACGAGCATCTGATCTATGACGGCCTCGAGTTCGTGACGCCGGCGCAGGTGGAGCCGGGCCTCTACGAGCGCACGCTGACCGTCAACGGCTTCTCGAAAGCCTACTGCATGACCGGATGGCGGCTCGGGTACGCCGGCGGCGCCGAGCCGCTGATCAAGGCCATGTGCAAGCTGCAGAGCCAGTCGACGGCCAACCCGTCGTCGATCTCGCAGTGGGCAGGCGTGGAGGCGCTGAGCGGCCCGCAGGACTTCATCCCGCGCAACAACGAGGTGTTCAAGGAGCGGCGCGATCTCGTCGTGTCAATGCTGAACCAGGCCAGGGGCATCAAGTGCCCGAAGCCGCAAGGCGCGTTCTACGTCTATCCGTCTTGTGCTGAGACTATCGGCCGGACCACTCCGAAAGGGGCCAAGATCGGCAACGACCAGGACTTCGTCACGGCATTGTTGGACGAGGAAGGCGTGGCAGTGGTGCACGGGGCGGCGTTCGCCATGTCGCCGTTCTTCCGCATCTCGTACGCCACAGCCACCGAGCAGCTCGAGGAAGCCTGCAAGCGCATCCAACGCTTCTGCGGCAACCTACGTTAGGCCGGCGCGCGTGCCGCGCCGCTGATCACCCAATGCTCTGGATCTTCAAGATCTTTGCGGTACCCGTCGCGGTGGCGCTGGCAACGCTCGCCATGCGGCGCTGGGGTCCCGCAGTCGTCGGCATGCTGATGGGCCTGCCGCTGATGACCGGGCCGATTTCCCTTTTTCTCGCCGTGGACCAGGGCATCGAGTTCGCGACGGCGGCGCTCGTGGGAGTTCTGCTGGCGGTTACCGCGATGGGGCCCTACGCCATCGCCTTCTACTGGAGCGCCCCGCACGTGCACTGGACGGCATCGCTCGCCATTTCGATCGCGGCATTCGGTGCGGCGAGCTGGTGCCTGCAGGCGTTGCCGATCAACCTGCGCGAGGCCGCCGCCCTGGCCGGTGCATCATTGCTGCTGGCTCTGCTTGCAATGCCGCGCGTGAAGACTGGCCGCCTGGCCCTGTCGCCGCCGTGGTGGGACCTGCCGTTCCGCATGGGCGTGACGGCGCTGCTGGTGGTGTTGGTGACCCTGCTGGCCGAGCGGCTCGGACCGCGGCTCAGCGGCATTTTCGGAACGCTGCCGATCATCACCTGCGTGGTGTTGAGCTTCACGCAGCAGCATGCCGGGGCTGCGCCGGCCCGCGCGGTCATGCGGGCGATCGCAATATCCATGCTGTCGTTCGTGGTGTTTTTCGTCTTTGTCGGAGAGGCCATCGGCACGCTTGGCATTACGCGGGCCTATGTCGTGGCAACCGCTGTGACAGTCGGGGCCAGCCTGACGACGGCCATGCTCGACCGGCGGCTCGCGCAAAGTTCTGAATCCCGTTCGCCGCCGATCACGAAAGCGTTGGAATGATTCCAATTGGAACCTCCCTATAGTTCACACGGGCGGCGGAGGGCCGCCCTGATCGTGCCATCCGAGGGAGAAACGCATGACGAAGACGAAGGTCCTGGTAGGGCTTGCGATGCTCGCCGGCGTAGCCGTTTCGGTGACGGGCATCGCCGTGGGGCAGGACGCCATCGCCCAGCGTAAAGACCTCATGAAAGGCGTGGGAGGAGCGGCCAAGACATCTGGTGAGATGATCAAGGGCGAGAAGCCCTACGATGCCAAGGCGGCCGAGACCGCCGCATCAACTATCGCCAAGAACTGGCTCGCCTTCGTCAAATTATTCCCCGACGACTCCAAGTCTGGCGGCGAGACGACGGCAGCGCCCAAGATCTGGGAGACGCGAAAGGACTTCGAGGACAAGGGCGCAACGATGGCCAAGGCTGCTGAAGCCGCTGCCGCGGATGCATCCAAGGGCGCCGATGTCTTCAAGGCGTCGTTCGGCGAGGTGACCAAGAATTGCAAGGGCTGTCACGACGCCTATCGCGTGCCCAAGAAGTAACAGCCGCAGTGGCCGCCCGCGCCGATTCTCCGCTTAGAGCAGGATCGCTTCGGACTGAATCACTTTTTCCAATCGAGGGATGTCTCGGCGTGAATCCTGCTCTACACTTTGGAATTTAGAGTGCGATTCACGCGTCGCGGCAGAGCCGCGCTACGCGCGGACACATGGAAGCGGCAGCGCTTCCATGTGAGACGATCGCGCTCTAGATTGCCGGCATGCCGGACGCCATCGTGCTGACCACCGAATTCCACGAGCGGGATCGCATTCCGCTCGTCAATCTTTTACGCGCCTACGAGAAGGGCCTGGGCGTCAGCCTCTGCTTTCAGGATTTCGACGCGGAGATCGCAGGGCTGCCGGGTGACTATGCGCCACCTGGCGGCGCGCTCATCCTGGCGCACGCTGCCGATGGCAATCTAGTAGGCACGGTTGCGCTGCGCGCGCTCGATCCTGCCCAGGGCATCTGCGAGATGAAGCGACTGTACGTGGCGCCGGAAGGGCGTGGCCACGGCTTGGGACGCCGGCTCGCCGAGCGCGCGCTGACTGAAGCGCAGCGGCTCGGCTATCGCGCTGTGCGCCTTGATACGTTGCCCGCGATGCGGGAGGCACAGACGCTCTATGCCGCGCTCGGCTTCCGCGACATTGCAAACTACAACGGCAACCCGGTGCCGGGTACCCGTTTCCTGGAAAAGACCCTGGAGCCGCTGTGACTGTCGATCTGGGCAGCGCCGAGGGCGACCGCGTCGTCGCGCTTGGCGACGGGCGGGTGATGTCCTTGCGCGAGTACGGCGATCCTGTCGGTGCGCCGGTGATCGCGCTGCATGGCACGCCGGCCTCGCGTCTCATGTATTCGGCGGCCAAATCAGCCGGCGCTCTCGGGCTGCGCCTCATTGCGCCGGACCGCTGGGGCTATGGCGGCACGAGCCCGCACCCACAGCCGACGCTTGCGGCATTTGCTGCAGATATCGCTGCGGCAGCGGATCGACTTCGCTTGAGCCGCTTCGCCGTGCTCGGCGTGTCGGGCGGCGGCCCTTATGCGGCCGCAATCGCAGCGTTGCTGCCCGACCGTGTGACCGCGCTCGCGCTCGTTGCGCCCGTCGGCCCGATTGCCGATGTCCCGGACGTCAAGCTCAGTCCCTTCCATCACTTCTGCTTTCGCACGCTGCCGCGTGTGCCCGGCTCGCTCCGCCTGGTCTTCGCGGCGTTTCGCTTAGGCCTCAGGGCCTCGCCTGAGCGCGCCATTCGCGTGGCCATGGTGCGCTCGCCGCCGCCCGACCATCGCGTGCTGGCCAACAGGGAGGTGCATGCGCGCTTCATCGCCATGTTCACCGAGGGGCTCCGGCCCGGCGTCGCAGGTGCGCTGATCGATATGGATCTCTTCAGCAAGCCCTGGCGCATATCGCTGGATGCCATTGCAGTGCCGTCGTCACTTTGGATCGGCACTAACGACAACAACGTGCCGATCGATGCGGCCTACAAGCTCGCCGCCGCCATTCCGGGTTGCGAGCTGATCGAGATGAAGGGTGAAGGCCATCTGTGGGTGGCACTGAACTATGACGGCGTGCTCGGCTGGATCGCGGCCAAGCAAAAAGGCGCGGTCCAAGCCGCGCCTTTGTCATGAACTATGCGCCTGCGCCATCAGGCCGGCGCGCGACCGCCCGTTATCGGCAAGCGATCTCTGATCCAGGCTGCCGCGGAGGCTACAGCATCGCGCGCGCTCGCGCGGCGGGGCGGCACGTTGGCCAGAGGTACAAGCCACCGCCCAGTGGCAGGCTGCCAAGCTTCCTCGGCCGCATCGGCATATGTCGCGTCCCGCGACGGCTCATCGTCCGGCGTTGCCATGACGAAGCCCGCTGCAAGGGCCGCTTTCTGGAGAGTCTCGATGCCCATTATGCTACGCCTTCGAGAACCGTTCGCTCCCCCGAGCTGCCGCGCCTGCCCCAACGCGCATTCATCCGAGCTGTTCCGCTCAGTTATACGCAAAAATCATCTTGCGACAAATAGTCCTCACGTCAAGCAAAATTTGGTAAACATTCGTGAAGTAGCTTCGCGGTTGCGAAAGCTTAACTCACATATTTCAAGACTTTATGACAGGCCAACGACATCCTGGCGGCTAGACTGCGGCCATATCCTGGCCCTGGTTCGCGCGCAGTTTCCGGACTCACTCGTGTCACCGCGTGGAACGCCCGATGCGTTGCCTGATGCTCGCCGCCGCATGGCTGCTGGCCGCCGGCCCGGCACTGGCGGCCAAGGCCAATCCCCAGGTCCGCTGCATCTCCAAGGCCGGCGAGGCGACCGGCATCACGCGCGGCTTTGCTGAGTACGAGGCGCTGCTGATCATCCGCCAGGTCACGGGCAACTGGCCCATCGAGACCGATCTCATCGTCAATCCGGTCTATTCCTGCAAGCAGGGCAGTGTGCTGTGGACCTGCTTGGCCCGCGCGCAGGTATGCAAGCGATAATGCTATTCACGCCTGCTGCATGGTGACTGCGACCGGCGGCGGCTGGCGCAGCGTCTGATAGACCACGCAGTAGCGCTCCGTGAGCTTGAGCAGCGTCGCTTTCTGCTCCTCCGACAGATCGCCGTCGATCTCGAACTTGAGCCGGATGTCGCGGAAGCCCACCGGCGCATCTTTCGCCACGCCAAGCGTGCCGCGGAAATCAAGATCGCCCTCGGCCTTCACCACAGCGCCTCTGAGGGGCAGCTCGAGCGCGGTCGCCACTGCATTCAATGTCACGCCCGCGCAGGCGACGAGCGACTCGAGCAGCATGTCGCCGGAGCACGCCTGCAGTCCGCTCCCGCCGGTGGCCGGGTGCAGCCCCGCCTCCACCAGCGCCTTCGCCGTTTGCACGGAGCAGCTCGCGCCTTCGCCGAGACGGCCTTCAGCCTTGAGCGTGATGACGGCGGCCGCGGGCTCGGTGCGATAACGGTCCTTGAGCGGCGCCTGCATGGCCTTCAACTGCGCGGCATCCATTGGCTTCTCCTTGAGGCGGGTGTGTGCACTAGGCTAGCACGCCGCGGAACAACAGGGCAGTGCGGGGTACGAATGCAGCACCGACTAGTGGACCGCAGGAAATGCTTCAACGTGAGACGATTGCGCTTAGAGCAGGATCGCTTCGGATTGAACCACTTTTCCAATCGAGGGACGTCTCGGCCGAAGCGTGAATCCTGCTCTACACTTATGTTTAGAGTGCGATTCACGCGGCGCGGCGGAGCCGTGCTACGCGCGGACACATGGAAGCAGAAGTGCTTCCACGTGAGCCGATCGCGCTCTAGGTAAGCAGCTCCCGTCCCGCTCCGCGGGAAGCACGAGGATGAGCTACGCAGATGACCAAGCTCGAGTTCAGGCCGTGGGTGCCGGAGCACGCGGAAACCTATGTGCAATCCCTGGCTTCGCGTTTTGCGGCCCAGGAAGCCGACACACTCGAGCGCGAGCTGCTGGCGCTGGCGGATGAGAACCGCACGATCCACGAGCGTGACTGCGTCAATCTCAATCCTGCCACCAATGTCATGAACCCGAAGGCCGAGGCGCTGTTGAGTGCAGGCATCGGCGCCCGCCCATCGCTCGGCTATCCCGGCGACAAGTACGAGATGGGATTGGAGGCCATCGAGAAGATCGAGGTGATGGCGGCCGAGCTTGCGGCGCAAGTGTTCGGCGCACGCTTCGCCGAGATCCGGGTCGGCTCGGGCGCACTCGCCAATCTCTATGTGTTCATGGCGACGGCCAAGCCGGGCGACACCATCATCGCACCGCCGTCGAGCATCGGCGGGCATGTAACCCATCACGGCGCAGGCGCCGCTGGTTGGTATGGCATTCACACGCATCCCGCACCGATCGATTCCGCCACCTATAGCGTGGATGTGGATGCGCTCCGCGCCGATGCACGGCGCCTCAAGCCCAAGCTCATCACCATCGGCGGCAGCCTGAACCTGTTTCCGCACCCGATCCGCGAGATCCGCGCTATCGCCGACCAGGTCGGTGCCTGTGTGCTGTTCGATGCCGCGCATATGTCGGGCATGATCGCCGGCCACGCCTGGCAGCAACCGCTGGAGGAGGGCGCCCATGTCATGACCATGAGCACCTACAAGAGCTTGGGCGGGCCGGCGTCTGGTCTCATCGTCACCAACGATGCCAGCATCGCGCAGAAGCTCGACGCCATTGCGTATCCTGGTCTGACCGCGAATTTCGACGCGGCCAAATCGGCGGCACTCGTCATGACCCTGCTGGACTGGAAGGTGCACGGCCGCGCCTATGCCGTCGCCATGGCCGAGACGGCCCGCGCGCTGGCCGAGGCGTTGCACGCAAAGGGAGTGCCGATGTTCGCCCGCGACCGGGGAATGACCACATCGCATCAGTTCGCTGTCGAGGCTGGTACCTTTGGGGGCGGCCAGGCTGCGGCCAAGCTGCTGCGGCAGGCCAATATTCTCTCTTGCGGCATCGGTCTGCCGATCGCGCCGGTGGATGGCGATGCGAACGGCCTGCGCATCGGCACGCCGGAGATCGTGCGCTGGGGTATGACGCCGCAGGACATGCCCGAGCTTGCCGGCTTCATCGCCGACGTGCTCAAAGGCACACGCGCCGCGCAATCGGTGGCGCCGGAGGTCACCGCCTTCCGGCGTCGTTTCACCAAGCTCCACTACATGCGGTAGCTCGAAGGCCGACTGTCATCACGGTGATGCGCAGGCGCGCTCGAAAGGCCTGTTACGCGCGATTCTCCCGGCTGTTCGTCACCATCCCTTGAGCGAAGGTCCGATGCGACGCCTGCATGCCGATCTCACGCTGATTTTTGCGGCCGCCGTCTGGGGGGTCGCTTTCCTGTTCCAGAAGTCAGCGATGGATCATGTTGGCCCCTTGCTGTTCATCGGCGCGCGCGGGGTCGTGGCAGTGCTTGCGCTCTCGCCGCTTGCTTTCTACGAGCAGCGTCACTCGAGCGGCATCCCGGCGGCCGGGTTGTGGCGGATTGCGATCCTCGGGGGCTCCGCGTTCTTTCTTGGTGGATGGCTTCAGCAGGAAGGCATCAAGACCGCAACCGTGACGAACACGAGCTTCCTGACTGCTCTCTACGTGGTCGCGACGCCGTTCGTGGCTTGGCTCGTCACCGGCAGGGCGCCATCATGGATGGTGTGGGCTGCGGTGCTCTTGTCGGTGCTCGGCACCTGGTTGCTCGGCGGCGGGACGCTGGCGGCGTTCTCCAAGGGCGATACGCTGGTGGCCCTCTCGGCCATCTTCTGGGCGGCGCACGTCGTCATTACCGGCAAGGCCGCGCTCTACGCTCGGCCGATTGGCTTCACGGTCGCGCAGTTTGCGGTGGTGGGCGTCCTGGGTGTGGCGGGTGCAGCAATATTCGAAACGGTCAGCTTCGAAGGGCTGAAACACGCGGCGGTCGATATCGCTTTTGTCGGACTCCTCTCGACGGCTTTGACATTCACGCTGCTGACCGTGGCGTTGCAGCACACGCCGCCATCGGAGGTCGCAGTGATCCTCAGCACGGAGGTCCTGTTCGCCGCGGCGGCCGGCTATCTGGTGCTGGGCGAGCGTTTGTCTCCGATCGGTTGGGCTGGAGCGGCGCTAATCCTGACGGCCATCCTCCTCGTGCAGCTCGGCCCCCTATTGCTTCCATTACGGCGCTAGTGCGCGATCGCCGCACATGGAAGCACTGACGCTTCCATCAGAAGTGTGGATCGCACTTCGAAGCGCGGACCGCACACGCGGTGCCGGAATGACGTGGGGGTTGGACCGGACAGGCGTGGACCAAGTCCGAGGACACCGTTGCGTATGGCAGATGACTGAGGGCAATGCCTCACGCCTCAATCCCCTTCGTCCTGAGCCGCTCGCGCAGGCGCGCCTCGGCGGCGGCCAGCCGATCCGGATCGGTCGAGCGGAGCACGAGCTGCGTGCCGAACACGCGCGCCTCGCGATTGAACGGATAGCTGCCCATCGGCACGTCCGGAAATTCGGCCTGCGTCTCGCCGAACAGCTCTGCGATCTCGCCTTCCGGGCGAAACAGCTCGATCGTCACCGACAGCATCTTCTTGCCGGTGCGCAGGCGCGGCGTCACGGCATCCAGCATCACCTGCATGATGCTGGGAATGCCCGCCATGACGATGACGTTACCGAGCATGAAACCTGGCGCCACGGAGATCTGGTTTTCGATCAGCCCGGCGCCGTCGGGGATGCGCGCCATCCTGAGGCGCGCTGCCGTCGCCTCGACGTTGCGGCGCTTAAAGTTCTCGATCAGCAGTGCCTTGACCTTGGGGTGGTGATCGATGCCGACGCCGAATGCCTTGGCCACGCAGTCGGCCGTAATGTCGTCATGTGTCGGGCCAATGCCGCCGGTGGTGAATACGTAGGTGTAGCGCGCCCGCACCGCGTTGATGGCCGCGACGATCTCGGCCTCCTCGTCAGGGACGATGCGCACTTCCTTCATCTGGATGCCGATGGCCGTGCAGTGGTCGGCGATGTAGCCGATGTTCTTGTCCTTGGTCCGGCCCGAAAGGATCTCATCCCCGATGACGAGAAGGGCCGCCGTGACGATGTCGTCCGCGCCGTCAGCCATGCGCCTGAAGCTCCAATTGCCGTCGTTGCCGCCCAGCTTACGGTGATTTCAGCCGCAGCGAAATCGTGTGACGGCGGCGATGTGGACGCATGGCTTCGGTTGCTTGCACCCCTCCCTTACTGACTCTAGCCTGGGCTGCCATGCTGTTTCCTTCCCCGCTCGTCTCCGGGACGCTCCTACAGCGCTACAAACGCTTCCTTGCCGATGTGAGGCTCGACAGCGGAGACATCATCACCGCGACCTGCCCCAACACGGGATCGATGCTAGGTCTCACGTCGCCGGGCACTCGCATATGGTTGTCCACCTCCGACAGTGCGACCCGCAAATACCGGCACACATGGGAGATGGTGGAAGTAGACCTCGGCCGCGGCCCGAGCCTCGTCGGCATCAACACAGGACACCCCAACAAGCTCGTCGCCGAGGCCATCGGACAAGGCAAGCTCGAGGCCCTCGCGGGCTATCGGAGCCTGCGGCGCGAGGTGAAGTACGGCCGCAACAGCCGCATCGACATCTTGCTCGAGGATCCGAATCGGGGCGCCTGCTACGTCGAGATCAAGAACGTGCACATGATGCGCAAGCACGGCCTCGCCGAGTTCCCCGATTGCGTCACAGAGCGCGGCGTCAAGCATCTGGCCGAGCTGACCGGCATGGTGCGCCAAGGCCATCGCGCCGTCATGGTCTATCTGGTTCAGCGCGCGGATGCGCGCCGCTTTACCTTTGCGCCTGACCTGGACCCGACCTATGCCGCCGCGTTCACGGCCGCACATGCGGCCGGCGTCGAGGCCATCGCCCTGAGATGCCGGCTTTCGTCCGAACAGATCGTCGTCGACCGGGAAATACCGATCGGCGCCCGCAGCGGCACTCGCGGCAGCAGAGGAACAGCCGGCGCCTCTACCGCATGAGCGGAGGTGAGCCGAAGCTGGTACGGATGCCGTTCTTGACCTGCTCCTCGATGGCATCCGCCAGAAGGTCGGCAAGGCAGCCGTAGGAAAGATCGTTCAGGTGGAAATTGTCGGGCGCCAGGAGCTGGCTGCTGGTGTACTGGCCGCTCTTCACTAGGTGCTTCATGATGGCGAAACGGCTGAACAGCGGAATGTTCTGCTCATTGGCTACCGTGCGCATGGCCTTCAGGTAGTCGCCATACACCGCCACGCGCTCCGAGCGCGGATAGAACTGCATGTCGACCAGGATGATATCGATGCCAGCGCGCTTCAACTCCCGCACACCGCGCTCCAGCGTTTCCTGGAACAGCTCCACGCCGACGTCCTGCACGGCGTCATTGACGCCAGTCTGCCAGACGACGAGGGCCGGCATCTGCACCAGCACGTCTTCCTTGATGCGGGCCAGCATGTCGGAGGCCAGCTGTCCGCCCGTGCCGTAATTTGTGACGATGAAATCCTTGCGCGGAAAGCGTCGGTCGAGCTCGGCGTCGAGACGCGCCGGGTAGGAGGCGAGTTGGCTCGAGGCGCCGCTGCCTGCCGTCGATGACGAGCCGAGCGCTATGATGTGAATGCCGTTGAGGGTCGCAACATTGTGCGTGAGGTTGGGAAGCGGTGCGTTGAAGCGCGCCAGGTCTTTCGGAATCTGGCAGTGCAGCTTGGTGACCTGCTCGCGCGCGGATGGCGGCGGTTGGGGCGCAACCTGGGCGCTGGCCGGCGTCGCGGCACCTAGCAATAGCAATGCGGTGCCGGCCAGCAAACGCTTCAGCGCGTACCCGTCTCCTCCGAGCGCACGGATGGCTGGGCGACAACCGACTGTCCGGCCGTGGCGGCAAGCCGTCCCTTGCGTTGCGATAACCACCATGCGGCACTACCCATCAGTGCGAAACCGAGGCCGTTGACGGCAAGCTGATACTCGAAGGTGCGCCCCCCCTCCAGCATCACGACGAAGCCAACGAAGGACAATACCGTCCCTACGCAGAATACATCAAGAGAGTTTCGTCCGCAGTTAATAAGCACCTGTGCGGCCGGTGCGCGCAGCCAACGGGCCGTCGCCGGCACAGTGAGAGCGACCAAATAGGCCAACGACAGCACATGGGCCAGCCGCCATAGCGACAAACGCGACTTGCTGTTGGGACCCAATGAATCAGGATGAATGAGACGGGTCCCTTCGAGACCATCGATATGGATCCAAGGCGCCGCGACAATGAAACCGAATATGGCATAAGCCCCCGCTAGCGCTACTAGCCACGGCATCCGGGGCAGCGTACCGCCACGTTGAGTGTGCACCGCAGCAATCGCGCCCAGGCTAAATAGAAGCTGCCACGCGAACGGGTTGAAGTACCAGCCATAGAGCTCGGGCCAACTCGGCAAGTTGGCGCCCAGAACGTTGGCGGATAGCCAAAGGATCGCGCTGGCGGCCAGCGCCAGGCCAAGGTGTCGCTGCATCAGCCACCACAGCAGCGGGAACCAGGCCAGCAGCACAATGTAGAGTGGCAGGATGTTCAGGTACCCGAGCTGATAGTAAAGGGCCAGCGTGCGCCAGATCGCGCCGAGCGGATCGTACGCATAGGGCGTCAGGTTCACGTGCTCGTAGTAGAGCGGATTCTCGAACCACTGTGCAGCAACCGCCAATAGGATCGCGCATACGACCGTCAGCAGGAGATGTGCGGCGTAGAGATCGCGCATCCGCCGGCCGATGCGTCCAGCCCCGCGGAGCATGCCCTCACGCTCGAAGATGCGCGAGTAAGCGAGCACGGCGGTATAGCCAGCAATCAGCACGAACATTTCGGCCGCGTCGCTGAGACCGTAGGCCCGAGCGGTCACAAAGCCCAAAATGTTACCCGGCGTGTGGTCGATGAAAATGCAGAGCAAAGCGAGACCGCGGAAGAAGTCGAGGCGCACGTCGCGCAGGCCGGTCGGCCCGGTCGGCGATACGCCAACTCCAGTATCATTCGACAGCAACATCTTGGTCCCAACCCGGCGCGAAGCGATTGGTTCGCACCATACGCACCTGCGAAGCCGACAGGAAGATGACGCAATGCAGCATGGTGCAGAGCAGCTCTGCAGACGCTGCATTACAGATCGTGCGATAGCGGCTTTTTTGCAGCCCTAGCGATCGGCAGTCACCAAAAAGTGAGGGAGGCGCACACGCCTCGGTACCTGCCCGTCAGCGCTTGAATATGGACTTGATGATCGCGTTCTTGACCTGGGTCACGACCGATCGGGTCATCGAGCGAGCCACATCGCGCGCAATGAGCTCGCCCATTGAGGCGCCACCGCGCGGCCCGCGCCCGAAGATCACCTTGCCCCAGCTATTGTTGTCCGCCTCCGCCTGCTTTCGCTCAGCTTCGCCCGCAGCGGCGGCCTCCGTCGCCTTCTTCTGCAGGGTCTCATAGGCCAACTCGCGGTCCACGAGCTCCTCGTACTTGCCGAATACCGGGCTCTTGTCGATCAGCCCGCGCCGCTCTTCGGCCGTCACCGGGCCGATGCGGCCCGACGGTGGGCGGATCAGCGTCCGCTGCACCATGGACGGCTCGCCCTTGTCGCGCAGCATGGACACGAGCGCCTCGCCCACCTTCAACTCCTGGATCACCCGCTCGATGTCGAGCTTCGGATTGGGCCGAAAGGTTTCGGCGGCGGCGCGGATGCCCTTCTGCTCGATCGGTGTGAAGGCGCGCAACGCATGCTGCACACGGTTGCCGAGCTGCGCCGATACTGAATTCGGCACGTCGCGCGGGTTCTGCGTGACGTAGTAGACGCCGACGCCCTTCGAGCGGATCAGGCGCGTCACGCGCTCCACCTGCTCCAGCAGCGCCTTGGGCGCCTCGCTGAACAGCAGGTGCGCCTCGTCGAAGAAGAACACGAGCTTCGGCTTGTCCGCGTCGCCTACCTCCGGCAGCTTGTCGAAGAGCTGCGCCAGCATCCACAGCAGGAACGTGGCGTAAAGGCGCGGCGTCTTCATCAGCTTGTCGGCTGCCAGGATGTTGATCACGCCTCGGCCGTCGGGGGCTGTGCGCATGAAATCGCGGATGTCGAGGGCCGGCTCGCCGAAAAAGTTGTTGGCGCCCTGCTCCTCCAGCACCAGCAACCGCCGCTGGATGGCGCCGGCCGACACCGCTGAGACGTTGCCGTACTTAGTCTGCAGTTCCTTCCCGCGGTTGCCGACCTCGGTGACCATGGCACGCAGGTCTTTGAGGTCGAGCAGCGGCATTTTCTCGTCGGCAGCGAAGCGGAACATGATGTTCAGCACGCCCTCCTGCACCTCGTTCAACTCCAAGAGCCGGGCAAGCAGGAGCGATCCCATCTCCTGCACCGTGGCGCGTATCGGATGTCCCTGCTCGCCGAACAGATCCCAGAACACGGCCGGATAGGCCCGATTCGCATAATCCGTAAGCCCGATGTCCCTGGCGCGCTTGACGAGCGGCGGTTTGGGCTCCCCTTGCATGGAGATGCCGGAAAGGTCGCCTTTGATATCGGAAGCAAAAACCGGCACGCCCGCGTCCGAGAAGCCTTCGGCAAGCACCTGTAAAGTCACGGTCTTGCCGGTGCCGGTTGCACCGGTGATGAGGCCATGCCGGTTCGCCAGCCGCAGCTCCAGATACTCGGGCTCCACGCTCTGGCCGAGAAAGATCTTGTCGTCCTGAAGAACGGATGCCGCAGTGGCCATGCTTGTCTCCGGGCTCGGAAATGCGCGCGCGACCAGCCGAGTCGCGACGGAATCGATCCGTGTTTACACGGGCGGTTTGGCATTGCAATGGAGGGTTGCAGCTCCACCTTGGGAAAAACGCCCTGAAAATCAGGCTTGCGCGCAGCCTTGCAACGCACAACAAATCGCTTGGGACCTTACTCAGCGACAGGGCCAGCGGACACTAGTGTGATGATCGAGAAATTCGCCCCATCAAGCGGCTCGGTTCCGAGCGAATTTCTCGATCTGAATCACACTAGCAAGTCTATGATTCTAGTGTCCCTTATGATTCCGAAGTTCGCTCCGGGACCTAGCCGCGAACACAAGCGAACTTCGGAATCGGGACACTAGCCGATGAGCGAGTTCGAGAGCGCCGATCTGTTCCAGCCCGCCACGCGTGAGCAGTGGCTGCAGCTCGTGGACAAGGTGCTGAAGGGCGGCGACTTCGAGAAGCGCCTTGTCTCACGCACGGCTGACGGCGTACGGCTGGCGCCCCTCTACACCCGCGCCGATGTCCTTGCTCACGCCGAGACAGCGGCGCCTGGCCGAGCACCGTTCACGCGCGGAAAAACGGTCGGAAGTGGGAGCTGGGACATCCGCCAGCGTCATGCCGAGCCCGATCCCACGCGTGCCAACAAGGCCATTCTCGAAGATCTCGCCGGCGGCGCCTCCTCCATAGAGCTGCAGATCGCAGCACCGGGCTGGTTCGGCCTGCCCTACACCGGCGAGGCGCTGGAGCAGGCGCTCGAGGGCGTCATGCTCGAGGTGTGCCCTGTCATCCTGCAGGCGGGCGAATACACCGCCGATGCCGCCGGCAGCCTGATGGCGCTGTGGCGCACGCGCGGCATCCCGGAGAGCGCCTGCATCGGCGGCTTCAACGCGGATCCGCTCGGTACGCTGGCCGCGACCGGCGCGCTCTATCATCCCGTCGCGCGGTCTTTGCAGATTGCCGCGCAACTCACCGCCGACAGCCTGCCGATGCCGGGCGTGACGGCGCTCCTCGCTGACGGCCGCATCTACCATGCCGGCGGCGCCACCGAGGCGCAGGAGCTCACTGCCGTTCTGGCAACCGTTGCGGCCTACCTGCGCGCGCTGGAAGAGGCCGGTGTTTCACCCGAGACGGCGCTGCCGAAAATCGCCGTCACGCTTGCCGTCGATGCCGATCAGCTCCTCGGGCTAGCCAAGCTTCGTGCTGCACGCAGACTGATATGGCGTCTCGCGGACGCATGCGGTGCCGGTGCGGCGGTCGCACGGGTATCCTTCACCGCTGAAACCTCCGTGCGCATGATGGCCAGACGCGATCCCTGGGTGAACATGCTGCGCACGACCATTGCGTGCGCCACCGCCGCCATGGCTCGTGCCGACGCCATTACTGTTCTGCCCTTCACCTGGGCACTCGGCCGGCCCGACGCCTTTGCCCGGCGCATTGCGCGCAACACGCAGCTCGTGCTGATGGAGGAGAGCGGGCTTGCTCGCGTGACGGACCCGGCAGGCGGAAGCTGGGCCATTGAAAGCATCACCGAGGATCTCGCCAGGCGCGCCTGGGAGATGTTCCAAGCCATCGAAGCCAAGGGCAGCATCGCCGAGGCGCTCACCTCCGGCTTCATCCAGGACGAGATCGCCGAGGCCGCAGAGGCGCGCGCGCGCCTGGTGGCAACAGGCCGTCTGGAAATGACGGGGACATCTGCCTTTCCCATGCTCGGCGATGACGGCGTCAAGGCCGAGCCCTGGCCATCCGACATCCTCTCCGCGGACCTCAAAGGCGCCACGGTCCAGCCGCTGCGCGCGCAGCGGCTGGCGGAGCCGTTCGAGGCGCTGCGCGATGCCGCCGATGCCTTTGCGCAGGTCAACAACGGTCAGCCGCCGCGCGTGTTCCTGGCCTCTCTCGGCGCGATTGCGTCGCATTCGGCTCGCTCGACTTGGACACAGAACTTTCTGGCCGCCGGCGGCGTTGCTGCCGTTACCAGCGAGGGCTACGCCGATGCCAACGCGGCGGGCAAATCGTTCGCAGCCAGCCAGGTGACGATAGCGTGCATCTGCGGATCAGATCAGGACTATGCGGAGCACGCGGAGGCTGCGGCCAAGGCACTCAAGGCCGCAGGTGCGCGACACTTGCTTTTGGCCAGCCGCCCAGGAGCCATCGAAGCCAAGCTCCGGACTGCGGGCGTCGATGACTTCATCTATGCGGGCTGCGACAGGCTGGCGGCGCTGAGCAGGTTGCATACGGCACTGGGCGTCACGCGCCACACGTGACACCCGGGCCTCGAGGAGAAATAGACATGGCCACAACATCCACCGAGCGCGCCCCGATCCTAACTGGCGGCTGCCAGTGCGGCGCCATCCGCTATGCGCTCTATGCCGAGCCCACCGGGGCCAGCATCTGCCATTGCCGCATGTGCCAGAAAGCCGTTGGCAACTACTTCGCTGCTTTCACCGGGGTGAAGCGGAAAGACTTCGCCTGGACGCGCGGCAAGCCCGGTGCGTTCCGTAGCTCGGAGGTGATCGAGCGTGACTTCTGCCGCGACTGCGGCACACCGCTCACCTATCGCACCCTGGACCGCGATCGGGTCTCGGTCACCGTCGGCAGCTTGGATACGCCGGAGCGCGTCCATCCCAAAAAGCAATTCGGTGTCGAAGGCAAGTTGCCCGCCTTCGACAAGCTTACACGATTGCCGGGTGAGAGCACGGACGCCTGGGCAGGCGAGCGCCTCGCGAAGCTCGCCACACGCCAGCATCCCGACCACGACACCACGGACTGGAAGCCACCGGTGGCCTGACCGACGCCGCGAGGCGCGCCAACGACCACCGGCACCCGCACAATCCACATACGATCGGCGGCCGCCGATGCGGCAACGCTCGCTATGTCACCGATCGAAGGCGACGGCGCACGTCGGAACTCTTGCAAAGGGAGAACGTTCTCTCCGCAGGTCCACGTCACATGGAGTTCCACGATGCGCAGCACGATTCATGCGGTTGCATTGAGCTTTGCCGGCGTGGTGCTGGCATCGGGCGTTGCCAATGCTGCACCGTCCATCGGCACCAAACCAAACACCGACGCCTCTGGCGTCCAGAAGGTGCAGGAGTTCGGCATCTACATCGGTCCGCGATACGGCTATCGCGGATACCGCGACTACGATTACGGGTATGGCTATGGGTACGGCTACAACCCTGGCTACTATTATGGCCCGCGGCGTTACTATTATGGCGACGGATACCGCTATCGCGACGAGCGGCGTCCGTTCCGGCACCTGCAGCGTCAAGCACCGTAATCTGGAGAAAGTGCAAGCTGTGAAGGCGCGGCCCTTGGAGGGTCGCGCCCTTTTGCGCACTCAGATCATCTCGTCCGATTTGTCGTCCGTCTCGCCGAAGCGACGCAGCGTAGCAGGTTTCGTGCCTGCGTAGAGCTTGTCCAACCCCGGCGCGATCTTGGCGTTCTCGCGCTCGAACAACGAATTCCCGTCGAGGTCGCTCTCGACGAGGAACGGGCCGAATTTGTCCACGTCCAGAACCCAGACTGCCTGCGCCAAACCGAGCTCCTGAAGCCAGTGCGCTGCCACCACACGCTTAATGCCGCGCCCCAGTAATGCGCCGGTGCCATAGCCCACCGTCGTCAGATAGATCGCGTTGTTGGGAACGAAGCTCGACTTGTAGATGTCGCTCGTCATCCCGCCCTTGCCGATGATGACGTTGCAGCCTGAGAGCTTGAACCAACCGTCCAGCCACTTGGCGAAACGGAAGGACGCCGTGGCTGTGACGGCGCCGACGTTGAAGCTGCCGTCAGGGTTGACGCTCGCCGCCGGCGAGCAGTGAAAGTTGGCGGTGCCCATTTCCGAAGGCGGCACAGGCAGTCCGAAACCGTCCTCCACCGCGCGCTTGTAGACGCCCTCGCGCGCGGTAAACACGCGCCCTGTCAGATAGACCACCGTGCCAATCTCGAGAGTACGAAGATCAGCGGTGGAAGCCGGCAGCGTGAGAGACACGGTCCTCAAATTGGATGTGGACATGGGACAGGCCTCAACCTCGGAACACAAAGAAGGAGATTTCCTCGGTGACTGGCTCGTCGAGTTGCCGGCTGGCAGCATGCGCGCGCAACGCGGCAAGTCCAGCCGCAAAGTCTGCATCAGGCAGCCTGGCCAGGAACGAGTCCGCACGCATGGCTAGCTTGTCGGCGAGGTCGTGCCAGCTCGCTGCCACCGGATGCATCACGAGCTGATAGGCGCAAAGCTCAAGGCCCACGGTCTCGAACATCGAGATCACCTCGTCCCGCGATGGCAGCTCCCGCGCGATCATGGTCTGCATACCCGGAAAGAAGCGGCCTTGAGGATAATCCGTGTCGCGCGTGCTGCTGCGAACCAGCACGCGTCCGCCCGCACGCAAAATGCGCCGGCATTCGCTTGCCGCACAAGCGCGGTCTTGCAGGTGATGCAGGACCATCGACAGGAAGACGACATCGGCGGAGCCGTCGTCCAAGGGGATCGCTTCGGCCGAGCCCTGCCGAAACGTCACGCCCGGGTGGGCAATGGATTTCTCTCTGGCGCGATCAAGCATGCTCCGCGACGGATCGATGCCGACCGCGTTCGCCTCGAACCGGTCGGCCAGCGGCTGCGTGAAACGGCCCGTGCCGCAACCGACATCTACGATACACTGCGGTCGCGGCGGGGCCTGTGTGGCAATGAGATCGAGCCACTGCCGCATGACCCCGGGCCGGTAGCTGCGCGCGGCATCGTAGCTCGCAGCGATGGTCGTTTTGTCGTAGTCCATGATCCGATCGCTGCGCCTGGTCCGCAGCAGCCTCATTCGAACGTAATAACGCCGCGCGCCACCGCGCCCTGCGCCATCAGCCGGAAACCCTCGTTGATCTCGTCGAACTTGTAGGTGCGGCTGATGAGGCTGTCGAGATTGATACGCTTCTCCATGGAGAGGTCGGCCAGGATGCCGAAGTCCACACTGGGCCGAACCGAGCCATAGTAGGTGCCGGATACGGTCTTCTCGCTGTAGACCATCTGGTACGGCGTCAGCGGCGCTTTGGTGGAGAACGCAGGGATGCCGACGATGACCGCATGCCCTGCCGGCGCCAGCGCGTCGACGATCTGCACGATGGTCCCTTCCGTGCCGATCGCATCGAAGGCGTAGTCGACGCCGAGGCCGGTGATCTCCATCACCCGCTTGATGACGTCTTCTTTCTTGCCGTTGATGACGTGCGTGGCGCCGAACTGCTTGGCATAATCCAGCTTGTTGTCGAGCAGATCGCAGGCAATGATTGTCTTGGCGCCGGCAAGCTTGGCGCCCTGCACGACATTGAGGCCGACGCCACCGCAGCCGACCACCAGCACGCTCGATCCGGCCTCCACGTTCGCATGCCGAATGACGGCGCCGACACCGGTCGCCACGCTGCAGCCGATGATAGCCGCATGCGTCCACGGCAAGTCCTTGCGCACCGCCACGAGCTGCTCGGCAGGGCACACAGAATATTCCGTAAACGTGCCGATGCGCGCCATCTGATTGACCGGCTCGCCGTTGAGGCGAATGCGCGATGTGCCGTCGTGCATGACCCAGCGCGCCGTATCGTTGTGGCCAATGCACAGCACCGTGCGGCCTTTGGAGCAGTAGCGGCAGTGGCCACAGTGCGGCCGGAACGAGAAGATGACGTGATCGCCCTTCTTCACGTTGCTGACGCCGGGCCCGACCTCGACCACCTCGCCGGCGGCCTCGTGCCCCAGCACCATCGGCAGCGGCAGCGGCCAATCGCCGATCATGATGTGCCAGTCGCTCATGCACACGCCCGCGGCCCTGACCTTGACCCGCGCCTCGCCGGCCTTCGGGCCTTCCTGCTGCAGGTCCAGAATCTCAAGCGGCTTGTTGACTTCGGTCAGGACTGCAGCGCGCATTGTGTTCCTCCTTAAGTGTCATCCCGGGCCTTGTGCCCGGGATCCATCTTTCCGCCAGCTGAAAAGCTCCCGGAGACCTCTGCTCCCGGCAACGACGGAAAGAGGTCTTCCCAGTGCGGATTGGTCCGCTCGATCAAGTTGATCTTCCATTGGCGTGGCCATTCCTTGAGCGACTTCTCCCGCTGAATGGCGTCTCGGACATCCACAAACTCCTCGTACCACACCAGCCGATGCACTTTGTGTTTGCGTGTGAAGCTGGAGCCCGTGCCTGCACGATGCTGCTCGACCCTTCGAATGAGACCGTTCGTCACTCCAACGTAAAGTGTGCCATATGGCCTGCTCGCTAGGATAGAGGTCCAGTAGGCCTGCATGCCACCATCTCACTCGACGCCTCTCGAGGATGCCGATCTATGGGTCCCGGGGACGAGCCCCGGGACGACATTCATGGGGCGCTGTATTCAGAGCGCGCTCCAACACTTCACTCCGCCGCCTCGACGTGTGCGGGCTTCTCCCACTCCACAGTGGCACGGCGCGAATAGTCCGTGAACCATTGTGGGTCGGTACGGAATTCGGCGCGGCCATCCGCATGCACGCGCGCGGTCGCACGCCGCGAGGACAGGCAGAACATGTGCACGCTCATCGGCATGCCGCCGGTGTGGCAGTAGCCGACCTCGATGTGGCAATCGACCACCATGCTCGTGCCCATGAACCCCATCGCACCCATGCCGATGCTGTTGCCGAGCTCCTTCAGCTCATCCTCCAGCGCGGCGATCTTGGGATCGGGATTACGCGAGCCCACCACGCGCAGGCACGATGCCTGCTTGCCGAGCACAACCGAGATATCCTTGGAGCCCCCGAGGCCGACACCGACGATGGCCGGCTGGCAGGCGAGCCCGCGTTTGCCGAAGGCGATCAGCGTATCGAGATAGAAGCGCTTGATGCCCTCGATGCCGTCGCCCGGAAACAGCATGCGATAGTCGGAGCCGAACAACCCGCCTTTGTGCACCGTGGTCAGCTCGACCCAATCCGCGTCAGGATGGAAGGCGTACTCGATCTCCGGCGCGCCGATGCCGCAGTTGTTGTTGTGATCGGTGCGCCAGAGCGGATGCACGCGATTGGGCCGCAGCGGCACGTTCTGAGTGGCATTGGCAGTCGCACGCCGCAAAGCCGCTTCCAGCGCAACCGGCCCGCCCTCGATGCGCGCCTCGTTGCCGAGCTTCACGTACCAGCGCGGCACGCCGGTGTCGCCACACATGGCGCGGCGATCCTCCTTGGCCGCCTCGTAGTTTTCGAGCATGGCCTGGATGACGAAGGCGGAGAGATCTCCCTTCTCCGTATCGGCGCAGCGGCGCAGACCAGCGAGATAGTCGTCCGGGATCTCGATGGCCGCCTTGGCCATCAGCTCTTCGCCAGTGCGTTGCAATGAGGCCAACGGAATCATGGTGTCGTCTCCTTGCCGCCGCCGATCGGCGGCAAGCCACCCGCCGAAGCGTTCGCGTCCCTACCGGCCCTGGAACACCGGCTTGCGCTTCTCCATGAAGGCGCGCCGGCCCTCGATGTAGTCCGCACTCTTGAAGCAGGCATCGACTGCCGCATCGATGGCTGACATATCGCGCGCACTTTCATCCTTGGCGGCGGCGGTCGCCGCCATCTTAGCAGCCTTCATCGTCATCGGCGCATTGGCCGCAACCGTGTTGGCGAAGTTGCGCACGTAGCTCTCCAGCTCCGCCGGCGGCACGACGCGATTGACGAGCCCCATGACGCGCGCATCCTCGGCGCTGAACTTGCCGGCGGTGAAGAATATCTCCTTGGCGAAGGACGGTCCCACCACCTCGACCAGTTTCTTCAGACCCGAGAAGCGATAGCCGAGCCCGAGCCTGGCAGCCGGCACGGCGAAGATGGAATTGGACGAGCAGATACGAATGTCCGTCGTCAGCGCCAGCGACAGGCCGCCACCGACGCACACGCCTCGGATCATGGCGATGGTCGGCTTCAGCGCATCGGCGATGACCTCGCTCGCCTTGTCGCCGGCGGCATTGTAGACTTTCACCGCCTCCTCGCTCGAGCGCTTCTCCTCGAACTCGGAGATGTCGGCGCCCGACACGAACGCCTTGTCGCCCGCCCCCGCCAACACGATCACGCGCACATTGGGATCGGCTTCGAAATCGGCGATGATCTTCGGGATCGCCACCCACATGTCGAAGGAGACGGCGTTACGCTTCTCGGGCTGGTTGAAAATCATCCAGCCGATGCCCCCCTCCTTGCGGACGATCATCTTGGGCGTGCCGAAGTCGAGGTTCATTCTTCGTCTCCAGTCTCGGGGCTGCGCTGCGCTCGGGCGCCGCTCATTGTCGCGCCAAGCCGACGATGCGGGCAAGCATCGCGCTCTCCGGCCGGGCCAGCTCGTCAACCATGGTAAAGTGGTTTGCCGACGGCACAACCACACATTCAGCCTTGACCCCGGCGCGGCTCCAGGCGCCCGCAATGTCCAGGCTCTGGCGAATGAATTCCTGGCTCTCGTTCGCACCGACAGCCGCAATCAGGGTGCGGTCCTTGGGCGGCGCCGGCCATAGGAGCGGGCTAGCCTCGCGCGCGCTCAGCACGTCCAGCTTCAAAGCCTCGTTGAGGCTCGTGCCGACCAGCGGGGCCAGATCGAACACGCCACTCAGCGAATATCCCGCGCGCACGAGGTCGGTCGGAACATCGCCGACCTTGCTCCAGTCGGTCGCAACCATAGCTGCCGCCAAGTGCCCACCCGCAGAGTGGCCGATCACAACGGGGCGCTCCCGCGTCCGCTGCCACAGCGTCTTGAGGCACTGGCGCATCTCCGCGACGATGTCGATCACCTTTGTCGCCGGACACAGTGTGTAGGAGGGCGTTGCGACGGCAATACCACGCTCGTTGAATGCGCGCGCCACGAACGCATAGGGCTTGGCTTCACCGCGCTGCCAATAGCCGCCGTGGATGTAGACCGCGAGCGGCACATCCTTGACGTCACCCTTGGGCCGGAAGAGATCGTAGCGCTGGCGCTCGCCCGGACCATATGCCTGGTCGAGCTGGACGGAAGCTTCTGCGCGGTAAGCATCCGAAGCCTTGGCCCAGCGCGCCTGGATGTCGGGCACTTCCGGCAAGCTGCGATGCTTGGTGTACTCGGTCTCGTAGTCGAGCGGCATCACGGTACTCCCGCACTCACACGCGTTGCCGCGCGTCCTCGCGGATCATGTCCGACGCCTTCTCCGCGATCATGATGGTCGGCGCGTTGGTATTGCCCGAAATCATGTTGGGCATGATGGAGGCATCGATGACGCGCAGCCCCTTGAGCCCGTGCACCCGGAGCCGCTGGTCGACAACCGCCTTTGGATCGGAGCCCATCTTGCACGTGCCGCAGGGGTGGAACACGGTAGTACCCTTCTCCTTGGCGACGGCCAGCATCTCCTCGTCAGTCTGCACCTCGGGGCCCGGCATGACCTCGCGTTTCAAGTGCCGCTTGAATGACGGCTGGTCGGCGATTTTCCGCGCGAGCTTCATGCCGTCCAGCGTCACCTGCCGGTCTACCTCCTCGGCCAGATAATTGGCGACGATCGCCGGCTGCGCCCTGGGATCGGGCGAGGTGATGTGCAGATGGCCGCGGCTCTCCGGCCGCAGCATGCAGATGGAGGCCGTCACGCCGGAAAACGTGTGCATGCCCTGGCCCGGACGCTCCGCTGAGAGAGGCATGAAGTGAAACTGGATGTCGGGTTCCTCGAGCTCCGGCCGCGTCTTGGCGAACAGGCCGACGACGCCGGCGCCGACGGTGAGAATGCCGCGCCGCGTCGCCGCGTACTCGAGCCCGGTCATCAGCTTCAGCCAGGGATTGTTCCACACATCGTTGAGGCTGTGCTTGAGGCTCATGTCGTAAATGAAGCGGACCTGGTAGTGGTCCTGCAGGTTCTCACCCACGCCGGGCAGGTCGTGGCGCACGGTCACTCCGGCGCTGTTGAGCACGGCCGGCTGGCCGATGCCCGACAACTCCAGGATCTGTGGCGAGCCGATGGCGCCGGCAGCCAGCAGCACCTCACGCCCAGCCCTTATGGTCTTCGATGTGCCGTTGGCTTTGCAACGCACACCCGTGGCGCGCTTGCCGTCGAGCACGATGTTCTCCACCTGCGCGTTGGTAATGACACGCAGATTGGGCCGATGGGTAGCGGGCTTGAGATAGCTCATAGCGGTGGACGCCCGACGACCATCACGGGTCGTGAGCTGATAGTAGCCCACGCCTTCCTGGCTCTTGCCATTGAAGTCGCGCGTGCGCGGGATGCCGGCCTCGGCCCCGGCGTCGATGTAGGCCTCACACAGCGGATTGCTCATGCGCACGTCGGTGACGGCGAGCGGGCCGCCGCTGCCATGCAGCTCGTCGGCGCCGCGCTCCTGGTCCTCTGAGCGCCGGAAGTAGGGGAGCACCTCACGATACGACCAGCCCTCGTTACCGAGCTGGCGCCACACGTCGTAGTCGCGCGCCTGACCGCGCACATAGAGCAAACCGTTGATGGAGCTCGATCCCCCAAGCACGCGCCCGCGCGGCCAGGGCACGACGCGGCCACCCAGATGCGGCTCAGGCCCGGCGCCGTACTGCCAGGTCACATCCGGATTGAACATGGTGCGGAAATAGCCGGCCGGAATGTGTATCCACGGGTTCGTATCGCGCCCGCCGGCCTCCAGCAGCGCCACCGTCGTACGCCGATCCTCGCTCAGCCTGTTGGCGAGGACGCAACCCGCCGATCCCGCACCGATGATGACGTAGTCGTAACTCTCCTCGGAAACCTCGTAGGCCATCTCGCTCCCCTGCCGGCGCCCAGGGGGCTTGCCGGATCATGCGCTGTCGATCGTGCGGCGGACTTTAGAGTGCGATCGTCCCGCATGGAAGCACTGCCGCGTCCACGTGAGGCGACGCGATCGTCCGCGGTCGGCGCCGAGCATGGTAAGCTGCCTGCGGGAGAAACGCCGTCTTCGTGGATGGAGGGAGGTCCAATGTTGCTCGACCTGAAGCTGCTCGTCTGGTCCGTCGCCCTGGCGTCGGGCAGATGCTGACTTCAGTCCTGGGCGCCTGCAAGCAGGTGGGGCTGCCGAAGCTGGCCGGCAACCGCGATGATCTACCCCTCGTCGAGGACTGGGCCGGACGTGCGCAACGTGCGCACATGAACATGCTGCAAAACCTGGTCTTGTTCGCGGCGCTGGTGTTGACCGCGCATGTCGCCGGCCGGGCCAACGCCATGACCGCGCTCGGCGCGCAGCTCTTCTTCTGGGCACGACTGGCCTATGCGGCGATCTACCTGGCAGGCATTCCGTGGCTGCGAACCGGCGCATGGACCGTATCGGTCATCGGGCTGATTTTGATTTTCCTTCAGGTTCTCTGACGCGCTGCACCCGCAGCGACAAACAGCGGACATCGGGTCCGCTGTCCATGCGCTTGCGCAGGCGGGCGGCGAGGCGGCTCGTCGTGGAGCCGGGGTTGCCGGCGTCGCGGCCAAGCGGGTCCGGCAGCGCTGCAGCGAGCAGTGCAGCCTCGTCCGGCGTCAGTCGCGCGGCGCTCTTGTTGAAGTGATAGCGGGCGGCAGCTTCGGCGCCGTACACGCCTGGGCCCCACTCGGCGATATTGAGATAGATCTCGAGGATGCGCCGCTTGGACCAAACCAGCTCCATGGCATAGGTGAGCGGGATCTCGATCGCCTTACGCAGATAGCTGCGCGAGTTCCACAGGAAGAGGTTTTTGGCCGTCTGCATCGATATGGTGCTGGCGCCACGCGGCCCGTCCTCGCCGGCCCTGTCGATGGCCTCGTTGATGGCGCCCCAATCGACACCGCGGTGCCGGCAGAAATTATTATCCTCGGACGCGACGACCGCTCGGACGAGATTGGGGGAGATGGCGTCGAACGGCACCCACATGCGGGCGACATCGCCGCCGCTGTTGAAGCTCTCCAGCGCCATGAGCGTGGAGCCCGGCGGGTTCGCATAGCGGTAGAGAAGAAGCAGGAAAACGATGAACCCGGCGAGACTCACAAGGAGAAAGCGCAAGAGCCTAAAGGCGCTCCAGACCGTGAACCGCCTCTCCCTGACGCCGACCCCGAGCTCCAACGCCATACCCGTCCCAGGCTACGCTAACGCCCCTGGGGCCGACCATACGCCAAGCTCGGCGAATGCTACAGTCCGGGCCTGCGTGCGTGCTGAATGACGGGCGCCCCGGTAAGCACTCAAGGAGGGCGGCATTGCCGCCCTCCCGTGTGCCTGGCGCCGCTTGGCAGGCGTCAGCGTGTCTGGGGCGGGAAATAGTGGTCCGCCGTCAGCGTGTAGGGTGGGAACATGAAGCGCTTGGCCGGCACGACCTTGGCCGCGTAGGCCTTCTGCGAGTTCAGCACCTTCTTGAAGAACGGGTTCTTCGCCGACTCCTCCTGCGCGATCTCGTCCCAGGCCTTGAGGAAGGCCGTGTTGATCTCGGGCGGTGTCGGCAGAATCTTGACGCCGTGCTTGCTGACCATTTCCTCGATGGCGTCGGCATTCTGCTTCTGCCACTTGACGCCCCAGCGCACGAAAGTCTCGGTGACCGCCGAGCGAATGGCCTCCTGCTGCTGCGGTGGCAAACTAGCCCACACTTCCGAGTTGATGATCAGCTCGCCGATAGAGCCTGATTCGTGCATGCCCGGCGTGTAGTGGTTCTTCCACACCGTATGCAGACCGAGCTTCAAATCCTCGATGCCGCCAACCCATTCGGCGCAGTCGATGGCGCCACGCTCGGCAGCGGGAAGGATCTCACCACCCGGCATGTTCACGACCGCCATGCCCATCTTGTGGTAGATCTCGCCGACGATGCCGGTCTGGCGGCATTTCATGCCTTTGAAGTCGGCGAGACTGGTAATCGGCCGCTTGAACCAGCCGAGCGCCTGTGGGCTCGACGGCAGAATCGGGAAGGCGATGACATTGAGCTTCAGCTCTTTCTGGTAAAACTCCCACCACAGATCGAGGCCACCGCCCTCGTACATCCAACCGAGGTAATCCATGTGGTCCATGCCGACGATGCCGGCAGGCGTGTTGGAGAAGAGCGTCGCGGCCTTGTTCTTCCCGACCCAGTAGTACGCAATGCCATGGCCACCATCGATGACCTTCTTGTGCGTGGCATCGAGGATCTCGAAGGCCGGCACGATCTGACCGGCGGGCGCCGTCTCGATCTTGAGCGCGCCGGCAGTGAGCTTGTCTACTCGCTCGCCGAAGAAGCGGAAATTGTCCTGTAGCGTCAGCGTGGCGGGCCACGTCGACTGCATTTTCAGCGTGCGCGACCCTGCAGTCTGCGCGAGCGCAGGGCCGGCCGTGGCAACGGCGACGACCAGGGCCACCGCCCCGAGTTGCATTTTCATGGCATCTCCCCTTGTTTCCAATCAGACAACGACACTAAGCAAGCAGCGGGCGCGATCTCGTCACCCAACCTGGGTACGGAAGCGCCTCGATTTTTCCGCTCACGGACGGATGCTGTCTCCAGCCCAGACACTATAGTGCAGCCAGCGCCATACCGGCCAGTTGGCCGACCGCGGCACGCGGTAGAACAGCGGCCCCGCAGGCAGCACACAACGCCAAAATGACGGCAGGCCTGATGAATAAGGCGGCAAAGCTAAGCTAACCGCATGTTCTGCCGCAGGAATGCGAGCTCGGCCTCCAGCACGGCGATAATGGTCTCGGCGCGCCGGAAACCATGCCCTTCGCCGGCAAACTCGTGATAGGCCACCTCGATCTTGCGACGCTTCAGCTCACTGACGATACGGCGCGACTGCTCCGGCGGCACGACCTTGTCATCCAGTCCCTGGAACAGGATCACAGGGCTCGCGATGCGGCTGGCGAGCCGGATGGGTGAACGCGCCTCGAAGGTCGGTTTCCAGCTATCAGGCGTCGTGCCCACTAGGCGATGCAAATAGCCGGACTCGAACTTGTGCGTGTGAGCCAGCAGGAGACCAAGGTCCGAGATGCCGTAGTGGCTGCTGCCAGCTGCGAACACATTGGTTGTCGCCAGCGCCATTAGCACCGTGTATCCACCGGCGCTGCCTCCGGCGATGGCCATGCGCGCGCCATCGACGTGCCCGCGCCTGGCGAGCTGCTCGGCGGCGAGTGCCGCGTCCGCCACGTCGATCTCGCCCCAGCGTCCGTCGAGCCGCTCTCGATAGGTCCGCCCGTAGCCGGTCGAGCCTGAGTAATCGAGATCGAGCACGGCGAAGCCACGTGTAGTGAAGAACTGCACGCGCGGTTTGAAGCCGCGCTCGGTCATCGACGTCGGCCCGCCGTGCACGAGTACAATAAGAGGGGGCAGAGTGTTTTTCGGTCCCTCGCACTCCGCGTTGGCGGGTGCATAGAAGACCCCATAGACATCTCGGCCGTCGTCACTGCGGAAGGTCATGACGCGGCCCTTGGAGATCATGGCCGCGGCAAGACGCAGATCGGACGCGCTGCGTACGATCCGCGGGCGCGCATCGTCGAGAACGGCGATGGTAGGCGATGCCGCATCGCGCGCCGCCATGCCGGCAAACGTGTCGCCGAAGGCCGTCGGCTGATCGAACGCACGGAAGGGCAGCTTGCGCGTCGCCTGCGTTTCCTTTCGCCGGCGTGATGTCGAGATGATCGCGAATTTGCCGGCACCCCTGTCGATCTTTGATACGGCAAGAGAGCCGTTCGCGCCCTGCGCATAGCTGCGCGTCCCGAACACCCATTGCGGCCGCGACAGCTCACCGGCAATGCCCGTCTCCACAGGTGCGATACGGCCATCCGGCGCGATCCGGTGCAGACCCTGCGCCGCACGCCCATCGAGCACGAAATACAGCGCACCGTCGCTGGACCATTCCGGCTGTGCTGCTGCATCTCCGCCGCCGCCAGCCAGTGCCTTCGCTTTTCTCAGCGCGCCAGATTTGGTCACATCCGCCACGCACAGCACCGACTGGTCCCACGGCATGTCGGGCAGATCCCAGACCACGAACCCAAGGCGGTCGCCGTCCGGCGAAAGGCGCGGATCGGAATAGAAATCGTGACCGGTTGCCAGCTCGCTGATCTGCCCACGTGCGCGGCCGGCCAGTGCAATCGACACGAGCAGATTTTGTGGATGCGCGGAGCGCTTTCCACGCCGCTCGGCGACAGCGATCAGGCGCTGTCGCTTCGCGTCGAGCGCGAAATCGGCAAACCGCGTGTTGGTGCTGCGGGTCAGGCGTCGCGGGACCCCGCCGACACGCAAGCTATAGACATCCTGATCGGCATCGTTGACGAAATAGATATCGTCGCCCGCGGCGAGAAACTCGCCCCCGCCATATTCGTGCACGCGCGAGCGTGCCGAGAACGGCTGCGGCAGAATTTCCTCGGGCTCAGAGCCGGGCTTGGCCCGCATCAGGGTCTGGCGTCCGCGCTCCTCGGGACGACCCTCGGTCCAATAAAGCCAGCCCCCGTCGGCCTGCAGCCGGCCGAAACGCCGCGCGCCTCTCGCCGCGCTGGCAGCATCCAACGGAGAGGGCCAAGTGCCGAAAGGCCGTATCGTCTTCCTGGTGGGCATTGCGCGATGGAATGCAAAGGTTCCGGTGTCCCGATCGCGAAGTTTCATCGTGCAGCAGACGCTGCAACGGACTTCGCAATCGCAAGGATACTAGCTGTCCGCGGCTGGCTCTAGAGCGAATATCTCAATCTGAAACACACTCGAGCCTGATCGCTTCAGATTGAAGCATATCCGGCGTTCCTGAAGTCATTGGTACCGTCATCGCGTCGTTGCGGGCCGATCGCATCGATGCGCCATGCGTGCTCGACGGACAGGTAGCCGGGGGCCGGCATGGCGCGGAAATTGCCCTTCAGCCGCCTGAGCACCTAAGCGCTTGTCGCGCCGGGGTGCTCCGGGAATGGACCAATTGCCGCACGTTTCAGCTCAGCCTTACTCTTAACCGAATTTGGCATCCCATTCCTACACTTCGAATAAAATTGTGTATCGAAAACGCGTGATGGGAATGAAACGGACACTGCTGCCGGGCGCCATAGGCGCCCTGTTTCTATTCGGCGCCGCTTCGCCAGCGGATGCGCAGTCCTTCGACACGACAGGCGAAATCATATGGAGTTCGTCCGGTTCGCAGCGCGCCTATCGCAACCATGGGCGCCAGCGCGGCGAGAGAGCGCCGCGCAGCTACGCCGGCGTCGGGCCACGCCCCAGGCGCTGGTGTGGCTGGTGGATGCGCACGCGGCGGGGCGGCGGACCTGAGCTCAACATCGCCTGGAACTGGCGCAAATGGGGCAGCCCGACCGGACCACAGGTTGGCGCCGTGGTGGTATGGCGCCACCACGTCGGAGAGATTACCGGACGTACCGCGAGCGGACAATGGATCGTGCGCTCTGGCAATGACGGCGGAGCCGTGCGCGAGCGCGCGCGGTCGGTGGCCGGCGCGGTTTTCCGGATCTGATCTTTGGAGTGGCGCAACACGGCCTCCAAGAACTTGCATGCTACATCCGCATCGAGCGCATCGAGCAGATCCAATCGCGGTTACAAGGGCTCAAGACGTTCTCCAAATAGCCGCTGATGGACGGCCCAGCCGGGCGTGGTAGAAGGAACCGCCTCGCCCTTCAGCCTCCGGCGTTCTAACGGCCGATGACATATCCCGATCCCGCGCGACCACGCGTTGCGCTGTTCGCCACCTGCCTGGTCGATCTGCTGCGGCCCTCGGTCGGCTTTGCCGCGGCCCGGCTGATCGAGGCGTCAGGCTGCGACGTGGAAGTTCCCAAGGGTCAGACGTGCTGCGGCCAGCCGGCGTACAACTCCGGCGACAAGGACACGGCTGCTGACCTGGCGCGCCAGACCATTGCCGTGCTCGAGCCGTTCGACCATGTGGTCGTCCCTTCCGGCTCCTGCGCCGGCATGTTGAGGGCGCATTACCCTGCCCTTCTCGCCGACGACACTGTGTGGGCGCCGCGTGCCGCCGCCATCGCCGCCAAAACGCACGAGTTGATCTCCTTCCTCACCGACGTGCGCGGCATAACCCGGGTCGATGCGAAACTCGCGGCCCGCGTCACATATCACGACAGTTGCTCGGGCCTGCGCGAGCTCGGCATCAAGGAGCAGCCGCGCAAGCTGCTGGCCAGCGTCGAAGGCCTCGAGCTTGTCGAGATGAAAGACTGCGAGATCTGCTGCGGCTTCGGCGGCACCTTCTCCATCAAGTTTCCGGAGATCTCCAACGCCATCGTCGAGAAGAAGTGTGCCAACATCGCCGAGGCGGGCGCCGATCTGCTGCTCGCCGGTGATGTCGGTTGCCTGTTGAACATGGCCGGCAAGCTCAGGCGCCAAGGCCGCACCATCGCCGTGCGCCACGTGGCCGAGGTGCTGGCCGGCGAGCTGTCCGACCCGCCCATCGGCGCACCCGGGTAGCCCCAATGCACGCCACTTCGGACACCTTCAAGGACAACGCCCGATCGGCGCTCGCCGATGTCCAGTTGCAGCGCGCGCTGTCGGGGCTGCCGACTGGCCTCGTCGCCCAGCGCACGGCGGCGCGCGCCAAGCTGCCCGAGTTCGAGGCGCTGCGCGAGATCGGGCGCGAGATCAAGGACCACACGCTGGCACATCTCGATCTCTACCTCGAGGAGTACGAGAAGAACGCCACGGCCGCGGGCGCGCATGTGCACTGGGCCGCGACGGCGGCGGATGCGCGCCGCATCGTTCTCGACATCTGCCGCGAAGCCGGCGCTCGCACCGTCACCAAGGGCAAATCGATGATCTCGGAAGAGATCGGCCTCAATGCCCACCTGGAAGAGGCAGGGATGGAGGTGGTCGAGACCGATCTTGGCGAGTATCTCGTGCAGATCCGCCGCGAGGCGCCGAGCCACATCATCGCGCCGGCCATCCATCTCACTCAGGACCAGATCGAGGCCGACTTCCGCCGCCTGCACACGCACCTGCCCGGCAACCGGGTGCTGGTCGAGCCGGGACAACTCGTCAACGAGGCGCGCACCGTCCTGCGCGAGAAATTCCTGGCCGCCGAGGTCGGCATCACCGGCGCCAACTTCCTGATCGCCGAGACCGGATCCTCCGTCATCGTCACCAACGAGGGCAACGGCGATCTCACGCAGTCGCTCCCGAAGGTGCACATTGTCGTGGCGTCCATCGAGAAGGTGGTGCCGACATTGGAGGACGTGAGCGCCATCATCCGGCTGCTGGCGCGCTCGGCCACGGGCCAGGAGATATCCACCTATACGACCTTCTCCACCGGCCCACGCCGTCCGGGCGATCCGGACGGTCCGGAGGCCTATCACGTCGTGATCCTGGACAACGGCCGCTCGGCCATGCTCGGCACGCCGTTCCAGGAAGCCCTGCGCTGCATCCGCTGCGGCGCCTGCATGAACCATTGCCCGGTGTATGAGGCTGTCGGCGGCCATGCTTACGGCTGGGTCTACCCGGGTCCCATCGGCTCAGTGTTGACGCCGCAATTCCTGGGCATCAAACGGGCGGCGGACCTGCCCAACGCCTCCACATTCTGCGGACGCTGCGAATCTGTTTGCCCGATGAAGATCCCGCTGCCCAACCTGCTGCGGCACTGGCGCGAGGCAGAGTTCGCGCAAGATGGCGGCTCGATGACATACAGGGCCGGCTTGAGATTCTGGGCCTTTTTCGCCAAGCGGCCCCGCCTATATCACACTGCTGCCAGGCTCGGCATTAACCTGCTCGGTACTCTCAGCCGCGGCAAAGGCGCATTCCTCCGGCTGCCGGGCGCGGGAGGGTGGACGCGCCACCGCGATCTGCCGGCGCCGCAGGGACGCACATTCCAACAGCTCTGGGCCGAGCGCCAGGCCAGGGTCGGCCGATGAGCGCGGGAGATGGAAACACGACGCCTCGCGATGCGCGCAACGCGATGCTCAGCCGCATTCGTACAGGACTAGCGGCGACCACTGACGACAGCGCACGCGAAGCGGCAGTTGCCGCGCGACTGAAGAAGCGCAGCGCACATCTCGTGCCCGAGCGTGTGGCCAAGTCGGCGGACGGACTCAAGGGGCTATTGCGTGGTTTTCTAGAAGGCCAAGCTGCAACCGTGATCGACGTAGGCGCGCGGGGCGATGTGCCGTCGGCCGTCGCCCGGTTCCTGCGTTCTAACAACCTGCCGCAGCGCGTGCGCACCGGCGAGGATGCGTTCCTCGCCAATCTCGACTGGTCGAAGGAGCCGACGTTGGAACGCCAGTCCGGCCGGGCGCAACTCGGTGACGAGGCCGCTTTGAGTCATGCCACCGCTGCGGTGGCTGAGACCGGCACGCTTGTGATGACCTCCGGCCCGGACAACCCCGTCACCCTGAACTTCCTACCCGAGACGCACATCGTCGTCGTCGCCGCCAAGGACATCGTCGGGCCCTACGAGGCCGCGTTCGATCGCGTGCGCGCCGCCTTTGGTCAGGGCGTCATGCCGCGCACCGTCAACTTGGTCTCGGGCCCGTCACGCACGGCCGACGTCGGTGGCAAATTAGTGACAGGCGCGCACGGCCCCAGGCGCTTGTGCGTGATCATAGTCGACAGCACCGATTGACGCGCCTTGCACGGCTACTTGCGCTTGCCTGCAAGGCAGCCCTGCAAGCACCGCTGCAGCCTGATATTGCAGTTGGGCGATCCCTTTTCCGAGATCATACAGTTGCTGTGGTCCCGGCGGCACGCCTCGGTGCACGCCTCTCCCTGCACGCGTACGAGTGGGGGCCCGTGGGGCGCAAGCGGCCGCGCTCCGGCAACAAGCCAGCTGACGGGCTCGGCACTCGCCAGCCCGAACAGCGCCAAACCCAGTGCCAAACCCGGCAGGACGCAGCGTAGCACTTCGAACACTCCTCGCGACAAGCTGAACACAGCCTGTGCGCTGCCGCAATACCGCGTACCCTCGGGTTGTTCCTCGTCAGACTGCTATAGTGCAGGCGATGAACGCAAGCTGAACTGGCTGCAGCTGACGTGCCCGATCGAGACATGCACTCCAAAGCACAACGAGCGTGATCGTCCCGCCACGTGCCCTTTGCGTTTTACACGCAAGTTGCGGATAGTGGCGCCACGGAAAGGTGCGGCTTCATCTCGGGGGAAAATTGAGATGACACGGGGCGCCTACATCTTTGTGGCCTGCGTCTATTTGATCCTGGCTGCGTCGTTCCTTGCGTCGACCGGGCTCCTCATCCAGGAGTTCGGCAGCGTCGACTGGCGAGCCGTAGTCCAGCTGCACAGCCACCTCTTCCTGTTCTTCCCAATTTTCGGGCTGCTGGTGCTGGCCGCGTTCTATCTGCCGTCGGTCGCGTTTGCACACATGTACTGGTATCACGTGCCCTATGGCAGGATCCGGTTCATCCTCGGCATCTTCGTTGCCGTGGCGATCTCGATCGGCGTAGCCCAGTTGTTCGCCGCCAGCGATCTGCGCGGCGTCTGGGAGGTTTCACCTGCGGCCCTCAAGGCCGATACGGGCGTACCTGCAAACTGCGCCGTCGGGCGTACATGTCAACGCGCCCCAATTCTGTCGGTCGTCAGCAAGTTGCGCGACGCCGGGCCGAGGAGAGTGGGGCTTGCCGAGTTTGCGCGGGACTGCAGGGTGGACGATATGCTCCCGCCGACGACCTCTTTCAAAGAGGAACGCTACTGCTTTCCGGCGCTGCGCAGCCTGCCCGGGAAGGAGTGCTGCGAGGCGCAGGCGCGGCTCAGATCGGACGTTGCGGCGCTACGCAACAATCCGCGCACGCGCTCGGAAGCCTCCGACCTCGATGCGATCTTTCTGCCTCTCAAGATATTCTTCATAACCGTGATGCTTGTCGTTGCGCTGATGCTCGCGGTGTGGCGCAACAAGATTGACACCCTGTATGGACCGCAGGTCCCGGCCATCGAGCGCGGCGTCATCATCGGCGCCGTCGCCATGTTGTTCTGGCCGATCATGGACTACGGCTACCAGCAGACGTCCGACGTGCTGTTCGGCAACTACTACGGAGGGTTCAACCCGCGCTGGAGCCTCGTGATCGCGCCATGGGCCATCCTGCTGCTGTTCTTCTTCCTGCGTCGCTTCGGCAAGAACCTGGCCATGGTGGGCCAGATGGGCGGCATCGCCGGCGGACTGTTTGCAGTGCTGCGCTACCAGGACGTCAACAACTGGGCGCAACGCTTCCTCGGCGGGGGAGCGGAGCAGTGGATGGCTTATGTCTACGCGGGCTTGGCGGTCATCGGACTCGCCCTGCTCTTGTGGCCGCGCAAGGCGGCAGAGAGCAGGGTATCCACATGAGAAACCGCACCGCGTAACGGGAATTCGCACGAGCCTGCGCGCGGGTCACATCCCAGCTGGCCCCGCGCTACCAATCTGTCACGCGAGAGTGCTTGCGCTTCGACTGCGGGCATGCGATGGGCGTGGCGCGTTGCAAGCTGCAAAGCGCTCCACATGATTACTCTCTATGACACGAAGGGCAGTGTGCTCGCTCGGCGCGAGGGCCAAGAGCCTGTGTCGTCCGACACCGTATGGCTCGACCTTCTAAACCCTACGCCGGAGGATGACGCCTTCGTCGAGAAACAGCTTGGCATCTCCATTCCAACGCGCGCGGAAATGCGCGAGATCGAGGTGTCGAACCGCTTGTATCAGGAGAACGGCGCCTACTACATGACGGCGTTCATCGTCTACAATTTGGATGCTCCGATGCCGGCCACCTCGACACTGACCTTCATCCTGGCAGGCAATCGCCTCGTCACCGTGCGGTACGCGGAGCCAAAGGCCTTCCCTTTCTTCCTGTCACGAGTGGAGAAAGAGGCGCTGCCGTGCAGCACCGCAGCCGCCATCGCCATCGGACTACTCGAGACGATCGTGCACCGGCAAGCCGATCTCGTGGAGCGCCTCCAGGACGAGGTGGAGCGCACCGCGCAGGGCATCTTCGAGATCAAAGGCGGACAGCAGACACGCAACCGGCGTCTCGATCTATTGCTGAAGGCCATCGGCAAGGAAGGCGATATCACATCAAGAGCGCAGGAAAGCGCGGTGTCGCTCGACCGGGTGATGACTTTCTTCGCCAAGGCCGTGCGGGAGCGCAACGACGACGCCTACATCCTGCAGCGCATCGACACGGCGCATCGCGATATCGCCTCGCTGATGGAGCACATGCGCTTCCTGTCCAGCCGCATCATGTTCCTGCTCGATGCGACCCTCGGCATGATCAACATCGAGCAGAACCAGATCATCAAGATCTTCTCGGTGCTGGCCGTGGTGCTGCTGCCGCCGACACTCGTCGGCACCATTTACGGCATGAACTTCAAGCACATGCCGGAGCTCGACTGGGTGCTCGGCTATCCATGGGCGCTCGGCCTGATGGTGATATCGGCGGTGCTTCCGTTCGCCTACTTCCGTCGCCGCGGCTGGCTATAGCATCGGGCAAGTCTAGACAAAGCTGTGGATTGCCAGCGCCAACGCAGCACAGACGGCGAGCGTCGTGATGATGCCGCGATGGAGCACGAACAGCAGCACGACGGCAAGGATGGCCAGCACCAGCGCGCCCCAATCGAGGCTCAACGGATCGGGGATATAAAGCCTCAAAGGTCCAGCCCAGGTCTCGCCGACGCGCGCGAAAATCACGTGCAGTGCAAACCACACGGTCAGGTTGAGGATCACGCCGACCACGGCCGCGGTCACGGCCGCCAGCGCGGACTGCAGGCGTGGCGCGGTGTGCAGGCGCTCGATGTACGGCGCGCCGACAAAGATCCACAGGAAGCACGGCGCGAATGTCGCCCACAACGTAACCGCCGCGCCGAGCACGCCCATGGCCCAGGCATTGCCGCCACCATGGCGGAAGGCGGCAAGGAAACCGACGAACTCGGTGACGAGGATCAGCGGTCCGGGCGTCGTCTCGGCCAGCCCCAGTCCATCCACCATCTCGCCGGCGCCGAGCCATCCGAAGTGCTGCACCACGTCCTGAGCCATGTAGGCCAGTACGGCGTAGGCCCCACCGAAGGTCACCACCGCCAGCTTCGAGAAGAACAAGCTGATCTGCGCCAGCACGTGATCCTGCCCGAAAACGGCGGCAACGGCGAGAAGCGGAACGATCCAGATGGCGAGCCACAGGACTGCGGTTGCGACCGTGCGCGCGACCGGAACCTCAGCGCTAGGGCTAACCACAGGCGCAGACGGATCTGATCCACGCAAGTAGCCGAAGACCGCTGCCGCCATCACGATCAGAGGAAACGGAACGGCCAGAAAGAAAATGGCGACGAAGGCCGCACCCGCCAGCAACTTGTCCGCGGTAGCCTTGAGACCGCGACGAGCGATGCGCAGTAGTGCCTCGACAACGATCGCCAGCACCGCGGCCTTGACGCCCACCAGCAACGCTTCGGCGACCGGCAGCTTGCCGAAGGCTGCGTAGATCGCCGACAGCGCCAAAACAACCAGCGCACCGGGAAGCACGAACAGGAGGCCTGCGACCAGTCCGCCCTTCAAGCCGTGCAGCCGCCAGCCGACATACGTCGCAAGCTGCATAGCCTCTGGCCCCGGCAGCAGCATGCAGAAGTTGAGGGCGCTGAGATAGCGCCGCTCGTCGATCCACTTTTTTTCCTCGACCAGAACGCGGTGCATGAGCGCGATCTGGCCGGCCGGGCCGCCGAAGGAGGTGACGCCGATCTTGGCCCATACCCGCAGAGCTTCGGCGAACGTCGGCTGGGGAGCCGTGCCGCCGGTTGATGCGGACACGGCCGATACCTCATTCATGGCCACCTCCTACACCGAAGCCTTCGCGGACGACGGCCAATTGTGCGTCTCCTCGCTCGCATCGCGGCACCAGCGATAGAAAGCATCGTACATTTGCATGGCCGCATCGAGCTGAGCCAGGTCATCCTTGTACATGCGCGAATAGCCCAACGATGCCGCCAGCAGACCCGCCGCTTGAGGCTCAAGATCGGGCTTGGCCGTGTCGGCGCCGCGGACGATCCGCGCCAGATGCAGAAGCGGAGCCGATTTCAGCCCGAACTCCTCGATCATGGTGTCGAAGGTGCAGGTCTCGCCGCGATGACTCCAGAACACATCGTCGATGTCGAATGGCGTCGCGTTGAAGCGATCGGCCACGAGCAGGACCTCGGACGGCGCAACGAAGAGAAATACGGCGTGTGGATCGATGAAGCGACGGATCAGCCACGGACAAGCGATACGATCGACCTTCGGTCGCGCCCGCGTCACCCATACGGTGCGGCCCTGGGCATCGCGTGGCGGCAGCTTGGTTGTGCCGAGCAGCACTTGTTCGCCAGCCCGCCACGCCTCGAAGCCGCCCTCGAGCGACTGTGCATCAACATCCAGGGTGCGCATCCAGGCCGCGACACCCTGGCTCAGCTTGAGGCCTTTCTGGCAGACGACGATGGCCGGCCGGCCTTTATAGGCGCCGGCCCACTCGCGCACGGAGCGATAGTCGCGACCGCATGAGCCGGGAACGAGGCGAGGGTCTGCGGCTACGTCCTCAGCGATGCGAACGTCGATAATCGCCGGCGCATTCGGCAAGCCGACAAGGCGAGACATTTGGGAAACGGTGATCTCAGTTGGTGACGGCATGGCGTCCTCCTCGATTGAGGGAAAGGACGCGATCTTTGGGCTGCCGCCTCACGGGGTAATCGCGAGAAACCCCATGCCTCGCAATTAAGGGAGCAACCGAGCGAATGTCAATGCTCACTTTCAACCGTTACAAAATGCCTCCGATCGATTGTGACGACACCATGAACGTCACGAAAATTTCGCATTTGCGACAACGCACTGCATCATCGTTGGCTGTGGATAACAATTGACCGCATGAGCCTTGTCACCCTGATGATGCGGCCTACGTACTAGTGTGACGGTCGAGAAATTCGCCTTTCGGCGCGGCACTACTCGGAGCGAATTTTCTCGATCTGAACCACACTAGGGTCATGAGCTTGTAGTGTCCTTCGATCGCGAAGCTCGTTCAACGCATGCCGTACGATCCGACGAACTTCGTGACTGGGACACTAGGCTCCACCATGTCTAGGGCAGGAGTGGTGCAATGCATCGACGCGGGTCCTCCCCAACGAAAGACACGATCATGCGGGTTCAGCTCGAGCGGCTGGCTGCCTCGATCCTCGCAAAGCCGCCCCATGAGCTCGCCGAGATAGCAAGCGTCAATCCGGCGATCTACAATGAATGGATCGCTGAAATCAGCCGGCGCAACGCCGAGGCGCGCGAGGAAGCGCGCAAGATGTCCATGGCGCTCGAGTCGCTGAAGCAGGCGTCCAAGCATGCGGGCAGAGGCTAGCGCGCCGGTATTCGCGAAGCTTCTTGACCGCCCGACGCAGCAGTGCACACTCCCACACAACTCTGACACGCAGGGAGGCGTTGGGAATGGAACTCGGCATCAAGGGTAGGACGGCGATCGTTTGCGCGGCCTCCAAGGGCCTGGGCAAAGGCTGCGCCATGGCGCTCGCCAAGGAGGGCGTCAATGTGGTGATCTCCGCTCGCGGCGCCGAAGCGCTCAACGCGACCGCCGAGGAAATCCGCAAGGCATCCGGCGCCAAAGTGACCGCCATCGCTTGCGACGTGACGACAGAGGAGGGCCGCAAGCAGATCCTCGCGGCCTGTCCGAGCCCCGACATCCTGATCAACAATGCTGGCGGCCCGCCCCCAGGAGACTTCAAAGACTTCACTCTGGACGACTGGCGCAAGGCGGTCGAGTGGAACATGATCACGCCGCTGGCGCTCATCAAGGCGACGGTCTACGGCATGATGGACCGCGGCTTCGGCCGCATCGTCAATATCACCAGCCAGTCGGTGAAGGCGCCGATCGCCTCGCTTGAGCTCTCAAATGGAGCCAGGGCAGGGCTCACGGGTGCGGTCGCCGTGATCGCGCGCAAAGCGGTAAGCCGCAACGTGACGGTCAATGCACTTCTGCCAGGCCCCTTCGACACCGACCGGCTGCGCGGCAGCACGAAACGCATGGCCGAGCTACAAGGGGTGTCCATGGAAGAAGCCATGAAGCAGCGCCAGTCGACCGTACCGGCCGGCCGTTTCGGAACGCCCGAAGAATTCGGGGCCGCCGCCGCCTTCCTGTGCTCGGCGCATGCGGGCTTCATCACCGGCCAGAACCTGCTGCTCGACGGCGGCGGCTACCCCGGCACGATGTAGCGACGAAAAGAATCAAGCATTTCTGATTTGCAGAGGCGCGCCACGAACCGTGGCGCGTCAATGCTTTGCGCGCATGCGTGCGTGTTAGAGCAGTTGGTTCCTTGGACAAATTGTCGCGACAAATCATGCTCTTGATGAATTTAGTTCAGATTTTACTGTTGACGCACTGAAACATGGCTGCTCTGTTCCCGGTCGTCGTATGGCCGGGTTGTACCTGCCATTGTGAAGAGCGGCACAGAGGCATTCGGACTAGGGCACACACTCAACTCGAAGACTGAGCAGCCGGATTTTCTGATCCGGTAACGGAGGTGTCTCCGCATGCACAGCATGCGGCCGATTTCTCCGCGTGCGCCTGCCTTTGCGTCGCGAGATGCGTAACGGAGGTTGGAATAATGAAGCGAGTTCTTGTGGGTGCGGCTGTTGTTTTGCTGAGCGCCCTTGCCGCGGGACCGGCAAGCGCCGACGGCTGGAGCGATGGATTTACGGATTCAGATGCCTACAGCCGGCTCGGGGACACATCGGAGCGCGATCGCAACGGACGCGGCACCTACGCGGGTCGGTCAAATCTCGGCGTCATGACTTCGAGCAACGATGACGGGGATCGCCCTCGCGCCAATAGCCGCCGATCATCACGCGCCGGCTCCTACGCGAGGGCCGAGGGTCGCCAAGCGGAACGCAGCAGATCGCGCTCCACGCGTGCAACCGGGACCTATTCCGGCGGTGGCTCTTCCGGCATGGCCTCCTACTACTGGCAGCCACAGCGTGTGGCCTCGGGCGGCTGGTTCAATCCGAGCGCCATGACTGCAGCCCACAAGACGCTGCCCTTCGGCACCAAGGTGCGCGTGACCAATGTCAACAACGGGCGATCCGCGGTTGTCACCATCAACGACCGGGGACCCTTCGTCGCTGGACGGGTCATCGACCTGTCGCGGGCGGCGGCCGGCGCCGTCGGCATGATCTCCAGCGGACTGGCCCGGGTGCGCATGGAGGTCTTGGGCCGATAATTGCGCTTGCGCAACGGCTTCAGAGGAAGCGGATGCCCCGGGCATCCGCTTTTTTTCTTGCTCATCGCATGCCTCACGATCCCTGCCACATGTCTGCCTGCTTCGTGCGCCATCGCGCGAGGCGATGCTCACTGCCCGATTCGCCTGCCTTTGTTTCACCCTTACAGCCACCGCCCTCTCGCCGGCCCGGGCCGGCGAGCCTGCCCGAGACTTGTATGAGCACGCCTCGAGCTGGCGCATCTCGATAAAGCCGACCGCATATGCCGGGCTGCATGCCATGACCGGCCTAGCCTCGTTCTATTGGCAGGGACAGCAGACGGCGAGCGGGGAGCCGTTCGACAAATCCGCCATGACTGCGGCCCACCGCACGCTGCCGTTCAATACGCGCATCAAAGTGACGAACCCGCGCACCAAGCGCTCCGTCGTCGTGCGCATCAACGACCGCGGGCCGTTCACGCCCGGCCGCGTCATCGACCTGAGCGATGCCGCCGCAGCCGAACTCGGCATGCGCGATCACGGGTTGGCAAAAGTAGTGCTGGAAGTCGTGGAATAGGCCGTGAGCTCACAACCGCACTGCCGCCAAGCCACCGGGGGCATCCTTGTCGCGTCAGTCCATTGGTGCGGAGCAGACATGGCGAGGAGCGGCGGCGACTCCTGGTTTTGACCCGAGTCGGAACTCAGCCAATCCCGTCGACCACCGGAAGCGCGCACCGCCTGTGTGTCGTTATGAGAGCCTATAGGTCCTAGAGAGGCTTAGACGGACCGGACGGCCTCGGACCGGCGCCCCAGCCGGCGAGTGACGACCGATGGATAGCAGGCGCATCGCGACGTCGCGCCCGTCGCCGTCTCGCGCGCGCCCGTTGGCTCATTGTTTGTGGCGCGAGAACGGGACGTGCGTCCGTTGGGAAGCCTGTCGCAAGAGGCGTCCGCTTAGCGACGGATGCCCTCCAGCTCCGATTTCGCCCAGTCGATCACCTGCTTCGCAGTTTGACCGGTCACTATGCGCGCCACCATCCCCGGGATCATGTAGCGGGTCCAGATGTGTACCCCAACGTCTGGCGGACCGCTCGAGCCGACGATGTAGTACTCGGCATCATGGTGGGGGCGCACAGGGTAATTATAAATCGTGCCTTTCGGAGGTTCAGTTTCGGCCCAGACCGGCAGATCCGCCATCGATAGAAATGGCGGGATGTCATAGCCCGCCGCCGGAACGCTGAGCTTGGCGACAACCTCACGTTGGCTGAGGAACGTCATCAGGTCCTTTGCCGCCGGCTTGTTCTGTGCCCATTGCCAGATGCCCCAGAAATAGGGGCGATGCGGCACAAGCTGGCCCATCTTGCCCCTGGGATTCGGAAAGTGCCAGGTGTCGGCTGCAATAGCCGGCGCATCACGCCTGGCCACCGCCCAGGCACTGGGCGGGTTCCAGATCAGGGCCGCCGAGCCTGCAACGTAGGCCTTGTTGTTGGACGCGTCATCGTAGGAGATGGTTTCGCGGGGCAAGTAGGGGACGAAGCGCTTGACATAGTCGAGCACCTCGCGGACCGGGTCAGAATCGACGGTGATGTTGCCCTTGGCATCCACGAGATGCGCCCCGAAGGCCCCGAACGTCGCGCCCCAGGTCTGGTTCGCGTCCGTGCTGTTGGCTCCGCAGCCGAACGCGAATATGTGGCCCGCCTTGTGACACTGCTCGGCCATCTTCAACTGCTTTTCGTACGTCCACTCGGCCGCACCTTTGGTCTTCACGTCCTTGGCCGGGTACCACTCGGTCACATCCTCGCCCGTAGCATTTTTGATCATGGAGATGCGTGCGCACGGCGGCAGGGGAGCCGAGCCCCAGGCGACCGGCACGCCCAGCCATTTCCCATCCGCTACGCCAAGGTACTCCACGGCCTTGCTCACCGGGCCGTACTGCTTGATGAGCCCATCCACGACGTCGTTCACGGGTGTCAGCTTGCTGCCATACTGGTGGGCATTCCATTGGTCGAAAGCAAGGATGTCATGCCCGCTTCGCGCCTGCGCCTCTGCGGCCTGCGTGAGAATGATCTTGTTGCCGGCGGAGGGAATGAAGTCGATCGTGATCTCGACCTTGTTCTTGGCCGCCCACTCGTCGATCAGTCCCTTCAGCACTGGATTGGTCGCCGGTACCCAGTGATCCCAGATGCCCATCGTCAGCTTGCCAGCGGCGGCGGCGGTCTGAACATGCACCAGCGGCAGGGTCGCGCTGGCTGCGCCAGCCGCGACCTTCAGCGCTTGGCGACGGCTAATCCGATGGGCACGTGACATGGACTGCTCCTTCCTCTATGCGTTCCTTAAGCCCCATATTTTTTTGCTTCTGACGCCTCTGGCACTCTCGATGCCTATCGAGGCTCAGCGGCAATATACCGCCTTTGACCGGCTCTTGTCGCGTTCTGCATGGAGCCTGTTTGTTTGTGGAACAGCGTCAGCTTCTGGACGGCGAACCCTAATCCGGTCTCCTTCTGCTTGTTCGCGCGTCGTGTAGACACCTGACCTCGTCGCGGGCACTGTCACACGCGACAGCTTATCCTGCCGTCGCCCTCCAACCCTGCCCAACAGGACCCCTTTAGCCGATGATGTGGCTCGCGATCTTGGCCTTTGGTCTTGCCGCCGGCACACTTGGGGGCATCGTTGGCTTCGGCGGCTCGACCATTCTCATGCCGGTGCTCGCGCTCGCCTTCGGACCGAAAGAGGCCGTGCCGATCATGGCCATTGCCGGCGTGCTCGCCAACATGTCGCGGGTCGCCGTCTGGTGGCGCGAGGTCGACTGGCGTGCCGCCGCCGTCTACTGCATGACCGGCATCCCCTTTGCTGCACTCGGCGCGCGCACACTGCTGGCGCTCGACCCACGCATTGTCGAGATCGTGCTCGGCCTCTTCTTCCTCGTCATGATTCCGGCCCGGCGCTGGCTGCTCAATCGTGGCGTGCCGATCGGCCTGCCGGGGCTGGCGCTGGCGGGCGCCGGCGTCGGCTATCTTTCAGGGCTGGTGGCCTCGACCGGGCCGCTGAACACACCCTTCTTTCTTGCCTACGGTCTCGCGAAGGGCGCCTTTGTGTCGACCGAGGCATTGGGCTCGCTCGGCGTGTTCGGCACCAAGGCCATTGTGTTTCGCACCTTCGGCGCCCTGCCGACCGACATCATTGCGCGCGGGCTCGTGGTCGGCAGCTCCATGATGGCGGGTGCCTTGGTCGCAAAGCGCTTTCTGGCGCATATGGAGCCGCGTCAGTTCCAGCTCATCATGGACTGCGCCATGCTCCTGGCCGGGGTGACCCTGCTTTGGAGCGCCATATCCGGGTAGTTGTCGCGTCCGCCGCTACTCGCCGGGAATGACGATCGGCGTGCTTCGGTCAGCCAGCGGGTCCGGAATGAGGCCGAGCTGGCGCCGCGCATCCTCGCGCAGCACATCGATCGGCCGGCGCCGACCGCCCGTCTCGAAATGCCAGAAAGTCCAGCCGTTGCACGCCGCCTTGCCTTGCACTTCCGCGCCGAGCCGGTGAATCGAGCCCTGCCGGCCGGGCATGCGACCCGCAAGCGCCAGCGTGCCGTCGGCGCGCACTTCGGCACTTACCCTGCCGCGCTCGTCCCACAGCGTCGATCCCGGCGCCAGCATGCCGAGCTCGATGATGGTGCCGAAGGGAATACGCGGCTCCGCGCGCTTGGAGCGCGTGGTCTCGAGCGCCGAGGCCGTCAAAGGCCGTACACCGGCCATGCGCTCGATTGCAGCTTTGGCATAGTCCGCATCCCGCTCGATACCGATCCAGCGGCGGCCGAGGCGTTTGGCCACCGCGCCCGTGGTGCCGGTGCCGAAGAAGGGATCGAGGACGATATCGCCGGGCCGCGTAGTGGCCAGGATCACGCGATGCAGTAGTGCTTCGGGCTTTTGCGTGGGGTGCGCCTTGCGGCCGCCATCGTCCTTGAGGCGCTCAGGGCCCGAGCAGATCGGGAGCAGCCAGTCAGAGCGCATCTGCACGTCGTCGTTGAAGGCCTTCATGGCCTCGTAGTTGAACGTCGGCCGTGATTTCTGGTCGCGCGCCGCCCAGATCAGCGTCTCGTGCGCGTTGGTGAAGCGCTTGCCACGGAAGTTCGGCATCGGGTTGGTCTTGCGCCAAACCACATCGTTCTGCAGCCAGAAGCCCAGGTCCTGCAGGGCAACGCCGAGGCGGAAGATGTTGTGATAGCTGCCGATCACCCAGATGGCGCCATCCGGCTTGAGGGCGCGCCGGCATTCGGCCAGCCATGCGCGCGTGAAGCGGTCGTAGTCAGCGAAGCTGTGGAAGTGGTCCCACGCCTGATGCACACCGTCGACGACGGTGTTGTTGGGCCGCAGCAGGTCGCCGTCGAGCTGCAAATTATAAGGCGGATCGGCGAAGACGAGATCGACGCTCGATGCCGGGAGCCTGGACAGCTCGGTCAGGCAATCGCCCTCGATGACGTGATCGACACGCAGAGACGCACGCTGGCGGCGACGCTGAACCATACTGGCCTACTCTCACATACTCACGCGAAGCTCGTACTCTACATGCCAATTGCGGCGCCGCGTTGCGGCGGCAATTCGAGATGTGGACTGCGCACGCGGCGGCCGAAGCGAGACGCAACGCGGGCCAGATCGCGCGCGGTATCGACATCGGCGAGCGTGGCTGTGCGGGCAATCTTGTAGCTGGCGAGATTGCGCGTCGTGTCGGCAAGGGCATGGCAGGTCGACCAGCGCACTCCCCGAAAAGGATCAACGACGTGCGGCCGCCGCCGCATACCGACGAGCCAGTAGCCGCCATCCTCGGCCGAGCCGAAGACAACGTCGCTGCGCCCGAGCAGGCGGAAGGCACGACGCACATGGGCAACCTCGATATCGGGAATGTCGGTGCCGATGACGCAAACGGGGCCCGGCGGCAGGGTGCGCATGGGCCGCTGCATGCGGCGGCCCAGATCGCCGCTGCCTTGCGTCATTCTCGCCAGCGATGCAGGCCAGACGCGGGATGTCACTGCGGCATCCGGCGCCACGGCGATGATCGCCTGCCAGAACGGCTGGCGCGCAAGCCGGCCGATCAGCGCTGCCGCTGCATGCCGGTAGAACAAAGTCGCGCGTACCATACCCGTTTCACGTGCGAGCCGCGTCTTGACGGCGCCCGCCACCGGCACCTTCGCCATGATCACGAGACGGCAACGGAAAGGCGCCGCGGCCGTAGGCCGCGGCGCCTTGTTGCTCGTTGCGCGAGGCCGCACGCCTCCCGCAATCCTAAGTCGCCTTCACCGGCACGAAGGCATAACCCTTGCCATCTTTCTTGAGTGTTCCTGCGCCCGGGAAACCGAAGTGATAGCCCGTGACCGTGGCCTTGTCGGCCACCGCCCGATCGAAGATCTTGCGCCGGTTCTGCTCGGCAAGATTGGCATCGGCGTCAAACGCGACATGCCAGCCTGGGTTCCTCACGAACAGCGAGGGCATAACGGCGACATCACCTAGCACGATGAGCTGCCTGCGGCCGGAGCCTAGGACATAGCTCATGTGACCAGGCGAGTGGCCATTGGTATTGATCGGCTTCACCCCGGGCACGACTTCATTGTCGCCTTCGTACTGCCGGATGTTTTTCCAGCCGGGGAACACCGCCTGGATACGCTTGGCTGCTCCTGCCGTGACAGCCGGGTCCGTCCAATATTTGTACTCGCTGGCGGGGGCAATGATCTCCGCATTCGGGAAGATCGGCGCGTTGGTGTCCTTCGCCATCAGGCCAGAGATGTGATCGGCGTGGAAATGCGTGAGGATAATGGTTGAAATCTTTGCCGGATCGATGCCGGCCTTCTTGAGCAAATCATTCTTGACGATGAAGCCGGCCGTGGGCTGCAGCTGCGCGCCGGTGCCGGAGTTGAACATGATCGTCTTGCCCTTGAGCTTCACGACCGTAACCGTGTAGGAATTGGGTACGTTTTCGTCCGACAGACCCGCAGCCCTGAGCGCGGCCTTGGTCTCGTCGACCGATGCGTTCTTTATGAAGCCCGGATCATGCGGCCTTACGGCGATCCCGTCGAAGAGCTGAATGACCTCGATGTCGCCGACCTTGAACTTCACGACCCCTTTGTCGGCCAGCGCCTGCGGCGCGCCAACCGGATTCATTGCCTGAGCTTTTTGGGCCTCGGCCGACGGAATGAACGCGAGCGGTCCATCGAGCCCGAACGCTGCGCCTGCCGCAGCCGCCGAGATCACGAATTGCCGTTTGGAGATGCTGTGCACCGAACCCTCCCTTGATGCGTCCAACCCGCGGCGCAACCTATCCACGCGCAAATAGCGCGAGAAAGACAAGTCTCTTGTTCTCACGAGGAATTGATGAACCACGGCTCAACGATACAGCCGCGCTATAGTCGCGCTCGGCACACGCAGGAAATAGAGCGTGAGACATGACAGGTTGCGGATGGTGCGGCGCACATACCCATCACGCCTGTAGCGCGCCGCGCTCGTAATCGCGCGCGCGCGAAGGACGACGAGGCGCCGGCGTCCGATGCGCCGCACGAGTTCCACATCCTCCATCAGCGGCATGGGCTTGTAGCCGCCAAGCTGCCGATAGTGGCGGCCCTGAATGAGCAGGCCCTGGTCGCCGTAAGGTAGCCCGAACACGGCGCAGCGGCAGGCAACGCCGAATTCGAGCAGCCGCGGCATGAATCCCAAATCGTCCAACGCAAATCGGAAGGCGGCAGCAGCATGCGGCCGGTGACCCGTGTCCACCCGCTCGATGAACGTGGCCGCGTCCCGCTCCCAGCCTTGCTCGAGAACAGTGTCCGCGTGCAGAAACAGCAGCCAGGGCATGCGGGCCTGCTGTGCGCCCGCCGCAAGTTGGCATCCGCGTCCCGCCGGCGACCGGACCAGCGTTGCGCCGGCCTGATCCACGATCTGCGTCGTGCGGTCCGACGATCCGCCGTCCACCACGATGACCTCGCGCACTAGCCCTTCGACAGTCGCTGGCACGAGCGCCGTCAGGCAGGCTGCAAGCCTGCTTTCGGCGTTGAGAGTTGGAATGACTATGGAAATCATCGGGCGCACCTTATCGGTGCGGGGCATGCCTCTCAACCTCGGTCTGCCTTCGTTTTGTTCTTGATATGTTCTATTTCTCAAAGTAACCTGATGATCGCAATGAAACCGCCTACCGAACACAGCCGCCGCCGCGATGGGCCGGCCATCGACGCCGAGCGCATGCGCGGGCGCGGCTCGCGCTCCAACCGGTCGAGCCGCTTCGACACAGCCGGCCGGATCGGTTTCGACGACGGCTGGGAGACGCTTGCGACGATCGACGCCTTCAAGACCGAGGTGAGCCTGGAGCGCGCCAAAAGCATTATCGCCCGCAACGACAGTCCTGACATCAGCTTCGAACAGTCGATCAACCCCTACCGCGGCTGCGAGCACGGCTGCATCTACTGCTACGCCCGTCCGACACACTCCTATCTCGGCCATTCCGCCGGTCTCGACTTCGAGACCAAGTTGTATGCCAAGATCAACGCGGCGGAGCTGCTCGAACGAGAGCTCGCCAACCCGCGCTATGTCCCGAAGGTGATCGCTCTCGGTACGGTCACCGACCCTTATCAACCCATCGAACGCGAGCATCGCATCACGCGTGCGATACTGGAGGTGCTCGACCGTGCCAGTCACCCGGTAGGCATCGTCACCAAATCGGCTGGCGTGGTGCGCGATATCGACATTCTTTCCCGCATGGCCGGGCGCGGCCTGGCCAAAGTGGCCGTCAGCGTCACAAGCCTGGACCGCAGCGTCGCGCGCAAGATGGAGCCCCGCGCTGCGACTCCGCCCAAGCGACTCGAGGCAATCCGCCAACTGAGTGAAGCCGGCGTACCAACCGCTGTCATGGTCGCCCCCATCGTTCCAGCCATCAACGACAGTGAGATCGAGAGCATTCTGGAAGCAGCGCACGCGTCAGGGGCCCGGTCAGGCGGGTACGTGCTCTTGCGCCTGCCCTTCGAGCTGAAGGAGCTGTTCCGGGAATGGCTCGAGACCGATTTTCCCGATCGCGCGGCGCGCGTGATCAATATTCTGCGCTCCATGCACGACGGTAAGGACTACGTGTCCGAGTTCGGCATCCGTCAGCGGGGCACCGGCCCTTACGCCACCCTGATCGGCACGCGTTTTCATCTGGCGCTCAAACGGTTGCATATGAACGAGCGCCATTTCGAGCTCAGAACCGACCTGTTCCGGCACCCCGTGCCCCAGGGCGGCCAGATGCGCCTCCTCTAATTGAGCTCGCTTTTGACTTGGCCCCCCGAATCCGCCGATCCTTGCGCACGATCGGGGAGCGGGGACTATGCGGGCGACGTTCGAGCTGGAGGCGACCGAGCTGCAGCTTGCCGGTGGACCCATTGCAGGCATCGACGAGGCCGGACGCGGACCCTGGGCCGGCCCGGTGGTGGCTGCGGCTGTCATTCTCGACTCCGACAACATCCCTCCCGGGATTGCCGACTCCAAAGAGCTGGAGCCCGAGGTGCGCGAAATGCTTTACGCGCAGATCGCTGCCACGTCGGAGTTCGCAGTCGGCATCGCCGACGTTCGCCGCATCGACCGCGACAACATTCTCAACGCCACCATGTGGGCCATGGCGCAGGCCGTGCGCAAGCTGAAGAGCAAGCCACGCCTGGCGCTCATCGACGGCAACCGGGCGCCCGAGCTGCGCTGCACCACACGCACGGTCGTGCAGGGGGACGGCAAGTGCCTGTCGATCGCGGCTGCCTCCATTATCGCCAAGGTTACGCGCGACCGCCTGATGATCGAGCTTGGACACGAGCTGCCAGCCTACGGCTTCGAGCGGCACAAAGGCTACGGCACACCCGAGCACCAAGTTGCCATCGACCGGCTCGGCGTCACACCGCACCACCGCCGCTCGTTCAGGCCCGTCCAGCTCGCGCTCGGTATCGGCTGACGCGAACGCCGTCCGGTTTCAGCCCTGCGCCAAGGCCTTGCGTACTGCCCCGGTCCATTGTCCTGCCGCCGCGGCCAGAAAGCCGAGGTCAGTCTGCGTGGTGATGAACTGTGCGCCGCGCCGGATCGCCTCGACCTGGCGCTCGACGTCACGATTGCCACCGCAGCCGGCGAACCGGCCGTGCGCCTTGGCGGCACGGATGACGCGATCCTGGGCCGCGACGATGTCTGGATCGTCGAACTTGCCGGGCTTGCCCATGCTGGCCAGCAGGTCGTTGCTGCCGACATGAAGCACATCGACGCCATCGACCCCCGCGATCTCCTCGATGTTGTTCAACCCCTCGACCGTCTCGATCATGCACACCAGCAAGCAGGCCTCGTTGAGTTGCGGCACGCTCTGGCTCAACGGCACGGGCCGGTAGTCGAAATGCGGATAGCCGCCAACAACGGAGCGCTTGCCGAATGGCGGAAACCGGCACACTTCCACCGCCCTCCTTGCCTCGGCCGCCGTGCTGATGTCGGGATAGATGATCCCGGTCACGCCGTTGTCGAGCAACAGGGACACGTCCGGGTCATCGACACCGCGCACGCGCACCATGGGAGCCACGCCAATGGCCAGCGCCGTATGCGCAATGCCCGTGATCGTCTCCAGGTTGAAGATCGAGTGCTGGCCGTCGATGAAGATGAAGTCGTGGCCCGTGGTCTTGGCGATGCGAGCGATATCGGGCGAGCGCCCGATCCGCACCGTCATGCCGAGTGTGACCCCGCCGGCCTTCATCTCGTCCCGGACCGAATTGGTGAGTCTCCACAGTGCCTGCATCCTTCACGACGCCCTCCTTCCGACCTTGCCCTAGAACCCGAACAGCCGTGCTGGATTGTCGACCAGGATGCGCTTGCGCATCGCTTCGTCCGGTGCCCATTCGCCGAGCAGGTTGTAGAGCTGGATGGTTCCGACCTTGTCGTGGAACGACAGGTGCGGGAAATCGCTGCCCCAAATGAGCTGACCCGGAACCGTCGCGATCAGCTCCTGTGCAAAGGGCTTGACGTCGGCGAATGTGGGATCCTGCGAGAAGCGATAAATACCCGTGAGCTTCACCCAGCAGCGCCTGGAACCGTCGTTGGCCAGCTTCAGGAATTCCTGAAATCCCGGCTGCTTCGCCCCTTCCCTCGCCGGAAAGAGACCCATGTGGGCGACCGAGAATCCGGTCGGCAGCTCATGCAGCGTCGGCATCAGCTCGCTGATCAGCCAGCCCGGCATCAGCAAGTCCACGTGCCAACCGAGCTCGCGACAGATCTCGGCCGTGCGCATGATCTTCGGCCGCAGAGCGTCGGCAAGGCCCGCCTCCGGCTGGCGAATGGGGGAAACGTTGATGCGCACGCCGCGGATGCCGAACTCGTCCCACTCATCGAGCACGGCATCGTTCGGCTTCGTCTCGTCGAGATGCACGATGCCGCGCCTGATGTCCGCCGGCACATCCTCCATGGCGTCCAGCATGCACGCGTTGTCGAGGCCGTAGGCGCTGGGCTGCACGAAAACGAAGCGCTCGAAGCCGAGACGCTTGGCGAGCTTCAGGTACGCGTCGAGCGGCTCATATGGCGGCTTGTAGCGCAGGTCCGTCGTGACGTGCGGGTACTCCTCCTCGGCCCCGAACACGTGAAAATGCGCGTCACATGCGTTCTTGGGGGCTTTGAAGGCTGGCTCTCGTCCGGCGTCCGGATCATGCGCTGTCATGCGGGTCTCTTCTAGCTCCTCTAGATGCCTGCAGCCGCTGATGCCAAATCGGATGCAATAAGTCCAGGCGGCAAGCTACGGACGAAAAGAGATATTGGCTTGACATAGGCCACGCTCTACGCTCGCCGCAAAGCAAAACGTGTCGCGAAGGAACACCAATGAGAATGAACCGACGCCAGCTCGTCGCGGGTGGTCTGGGCGCTCTCGCCATGCCGTACGTGAGCCGCGTGGCTCACGCGCAGGCATCCACTGTGCGCCTCGGCAAGCAGTTCGGGCTTCCCTACCTGCCGCAGATGGTTATGGAGAAGCTCAAGCTGATCGAGAAGCATGCGGCCAAGGAGGGACTACCCGCGCTCACGACGGAGTGGATGCAGCTTGCCGGCCCTGGTGCGCTCAACGACGCGCTCCTCAGCGGCGGCATCGACATCATCAATGTCGCAGCACCCTCGCTTGCCACGCTGTGGGAGCGGACCGCTAATTCTCCACGCCCGGTGCTCGGGCTTTGCGCCGTGCAATCGATGCCCTACATCCTGGTCACACGCAACGACAGCGTGAGGTCCATCGCCGACTTCACCGACAAGGACAAGATCGCGCTTCCGAGCGTGAAGATCTCGGCCCAGGCCACGCTGCTGCAAATGGCGGCCGCCAAGCAGTGGGGTGCCGATCAATACGAGCGTCTCGACCCGCTCACGATCTCGATGGGACACCCGGATGCGGTTGCCGCCCTGCTCTCCGGTCAGGCGGAGGTTACGGCCCATTATGGCGTCGCGCCGTTCTACTTCTATGAGCTGGCCAAGCCCGGATTGCGCGCAATCCTAAAATCCTACGACACGACCGGCGGCAAGCACGTCAACGGCATCCAGATCACCACCAAAGCGTTTTACGACGCCAACCCGAACTCTGTAGTGCAGTGCTGGCCGCCCACGACGAAGCGAACGCCTTGATCAAAGCCAAGCCTGCCGAGGCAGCAGAGATCTATTTCGAGATCTCGCGCGACAAGCGTAGCACACCTGCCGAGATGACCAAGATGATCGCCGATCCCGATTTCGACTTCACCACCACACCCGAGGCGCTCATGAAGATCGTCGGCTTCATGCACAGCGTCGGCCGCATCAAGAAGCTGCCAGCGTCATGGAAGGATTTGTTCCTGCCGCCGGCGCACGCGCTGCAGGGTAGCTAATAGATCGTCTGCTTGAGACGCTCGGGATAGGCTGCGTCGTAGGCTTTGCCGTCGAAGTCGCCCTTCGTCAGGGCCTCCACCATCTGTCCCATGCTGGGAAGCATGGAGCGCGTGATGTGCCCCTCCGAATCCCACAGCTTGGAGCGCACGAGGGCCTTCGGGCATTGCGGATAGACGCGCTCGGCTGTGACGACGATAACGCACGCTGGTGCCTTGCCCTGCATGACGAAGCTCTCGCGCAAGGCCAGATCGGTCGACAGCACCGCACGGCCATTAACGCGCATCGTCTCGCCGACGCCGGGGATCAGGAACAGCAGCGCTACGCGCGGATCGCGCACGATGTTGCGCAGCGAGTTGACCCGATTGTTGCCGCGCCGGTCGGGAATCACGAGCGTGTGCCGGTCGACGATGCGCACGAAGCCCCTCGGATCGCCGCGCGGCGAGCAGTCGAGACCTTCAGGGCCGACGGTCGCCAGCACCATGAAGGGTGAGGCCTCGATAAAAGTGCGGTAGTGGTCGGAGATGTAGTCGATCTCCTTGATCCTGGCCGCCGACACGGGTGCGCCGTAGATGGCGTCCAGCTCCTCCATCGTCGAGATTATATCGGTCATGTGGTGCCTCCACTGTCCGCCTAGCACGCGCTGCACACGCAGAGCAACGACGGCGCTGAAAAACTAGCCGCCGCCTTGGCGGCGATGCTCCTCCAGCCGCGGCATGATCTCGACGAAATTGCACGGCCGATGCCGGCTGTCGAGCTGCCACTTGAGAATGCCCCCCCAGCCGTCTCTGCACGCGCCAGGCGATCCGGGCAGGCAGAAGATGTAGGTGCCCTGCGCAACGCCGCCGCAAGCGCGCGACTGCACGGTCGAGGTCGCGACTTTCTGGAACGATATGAGATGGAAGATGACCGAGAAGCCGTCGATCTCTTTCTCGAACAGGGGCCGCACGGCCTCGGGCGTCACGTCGCGGCCGGTGAAGCCGGTCCCGCCGGTGGTGATGATCACATCGACATTGGGATCGGCAATCCAGCCCTGCACCGTGGCCCGAATCTTCGCCACGTCGTCCCTGACGAGGGCACGCGCGGCAACCTCATGACCAGCTTCGCTGATCATTTGTGCCAGCAGATCGCCGGACTTGTCCTCCTTCTCAGTGCGCGTATCGGAGACCGTGAGCACGGCAATGCGAACCGGGATTAAGGCGCGGCTCTCGTCGATCCTGGACATGGGAGCTTCCTGAGCTTGGGGGCTGACCCGCGAGTTCCCCGCCATTGTCTCAGGTTCACCCGCTCCCGTCACGCCGGAGCGTACCGCTCCTCCTCCATCAGCTCATCGACAGGAAAGACCGGGACGCACAGATCCGTCAGCAGCTCCTTTTGCGGGGTCGTTGCCGGATCGTTGAGGTAGATCTCCAGGTAGGGCCGGCGCTTGTCGACCCTTAAACCATGGCCCGGAACCCACTTGCGGTGGATGTAGGAGAACCCTGCGCCGATCATGCGGTGGCGGCCAACGTGCCGATGCACGATATAGGCGCCCCCGGGTACGGTCAGGCGACCAATTCCCGCAGCCGCATCCACATCCAGGCCCGCGACCGCCTCGACGCAAGCGTCATAGCGCCTGAGCTCGGCCGGGATCGTTTGTGGGTCATCGTTGATGATGCCAAAACCGCGCGCTATCTGCCCTCGCAGTTGACGCTCGTCGAGCCACGCGAGCATGTCGCTCCAAGCCGAAGCCGCAGCCGTCTTGTAGGGCCCGAGCGCACGCACGTACAACGCCTCTACGGGCCTGATGTACACGTAGCCGATCTGCACGTCTGGCCTCTTGCCGTTATTGTTTGCGCCACGCGACAGCCAGCTCAACCTGTCGATAGATAAAGATTAGATTGCAAACATCACAATGCCGCTAAAAGGAACCATACAATTTAGGCCAAATTGAATCCTTTCCTTCTGATGAAAGCGCCGAAATCGGCTCGCTCCGGCCGCGCATACTGGCGGGCCTTGTCCTCGCTCCAACCGTAGGCTCGGCTTTCGCCGAACTCGGCGACGTCGCGCTGGACGCGGTAAGGAAACACGGCGTTGCGCCTGGCATCGTAGGCGTCGACCATTTCCTTCGTGCAGTCGCGATAACGATCGTGATGCACCGTAGCCGACAGCGGTAGCCGCAGACTCATGTACGTTGGTTGTAACGGCCATCCGAATGCCAGACCGGCCACCGGAAATACGTGATCGGGCAAGCGGAGCATGCGGCTCACCTCATCGCTATGGTTGCGGATCACACTGATCGGGCAGCAGCCGAGGCCGACCGCCTCCGCGGCGAGGACGAAGGCCGATAAGGCAATGCCGGCATCGACGGCGGCATTGAAGAACGCATCGAGATGATCGTTGGCAAACGCCAGTCCACGCCATTCGTGCACCTGGCGCTGGCGGCGATTATTGCCGAGGAAGATCAGCAGGCACGGAGCGCCCTTGATCCACTCCTGGTCGGCCAGCAGCTCGTTGATGCGTGAGCGGATAGCCGCATCCTGTATGATGACGATATCGCGCTGCTGTAAGTCGCTCTTGGATGGCGACGCCAGCGCGAGCGCGCAAAGCGTTTCGATCAAAGCTTGCGATACGGGATCGGGCTTGAAGCGGCGGCAGGAGCCGCGCCGGGCCATGCACTCGAACACTGCCGCAGCGTGCGCATCAGGAGCCTCGGCCTCGACATGATCACCAAAGCGATGCACGAGGTCGGCGCTGAGCTTGCTCATGACTTCAATCCTGTTGACTCGAGTTATCCGGCGAGCGCCGCCTTGATCGCGAGCAGATCGCGCCAAGCGAGGCGCTTGGCGGCGGGCGTGCGCAGCAGATAGGCGGGATGCAGGCTCGGCAGGGCGCGGATCGTGCGCCCGCCGGAAGCCAGCTCGCGCCAACGGCCGCGCGCTTTCATGATGCCGCCCTGCACGTCGAGCATGGCGCTGGCGGCCGGCCCGCCGAGCGTCATCAGCAATTGAGGTGCAACCAGCTCGATCTGGCGATCGAGAAACGGGCGGCAGACCTGTGCCTCTTGCGGGGTCGGCGTCCGGTTGCCGGGCGGGCGCCAGTAGACGATGTTGGTGATGTGCACATCGGCCTCGCTCAAGCCGATGGCAGCGAGCATCTTGTCGAGAAGCTGGCCGGCACGCCCCACGAACGGTTTGCCCTCCAGGTCCTCATCGCGCCCGGGCGCCTCGCCGATGATCATGAGGCGCGCATTGGGGCTGCCACGGTAGAAGCACAGGTTCTTGGCCGTGGCCTTGAGACCGCAACCGTCGAACCGCGTCAGGGCTTCGTGCAACGCCTCGAGCGTCGCCGCCGAGCGTGCGGCCTGCCGAGCCGCCATGGCTGCGTCGTCGGGCGCGGCGCCACTGAACTGCCGCGTCGCCGTCGCGATCGGCTGCGGTGAGGGCCGCTGGATCGGTCGCTCCGGCTCGACCGCCGAGCGGCCAGCTGGCGCTGACGCACGGGGTTGCGCCGGCACGATTGGCTTTGTTACGACAGACGATTGTGCGCCGCCGTCCAAGCGAATGTGCGCACCTGGCGCGGTGTCGCCCTTGCCAAACCAATCGGTTGGTGTCTCGTCGAGCGCGGCGTCCACCCCCATGTCGCAGTACCAGGCGAGTAGGGCGACGAGGTCGGCGCGTTGGGCGGCATCGGGCATGGCGCGCAACATAGCGCGCATATAGGCGAATGCCATCGGTGTTCTGCAGGCGCAAACGCGCCGCTTGACGCTTGCGCCGGCCTCGACCTATCGAACAGGACAGGGCGCAGCGAACAGGAAGGCGTGAGGGGATGGCGAGCAGCGAACCGGAGATGCCCGCACGCGAGGCCATGGATTTCGACGTGGTGATTGTCGGCGCCGGCCCGGCTGGGCTCGCCACCGCCATCCGCCTGAAGCAGCTCGCTACCGAGCACAACCGCGAGGTTTCAGTCGTCGTCCTGGAAAAGGGCTCGGAGGTCGGCGCGCACATACTTTCCGGCGCTGTCATCGATCCCTCCGGACTCAACCGGCTGATACCTGACTGGAAGAACAAAGGCGCACCCATAGAAACCGAGGTCACCGACGATCGCTTTCTCTACCTCGGCCCCGCCGGCGAGATCCGGCTGCCCAACTTCGCCATGCCGCCGATGCTGAACAATCATGGCAACTACATCGCCAGCCTCGGCGATGTCTGCCGCTGGCTCGGCGAGCAGGCGACCGAGCTGGGCGTAGAGATTTATCCCGGTTTTGCTGCCGCCGAGGTGCTCTACGGCGACGAAGGTGTGGTCGTCGGCGTCGCCACGGGTGATATGGGTCTAGGCAAGGATGGCCAGCCGACCGACCGCTTCACGCGCGGCATGGAGCTGCGCGGCAAATACACCATCATTGCGGAGGGCGCGCGCGGCTCGCTTGCCAAGCAGCTCATCGCCAAGTTCGACTTGGCCAGAGGCAAGGAGCCGCAGAAATACGGCATCGGCTTGAAGGAGCTGTGGGAGGTCCAGCCGGAGAAGCACAAGCCGGGCCTAGTCCAACACACGCAGGGCTGGCCGCTCGACGATCGCACCGGCGGTGGGTCATTCCTCTATCACTACGGCAAGGATCTCGTATCAGTCGGCTTCGTCGTTCATCTCAACTATACCAACCCTTATTTGCATCCCTTCGAGGAATTCCAGCGCTTCAAGACCCATCCCGCCATCCGCGGCACGTTCGAAGGCGGCAAGCGCATCGGCTACGGCGCCCGCGCCATCACCGAGGGCGGCTGGCAGTCGATTCCGGCCCTGGTTTTCCCCGGAGGGGTGCTCGTGGGCTGCGCGGCGGGCTTCGTCAATGTTCCGCGCATCAAGGGCTCGCACAACGCCATACACTCAGGCATTCACGCCGCCGAGTCTGTCTTTGCCGCGCTTGGCGCGGAACGTGCGCACGACCTTCTCGAGGATTACACGACCGCCGTGATGCGCGGACCCATCGCTCGCGATCTGCGCCGTGCGCGCAACGTCAAGCCGCTGCTGTCGCGCTTCGGCACCCGCCTCGGCACAGTACTTTCCGGCGCCGAGATGTGGCTCAATACGATTATTCCCGGCATCGGTCTCGGCTACACACTCAGCCATCGGAAGCCGGACCATGCGACACTCAAACCAGCGCGCGACACACAGCGCATCGAATACCCCAAGCCGGACGGCGTACTCACATTCGACCGGCTGACGGACCTGTCCTTCTCGGCCACCAATCACGAGGAGGATCAGCCGGCCCATCTCAAGGTGCGCGATCCCGATCTGCAGAAGCGATCCGAGCACGACGTCTACGCCGGCCCGTCCAATCGCTACTGCCCGGCCGGCGTCTACGAGTGGCTGGAGGAAGGCAGTGAGCCGCGATTTGTCATCAACGCGCAGAACTGCGTCCATTGCAAAACGTGCGACATCAAGGACCCCAACCAGAATATCAACTGGACGGTTCCTGAAGGTGGTGGGGGTCCGAACTATTCGGGGATGTAGCGACTGCGCGAAGCGCAGGAGAACTTGCCTCATCCATTGACGCCCGGTTGCTGGCCCATCACAATGTCCGGACAAATGCCGGCGCGGCGGCTGCAAGCTATTCCCGGAGGAGCACCCATGAAGCTCATGTGGTTTCATCTGATGCCATACACGGAGCTGCCGGACGATTTCCGCCAGAAACATCCCTCCGTCTGGGTCGACATCCACTCATCGCTGTTCGACCCCAAGCGCGCCCATCTGATGTACAACGACTTCATGGACGAGCTCGAGTACGCCGCCGAGTGCGGCTTCGACGCCATCTGCGTCAACGAGCACCACTCCAACGGCTACGGCCTGATGCCGTCACCCAATCTGATTGCCACGGCGCTGTCGCGGCGCACCACCGACACGATGCTGTGCGTCATGGGCAACTCGCTCGCGCTCTACAATCCGCCGACGCGGGTGGCGGAAGAGTTCGCCATGATCGACTGCATTTCGGGTGGGCGCCTGATTGCCGGCTTCCCCGTCGGCACGCCGATGGACACCTGCTACGCCTACGGGCAGAACCCGAGCTCGCTGCGCGAGCGTTACCTGGAAGCGCACGACCTAGTGATGCAAGCGTGGACTGAGAAGGAAACCTTCGCCTTCAACGGCCGCTTCAATCAGCAGCGCTACGTCAACATCTGGCCGCGTCCGGTGCAGCATCCGCACCCGCCGGTGTGGATCCCAGGCGGCGGGTCCGTGGAGACGTGGCGCTGGTGCGCCGAGATGGACTACGTCTACTGCTACCTGTCCTACTACGGCTACAAAGCCGGCAGCGCGACAATGAAGGGCTTCTGGGACGAGATGGATCGTCTCGGCAAGGATCGCAATCCGTATCGCGCCGGCTTCCTGCAGTTCGTCGGTGTCGCCGAAAGCCGCTCCGAGGCTCTGGAGCGCTACTCGGAGGCGGCCGAGTACTTCTACGGCCGTTGCTTGCACGTTGATTCGAGATTTGCCTCACCACCGGGCTACAACACCGAGGCGACGCAGCGCGCTGGAATCGAAAGCCAGATCAAGCAGGCTGCACAGGCGGCCGAAGCCACCAAGAAGGACCCGCTCGCCGCCCAGGGCACAACCGGCACCACCGCCGGCACGCGTTTCAACATGGTGGCGCGCGAGATGAGCGATATCGTCGACCGCGGCTATGTCATCGTCGGCTCGCCAAAGGAAGTCATCGAGCAGCTCGAGCACGTCGCCACCTCGCTCAATGTCGGCCACCTCATGCTGCTGCTGCAGTACGGCAACATGAGCAAGGAGCTGACCAAGTACAATACGAAGCTGTTTGCCGAGAAGGTAAAGCCCACGCTCGCGAAAATGTTCTCGGATTGGGAGGACAAGTGGTGGCCGAAGCCGATGGCACAATCGGCGCGGGCGGCACTCCCGGCTTTCCAACCCGCAACGGTGGCCGCAGCGGAGTAGAAAGATCCTCGCTCGGAAGAACGGGCAAGAACAGGGGAGCGAAACATTGAGCGAGCCGCGCACCGAGACGGTCGACGTCAACGGTCACGCCTGCAGAGTTTGGCGGAAGGGGAGCGGACGCAAAATTGGATTCCTTGCCGGATTCGGTGGCCTACCGCGCTGGATCCCGTTTCTCGACCGCTTGGCAGAGACACGCGAGGTCATCGTACCCTCGCTGCCGGGCCATCCAGGCGCAACCGGGCACACGCTGCTCGACAGTCACCTCGACTGGCTCGTCGCCGTCCGCCAGTTGCTGATCAAATCCGGCCTCGAGGACGCCGACCTCGCCGGCAGCTCAGTGGGCGGATCGTTCGTTGCCGAGATGGCGGCCTTGTGGCCCATGTCGGTACGCAAGATCGCCCTCATCGCTCCTTACGGCTTGTTCGACACCGAGGATCCACCCGCCGACATCTGGGCACAAAAGGCCGATCACGTCGCCGGGCTGCTCTGCGCCGACGCGCAGAAATACATCGACCTGAAGGCTGCACCGTCCGGCGCCAATTCATCATCCGAATGGCCGATCGAGCAGATCCGCGCCTCCGAAGCGGCCGCACGTGTGTTCTGGCCCCTCGGCAATACGCGGCTCGAGAAACGCCTGCCGCTCATCACTGTGCCTACTCTGCTTCTGTGGGGTGAACAGGACCGCGTGATGCCGCGTAGCTATGCGGAGCGGATCAAGGCCGCACTCAAAGCCCCTGCCGAGATCTGCATCGTTCCAGACGCCGGTCATCTCGCCGAACTCGATCAACCTGATGAGGTGGCCAAGGCTATTCTCAAATGGACTGCATGACGTATTCGACTTGTAGCCACGGACCAACCAAGCCATGCCTCTAGATCCAGGTGCGCAGAAAGTCATCGATCTCATCAAGGAGGTCGGCCGGCCGCCCTACGAGACGGTCGGCCATCTCGAGGCCCGCCGGCTTTACCTCGACGCTCGTCGTGCGCTGCAGCCGGACCCCGTGCCGGTGGGCGAAATGCGTGATTTGAGCGCGCCCGGTCCCGCTGGTCCCATGGCTGTGCGCCTGTACCGCGCGCGTGCGGCGAAGGCTGGCGAGGCTCAGCCGGCTCTCGTTTATTTCCACGGCGGGGGCTGGGTGATCGGCAGTCTCGAGAGCCACGATGGTGTGTGCCGGGAACTCGCCAACCGGGCAGACTGCACCGTGTTGTCGGTCGACTACCGCTTGGCCCCAGAGGACAAGTTTCCCGCCGCGGTTGTGGACTGCATCGCCGCCACCGAATGGGTTTCGGAGAATGCCGCGATGTTGGGCGTCGATCGCGAACGCCTTGCCGTCGGCGGAGACAGTGCCGGCGGCAATCTCGCCGCAGTCGTGGCTCTGAACGCACGTGATCGAGGCACACCGAAACTGTGCTTCCAACTCCTCATCTATCCGGCCTGCGATATGGGCATGACACACGGCTCGATTGCCGAGTTTGCACAGCAGCTTCCGTTGACCCGTTCCACGATGAAGTGGTTCATTGACCTCTATCTACGCGGCTCTGCCGATGTCGCCGATTGGAAAGCATCGCCGCTGAAGGCCAGCGACCTGAAGAAGCTGCCGCCGGCGTATGTGCTGACGGCAGGCTACGATCCCTTGCGCGATGAAGGCGAGGCCTATGCGGCAGCACTGAAAGCCGCGGGTGTTGCGGTCGAGGCCAAGCGCTTTCCAGGTCAGATCCACGGCTTCCTCAACATGGGTAAGTTCATCACCGAGACGGCTGACGCCCTGGCGGTGCTCGGAGCTGCCCTCAAACGCGGGCTCGGCTGACCAGCGGGAGAAGACCAAGAATGACCAAGTGGGGCGTTTTCAGCCTGAGCCAGTTTCCCGACCAGTCGCGACGCGTCGAATGCTTCGACGACGATTTGCGCTTTTTCGAGCTGGCGGAGGAGCTGGGCTACGACAAGGCTTGGATTGCCGAGCACCTGTTCTCGACGTACGGCGTCGTCACCTCAACGCAGGTCTATGCTGCCGCCATCGCCCAGCGCACCAAGCGCCTGCGGCTCGGCATGGCCGTCGTGGTGATCCCGTTCAACCATCCGCTGCGCACGGCTTCCGATTTCGCGCTCATCGATGTGCTCTCGCACGGCCGCCTCGACTTCGGCGTCGGCCGCGCCTACCAGCCGCACGAGTTCACCGGCCTCGGCGTGCCCATGGACAAGAGCCGCGAGATGTTCAACGAGGGCCTCGACATCGTGCTCAAGGCCTGGACGCAAGAGAAGATCACGCACAAGGGCAAATTCTGGACCGTCCCCGAGCCGGTCGAGGTCTTGCCCAAGCCGGTGCAGAAGCCGCACCCGCCGGTCTACCAGGCCACCATCTCGCCCGAGAGCTTCGACCAGGCCGCACGGCTCGGCTTCAATTTGCAGTTCGCCTCGCCCTTCACGTACCGCACCTATCGCGAGACCTGGATGGACCAGCTCGAGGCCCATTGCAAACGCTACGAAGCCATGTGCGTGGAGCAGGGCCGCGATCCGAAGAAGGCAGAGCGCATGATCCTGCTGCCGTTCTTCGTGCACGAGGACAAGCAGAAGGCCAAGGAGATCTACGCACCGCACGTCGAGTGGTTCTACGCCAAGGTCACCTCGCACCAGCTTGCCGCGCCAACGCAGGGCGGCGTCATCAAGGGCTACGAGCTGACGATGAGCGAAGGCAAGAAAACGCGCGAGATGGGGTATCTGAGCTTCGACAAGCTGCATCAGTACGGCGCCGCGATCGCCGATGATCCGGCGGGATGCGTGGAGAAGCTGCGCGAGATGAAGGCTCGCTTCGGAATCACCGAGTTCGCGCTGTGGTTCAACATCGGCGGCATTGCGCCGGAGCATGTGGAGCGCTCCATGCGGCTGGCGGCAGAGAAAGTGTTCCCGCACGTCTGACGGGTTGGAGGAAGCAACACATGCAATTGGGCTATGTCGGCCTCGGCAACATGGGCGGGGCACTCGCACGGCGCATCCTGCGCGTGCACAAGATGCGCGTGTACGACCTCAACCCCGAAGCGATGGCACGGCTCGCCGACAAAGGTGGCTCCCCTACCCAAAGCCCGAAAGCGCTCGCCGCTGAATGCGACATGGTCATGACGTGCCTGCCGACGTCGAAGGAGGTCAGAGACGCGATCTTCGGCGCCGACGGCATCGCCGCCAGCCTGAAAAAGGGTGGCGTCATCGCCGACATGACTACGGGCGATCCGAATGCAACACGCGCAATGGCGAAAGAGTTGGCCGGCTCCGGCATCTCGCTCATCGATGCGCCAGTCAGCGGCGGCCCGCATGGCGCCGACGCCGGGACCATCGCCATCATGATCGGCGCTGCTCCCGATCTCTATCACAAGGTAAAGCCGATCTTCGAGACCATCAGCCCCAACATCTTCCATTGCGGCGATGTGGGAACGGGCCACGTCATGAAGCTCGTCAACAACGTCATCGCGGCCAGCGTGCGCACAGTCACCTTCGAAGCCATCGCCATGGGCATCAAGAATGGGCTCAGCCTCAAGACCTGCGCGGAGGTTCTGGCCAAAGGCTCGGCGCGCAGCTACTCCACGGAGATCACCCTTCCCCGCCTGCTCAGCGGCAATGCTCAAGCCAGCTTCACGCTCGGTCTGATGCACAAGGATGTGCGGCTTGCCACCGAGCTCGGCGTCGCCAGCGGCTCCCCCATGGTCGTATCCGGCGTCGTGCGCGAGCTGTTCCAAACCGCCCTCAACGAGCAGGGCGCCGACGCGGACGTCAATACGATGATCCGCCTGTTCGAGCGCCAGTCGAAGGTCAAAGTCGTGCCGTAGCGCCGACCTTGCCGCCGGCTGGAATCGCTTCCATGCTGGTGAAATGAAGGGTTCCTCCCGCACACGCGGCACAGTATCGTCTCGGAAACGCTCCGAGTTGTCGGCGGACGTTCTCGCTGCCGGTGTTGCGGGTGGCGATCGAGCGCTGCTCGCCCGTGCCATTACGCTGATTGAGAGCACGCGAGCGGACCATCAGCAGGTTGCACAGGATCTGCTCCAGCGCCTGCTCCCCAAAACGGGCAATGCCATCCGCGTCGGGATCACGGGCGTGCCGGGTGTCGGCAAATCAACGGCCATCGACCAGCTCGGCATGAACCTCATCGCGGCAGGCCACAAGATCGCCGTGCTCGCCATCGACCCGACCTCCAAGCGCACTGGCGGCGCCATCCTCGGCGACAAGACGCGCATGGCGCGCTTGTCGCAAAGCCGCCAGGCCTTCATCCGCCCCTCGCCGACCTCGGGCACGCTCGGTGGCGTGGCGCGGCGCACGCGCGAGACGATGTCCCTGGTCGAGGCCGCAGGCTTCGACATCGTCATCGTCGAAACGGTAGGCGTGGGGCAATCGGAAACGACCGTTGCCGATATGGTCGATTTCTTTCTGGTGCTGCTGCTCGCGGGCGCGGGCGACGAGTTGCAGGGCATCAAGCGCGGCGTCATCGAGCTGGCCGACATGATCGCCGTCACCAAGAGCGACGGTGACAATATCGAGCGTGCCGGCCGCGCTGCCGCAGAGCTACGCGGTGCACTCAATATTCTGACGCCGCGCGATCAAGACTGGACGCCGTCGGTGCTCACCATCTCGGCGCAGGAGAACCGCGGCCTGGACAATCTGTGGGACAAGGTCCTCGAGCATCGTCGCATAAAGATTGCGTCGGGCGAGCTGGAGATGCGACGCAGCCAGCAGCGCGTCACCTGGATGCGCGACATGCTGACCGACCGGCTCACAAGCCTGCTACGTACCAACACGGCCGTGGCCGAGAACATGCGAGCGCTCGAGGCAAAAGTGGCCGCCGGCAGCCTGGCGCCGACTCGGGCCGTCAGCGAGGCCCTCGCCCTGATCGGGCTCGACTCCCCATGACCGCATGGCAGGTTGCTGGAGACCAAGGCTTGCGGTATCGCAGACCCATGCCCCGCTCGCAGCCCACCATCCTCCTGACCGGCTTCGGCCCCTTTCCCCGTGTGCCTGTGAATGCAACCTCGATCCTAGTGCCGAGGATCGCGGCTGCTGCGACTAAGGCTTTCCCTGACGCCAGAGTGGTCGCGGACGTCCTGCCGACGGAATGGACCGCTGGCCCGGCGCGCGCCGCCGAGCTGTACGTGGCACACAGGCCGCTTCTCGCTATTCACTTTGGCGTCTCGCATCGCGCCACCGGCTTTGCCATCGAGGCGCGCGGGCGCAACCACTGTGCTGCGACACCGGATGCCTCGGGGGCGCTTCCCGCCTCCACGTGCATCTCCGCCGAGGGTCCGGAGTACCTACCGACCGGGCTCCCCGCGGCACTGATTGTCGACCGCTTGCGCCGGCGCGGTATCGCCGCCCAGCTCTCGCGCGATGCGGGCAGCTATTTGTGCAATGCCTTGATGTACCGGACGCTCGAGCTGGCGCAGCGCAACGAGTGCCCGGTGCGCAACGGCTTCGTGCACCTTCCAGAAACTCTCGTGATCCCCGCCATCCTCGTGCGAGGACCGCTCGCGTCATCACCTCTCAGTTGGACCGACGTCATCGAGGGTGGGCTCGAGATCATCGCCGCGTCGCTCGGCCGCCAAAGGTACGCGAGCCCGCAACTTGCGCTGAGCTGATTTCCACTCTCAGCCCATTTCCGTCCGCCGCGGTGGATGCGTGACGATGGACTTCAGGGACAGCGTAGGTGAGCCGAGCTTGGCCAGATCGGGACGCGGCCGCCGCAGCTCGGGAATGGCTGCGAACGCCTGCTCCATCGCATGCGCGGCGGACAGGACCTCCGCATCGCCCTTTGCACGTCCCACCACCTGCACCCCGAATGGCATTCCCTTATGATCCACTCCGCAGGGCAGCGAGACGGCCGGATTGGTTGTGAGCGTAATGAAGTAGGTGAGCGCCAGCCAATGGTAGTAGTTGCGCAGCGGCTTGCCGTCCATCTCGGCGAGATAGAGCTGCGTCCACGGGAACGGCGTCACCGGCACGGTGGGCGAGAGCACCAAGTCGTAGTCTCGATAGGTCTCCTGAAAGCGGCGGTAGATGCGCGTCTGCTCGGCGTGCGCCCAACCGACGTCGGCAAGCGACATCTTGGCCCCCATCTCGTAGTTGGCGCGCACGTTGGGCCCGAGTGTGGATGGGTCCTTCTCATAGGCCTCCTGGTAGTCGGCGACGAAAGCGATGGCGCGAATGACGTCAAAACAGCGGTCGGCTTCACCGAAATCGAGCTTGACCTCGTCGCAGGCGCGGAAGAGGTGGCCCATGGCCTGCATGCGCTCGCGCATGATCTTGCGGATCGGTGTCTCGACCGGGCATTGGCCGAAGTCCTCGGTCCAGGCGACGCGCAGACGCCCGAGATCGCAGGCTGCCGGAACCGCCAGGCCCTGTGCATCGATGTGGTACCCAAGCGGATCGACAGCGTCGAAGCCGGCCTGGACGGAAAGCAGCAGACACGTGTCGGCGACATCGCGCCCCATCGGTCCGACCACCGAAATGGCAGACCAGCCGAGCTTCTGCCGTGAGTTGGGCACGAGACCGGGCGACGGCCGGAAGCCGACCACTCCGCTGAGCGAGGCAGGAATGCGCAGCGATCCGCCCGTATCGGAGCCCGTGCATACCGGCAGCATATCGGTTGCCAGGGCCACGCCCGAGCCTCCCGACGAGCCGCCGGGATTGAGCGCGGGATCGAACGGATTCCCGGTGGCGCCCCACACCATATTGCGGGTATTGGCGCCGGCGCCGAACTCCGGCGTGTTGGTCTTGCCAGCAACAATCGCACCAGCGGCGCGCACGCGCGCGACCATGGTGTTGTCGTGCTCGGGCACGAAATCACGAAACAGCGGCGAGCCGTAGGTCGTGAGCAGCCCGGCCGTCTCTTCCAGGTCCTTGATGCCGGTGGGCAGACCGTGCAGGGCACCGAGCCGCTCGCCTTGCAACACCGCCTTTTCGGCAGCCTTGGCTTCCTTGCGGGCACGAGCAAAGGACGTCCCGGCGATGGCATTGACGGCGGGATTGATTGCCTCGATGCGGGCAATTGAAGCGTCCAGCAGCTCGACCGGCGAAATTTCCTTCGTACCGATACGGCGTCGCAACTCGACGGATGGGAGCGACAGCAGAGCGTCGGCTTGGCTCATGGGCGGCAATCCCTCGGCTTTGGCAGCATGTGCCAGCCTACACGCGCCGGATGCCGCACCCAAGGGGACTGGACACTCGCGACTGCTGCAAATTTAGCCGGCCGCCTCGGCCAGAAGGCCATCGAGATCGATCCGCTGCCGCGTCATGCTGAGCGCCCCGTCGGGTGTGCGCGGCCATTCCTCCTTGGGACGGTCGCGATAAAGCTCGACGCCGTTGCCATCGAAATCCTGCAGATAAAGCGCCTCGCTGACGCCATGGTCACTGGCACCATCGAGCTCGATACCTGCCGCCTTCACTCGCCTCAGGGCCCCGGCCAATGCCGCCCGCGAAGGATAGAGCACGGCCACATGATAGAGGCCTGTGGCATTGCGCGGCGGCGGCGGCCCGCCCTCGCTCTCCCAGGTGTTGAGCGCGATATGATGGTGGTAACCGCCGGCTGAAAGAAACACCGCACCGGGCCGTGTCTGCGTCACCTCGAAGCCGAGAATGTCGCGCCAAAATTTAAGCGCGCGCTCGAGATCAGCCACCTTCAGATGCACGTGCCCTATTCTCACGGCAGAATCGATGGGTCGGCTTGTTGTCTGTTGTGTCATTGGCGTGTCCGGATCGGATTTCACATTTCGCCCTCATACCATGGCGCGCCCAATACTGTGCAAGCTGCAGCTTGGGCGTCGGCTGCCGCTTGAGGATTGTCGACAGTTGACGGTATCATTGTACCAAAGTCGTAAGCATATGCAGTGAGCGGCCCGGGAAGGTCGCACCTGCAGCGGATGTAAGGCCTCCGGCCCGCCGGACAGAACAAGAAGCAAGGGAGAAGTCCATGGCGCAAATGCCCGGCAACGCAGCGCGTAAGCTCGCCGAAATCGGCGGCTGGAACATCGAGATCGTCGTCCAGGGCTATCCGGGCAAGTCCGTCTGCCACGGGGGGCTCGGCTGGAGCACGATTGCGCTGTTGCGCGGCCATGGGCGCGTCGCACTGATCGACGTTGGCTCATTCAGCCAACGCAGTCTGATCCTCGCACGCCTTCGTGCGCATGGACTAACACCAGCCGACGTAACCGATGTCCTGTTGACGCACTCGCACTGGGATCACTCGATCAACTGGGTCATGTTTCCCCAGGCGCGCGTAGCCATCAGCGCCAAAGAGCTTGCATGGGCGCTGAAGGAGCCCTGGGGCACCTCGCCTGTGCCGGAGCTCTACGTTCGAGAGCTCGATCGCTCCAAGCAGACGTCTCTCATCACTGCTGGAGAAGAGGTATTGCCCGCGTTCAAGGTCTACGATGCACCCGGCCACACCCCTGGGCACGTCATGTTCGTGCTGGATGGAGGGAAGCGCGACGTGATCTTCACGGGAGATGCCGCCAAGAACAGGGCCGAACTGCTCTCCCTGGTCGCCGATATGAGCTACGACCAGGGCGTGAGCCGCGTTTCCATGCAGACGATGTGGGAGCTGTGGCGGCAGAAGCCCGGCACCATCGTCGTGCCGGGTCATGACGTCCCCATGGTGCTCGAAGCCGGAAAACCCGCCTACATCGGCGAGCGGGCGGCCGCCATCTCGTCCTGGTTCGGCGAAACGCTCGATCAGACCAAAGTATTCGAGCTCATATCACACTGAGCCGGTGTCGATGCCGAGCATCACCCCGATGTTCTGAACTGCAGCTCCGGAGGCTCCCTTGCCGAGATTGTCGAGCTTGGCGACGAGCACCGCTTGCCGATGCGCCTCGTTGGCAAACACGCGCAGCTCAAGCAAGTTGGTGCCGTTGAGCGCCTCTGCCTCCAGTCTGCCACCCTTGGCCGAGGGATCGACCGCCAGCACGACCTTGACGAACTTGGCTCCTGCATAGTGCTCAACCAATGCGGCTTCGAGCTGGCGCGCAGTACGCTGTCCTGGAAGAGCATCCAAATGCAGCGGGACGGAAACCAGCATGCCTTTGCGGAAATTGCCGACCGACGGGACAAAGATCGGCCGCCGCGCCAGCTTGGCGTAAAGCTGCAGCTCCGGCACATGCTTGTGCTCGAGAGCGAGGCCATACAGCTCGAACGCGGGAGCCTTGCCGACCTCATAGGCCTCGATCATCGACTTGCCGCCGCCGGAGTAGCCGGAGACGGCATTGACCGTGATCGGGTGATCCGGCGCGATCAGACCTGCATCGACCAGCGGACGGATGAGCGCGATGGCGCCCGTCGGATAGCACCCGGGGTTGGTGACGTGCCTTGCAGCAGCGATCGCCTTGGCTTGGCCAGCGTCCATCTCCGCGAAGCCGTAGATCCAACCGGGGGCGACGCGGTGCGCGGTCGAGGCGTCGATGATCCTCGGCGCGTCATCACCCAACTCAGAGGCCAGAGCTACTGCTTCCTTGGCGGCATCGTCCGGTAGGCAGAGCACAACGAGATCCGCTTCCGCCATCATCGCCTTGCGCGCTACCGCGTCCTTGCGCTTCTCCGGCGCGATACTCTTGACCTCGATCTCAGCGATCGCGGCCAGGCGCTCGCGGATCTCGATGCCGGTGGTGCCGGCCTCCCCATCGATGAACACGGAGGCAGCAAATTGCGGGTTGGTCTTTTGCATGGTCGGCTCCTGGGCCTAAAGAAGCAACAACGGTGTCGAATGAGGCCGCAGCGCGGTGCAAACAAAAAAGCCGCGCTCGGGCGCGGCTCGCTGGAACAGGCAGACTTAAATGCCCGTCATCGCGACCACGCCCTATGGCGTGCGCGGCGACGTCGGACAGAAATGGTCACTCTCCTGAACATGCGCATCCTTATGGTGAGTGCGGGCCGCCATGTCAACAGCCTGCAAGGACGGTACGCACTGAGCGCCCCGTCCCCCCCAGCAGGTTTCAGCCTAGCGCTTGGAGAACTGGAAGCTGCGGCGGGCCTTGACCTTGCCGTACTTCTTGCGCTCCACCACGCGGCTGTCACGCGTCAGGAAACCACCCTTCTTCAGCACCGGGCGCAGATCGGGCTCGTAGTGGGTCAGGGCCTTGGAGATGCCGTGCCGGACCGCGCCCGCCTGCCCCGACAGTCCGCCGCCTGCCACCGTGGCGACAACGTCATACTGATCCGTGCGGCTCGCGGCGTTGAGCGGTTGCTTCAACAGCATCTGCAGCACGGGGCGTGCGAAATACGCCGAGAAGTCCTTCGCGTTGACCGTGATCTTGCCGTGACCGCGCTTCAACCATACCCGAGCGACTGCATTCTTGCGCTTTCCCGTCGCGTAGGCACGACCTTGAGCATCGATCTTCTGCTGATAGACGGGTGCAGCCGCAGGGGCGGCTGTGTCGCCCTTCAAGCCACCTAAATCGCTGAGTGTCCTCGGTTCTATCGCCATGACCGTCACACCCTCTTGTTCTTGCGATTGAGCGCCCCAACGTCGAGACGTTCGGGCTGCTGAGCCTCGTGCGGGTGCTCTGCCCCGGCATAGACTTTGAGATTGCCCATGAGCTTGCGCTGTAGCGGTCCGCGCGCGAGCATTCGCTCGACAGCCTTTTCGACCACGCGCTCGGGGAATTTGCCTTCGAGGATCTGGCGGGGGGTGCGGGTTTTGATGCCGCCCGGATACCCGGTGTGCCAGTGATATTTCTTGTCCTCGTACTTGTTGCCTGTGAACACAACCTTGCCCGCGTTGACGACAATGACATTGTCGCCCATGTCGACGTGAGGGGTGTAGGCTGGGCGGTGCTTGCCCTTGAGGCGGGTCGCGATAATGGTGGCAAGCCGGCCGACAACGAGCCCCTCGGCGTCGATCAGCACCCATTTCTTGGCAAGCTCGCCGGGCTTGGCCGTATAGGTTTTCATCCCCGCATGCTCCTGGCGCATGTGCAGCAGAAGGGCTGCCTTCTAAGCGATGGCCTGCTGCGCGTCAATTAATAATGCATTCGATGCGGAAAAAATCGATCTGCTACAAGTGATTGCTTGAGCGGTATCTGATTACCTTTAACCTTCAGGCTTCACGATTGCGTATGAGCCGGTGGCGTGGGCCACCAGATCATCGGCACCATCCATTCTCAGGCCGACATCGGCGTAGGCCAGCCGCCGGCCCAACCTGATGATGCGTGTCTCGGCAACAAGGTCGCCCTGCTCGGGCCGTTTGAGGAATGTGATGTTGAGATTGGTCGTCAAGGCGGGTATGCCCTCGGCGCCGAGCGTGGCAATCAGGGCGACATAGATGCTGAAATCCGCGAGCGTGAACATGGCGGGACCGGAGATCGTGCCGCCGGGCCTGACCGAGCGCTCGGTGAACTTGAGACGGACACGAGCCTGCCGCGAATCGACGGCTTCGATGAACATAGACCGTCCGCCCGCATGAATTTGCGGAAAGTTGGCGTCGATGAGGGCGGCAACCTCAGCAACCGAGAGTGGAGTGCGGGCGTTCCGGGATCCTGACACCTTATTGGCGTCCTACTCATAAGTTCTGATATGAAACGAGTTCTAGCCCGTGGCCGACGGAGAAGGAAAGATGCAGATGAGAACGATGTGGCGTTGCCTGCAAATGATCGTGCTGGTCGCGGCGGTCGGCGCTGTGGGCGCGCTTCAGGCCGGCGCGCAGGGGCAGGCAGGCGGCCAGGGTGACTTCAAGCAGGTCAAGCTGACAGGCAAGATGATCGAGAGGTTCATCACGGCGCAGCAAGACATCTCCGAGTACGCTCAAAAGAACCAGGCGCCGGCCAGCGACAAGCCCGACCCCAAGGTCCAGACCGATCTCGACGCACTGGCGAAAAAGCACGGCTTTGCCAACTTCGCCGACTTCGACGACGTGGCGTTCAACATCTCGCTGGTGATGGGCGGCCTCGATCCGCAGACCGGCAAGTTCACCGACCCGGTCTCGGCCCTCAAGCAGGAGATCGAGGACGTCAAGAAAGACAAGTCCATCGCCGAGAAGGATCGCAAACAGATGCTCGAGGAGCTGAACGAAGCTCTGAAGAATACACCTCCTCTGCAGTTCCCCGAGAACGTCGAGGTGGTGAAGCAATATCGCGAGCAGATCGAGAAGGTGCTGCAATAGCAGCCTGGTGCGGACGAGCGAAGGCGTATGCAGAAGCGGGCTGCGGGACGTGAAGCAGGAGCGCTCTCCGATCCTGTCCTGATCGAGGAGCGACGGGCCTCCATCGCCATCCTCACGCTCAACCGGCCGCAGGCGCGCAACAGCCTATCCGAGGCCATGTTGTCCGCGTTGCAGACCGCGATCGATCGCATGTCCGTCTCGGCCGATGTGCGTGCAGTCGTGATCGCAGCCAACGGTCCTGCGTTCAGCGCCGGACACGACATGAAGGAAATGACGGCGCGGCGGTCCGATGCCGACGGCGGGCTCGACTACTTCCGCGAGTTGATGGATCGCTGCGCACTGATGATGCAGTCTATCGTGCGCTCGCCGAAGCCGTTCATTGCCGCAGTGGAAGGTGTGGCATCGGCTGCCGGCTGCCAGCTCGTGGCGACTTGCGATTTGGCTGTCGCCGGTGTGGATGCGCGCTTTGCGACACCCGGTGTCAATATCGGCCTCTTCTGCTCGACACCCATGGTAGCCTTGTCGCGCAACGTACCGCGCAAGCGCGCCATGGAAATGCTGCTTCTCGGCGAAATGCTGTCGGCGCAGGATGCCGCCGCCTATGGGCTCGTTAATCGTGTGGTGCCGCGCGGCCGCGCGCTGGCAGAAGCCATGATCATGGCGGAGACTATCGCTGCCAAGTCGTCCGCGACCATTGCCATCGGCAAAGAGACCTTCTATCGCCAGCTTGAGGTTCCACTCGCGCAAGCCTACAGCGACGCGGCGGAGACGATGGCGCGCAATATGATGTTTCGTGACGCGGAGGAAGGCATCGGCGCCTTCATCGAGAAGCGCGCGCCCCGGTGGAAGGGGCGCTAAGGCATACGCGGCCACTACCTGCATGAACCACGATCGCTACGACGACGCCTATATCGCCGACATTCTCGACACGGTGAAAACCATTGCCATGGTCGGGGCGTCTGCGAACGCAAGCCGGCCCAGCTATTTCGCCATGAAGTATCTGCTCGGCAAGAATTTCACCGTCATCCCTGTCAATCCCGGTCTGGGCGGTCAAGAGATCCTCGGCCAGAAAGTCGTCGCCGCTCTTGCCGACATCACGACACAAGTCGACATGGTCGACATCTTCCGCAACTCCGCTGCAGCCCTCGAAATCACGCGCGAGTGCATTCGTCTCAAGGACAAGCTCGGCCTCAAGGTCGTCTGGATGCAGCTCTCAGTGCGCAACGACAAGGCAGCGCGCGAGGCGGAAGCGGCCGGGCTCAAAGTCGTCATGAATCGCTGCCCGAAGATCGAGTACGGGCGGTTGTCGGGAGAGATCGGCTGGGCCGGCGTCAATGCCGGCGTGATCTCATCCAGGCGCCCTCAGCTCGGAGCCAGCGGCGTTCAGAATCATGTGCTCGGTACCAAGCGCGGACCTCCGAAGATGAACCGCAGATGAACAGAAGTGTAGACATCCGTTCAGGTTTCGGACTTCAATCTGCCACAGGGAGGCAGGGCAGAGAGGCTGCGCGTCGAGCGCCAGGAGGTTTTCTGTTATGAAATCAATGGTGCTGGCAGCGACTGTGGTCGCTGCTGTAGCTGCAGGTGCGCCGGGGGCGCGCGCTGCAGATTTGGAGTATGGGCCGGGCGATCGCTACTCATCACCTTACGATGACCCGCGCTACCGCGATCTCTATGGGCCGTCACCACGCTACACGGAGCGCTACTCCTACGAGGAGCGCGCGTACCGGCCGCCCGTGCCACCGCGCAACGTCTATCGCGACGACGACTATGCGCCCGAGCCCAGGCGCTACGCCGAGGACTATCGCTTCGGTGCCGGCTGCCTGCCGCGGCACGAGGTTCGCCAGCGGCTGCGCGATCAGGGCTGGGGCGACTTCCACGATCTGGAGCTCAGGCCCGATGTCGCGATCCTGCGCGCTCGCGGGCCCAGGGGCGACCTCTATGATTTGCGAATCGACCGCTGCACGGGAGCGATCGTGCACGCGCGCCCGCTCGAGCACTTTGTTCCCGGGCCCTTTGCCTACGGCCCACGGCGCTGGCCGCGTCCATATTATTGAGAGCACACGTCATCCGGCGGCGGCTGCCGGATGACGTTCCCGCTTCGAAAACCCCACGCCAACATGCCTGTGGATTGCGTACGTTGCGCTGTGCGATTGCAAGATCGTGCTGTCCACTGGCAACGGGCCTGATATAGCGTCGAACGCACCCAACGCTGAACGTCTCAGATGTGACAATTGCAGGCATGGAGCTCGTTTCTCTCGCCAGGAACCCCATTCCCAGCGGAGCCGTCGTGGGCCAATTCAAGGGCTACGATGGCGCTCCGTTGCGTTTTGCGCGTTGGGAGGCGACGCGGAGCCCGCGCCGCGGCACCATTGTCCTGTTCGAGGGGCGTGGCGAGTTCATCGAGAAGTATTTCGAGGTCATCGCCGATTTGCGCCGGCGCGGCTTTGCCGTGGCCATCCATGACTGGCGCGGACAAGGAGGCTCGCACCGCCTCCTGGCGAACCGCAACAAGGGGCACATTCGCGACTTCTCCCAATACGATCGCGACATGACCCGCTTCATGAAGGAGGTCGTGCTTCCCGATTGTCCGCCGCCATACGTCGCGCTCGCCCATTCCATGGGCGGCAACATCCTGCTGCGCAACTCCGTCGTGCCGGGCTCGTGGTTCGAGCGGATGATCCTCTGCGCACCCATGCTGGACCTTTCACGCGACAAGATTCCGGTCCCGCACGGCCTGGCCCGCTTTTACGTCGAGGTCATGAGCGCCTGCGGCGCGAGCACCTGGTATGTGCCCGGCGGATACGCTACGCCCGCCGAAGCTGGCCCGTTTGCTCAAAACTCCCTGACCTCCGACGAGGAGCGCTTCGCGCGCAACCGGCAAGTGGTGGAGGCGGCGCCCGCTCTCGGCTTGGGCTCACCAACGATCGGATGGCTGCGTGCAGCCTACCGCTCGAACCGCATGCTGATGCGCCCGGATTTCGCCGCGCGTGTCCGCGTGCCGCTCCTGCTGGCGAGCGCAAGCGCCGACACCATCGTCTCCAGCCTCGCCATCGAGGAGTTCGCCTCACGCCTGCGGATGGGCGCGCACGTCGCGATTGCTTCCTCGCGGCACGAACTCCTGCAGGAGCGCGACGAGATCCGCGCGCGCTTCTGGGCCGCATTCGACGCCTATCTGGGAGTCAATGCCGCTGCAGCGTGATCCCGAGCGTCCGATGCGGCCGGTCCTTAAGGGTTGAGAATACGCAGGACAGCCTCGTGCAGCTTGGGATCGCCGGACGCGACGATGCGCCCCCCCTTGCTCGCGTCAGCACCCTCCCAAGTCGTCACGCGTCCTCCGGCGTGCTCGATGATCGGAATGAGGGCAACGATATCGTAGGCCTTGAGGCCGCTTTCGACGACAAGGTCGACGTGACCGCCTGCAATCAAGCAATAGCCATAGCCGTCGCCACCGTACCGCGTCATGCGGGCGCGTGCCTTCAGGCGCTGGAAGGCCTCGACCTCCCGCTTGCCGCCGAGCAGGTCGGGACTGGTCGTGGTGAGGATGGCATCCTCGATACGGCCGCAGCTACGGGTCCTGACGCGCTTTACTTTGCCGCCGGGAAGGCGCCAGTGCGTGGTGCGGCCATTCGACCAGACACGCTCGCCCGTAAACGGCTGATCCATGAGGCCCAGCACGGGAACCGCATCATCGAGAAGGCCGATTAGGGTGCACCACAGTGGGCTACCCATGATGAACGCCTTGGTCCCGTCGATCGGATCGACCACCCAGGTGAAGCGACCAGCCCCGTCGCGCTGTCCGAACTCCTCCCCGACGATACCGTGCTCAGGCTCGGCTTTGGCTAAGTGGCGGCTGATGGCACGTTCAGCAGCCCTGTCTGCGGCTGTGACGGGATCGAAGCCGCCGGTGCCGCCTTTGTTGTCGATCTGCAACGGCTTGCGGAAGTAAGGCCGTACAGCCGCGCCGGCCATGTCTGCCAAGGTGTGGGCCAGAGGCAGCAGGCTGCGTGCGGACCGGTTCTTTGCTGAAGGCACGGCAGGCAACTCCTGATGCGGATGCAGCAACGCTGAGTAGCCGATTGTTGCAGTGCTCAGAGACTAAGGCAGGATGTGACTTGGTGACCACACGGCCACAGGGGCGAGGCACAAATACGCGCCGCTTGCTTGCTGCGGTGCGCGAACAAGCCCATATGAGTGTTGCAGCATCGATGATTGATTCCATTGACGCTGCAGCCCACCTTGGGCGTTTCCTCCCTAGACTTGGGCCGTTCTTCATGATGGGGACGGCCTCTTTTCTTTCGATCTGAGTATTTGATCCTGGCAGAGGACAATTCGCCGCAATATTTTTGTCCTCAATGGCATAGAAAACCGCATTTGCTCAAACTTCCGGCATGATCGCTTTCGCGGCGCACAAACTTTCTCCCTTGCACTTTGTGCGATGCACCTTTATGTATTGCGGTGCGAGAGCGGCGAGCTTGCTCGCAGTTTTCGCAGCCCTCCTTTGGGCGTTTCCTCCCTAGACTTGGGCCGTTCGTAATCCGGACGGCCCCTTTTCTTTGGGTCGCCAGCTGGCCCTCCCCAAATCACTCGGCCGCTGCCCGCCGCACCGTAAGATTTGGCAACTCCCGCAACAGTCTACTGGCCGCCGCCATCAGATCGCGCTTCACACGCATAAACCCGGCCGACCGCGCCAAGCTGCTCTCATCGAGATAGAGCGACCGGTTGACCTCCACTTGCAAGGCATGCAGCCCGCGATGCGGGCGTCCGTAGTGCTCCGTGATGTAGCCCCCGGCATAGGGCCGATTGAGCTGCACGTCGTAGCCGAGACCGACCAGCACCTCGCGCAGAAACCTTGTCAGCTTGCTGTCGCACGAGGCTCCAAATCTATCGCCCAGCACGAAATCCGGACGCGCCGCATGCGGCTGGCCGATGGAGGCCGATGGCATGGAATGACAGTCGATCAGCACCGCCATGCCGAACTGCCGCCACGTGGTGCTCAGCAACCCGGAAAGAGCACTGTGGAACGGCTTGTAGAGCCGGTCGATACGGGCGAGCGCCTCAGCCAGCGCAAGGCGGTCGCGATAGATCTCCTCGCCGTCGGCAACGATGCGGGCGATGGTGCCCAACCCACCCACGACACGCACCGATTGGGTATTGGCGTATGGCGGCATCGGCTCGGAGAAAAGCTCCGGATCGAGCTCATATGGCTCGCGATTCACATCGAGGTAGGCGCGGGGGAAACGCGCCGCTATCAACGGTACGCCCAGGTCACGCACACCCGCAAACAGCTCGTCGACATAACAGTCTTCAGATTTTCGCAGCGTATGCGGATCGAGGCGCGCGGCTGCCAGGAACGACGCCGGATAGATACGGCCGGAATGGGGGGAGCAGAAGACGGCAGCAGCCTCCTGTATTCGAGGCGCCAGAATGCTGAACGCCGGCGTCAATTCCGCATCCCTCGATGCGCTGTCACTCACGGACATGGACGCTGCGCATTGTGGTTCATGCCTATTCCCTGGGATGCCGCTTTAAGGCCTAGTTTACTCTGCCAAGTGGGGGCGCCAATGTCCACGTCGCCGATTGTGGCCAGCGAATTTGTCGTGCAAGGGACAAGCGTGCACGCTTCTTCATCTCTCGTTTACCAAATTGGCGTCAAATTCCGCACCCACACTGGCGTGGATCACTCCTAGTCTCGTGCACCGGCTCGCATACGAATGACGCTCAGGCCTTCAGCGGTTTCCATGCAGCGGATCCTGCTCGCCGAAGACGACGACTCGATGCGCGGCTTTCTCGAACGTGCGCTGGTCAAGGCGGGATACGATGTCATGGCCTTCACCAACGGTGTCGATGCGCTCGATCGCCTGAAGGAGGAGCCGTTCACTCTGCTGCTCACCGATATCGTCATGCCACGCATGGACGGCATCGAGCTGGCGCGCCGGGCAAGTGAGATCGACCCCGGCCTCAAGATCATGTTCATCACCGGATTTGCCGCCGTCATCCTCAACAATGAAAACCGTACACCGAAGGATGCGCGCGTGCTGTCCAAGCCCTTCCATCTGAAGGACCTGGTACGCGAGGTGGGCAAGCTGCTGGCCGCCTAACGGCTAGGGCAGGGTCGTTGCCGATGGAAACGCCTCCGCAATCCATCTGGAGCGTGGACCCTGCTCTACATTAACAAGTTCAGAGTGCGATTTTATACTCCACTGGAAGCGGCAGTGCTTCCATGTGAGCCGATCGCGCTCTGGTGCACGGCGCAACTTGCCACCCTGATTTAATGCCGATATACGATCCCGTTCAACGCATGCCCGCATACCGGGCCGGCTTGGGTGCGTAGCTCAGCGGTAGAGCACTACCTTGACATGGTAGGGGTCACAGGTTCGATCCCTGTCGCACCCACCATTGTGCCGGCTTGGTTCTGCGCGCCCTAGTCCTGATCGAGGCTATATCGTCATGAAAGTCCGCAATTCGCTGAAGTCGCTGCGTGGCCGTCACCGCGACAACCGCCTCGTGCGCCGCAAGGGCCGTGTCTACATCATCAATAAGACCAACCGCCGCTTCAAGGCGCGCCAGGGTTGACCGGCCCAGTCCGGGCGGCTGGCGTGGCTCGGCATTTTGACGCTGCGGCCATGTCCGGCTAATGTCTCGGCATGAAGCTGAAGAGACTAATGTTATGCTGTGTGCTCGCAGGATTTGCAGCCGCAGCCCTGGCATTCGGGGCACTTGTTCTGCCAGCGGACGGTGTTGCGCAAACTGCCCCAGGAAACAGGCCGGGCGCGGGCCGCCCGCTCGATAAGCCACCGCAGACGGCCGAAGAGAAAGCCAAGCTCCTGAACGATCTCTACGCCCATCTCGCCACGGCTGAGGATGAGCAAGCCGCCAAGCCCATCGCTGAGACCATCGAGCGCCTCTGGCTATACTCGGGCAGCGATACGATCAGCCTGCTGATGGAGCGCAGCGCCGCGGCATTAGCGGCCAAGAACTCAGAGCTCGCTCTCAAGCTGCTCGACAACGTCGTGGCCCTTGCGCCCGACTACGCGGAGGGCTTCAATCGCCGCGCCTACGTACTGTTCTCACAGAACAACCTGGAAAGCGCAGTCGGGGACCTGCGGCGCGCACTGGCCCTGGAGCCAAATCATTTCAAAGCCCTCGATGGCCTATTCCAAATCTGGCGAGAGCACGGCAACAAACGGGGCGCCCTGCGTGTCGTGAAACAGCTCCTCGAGGTGAATCCGAATTGGCCCGGCGCCAAGCAGGCCGTCGAGGAACTGGCGCGCGAGGTCGAGGGGCAGGGCATCTGAGCCATCTCTGACCGTGCCGGCCGGAGCGCTATTTGGACTTAGCGGCGCTGTCGCCGGGGTCGGTCAGGCGAATGGTCCAATCCTTGGACTCCTTGGTGTCCACCTCGAAAAATCCGGTCCGATTGAACCCCCGCTGCTGGCAATCCGAGACACCGCGGATCGTGTACGACTTGTCGGCCGTACACATGAGGTTGGCGCCGGCCCATTCACCACCGCGGTCATAGTCCACCGCATGCACGTAATAGAAACGGCTGGAGAGCGTGCCCTTGAGGAGGGTCTCGCAGGTCTGCGAAGCAATGTTCCACCACCCCTCGGTCGCCCAGCCGTCGCCGTCCCGATAGCCGATAGACACCCCGATCCGGCTCGACGTGGAGTTGCAGAGCTTCAAGTCCGCCGCAACCGGGACTGACAACCCTGCCGTGAGGACGAGCGCGCCAACGGCCAGCTTGGTGCGATGCCGATGCCGCCGGCGCTCCGGTTTGGCGATGTGAAGAGCGGGACCAGGCATGGGCGTTTGGCGGGCTGCCGCAGGCATCCTAACTAGGGGTTGACGAGAATGGCCCTGAAATCATTGACGTTTGTATGAGTTGGGCCACGTACAACGAGATCGCCGAGAACCTCGAAGAACGGCGTGGCATCGTTGTTGTCGAGGAACATCTGGGCGCTCAGATGGCGGGTCTGACCGCGCTCCAGGGTGTCCGGGAGAACCAGCGCTCCGGCGGGATCCGACACACTGCCTTCGCCGCCGTCGATGCCGTCGGTATCAGCCGCTATCGCGGCGATGCCAGGCTCGCCGGCCAGTTCCACGGCCAAGGCAAGCGCATACTCCTGGCTGCGCCCGCCCCGACCCGCCTTGTTGCGGACCGTCACCTCCAACTCGCCGCCGCTGATGATGGCGACACGGCGTCCCTCAGCCTTGGCACGCCGTGCCAAAGCCGCGTGCTGGCGCGCCACCTCGGCCGCTTCCCCGGTCACTCGATCCTGCAGATCCAAGACCTCATAACCCCGCGTGACCGCCAGCTTCCCCGCGGCGGCAAGCGCCATCTGCGGCGTGGCGATGATGCGAAAATCACTACGCGCAAAGGCCGGGTCGCCAGGCTTGGGCGTCTCGTTGCCGGGGTCCTGCAGAGCTGCAAGCACGGCGGCTGGAATGGGCAGTCCGAGATGCAGCATGCGGTCCTGCCGGCGCTGGATGATGGCCTGCGCGTCCGCGAGTGTGGTGGGGTCGGCAACGGTCGGACCCGAGCCGATGGTCTGAGGGTCATCGCCAGGCACATCGGAGATGGCGAGCGTGAGCATCGCGGCACCGGATGCGACCTGGCGCAACCGTCCACCCTTGATTCGCGAGAGATGCCGGCGGACCGCGTTCATCTCGTGAATATCGGCGCCGCATTTTAGGAGGCCGCGTGTCAGCGCCGTCTTGTCGGCGAGCTCGAGCCCTGGTGCCGGTGCGGCCCACAGCGAGGACGCGCCACCGGAAAGGAGAACCAGCACGAGATCGCCATCGCGTGCCGTGCGCGCAATCGCGATCGCCCTTTCAGCTGCCGCTCGACTGGACTCGTCAGGCGTGGGGTGGCGCGCTTCCAGCACCTCGAGGCGCTCCGGCTTCGCGCTCAACGTTGCGGCATAGCCGTGCGGTGCGGTGGCGAGGCCCTCCAAGCGATCCAGCATCCCCAGCGCGCGGTAGTGGCCCTCAGCAGTCACGGCCATGGCCGCAGCTGCCTTGCCCACCGCCAGCACAATCAGGCGCCCATTGCCGGGCGGCAGTGGAAGGTGCGGTGGCAGGCACGTCGCGGGATGCGCAGCCGAGACCGCCGCGTCATAGAGCTCGCTCAGCAGTGTGCGGACGTTCCCCGTCATGGTCCCGCTTTTGTCAGAGCCTGAGTGCCGGCTCCGGTTTGCGGAACTGGAGGCTCGCCGTCAAGCCAAAGACCCGTGTCGCAGCACGGGCCATAGTCACCTCATGCCCGCCAACCTATAGTCGTGGCCATGAACCCTGCGGGCAAAATTGGTGGCATGATCGAGGCCGCCACAGAAGAGAGCTTCATCATTCTGCCGGGGCGCGTCGATGCAGGCCTCCTGCTCGTCTGCGACCACGCCGCCAATGCCTTTCCACCCGGCTACGGAACCCTTGGCCTGCCGGTCGACCAGTTGCAGCGGCACATTGCCTATGACATCGGCGCCGCTGCGGTCACGCGGGCCATTGCCGCGGCACTGGGAGCGCCCGCAGTCCTCACCCGTTTCTCGCGGCTGTTGATCGATCCCAATCGCGGCGCTGACGACCCGACGCTCGTCATGCGCCTGTCGGACGGCGCCGTGGTCCCCGGCAACCGCCATCTGGACGAGCACGAGCGGACCAAGCGCCGCCGGCTGTACTACGAGCCCTATCACCGTGCCATCGATGCGGTCGTCGATCGCTGCCTCGGTGTGGGCGTGCCGCCGGCGCTGCTGTCGATCCACAGCTTCACCGAGTCCTGGAAGGGCGTACCGCGGCCCTGGCACGTCGGCATCCTGTGGGACAAGGATCCGCGACTGGCCAAACCCCTGTTGCGGGCCTTCGAAAGCGAAGGCAGCCTCATCGTCGGCGACAATGAGCCTTATTCAGGCGCCCTGGAAGGCGACTGCATGTGGCAGCACGGCACGATGCGCGGGCTTGCCCACGCCATCATTGAGATCAGGCAGGACTTGATCCGCACGCCCGCGGGCCAGAATGCCTGGGCCCAGCGCATTATCGGCATCATTGAAAAGCTGCGCGGGCGCGCCGATCTGCACCTCAACGCAGTTCAGAAGCATGGATCACATGCCGGCAGCGCACAGGCGCCCAACGTAAACACCGGAGACATGGACATGGGCAAGTTCGACCCCAAAACTGAGACCGAGCTGGAAGCGGCAGCCTTTCGCAGGCTCGTCGAGCATCTGCGCCAGCGCACGGATGTGCAGAACATCGATCTCATGAACCTGGCCGGCTTCTGCCGCAACTGCTTGGCGAACTGGTATCAGGAAGCCGCCAGCGCAGGCGGTCACACCGTCTCGAAAGACGAGGCGCGCGAGCACGTCTACGGCATGCCTTACAAGGAGTGGCAGGCAAAGCACCGGAAGGAAGCCACGGCGGAGCAGCACGCCGCTTTCGCCAAGCGCGAGCCGCACAAGCACTAGTGTGATGATCGAGAAATTCGCCAGTATTCTCAGCAGGTCCGTGAGCGAATTTCTCGATCTGAATCACACTAGCGTCATATACCTGCTAGTGTCCTATCGATCGCGAAGTTCGTTCAGCGATTGCCACAAAGTCCGGCGAACTTCGCGATCGATAGGACACTAGCCGTCGCTTGGTCAGGCTCCGAGAATGCGCGGCAGCTCCGTGAGGGCACCGATCCTGTGCTGCGGGGCGCCACCCGCGACGATGCGTCCCGCATCGTGAATGCCACCCTCGCGCACGACCTGCACGGTTGTCCATCCCCGCGCATTCGGCGCGGCGAAATCCTTGGCCGGATTGTCCCCGACATAAACGTAGCGCCCGCCAGGATCTGCCAGCGCCGCCTCCATCATCTCGAATGACCGGGGATGGGGCTTGGCGAAAGCACGATTCTCCCCCAACAGGCCAGTGTAGATGATCTCTTTGAAGCGCGGCTCCAGAGCGAGTGCCCGAACCTTCTTGAGTTGCATGGCGTGCGTGCCGTCCGTGATGAGGCCAAGCGGGCCGCTGACCGCATAATGATCGAGCGCCCAGCGCGCATCCTCGAACAGCGTCAGCTCAGGCTCGCATGCGCGGTAGGCCGCAATCAGGCCTTGCACGTGCTCGGCCGAGTGCCGGCCGGGGAGCCGTTCCTCGAGCACCGTGGCAAACAGCCGGCCCAGGTAACCGGCGTCTAGCAGACGGGTCATGTCGGCGTCGAGCCCGTCGAGGCCCAGCTCTGCCTTGGCCCAGGCTGCCGCTGCCCGGAATCCGCACAGGGCGAACTGGCGCTCCGGGTAGAGCGTGTCGTCGAGATCGAAAACGAGGACCAGCCGGCTCACGCAACCTCGGCATCGATGTCGTTGGCATACAGCATGCGATGAAGATGCCAGACCGACGCGGCAAACACCATGATGGCGCCTGCCTGATGCGCGAGACCTAGCGCGAGCGGCACGGCTGCGAGGAGCGTCCAGATACCGAGCCCGATCTGCAGCATGGTGGCCAAGCCGAGTACGGCTGCCGAGATGCGCACTGCGGCGGCAGCAGTCGAGCGAAGAACAAATACAACGTGCAGGAGCGCGACGACCCCCACGGCATAGGCCGCCACGCGATGGTTGAATTGAACCGTCAGCACATTCTCGAACAGGTTCAGATACCATGGGCTCATGGCCCCGAGACCGGCCGGAATGAGGCTGCCATCCATCAGCGGCCAGGTGTTGTGCGACAGCCCGGCCTTGAGACCGGCCACGAACGCTCCGAGCACGATCTGGATGAACACCAAGACCACGAGAATTGCAGCTGCAGTGCGTTGATTGACACCGGCAGCTATGCGCGTGCCCTCCCTTTTCTTCCCCAGGTCGAGCACCATCCACTGCAGCAGGCCGAAAATCAGCACGGCAACGCCGAGGTGCAGTGCGAGCCGGTACTGGCTGACATCGACGCGGGCAACCAGACCCGACTTCACCATGTACCAGCCGATCGCCCCCTGCAGACCGCCGAGCGCGAATACAGCGACGAATTTCGGCGCCTGTCCGGGCGGGATCTGCCGCCGCCACAGGAACCACGCGAAGGGCACGAGGAAGACGATGCCGATGAGACGCCCCAGAAACCGGTGCCCCCATTCCCACCAGAAAATAAACCTGAACGCTTCAAGGCTCATGCCTCGATTGACCGCGCGGTACTCTGGTGTCTCGCGGTACTTGGCGAATGCGTCGTGCCAATCGGCCTCCGACAGCGGCGGCAGGATACCGACGACAGGCTTCCACTCGGTAATGGATAGCCCCGAATTGGTGAGACGCGTCGCCCCTCCCACCACCACCATCGCAAACACGAGCGCGGCCAGCACGAGCAGCCACACGCGCACGGCGGCGGCCGGATGCCGAGCATCGACGTGCTCCACCACTGCTCTCTGACCAACCATTCCAACTCACCAAACGGCAGTGCCTGCGGCTGGAGCTAGAGCCGGCCGCAGCACCCCACAATGCGCCGAGATGGCGCGCCCGGCCGCTCTGGCCACCAGTTCGTGGCCCCGTTAGGGTCCGGCCATGAGCACGCGCATGCGCAAACTCGTGGGCACGATCCTGCTGCTAGCCCTGGTCGCCGTCTATGTGCTTGTCGCTGTCGTCGTGGCAGGGGCCGTACTGCCCGAAGCCAATAAGGTGGTCGAGCTAGCTTTCTATGCCGTTGCGGGGCTCGCCTGGGTCTTGCCCGCCGGCCTGCTGGTGCGCTGGATGCATCGATAGCGCAGTGCTGGCAAAGCGCGACCGTCGCTCCTACGACGCGGCGGCTGGCCTCAGCTGCATCGACCGCATTCCGTTGGACCAAGCATACGGTACTCCGCTCAGCATCACCTTGACATATCGGGCATGCTGGAATTCCCCATTGAGCGCGACCCGCGGGAGCGCCGTGAGGGAACGACTGTGGTGAGGGCGGACCAAGTCTTTTCTGGCCGTTACCGCCGTCTTCAACCCAAGCTCGCGCACGAGATCGAACTCGCGCCGACAGGCGCTGCGCGCATCCCCATAGGGATAGCTGAAGTGCCGACACGGCCGACCAAGCTCAGCCTCGATACGTTGCACGCTGGCCTCGATCTCGAGTTCGCGCCCCGGCAAACGGCAGGCGGGACAGCGTGTAGTGGCGGCGTGTGCGCGCACCAATGGTCACGAGCGGATCGGTGCCGAGAGCTCTGACCTGGTCCCAGTTCATCATGAGACTGCGGCATAGTCCTGAAACATCGACACCGTGCACACGGCACAGCTCGGCGACGGTCTGGCGCGCGTCGTCCTCCGCGATGCCACACAGCCATCCATGGAGCTTGTGGTAGGTCGCCGTTTTCTCTGCGGCCGTCTCGCACGCAAGCTTGCGTACAGCGCCATTCATTTTCTGCTCGATGATCTTGGCGGCGCGAACCGCCTCTTCGAGCGCCAACCACCACAAGTCGCCGCGGCCGTCCGCGTAATCTGTCGCCAGATAGACCGCGAAGGGCCGCTTGTGCCCACGGAAGATCGGATAAGCGTGCTGCAGGACGGCCTTGTAGCCGCCGTCGAACGTGAAACAGGCGAATGGCCGATCGAGATCGCCTTCCGACAGCCGGAAATGGGCCTCGTCGAGCGACAGCACGTCGAAGCCACGCTCGATCACGAGCCGTATCGCCGTGTCGAGAAATTCCGGCGTCACACAGTGGGTGCGATTGGGCGCGAAGGCCTCCGGCTTCTCCGGCCGAACGTGGTGCAGCGAGAAGATCACGCCCGCACCGCGCGTCAGCGGCGCGATCAGACCGTCCGCACCGCTGAAATGCAATGCGGACAGCGCAACCCGCTTGAGGCTGCTGGTTCGCCAGCTCATGTGTAACCCCGCCTCATGTGCTGGTGCCGCGCCCACGGCTACCTCGCACCCTCAACTGCAGGAGAAGGCAAACACTCCCCACCATCATCAGGGTGGCAGACCATGTGTAAAGACGCCCCTAACCGGCCTGGGGAAAGTCCAACTGGTGGCGGCCTGGGTGAGCCTTCCCTGGCTAGGACTTTCCAGCCATTGCGCGTCACAGGCGGTCTGCTATAACCCCGGCCATCTCATGACCTTGGGATCCCTGCGCGTGCACCCTTGGAGGCCGGCGGGGCGATCATGTGCCTGGCGCACCCATGTTGCGGGCACGTTCTGCTGGAGATAATGCCATGGCCCAGACTAACGAGATCAAGGCCTCGGCTCGTCCGCGTGGCGGCAAGGGGGCCGCTCGCGCCGTACGCCGTGAAGGCTTGGTGCCAGCCGTCATCTACGGCGGCGACGAGAAGACAGCCGAGACTGTCGCACTCGATCACAACGAGCTGTTCAAGCTGATCAAGCGCGGCCGGTTCCTTTCCACCGTTTTCGATATCGATGTAGGCGGCAAGAAAACCAAAGCCATTCCACGCGAGGTCCAGCTCGATCCGGTCAAGGATCTGCCGATCCACATCGATTTCCAGCGCATCGGATCCGACAACCGCGTGCGCATCGGCGTTCCTATGCGGTTCGTCAACGAGGCGTCGTCACCTGGCCTGAAGCGCGGCGGCGTCTTGAACATCGTGCGGCGCGAGGTCGAGGTCTGGGCGCCCGCAGACAAGATCCCGGAGTACTTCGAGGCCGATCTCGAAGGCCTCGAGATTGGCCGTTCGATCCACATTTCTGCGGTCAAACTGCCGGAAGGTGTCAGGCCGACGATTGCAGATCGCGATTTCACAATCGCGACCATCGCCGGCGCCGCCGCCATGAAGCCCGAAGGCGACGAGGCCGCACCGGGTGCGGTAGCGGCCGAAGGCGAGGCGGCAGCAGAGGGCGCGGCAGCGGCTCCCGCGGCAGGTGATGCGAAGGGTGCAGCACCCGCCGGCGGAGCAGGCAAACCGGCCGCGACCCCCGCTGCTGGCGCCAAGGCCCCAGCGGCCGGCGCCAGGGGCGGTGGCGACAGGGCCAAGAAGTAGGCTGGCCATCATCGTTTTTGACGATCGGCCTGGTCCAGAAAACGAGCGACCATGAAGCTCTTTGTCGGTCTCGGCAATCCGGGCAACAAATATGCCCGGAACCGGCACAACGTCGGCTTCATGGCGCTTGATCGGATTGCGGAGCGGCACGGCTTCGGCTCTTGGCGCAAGCGGTTCTCCGGCCTCACTGCGGAGGGTGAGGTTGCAGGCGCAAAGGTGCTGCTGCTGAAGCCTGAGACTTACATGAACGACAGCGGCCAGTCTGTCAGCGAGGCCATGCGCTATCTGAAGTTGACAGAGAGCGATGTCATCGCCTTTCACGACGAGATCGATCTGGCCCCCTGCAAGCTCAAGGTCAAAGTTGGCGGCGGCAATGCTGGCCACAATGGGCTGCGCTCACTCACGGCTCACATCGGCAACGACTACATGCGCGTACGCATTGGCGTCGGGCATCCCGGCGCCAAGGAGCTGGTGCACGGCTGGGTTCTGCGCGACTTCGCCAAGGCGGATGCAGAGTGGCTGGAGCCGCTGCTCGACGCTATGGCCGAAGCGGCCGGGCGACTGGCCAAGGGTGACGACGCACGGTTCCTGACCGATGTTGCCCGCGTGCTCCAACCCAAGCCGGCGAAAACCGAGAGCGAACCTGTAGCTCGGCCTTTGCCTGCTCCACAGCACCCTGCCGGCGAGCGCCAGGGCAAACGTCAATCGGCACTCGCGGCCAACCTCAAAAAATGGCTCGCGAGACGTCAAGAAAAGCAGAGCTGATCCATGGGCTTCAAATGCGGCATCGTGGGCTTGCCCAACGTCGGCAAGTCGACCCTCTTCAATGCGCTCACGCAGACGGCTGCGGCGGAGGCCGCCAACTATCCCTTCTGCACGATCGAGCCCAACGTCGGCGAGGTCGGTGTTCCGGACCCACGCCTCGATACCCTCGCGCGCATCGGCAAATCCGCACGCACCATTCCAACGCGGCTGACATTCGTTGACATCGCCGGCCTCGTGCGCGGCGCGTCCAAAGGAGAAGGGCTCGGCAACCAGTTCCTGGCACATATTCGCGAGGTCGATGCAGTTGCCTATGTGCTGCGCTGCTTCGAGGACGGCGACGTCACGCACGTGGAGGGCCGCGTCGATCCCGTGGCCGATGCCGAGACGGTCGAGACCGAGCTGATGCTGGCGGACCTCGAAAGCCTGGAGAAGCGCCGCCTACCGCTGGAGAAGAAAGCAAAGTCCGGCGAGAAGGAAGCCAAGGCCCAGCTCGAGCTGATCGACAAGGCGCTTGTGCTCCTGCGTGAGGGCAAGCCAGCAAGACACGCTCTCGTCACTCCCGAGGAGCGGCCCGCGTTTCAGGCGCTGCAGCTCCTCACGTCCAAGCCGGTGCTCTATGTGTGCAACGTCGATGAGGCCTCAGCCGCGTCCGGCAACGCCCATTCACGGCATGTGGCCGAGCGCGCCGCGCGCGAGGGCGCCGGCTGCGTCGTCATCTCGGCCAAGATCGAGGCCGAGCTCGCGGGTCTGCCGGACGCCGACCGCGACGCCTACCTCGTCGAGCTCGGACTAACCGAGCCAGGTCTCAACAAGCTCATCCGCGAAGGCTACAAGCTGCTCGACCTAGTGACCTACTTCACCGTCGGACCCAAGGAGGCCCGGGCCTGGACGGTCATGCGCGGCACAAAGGCGCCGCGGGCCGCGGGCATCATCCACACGGACTTCGAGAGGGGCTTCATCCGTGCCGAGACAATCACCTACGCTGACTACGTGACACTCGGCGGTGAGGTGGGCGCCAAAGACGCGGGCAAGATGCGGCTCGAAGGCAAGGACTATGCCGTCGCCGACGGCGACGTGATGTATTTCCGCGTGGCCAATTGAGTTTGCACAGGATTAGGCTCGGCCCAAGCTCATGCCATTGGCGTGTTGCATGGGCAGATATGGGTAGGAGAGTGGATGCTTTGACGTCGCTTAGTGAGAGCGATGGATGTCGTCTTGCAGCCGCGACTTCCGCTTCGCGCATATAAACAGACATCGAAGATACATCTGACCAACTTCAGCGTTTGCCTCATGGCAGACATGGCTCGCCCTCATCTCAAATCATCTACGGACCCTTAAGACGAGGGATTAACCCTATTTTTCAGTCGCGTTGTTAGCCTCCTCGCAGACAACCGCTTTGAGGCAATGCCGTGGTGCGCATTCCCACCTTCCTTGTTGAACAGTTTTACCCGCTGTTGCGGCGGCTGAGCGCGCGCGTCCTGGCGAATGTATCGGCAGGCCGAACACAGCTTCCTTGGCCAAGGTTGGTTGCTAACTCTGCGCACGCCGGATCAACCGAACTGCTGCAAGTGGCCCTCGAGGCGCTCAACATTGCCAGAGACAACAAAGCGCTGGTCGTGACGCGGCGCGGCATCATCATCGACATCAATCAACGCGCCCTCGAGTTGTGTGGATACGCTTCGGGTGCTTTGCTCGGGCAGAACGTGATGGCAGCCCTGTTCGACGGCCCGCCGCCAGAGCCCACAACGAGCCGCTGGGACACACAGCTCAAGAGCCAATCGCGTGCAACCATCGCGATCGAGGTGCTGCGTCAGCCGCTTGGCAGCAAGCTGCCCGACATCGAGGTTTATGCGATACGTGACTTGCGCGAGCGGCGCGAGGCCGCAGACGAACGAGACCGGCAACACAAGGCGCTGCAACAGCGCGACGAGGAGCTGCGAACTCAGGATTTAAGGTTCAAGACGGCGCTCGACAACATGGGCAAAGGCCTGTGCATGTTCGATGCCCAAAAGCACCTGGTGGTCTGCAATGATCTTTACGCTCAAATGTACCGCCTTCCCCAAGAGTTGCTGCAGATCGGCACGCCACACAGTGCCGTCATTGCCCATCGCGTGATAAGCGGCATACTCAAAGGTGAGAAGACAAACGACGCCGTGGACCAGAAGCTTTCCGATCTCAAGGAATTGCCGGCTGATTGCCAGTCCTCCCGCATCGATGAACTCGCAGATGGACGTCTCATCCGCGTGACACGGCAGCCTATGCCAGGCGGTGGCTGGGTTGCGACCCACGAGGACGTGACCGAACGGCACCGTACCGAGGCACGCATCGCGCACATGGCACGCCATGATGCGCTGACAGACTTGCCAAATCGGACAGAGTTTGAGGAACGCATCCATGCAGCCCTGCTGCGCACGCAGAAAGGGGAGCATGCAGCGATCCTGTCGCTCGACCTCGACCGCTTCAAACAGGTCAACGACACACTTGGTCACCCCGTTGGCGACGCCTTGCTGAAGATCGTGGCTGAACGGCTACGGCGTGTCCTGCGGGAAGATGATACGGTTGCGCGGCTGGGCGGCGATGAGTTCGCTGTCGTCCAGCTCGGAGCTGCCCAGCCGGAAGGTGCCACCAATCTGGCGCAGCGCCTGATCGACGCGGTCAATGCGCCCTACGAAATCGAAGGCCAGCAAATCGTCGTTGGCACCAGTGTGGGCATTGCAATTGCGCCAACTGACGGTCATTCGGTCACGGCCCTGTTGAAGTGCGCCGATGTGGCCTTGTACCGGGCAAAGACCGACGGCCGTGGACGTTATCGGTTCTTTGAGCCTGGCATGGACTCGGCGATGCAGGCGCGCCGCGTGCTCGAGCTTGATCTGCGGGCGGCACTCGTCAACGGCGAGTTCGAGCTGCACTATCAGCCCGTTGTGAACATTGCGACGCGACAGGTAACGGGTTTTGAAGCGCTGCTGCGGTGGCGTCATCCCCAGCGCGGCCTGGTTTCACCTGCAGATTTCATCCCATTGGCGGAAGAGCTCGGGCTGATTGTGCCAATCGGAGAATGGGTGTTGCGACATGCATGCGGCGACGCTGCGTCCTGGCCAGACCCCATAACGGTGGCCGTCAATCTTTCGCCGGTCCAGTTCAAGAGCGCACGGTTGTCGGAAACGGTCATGCTTGCCCTTGCCAGCTCAGGCTTGTCGCCGCACCGCCTGGAGCTTGAGATTACCGAGGGGGTCTTGCTTGTCGAGCATGAGACGACGCTTGCCGTGCTGCATCAGTTGCGCACCCTAGGCGTCCGGATCGCTATGGATGACTTTGGCACCGGCTATTCGAGCCTGAGCTATCTGCGCAGCTTTCCGTTCGACAAGATCAAGATTGATCGATCATTCATTCAGAATATGGCGCAGGACGAGAGTTCCTTCGCCATTGTGCGGGCAGTTGTTGGCTTGAGCGGGCGACTGGGTATGGCCACCACTGCCGAAGGCGTTGAGACCGCCGAACAGCTTGACAGCGTCCGCGCCGAGGGATGCACGGAGGTCCAGGGCTTTTACTTCAGCCGCGCCAAGCCAGCGTGCGAGGTTTTGGCCATGATAGGTACTGGCTGGACATCCGAAGCGGCGGTCGCATAGCTGTTGCATTCACGCCAAATCGGCTCTTCCTACGCGAGCGAGGCTCGCAGATTGATCTCCGTTCGTGGCCCAAAATTCACCGTTCGCGATGTCGCAAGAGTTCAGCAGCTCTCGGCAGTGTACCTGCCGTACCTTCGCTGCTGGCAGACCGGTAGGTTTGACCCGAGGCGGAAGTTGACCTCGCGTGCCACATGACAGCTGCGGTCGGCTCGGATCGCGCAGGAGGGATCGTAGATTTGGACTACCTGTCCATTCTACTCGGCATCGCCGCTGTTCAGCTGCTTGGTGCTGCGAGCCCGGGACCAACCCTGGTGATCGTCTCGAGCTATTCGATTGCCGGCTCGCGAAAACTTGGCCTGTCGGCGGTCGCGGGCGTGCTGCTCGCCGCGATGTCATGGGAGGTTGGGTTCGACGCCGATGCACAAGGACCTAGCTAACGCAGTCAGTTACGCACTATTGCACCGAGCCTCCCTCGCCGACGACGGCAAAAGGTCCCCAAACGGAAGGATGCGCGGCAGACACCGAGGGGGCGGCACGCGACTGGTCGGCCATGACCGTGAGCGCCGCGCGGCGCATGGCTTCGGCCCGGCCGATGGCAGGGTCACGCTGTAGCGCCGAGAAAGCACTGGTGACGAGCTTCACGGCCGCATCGCTATCGACATACCAGTGGCTGACGAGGAGAGCGCGTGCTCCCGCATAGAAGAAGGCACGTGCGAGGCCGGACAACGCCTCTCCGCCGCCCTTGTCCGCACTCGCAGTATTGCAAGCCGACAGCACGACCCATTCGGCATCGAGCTTCAGCTGCGCGACCTCGCTGGCGGTCAGCAGGCCGTCGTCTGCCTCGCTTGCCGTTGACGGCGGCGTCAGCAGTAGGGCGGGCTCGGCACCGGAGCCCAAGGTCTCGGTTTCTCCTGCGAGCAGCCCGTGCGTCGCGAAATGCAGGGTGCGATAGCCAGCCAGCCCGTTCGTCGCGTTGAGCCTCTTGATGGTCCCTTCCGTTGCACGCTCCCCAAGGTGAACATCCCGCACATCAGCGCCGAGCTGGCGCGCCACCTCGCAGAGCTCATCGGCCGTTTCCGGCAGCGGCGCTTGGCGCTGCAGTGCTGCGGTGTTGGCGACCGAGCCCCTGAACAGTTTCGACAATGCGCCCGAAAGCGGTGCGCTCGCCACCCGTAGATGATGGGGCGCCACATCTTTCACGCAGCTTTGCCTGGTCCATGCCGAGCGATCGGTTCCGTCGATGCCAGAGAGAAGCGGATTGCCGAAGCCAACAAATGCTCTTGCAGCCTTGCTCGAGCGTGCGGCCCCGCGCAGCGACCGCAGGCTCGACACTGACGGCAGAACCGATACTGCGTGCCGCTTGATGAGCCAAGCCTGGCGCGCGTAGGCCGTTGCATCAGCGGGGATGGCCGTCTCGGGCCTTTCAACGACCAGCACCTCGAAGGGCAGTGTCGCCAGCGGCCCGCCCGCGGCAATCACAAGCCGCTTGCCGGCAATCACGTCCTCGAGCGGACCGAGCAACTGCGCATAGAGCCCGTAGGCCCTGGCCAGGTCGAAGGGCAGCGGCGTGTTTGCCGCGTGGGTTACGTTGAGCAGCGATTGGCAGTCGCCGCGCCCCACGCCATTCCATGCCGCTGCATCAAGTCCACAGCGCAGGGCGGTCACCTCGCGCGCAAGGTCGGCTTCGCCCAGGGGCGCAAGGGCCCAGCGGACCTTGTCCTTGGCAATAACCCATACGAGGCTTTGCTTCGGGCGGGTTACCACAAGCACCAGCGCCTCGCCCGGGCCCAGGAGCTTCTGCGTGGCAGCGATGGAGAGCGGTTGCGGGTCCGACAGGGCCGCGTAATCGGGGAACTCGCGGGCAAGGCGCGCGTCGATCGTCTCGAGCCGGGTCGTGATGTCCTGAATGGACTTGCGCAGCGCGGCTTCGCTGTCGGCGTTCCTGCGGTCGGATGGCATCGAATAGGCCGCCGTCAGCCGCGCGTCCGATGCTCGCAATTCCTTTGCGCGGTCCTGGCGCTCGCGAACAAGAGCCGCAAGCGTGCCGGAGCCGCTCGCAAAACGCGCCGACATCTGGCCTAGGGCAGCCGCTGCCTGCGAATTCTGCGCCCGCTGCGCCAACTGAAATGCGTCATCGCGCAGCGCATCCGCCGCCTGCGGGTCGGACTCGGCCAGCCGGTAAGCGGCGACGGCCTGCAGCAACAACACATCGGCGTGAGAGGCCTGCTGTCCCACGACGTCAGACCGCGCACCTCTGCTGCCGGCACCAGCGCGCTTGTCGTGTGTGGCGTAGATCTGGGTGGCCGTCCTGAGCGAGGCGTACGCCTTGGCCCACTCGCTTCTCCTCGAGAATACGATGCCCAGCCCAACCACGTTGTGGGCATAGTCGAGCGACTGTCCGCCTGACTTTGCGCTGATCGCGAGCGCTCGCTGGTACAGCCGCTCTGCCTCATCGAGGAGCTCCTGATCGAGCAGGAGGTTCGCAAGCGATCCCACCATGGCTACGGTCACGACGTGGTCGGGCCCGAGCACTCGCTCGCTCAAAGTCACGGCACGATCGATGTGGGGCCGGGCCTCTGCATGGCGACCCTGGGCCTGATAGAGGGTCGAAAGGCTCTGCAGGACGCTGATGGTCAGGGCGCCAGAGGTGAGAGAATTGGCGTCGCCATCCCGTTCCAGATTGGCGAGGGCGCGCTTCAAGAGTGGCTCGGCTTCGGCAAAGCGGCTCTGGCTCTTGTACAGGTCGGCGATCCCGGTCAGGTAGGGGACGATCTGCGCGTGATCCGGCCCGAGGTTCTTTTCCGCGATGCGCACACTGCTGAGCAACAGCGGTAGTGCCTCGTCGTGCCGGTCCTGCAGGCGATACAAATTCCCAAGTCCCTGCAGCGATGAAGCGACGTTGATGTGCTCCCGGCCATAGGCGCGCTCGTTGATAGCGAGTGCCCGCTTGCGCATGACCTCTGCCTCAGCGTAGCGCCCCACCTGGGCGCGTGTGCTGGCAACGGCTTCGAGCGTGCTGGCGACGACGGGATGTTCGGGCCCGAGCAGTTTCTCCAGCATGTCCAGCGCTTGCACCGCAAGCTGTCCGGCCTCCTCCATACGGTTGAGCTGGTGGTAGATCGTGCCGAGTTGCAGGACGGTCGCCGAACGGGTCATCTGCTGCGCCTGATCGGGGGGGCGGCCGCGAGCGGCGGCGTCGTGCAATGCCAGGGCACGCTGGAGCGTTGCCACGGCTTCCTCGAGCCGCCCCTGGCCTCGCTCGATCTGTGCCAGTGCCGTGAGCAGTTTGGCGGTTTGGGCGGGATCGCGTTCCCCGATGAGTTGCAGGGCCCGGCGCACTGAGCGCTCAGCATCGTCATAGCGCTGCAACGCCACTTGAACCTGCGCGAGATTGTCCAAAGTCGCGGCGAGCTGCGGGCTGTCGCGCCCAAGCTGGCCCTCCCGCTCCGCCAGGGCTCTCTGCAACAACGGCTCTGCGAGCCGGGGCCGGTTGCTAAAACGGTAGAGGTTACCCAGAACGTCGAGGGTGGAAAGGACGCTCGTGTGCTGCGGCCCGGCTACCCTCTCGCGAATGGCAAAAATCCGCTTGTATATGGGCTCGGCCTCGGCGTAGCGCGCCTGATAGAAGTAGGTCTCCCCGAGTGCTTGGAGCGCGTCGGCATACTCGACGCTCGCCTCCCCAGACCGGGCCTTCGTGATGTCCACCAGTCGCATCGCCAGGGGCAAGGCATCGGTAAACTTTCCGGAGCTTTGCAACTCCCCGATTCTTTTTTTCAAGGCACTGGTGGTGTCCACCAGCTGAGCATGGGGCTCGGTGCAGCATGCGAACGCGACCATAGTCAGGACGGTGCAGAAGAATGTCGAGCGAGCCCAGGACCTCATCCGCGACATCGGAACTCCGCCAGCTGCGTTCGATCAGATGCTGAAGGCTCGCATCATGCGAGCGGTCCTACTCGGAAACTCAAGGTGACGTTCGCTAGACGGGATGCCCAATGCGGAACCTGGCCTTAGTAAAGCCGGCGTTCAGCTGCGCCTTCGCGAAGAGCGTGCCGGCCAATTGAGGCACGAGCCGGGCGTGTCGCGGTCCTCACAGCAGACCACTCGCTCCAGCCATTTGATCGTAGCTGAGATCCGGGCGAGTTCATGACCCGGGGCGGACTTGCCTGGCTTACGAACGCACGCTTGAAGCAACAAAACCTGGACTCTTGCCGCATCATTGCAGCGCGCGACTGCCGCCGCGTTCGGATGGTGAGTGCGCGCCGGTAAATCTCAATCGCTTCATCGAAGTAGACTGTCGATTGGGCTCCCTCAGAGCCGCTGATCATGAGCCTGGCTTTTTCGCGGGCTTTGAGCAGGGTCCAGGCCGGGTAGCGGCCAATCGTTTGACACTTGCGAGCCTTGCCCAGCATCACTATGAAGGTCTTGTTTCGAGACCCCACTCGTACTCCAAAAGCCGGGAGCATGGTGTCCTAAAAGGTCACCTGCGGGTGTTGGCGCTTGAGGCTCTGGATGGAGAGATCCGTAAACTTGACGCGCATCGAACTAGGCTCTTTTTAGGCTCTCCGGCAGTGAGATGGAATGGTCGCCATGGAGCTAAATGAGAAGCAAATGCGCCGAAAAGATGAGCGTTTATAGCAAGTTACGGAATAAAATGTCCAGGTACGGAGACGTGGCCGAGTGGCTGAAGGCGGCGGTTTGCTAAACCGTTAAACGCTGTAAAGGCGTTTCGGGGGTTCGAATCCCCCCGTCTCCGCCACAAACACCAGCTAATAGTTTGAAATTATATAGATTAATTAAAGGCTAAGCTGTGCAACCCATGCTCTCACGCTTGCTGACGTTGAGAACATCTTTGAACTGTTAGCACCTTCCAGTGGCAATCAATTCGTTGTTGTTTACGCGGCGCTGCTTCAATCGCTCAAGCACACGACGGAGAGCAGTCGCAGCTTCGCCCGTCGTTTGGTCAAGCTCCCTGCGAATATCAGACTTGACGCCATCGAGGGCGAGGTTGACGCAGATTGCCGTTACTCGGGCGTGCTCAGCGTGGTCCTTGCGAGCCATAGGCACCTCCAGCCGACTCCTGGCTGTGGCGCCTATCTGATTTGCGTACCCGTGAGAAGCAGCTAGGCGATTGGATGCCCAGGTTCATTGGGATGGTCGTTCGCTGGGTGTCGCCTTGAACCAGGCCTTTGGCCCGCTGGCCCCGGGCTCATCGGCTCTGGATCATCTTCACTTTCGGCGGCAAGCACTTGGGCGAAGGACACTAGCTCCCGGTCGAGCTGCTGATCCAGCACTTGAAGCGAGCCGATCACCTCATCAGGGATGGTTTGATTGCGCGGCCGATACTTGTTGAACAGGTCAACTAGGTCCCGGGATGCGTTGGCCGCTGCCGCGCTGATAAACCTTTGTCCTTGAAGCTTGTTCAGGATGCGCTTGTAGTTGGTGCGAGGCAGTCGATCGTAGCCCAACTTGGTGCGGCCATCCTCGATCTGATCGACGATGTACTCGATGCGCTTGCGGTTGCGCTGCCAATACTCACGAAGCTGCAGCCAATTGCGATTTGCACCATCTTCGGCCGGAGCAGGCGCCTCGGTCTCATCGGCCTGGTCTATTCCTTCCGCCTCATCGGCATCGGATCTTGTACTTATCCGGTCAGCTTGCAGTTCGACCACCTGCTTGCGAGCGGCTTCAACCTTGTCGCCGAGCAGCTGTATTGCAGGCTCGAGGTCCTTCAAGTCGCTGACGGTAGTCTTCAGCTCCCACAGGGGTCCGCGCGCTTCCCGGAAGTCGCGAAGTATGCGCCCGATCGCATTCAGCCTCATGAGGCAGCCGAGGATGGCGATAATGGTGAGGTAGTACAGCGCCAACTCGGCGATCGATTTGACCTCAGCCCAGGGCCAACTCCGAATGGATACCAGGTACGCCTGCACGAAGCTGAAGTCCATCGGAGCCCCCGCTAGTCACTTGCTACATGCAATGAATACCGTGAAAGCTTTGGCGCGGTCCGCAAGGTCTGCTGGTTGGAGTATCGCCGTTGCCATCTCGCCGGTCGGCTGCACCCCATGCGCTTGCAAGAAATTGAGAGCCACTGTCGCCTTGACCGCAAAGTTCACATTCTGCGGAATATCCGCCGTGACTTTGGCCGCGGCCAAGGCATTCATTTTGCCATACACAATCCCGACCACATTGCCGGCCTGATCGAGTAACGGACCGCCGCTATTGCCGTGCTGCACAGGCGCCGAGATTTGCAATTCGCGGATATCGTCTCGCATGCCCGCGGTGGCCGTCACATTGCCGAGAGTGAAGTTGCCTGTGGACGGCAAAATGCCCGTCAACGGGAAACCGTAGACGGCGATACCTTCGCCCGTGCGGACTCCAGCCTTTAACGCCGGCACCTGCAATGGGCGCAGGTCGGAAATCAAGAGGGCCAGATCGTTGGTCGTGTCGGTGGCCGCCACGTGCACAGTTTGCATCGGCGAACCTGGGAGGCCAGCCGTAACCGTCGTGCATCCGCGGACAACATGGGCACTGGTGAGAATGCGTCCATCCCGGGTGATGAAAAATCCCGTACCGCTGCTGGCCCGAGATGAATTCAGCTCGATCAGGTATCGCACCGGTCGCTTCGTGGGATCCTGATGCAAAATGACTGACACACTTTTTGGTCGCATCAATCGCATCTGCCGAACCGTCCAGCGCATACTCGAAGCGCCCACGATTTGTCACGACTTCGAGCGTTTGGCCAACGCCTAGCGCAGCAATGGTCCGGTTGGACAGCGCCGGCTCCAGAATTGCTATTCCGCTATCACCTACTGAGGCCACACCACGATGCATGGACTTTCCGTCGATGAGCAGCTCCATGTTCCAGCGCAGAACACGTTGAAAACCACCGGTGCGTGCAAGCGCTGCTAGCCACTGCCCGTTGCGCAGCTGGACCAAGCCGAAGCTTGTGCGCTCGCTCAGCGCTGTCCTTGCCAGGCAACCGATGACGCCAGATTTTGTGTTGAGCAGACTGGCTGTCCAGCCATTCTTATTGAAGAAGGTCGTGTCGCTCTGAGCGTGCGCTGGGCTCGAGACTATCGCGGCAGCTATCGATGCAATGAAAAGCCGAAAGCAATATCGCAACATAACCAACCCCCCGGATGGTCAATGCCACAGCGTAGGGAGCTGCGTGCTCCGAGTTTAGTCGCTGCTGAGCGCCGCTGGCAGTGATGTATGATCAATGCTCTACCGCCCAGCGCTATCCCATTGCCCGCTCCCGCCGCCATCATCTCATCGCCGGTGAATCACGCTTCGCGGCTTGCGGCAACGGACTTCTGCAACAAAATCGGCACCAAGCTGCCGAACATTCACATCGTCGTTTATGGCAGATTTCTGGGGCAAAGCTGACTAAGCACGCGTGCTGTTGCAGCGCGGGGCTTGTTGACCGCAACACCCCTGGCGGGGGGAGCTGGGGGCGTATCGTGGCATCAAACATTGCAAGGTGCGCCCTGTACCTTTGATCATTCGCCGATGCAGCTATCTTGCGTCGCTACGACCGGATGCCTCTCGCGCCCGCAAGTCCTTGCGAGGCACCTTTCCGGATGTCGTCATGGGTAGGTCAGGCCCGCAGTAACGCTACCTTACGGCGAATCGTGGCAGCCGTTGAATTACAGCGTCCTGACAACGCGCAATCCTTGTACGCCGCTGCGGTTGTGCGGCAGGTTCCAGTAGCGGAAGCCGGCTCTCAGGTAGTTTGGACTGTAGTTCCAAGCCCCGCCGCGCGCGACACGCCAGGTGCAATCACCGCTTGTCCTTGCGCTGCCGTCTCCAGGATTGCCAGCGTTGCTCTCATTCCAGCAATCATCCGTCCAATCCCAAACGTTGCCATGCACACTATAGAGACCCCAGGCATTGGGACGGAAGCTGTCGACCCGGACCGTCCTCTGCCGCCACTCGCCTTTCGCGCCCTGCCCATAGCCAAAGGTGCCGTTGTAGTTGGCTGAGTCCCGACGAGATCGAGGAGCCCCACCAGAATGGCGTGGTGGTGCCAGCGCGCGTCGCGTATTCGCGCTCCGTCTCGGAGGGCAGGCGGTAGCTCTTGCCGGTCTTGATCGATAGCCAGGCCGCATAGGCTTTGGCGGCGTTCAAATCGATGCATGTCACCGGATGGCGGTCATCCTGGGCGAAGCCAGGATCCTGCCACGACCGGTCCGTCCGCTCCTCCCATGTGGTTCCGGTCCAAAAGTAGCAACCCTCGTCCAGCTTGTGGCCCGTTGCCGCGACGAAAGCGCCAAATTCACCGCGTGTGACGGCAAACGCTCCAATCGCAAATGGTCTAGCAATCGTCACCTGCACTTGATTTTCGCGCTCGCCTTCGCGTTCTGGTTCGCTCGGCGGCGAGCCCATCAGGAAGGTCCCGGCCGGAACAACGACCATCTCGGGACAATCCACACAATCCTTGAACCGTTCACCAGCACCGGGCCGCAAGCAGCGGCGCTCGCTTGCCTCCACCAGGAGTTCCACGCCGTCGCATTGCTGCGCTACTGCAGGGTCGCTCGCAAGCAACCCCGCCAGGCAGGCCATGGCCAAACGCATTGAGACGGCTACTGTCGTCATTGACCTCTCCCATCTAAATTCGTGCCACAATCATGGCGGACCAAGGAACTCTCACGCGTCTAACGGCCGCATTTGCCCGACCTA
>CAWEBE010000018.1:0-198695 GCA_963806735.1 uncultured Alphaproteobacteria bacterium | reverse complement strand
CCCGGCTGTTGCTCGGTAGCCAAACCCACAATGTCGTCACGCACGGCACGATCCCGGTCCTGATCTGCCGCTGACGCTCGCCTAGTCTCCTGTATCGCCGGCTCTTGAATTCCGCCACGTGTCTCTGGCGAATTCCTAGATTGCCGAACCTCCGTGGGGATGTGATGGCATCGCATTTGAGTGGCTTCTGCAGATCAACCCACTCCCCCGCCGCCCACTTCGACAACCTGGCCGCTCAGCAACACGGTTACGCCTAGGGTGTAGGCGGTTACCCATGCCGCCTTCGCCTGGTGATGTTCATCGGCATCCCCGGCTGGAGCCCAACGGAGTCGCCAGGAGCTGGCGGACTTCAGCGTGACCTGGATTTTGCTGACCCTATATCTGGGTGCAGATGGGTAGTTTGATCCTGGTTGGCGGATCTGCTCTTGCGTTGTTTGGTAGTTGGAAACTGCCCGCACGAGGACTCGCCGATGAGATCGGGCTCTCGCCGCACGCCACGCGATCACTGCAGGTTCTGACGCGCTCAATCGTTCCGAGCATCGCTGTCGTGACGCTTTTCCCCTCTTTGAAGCAACGGTCTCACAGTGGTTGTTGCTGTCCCCTCAGTCTCACCTAGCTCGCAAGCGGTCATCACGAAGAAAGTACAGAGTTGGCCGCGAGCCCGCGAACGCGGTTCGCTCGATCCGGCTCAGGCGCTCGAATTGAACAAGGATAACGCTGCTACCTGCAGCGGCAAAGAAGCACCACACCGAAGCAAAGGCTTCCCAATAGAGCAAATAGGCGACGATGGAGCCGCCAAACACAATCGCCCCGAGGAGGACAACGGCGCGGTGCGATGATAGCAGTGGTGTCATGGCGGTCGCCACGAGATAAAGAACTCCAATCGCCACTGGCCCCTGGGGTTCCTCCGTGTAGACGATGTGACCTGCACGAATGCTTGCAGCATGAGGATAGGTTAGATCGACCATAGGAAATAGGCTGCCAGCCTGCCCCGATGGCTGCGCAGATCGCCATAAGTCTACGCCGCCCTGGTTCGGGTTCGATCAACAGTGCCGCAATGGGCGCGAACGCTGGCCAGACGACCTTGGCATACAGCAAGAAGATCAGCGTCAGCATCGATGACACAGGTCCATTGGGGTCAACAGGCAACGCCAGCCAAAGGAAACCCTCCACAGCTTGCTGTCCTGCAAAGATCAGCGGCAGGGATGCAAGAGGCAGCTCGCGCCACCCCCGAATACGGGTGAGGCAAACGATGCCGGCGGTGGCCGTGATCCCGACCGTCACGAAGCTCGCTGTCGCCGAGAAGCACATGGGCCACCAGCCTGTCGTTCGCTGAGCGAGAAATCTCCCGGCGATCGCAAAGCCGCATCCATCGGTCCAAACGTGAGCAACCAGCGGACGCTTAGCGAGCCAGAAGGGTGACGCACAGATAATCGCTTTGTCGAATTCCCTAATCTTGATGGCATGAATAGTGGTCGCCAGCTAGCCCTTGCAGGTGCGTTAACGCATAGTTGGAGGTGGAAGTGAGCGCGGAGAGGTCCGACGACTGGCCAGTGGCCGGCCGCGTTGCCATACTTTGCTTGAGCGCGGAGCAACGCTTACAGTCTGGCTGAGCTGCAAAGGTCCGATTGCGTAACTGCGAGGAGGAAGAACCGCGACCATGACGATGAAGCGCATTAGGCTCGAACTTGCTCGTGATCATGAGTTCCCGAACGGTAGCAAGGATCGCGGCTATGAATTTGCCGCGCCGCTCGATGAAAACGGGCAGCTTGTTGCCGACGAGTGGCGCCAGGCTCGTGAGCGATGTCGCGTCAAGAGATTTTGGCCAGGACGGAAGGATGAAATTGGCCGACTTGTGCATCGTCGAGGGGGGACATGGGCGTTTGATTACAACCCCAAGAGCAGTGAAGATGATGAGCCAGGCTTCAAGTTCGATCGTCACCATTTTGTCCCGGGTGAGTACGTGTCGATAACGGAACACGATGGTGTCATGCGCACATTTCGCATCATGTGGATCAGGGACTTGGATTGAGCTCCGTGGCGGCAAGAACGCATCGTGACGCGCCACCATCTCACCATCTCTGGAGCGATGGCACTTGACGTGGATTGTCCTGTGCCCGGGCACCGCGCGTTTCCAGCGACACTCAAGCCTGGGACGGGTCCGGTATCCACTTCAATGGCGGATTTCCTGCGATCGCAGTGGTGCGCGACACACTAGCCTGTCAGCTCACGGTGCGAAGGGCTACGAAGCTGACATCTGAATTGTCGATGTTTGGCTTAAGATCACACAAGGATCATAGATGCCTAGATGGACCAGGAAGAGCTATTCCGCCGCCTCGCCGTCGCACTAGCCATCGGCCTGCTCATCGGTCTCGAACGTGGCTGGCAGACGCGCGAGGAAACTGATCATCAACGAACCGCCGGCCTACGCACCTTCGCTTTGACGGGGCTGCTTGGCGGCATTTGCGGTCTCATGTCGATCGTCAGCACTCCGATCGTACTCGCTGCAGGGTTGCTGGCCTTCACCGGCGCGCTCACCGCCTTCAGCTATCTCGAGGCCAGTGCGGAGAAGAACTTCAGCGTGACTGGTGTGGTTGCGGGCATGCTCACCTTCGTGCTCGGCGCCTACGCCACGTTGGGCAACGAGATCGTGGCCGTGGCCGCCGCCGTCGCCATGGCCATCCTGTTAGCACTGCGCGAACCGCTGCACAGCTGGGTGCGGAACGTGACATGGCCGGAAATGCGCAGTGTGCTGGTGCTGCTGGCGATGTCCTTCCTGCTACTGCCGATCCTGCCCAACCGGCCGGTCGACCCTTGGAATGTTCTCAATCCTTCAGAGATCTGGCTGTTCGCCATACTGATTGCGGCGATCTCCTTCGCTGGCTACGTAGCCGTGCGCGTCCTGGGCGACCGCAAGGGCATCGCAGTGGCCGCCATCGCCGGTGGCATGGCCTCCTCGACCGCAACAACCCTGTCCTTTGCCCGGCTGGCCCGAGAACATCCCGAAAGTACGCATTTGCTGGCGGGTGGTGTCCTGCTGGCGGGCGTGACCATGCTCGTGCGCATCGTCGTGCTGGCCGGCATGATCAAGCCCGAACTGATCGCCGCCCTGCTGTGGCCGGCCGCGGCTGCTGCTGCCGTGCTGCTGCTGGGGCCGCTGCCGTGTTGTGGGGAAGGCGAGGCGGCGCCACCGAACACCCGCTACTGAACATCAAGAATCCGTTCGACCTCGGCACCGTCCTTCAACTGGTTGGACTTATCACCATCGTCCTGCTGGTAGCCAAGGCCGTGGCCAGCCAGGCGGGCAACGCGGGGCTGTTTCTTCTGGCTGCAGTATCCGCTATCGCCGACGTCGACGCGCTGACCCTCTCCATGGCACGCCTCGCCGGGCGGCAGGTGGCATCAGGTGATGCGGCGACCGCCATCCTGATCGCAGCCTCGATGAACACGGCGTCAAAGGCGGCTATAGCGGCCTTTGTCGGCGGAAGGCGGATCGGCACCATCGTCGGCAGCGTCAGCGTCCCGGCCATTGGCGCACTGGCCGCCACGTTCGTCGTGCTGCGCTAGCAACCGCCTGTGGCCGTGCGCTCGGCTCCAATGCGTCGCCTAGACAATCGTTCCGAAGATTTTCCCTATGCCCGCTGTCGCCGCCATCGCCAAAGCTCCCCAGAAGGTCACGCGCGCTGTGGCCCGCATGACGTCCGCACCCCCTGCGATGGCGCCGATGGCTCCCAGCACGCCGAGGAATATCAGCGAGGCTACTGAGACGATCGGCACCAGATAGGTGAGGGGCGAGATGACGACCATCAGCAACGGCATGGCCGCACCGGCGCCGAATGTTGCAGCCGAGGTGAGTGCGGCCTGCGCGGGCCGTGCTGTCGTCAACTCCGAAATTCCCAACTCGTCGCGTGCATGCGCGCCGAGGGCATCCTTCGCCATCAGCTGTTGCGCGACCTGCTTCGCCAGCTCCGGCTCCAAGCCACGTTTGACGTAGATGTCGACAAGCTCCTGATGCTCGAAGGTGATGTTGTCTGCGAGCTCGCGGCGCTCGCGCGCCAGATCCGCCTGCTCGGTGTCGGACTGCGAGCTCACCGACACATATTCGCCGGCCGCCATTGACATGGCACCCGCAACGAGCCCGGCGACCCCAGCAATCAATCAGGGGGAACGCGATAGCGCCATGTCCAGTGGCTTGGTGTGGGCACACCGTTGAACGAGGCCGTCTATGCGATGCAGGTCCGGTACGCATGGCGCTTTCCGCGATGATCCTGCGTGGCAAAGGCTAATAGGTCGCCGTAGCGACGGGCACGGGCTGCAACGCACGGCCGGTCCATACAATTGGGTCATCTTCTCCCGTCGTGCTCGTTGGTTCAGCACGTCTGGTTTACCTCCAAAAACGGAAATGCAAGCGAGCTGTGCACGACGGAGAAAAGGTACCAATTCCCGACTCATGCACCGCAGCAAGAGACGAAGGTTGATTGTTCTTACAAGGTGCCACGCTTCGGCATCGACCATAAGCCACTAAGGACGCGCCGCAGCGGTGGTGGCAGGAGAGGTTGAGAGGCCGGAAATGACCTGTCTCAAGAGATCCCTGACTTCGCCGGCAATGGACGCCAATCTCGGATTTCCGACAGCCATCATCGAAGCTACAGGATCGACCGCCGAGACCTCCACTAGGCCCTTGCTAATTTCCTGGACGACGACGTTGCAGGGCAGCATCGTTCCGATCATGTCCTCACTTTGCAGCGCCTTATGCGCGAACTCAGGATTGCACGCGCCAAGGATAGTGTAGGGGCGGAAATCGACGTCGAGCTGCTTCTTCATCGTTGCCCGCACATCAATCGTCGTCAGGACGCCAAATCCCTTGCCGGCCAAGGCATCCGTTACGTGCTGGATGGCTTGAACGAAAGGCATCTCAACTGTCTTGCTGAAATAGTGGCTCATGCTCGTCTCCATTCACGCAACAAATACCGGGTGCAACCAAATACTAGATGAGGTGGAAACTCGGACGGTTGATTTGGATCAACGCGATGTGCAGTCGTGTGTAAGATCCTGTTGACAACTGGCGCGCCCAGGTTCGCTGGGGCGAACAGGGGCTACCGATTCCTTTGCTGAGTGAGTTCAAATAAAGGAAGGTCGTCCGTGAAGCCCATTAAGACATGGATTTTGATTGCCGATGGCGCGAGAGCGCGTGTGTTGCAGAATGATGGCCCTGGACACGTATTGCACGCCGTTGAGGGGCTCATATTCCACGGTGATCATTCCGCGACCCATGACCTCGTGTCGGACCGGGAAGGTCGTAGCTATAGCTCTCACGGTGCGGGACGCTCTGCCATCGACTCGCATTCCGATCCCCACAGAGAACTAAAGAAGAAGTTCGCGCACCAATTAGCGGACATGCTGGCCCGCGGGCTCGAGCAGCACACCTACGATCGCCTCATCATTGTTGCTCCGCCCGGCGCACTCGGCGATTTGCGCGCGGCAATATCGGGCCATGTCCGTGCAAAGGTGGTCGGCGAGGTCGCTCATGATCTGACAAAAACTCCCAACGGCGAGGTGGCCGAGCACTTGAAGGGCGTACTCGTGCCTTAACCAGGCATTCGCCCGTTGGTGTGATTGCCGGGCGGCGCCGGGCGGGGGGAAGATTGAGCCCGGCAACATAAGGCCTTCGCACCGGCATCGAATGTAACCATCGTTAACTTCGGCTTCGGGTCATCTTCTTCCGTCGTGCTCGTTGGTTCAGCACGTCTGGTTTACCCCCAAAAAACGGAAGTGCGAGCGAGCTGTGCACGACGGAGAAAAGGGGTCTCTACTCGATCATTTTCGTCGCAAGCGCAGCGAACTCGCCGGTACTCACTTCGTGTCCCGCAGACTGAGAATGTAGGCGATGACGTCGTCTCGATCGCCGGGCTCAAGAATCAGGTTCGGCATGTTGGAATGTGGGCTTTGGAACCAAACCGTGAGGGCCGTCCTGGTCATCCCAGGAGTGTTGGCGATCTGTTTGAATGTGGCAATGGCCGGTCGTGGGGAAACCAACTGTCCTGCTTGCACGGCATGACAGCCAGAGCATTGGCGCTGCGCGTAAGCAAGTCCGCGTCCCGCGTCCCCTAGCTGTTGCGCGTTAGCAAGTGATGCGCTGACCAGACAAGAGCAAAGAAAAGCAAACCTGAAGAGCCGCCACCACCCGTCCTGCCGGGGGGACCCTCTGGACACGATCACGGAATGACTGCGCGAACGTCCTGCATGGAGGTTATTGCTAGCCTGATCCTCGATCCTACTTTCGTAGGCAGTACTGTGGGTCGGCTCGGCAATCCGGAAGCGGTCAGCCCTCGGATGAGCGAGTTGCTCACACCTAGCCGCCGATGGCGATGCGTCTGGGCTTGGCTTCCTCCGCTTTGGGCAGCGTGATGATCAGCACCCCATCCGTCATTTCTGCGCTGATCTTGTGCTGGTCGATCCGGTTCGACAGAGAAAAGCTCCGGCGATAGTGGCCGACGGGATATTCCGTGTAGATGGGGCTCAGCCCCTGATACTTCGAAAAGTCGATCCTGCCTTCCACATCGAGCACATCATCCTCCACGTTGAGGTCGATGTTGCTCTTCTCCACACCTGGCATTTCCAGAAGCACCATCAGCGCCTGTTCCGTTTCGTAGATGTCGGCACTGGGAATGAACGCACGTGCCGGCATCGTCCCTTCCTGCTTCTGTTGCAGCTCTCGCTTCTGTTGGACCTGCAGTTCTTCCGAGGTCATGAGCCATCCTCCTGCGCGCTTAGCTGATCTTGACGGTTCGCGGCTTGTCGCTCTCGGTTCTTGGGATAAGCAGTGTGAGCAGCCCGTCCTTGTAATCCGCTTTGACGCGATCCGCGTCGACCTCGACCGGCAGGTTGATGGTGCGGTCAAAGACGCCCGATATGCGCTCTCGCCGATGCACACTTGCGTCCGCCTGGAAACTGATCGTCTTCTTACCCGAGACGCGAATGGAGCTGTCCTTGGCCTGAATTTCGATGTCGTCCTTCGAGACGCCGGGCAATTCAACGAGCGCGACGAAGCCCTCTCCCTGCTGGAAGATGTTGATGGGTGGAAACGATCCCATGCCCGTCGTTGAGCCCCGCAGCCAGTCGCTGTCGTAGCTCCGTTCGAGCGCGCGCTGAAGACTGTGTAGGGCGTGGAGTGGGTCGACGCCTGTGACCATCGTGATGCCTCCCAAGCTTGCATTGGGTACCGCGGGCCATCCGCAGCCAGCTACAGCCAATACCTAGTGGAGGTGCGGTGACATTGACCCAAGTCAAGGCTGGGCCGACAAGTCGGCGTAATCTTTCGCGAACGACGGTTCGAGGGTGCCCATGGCGCAGGATCGGTTCCTCATTGCGGTGTTCGACGAGTGGGAAGCCGTGGGACGCGTGCTTGCGGACTTGGGCCCGGAGAAAATCGGACGCGTCGGCGGCTTGCTACATATCCGCAAGGATGAGCCGCCGACGTTGACCGCATCCTGGCTCGTCCAGGACATGGCAGAGCTGCGCTTCGCGGGTTTCCGCGAGAGCATGCGTTGCACGGCTGGCAGGCTTGCCGAAGCGCTCGCCAAGAGATCGGCTGGCGGTGTCGACGACTTGGCGGGCGCCTTACGGGGTTGGATGAGCTCCGAGCAGGCCCGCGAGGTGCAATGGCACGTTGAGAAGGGTCGCATCCTGCTTTGGCTCGAGCCCCCGACATCGGAGGACGTGGACACCGCATGTGCCCGACTGGTGCGGGCAAGTCCGCATTTGGTCGAACTTTGCAGTCTTCCAACCCATAGCGACCTATCGATCCCATTGATACCGTTAGCGACGATGTGTGCAGGTAAATCCCTGTCGTCGGGCTTAGAGCAATTCAATCCAGCTGGGAGACGTGAGAGCAATGAACGCACGCTTGGCCGCGCTTCTTGGCACTGTAGTTCTGCTATGCAATCTCGGGACGCCGCCCGCCCGGTCGCAGGTTCAGCAGCCTGCACCACGCGGATTTGACTACTGGCAGCCGGATTGGATGGTGCGTGAACTGTGGGGGCCCGGCGGCATGCCGAAAGGCATGATGGTACGCCTGCTGCGCCATACGACGTTCATGCGGGACGGTGTTCCGAAGGAGTACGAGGGTGCCAAATCTGAGGCGTCGACCGGGCCAGCAATCATCGCCGCCGGAGGCAAGCTCTATGCAGAGCATTGCGCTGTCTGTCACGGTAGAGACGGGATGGGCGAAGGCGAGCCCGGGCGAGCGGTTTCTCCCTCACCGGCACTTCTGGCCTACATGATTAGGCGCCCGATCTCGGTCGACGAGTATCTGCTTTGGGCCATCTCTGATGGCGGCAAGCAATTCGAGTCCGACATGCCGGCCTTCAAGAACCAGCTCTCCCGCGACGACATTTGGCGCGTGATCACATATATGCGCGCGGGCTTCCCGGATCCGAGCCTAGGCCCACGCCAATAAACAACACGCAACACGCCACATGGCGTCAAGTTGAGTTTGATGCCCATCACGGCAGGAGGGAAGCCGACCCTGAAATACTCACCGGTCGCCTCTGCAGAGACTTGAACTCCCCTCCACTCGTGGAGAAAAAGCGGATCAACGGCCAGCCCAGTGGCTTTTCGACCCTTGACCTCATTGCCGCTGACGTCGGGCTACGATGCGGAACTCGCCGCGACGCAAGACACTACTGCGCCTCTCCAAGACACTACCCCGCCCTCTCAATGTCCCGCGCAAGCCCTACGCACAGCTTGCTGGCAGGCTTTGATCGCGATCAAAGCCCAGGGCGGCAGTTCGCCTAAACAACAGCCATGCCGACAAGAGCGCAGAACTTGGCATCTCTGGACCGGCGCATTCGCGACGTGCGGTCCAGCATCGAGCAGGCGCCGAAGCAAACGGGCCTGCTGTCCGCCGACCGAGAGCGGATCATCGCGCTGCTGAAAACAACTCTGGCAAAGCTCGAAGCCCGCAAGGCTGAAATCGGGGCAGCTCGTGACCCGAAAGAGCAATCCTGAGTGTGCGATGGGTGTGCGCATATACGTGCCTGAGTATGTCTTTGCGTTTGGGCAAGCACCGAAGCCCGCTCGGTCATACCGGTGCGGCACAGCCTCGGGGCGTCATGAAAGGTGATGCGCGTCGCACTCGCCGTCCTTGCTCTACTTCGCCACCGTGTTCGCCGTCGGCTCCTGCTGAGGCGTATTCAGGTGATATGAACTCGAGCCTCAGCTAGGCCCGCTCATCGCAGTCCTGTGTAAGACGCCCATCCTGCTGGCAGCCGTGATCGTTCCGGCGCGGCGTGTGAGCGCGGTGCGATTTCAGTGGTCCACTCGAGTGCTTGCACTGCAGGCGCACCGCAAGTCAGAATGGATCTGGTCTGCTCGACCGAAAGGAGAATGGTGTTGCGCACACTGGCTGTGTCTCTCGGCTGCGTCGTGGCTTTGTCAGCACAACCCGCGTGCAGCCAGGATGCCGAGAGGGGCCGGGCCTTGGCCCAGAGCCTGTGTGTCAATTGCCACTTCGGACGTGGGCCGCAGGACCAGACCGGGCAATCCGGTGTGCCGACATTCTCGGCCATCGCCAACCGTCCGTCACAGAGCAATGAAGGCGTGGTGCGCTGGCTCCGCTCCGTTCCCAGCGTGATGCCGAACCATCGCCTCACTCAGACCGAGATCGCGGATCTTGCCGAATTCATTATGTTGCTGAGAACTGCGCCGTGAGGATGTGCGCAAGAACGCTGCCCTTTGCGCACGCATCGCGCGCCGTTTCACTCTTTCCCGGGAGGGCGCGGCCAAATTTGCAAGGCATTTGAGGTTCATCCAACGCGGTTTCGCAGCGCTCTTGCGTCCGCTGCGAGAGGATACCTATCTGCAGGGAAGCTGGTCTTATACCTCGGAGCGTTCGATGCAAGAGCTGCCCGCGAATCTGGAAGCTCGGTTGCGTGCCATCGAGTTTCTGGTGGTTAATATGCATGGCATTGGAACTCGCAGGCGCGGATGGGATGCCGATCGTATTTCGCAGGAGCATAGCGAACTATTGTCCCGAATGTCCGGCAAGCCCACAATCCGCTGTCGCGTGAGACCCCTACTGTTCAACGTCTTGCCGGCAGCGGCCCTGTACTGGCTGCTTCCGTGAACCACGCCACGCAGCTGGATGTCGCGCCGCTCGTCGCGCATAACCCCACCAGCAAGTCCAACAGGGTTTTCTCGCCTTCGGCCGTGGCTTCGTCGGCTTGATGGGAAGGGTGCCTGTAGCGAGCACCCCTTGGCCGCCCAGCGGCGCCATGTCCCTGCCGCCCCATTCCAGCCTGCATCGTGTTGTGCATCAAGGCGTGTGCCGCGCCATCAGCTCAAAGGGGTAGTGTAGTTCAGCCTGCGCCCGCTTGGTCTTGAGGCCATGACGGTATCTGCCGTTGCGTGGTCCGGCAGGGGCGCCGGCGCGCGCACTACGGATTTGGCACGCGTTCTTGCCTCGATTTGGCGGCGCGCGGCAGGACGGGCCCCGCTCCTTCGGCGAGCCGTTCCCAAGAACAAAGCCCGCTCCGGGTGGGTGCGCAGTCGCTCCAAGGTGCTCGAACCGTTCCTTCTTGGCGCGAGATCCAGCATTGCTGCCGGTCTCTAGTCTGCCGCCTTTGGCCACCGCGTCGAGCCGAGCTTGTATGGCCCTGGAGCGCTGCCAGCCTGGCACCGTTGCCGCAAGGTTCAACTCCTTCCACTTCGGGTGAAATCCAGGTTCGGTCTGCAGCCTCGAGAGGCGCTCGAAGATGTAGTCGGTCAGACGTGCCACGCGCTGATAGCGCTCGCTCCGGGTGGGCCAGTTGTAGACCGCCAGTACTGCAGGCACCGCAATCGTTTGGATCGATTGACTGTCGGGAATGAGGCCTGGATAGTCTGCCGCGGCGAGTTCCGCCGGCAGGTAGTACTCCTCGAGCTTTTCCGTCAGGGGGACAGGCAAAAACTTGAATCCGTCCGGCCATTTGCGTTTCACGAACGGGTCGAGCGGCTTGGTCGAAACGAACACCACGGCAGCATACTTGTCACTGTTGGCCATGTCGCCCATGGCATTCGGATGCGGATCGAATTTCGCATCGATCTTGATGCCTAATCGGTCAAAGATCAGGGGGCCCGAATAGGCAGCCGCCGTCCCGCGCGTGTTGAAGTTGACGGGCTTGCCGGCCAGATCCTGCAGGCTCTTGATTTCGGGTCGCGCGAACACGTGCACTTCTGACGGAAATAGGTGCATGATGTAGCCAACACGCCGCTCGATGTTGGCGATCTTCGGGTCGTTTTTGAAGTGTTCGAGCACGTCGCTGTAGATAATAGCGGCGTCCACGCCGCGCAAATACAGCAGATCGTGGAGGTTTTCGAAAATACCTCGCGTCACAATCGGCAGCACACGCAGTTCCGTCCCATCATCGACAACGCGTGCGAGCTCGCTGGCAAAGCGCAACGGCGCGCCCTCCGGTAAACCGGCGGCCACTCCCACGGTCCAGGCGTTGACCTTTTCGGTTGTCTTGACCTCTTCCCGGTAAATCGGGACCGACCGCTCGATATGCGTCTTTGTCTTTGCCCGCGTCTGCGCGTCTGCCGGCGCCAAGGCGCCGAAGAGGCCGACGGCAATCGCGGCACAGCCCAACGCGATCGCTCCTGCGCGCTGCGCGCAAGCGCCTATCCCGGCTGAAAATGCCTTGCCGGTACTGCGTGTCGTTCTTTCACGGTCGAACGCATACATAACCTTCTCTTTGCCATTCGATAGGCTGCACCACACCCGAAGGGACGACGCGCGCTTCGCTGCAGCTGGTGATTATGCACCCCTCAGTCGCGGTGATGCCAGCGCACTGCGTGGCAAACGAGCAACATCAGCCTCCTCATCTGGTCTCAGATGCTGGGGGCTGCGAATGGGACGATCACACGCTGCGGTCGCCGCCCCTGGTCGCTCAGCTCAACATTGCGGACGAAGCAGCGACAAGGCGCTCAGACGGCGGTGTGAACGAGTTCTCTGGGAACGATGCCTCAAGCGCTGCTTTCTCCGCACAACGCTCTGCAGCAACACACATTCGAACGCAGGGCGGGCGAGCCTCGACCAGTTGAAAGTGAGGTCGGCGATCGAGCGCTGCAGGACTGCGGCGCTCGGCGGCCACGTCGTGCAATGCGAGAACTATGAATGCTGCACATGGTTACCGCCTACAACAGGTGTCGTAACCGCGCTTCTCCGACGCCGCCGATGCGTGCGTGGGATAGGGGCGCACGGCCGCATCGAAGCTCGGGTCGGATGTCGAGAGACTCGACATCGCCGACGTCCATTCGGAAACAAGCTGCGCGCTTGATTGACCATTGCCGGCGCGAAGTCAACGCCGACGGTTAATAGCCCGCGAGCCGCCGCGCAACATGCAGCTCGACCTCGCAGGCAAGATCGTTCTGGTAAGCACCTTTGCGTTCAATATCGTCTCGGGCCGCATGACAATCTCGTCCGGCTACAGCTATCGTCGACTTGCCGGAGGGCACCGAAGAAACGGCCGCGCCGATTGGCGCGACCTGACCTAATCTAGGTGGTTTCTCGCAGCGCAGGTGCCCTGAGTGTCCTAAACTTCAAGTTCACAGACCTCGCCTACCGGAGCGTTGCCCAAGGAGACAACGCGGCACCAATCCCAACTTTGTCCCGCATAATCCTGCCGAAGATGCGAAGGTTCACATGACCGCCCGGTCCGCTGTTCGTCTTGCCATCTCGCTCGCGATCTGTTTCGCCGTCGCATACGCCGGCGCGCGAGTCACCTATCCCGAGATCGCAACCTGGTACGCAGGCTTGAGCAAACCCGGGTGGACCCCACCCAGCTGGGTCTTTCCGGTGGTGTGGAACGCGCTCTACGTGATGATGGCGCTCAGCCTATGGCTACTTTGGGATCGCTCGGCCCGCGGTAATGCGCGCAGCTTCGCTATAGGATTGTTCCTTGCGCAACTTGCACTGAACGCAGCGTGGTCGCAGGTGTTTTTCGGTCTGCACATGATAGGGTTAGCGCTAGTGATCATCGCCGCGCTGGACGTGGTGTTGGTCGCGGCCATCTACCGATCTCTGCCTGTGAACCGGGCCGCCGGATTGCTTCTGGTGCCCTATCTCCTCTGGATCGTGTACGCATCGTCGCTCAACGCGGGTATTGTTGCGCTCAATCCCTGAGGGACATCGACGGGTCGCAGGCCCGCTCGCCATGGGGACCACGTGTTCAAGCTGGCCCGCCGAGAGCGGCGACACACAGCGGTGGAAAGATTAACTCGCACACGAGGCCTTCGGGACGCCACTCGTATTGTGCTTGGCCTCCCAGCTGGGCGACCATTTGCTCGATGACCCGTGTGCCAAAGCCCCGTTGGGCCGGCGTTCGCACCACCGGCCCATCCTTCTCCGCCCACCGAACCATGAGCTGTCCATCGGTCCTGCGTTGCCATGTCAGCTCGAGGTGGCCTTTGGCGGCGGACAGGCACCCATACTTGGCGGCGTTGGTTGCCAACTCGTGCAAGACTACAGCCACGGTCTGCGCGGCGGTCGGATTCAAAGATAGGCTTGGTCCATCGATGCGCATGCGTGTTCTGTCGATCTCGGCGTAAGGAGCAAGCTCCTGGGCGGCAATGGCTGACAACTCCGCGCCTACCCACCGGGTGTCGACGAACAAGGAATGGACGTTCGAGAGCGCCTGGATACGCCCGGCAATCGCCTGCTTGAGGCCCTGGGTCGTGTCTGATTGAGAGAGATGGATGATCGCGCGCACGGTCGCGAGCATGTTTTTGCTCCGATGCTCCGCTTCGTGAGCCAGCGCGGTGATCTGTTCCTGACTTCGCTTCTGTTGGGTGATGTCCCGCGCGATCTTCGACGCTCCGATGATCTCGCCTTTGGCGTTCTTGAGGGGGGAGACGGTCAGCGACACAGCGATCGAGCTGCCGTCCTTGCGTTGGCGAACGGTCTCGAAATGGTCAATACGCTCGCCTCGGTTGATCCGCGCCAGAATCTCGAGTTCTTCGTTCTGGCGGTCCTTGGGAATTACGACGGTGATCGATCGGCCAATCACTTCTTCGCCGGCGTAGCCGAAGACGCGCGCGGCACCCTCGTTCCAGCTTGTAATGATGCCATCGGGGGTCTTGCTAACAATGGCATCGTCGCTCGATTTAACGATGGATGCCAGGTGCTGCAGACGCTGCTCGGCGAGTTTACTCTCGGTCAGATTGCGCGTGACGGTTCCGTAAGCGGCAATCTCCCCGGATGAGTTGTGAACCGGGAAGATGTTGTAGAGCACCGGCACCAGCTCTCCCGTCGCGAAGTTCCGGAATTTTAGCTCGCCCTGCCAGAAGCCGGTGCGGCGCACAGCAGGTATCACGTCTTGCAGGATCTTGGATTGGTCGCTGGACGCGAAATAGTCGACGATCCGGGTCGAACGCACAGCGTCCAGATCCCGCAATCCAACGAGCTTGCGGCCGGCCTCGTTGACAAACAGCGCGTTGCCCTCAAGATCGGCAATGCCAATGAATTCGTGCGAGGCTGTCACGAGCGAGGCGAGCATGCGCACAAGGCGGTCTTCGGCATCAACCTGCCCGAGCTTGCGCGCGACAGCCGAGAGTTCTTCTAGCAAACGACGCTCCACTGCTGGTTGAGCACACAACACTAGCTACCCGACCCGCCAGCGGCCACTGCCCGGTCCGCATGTCGTTAACCTTGATCCTGCCTATTTTCGCAGAACAATTGCAGAGATCGATCCGGAACCCTGGAAACTGCTGTACGGGCTGCCGTTTCGGCGCGGCCCCGGGGAACGATGGCGCCAAGAACCTAACGGTGTTCTCTTTAGGAGTTGCCAATGCCGTCAACCACTGTCGAGCAGCAAGATCGCGGGAACTGGAGCTGCTCTCGGCTGGGCTTGTTGATCGTCCGGATCGTGAGTCCGGGACGTGGCCTCGGCTTCAGAACCTGCGCCGCCTTGCCAAGTTAATGGCGCGACCGCCACCGGCCGTCGCATGTGCTGCGTAGCGTCGCGTGCGTCAGTGAACGTGCGTCGCTGCCGCCGCTCCCGCAGGTCGAGCGGTAAGAAAGGATGCTCCCGCAATCCACACCAACCTCATCGCTATCGGCCGTCTCGAGCACCGGGGGACTTTATCAGCTGGCGGCGATCTCAGGCATTGCAGACGTCGACGCACTAACCTTGTCGATGGCTCGCCTCTCGGGATCGCAGGTCGCACTCGGCGAGGCGACAGCCGCGATCATCATAGCCGTCTGCATCACCACTGCGTCGAAGGCCACCATGGCGGCGGTCATCGCCGGTCGGACGGTCGGTGCTACCGTGGGACCTTCAGTGCACTCGCGATAGCGGCAATGGGTTTGGTCCATCTGCTCGCGCCTAGGGCGCATATGTAATTATAGTGAAACCTTCAGCTTCGTTCTCGCTAAGCAAGGGATGAGGCCCCACTAACGCTGCGACGAGGAGAGTTCACAATGCTGGACTGGTTTCAGCGCCTCATGCCACGCGAGCGGCTGTTTTTTCCGTTGTTCGAGCGGCATGCCAATGTGGTCACGGCAGGTGCCGAAGCTTTGCGCCGCATGCTGGATGGTGGTGAAGAGATCCGCCAGTACTGCCAAGCCGTAATGCGCCATGAGGATGAGGCAGACGCCATTACGCGCGAGGTTCTGATCGGTGTGCGCAGCACCTTCATCACACCGTTTGATCGCGGTGACATTCAAAGCCTGATCACGTCCATGGATGACGCCATCGATCAGATGCAGAAGACCGCCAAGGCCATCGTTTTGTTCGAAATGACGAGTTTCGAACCGGAGATGCGCATGATGGCGGACACGATCGTGCAATGCGCTCATCTTGTGGCACGAGCCATGCCATTGCTGTCGAACGTCGGCCGCAACGTGGGGCAGCTCAACGAGATCTGCGTGCAAATTAGTCGTCTAGAGGGTCAAGCCGACGAGATCTGCGATCGCGGTCTACAGGCGCTGTATCAGCGCGCCAAGAACGGCAATGTCATGGACTTTGTCCGCGGCGATGAGATTTACGATCATTTGGAGAAGAGCGTGGATCGCTTTGATGATATTGCCAATCAGGTGCAAGCCATTGTCATCGAGCACGTGTGATTGTCGTGCTCGGATCGGCCCTAATGGACGCTCATACTTTAGGACTTCTCTTCGGCCTGATTGCGCTTGCGCTGATCTTTGATTTCCTCAACGGCCTGCATGATGCGGCCAATTCCATCGCCACCATCGTTTCAACGCGGGTTTTGCCGCCCCGCGCGGCCGTCCTCTGGGCTGCGTTCTTCAATTTCATCGCATTCCTGTTCTTCGGCTTGCATGTGGCCCAGACAATTGGGACCGGCATCATCTCGGCGGAGGTGGTCAGCCAGCGTGTAATCTTTGCCGCACTGATGGGCGCCATCGCCTGGAATCTGATCACCTGGTGGGCTGGACTTCCCTCCAGCAGCTCCCATGCCCTGATTGGTGGATTGCTGGGAGCCGGCATCGCCAAGGCAGGGACAACTGCCGTTGTTTGGCAAGGTGTTCTCAAGACGACTGCCGCCATCGTTCTTTCACCCTTGGTCGGTTTCTTGCTGGCCTTGGCCCTCGTTCTGGCTGTGTCGTGGATCTGTGTGCGCAGTACGCCTTATGCCGTTGACCGCACGTTCCGGATCCTGCAGTTCGGCTCAGCGTCGTTGTATTCCCTCGGGCATGGCGGCAATGATGCGCAAAAAACGATGGGCATAATTGCTGGTTTGCTGTTTGCCGAAGGGCATCTTGGATCCCAGTTTTTTGTGCCGTTCTGGGTGGTCATCTCCTGTCAGGCGGCAATGGGGCTCGGCACGCTGTTCGGCGGCTGGCGCATCGTCAAAACAATGGGATCCAAGATAACTCGGCTGACGCCCATGCAGGGCTTTTGTGCTGAAACGGGCGGTGCCGTAACGCTATTCATAGCGACGGGATTGGGCATTCCCGTGTCGACGACCCATACGATTACGGGTGCCATTGTCGGCGTCGGCGCCGCACGTCGGATCTCTGCTGTACGCTGGAATGTGGCGCGCGAGGTCGTCGTCGCCTGGATTTTGACCTTGCCGGCTGCCGCTCTGGTCGCGGCGTCGTTCTATGTTGCTGCAGGAATTTTGGACTGACGCGATACTCATAATGGAGCGCATAACGTTTGGATAGGGAAGTTGAGTACCTACAGTTTCCGACTATCATATGCCCAATGGAGAAGAGCCTGTCGTTGCCGCCGCCGACATGAGAGATCGCCGGGCTCGCAGTTGCGCTGCACCTGACGCACGTGGCGGCGAATGGCCTTCCAGCGTTTGATCTGTCGTGCATCTTCATCGGGTATCCGGCGGCCCATGTAGTATCGGCAGTACCACTGAAACCAGCCGCGGGGATCATGGCGATGTATCCATCCCTTGCTGCGCCATTCCGAGAGCGGCTGACTGGCATTGACGCCGAAGTAGTTGAGTGAGCTATCCCGCCGGCCGCTGGCAAGCTTGGCGCCCTTAAACCAAGTCGGCGGGAATTCGTCCTGGCAATCCGTCAGGTACTTGCCGCCGAAGACGCCGAGACGGAGCATTTCGGACGGCGCCAGCTCGGGACGGAACTCGGGATGGAAGTTGCGTCCGACCGGCTCTGTGAGCTCGTAGCGGTACTTCCGCTGCATTCGATCATTGACTGTGATTGATCTTGTCACGCCGGCGGAACTCCGAGGTTAGTGACTCAACGGAGCCATTCCGAATACGTCGCAACCCCGTCAACAGCATGCCCGTCAGGATTGCCGCTCCAGCACCGGTTGACGGGAGTCAACCATGACCTAGCCGCCCGCACCATCGCGCCCGCGCATGATCGAGGACATGACCGATCGCAATATGTCGCCACTGACACAGGCGGCCTACATCCGATCGGTTGTCAAGTTCGCGGCACACTATCGCACCTCGCCGGACAAGCTGACATTCAAGGATGTCCGCAACTACCAGGTGCATCTGGTCTCGCGCGGGCTCATGCGCTTTCTGAAGGCCGTCACTAACCTGGCTCGACGGACCAGGCCGACGCGCGGCTCATGGCCTATCGCGAGAGGCAGGGAGCAGCAAAGCTGCCCTCTCTAATGAACCCGCGATGGTCACAACCCCGCTTGCCGCATCGGTCTCGGGTTTTAGCCGTGCCACTCCCTGCCGCGACTGTATCACTCAGCGCACGGAATGGTAGGCAATCCGCGCGCCCCGGCGAAGAAATCAACGGCCGGCCACAAACGGTAATCAGAGGTCATTTCGTCTCCGGCTGCGACAGGCGTAGGCTTTAGCTGCGGCTGTTTTCTCCTTTAACGGTCGCATCAGGATGACTGCCGTGAACTTGGCCTGCGCACTCCTAGGCGGGCCTTTTTCATGTCGAAGCATGGGTGGCGACCAACCGCGTCAGGGTTGTGGACGATCAGCTGGGTCACTCTGCGGGTTCAAAGCTGATTGGCCCGCAGCCAGCGCCCCAACCCGATGAAGGCGGAGCATGCCGCTATGAGCGCCAGCAGCAGGCCGAGCCCGTGCAGGGCCATGCTCAGGGGGTCAAGCCGGTCGGCGTCCAACATGGCGTAGGGATAGCTTCCGGTCAGGTGTCCAAAGACCAGGACGTAGGACATGTAGGCGAGGGACGGCGCCACCATCAGCGGCAGGTCGCGGATGCTGACGTTGTCGCCGTGAGACGTGGCTGCCCACCAAGCAAGGTAAAGGGGTGGCGCGACGTAGTGCGCGACAATGACGCTGACCTTCCCCAGCCCTTGCGGACTCTCGACACGCGACAGGACGAACAAATAGACCAGCATCACCAGTGTGATCATGGCCGCTGCCATCATGCGCACCCTGGCGTCGCGAAGCATGCGCAGCGCTGGGATGGGCGCCCAGTACGCCGAATAGATCAGCACCAGCAGGATATTGCTGCCGACCGTATAGTAGCTGACGAAGCCGAACAGTGCGCCGAGCACATTCCCGCCACGCGTTATGTGGCTTGTGATGTGTAATGTCAGTTCGGCCAGCAGCGCTATCAGGCAGGCAATCAAACCTGCAATGGCCAGACCTCGTTGCGTTCGGTCGGAAAGCTTCATGCGCAAAAACGAAACTCACTCGGCCCGTACACGGTGGGCAAATCTTAGGGCACTGCGGACAATGCCACCTGTTGGTCATACCCGACACGGGTTTTAGGGGATCGCTCGATGTCTGGAGTGAGCACGATAGTGGGCTTTCATCAGGATGATGAGAAGAACTGGGTGGCCGAGCTATCCTGCGGCCATCAGCAGCACGTTCGCCACAGCCGCCGTTCACTGAGCGTCCGTGGACCTCACAGAAGCAGGGCGCGCCAGCAAGCTGGGGCAGGCTGTTCGTTGCGCAGAATGCAGCTTGCAACGCACCACTACTGGTGGACTGAGCGGAGCTTTAAATGGCTAGCGTCAGCTTACAGGCTACGCCAGGAGGGTAAGCGAAACCGCCTCACGTCCTTTTGGCGTCCGCACCACCTTCATCGCCACGCGCTGGGCCTCGTGCAGTGCACGCAGGCCTGCCCGTTCGACGATGGAGACGTGGACAAACACATCCTTTTCGCCGTCCTCGCAGGCCACGAACCCGAAGCCCTTATCCGCATTGAACCATTTGACGGTGCCTTCGACAGCGACAGCGGTCGCCGGATCAATCCGCGCTCGGCCCGATGATGCCTTGGGTGAGGATCGCGTGATGGGAGGCGCGGTACCCGGTATTGGCATCCACCGCGACGACCGCCGTGACCTGACGCCCCTTTTGCCCTGGCCCGACCTGCACGCTCAGCTTGGTTCCCGGATCGACTGACTCGTGCCCGGCCGCTTGCAGCACACCAATGTGCAGAAACACGTCCCCCGAGCCATCGGCCAGGGCAACAAAACCGAAGCCTTTGTCCGCATTGAACCACTTGACGGTGGCATCGACAGGCGGGCCGCTTGGAGCTGCGCGCTCGCGTGGACCTCGCGAGAATGACTGCTGCGGCCGGTCATCGCGCGCAGGGGGTGGTGAATCCCAGTCGTCATCAAAGCCGCGCCGTCTTGGACCCCGGTCTCGTCCTCTCCCCATGCGCCCCCTCTTCCTCGGATCGATTTGTGGATGATGCTGCGATCTCCCGGTGATCCTACCGCTGCCGGATCGTTTCGGCAATGGCCGAGGCGAGGCGCCCACACTGGCAGTTGGCCAAGGCGCGTCCGTCAGCCCCACGGCGTACCACGAGTTGGCGCGCCTTCAGACCAGTAGCTTTGCCACGCTACAAGGCCTCGTCTATGTCGCACTGCTTGTGGTATTTGCATTGTGCAGTGATCGCTTCTGCCTTTCCGCAAGTCGGCATTGGCCTGCTCGGCGTATCGCTTGCCTTCGGACTGACTGTCCTCACCATGGCCTATTCCATCGGCCACATCTCAGGCTGCCATCTCAATCCGGCTGTTACACTCGGGCTTGCCGTCGGTGGTCGATTCCCGGCGAAGGAGATCGCGCCCTATGTTGTGGCGCAGGTTGCTGGAGCGATCATTGCTGCGGCGGAGGGGGGGATTGGGCAGGGATTTCAGCTAACGGTTACGGTGAGCACTCGCCTGGCAAGTACTCTTTGTTTGCCGCGTTCCTGGCCGAGGTGGTCCTGACGATGATGTTCTTGTTCATCATTATGGGCGCCACGCACGGCAAAGCCCCGGCGGGGTTTGCGCCCATCGCGATCGGGCTCGGCCTGACGCTGATCCACCTCATCGCAATTCCCATCACGAATACCTCGGTCAATCCGGCGCGCAGCACAGGGCCGGCCCTCTTCGTGGGCGGATGGGCTTTAGCTCAGCTTTGGCTCTTCTGGTTCGCACCGCTGATCGGCGCCATCATTGGCGGCGCGCTCTATCGCTGGCTCAGCAAAGAACCAGGCGCCTTGGTGACCGGCGAGCCGACAGCCATGCGGCGCTAAAGACCGGCTTGAAGTAGCGACTGCATCGGGCCTTTGAAAGCTCCGACATCAGCGCGGTTTGCATTTGTGCGGGCAGCGCTAAAGCGCTCTCGGAATTTACTGCACTCGATGGCGGGATTTATCCGGACTTTGCGCCTTGTATCGTCAAGTTCCGCGCCACTGCTAACCTGGATTAGTGCCGCTCTGCATACTAATATCTATAATGAAAGCTTGCGTCCGAATACTTGGCGCCGCAGCAGTTTTTCGCTCTCACCGAGGCGAAGCGACCCCAACACTCGGTCAGCTGTACTGCGTTTGGAGGAGTGGGCCAATGAGGGGCGCTCTTGCGAAGGAGTTACGTGAATTCGTATGGCTCGCCTCGATCGTGGTGAGCCTGTCGGTGTTCCGGCGTGGTGTTCGCTGTCGCCGTGGCTACCTTGATTTGATGGCAATGTGACCGTGTCCGGCCTGGCGCGAAGTGCTGCGACGATAACACCACAACATTGACCAAGAGGTTTGTCATGTCTGAAGTCGACTATGTGAACGACATTCGCAAGTACGCGCAGAAGTGTGGATGCGAACGCTGTTGCCGGCATCGTCAAATACCTCGGGATCGCTCTCAAGAGCAGGGACAGCTCCGTGGTGGCTTGTTCGGACAAGGGTGAACGCGATCGGGTGCGCGATCATTTTCTGAAGAAGAAGCTGGGATTGACGCATCCGGATGTGGAAACTCGACAAGATGCTCATGGACGTGTGCCAGACCATGGCCAAGGACCACGATAAACACCGGGTAACGTTCTACTACCTTGTCGCCGAGAAATACGGGAAGTTCGCTGCGCTCTCGAGATAGCCAGTGCCCGAACGATATGCGGCGTAGCGTCGCCTTCGCCGACCCCTGTGTGGCAGATCCAGACAAAATCGTCTTGAGCCGACCACCTCGTCGGGCGTTTCAGGCCCTGGAGATTCTTCGATCGACCGGGAGGTAGGTGCCGTCGGCCGAATTTCATCAGCCCATTCCGGTCGATGATGGTGATGATGCCCCGTCGGGGCTGGCGGATGAGACGTGACCGTTCAAGCACCTGCACTGCGAGGGTCACAGCTGGCCGCTGCACACCGAGCATGATGGAGAGAAACTTATGCGTGAGAGGAAGCTCAGCGCCCTCGATACGATCGTCCGCCATCAGCAACCAGCGCGCCAGGCGTTGTGCATTCTTGCTGCGGCCATTGGCCAACGCCGTCTGTGCCGTCTGAATGAAGAAAGCATGGGCGTATCGCAGAAGTGAGCGGTGCAGGCGAGCACTTCGGTTCATTGCGCCGCGCAACCTGGCGGCGCTGATCCGCTGCCCGGATCCAGCGGCTTGGATATACGTGTCGTGGGGGGACCGATCATTGCCCATCACGACTGCCAAGCCCGTCATTCCTTCCCGCCCAATGATGCCGACCTCGATGCCCCGCTTGCCAGACCCGCCGCCAACGACCGAGGCAAAGCCACGCTCTGGGAAGTAAACAGCGTCGATCGGTTTGTTGCCCGTCTCCAGCTGAGCCAAGAGCGGAAGGTCAACGGGCACAAGATGTGGCCGTCAGTAGGGCGAAATCCGGCCGCGACAAGCGCGACAGCACGCGGTTCAGGGTCCGGCTGCGGGATCGCTGTTTCGGCATTGCTCTTTCCTGTCGGGGGCAAGAGCGTCAGCCGTCTCTCAGCCGTCTGCGCCCGAGAGTTTAAGCAGACGATTGCGCTCAACCTACTCCATTCACCTGCAATGTCCTAATCTTCTCAATGGGTTCGATTCGATACCTTGGCTCGGGCATGCTACATTTAAGTGCACTCGGGCTTTGCCAGCTCAAGCGGGGAGCGGTAAGCGCAAGAATTGCTTACCAGAGCCTCGTCTCTGGTCGTGGGGAGATCCGCTCATGGAGAATATGCATTTCGAAAGCATTCTGGCAAAGAAGCTGAACATGTTCCTCCCGCTGACAGCTGAGAGCTGAAATGGCTCGCCGAGATACAGTCGAGGCCGCTCACGGTGAAGCGCGGCAAGCAGCTCACCCAGGAGGGGCAGACCGGACACAAGGCCTTCGTTCTTCAGGCTGGCTGGGCCTGCAGTTACAAGGACCTGCCCAATGGCAAGCGTCAGATCATCTCCTTTCCAATTGCCGGCGACTGTGTGGGACTGCGCAGCGTCTTGCTGCGAACCGCGGACCATTCCTTCTCCGCCTTGACGGATGCGGTGGTCAGTCCTGTGGAGGGCACGCACATCTTGAAATGCGTCACCGAGTTCCCGCGTCTCGGAGCAGCGCTCCTGTGGGCTGCGTCCCGAGACGAGGCCATGGTCGTCGAGCACCTCGTCAACATTGGGCGACGCAATGCAATCGAGCGCACGGCTCATTTCTTCATGGAGTTGGCGGAACGGTTGAGCTTGGTCGGGATTGGCGACCGAGGCCGAGTTCAAATGCCCGCTCAGCCAGTTCGTTCTCGCCGACGCGCTGGGTCTGACCGCCATCCATGTCAACCGCGTGCTGCGGGAGCTGCGTGAGCGAGACTTGCTCACTCTGAGAAGGGCACGTCAGATTCACGATCTGGAGCGGGCTCAGGAAGCTCGCGGGATTCCAGGGCGGCTACTTGAATTCGAGGACGAGCGAGCAGCATCGAGGGCAACCTGCTTAGCACTAATTTGGATTAGCGAGGGCCGAGCTGACTTGGACTAGCTTTGCGATGCGGGGAAGCCGAGGGCCCCTGGTCAGCGGCGCAGAGGGTAAACCGCTGCAGGGCCCTCGCACGCTACCGCTTTCACAAAATTTTCCACTTGCACTTAACACATGTTAGCGGCGTGAGGCATACGCGGAAAGTACCCTGACTTCGCTACACTTGGTAACGGCTCACACTCGGCACCTGCGTGGCTGTGTTATCGCCAAGGATGACCTTGTGGATCTTATCTCCAACGACACACTGGCCGGGTTTCTCCGGGACGCAATCAGCCGTCACGGCGGGCCGAGCCTGTACGCACGGCGTCTCGGCGTGTCGTGCGCCTTTATCAGCCGCATGGCCAAAGGTGAGCGCCATATTTCTGGTCGCATCCTGGAGGATCTGGGGTACGAGCGTATTCTCATGTTTCGCAAGGTCCGCGCCAAACAGAGCCGGTACGACCAGAATAAAGAACTGGCTTTCGTTCCTAACCCGATTGTTCGCAACGATTAATGTACAGTTTCGCACAATAGCAACGGGAAAGGTTCGGGTGTAACGTGATCATCAAGGCTCGTGTTCTTTGATATGCCAATATTGACGCCGCGATCCCGTACGCTCGCGTCATAGTAAACTCGGCTCGAGTACGCGTTATGCTCAAAAGGCAGCATGGGTGTGTTCCGCAAGCTGATGCCCAAGTGCGGAGGTTGTTCAGGCGCTACTCGAGCAAGCGCCGGTCGCCATGCTTTTGATCGACGGGGCTGGGCACATCGCTTACCTGAACGCAGCAACCGAGCGGCTGTTTGGCTATTCGAAGTCTGAACTTTTTGGGCATTCTATTGATGTCCTTTTGCCCGAGGCTGTTCGACAGAAACACAAACGGCTACGCGAAAATTTCTTCCGATCACCCAGCTTGCGCACAATGGGAAAGGTCGGCGGCTCTTAGCGAGGCGCAAAGACGGTCATGAGATCCCTGTTTCCGTGGGCCTCAATCAGGTGACAAGTGACGCCACGCCCGTGGTCGTCATGGTCTTGTTGACTGACAACTCCGCCCAAGAACGTGCGGAGCGTGCTGAGTTGATTGTGCGAGAGCTAACGCATCGCGCGAAGAACATGTTCGCTGTGATCAGCGCCATGTCCCATCAAATCGGTTCGGTGAGCGCTGACATTGCAAGCTTCCAGACCGATTTCGATGAGCGATCTAAATAGCTTTTCCGCATCACATGAGCTTCTTACGCGCGAGAACTGGCAAAGCGTCGCCATTGCTGATCTCGTTCGATCACAGCTGGCATTCGTGAACGGGCACGACGCGACGCAATTTGCCATGGAAGGGCCGGCGCTGCGGCTGTCGGCAAGCCCGGCGGAATATCTAGGTCTCGCCCTTCACGAACTCGCAACAAATGCCATCAAGCACGGCGCACTGTCCACTCCGAGCGGGAAGGTCCATGTGGTGTGGTGGACAGACAAATCCAAAGGAAAGATTTCTATTTGATTGGCGAGAACGGAATGGGCCACCTGTGGCAGCACCGCTGCGTAAAGGGTTCGGTACTCGTCATTTTAAAGACTGTTGTTCCAGCAGTGTTTGGGGTACGGCTGAATTGCGAACGCTTCCCACCGGTGCGTGGTGGAACCTCGAGGCCCCGCTTAACAACGTGCTCGCCGAGGGCCCCAGCGCCTCGAATAGCGTAATCGGCAAAACACACTGGGGGCCAGATCGAAGCAGAAGGAAGCTTTTCGATTGCGGGCCTGGAATGTGTCACGTTGCCGTTGACAACCTCCCTGATCCAGTTGCGTCGTAGTCTCTAACTGCGAGCACCGTCTTTGTGGGGCGAGGTTGGTGAGCAAGTTGAACAGAGCCTGTTCCCCCGCCTGTCCAAGCGCTTTCCGGGACTAAACGGGCTCGTCGGAAATCGTCTATTGCGACGCAAATCGTCCTTCACACATCCGTCGTGAAGCCGCCGCCAGAGGGCTGATACGTGCAGGTCGAGGGATCGAAGGATCTATAGCGCCGAGAGTAGCGGTCAGGATCGCAGGCATGAGAGGCTAGCGCAGTGGAAATGTGCGCCGAGGGAGGTAAACGGCGTGTCCTCTGGAACTCCCTTTTTGCAGAGCCTCCGCAGACCGGCATAAGGCTGATATGTGCAGTCGGATCGGGGAAAAGAACTATAGGCAGCCGCACATGCTTTCTGATCGCACTGCGCCTGTTTATCTGTCTTCGGCAATGATGAAACTCGTGAGTTCGCCGACGGCAGGGTCCTTCAAACGATCGACCCGTGGCGTTGCGGCGGCGACGAAGCGGCTCCAGATCTGAGCAGGCAATGATCCTCCCGTGACCCCCTTCATCGGGCTGCGGTCATCGTTACCGACCCACACCCCGACCACCAAGCGCCTTCATTGAAACCGATGAACCAAGCGTCGCGATGATCCTGGCTGGTGCCCGTTTTGCCCGCGACACCATTGCCGTCGAGCGTCGGCTGCCCCGTCCGGTGCCGCTAGTCGACAACGCGGCGCAAGAAACGCGTCAGCTCTTCGCGGTGTGACAGCTCGGGGCCCCACGTGGGCGGCGCCGACTGTGCGCAATCCGCTGGTTCTCCCGGCCGAATGCAATGACGCCACATGGTTCAAGTCTCGCACGGCCCGCCCGCACCGAAGCGAAGGCGCCAGTCAGATCTAGCAGGCGTCACCTCGGAGGTGCCCAGCGCGATGCTTGGTACCTTGGCGACAGCGGGGCGTCCAGTGCCAAGCTCCCGCGCGGCGGCAACAACTTTGTCCAGCCCGACAGTGGTGGCAAGCCGCACCGCCGCCGTGTTGATCGACTGTGCAAAAGCCTGCTCCAGCGTCATTTTGACCGTAGCGGCTGGCCGCCGAAATTCTCGGGCTCCCAGCGGCTTGATCCGATATCGGAGAGGCATCGATAGACATCGCTGGGCGAATAGCCGTTGCGCAGGGCGGCGTAGTAGACGAACAGCTTGAACGCGGAGCCTGGTTGCCGCCGGGCGTCGGCGGCGCGATTGAATTGGCTCTGGTCGTAGTCGCGTCCGCCAACCATGGCGAGCACTGCCCCGTCCGGCCGCATGGCGACGAGTGCGGCCTGCACTGGCCCGCCGCGCGCTTCGCCCATGCGCATCAATGCCTCGTTAACAATTTGTTCTGCCAGCTGCTGCAGTTGCGGCTCCAGTGTGGTGCGGACTTGCATAGGCAAGTGCTGTGACTGAGCCGGCAATCTTCGGAAACTCGTGCCTGGCGATCCAATCGGCGAACCAACTGACGGCTCGGCGCAAGTTCGGGGACGAAAGCTTTAAGCGCTGCCGGCTGCGGTTTTGGCTTCACGGCGGTCTTCGCATCAATTGTGCCAGCTCTCAAGCATGGCGTCGATAAGCACTGCGCGGCCCGCACGATGCGCCGCTTCAAGGTTGCGAATCGGATCGTATTCCGAAGGCGCCTTGATCAGGCCCGCCAGCAGGGCGGCTTCTTCCACTGAGAGCGTCAGCAAGGCGCTTGTCGAAATAGATGCGGGCCGCGGCGGACATGCCATAAGCACCGGCACCGAGATAGACGGCATTCAGATATCGGGTGAGGACCTCATCCTTGCCGATGCGAAGGTCCAGCCAGAGTGCAGTGAAGGCCTCGCGCACCTTGCGGTCCAGGTTGCGCTCACTGCCCACGATCTGAATCTTGGCGAGCTGTTGTGTGATCGTGCTACCGCCTTCAGCGATGCCGCCGGCGGCCCAATTCGCCTGCACGGCCCGTGCGATGCCCGACGAGATCTATGCCCCAGTGGCTGATAGAAGCGCCGATCCTCGATGCTTAGAACGGCCTTGACGAGCGCGTCGGGAAAATCTTTGCCGTTTGACAGCGTCCCTCAGTGGCCCGATCCGCCCCAGCGGCTGTCCGTTCGCCGCTTCCACCAACACCGAGGGACCATCGACGCCCACGCGCGTTTCTAGGGGCCAGTGATACAGCGCCCAGAAAGCATCGCTGTGGCCAAGAGCCAGGGACACAAGGACAGCTGCAAGTAATGCGGCTTTGCACAGGACCAGGAGCGCGCGGGCTAACGAGGTCAGTCCGCGCCGGAGACGGGCAACGCCTGCAGTCAGGTTCGAAGATTGCCTGGCAAACACCGCCATAGAAGTTTTGCGCAGAGAATCGCTGAGAAGTGCAATCTGCGTTTTGAGCAGACGGGTGGGCGATGGATGGATCCGGAATTCTGGCGAGCCTTGCCCACGCTAACGCGGTACTCATAGCTGACATGCACGGCTCCAGTGCAGGGGATCTGCGCCTATTTTTGATTGCCCACCATGAGTCCCAGACAGGCACAGCGCGCTGGCTGCGATATAGGATCATCCATGCCTGCTCGACCAAATAGCCGCGACAGGGCCACTTGCCCGCCCGATGTAATCTAGGCCTTCTGGCTCCGAATGGCTGTAATCCAGATTAGGATCGTCGTTCGTCCGCAACAGTTTCACCCACGGTCGTACTTAGGCTACCGCTGTCCCGCTCGACCGGCTGTCGTTGTTTAGCGAAAACCTTCGACCCGCGACCTAAGCTGCCGGAGTTGGTCTAGAGGAGGAGCCTTGCCCCTGGAGGATCTGCGGGAAGCGTCATAATTCCGCATTTGGAAGAAAAGGTTGGGGCAAGGATATGAGCTGACTTTAACGGATGTTCTTGTGTTGATCGCCCCGGTCACCGCGATCACCACGGTGGTCGCGGTCGCGACGGTTGTGGCGGTCTCTCGAGTTCAGCTGCAATGTGATCCCGGGGCTGCTGTCTCGATAATAGTATTCTCCACAGCGCACGCGAACACCGTCAGACCTGTTACGATGACCGTTCACGCAAGACCTATGATATCCGTGCACCTTCTCGACACTGCTCTTGAGGGAAAGGACTTGTGGTGTAACGGACGCTGGCGCGGCAATGACCGGTACGCTGACCGCCAAAGCGAGCGTGCCGCCCAAAAGGGCTGAAGACAGCAAACTGTTCATGATAGACTTCCTTTAACGCCGAATGGCGTGAAAGGCTAACGGTCAGACATCTCTAATCGTTCCGCCGAGGTGCCCCTTAGTCAGCGTAAAAAAGCGCTGGCGCTAACTCAGATTAGTCTTGCTTCTCATTAAAAAGATTCGCGTTTGAATTTATCGAAGTAACCCACTCCCCAATGAATATGCCAGAATGCTACGTAGTGCGCTGATGCAGCGGAGGCTATGCATGCTGGAGGAGTTCAAAAAATTCGTCTTGCGCGGCAACGTTGTCGACCTCGCCGTCGGCGTCGTCATCGGCGTGGCATTCGGAGCCATCGTTGCTTCGCTGGTTGGCGACATCATCATGCCCATTGTCGGCGCGATCACGGGTGGTCTTGATTTCTCTAACTACTACCTGTCGCTTTCGGGCAATGTGCAGCCCGGTGCTCCTTATGCGGATGCCAAGAAGCAAGGAGCTGTGATCGGGTACGGTCAATTTCTGACAATAGCGGTCAATTTCCTGATCGTCGCTGCGGTGCTGTTCCTCGTCATTAAGGCGATCAGCAAACTTAAGCGGCAGGAAGAGGCCAAACCCAATCCTGACGTTCCAGCCGACGTGAAGCTTCTTACTGAGATACGCGACCTTCTGGCAATGAGGAAGTAAAGCGAGCAGCACCGTTCGTGCGCTGATCATCGCAGTTCAACTCGCGGAGGAAGTCATGGCAATCCTGAAGAAGGGTCTATCGGGCGAGCCGGTGCGGCGGCTTCAGGCCAAACTCGGTGTCGAGGCTGATGGGGAGTTCGGCCCAAACACGGAGAAGGCGCTAAAGGATTGGCAGACGAAGAACAATCTTACAGCAGACGGAATTGCAGGGCCGGACACCTTCATGGCAATGGGTCTGTACGAGCTCGTTCTCCTGAAACAGGGAACGCGCGGCGATTCCGTCAAGAAGCTCCAGGAGAAGCTTGTCATCGCTGCTGACGGCCAATTTGGGCCTGGGACCGAGAAGGCGGTGCGCGACTACCAGCAGAAGAACGGATTGGTCGTCGACGGGGCTGCTGGACCCGCGACGCTCGCGCACATGAAGTTATTCAAAGAAATCACGGGCGATACCGTGAAAGCCTCACAGGTGCCAGCCTCCGGAATTGCTGACGCGGCCAAGACCGCCGTCGCGGATGCAGGTGCTGGGCTGCACAGCATTTGGGATACCATCAAGAGCGTGTTCAAGTGATCCCAGTCTCAGCCAGAAAATTCCAATGTTTTTGCATCGCCTCGCAAACCCGGGCGTTGAAGCGCCTGTGACACGCTAGCAAAGCCGCTCAACCCCGCGGCGACTAGATAGGATGGTAGTTCCCAGAACGGCTCATTACCCGGTCGTAGCTTTAACCCGCGCGCCGTGCCGCACACCTGGACCCAATTGAGGCTCTGCGCCATGAATGGCATGACAATTCGGCAGGAGCGAAAGCAGCCTTGACAGGGATCAATAACAAGATCGGGAGAAGGATTTAGCTTTTGAGGCAGCAATGGACCGGAGGTCATCATGACCAGCCATACTGCCGTCGAAGCTTTGCTCATTCGCATCCGTGATTGGTGGCAAAGGCATAACGAGCTCAGTGGTTTGGGGCCCAAGGAACTGGAAAGGGTCGCCAGCGAATTGGGAATGAGCGTTAGCGCCCTCGAAGATCTCGTGGAGCGCGGGCCCGATGCCGCAAACCGCTTGTATGAGCGGCTGCATGCTCTGGGCCTATCGCAAGCAGACGTTGAGAACGCCGCCGACGGAGTGATGCGCGATCTCCAGCGGACGTGCGCGTGCTGCAACGAGAAGGGGCATTGCGAGAGGGATTTACTGCGGCGCCCGGAGGATGCTCACTGGCAGAGCTATTGTCCCAATGCGACCACGCTGGATGCGGTTGTCAGGCTGAAGAACCAACCTATGACGTCGTGAAGGCGTGTCCGCGATTTGGGTGACCCTGATTGGCCCGCACGTGCGTTTGCTCCACTGTCGCACAGTGCCGGGCAAATGAAGCCACCGGCGTAACAATGACAAATCGAGAGCTCGCCTACATCATCAAGGATCAAGAGCCGCTGGTGCTCCCTGCCGACGAGACCGTCCGGCAGGCCTGCCGCTGTATGCGGGAACGTCACAGCGGATCGGTTCTTGTCGTGGGCAATAGACAGCGTCTAAGCGGCATCTTCACCGGTCGCGATGCCGTGCGCCTGCTGGCCAAGGGGAAAGATGCCGCCGACACCCCCCTGGCAAAGGCGATGACGGCCACGCCCGTGACGATCACACCCAAGAGCCGCGCCATTGATGCATTGCGTGTGATGGCCGAAGGTGGCTTCCGGCACGTTCCGGTGACCGAAGAGGGCGCCATCAAGGGCATGGTTTCGCGCGGCGATCTGAAGGGCATGGAGTTCGAGGAATTCCGCTGGCGCCAGGGTGGGCCGCGGAGAGGATCGCAAGCAACGTTCCGGGCGCTGTCCGATATTCTCAAAGGCCGGAACCCATTCCTGGCCGCAGAAGATCGGACGGTTCAGCATGCATGCCGGGGCATGTGGACCCGCAAGGTCGGATGCACCCTCGTCGTCGATAATGGTGAGTGCTTGTCCGGTATATTCACCGGCCGCGACGCGATACGCGTGCTGGCTCGGGCCCAAGACGCAGCCGCGACCCACCTCAAGGAAGCGATGACGAGCAACCCGGTGACGCTCGCACCAGCAAGCTCGGCGATTGATGCGTTGCGGGCGATGGACGACGGAGGTTTCCGGCATCTGCCGGTCATCGACAACGGAAGAATCTGCGGTGTGGTCTCGCGAACAGACTTTACCGGAATCGAGATCGATCAATTGGACGAGGAGGAGCACTTGAAGGAAGTGCTCTGGTGAACCCTGTGAGGAATCGTGCGGGTCGAAGTAACCTGACTCTTGCACCAGAACGGGCAGAGCACCATGTCCAGAAATTATGGCAGGCCACTGTAAAGCACCGGTAGGTAGCGGCGGCATCGTTATCGGAGTTGCGGCAATGGCGCGCCTGTTCGGACGATCCGAACGCACGCTCTGGCGATGGATCCGCGACTACGGCTTCCCAGCTGCGATGCTGCCGTCAGGACATCTGTGCACGAGCAGCACGCTCATCGATCTGTGGCTTCTGGGCCGGCTGAAGGAAGTGCATGCACGCAGGCCAGGTACATTCGCGCCGGCTGGAGCGAAGAGTGCACTTTCCGAGCCTGACTGACGGAAAAGCTATGCGCTCTCCGCCGCGGAATTGGTTTCTTAGGATCAATTGTTCCCCGGTAGAACGCGTCAGCTTTTGATGCAGGATTTAACCTGGAACGCTGAGCGTATGCGATGCCGAGCGTACTCAATCTGCTTATCGCGATAAAATCCACTGAGCTCGACGCCCTAGCGTCTCGGTTCAAACAATCCAAAGAGAGAGTGCGCAAGTTCGCCGACACGCAGCCCGGGATATGGGCCGAACAGCTGGCGCAACTTGCGGCGCTTGGTGAATACGCCGACAGCTTGCCCGCAGAGTTTGCATGGTTCGTGGCCAAGCTCGTTCGATAGCAATGCAGTGGTCATCGGCCAGAAGCTGGGCAGAGATTGAGCAGGATCAAAGTCGCGCGAGCTACTTTGTGGCTGTTGGGTGCGGGGAGTGGCGGTGCGAGGGGCATTGCTTGCCTGCGTACCGTATTTGGCGGGTCGTGCTGCCACTCCTCCCTCGCAACGATTTGCCGCGCAAAGTGCGCCTCTTAACCACTAGAATGTGTTCCATTGGATGACCCAAATACCATGCGCTGGATACTCCAACCCAAGGCTCTATTGGAACACTGCCGACATGTCCTACAGCGGTCGAAGAATTGCCTACTGCAGACCCTCGACGCATACCGTCGCTTGAGACAGACGCTGGCGGGCGATCATATCGACTGGATTGAGCACCGTGCGGTAGACTAGCTCCACTTGGTCGATTGAACGCTCGCGTCCGCGAAGGTCCAAGGGCCGCGTGCGGCTGTCCGCCCGGATGAGATTGCGTACCGGAATGTCGTCGGGATCGCCATTGGCATAAACGACCTTAAGATCGAGTATTTCAACGTCGGCGCCGCGTACCTGTAGCCGGATCGCCGAAAACCGCCCTTCCCTGCGTCCAACGGGAATCGTGTCGCGATCTCTGCCAATGAGCGAGACCTGCTTGCAGCCAAGCTCCACCCAATCGCCGCGGTCAGCAACAGGTGGTGGGCCGTCGCGTCGGGACCGCTCGCCGTAGACCTTGATGACTGCCCCGCCCCGGAAATCGGGACGCGCACGGTAGGTCATTTCGATGCGACCGATGTAACCCCTTTCGCCACGCAGATCGATCGGTAGTTCGTCACCCTGTCGAATAAGCCGATCGACGGGAAAATCCTCGCCATGGCCATTCAAGTAAACGAGCCGGATGCGCATCATGTGAATGTCATTGCCGTCCGCCACGAAATGAAGCGTGCGGTAGCGTCGTTCCCGGTACCAATCTTCGCCCTGGCGAAGGTTGATCACGTCACGGTCGACACGAAAGCCAACTTGCTTTTCGCCGAGCAACTCCCAACTGCGCTCCCGCCGACGCTCTTCATCACGGCTGCTACGACCATCTCGCTCAGATCGCCGATCTTCATCACGGTCGCGCCGCTGTGCGTCAGCGGCCGTCGTCGACAGGGCAGCCGTTAGCACGACACCGGCCAATACTGCGGACAAACCTCGCAAAAACCTGGACATGGCGTTCCTCACTAACCACTCGAGCCAATATGCTCGTTTGAGGGACAAAGTGATTTGGGAAGGCGGCGCCAAAAAGGCGGAACCGCTATAGCACCGGCAGGCAGTGATTATTTGGAGGGGCCCAAAAAGCATCCCAATGCGCAAGGACAGGTATTTGACCTGGGACCTTGCGTACGGAGGATCGCATTTGATGGAGATCAAAGCCGACACAATCCGCTGGGACCAGTTTGTTTTTTCAACGCCATCCGGGGGACAAGCCATGAAGAATAGGACGTGCACTGGCATTCTTGTCGGGATCGGTTTCTTTGCAGCGGGCATCCTATCGCTGACCTCCGCAGCAACGACTGCCCAGGAAAGCGGGCGGCCTTTGACATCGGGGCAAGCGCCGAAGGATGCAGGGCGTGCGTCAGGTCAGCGGACCTTCGGCAGCAAGCGGGAGCGCGAGACACCAAGATCTCGCGAGATGACAGTCCGGCGGGCGCCGCCTACCGCGAAGAAAGTGCCATTTGCACAGGAGAAGAGGCGCTCCATTACCAAGTCGCGGCCGCCAAAGGCAGTCCAGCACGCTGATAGGCGCTGGCGCTCCGGCCGGCGGTGGCGGTGGATCGTAGTGCCGAGCATCATTGTCGCCGGAGAGCTGGACTGGTGCCACTATCACCGCTATCGCGTCGCAGGAATGCACTTTCATCGCGACATTCGGTGCCATCAACACGCGCAATGGGATCACCCGGCCATTCGCTACGTGGAAGCGTATTGATCCGGGGCGCCACTGATAGTGCTTTTGGCCTGCTCGTCATCGAGTGCAACGGGGGGCTTGGGGCTGGCCGGAATGATCCTGAGAGCGTCCCAGGGTCATGCGGGTCGAGAGCTGGGCGAGCGGACGCTCGAAGCATCTGCTGCCGACAAAGAGCCCAAAGCCACGCACGCTCAGTCCTCAGCAAGGACAGGCTGGAGACAACAGATAATCTCCGCTATTCACGGCCCCTAGAGTCACAATAATAACCTGAAGATTTTCATTAAATTGAAGGAACGAAAGGTAATCGAATTTTGTCCCAGCCCATCACCGTGGATTATTGGCCTCCGCATTTACGACGCCTCTTATTCTTGCAGGGCGCATCAAAGAAAGTTCCGCACACGTTCCGCGCTCTTTACTAGCGGAACGGCAAATCGCGATAACTTATTGAAGTTTATGGCGACCCCGGCAGGATTTGAACCTGCGACCCCCAGATTAGGAAGCGGAGGGCTTTTTGGCATATCGTCCTCGGCTTCGTCGTCCGCCGATAGGTGAGGGGCTTGCCCTTGGCAGCCTTTAACATGCGATTGGCTCGGGCGAAGTCATTTACTCCAAGCAGCTCGCGATTGTTGAAGCGGAACGCGAACTCGGAAACGCAACGCTGCAAGCGCAGCTCGCTGGCATCATGAAACATGTCATAGACACCGCGCTTGAGGCCCACCCCACAACAATTGCAGGTGCGCTTCCACTTGCTTCAATCGCTGCAGATACGTCCCCGTCGTCGTCATATATCTCCGGCTGTTTGCCTACATCGAATATCGCAATTCGCGCGTTGTCCTACTGAGCGCTCAGCGTCCGAATCACCGAGCCGCTACCAACCCGCAGCTGTCGGGCGATCTTGTTGATGCCCAGCCCCTTGCGGCGGAGCTTGATAATCTCAAGCTGCTTAACTCGGGATAGCTTCGGCCGGCCAAACCTCACTCCACGCTCGCGTGCTTTGGCGATGCCGATGGCCTGACGCTCCCGACGGATGCCGTGCTCGAACTCCCACACCAGCCCGCTGGCTGGGACTATCTCCGGCGTTTCAGCCGGCTACTAGCTTCACATAGCGGGAATGTATCCAGCCATAGCTGCAAGGACCTGTGTACGGCTGCGCAGCGTGCCAAATGCGTCATCACACCCAATCAATGTTTCTAGCCGCAGGTGGGTTGTAGACGTGCTTTCTTTTATCCGTATACGGAGTTATATACAAGCGAGAGGCATTTATGTGAGGACTGAAGGATGCGCATCGCAATCTACTCAAGAGTCTCCACCGCACAGCAAGACGACGAAGCCCAATACGAAGAGCTAACCACCCTCTGCCAACGTTCAGGCTGGGAGATAGTCCGCACCTATCGCGAGAAGATATCAGGCACCAAGTCCGCCGCAGACAGGCCTGAGCTCAAGCGGCTGCTCATCGAGGCCAAGCAGCGTAAGTTCGACAAGGTTGTCGTCTGGAGCGCTGACCGCCTTGCGCGCTCCATGCGCCACCTCGTCAACGTGCTTGGCGAACTCAATGACTGCGGCGTGCAGCTGTTCAGCTACAAGCAGGGTGTGGACACCTCCACTCCCATGGGCGCCATGCTCTGGCAGTTCCTCGGCATCTTCGCCGAATTCGAGAACGGTATTAGGCGGGAGCGACAGGCAATAGGCATTGCCAAGGCCAAGGAACGTGGTGTCAAGTTCGGAAGGCGCCGCGTGTCGCAAGTCAAGCAGCTAGAAATTATCAAGCTACGCGGCGATGGGTTGGGCATTAACAAGATAGCTCGAGCACTTGGCGTGGGGACCGGCTCAGTTATTCGGACGCTGCGCGAGGCTGGATTGCCCCTGAGCGGCCCATCCCTTCAGGCAGAGTTCTTCACGCCATCGAAACGATCCCGAAATGCGCGCAGCGAACGCTTCATCTTGAGAGCCAAGCCCATGTGAAACTGACGAAGGGGGATCGCCGGGCGTACGCCAGCTACTCACTCGTTGCACGATCGTCTCATCGTTACCGATGGCGGCGTCGCCTATGTTGTGGGCCAGTCGTTTAAGGATCTGGCCAAGCGCGCGCACTCCAGCCTGGTCAAGATGGACCCTGATAGCGGGTCGTTGAAGATCGAGGCGCACGCACGTATGTGGCAGGCGGCGCCGAAGCTGGCTTGAGCGCTCTCACCAGCTTAGCTAGCGGAGCAACCTATACGCAACCTATTGGCGTTCTGGCCTTCAGCGCGTAAGCTTAAGTTATTGATTTCATTGGCGCGCCGGGAAGGATTCGAACCCACGACCCCCAGATCCGTAGTCTGCGGTCTGTCAGCAATGGCATATCAAGTCTCGGTCAAATCGGGCCCCCGCAACCACTTTTATTTTTGTCCGGCCCGGAGACATGGGTGACGGAACGTACCTAAGACATAGGTGACAACGTCGGACCGAAGGGGTTGTCGATGGGCTGCAGGTTTCTGTTTTCCAGGTCGATGTGTCCCAGATCATAGTCGATGAAGGTGACGAGCCAAATGCCGTCGTCGACCTCCTTGATTCCGAGGCGTTGTCCGGCGAAGACGACGGAGCCTGGTCGGTGACGGTGAGCGGGTAGCAGTATCGGCCGCTGCCGAGCTTGAATTCGCCCTTGTAATCGGCACACCACAGCTCATTGGGCGTCGCGGCTTGTGACAGCGGCGTGGCGGCCGTGCTCGTCCCGGCGGCAAAGTATTGCGGAATGATGTTGCCGAGATTGGCTCCCAGTACCAGGGCAAGTGCTGCGGTCGGGGTGACAATGTGCTCGGCAGCCAGCGTCATGATCAACAACACGACAGCGACGCTCGAGTAAGCCGACCAAGTCAGAATCGCAGCGATGGCGACATCGATGATGGGGTCACCCGACACCATTGCGAAGAACTCACGCAGCGTCTTGGCCTGCTCCACCGGCTGGATAGTGGCGATGATCAGATGCAGCGCCAGCAAGATGAGGCCGATGCCAATCGCAACGCGGCCAAGATCCCGCGTTCGCGTCTTGGCGCCGCGGTTGAACGCAATCAGGCCGGCCAAGACAAAGACGGGCGCCGCTGCGGCGACGTTAAATGTCAGGATCTGGACAATGAGTGTTGTTCCCACATTGGCGCCGAGCGTGACGGCGAGTGCCGGCACCAAGGTAATGAAACCGCCTGCTATGAAGCTCGTCGACATCAATGCAGTAGCCGTGCTGCTTTGCAGCAGCGCCGTGATGCCGACACCCGCCAGAAAGGCTTTCCAGCGGTTCTTGAGACCGATGCCAAGGGCTTGCCGCAAGTTGTCGCCGAAGGCGCGCACGATGCCGGAATGCACCATGTGCATGCCCCAAAGCAGCAGGGCGACGTAACGTGCAAGGTGCAGGAAAATAAGGGTTGCCGACATTCTCGGTCTTTCGGTTCAGGCGCGTAGACCCCAGCGACGCCCGTGGGGAACAGCAGCAGTCTCCACGACAGAGGCTCCTTCGAGCCTCAGTGACAACCAACTGTCAAATGCTCGTGTCGCAGCCTCGCCGGCACCCTTTCGCGCGGCCAAGCCAACGCTAAGCTCAGACCGATGCCGGTCATTCATGGTCGCCAATCCCTGAGTCGCCTCACCGCTTCCTCGATCTCGCTTTCTGCTCCGGCATAGCTGAACCGGACGAAGCGCCGACCATGCACTGGGTCGAAATCGACGCCCGGCGTGCAAGCGACGCCCAGCTGGAGCAGGAGCCGCTCACAAAGCTCGGCGCTGTCGGGCAGGCCCTTGGCGATCTCGCCATAGAGGTAGAAGGCACCGTCCGCCGGCGCGAAGCTGGAAAACAGGGCACGGGGCAGTCCTCGCAGGAGGGTGTCCCGGTTCGTGCGATAGATCGTAACCTGCCGCTCGGCCTCGCCAGGCGCATCGAGTGCGGCCAGTGCGGCATGCTGCGAGATCGCGGGCGGCGAGATGTGAAAATTCTGGGCGAGACATTCGACTGACCGCAGCAACTCCTCTGGCACGATCAGCCAGCCAATGCGCCAGCCCGTCATGCAGAAGTATTTCGAGAATGAGTTGACAACGATGGCCCGTCTCGAGGCCCGGCTAGCCGCAATGCACTCTTTGTCGAACACCAGGCCGTGATAGATTTCGTCCGATACCAGGCGAACGGAACGGACCTCGCACCATAGTGCGAGCGCGTCAATCTCTTGAGGCAAGAGCATCGCGCCGGTTGGGTTGTTGGGGCTGGCAATCAAGAGTTCCTCTGAGCGGTCCAGCGGCATCAAGAGCCTCCAGGGTGATGCGGTATCCCTGCTGCGCACCCGCCGGGATGAGCACCGGCTGCAAGGATAGTGCGGACAGCATGTTGCGGTAGGCGGGGTAGCCTGGATTGGGCACGCCGATCCGATCGCCCGGCGAGAATGCAGAGAGGAAAGCGAGTAGGAAGCCAGCTGACGAGCCCGTGGTCACCACCACGCATCCTGGGTCGATCATGATGGAGTATCTCTGCCGATAGAATGCCACGATGGCTTCCCTCAGCGCGGGAATACCGACGCTATCGGTATAGCCGAGACGATCGTTGTCGAGCTTCGTGCGCGCTGCCGCGATAGCTGGCAGAGGCGCCGACGCGCCGGGTTGACCCACTTCCAGATGCAGGATATCGCGACCTTCAGCGGCCAAGCGGTTTGCGCTCGCGACGACATCCATGACGACGAAAGGCGCAATCAATCCGCGCGGCGCTGGAGCCCAGGCATCCACGGCGGGCTCATTTGCACCACGAAGCCCTAGTGGCATGCGACGCTCCCTTCTCGGGCGGTCCAATCGTCAAGGCCTTCGCATCTCGACGGGGGCAGCAGCGTCTCCGGGTCCGAGCGAGCGCTGCATGAGAACGCTGTCGACCCAGCGGCCGAACTTGAAGCCGACAGAAGGGAAAATGCCGATGCGCTGGAAGCCGGCCTGCTCATGCAGCCCAATCGACGCCTTGTGACCGCTGTCGCCGATGATGGCAATCATCTGGCGGTAGCCCAGCGCCGTGGAGCGCTGGAGGATGTGATCCAACAGCTGGCGGCCGACCCCATGGCCAACCGCGTCATTGGCGATGTAGACCGAATCTTCGAGCGTGAAACGGTAGGCGGAGCGCGGGCGATAGTGATTGGCGTAAGCGTACCCCAGCACGGCGCCGTCGGCCTCCGCGACGACGTATGGCAATTCCCGGGCCAACACGCGGCGGCGACGGTCCGCCATCTCATCGAGAGACGGTGGGACCTCCTCGAACGAGGCGAGACCGTGCAAGACATGATGCGCGTAGATCGCCTGTATGCCGGGCAAATCGGCGTCTTGCAAGTCTCGAACCGTGACAGCAATCTTCGCCTGCGTGGTCGTCATTCAATCTTCCACCGAACGCTGATACCTGATAGCTTAGACGTATAGACATCTGGACACATTGGCGATCGCATGTCAACGGAAGGGACGTTATTCTTGGTGGTCGGCCCGAGTGGGGTGGGCAAAGACACGCTGATCCAGACGGCACGTCCACTCCTTGCGCCGCATGGCTTCGCATTTCCTCGCCGCTGGATAACGACGCCGGCAGATCGCGGCGAAGATCACATTCCCGTAAGCTGCGCCGATTTCGAGGAGGCCGCCGCACGGGGTTTTCTGGACATGAATTGGACCGCCCACGGGCTTCGCTACGGCATTCCCTCAGTTGTACGGGATGACCTGAGCACCGGATTGCACGTGCTGGTAAACACCTCACGCTCGGTGATTGCCCACGCTCGCGCGCACTTCCTTCGCTTGCGCATCGTCCATGTCACGGCACCAATGCACGTCGTGCAGTTGCGACTATCGGCGCGCGGCAGAGAGAGCGGCGCAGAGATCGAGACGCGGCTTCAGAGGTTTGCCCAGTTCGCACCAGACGGTGACGATGTCCTACCTTTCTCGAACAACTTGCCACTTCCCGAATCCGCCTGCCGGTTCGCCGAGGTGATCCTTGCCGCGAGGTGTCCCTGACGGCCGGGAGAAGCCTCGTCAGTGCGCCGAGCGAAGACCGCGGAGGCGGAAACGCGCGATAGCTCTGAATGGCGCCGTTGGATTGATCTCCTCCACCACCGTCACCGCATCGATTGTGAGGGGTATGCTGGTGACGTCGGTCGCAGCCAGTTTCAGTGCGCGAGAGATTTCCACTGCTTCAACGGCATTGAGTGCATCTGTCAACGTCATGTGAAATCGGTACTCGTCGAACACGTAGGGATAGCCCCACGCCTCGAGCCGCGCGCCTTGTCGGGCCGATAGCTTGCCCGGCGGCCACCTAGCCTCGTCTCGAGCCTCGACCACCCGCAGAGGATCGAGGTCGCGGACGAATGTAGCAGCGATCGCGTCGAGCTCGGGGCAGGCTTGCTGCGGCCTCAGGGCGGCGAAGTTGCCGAGCATCGCTAACTCGAGACCGGAGATCTCGACCGGGTAGCAGCGGTCGGCAGTGTCGGCAGCAAGCTTCAGCACATCGATCCGGGAGCGGCCGGCAGCAAGCCTGAACGGCGCCTTGAGCGTGGCGTGAAAACCGTATCGGGCAGCCCGATGGGTCATGCTGACAAGCCGGCTCTCGGCGATACCCGGGACGACAAGCCGCTCTCGGGCACTACCGCTTTGCACGTCGTAGGCCAGGATCGCCGCCCCGAAGTCTGCGAGCGGTGTGTCGCGGGGTGGAACATAGTAGATGGCATAGCGCATGATTGCCGGCTCTTGCTTACGCGATGCGCTGTCCGGCGCGCCAGGCCGCACGAACAACCGGAAGCCCGTCAGCCGTCACTTGTATTTGAACGAGATCGGCGCGCTGTCCAATGGCAATGCTACCGCGATCAGTGAGGCCGACGGAGCGGGCCGGGTTGCGCGTCACCATGCCGACGGTGGTGTGCAGGGGTATGGACAGATCGCGATGCAGGATCCAGCACGCTTGGACCAGGCTCGCGGGCACGTAGTCGGAGGACAGGATATCGAGCTCTCCTTTCGAGGCGAGATGCGCAGCCGAGACGTTTCCGGAATGCGATCCGCCGAGCACGATGTTCGGGGCGCCCATGACGATGCTCAGACCTTTCACACGTGCAGCCGCAGCGGCAACCTCGGTTGTCGGAAACTCGCTGATCGTGGCGCCCATTCCCACGGCACCGTCAACGTCGGCCTCGGTCGTGTCGTCATGGCTTGCGAGCGGCAGCGGCCGATGCCTGAGCATCTCCAAGACCACCTTGCGATTGCTTTCGGCATAGCGCACTTGCTCTTCGAACTTCCGCTGCACCGATGAATCTGCCTCGGCGTCGCTCAACCCCAGTCGGGTCTTGTTGCGATAGCGATATTTTTCAACATCGATCCACTGCCTCTGTCCGGGGGTGTGGTCCATGATCGACACCAGTCGCACACGCGCGTTTCCGGCGATCGGTTCCAGCAGCTCCATCATGTCGGCCGCGCTGATTTCGCAGCGCAGGTGCAGATAGTGCTCTGCGCGCATGCGATTTTGACCAATTGCCTCCGTGATGAAAGCCGCCGCCTTAGGCAGCAGTTGCGAGCGGAACGCGTTGCGCTGCGTCCCGCCTACGGTCAGTGCATCAAACACGGTGGTCACGCCCGAGACTGCCATCTGCGCGTCGTGCGCGATGATGGATTCCGCGACCGGCCACAGCACGGCTGGACGCGGCATGACATTGTGCTCGAGGTTGTCGGTGTGGATCTCGACCAGGCCGGGAACCAGGTAGTCGCCTTCCAAATTGATCGCCGAAGCCAGCCGGCTATGACCCGATGTCACGTCCGTCATGACGCCGTCCTTCACGAGGACGGTTCCGACCATGACGTCGCCGGGAGTGACGACCCTGGCATTTGTGATGACCATCTCGGACATTGTCATGCCGGCTTCGCCTGGGCGACGTTGAAGAAGCGCGTGCCGACGCGCTGGCGAACATCCTCGTCGTGAAAGATCCCAATGATGGCCGTGCCGCGCGCCTTGGCATCCTCGATCAGTGCGATGACGGCAGCCCTGTTTTCGGCGTCGAGAGATGCCGTCGGTTCGTCGAGCAGCATGATTGGGGATTGGGCGATGAAGCCGCGTGCGATGTTGACACGCTGCTGTTCGCCACCGGAGAAAGTCGCTGGCGCGAGAGACCAGAGCCGCTCGGGTATGTTCAATCGTTTCAGCATGGCAGCGGCGCGAGTGCGCGCGGAATCTGCGTCGATGCCAAGATTGCGTAGCGGTTCAGCAACGACCTCGAGTGACGGCACGCGCGGGATGACGCGCAGGAATTGACTGACATAGCCGAGCGTGCGTTTGCGCACATCGAGCACGATGCGCGGTGTTGCCGACAGGATGTCAACCCAAGCGCCGTCATGGCGGACCTTGATGCTCCCAGCCTGCGGCTTGTAGTTGGCGTACATGGAACGCAACAGTGTGCTTTTTCCGGAACCGGACACGCCATGCAGTACGACGCATTCACCTGGCTCGATGTCGAGGTTGACATTGTCCAGCACTGGCAAGACCACACCGCCCTGCTCGTGCAGAGTGAACGACTTGCTGAGGTCTCTGACGCGCATCATGGAGAACACCAAGGGTTCAGGTCTGCAAGATTGAGGAGACGAGAAGTTGCGTGTAGGGGTGCTGAGGGTCGTCGAGAACCTGATCCGTCAAGCCACTCTCGACGATCTCGCCCCGCCGCATGACGAACATGCGATGGGCCAGCACTCGGGCGACGGCGAGGTCGTGGGTAACGATGATGGCGGCGAGCCGCAGATCCCGCACGAGCGCGCGCAAGAGATCAAGAAGGCGGGCCTGCACCGACACATCGAGTCCGCCTGTCGGCTCGTCCATGAACACGAGGCGCGGTTTGGTGACGAGATTGCGTGCGATTTGCAGCCGCTGCTGCATGCCGCCCGAGAACGCGCTCGGCAGATCGTCGATTCGGCCGACGTCGATCTCCACGCGGCTTAGCCACCCCGTCGCCTCGGCACGGATGTGGCCGTAGTGACGGTCGCCGACGGCCATCAGCCGCTCGCCGACGTTCGCGCCGGCGCTGACGCCCATGCGCAGCCCGTCGCGCGGGTTTTGATGGACGATGCCCCAATCGGTGCGCACCAGCAGGCGCTTCTGCGCATCGCTCATCGCCGTGACGTCAGCCATGCCGGCGTGTCGGGTGTGATAGAGAATTCTGCCGGACGTCGGAGCCTGCGTGCAGTTCAGGCAATTGAGCAGCGTCGTCTTGCCGGAGCCCGATTCTCCAACGATGCACAGCACCTCGCCTGCCCATAGATCGAAAGTAACGTTGCCGAATCCGACGTTGCGGCCGTAGAGCTTGGTCAGGCCCTCGACCCTCAGAAGATGCTCTTCAGGTAGGCTCATGGCGCGCTGTCTTTCGTTGCGGCGAGCGCATCGGGATCATACCCGGACGCGACCCGTTGCCCGCAGAAGTCCGTATCGGAGCAGACGTACAGGCGCTTGCCCGCATCGTCGATTATGACCTCGTCGAGATAGCTCTGGTCGGATCCGCACAGCGCGCAGGAGTGCGTGAAAGCTTGCAGCCGGAAAGGATGATCCTCGAAATCCAGGCTCTTGACGTCGGTGAAAGGCGGTACGGCGTAGATGCGCTTCTCCCGGCCCGCGCAGAAGATCGAGATAGCTTCCGACTGGTGAAGCTTGGGGTTGTCCCATTTCGGGATCGGTGATGGCGTCATGACGTGGCGACCATTCACCATCACGGGGTAGGCGTAGGTCGTGGCGATGTGGCCCCAATGGGCAATGTCCTCATATAGCTTCACCTGGATGAGCCCGTACTCCTTGAGCGCGTGCATTTTGCGCGTTTCGGTCTCGCGCGGCTCGAGCCGCCGCATCGGCTCGGGGATCGGCACCTGGAAGACCATGATTTGCCCAGCACTGAGCGACGTGTCGGGAATACGATGCCGGGTCTGGATGATCGAGGCTTCCGAGGTCTTCTCGGTCGTGGCGACACCGGCGACACGCGCGAAGAAATTGCGGATGCTGACGGCATTTGTCGTGTCGTCGGCTCCCTGGTCGATCACCTTGAGGACATCCGACCGCATGAGAATGCTGGACGTGATCTGGATTCCGCCCGTGCCCCAGCCATAGGGGAGCGGCATCTCCCGGCTGCCGAACGGCACCTGGTAGCCGGGGACGGCGATCGCCTTCAGGATGATGCGGCGAATGGAGCGCTTGGTCTGCTCGTCGAGATACGCAAAGTTGTACTCGAAGCCGTCGCCATCGCTGACGTCGGAAATGGGGGCATTCATTCCGCGGCCTCCTTTGCCGTTGCCGCGTGCTCCTTTTGAAGCTGGCGGACAAGCTGCAGCTCAGCCTGGAAGTCGACGTAGTGGGGAAGCTTCAGGTGCTCGACGAAGCCGGTGGCCTCGATGCTGTCGGTGTGTGACAGCACGAACTCCTCGTCTTGTGCCGGTCCCATCGGCACCTCGCCGAGCTCGCGGGCTCGCAATGCGCGGTCGACCAGCGACATGGCCATAGCCTTGCGCTCGTTCGTGCCGAAGGCCAGGCCATAGCCCCGCGTGAACTTGGGCGCCTCGGTCTCACTGCCGTGGAACTTGTTGATCATCTCGCATTCGGTGACCTGGATATCGGCAATCGAGATCGGAAATCCGACGTCCTCCGGCGCGATGACGACCTCGGCCTCGCCAACGCGAACCTCGCCGACGAAGGGATGGTTGTTGCCATAGCCGCGCTGGGTCGAGTAGCCGAGCGCCAGGACGAACCCTTCGTTGCCGCGCGCCAGGTTCTGCAGTCGGACATCGCGCGACGCCGGGAACTTCAAGGGTTCGCGCGTGAGATCACCGACTGGGGCATGTTCATGCCGAGGGACGCTCTCGATCAGACCCTCGCGATTGAGGATGTCGACAACTCGGGGAACTGGCCCCGTTTGTGGCTCGCGTCCACTCTCGTCGCTACTGCTTCCGCTACTGGCCGGCTTGGTGCGTTGATCCTCCGACTTGCCGAGCGAGAAGTCGAACAAGCGATGTGTATAGTCGAACGTGGGACCGAGGATCTGGCCTCCCGGCATATCCTTGAACGCTGCCGAAACGCGACGTTGGACGAACATCCTTGCCGTCTCGATCGGCCGGCTGGCGCAAAAGCGCGGCAGCGTCGTGCGGTATGCACGCAACAGGAACACAGCTTCGATCAGATCGCCTTGCGCCTGCTTGATGGCCAGCGCAGCCAGCTCGCGATCATAGATCGAGCCTTCCGCCATCACGCGATCGACGGCGAGTGACAACTGTCCTGAAATCTGCTCCAGGGTGATCTCCGGTAGCGCCGGATCACCGCGCCGACGCTCTTCCAGGAGCGCATGAGCATTGGCAATGGCTCGCTCGCCACCCTTGACCGCAACATACATGTGCTAACCCTCGAGCCGGCATGAACGTGGGAGCGCAACGACGTCGCTCTCGCTCGTGAAGATGATATCGATGCCGCACGGGTAGAGCTGCGTATTGGCGCGCCAGGCGGCCCAAAAGCCAGCGTCAACTGTCGGAGCAAGCTTGGCCGCCGATTTGATTCCGGGGCCTTTGATCGTCTGCCTGGCTCCCCCGACGAGATTCTTCACCTGCACGATGACGGTGGCCGAAGTGTCGGGATACTCATCAGTGCCGATCGGGAAATCGAAGGCCTTCCTTACGAGCGTCGGGTCAGTGATGAGACCGAACGCGGCATCGTTCGGATCGCTGGCGATCGGACACCCGCAATGAAACCGAAGGTAGCTGGGGAACTCAGCACCTGCATGACCAACGAGGCAAACCGGCGTGTCTGCGTCCGCGAGCGTCAGAAGCGCAGCCAGCGTAGCGGTGTGCACGTTGCCGATCGGCTGAAGATCTCGATCGACTTTGCAGATGCGTCCAGGATGCGCCATCGCTTCCAAGAGCACGCGGAATACTCGGCTTGCCTCCCTGACCGGATCACTGAAGCCGGCGTAGTGCGTTGCCGAGATCGACGAAGTAAAATCTGCAGTGCTCAAGTCAGCCTCCGCGTACCATCGTGAAGAACTCAACTCGTGTCTGGGCGATCTTGCTTGCAGCTTTCTCGCGCCGACCATGCTGGCGCCGGGCGAGAGGTTCGATGACTTGGCTCTGCAGTCGTGCCCGGAGCCTAGTCACCTGCAGAAGAGCATCGAACGCTGCGACAAGCTCCGCTCGCTGCGGGCTGCGGCCGCCGACGTAGCCGAAACCGACGACATCCGAGTCGGCGAGCTGCACTGCGCACCGCGTCACGGTCATCTCGCCGAGGTTGAAGGGCTGCCCTGTGCCCCCGGCACGGCCCCGCGCCATCACCAGACCGATCTCCGGCTTGCGCAGAAAGCGATAGCCCGCATTGCCCGCATGGTTGACCCAGGCATCCTGGAGCTCCCGCAGGTCGGCCCGCGCGAGTATAGCCAGCCAATGCTGGCGCGGCGCTGTGAGGGCGACTTCGCTTGGTTCGCTCACTTGATCCTCCTGCCTAGACGTCTATACATATAGACATATGGAAGATGCGTGGTCAAGTGAGACAAATCGGTGTACGACCGCCCCAATATTGCGGAGGATCTAGGATGGACATGCAGCACGATGCCGGCGTCGCACGCTGGCGCCGGATCGTCGAAACGCTGGAAGGTGAGATTCGCGATGGCTCGTTCAAGCCGGGCGGCCGGTTCTTGACCGAGGCTGAAATAGCGGGCCGCTTCGGCGTGCATCGTCATACCGCCAGGCGCACGGTCGCAGAGCTCTCCCAGCGCGGATTCGTGAGAGTGGAGCGCGGCCACGGTACATTCGTGGAGGACGCGCTGATCAGCTATCCCGTGGGCAAGCGCACAAGCTTCAGCGCCAACCTCGCTCAGCAAAGGAAGGAACCTGGACATCGCATCATCGATCGCCGCGAGGTCGACGTGCCGGCTGAAATTGCGAAGCTCCTGGAGATCAAGGCGAAGTCTCGTGTTTATGTACTCGAAACGGTCGGCGAGGCCGACGGCATACCAATCAGCGTGTCCACGAACTTCTTTCCCGCTGATCGTTTCCCGGGCCTGCTCGATCGCTACGAGCATGAGCTTTCAATCACGAAGGTGATGAAGCACTTCGGAGTGGTGGACTATCGGCGCAGTCAGACGAAGGTCACGTCCGAATTGCCATCGGCCGCTGATGCAAAGCTGTTGAGGCAGTTGCGCACGCGGCCGGTCCTGGTGGCTCAGAGCATCGACGCGGATGCCAACGGCGTGCCGATAAACTGCAAGCGTGTGCGCTTTGCGGGCGAGCGCGTGCAGCTTGTTTTCGACTTCGATGAGCAGCGTTAGGGGTGCAACACCCTTGGACGGAGGTGTTTGAGGTGGCGCGTGTTTGCTTGCCCTAACTTCGAACCGCGGCGCTCAGGAAGTCCCATAGCGCGGGCGTAGCCGCCAGCATTTCGTTCCCATCCATCAGCCATTGTTGGCGAGGAAGTCGCTCGTGCGACCGCCGGCTTCCTGGACCATCAACATACCCGCAAGCACGTCCCAGGAATTGATGTGAGCCTCCCAATAACCCTCGAAGCGCCCGTCGGCCAAGTAGGCCAGTCCCAGGGCGCCGGAGCCATAGCGGCTGTATTCGCAATAAGACTCGAGGAGCCGCTCGATCACGCGGACATGACGACGTGTATCCCGGCCGAACTTATGGGTGAAGCCGAGCATGATCCGCGCCAATTTGGGATCAACAACACGACTTGTGTGCATGCGTCGGCCATTGCACCACGCACCACCGCCGCGCCTTGAACAGCTCGCTAGACGTTGGCTGATGGATCAGACCAAGCTTAACGTCCCCATCCGCAACAAGCGCAATGGAGATACACCAAAGCGGCAGCCCACGCAGAAAGTTATCAGTGCCGTCGATCGGATCGATGATCCAGGTTGCTACGCCTTGGGCCTGGGTGCCACCTTCTTCACCAAGGACGCCGTCTGCTGGGAATTCCGCCCTCAACCGAGCGACAATCCGCTCCTCGGTTTCCCGGTCGGCCCGCGTTACAAAATCCTGCTGCCCCTTGGACTCGACCACAAGGCGTGTACGGTCCCCGAAGAAGCTAAGTGCACGCCTGCCGGCCTCCAAGATCACCTCTTCGGCCGTTGCCAGACGGCAGTCAATATCGGCCTCGGTGATCATCCTTGACCACTGAGGCCATCGGCTTGGAGTTCATGTCGATCGCCCGTTTGTCGGAAGAGGTCACGCAATTCGGGTTCCTCAACCTTGGCAACTGCATCCACCAGCTCGAACCACGCACGCTTTCGCTGATCGCACTCGGGCCAGCTGTCGAGTTCCTCGGTCACCTCGAGGAGGTAGACGTGAACGCGGACAGCGATCGGTCCGGCCGGATGGCTCTTGCGGTAGGTATAAGAGCCAATGCTTTCAGCGAGCGCCAGGCCTACAACGCCTGCCTCCTCGCGCGCTTCCTCTGCGGCCGCCACATGGTCCTCGCGGTCGGGCCATGGCCAACCCTTCGGGATCACCCAGCGTCGCGTCTGCCGGGACGTCACGAGCAGTACGCTCAGGGAGCCGTCAGGATTGCGCCGCATGGGCAAGGCGGCGACTTGTCGAGCAAATTCCATTGCCTCAATGTGGAGTGCTTCGCCTTACCCCACAAGCCGTTTTCACCCAAGGAGCCGGTTGGCGACGAGCGCTGCCGCAAAAGCCAAAAGCGCGCAGAACGGAAACGTGACGCACCAAGCCAGAACGATGCGGCGCAAGACCCCCCACCTCACGTCGTAAGTTCGCACTGATGCGCTCGCTCCGACGATCGCGGTCGTGATGGTGTGCGTCGTGCTCAGGGGAATGCCGAACTGCGACGCACCAAAGATTGTGAACGCGGCCGATGTCTGCGCCGCGAAGCCCTGCCATGAGGTGAGGCGCGCCATCTTCATCCCAACTGTCGCGATGATCCGCCAGCCGCCGAAGCTTGTGCCTATGCCCATCGTCAGGGCGCAAACGAGCACGATCCAGAATGGGATCTCGAACACGGTCGTTGCGCCGCCCGCCAGCATCGTGAGAGCAAAGACACCCATGAACTTCTGCCCGTCATTGAGGCCGTGATTGAACGCCATGAAGGCTGCCGAAAGGAGCTGCAGCCGATCGAAGGTGCGCTTTGCCGGCACCGGCCGCGCATGGCCGGCCAACGCGACCACAAGCTTGCCGATGAGAAGAGCCCCGCAGAAGCCGAGGCCCAACGAACAGATCAGTCCAATGCCGACTTTCTGCCAGCCGCTCCATTGCAGCGCGGACCACCCGCCACCGGCTAGTCCCGCACCAGCGAGTCCTGCAAGCAGCGCGTGCGATTTGCTGACAGGTATACCCAGCCGAGCCGCGATCGTACCCCAAGCGATGATGCTGAGCATTGCGGCCGTGATGGCGGGCAGGGTCATCGCGGATGGTTCCACGATCCCTCTGCCGACCGTGGCGGCCACGGCGGTTCCGCCCATAGCGCCGAGCACATTGAAGACGACGGCCATGATCACAGCGAGGCGCGGTGAGAGCACGCCGGTCGACACCACTGTGGCGATGACGTTTGGAGCATCCGTCCAGCCGTTGACGAACTCGGCTGCAAGGACCGTGGTCAGCGCGACGATGAGCGCAACCGTCAGAAGGCTCATCAAGCCTCCTTGCGAGCCAGCGACAAGATGAGCTTGCCGCAGTGGTTGGCTTCGTCCGTCATTTGCTCGAGCAGCTGGTAGAGCTTGTCCCAGGCAATGAACTCGAGGCGGTTGGCGCCCGGCGGGCTGTACTGCGCGACGAGCTTTCGTTCTGCGGTAGCGACAAGCTTGTCGGCTTCGGCTTCGCCTCGTCGATTGTTCGTGCACGGTCCCGTACGCGAGCGAGCGACAGCTTCGGCTCGGAGAGCATCGCGACCAGCTCTTGGACGCCCGCCATCATCCGCTCGCCGATGGCAAACAGTTCGAGCGCGTCTGGCCGCAGCGGGAGAACGACGGGTCGGTAGATATCGATGTGGATGGCGACTTTGCGCATGCCGTCGATCACATTGTCGAGGTCGTCGGTCAGTCGCATGCAATCGGCAATGTCGAAACGGAGGATAAAGACGTTGTCCAGAAGCTCGTGGATGTCATCGACGATCGCGTCACCGCGATGCTCGTAGTCGATGATGCCGGCCAGGTCTTCTCCACCAGTCTGACGGAAGTGAGCTGCGCACGCGACCGCCGTTTCGGCAAGCTGGAGCAGCAGTTGCGCAAACCGTTCATTCTGCGATTGACCGAAGAATCTCCCTACCGCTTCCCAAATTGTGCCCATCTGGCTGTCTCCCGCGGCAGAATCCACGGGGCAAGCTCTTAGCCTACTTGCCAGATCTGCGACACCTGCCCTCCTGCAGCGCTCCACCAGATCTTTGCCATCGCAAATCGCGTGGCGTGGCAGGCAAGTGTGCTCTAATGGAGAATGGCCGAAAGCTACAAGAGCCAAGGGGAGGCGCACATGAACGACCTGTCTCGATCCCCGCTGTCGGTGCAATTCGAGGAGGCCGAGAACACCAGCACGAACGCCAGCGCCAACTCAACGATGGGAGACGTCATTGTCGAGCGTCTCTCGCGGCGCGACCTCGCGAAGGGTATCCTTGCCGTTTCCGCGATGACCGCCACGGTCTCGCCGTTGGCCTTGCTCGCCACCGAGACGGCGAGCGCGCAAGAAGCGAACACCACGCCCTCGTTCAGCTTCAAGGAAGTGCTCTCTGGCGTCGATGACAAGCACTACGTCGCCGAAGGCTACGATGCCGATATCCTCATCAGATGGGGCGATCCAGTCTTGCCTGGAGCGCCTGCCTTCGATCCCAGCAAGCTGACGAAGGACGGGCAAGCGAAGCAGTTTGGCTACAACAACGACTATCTCGGTTACTTCCCGCTGCCCGGCACACCCAACCCTTCCGAGCATGGCCTGCTCTGTGTCAATCACGAGTACACCAACGAAGAGCTGATGTTCCCAGGTCTCGGTCGGCAGGATGCGCGCCGCGGCAGCACGACACCGTTCTCCAAGATGACCAAGGAAATCGCCGAGGTCGAAATGATGGCGCACGGCGGGTCGGTGCTGGAGGTGAGAAAGACCGCCGGCAAATGGGCGGTCGTGGCCAATTCGAAATACGCGCGCCGCATCACCGGTGAGACAGAGATGCGCATCTCAGGCCCTGCGTCGGGTCACGAAAGACTGAAGACAGGTGCCGACCCGACCGGCAGCAAGGTTCTCGGCATGCTCAATAATTGCGCCGGTGGCCGCACGCCATGGGGCACGTGGTTGACATGCGAGGAAAACATCAATGGCTACTTTACCGGCGAGCTTGGCGCCGACCACACGGAGGCACGCAACTACAAGCGGATGGGCATTCCCGGACGCTGGTACAATTGGGGGGACTACTTCGATCGCTTCAACATCGCCAAGGAGCCCAACGAAGCCAACCGCTTCGGCTGGACGGTCGAGATCGACCCGTTCGACCCGACATCGACACCAGTGAAGCGCACCGCACTCGGTCGCTTCAAACGAGAGGGTGCTGCCGGGATCCTCAACAAGGATGGTCGCTATGCCATCTACTCAGGCGACGATCAGCGTTTTGAGTACGTCTACAAATTCGTGACGGAGGGCCGTTTCGATCCGAGCAATCGCGCTGCGAACATGAACTTGCTCGACACCGGCACCACTTATGTCGCGAAATTCAATGCGGATGGGACGGGAGAGTGGCTGGCCCTCGTCCACGGCCAGGGACCTTTGACCGACGCCAATGGCTTTAAGAGCCAGGGCGACGTTGTCATCGAGGTGCGCACGGCCGCGGACCTGCTCGGAGCCACGAAGATGGACCGGCCTGAGGACGTTGAGGCCAATCCGAAGACCAACAAGGTCTACGTGATGCTGACCAACAACAGTCAGCGCAAGGCGGACCAGGTCGATGCCGCCAACCCAAGGGCCGACAATCGATTTGGCCATATCATTGAAATCATTCCAGACGGGAACGATCACGCTTCGACAAAATTCCGATGGGAAATTTTGGTCAAGTGCGGGGACCCGTCGATTGCTGCTGTCGGCGCCACTTTCAACCCGAACACATCCAAAGACGGGTGGTTCGGCATGCCCGACAATTGCGCCGTGGACTCGATGGGGAGACTGTGGATCTCCACCGACGGCAATTACCCGAAACGTACCGGCCGATCTGATGGCCTGTGGGCCATGGAAACTGAAGGCGCAGCGCGCGCAACCTCGAAGTTGTTCTTTCGCTGCCCTCACGGGGCGGAGATGTGCGGGCCCGAATTCACACCGGATGACACGACGCTATTCCTCGCCGTGCAGCATCCGGGCGAGACTGATGAGAGCGACCCCACCGCCGAGGCGGCCAGGTTTGAAGAGCCCGTCACGCGCTGGCCAGACTTCAAGGATGGCATCCCGCCCCGCCCCTCGATCGTTGTCGTGACCCGCAAGGGTGGAGGCAAAATCGCAGTTTGACTCATGATCTGCAGGCGATGCTCATCATCTCTGCTCCGAGCGCGCCAGTATCGGGTTGAGCATCACGGCCAGTGGAATGGTGGTGAGCACGCCGATCGCGATACCTGCCATGGTGTTCGGCACACCGAAGCGGTCACCGAACATACCCATGATCGGAGGCGCCAGGGCGGAGGCGCCTGCAGTCCCTGTGTAGAAGACACCAAACGCCCGCGTCTGTGCCTCTGGCGACACCAACTCGGGGACGGTGCCGTACAAGACCGACGAGGTCCCATTGAGCCCAACGCCAATTACGGGCAAGAGGAAGAACGCGGCTTCCAGCGGCAATGGGAGGAGAACGATGATGCCAACGGCGGTGAGGCCCTCAGTCAGGATCACTGTTGTGAGGACACCGAGCCGGCCTCCCAAATAGCCGCACACCAGCTTTCCTGCTGCGCCCCCGGCAAAGACGAGCGACAAAGCCAGCCCGATTTGGGCAATCGACGCTCCCTTTGCTTGCAGCAGAAAGGGCAGGAAGGTGAGAAATCCCATGCGTGCGGCGCTGTCGATCAGGGAGAGCGAAAACAGCAGGCGGAAGCCGCGGCTTGTGGATGGCCTGCCATCGCCAGCAGTGGCACCGGTCTCTCCAGCCCCATCGAAGGTCTCACCACTTGAGCGGCTTTGCCGCGGTGAGCCTCGTGGCGCAACAACCAATAGCAGCACTGCAGTGACAATTCCGACGGCCGCTATGATCCAGAGTGCTGAGCGCCACGTCATCAGGGTCAGCAGAATGGCAGTTAGCGCCGGCAACGCCATCTTACCGATATCGCCGGTGAAGTTGTAAACTCCGAGGGCCGTGCGCGACCGTGCGCCATCGAAGGCCCTTGCAACCATACTCGACGCGATGGGATGTTGCACGCTGGCGCCCACGCCGCCCAGGAGCAATGCCGCGAGCAGGCCAACAATGCCCGTTGACGCGCCGGCGAGAAGGAAGCACACGGCGGCCAATAGAGTGCCACCTGCTAACACCACAATCGGGCTTACGCGTTCCGCCAGCAGCGACGCCGGAATCTGCAAGGCAGACATCGTCGCCATGTAGCCGCCACGCAGCATACCGACCTCGGCATACCCCAGCCCGAACTCCGCTTGCCAGATCGGCAGCAGCACATACAGAAGATCGGTATACCCGTCGTGGACGACATGCGCGCCCGCAGCAACGCCGAGCGCACGCCGCTCGGTCATAGACGACGCCAAGGAATCACTGCTTCGCACACCTGCTGCTGTCACACGCCTCCTCCGAATTTCTGTCGCACCGGCAATTCACCCAACCCAATCTCGAGTCGGCCGGCAGTGAACTCGCGGCGCAGCCCGTTTGTTGTATTGGGCACACTATCGTCCGTTGTCCAGTGCACATCCGAGAGCAGGCGGCTCAGCGTTCACGCCTGCGAAGAGGCAGGATCGAACGCAGACAGGGCTGTTCGGTTGCAGGGAGCCAGTTCACCAAGGATCGATGCTCTGGTCGAACTCTTTGAATAGTTTCGAGGTACGGCCCGCGCTTGTCGATGCAGCAAGGATGAGCAGGCCGCTCCGTCTCTGGAGCACTGCTGCTGCAGCCACCGCACGCGTGATGCGAAACGTCGACCCGGCGCAGAACCAGCACCGGTCGCTAAGTGAATCTCATTTCAAACGCCGTCTTCGTGTTCCGGCGCATTCCTGCGGCCTCGTAGAAGCGGAGGGTCTCTTCTCTTCGAGAGCCGGTCATCAGCGTTACCCTATAGCATCCCTGTTGCCTGGCGATCTCAATCGCATGCTCAACAACTTGGCGACCATAGCCGCGCTTCCTATGTTCGCGATGAGTGACAACATTTTCGATTAGCGCGAAGGGGCGTCCTAGCCTCGAAAAATTGGGGCAAACAACAAGCACACAGGTGCTGACAGCGATTCCGGCGACTTCGCAAATGAGGATAATAGTCTCGTCATGCTCAAGGACCTTGGACAGCGCGTCGGCTGCGGCTGCATCTGACGGCCAAGGTGCTTCAGCCGGATTGAGTTGACGATAAAGATCACACAGGACGCGTTGGTCGGTCAGCTTGGCTGACCTAATAGTCGCGCGCATTCGGCTGACCTTTCGACGCTGCGGTAATGGGCGATCATACCGAGTATGGAAGGTCTCGCCAGCAGGTCTCTTGCTGACACGAACTCCCCGTGCGATGCAGGTCGTCGGTGCGTCTGGTGGTAGGCGACCGTGGGAGGTGAAGGCCGCCACACCAATGAGTGTGCAGCCCAAACAGGGGCCTATCCTGTGGGAGCTAACTGCAACCGCAGCCTCCGGCGCCGGCCTGCTTGGCGTCCGCATCCTGCTGACAGCAGGCATCCGCTCCAGCCGGGGCGGGACCGCCGCAACAACCCTCACCTTCGGCCGATACCGTGACGGGTCTGCTGCACACGCCGGTCTCCGGTAGCACCAGCTCCACACGTTCCGCTGCAGCCTTGTCGCCGGCGATGTCGGCGACGATCGAGCGCACTTGCTCGTAACCCGTCATCATCAGGAACGTGGGAGCACGGCCATAAGATTTCATGCCTGCGAAGTAGAAGCCGGGCTCGGGCTGTGCCAGCTCACGAGCCCCATGCGGACGCACCGTGCCGCAGCTGTGCAGGTTCGGGTCGATAAGCGGCGCCAGAATGGGTGGACACTCAAGCGCGGGATCAAGAGCAGTGCGCACCTCGCGCAGGAATGACAAATCGGGCCGGAAGCCGGTGGCGACGATCAGCTCATCGGCCTCGACATGACGGCCGCAGCAAGCCGATCCAGCACCTAGTCTGAGCTTGTCGCCAACGCTCGTGATGTGCGTCAGCCGGAACGCGGTTTCGACACGAACGCTTCCGCCTTGAACGAGTTGGGCGAAGACCTTGCCAAGCTCTCCGCGCGCAGAGAGCTTGTCGTTGGCGCCGCCACCGAACGACTTTTCCGGCGTGTCTCCGCGCAGGACCCAAATGATTTGTGTCGCCGGTTCATCTCTCTTGAGCTGCGCCAAGTCGAGGATGGTGCTGACAGCGGAGTGGCCGGCACCAAGAACGGCGACCACCTTGTTCGCGTAGCGGGAGCGCTGACCACCGAGGACATCAGGCATGCCATAGGCAATGCGCTTGGCGTTGGCGGCCTCGCCAATCGCTTCAAGCCCGTTGACGCCGGCAGGATTGGGGGTGTCCCAAGTACCGGAGGCGTCGATCACGGCATCGGCGCGCAACGTGGAGGGTCCCCTACCGTTCTGGTAGCGGATTTCAAAAGACGAGTTTTCCCGGCCCGCCGTCTTGACCTTGTCGAACCCCACGCGCCCCACGGCAATGACACGTGCGTTGGTCTGGATGTGCTGGCTCAGCTTGGTTCGGGTGGCGAGGGGTTCGAGATATTGCGCGACAAGCTCACCCCCCGTTGGGTACCGGTCCGGCTCCGGGCTGTTCCAGCCCTCTTCCCGCAACAGGGCCTCCGCCGCCTTGTCGACGTTGTAGGACCAGGGGGAGAACATGCGTACGTGCGACCATTCCCTCACCGCATGACCCACCGTATCGCCGGCCTCAAGTACGACTGGCTTCAGGCCACGGCCGAGTGCGTGCGCAGCCGCGGCGAGTCCGACCGGTCCCCCACCAATGATCGCCACCGTCTTTTCGGGGCTCGACATTTCATCCATCCTTCCGGTTATATCGAAGTTGCAGGTAAATTGGCTAGGCAGCGGTGTCAGCTTGTTGTCTGATCGTGGCGCAGTCGGCTTCCGTGCAGCACTCCGCCACAAGGAACTCCACCAGCCCCCGCATCATCGGGTAGTTGGCGCGGCAGATCAGTGTGGTCGCGTCGCGTTCCTGACTGACGAGCCCGACGATGATCAGCGTTTTCAAGTGATGGGAAAGGGTGGACCCGGGGATGGATAGCCGGCTCTGCAGCTTGCCAACGGAGAGACCCGGATCGCCTGCGCGGACCAGCATGCGGTAGATCTTCAGCCGCGTCGGATTGCCGAGGGCCTCAAGACGCGCTGCTGCTTCATCGATCTTCATGCAATCTGCCTAGCATGGTGCAGTTCTGTCGTCAATTATATTTCTAGCACGATGGAAATATGATATGAGCTTGAGCGGACACTCTCTTTGAGTTCCCGCAATGGCCATCAGCTCTGCCACGTTCGCGCGATCGCCCAGCAGACTGGTCGCGGCCGTCTGCGCCGCACAAGTGCTGGTGCAGATCGGTGCCTTCTTCTGGCCGGCGTTGCTACCCGGCATGATTCCGCTCTGGCAGCTCTCCAATAGCGAGGCGGGCTGGATTACGGCCAGCTTTTACGGCGCCTACATGATTTCGGTGCCCGTGCTGGTGACTTTGACGGACCGCGTGGATCCCAAGCGCGTCTATCTTTTCGGCGTGGCGGCGAACGTGCTCGGTCACCTGATGTTCGCGCTGTTTGCCGACGGTTTCTGGTCCGCCCTCACGACGCGGGCGCTGACCGGCATGGGTTGGGCAGGCACGTACATGACGGGCCTCAAGCTCCTGGCTGATCGGGTCGACGCGAAGATGATGTCGCGCGCCACGGCCGGTCATGCCGCGAGCATTGGCATTTCGGGCGCCCTTTCGTTTGCTTGTGGCGACCTGATTGCTGCCGCTGCTGGCTGGCGCGCCGCCTTCTTTGCCGCCGCCACGAGCGCCGCGGTCGCTTGGCTCGCGGTGGCGCTGATCGTTCCTGCGCAAACCGAGCGCGCCACCCCGGTCAAAGACGGACAAGGCCTCTACGATTTCCGGCCCGTGTTCCGGAACCGGTCGGCGATGGCGTATGCGATCGCCTACTGCATCCACACGCTGGAGATGAGCGCGTTGCGCGGTTGGGGTGTCGCGTTCCTTGGCTACGTCGCGATAACGACCGGCGCGAGTGCAGCTTCCGTGCTGTCGCCGGCCATTGTCGCTACCGGGCTTGGGCTCATCGGCACCTTCGCGAGCGTTGCCGGCAACGAAGCCGCCATTCGCTTCGGTCGAAAACGCCTGATCGTGACAGCCATGCTTGCGTCCATCCTGATCGGAGGGAGCATTGGCTTTGTCGGCAGCACATCTTACGCCGTTGCTACTGTGCTTATCACCATCTACGGCATCGTCATCTGGCTCGACTCCTCATCCCTCACGGCGGGCACGGCTGGAACAGCCGAGCCTTCGCGACGAGGCGCGACGCTCGCCGTACATTCCATGCTGGGCTATGCGGGAGGCTTTGTCGGCCCGTTGCTGATTGGCTGGACGCTCGATCTGTCCGGCGGAATGTCGCAAATCGGGTGGGGGCTATCGTTCCTCTCGGTGGCAATGCTGATGGCTCTCGCGCTCATCACGTTCTGGCTCATTCGGCCGCGTGAACTCGAGGGCGATAGAGCGAAGGGACAGTGAGGGCGGTGGCCAAAGTGCAAGAACACGCGCAGAGCGATCGACAGCGAGCGGGACGGCAGATTGACCCCATGGTCATTGCCGTCAACGCACTTGGGCTTACGCAGATCACGGCGTGGGGCACGAGCTACTACTGTCTCGGCGTCCTGGCCAAGCCCATCGTTGCCGAGACAGGATGGAGTCTGAGCACGGTCTTCCTGGGGTTCACCATCGCACTGCTGGTGATGGGCTTCATCTCGACTTGGGTCGGCCGCCTCATCGACCGGATCGGCGCCCGCGCGGTGATGACCGTCGGCACGATCATAGTCTCGGCAGGACTCCTTGCGCTGTCGCAGGTGCATGACCAGGCGAGCTATTTCGCGGTCTGGGCGGTGCTTGGCGTCGGCATGCGCTTCTGTCTCTACGACGCTGCGTTCGCCGCCTTGGTGCAGGTCACGCCAACGCGCGGCCGCAAGGCCATCTCGTATCTCACCCTCTACGGCGCCTACGCTTCCACTGTGTTCTGGGTAATCGGTCACTACTTGAACGAGGCCTATGGGTGGCGCGGTACGCTCATCGTCTTCGCAGCAATCAATTTGGCCGTCTGTCTTCCCCTCAACTGGATCGGTCTCTCGCGACGCGACGCAAAGGACGATACGACTGCCGCCACGGCTACCGCGATCTCGCTGGATGGTCCCGTGCTTGAAGGGCGCATGCGCATTGTCGGCATGATCCTTTTTGCACTCATCATGTCGCTCAATGGGTTCGTTTTTGGCGTCATATCGTTGCAGCTCGTGCCCCTGCTCGAAGCAGCGGGACTTGTTGGAGCAACGGCAGTCTGGGTCGCCTCGCTCAAGGGGCATGGCCAGTTCGCCGGCCGGGTCGTCGAGATTTTCTTCGGGCGCAACCTCAAGGCGATGACCATCGCGCGCATCGCTATCGGCGTCGTGCCGGCCTCGTTGCTCCTGCTTTTCTTTGCGCGCGGCGATTTCTGGCTGCTCGTCGCCTTCACGCTGCTGCTGGGCGCCTCGCAAGGCGTCATCACTATCGTTCGCGGTGCTGTTCCGCTCGCGCTCTTTGGCGCTACGGGCTATGGCGCGGTGCTTGGGCTGATCGCGACGCCGATCCTCCTCGTCAACGCCTTCTCGCCAGCCGCCTTCGCCCTGTTGGTCGACCGGTTCGGCTGGCAAATCTCGCTTTATGCGATGCTAGGCTGTTCGATCGCGACCTGGATGGCTATCGAGCTGATGTCCCGCTGGTACAAGGGCGCTCAATCACGCGAACGCAGTCGCTTGGCTGCGTAGAAGGCGGGCGCTGAAGAGATGAGCTTGCCGGAGCGCAAGGAAAACAAGTTGGGCGTCGTTCTCGTATTGGGCACGACCCAAACGCTCGCGTGGGCATCGACCTACTATCTGCCGGCAATCCTCGCCGACCGCATCTCCGACGAGCTCGGCATGTCCAGCACTTGGTTCTTCGCCGCTTTTTCGGCTTCGCTTGTCGTCGCCGCGATGGTCGGCCCGCGCGTCGGCCGGACCGTGGATGCGATAGGCGGACGAGAAGTGCTCGCCGCTTCCAATGTCATCATTGCGGCCGGGCTCGCCGCTCTCGCCTTCGCACATTCGCAAACGATGTTGTGGTTCGCCTGGTTGATCTTGGGTCTAGGGATGGGTGTCGGCCTCTACGACACGGCATTCGCGACACTGGGGCGGATCTACGGAACGGATGCGCGCTCTGCGATCACTGGCATCACACTGGTGGCGGGGTTTGCCAGCACCATCGGATGGCCGCTAACGGCATGGGGTGCCAGTAAGCTCGGCTGGCGAGAAACATGCCTCGCCTGGTCAGTCGCTCATCTGCTCCTTGGATTGCCGCTGAACTATTTTCTTCTGCCGAAACCCTCCAACACCGCAGGCCCCACCGAAAGCCAGGCAAAGCCGCACGTTCCAATTGACCGTCGGATGATCGTGCTGGGCCTTGCTTTTGCTGCCTCGTGGATGGTCGTTGCGGCCATGGCCGTGCACCTGCCACGCCTGCTCGAGGCGGCGGGCGCAACAAGTGTCCAGGCTGTATCAGCCGGTGCTTTGATCGGTCCCGCGCAGGTGGGTGCCCGGATCGCGGAAGCGACCTTGCTCAAAGGCTTTCATCCGATGGTCTCCGCGCGCCTCTCGGTTGCGCTGCATCCAATCGGAGCGGCGGTTTTGGCTATCTTCGGTGCCGGTGCCGCGTCGGGCGCATTTACCGTCCTGCACGGTGCAGGGAGCGGGGTTCTCACGATTGCGCGCGGGACCGTGCCACTCTCCATGTTCGGTGCGGAAAACTACGGCTACCGCCTCGGCCTGCTCGGTGCGCCGTCACGTGTCGCGATGGCGGCGGCGCCGCTGCTTTTCGGCATTCTTATCGAACGCTACGGGGCGGGTGTGCTCGTCTTCTCATCCGCTCTGAGCATCGCGGCCCTGGTAGGCCTGTGCACTTTGCGGATCAAACCTGGCACTTAGTAGTCACACGGTGGCTGATCGGTTGGTCGCTACCCGACCATCACAAACTCAATCGGGGTATGCTTTCGCCCAAATCCTATCCCGCAACCATATTTTCAATAATAAAATCAAATAGTTATATGTCGCTACCGAAACGGCTCACAGCCGTTCCGAGCCGTTCCGACAACTTTCCTAGATTTATCAATTGGTTGCCCAGATTCCGGCAGTTCTTTCCCGTGCCTAAGACCTCCATGGCACAAATTTGGCAAAAACGGGAGCAAAAATCCCCCGTTGTTCGCTACCATCCAGTGCTTGACCTTCCCATGGTGGGAAGTCCCATATAATCGTCGAAATGTCTCTCGCGAAGCGATCCATGACCGCGCGCCTGTTGCCACGGCTGGCCTTCCTGGCCACGAGCTTTCTGCTCGCGCTGGTGGTGCTCGCGCCGACGCAAGCGCTTGCGCACGCGGGGCACGATCATGGCATCATTGATACCTCTTCCAAGCCCACGCCGGTTCGGTCGATCGTTCCCACTGCGGAGCCTTCTAACAAGAATTCGTCGCACCGGCTGCCTACAGTCGTAGCTGTCGACATCGAGCAGTCGTCCGCGAGCGAAGCGACGTCGGGCATGGCTGCCAATAAATTGAAAAATTGTTCGGGTGGCTGCTGTCAGAGCGCGGGCGCGCATTGTTGCCCCACGCTACTTCCAGCGTCGCTCTCCTTCACCGCACCAGAAAAGCCGCCGCTGTTTCCTCCCATTATAAGCCGAGGAGCAGGGATTACTCCCGGCGCGCTATCCAAACCTCCCAGATCCCTGGTCTGAACTAGGCGCGGACGCGTTTCCGCGCCGCGGTCCGCTATGCGCGGGCGTCGGAACACGCTTGTTCCATACCTCGACCAAGGGCTTTTGCCATGACACGTCTTTCTCCGCTTATCCAAGCGGTCATCATTACTATCCTGCTTCTGGCAGTGCCCGCGCTCGCGCATGAAGGGCACGATCATGCGGACCAGCCGAAGTCATCTGTGCAAATCGGCACGACGCCACGTCTCGAAGCCATATCCGGACCGTTCGAGCTCGTCGCCCTGATGCGGAATGGCGAACTGGTCATCTATCTCGATCGCTTTCAGACCACTGAACCTGTTACCGACGCGAAGATTAGCGTGGAGACGCCTAACGGACCGCAAGAAGCCAAGGAGAGCAATGGAACCTACCGGCTTGACGCGCCTTGGGCGAAGGATGCCAGCGTTGATCTGATTTTCACGGTTATCGATGGCGATACGTCTGAAATCCTCGCCAGCACGCTGGCCGTACCGGGTGTAAGGGATGGTTCGCGGCAGGGTTGGAGCCTTTTCCCCCCGGCGTTCGCGCATGACCTCAAAGACAAGATTACTTCGAGTGGCGTTTGGTTGCTGGCGCTCATCACGTTTGTCCTTGGCTTCGTAGTCGCTCGTTTCACCGGACGCCGCGGCAGAATTCTCTCCTTCCTCGTCCTCCTGAGTTTGGCTGGTCTCGGGCCCGACCCAGCGCAGGCACACGAAGGCGAGGACCACGGCGATACAAAGAAAACGCCCTCGATATCGAGCGACATCTCTCAGCGCCTCGCCGATGGCACGCTGCTGGTGCCCAAGCCGATCCAGCGCATCCTCGCCATGCGTACTCGCATGACCGAGGCGTCCACGCATCAAAAGGTGCTGGAGCTCCCCGGCCGCATAATTCCCGATCCCAACGCGAGTGGATTTGTTCAGGCTTCGGTAAGCGGGCGGCTCTCGGCGCCGGCGGGTGGGTTTCCGAAGCTTGGCACTGTGGTGAAAGCGGGAGACCTCCTGGCGTTTGTGACCCCGCCGTTTCAGGCCATTGATGTTTCCGACATGCGCCAGAAGGCGGGCGAGATCGATCAACAGATCAGCATCGTTGAAAGGCGCGTCGCTCGTTTTGAGCTGCTCGTTCAAAAGGGCGCTGCAACGCGCGTCAATCTGGATGAAGCGGTAATGGAATTAAGGGGCCTCAGAGAGCGGCGCGCTGCCCTCGATCGCACGCGCGGCGAGTCCGAAAAGCTCATTGCCCCTGTATCCGGCGTCGTTGCTTCGTCTAATGCCGTTGCCGGGCAAATTGCTGAAACCAACGCTGTTGTCTTTCAGATTGTCGATCCCGAGCGGCTTTGGGTCGAAGCCCTCACCTTCAATCTTCTTCCTGATGCCGGAGCGGCGACGGCTCGCACCAGCGAAGGTGCAAAGCTGACACTCAAATTCCAGGGGGCGGGTCTCACCGATCGCAGCCAGGCCATTCCTGTACACTTTGCGGTGGAAGGTGCTCCGAAGGGACTCCGTGTTGGCCAGCTCGTCACTGTCATGGCAGTGACGGGTGAGGAAGTGAACGGACTTGCGGTTCCCCGCACGAGCGTTCTTCGCAGTGCCAACGGACAGACCATTGTTTTTGAGCATACGGCTGCAGAGCGCTTTGAACCGCGCATTGTCCGGGCCGAACCGCTCGATGCCGAATATGTTCTTGTGCTGGACGGCCTGACCGCAGGTAAGCGCGTCGTCGTCCAGGGTGCCGAACTCCTCAACCAGATCCGTTAGGAGCGGCCCCCATGTTCACTTTCATTGTCAGCCAGTCGCTCAAGAACCGGACGCTCATTCTGGTGGCCGCCCTGGTCCTCGTCGTGTTCGGAACTCTCACAGCGCGAAAGCTGCCGGTCGATGTGTTCCCCGATTTGAATTGCCCGACCGTTACGATCATGACGGAGGCTGAAGGTCTCGCGCCGCAAGAGGTCGAGCAGCGCGTCACCTATCTGATTGAAACCCAGATGAACGGGCTGCCGGATGTCTCGCGCGTGCGGTCCGTCTCCGGTGTTGGGCTTTCGATCGTCTATGTCGAATTTGCCTGGGGTACTGAAATCTTTCGCAACCGTCAGCAAGTGGCAGAGCGCCTGGCGCTTGTGCAGCCCCAGCTGCCGCCCAACACGACCCCGCAGATGGGGCCCATCAATTCGATCATGGGCCAAATCCTTCTCATTGCGCTTACAGCGCCGGAAGGCGTCACGCCCATGGAGGTGCGCGAGGTGGCAGACTTTGTGGTCCGTCCTCGTCTGTTGACCATTCCGGGCGTCGCGCAGGTTATTCCGATGGGCGGCGAAGTCCGTCAATACCGTGTGTCGCCCAATCCCTCCGCACTTCGCGCCTTCAACATCACCTACGAGCAGCTCGAGAAAGCACTCTCGCAGTTTGGCGTGAATACCGGCGGTGGTTTCACAGAGCAGTACGCGCAGGAGTACTTGATCCGGAATATCGGCAAGACGCTGAAGCTCGAAGATCTTGGCAACCTGGTCGTCGCCAAATCCGGCAATCGTCCCATCCATCTGCGCCAAGTCGCCGATGTCAGTTTCGCAGCGCGCATGAAGCGGGGCGATGCCGGCTACATGGGAGCGCCGGCAGTCGTGATGTCCGTGGAGAAGCAGCCGGAGATCGACACGGTCCGTCTCACCAAGGAAATCGAAAGCGCGCTCACCGAGCTCACCAAATCTCTTCCCAAAGGTATCAAGGCGGACAACATCCTTTTCCGCCAGGCCAACTTCATCGAGACCTCGATTGAGAATGTGACGCGAGTGCTCTTTGAGGCCATCGCGGTCGTTGCCGTGGTGCTGTTCGCCTTTCTCCTCAATTGGCGAACAACCGCGATATCTTTGACGGCTATTCCCGTCTCGATCCTATCGACTGCCATCATTTTTCACCTGCTGGGCCTTTCCCTCAACACCATGACGCTGGGCGGCCTCGCCATTGCCATCGGCGAACTGGTCGATGATGCGGTGGTGGGTGTGGAGAATATCTTCCGACGCTTGCGCGAGAACAGAGAACAGGGTTCGCCGCGCTCCACCTTTGAGGTCGTGGTTTCAGCTTCAAATGAAGTGCGTTCCGGCATCGTCTACGCGACGCTTATCATTGTCCTTGTTTTCGTCCCGCTCTTTGCCCTCTCTGGGATCGAAGGCCGTCTCTTCGCGCCGCTCGGCGAAGCCTACATCATTTCTATCCTCGCTAGCCTTGTGGTGTCGGTCACGCTGACGCCAGTCATGGCATACTACATGCTGCCTTCGTTGCAGCGGCTCAACGAGCATGAGAGCTGGTTGGTTCGCAACCTCAAGGCCCGCAACCGAAGGCTCCTGGACTTTGCCTTCCAGTATCAGCGGATGGTTTTTTTCACTACGGTTGCCGCGGTCGGGCTGGCTGGCATCGGCGCGCTCACTCTGCCCCGCGCGTTCCTGCCGCCCTTCAATGAAAGTACCTTCACGATCAACATGCTCTTCAATCCCGGGATATCTCTCGCGGAGTCCAACCGGGTCGGGTTGATCGCCGAAAAGCTCATTCTCGAAGTGCCCGAGGTCAAAGCTGTCGGGCGCCGCACCGGCCGCGCTGAATTGGATGAGCACGCGGAAGGGGTCCACTCGTCTGAGCTTGAAGTCGATCTGAAGAAGGATGGGCGTCCCAAGGATGCAATCATCAAGGATCTCCGTGCGCGTCTGTCCCTGCTGCCGGTCGTTCTCAACGTCGGACAGCCTATCTCGCACCGCCTTGATCACATGCTTTCTGGTGTGCGCGCGCAGATTGTCATCAAATTCTTTGGCGAAGACCTCGATGTGCTGCGCGCTGTCGCAGAGGACGCGAGGGGCCGTTTTGCGGGCATCGACGGCCTTGCCGATCTGCAGGTTGAAAAGCAGGTCCGCATTCCGCAACTCGAAATCATCGTCGATTACACGCGGGCTGCGCTCTATGGCCTGCAGCCTCAGGCGGTGACAGAGCAGTTGGAGCGCCTGTCCAACGGTCACGTCGTCTCGCGCCTTTTCGATGGAACGAGCCGCTTCGATGTCGTGATGCGCCTGAATGATAGTCAGCGCACGACGACCGCGCTTGCTGATCTCTTGCTTGAGACGCCTTACGGCTGGGTTCCCGTTCGGCAAATCGCGGAGGTGAGAGAAGCCGACGGCCCGAACCAAATTCTTCGCGAGAACGGCAAGCGGCGCGTCGTGGTGCTCGCGAACGCGCAGGGTTCGGCCGATATGGCCCGGCTTGTTTCCGAAATTCGCCGTGAACTCGCTGGCATGAAACTGCCGCAGGGTGTCTTCAGTGCGGTCGAGGGCACGTTCCAGGCTCAAGAAGAGGCGAGCCGAACCATTTCGCTTCTCTCACTGCTTTCGCTCGCGGCCATCTTTACGATCCTATATAGCCGCTACCGCTCGGCGGTGCTTGCCTTGATCATCATGGGAAGCGTGCCGCTTGCCTCGATTGGAAGCGTCCTGGCGCTTTGGATTGCCGGGCAGCCTTTGTCGGTTGCCTCCATGATCGGCTTTATCACGCTGACCGGCATTGCTTCGCGCAATGGCATTCTCAAGATCAGTCATTACATCAATCTGGCGCTGCATGAGGGTATGCCGTTTGGGCGCGGTCTTGTGGTGCGAGGCAGTCTTGAGCGCATGACGCCGGTGCTCATGACCGCGCTCTCGGCTGGCCTGGCGCTCCTTCCGCTGATGATCGATGCGAGCGCTCCCGGCAAGGAAGTGCTCCATCCCGTCGCCATCACCATCTTCGGGGGCCTGGTCAGCGCCACGCTCCTCGATGCCATTCTGACGCCGATCCTCTTCCTGCGGTTCGGCGGGAAACCGCTCGCACGTCTGATTGACGATTCGCGGGCAAAGCAGCCGGATGGCGGAACCCGTCCGACCCACGCCTACTAACTCAGGAGATCACCATGAAGCGCCTACCCATTTTTGCTGCGGCCCTGCTGATCGCGGCGACCGCCTATGCCCACGGGCCTGCGAAAGGCCCCAACGGCGGACCTCAGGTCGATGCAGGTGACTACCACGTCGAGCTGGTGACGAAAGAAACGTCGCTGTCGATCTATGTCAACGACAACAAAGACCGGCCTATTGACGCCAAAGGCTTCAAAGGCATCGGGATATTCGTTGTGGTGGGCAAACCGCAGCGCATCGAGCTGAAGCCCGAGAGCGCAAACAAGCTGACCGGGACGGCATCCGTGCCACTGCCTGCAAACCTAAAGGGCGCCGTGCAGATCACCCTGCCAGACGGCAAGAGCGTGCAAGCGAAGTTCGAATAATCCAAACCAACAAGGAGCACCGATCATGAAGCCTCTTCTTATTCTCTCATTCGTTGCCGCCATCGCGTTCGGCGGATTGGCGGTCGCGCAGACGACGCACGACACGCACGGCTCAAAGGTGCTGGCGAAAGATACCGCCGCCACCAAGGCTTACCGCGCGGCGAACGATAAAATGCACAAAGGCATGGATCTTCGCTTTTCGAATGATGCCGATGTCGATTTCATCCGTGGCATGATCCCGCATCATCAGGGCGCCATCGACATGGCCAAGGTCGTCCTCCAGTACGGAAAGAACGAGCAAACGCGCAAATGGGCAAACGACATCATCCGCGAGCAGGCACGTGAGATCAACGAAATGCAGGAGTGGTTAAAGGCCAACAAGACTCAATAAGGGCGTTTGCGTGACCCGGTCGCGCGCTTACGTTTGGTTGGCTCTTTCGCGTGCCAGGCGGATCCGTGTCCGGACACTAACTCGTCAATGATCGGGCAATCGGGCCGATGGTTGCCTTCACAGGCGTCGGCCAGATGCTTAAGTGTTCGGATCATGTCTTTGAGTTGAGCCGCGCGAAGCTCGAGCTCGGCGATGTGTTCAAGCGCCACTTTTTTGACGTTCGAGCTGCTTCGCCGCTTGTCGCTCCAGAGTTTCAAGAGTTCGCGCACCTGTTCGAACGAAAAGCCGAGGTCGCGGGCGCGGCGAATAAAGCGAAGCCGATGGATATCGCCCGGTGAATAGTCCCGGTAGCCGCCTTCGGTCCGACCTGCTTTCGGTACCAGATCAATCGTCTCGTAGTACCGGATCATCTTGGTGGAGATGCCTGAAGCCTTTGATACCTGGCCGATATTCACGTGGTTGTGACCTTTCTGGGTACATGAGGCTTGACCTTACCATATTGGGAAGGTTCAGGGTGGAGCGTGGAATAAGGAGGCCAGAATGGCCATGGCTCATCATGAGCACCACCATCACTATGCCGACTCGACCCCCATGGCCCATGCGAGCCACGGAGGCGCGTCTCTCAATCAGACCGCATTCCAGGCCACCGTTCATTGCCTCACGGGATGCGCGATCGGCGAGGTCCTAGGCATGGTGATCGGCACGGTAGCCGGTTTCAGCAACCTCGCGAGCAGCCTTGCCCTCTCTCTGATCATCGCCGGTATCGCGGCCTTTCCCGTCAACCGGTGGCTGATCGGGCGCGGGATGGGGCACGCCGTCGTGCACCGTTATCATTAGGGAGGACATCATGTCCGATCCTCAAACAACACCTGCAAACTCCGGCGTCCTTCATGCTGCTATCGGCGGCATGCATTGCCGGAACTGCATCGTTGCGGTCGAGCGCCGCCTAAAGGCGCTTCCCGGCATCCTTGATGTGCGCGTCAAATATCCGCCGAGGCTAGCCACCATCACCTTTCAGGACGAGATCAACGTTGCCGAGCTCGAGAAAGCGCTTCAAGCCGACGGCTACACGATAAAGGTCGTGGGGCAAGGCGAGAGCGCTTCCCGGGCGAGCGGGCGCCACTATCTCGAAATCTCGGCGGCTTTTGCAATCCTGATTGGCCTTGCGCTCACCCTTCAGCACTTCCAGCTTGTCCCGCGAGGTCTCAGTGTCAGCGATCAGATGAGCTACGGGCTCGCCTTTTTGATTGGGCTTGTAGCGTCGGTCTCCAGTTGCCTTGCCGTGACGGGCGGTCTCCTGGTGGCGCTTGCCGCCAAATATAATGAAGCCAATCCCTATCTCACCGACCGTCAGCGCCTCATCCCGTCACTCTATTTCAATCTCGGCCGGATCATTTCCTACACGCTTTTAGGTGGCGCGATCGGCGCATTGGGCTCCGCCCTTACCCTATCGCCGGCGGTGAGCGGCGCTCTAACTCTGCTCGCCACGCTGCTGATGATCATGCTGGGTCTCAACATGATTGGCGTGCTGCCTTCGGTAGGCCATTGTCTGCCTTCGCTTCCGTCAGCCTTGTCGCACCGTTTGCATGATGCGGCGGCCAAGGAGACCAAGGGCGCAGCTTTCCTGCTGGGTGCGGCTACTTTCTTCCTGCCTTGCGGCTTCACGCAGGCGCTGCAGCTTTATGTCTTGAGCAAAGCAAGCTTCACGGTCGGCGCGCTCACCATGCTGGCCTTTGCCATCGGTACGCTTCCCGCACTATTGTCTCTCTCGGCGATCTCCAGCCTTGCGAAGGGCGCGTTTCAGAAACACTTCCTTCGTTTTGCAGGGGCCGCGCTCATCCTGCTCGGCATCTTCAACATTCAGTATGGTTTGGTTCTCACAGGCAGCGAGACCACTAAAGCTGCGAATGCGGCGTCCACTGCCGTTGCCGCTGAGATGCAGCCCGATGGATCTTTGCAACGGATCACCATGAAGGTGGTCGATCTCGACTACTTGCCCAACCAGTTCACCGTGAAGCAGGGCGTGCCGGTGCAGTGGCGGATCGATGGCAGTCAGGCGGCAGGTTGCGGCCGCGTCCTACTGGCGCCCCAACTCGGCATCCGAAAAATCCTCTCCGATACCAGCACGACTCTCATCACGTTTACCCCGAACGTCCCCGGCGACTACGCCTTCAACTGCGGGATGGGGATGATGACGTTTGGCTCCAAGATCACTGTTCTACCGAATACCAAAGGATAAATGCCGTGACTGCTATGTCCACCCCTGACCACTTTGCGCCTCCCGCGGGTGAGACGAAGGTCAGCCATTTTGAAATCGGCGGCATGCATTGCGCGGCCTGTGCCAACCGTAACGAGATTGCGCTCAAAAGACTGCCGGGCGTCATCGAGGCTGCGGTCAATTTTGCGATGCGCAGTGCGCGCGTTGAGTTTGATCCCTCCAAGGTCACCGAACGTGCGCTGCACGAGGCCGTCGTAGATAATGGCTTTCAGGTTCTCTCCAAGGAATTTGCCAAAGAGAACAAGGCGCGCGCCGCCCAAGAACTCAGCGAAGCCCGGCTTAGAGCCTTCACTGCGCTGGCGCTTGCCGCCCCGGTCATGCTCCTCGCGATGTTTGAGATCATGCTTCCCTGGGATATCGCGGGCCGCAATGCGAGCCATTGGGTTCAGGCGATCCTAAGCAGCATCGTTATTCTTGTTCTCGGATGGGAATTCCATCAGGGAATGGCGCGTCTTGCCGTGCGCGGCACTGCCAATATGGACACGCTGATCTCGCTTGGCACGCTGTCCGCGCTTGCGTTTAGCTTCTGGGCGCTGCTGTCAGGCGATCAGCATCTCTACTTCGAAACTGGAGCCGTCATTGCTGCGCTCATCCTGCTCGGACGCTACTTCGAGGCGCGAAGCCGGGGGCAGGCAAGTGCCGCCATTGAAAAGCTCATCGACCTCGGCGCCAAAACCGCTCGCCTTATGCGGGACGGTGTGGAGAAGGAAGTTCTGATCGACTCTGTTCAGGTTGGCGACATCCTCCTGGTCAAGCCCGGGGAGAAAATCCCGGTAGATGGCCGTGTCGTCGATGGCCGGTCGACCGTCGATGAGGCGATGCTGACTGGCGAGAGCATGCCGGTCAGCAAGAGCGCAGGCGACAATGTCTTTGGCGCCACGCTCAATCTCAGTGGTGCGCTTCACCTTGAAGCGGTGAAGGTCGGGGAAGACACCACGCTTGCGCAGATTGTAAAGCTGGTCGCCGACGCGCAAGGCAAGAAAGCCCCCATTCAAAAGCTTGCTGACCGCATCTCGGCGGTGTTTGTGCCGGTCGTTCTGGGCATTGCGTTTGCGACGGCACTTGGCTGGTACCTCGTGACCGGCGATGTTGCCGCCAGCATTATTCCCGCCGTCTCCGTTCTCGTCATTGCCTGCCCTTGTTCTCTAGGCCTCGCCACGCCGACCGCCATCATGGTCGGCACGGGTTTGGGTGCCCGGCGTGGCATTCTCATCAAGAACGGTGAAGCTCTGGAGCGCGGAGAGAAGATCAACGCGGTCCTCTTCGACAAAACAGGCACGCTGACCGAAGGCAAACCGAAAGTCGTCGATCTGCATGCGGCTGCCGGAGGCGAAGATGATTTGCTGATTATCGCCGCCAGCGTGGAGCAGGTTTCCGAACATCCTCTGGCGGCCGCCATCGTTGATGCCGCGAAAACACGGGGCCTGGCTCTCGAACACGCGGCGGAATTTGAGAGCCTTGCGGGCAAAGGCGTTCAGGCCAAGATCGAAGACGCGGCAGTAATTGTCGGAAGTCCCCGCTTCATGAAAGAACAGGGCGTTGCCTTTTCTTCAACGGATGAAGCAGCTTTGGATGAGAACGAAATGCTGGGACGCACGGTGGTCGCGGTTGCCAAGGCCGGCAAGCTGTTGGGCCTGATCGCCATTGCCGATACGCTTAAAGCGGATGCAGCGGAGGCGATCAAGTTGCTGCGCATCAAGGGGTTGGAACCCGCGATGATTACCGGTGACAACCGCATGGCCGCCAAAGCCATTGCGGATCAGCTTGGTATCGCGATGGTCTTCGCAGAAGTGCTGCCCCACGAGAAGGCGGACAAAGTTCGCGAACTCCAGGAGCAAGGGGCACGCGTTGCCTTTGTTGGCGATGGCATCAATGACGCTCCGGCGCTGGCGCGCGCCGATCTCGGCATTGCCATCGGCACCGGCACGGACATCGCCATCGAAGCTGGGAACATTGTCCTGGTGAAAGGCGGTCCGCTCAAAGTCGTGGAAGCGCTCTCGCTCTCCAAGCTGACCTTCAAGACGATCCGGCAAAATCTTTTCTGGGCCTTCTTCTACAACGTGGCTGCCATTCCCCTTGCCGCCATGGGTTTGCTTAACCCGATGATCGCAGCAGGCGCCATGGCGATTTCAAGTGTCAGTGTGGTCGGCAATAGCTTGAGGATCAGGCGCCGCCATCACGCATAGGGCGGCCGACCAAAACTCTTTGGCGCCTCGGGGAGTCCTGGCGCAACGGCGTGCCATGGAGCGACATCGAGAGAAGCGACCTAAAGTTCGGTGGAGAGAAACTCGGTCGAGGATTTCCTAGGGTTTCTCCGCAAGGGTATCTACCGATGAGACGCTATAGCGCGCGCGCCGTCCACATGATGGCCATTCTTTTCGGAAGATTGGCACTCGCGGTGTTGCGTCGAGGTGCCTCATGCCGAAGTACTATTTCAATCTCAAGGGCAATGGCGAGCTAATTGAGAGCGACACGCCCATACAGTTCGCGTGTCTCGCCACCGCCAAAGCCGATGCCTTGTCTATTATCCGCGGCATGCTCGCCGACCTGCCTGGTGAATGGCAGTTCGGCACAATCGGTTTCCTTTTTGAGATTTGCAACGAGGCGGGCGAGGTGCTCGATATCGTTAAGTTTGAAGATGCGGTGCTCTTGCACTAGTGGCGCTGCTTGCTCATGCGCCGTATCAGCATCAAGAACGTCCGTGAAGATCCGCGCCAGGCTTGGGTGAGGCCTCGGCTCAATGAGATCGAGCACCAAGCGCCATAATGAGCGGCAAATCCGGGTTATCGGGGGCTGGCGACGCGTGTGGTCTCCGTTAATGACCTAGCGATGTATTAACGCCTAGAGCAGGATCGCTTCGGATTAAATCACCTTAACCTCACCTGAGGCGCCTCGGCCGAAGCGTGAATCCTGCTCTACGCTCTATATTTAGAGGGCGATCCACGTTTCGCATGGAAGCCAAGTGCTCCCATGCGAAACGATCGCGCTCTAGGTGGCCGCGCTCAAGCGCGTTCGCCGCTGACGGCTTCAAGCGAAATGACACCGGTTACCACGTCGCGCTCATCGACTTGATCGTCGTTGCGGATCGCGTCAGCCTCCCTGCGTCGAGACTTCCAACAGGCCGGAATGCGCCAACGGGCGGACGCATGTTGAGCGACGAGCTTGGTTATCCGCAGATTGCCGCCCTGTTGATTTTGCTGCAGCGCGGGCTTGAGGAGCTGCATTCGCAGCGCAACACGCGGCGCCTGCTGCAACGAGGAGCCATCGAGGTCGGACGCGACTATTACCTGGTGGTGGCGACCGCGCACGCCGCATGGGTTGCGAGCCTGGCGCTTTTGATCCCCTCGAATGCGCCTGTTTATTGGGGGCCGCTGCTCGCGTTTCTGCTCTTGCAGCCCGTGCGGTACTGGATCATCGGCGCTCTCGGGGGTTACTGGACTCACCGCATCATCACATTGCCGGACGCGCCCATGGTGGCGACAGGTCCTTATCGCTTCCTGCGCCATCCCAACTATGCCGTGACGCTTGCCGAGACCCTACTCCTCCCGCTCGCGTTCGGTCAGCTGGCACTTGGCCTAATCTTTACTGCGATCTGGGGCGCAGTGCTTTTTTACAAGATCCAGCTGGAGGACCGGGCCCTGACCGCGCGCTGCGCCAATGCAGCTGGGGCCTCATGACGGACGAACCGCGGTCGGCAAGGGCGCTGCCGGTCATTGCTGTTGGTGGTGGACTTGCCGGTGCTGCATTCGCCATAGAGCTGGCTCGCCACGGCGTCCGGGTCATCGTCCTCGAGAGCTCAAGGGGCTCACGCCATGTCGTATGTGGCGAATTCCTGAGCGAAGAAGCGCAAATCCTGCTTCGCCAGCTTGGCCTTGATCCGCATACGCGGGGGGCCACCTCAATCGCGCGCTTACGCCTGGTCAAAGGCGAGCGCCATGCCATCACCGATTTGCCATTCGCAGCAGCGGCTCTGTCGCGATACCGGCTTGATGAGATGTTGCTCGAGGCGGCTGCGCAGGCCGGCGCCGAGGTTGTCCGCGGCGCGCGCGTGCTGCGCATCGAGGCGAGTGCTGGCGGGGTGATTGTCCGAGATACGGAGCGCACTTGGCATGCCGCTGCCGTGGGCCTGGCGACAGGGAAGCACTCCATGCGGGGATTTCCACGCCCGTCTAGCCCGATGGTTGGCTTCAAAATGCATTTGCAGCCAATGTCTGTCGCTCGCGATCTCGCTCGAACGGTCCAGCTCGCATTCTTCCGTGGCGGCTATGTCGGCGCCTGCGTCGTCGAGGACGAAATCTTGAGTTTGGCGTGGATCATGCCGGACCAGTCGGTGCGCACAGTAGGTTCCGGCTGGAAAGAGCAGAGGGACTTTCTGGCGCGTCAATCCAGCCGCATCGGCGATCTGCTCGTTGGCGCCCGGCCCCTGATTGAGCGCCCGGTTGCCGTCGCTGCCATTCCGTATGGCTATCTACGCCGTCAATCGGTCGCCCCCAACATCTATCCTGTTGGCGACCAGCTGGCTGTCATCCCCTCTTTCACAGGCGACGGCATTGCGATTGCGCTCTACAGCGGTATTGCAGCGGCGCGGGCATTTCTAGCCGCCCAACCGGCCGGCACTTGGCAACGCCAAATGGTCCGGCGACTGCAACCTCAGTTCCGACTTGCCCACGGCATTGGGAGATTGCTCGATGGGCCGCTGATGTGCGGCGTGAGCATAGCCGCGGCCAGGCTCATGCCGTCACTCGTTCGCTGTGTCGCCGCCGCAACCCGACTGCGAGGCTTTGACGATGCAGCCTTGCAAGCATCGGTGGCGCCGCCCTATTGCGCACGCAAGTCGATGGCCACGAAGTAGGCAGAAAAGCCGGGGCCGAAGGCGGCGAGCAGATGCAGTCCCTCGGCTCGCGACTTGATGGCGTTGTCCAGGACGAACAGGGCGGTCGCCGACGACATGTTGCCGTAGTGACGCAACACGTCCCAGGAGCGTCGGAGATCATCCTTGGTCAGACCGAGAATGTCCTGCGCCGTATCCAGCACTCGCCGACCGCCCGGATGCAGGAGAAAACCCTCGAATTGATCAAGGTCTAGATGATTGCGGACCAAGAACTCATCGAGCGCCGGGCGGAGCTCTTGGCGCATGAGCGAGGGCAACTCGGGACTGAGCACGACGCCAAAGCCGTTCTGCTTGATATCCCAGCCCATGATGTGCTCGGTGCCTGGCCAGCAGTGCTCACCAATCGCCACGATGGCGCCTCTATCGGGCTGCTCGCTGAGGCGACTGCCGCGCGTGTTGCGCAGCACCACTCCGGCCGCGCCGTCACCGAACAGGGCAATGGAGACGAAGTTGGCTACGCTCATATCGTTATTGCGTGCACACAGACTGCACAGATCCACCGTCAGGAAGAGAACGTGACCGCCAGGCAGGGTTTGGGCGATGCGCGTTGCGCGCGCGAGACCGCCGACACCTCCGCCGCAGCCGAGCCCAAAGATGGGCAAGCGCTCAACCTGACGCGAAAAAGGGAGGCGGTTTACCAGCCGTGCCTCGAGGCTCGGCACGGCCAAGCCGGTGATCGTGTTGACAACGATTGCGCCGATGTCCTGAAACGTGATGCCGGCCGCATCAACCGCCTTCAGCGCTACCTCTTCCAGCAACGCAAGCGCGTGGCGCTGGAAGGAGGCGGTGCGGTCCTCCCAACCCCGGTCCTCGAGATACCAGTCGGGTGTTTCGCACACATAGCGGCTCTCAATACCGGTATTGGCAAACAGACCGGCAAGCCCCGTCAGGTGCGGAAAGACCCGCATCGCCCCTTCGGTAACTGTCGCCTGCGAAACTTTGTGGGGAGGAACTGCGGTCGCGATCGATGCAATAACCACATCAAAGCCCGCTGTTGCTCGACGGGACTCTCTCTGCAACGCGCGAGCATCTGCCAGCAGCATGGGACCCACCTCGCAAACCAACACGTATCATGGTCGAGTGGGCTGAACGTCGTAGCAATGCAGAATGCAAATGATCGTAAAGATATGGCCGGCGGCCTGCTGGGTCCGTGAACTCCCTGGCGTGCTTTCAGGGTAATCACTGATCTGCCAACATTGCTGGACCAGATCAGTGGCGCCACTCAGAGCGAGATTCGGTCCCTCAGCGATGCCGCGGTCCGCGTATGGCTTTACTTCCTGCTATGCGAAACGACTTCGGCCAGCATGGCGCTTTGCCATTTCCATATCAATCAACAAGAGACATGTCTGTGCCGGTGACTGAGCCGACTGAGGATGGCGAAACCCCGAACTTCTGCCAGCGTTTCGCTTTCGCAAGCAGAAAGGAGCTGCAATATGGCGCGGCGTTACTCCCGAGGAGCCTCAAAGATAGTCAAGAGCGTCATGAGCCGGCGCAAGCGCGGCGCGCTCAAGAGTGGTCGTAGCGGCAAGACGGTCAAGAGTCGGAAGCAAGCCATCGCTATTGGATTGTCCGAAGCCCGGAGAAAGGGCAAGAAAGTCCCCAAGAAGCGCGCATCTCGCTAGTGCGAGGAAATTGTTAGAACTGACTTGGGCGCATGCCCGCTGCGGGACCGCCGTCACGCTGCTTCGCGACGCAAATCCGGTGCGGCAGCCAAGGGCATTTGCAACCCTTCCTTCGCCTCACCCGGCGTTTCATCTACTGCTGTGTCGGTACTGGCCTCTGACTTGGAGGGCCACAACAGAAGCCCGAGAACGGCTATCAACACCACCAGCGGGATGTTACGTGCAATCATTTTGGCCCCGCCTGCGAGGGCGCTCGGTCCAAGCGGGGTGGATAGAAGGGCACCCAGCAGCGCGAGCGGAGCCTGTTCGGCGACTTGCGTCACAGCTGCACTTGCTACTTTCCCGGTATCCGTTTCGGCGACCCGCGCCTCAGCGGCCTCCTCCCCTTGTTCCTTGGCCGAGACAACGGCGGCTGCAACGACACCAATGGCCGCAAACCCACCAGCAACGATCCACGCAGCAACAATTGCTCCGTAACTCTCGATCAACGTGAGCGTGACGGCGGCCGTTGCAAACCCCGCAGCGACAAAAAAGGGCACGGCCACTGAGGCGCGGACGATATACCGCGCCATCAGTGAACCCGCAGCCGACTTGATATCGTTGACGAGAGCCCGGAACATTTACGCGCCTACGACTTCCACAGCGCGCCGAGCACAAATCCCAGGGCCGCCGCTACCGCCAGCGTCGCCATCGGCTGGTCCTTCACCGAGCGATCGACCGCCCCTTTGAAGTTGCCGGCAACCTCCTGCACACGCTCGCCGGCCTCTTTGCCCTGCTCCAACGCGCGATTGGCTGCCGCCTCGGCCTGGTCGGCAACGTTGCGAAATTGATCTGCGGCCTTGTCGGCCATGCGCTCGAATTGACCCGTCGCCTTTTCTTTGATGTCGTGTGTGCTCGTGTGGCTCTGCGCCATGGTGAAAGCTCCCTTGCCTACTGGAACATGGGAACAAACGCCTTCATCTCCCGATAAGTTCCATTTGCATCACTCGGGCAGCTCCGGCTTGGTATCCGCAAATACATGACCCAGCGTTACGCTGAGCGCGATCAGCATGGGCACCGCGAGAAATGCCCCGATGGGACCCCAAAGCCACGTCCAGACCGCAATGGACAGAAACACGGCAAACGGATTGAGCTCGAGCCGGCGGCCCATGAGCATCGGAGTGAGGAATTGGCCCTCGACCGTCACGACGGCAAGAAAAATCAGAGGCGCCACCACAGCCTCGCCCACCGTGGAAAATGTCAGCAAGCCGATCACCGCTAAAGTGGCGGTGACCACCGCTGGCCCAACGTAGGGTACGTAGTTCAGCACTCCAGCGAGCACACCCCAGAGCAGGGGGTTCGGGAGGCCGACAAACCAAGTCAGCATTGCCGTCACGAGACCGAGGCAAATGTTGACGATGGTGAAGGTGCCGAAGAAGGTCGTCATGTGATCATCGACGTCGCTCAACGCGCGCAACGCCAGAAGGCGCGCATCACGGTCTTTGAGAAGGAAGACGGCCGTGTCGCGCAATCGCTTCTGATAGACGAGATAGAAGATCAGAGCTCCAACGAAAAGTACGGTCTGGCTGACAGCAGGTGTGACGATGGAGAACACGGTTGCAGCCGTCGCCGGTTGCTGCTCGACCTTGAGGGTCGTCTGCGCCCCACCTCCAACCGAGCTGATTGCATTTCTGAACTCTTCAAACAGCGCCAGCGGCTGGCTGATCGTGCGCAGCTTCTCCTTGAGAATCATCGCGAGCTCTGCCGCCCGTCCAAGCCAGTAGGTGAGCGGCGCTGACAGCACCATCAGAAGAGCCGCAATGACAATGAGCAGAAGGACCGTCACAGCCAGAACGGCCGCGACGCGCGGCACACCACGGTTTTGCAACCAGCGGACGACAGGTAGCATGATGGTTGCTATGGACCAGGCGAGAAGCAGCGGTACGATCACCGGCTGGGCGACATACGCGCACCACAGCACTCCGATAATGAACAGGCCAATGAGCGAGACCTGACTTGCTCTGGTAAGTGCATCCAATCGATCGTCGCCGATCGTATCGGAAGTGACGCCGCCCGATTTGGTCCCAACTGTCCTCGACCCATTGCTATCGCCACTGGGCGACAGTTTCGTCTCGGTCATGGCGCCAAACTCCGGCTGAGAAACGTGTCTTTGATCACGCGGCCGGCACCGACGGCTTGTGACCAGACAGTGCGCCAGGAGAGTGTGCCGCGCGCGTCATCGATCGTGCGCAACAGACGCGCGCGTTGCGCATCTGGCATGACCTCCATGATCCTCGCCCACAGAGCGTCGACATTGTACGATGCAGCCCCGCCGTCTACGCGCACCGGGACGATCTGGCTCATATCGACACCAAGCTCTTGGCTCGCTGCATCCATTGCCGCACGGATGGAGCGAGCCTTGCCGTCAGTTGCCGATGCGATGTCATAGGGGGGCGACCATTCGCCAAAGGGACGCAAACTATCGACGTGCGTCAGCACGATCACGATGGGTGGTTGCGAGCGAGCCGCCGCACTGGAAAAGTGCGCCCGGATGGCCGCGAGGCCACGCTGGTCAAGATCGCGCGTGGCGCGCGCGGCCGAGATCACCCAAAGCACCATGTCGCAGTTGTCTGCCGCCTCGAGCAGCGGCTCGAATGCTTTCGCAGCAGCGAGGCCGGGACTGTCGATTAAGAGTGCGGCCGGCGCGTCGTCGCGGCGAAGCCGATAGGCGGCAAATTCGTTTGTCGTCGGCAGAACGTCGACAGCGGCCTCGATTGCGCTGGCCAAGGCGTTTACAAGACTAGACTTGCCTGCGCCGGTTTGTCCGGCAACCAGAATACGGACAGGCTCGGCTTCGCGATGCTTTAGGTCGTTCAAGTCTCGGCTAGTAGCGGATGTGACGTGTGTGCCTGCTACTTCGGCGCTGACTCTCAACTGCCCGCCGTAAAGATCGATAGCTGCCCGGCCGACCTCCTTCACGTAAGCCTGTGCCAGACGCTGTGCCAGATGCTTGCGGCCAGTTTCATAAAGTTGACGCGAGAATCGCTCACGCAGCTCCTGCGTCACGGCGGCGGCGGGATTGAGCAGGCGTATGATGCGCCACAACGCATATCCCTTCTCGGCGGCGGACAAGACGCCCCGCCAACGATAAAGCCACATGAGCTGCGCGATGGTGATGCGGTCACCGAGCGGAAAAGAGTTCGACCGCAAGCTTGCGCAGACTGGCGCTGACACGCTCGACGACGGCCAGTGCTTCAGGAACCGTGAATTGGAGCAGAGGATCTGCGCGCTCGGGATGCAGGCGCTTCGCGACGGTGGAGATCGTCTCGTGTGCAACGGCGAGAACCCCATCGCGGTCCGCCATTCGATCGGGATCAACGGTCGAGGCGAGGCGCAGAACGTCATCCCACGCCTGCGATTGTTGCGAAGACCAAGCCGCGCTACCGGCTTCCGCGCTGCGCTCCTCGGCCGGCCTGATCGGCAAAATGAGCGACTTCTGCAGATAGTAGAGAGCCGTTACGACGACGCAGCTGGCAATAGCCCAGTGGACAATGAAGCCATGCTCCCAGAGCCACAGACTGCCGAGCACGACGAGACTTGCGGCGGGCAGTAGAAGGGCCACTACCAACAAGAGGACGTGCAAGGAGTGTGTCGCGGAGTTCGATCCCTTCACTGTCCAGCTCCCGTCGCCTGCGCGCCGATCCTGCGCTCGTTCGCCAGGCGGAATGCTTCGCACAGGGCTGATCGATAGATCGATGCGATCTCGTTGCTGCGAATGCCGTACTGGCGGCGGGTCAGGTAGTAGCGCGCAGCTTTGCCGATGGCATACGTGGTGGCAAAGCTCGCCGCCGCCGCAGCTGCCGCGCCTGCCGTCTGACCGTAAATGGGAACGAGCTTGACGAGCTGGCGCAGACCGAACGTGGATGCAGCGCGTACCAGCGCGCCTGCGCCAAGCGCGCCTGCGAACTCGGCGTAGGCGCGCTTGTCCCAATGTGCCTTGTGTAGCTTGGCGAGCCGCTGCAGCATCGCAGCCTGCACGGCCGGCACAGCGGCGATGCCGACAACCGGCAGGGCGTCGCTTACACCCGCAGCCAATGCGAATCCCAGGATATGAGCATCGGATCTGGCGAGCGAGGCCGCGTCACGCGTGTCCGGCAAGTTGCCGAGGGCGGCGGAAACTGCCGTGGGGGCGGCGTCGGTAAGCGCCTCAATCAATGCTTCACGACCATAGTTTTCCGGTACGAGCCCGTCGCCGGGTTGCGTGAAATCTATGGCGACGCAGTTGGATGTGACGTCGGCGAACAGCGAACGTTGATACTCGAGTGCGCGCATGAGCCGCTGGGGCACGGCCGTGGCGTTCCCACTGGCATGAAAGGGATAGGGCAGCACGTGTCCCTGGCCGGCGGAGTAGCCTTCGTGCAGACTGGTCTGCACCAGCACGATGGGCCAATCGGGGTGTAGGCGCTTCGCCGCGCCAATGGCTTCGAGCACCATCTCCTGCGCGGGGTCCATGGCCTTGGTGACAGCAACAACGAGATGGGCGCGTTCTTCGCAGAACGCGATGTCGTCGCGCGGATCGTAGTCGACCTCGCCCAAGCCACGCGTATCGAGGAAGCGGATGATCGGGGCCTCGGGCGGAAAATCGAACACCCGGGCCGACTTCGTACAGGCGCGAAAACCGCTGCCGATTGTGGCCTCGTCGGCCTGGGCCAACTCGCGGATGATGGTGGTTTTGCCGCTTTGAACCTTGCCAATCAGCCATACCACTGGAGCGAGGCGCCGTGCGCTCTCGGCTATGGATAGGTCGATCTCGGCAGAGCTCCCCATTGGTTTTCCCGAATCCTCGCAGCAGCCCAGAACAGAACGCTTGGTTCAGATTTAGGTTCACTCGAGCAAAGCAAAATGCCATTTGGCTCAAGCATGTTTATGATCCGTTTGCAGAATAGTGCAGGGTCGTGAGTTGCTTCAGATGCAAATGCCTCTGAGGTTGTCCGGTCCAGACCCCCAGCTGCGGCTCACTTGGGTTTGCCTCGCGTATTGCTGGTGTTGCGGCGTCCGCCGAACCTGCGAAGCCGTTGCCAAAAGGCTCGGTGCATCGGCTCGAGCAGCTCGAAATCGCGCACCAGCTTGGCGCCTTCCGGCCGCCGTTCCAGCTCCACCTTGCGCGTATGAAAGGCCTCGAGCTCCGGGCGGTGGCCGACGCTGAGGAGCGTGAGACCCTGCCGGTCGACTAGCAACTCCATCAGCTTCACTTGGCTCTTCGGATCGAGCGCAGCCGTCGCCTCGTCGAGGACCACGATGTCGGGGCTGTGCAACAAAATGCGGGCAAACGCCAAACGCTGCTTTTCACCGCCGGATAATGTTTGATCCCAAGGCGCCTCCTCGTCGAGTTTGTCATTGAGATGCTCCAACCCTACCTGGCGAAAGGCATCGGCCACCTCCTCCAGACTTCGGCTTTCGGGAGCTTCGGGATAGGTCGCCGCGCGTCGCAACGTGCCGATAGGCACATACGGCCGCTGCGGCAACAGGAACATCTTGGCTCCCTTCTTGATCTCGATGGAGCCGCCGCCCCAAGGCCATAAGCCTGCGATCGCGCGTACCAGCGTGCTCTTACCCGTGCCCGACTTGCCCGCGATCAGCACGCGTTCGCCTGGCTCGATAGCGACATCGGTCTCCCCGACAACGGCCGTACCGTCGTTGAGCCGCACGGAGAGGTCCTGCAGGCGCAATGCCGGCCCTTCACCCTCAGAATTAATGGCGATGCGGCCAACTCCATCGCCCTTTTCGGCCTCCTCGAGAGCATCCAGCGCAACCATGAGCGATGCGACACGGCGCGCGGAAGCGGTCCAGTCGGCCATTTTGGGGTAGTTGTCGACCAACCAGTTGAACGCTCCTTGTACGATGGTGAAAGCGGATGCAGCCTGCATCACCTCCCCGAGCGACATGGAGCCATCGAGGAATTTTGGCGCGCACAAGATGATCGGCAGCACTGGCGCGATGTAGCTGGAAGTCTGCGACACCATCGTCGTCTTCATGTTCTGGACGGCGATATTGCGCCACGCGGCAAGCACCTTCTTGAGCGAACGGTCGACGCTGGCCTGCTCCTCTTCCTCTCCGCGTATCAATGCAATGCTTTCGCCGTTCTCACGCAGCCGCGTCACCACATAACGATATTCAGCCTCAGCTTGGTTCTTGCTCTCAGACGCCTGCACGAATTTGCTGCCGATCAGCACCATCGAGCCGCTGGCGAGGAGGGCATAAACGAGTGCGGCGATAACAAGAAAGCCCGGAACGTGGAGCTGGAAGCCGCCGATGCTGACATCCAATGCGCCTCCTATCGTCCACAGCACGACGATGAACGTCGCCGCCGAAAGGAGGGCCTGAGTGATGCCGCTGACGAAATCGACCGGCGCTTCGGTGGCGATGCGCACGTCATCGGCGATGCGGTATTCGGGGTTCGCGTGATCGCCCGCGATCAGGTTCAATTGGTAGTAGCGCCCGTTGCTGACCCAGCGGTCGACCATGCGGTTGGCGAGCCAAGCTCGCCAGCGCCTCTGCAGCGTCATGCGCACGTACACTTGAACGGCGCTAATGGCAACGCTCACCACCAATATCCCGAAGTACAACATGGAAAGCCATGCGACCGCCGCTGTGTCGCGTCTTTGCAGGCCATCGAATATCGCTCGGTTCCAGACGTTCATTGCGTAGGCGGAGCCAAGTAGCAGCACGATTATGAGCAGCAAACCCAGGGACAGGGGCCATGCGACATGGCGAGAATTCCCTGACCAAAAATGCGCCGCCGTTCGCCAGAACCTTCGAAGAAGATTGCGCCGGCGCAACTTTTCTTCAGCCGGGCCGTCAGGCGACTCCTCATGGAGAGCGTCTGAAGGGACTGTCATGTGGGCTACCCGTGTTGGAATTTGCTGTGACGCGTGGACCAACCCTGCTGTCGCTGGTGCGAGTTGCGAAGGCCGCGGTCAGCGTGCGCACGCGTCTCCGATGGCGAGAGGGAAACAGGCAGGCGCACTCGCTGCTGTCGGCGTCGACACGACCCGAACAACATCGGTGCAAGTGGCAGGATCAAACTGTAGCTATGCGAGAGCGCGCGCGATTTCGTCAGCTGTCAGCTGTCGGTCTCCTTGAGCTGATGAGCAAACCGGGAACGCACATAGAAGCGCCCAGTTCCATTCCTACACACAGGACTTCAGAGGCGAGGCTGAAGCTTGCCCTTCCGTCGCACCCGCAGAGCTGTAAGGATAGCCTCTGTTCTCACGCAACTTTTGCGATGACGTCCTTTGCGAATGCTTCGGTCTGATCGAGTGACTGTTGGAGATCGTTGCTCTCGAAGCCAACGAGGATGTGGCGTACACCGGCCTCAGCGAAGGCGCACGCGTCTTCGGCAATTTCGGACGCCGAGCCTGTGAATGCCATGCGGCGACCGTCGGCGCTTTTCCTGGCGGGGCCGAGGTTCATGCTGTTCACGTGGACGGCGACATCGATCCCCATTGGGTCGCGCCCCGCCGCTTCGGCTTCCCGATGAACATCCGCCAACGCGGCTGCAAACGCCTCGGGACGGTCGAGTTGCTCCTTCGGGTTGCGGATCGACGGATACCAACCATCGCCAAGGCGGCCGGTCCGACGGCGGGCGGCGGGCCCTTCGCCGCCAACCCAGATCGGTGGACCGGATCGCTGCGTTGGCTTGGGCTCGAACACCAGTCCATCGAGCTTGACGAAGGTTCCATCGCCGCGAGGATCGTCTTGCGTCCACAGCTCTCGGAAACCGGCGATGAAGGCGTCAGAGGCTACTCCTCGTTTGTTGTACGGAGGCCCACCAAGTGCGGACATTTCCTCGGCGAGCCAGCCAACTCCCACGCCGACAGTTAGCCGCCCTTTCGAGAGCACGTCGATGGTTGCCAGCGTCTTGGCTGCGAGTATGGCGGGCCGGTGCGGGACAACCAGAACAGAGGTCAACAGGCGTATCTTGTGCGTGAGCGCTGCGACAAAGGACAGGCACGAGAGCTGCTCGAGGCAGTAACCGCTCGAGATGGAGGGATGCTTCCCCTCTGCATTGTAGGGATAGCGGGATGAGGACTGACGCGGAAAGATGATATGATCGGGAATGCCTAGATAGGCGAAACCGAGCCGGTCGGCCTGCTGGGCCCGGGCCGCGAGGCCCTCGGGGGTTCCCGTCGCGCCGCGAGGGCCGAGCGTTATGCCGAAGTCCATTTAGGTTGCCTTCCCTGTGCAATGACCACAGGTCCAGCAAAGCAGATTTTCGAGGGAGCAACTAGCTTTTGGGGGTCGGCGCAGCCACAAGCTGCCGCAACCCAACACATTCTGAACAACCGGCTTCAGTTGGCGTGCAAAGGGGCACTCACCAAGGACTGAATGCTTGCGGGATCTCGCCGCGCACGTCGACTGTGATCTTCTTGGACAGGTCGCCGTTGGCGACCGGGATCGTGACCTCGACAATGTTGCGCATCTGATCAGTCAGTTTGCTAGCCATAGAGATCCAATTTTGAGCGTCGCCGAGACATGCCGGCAAGCGTGGCCCGGCACTGCCGTCAAAGGCCGGCTGTCCAAGATTTGGGGACTTGACCCACTCTGCCAAAAAAGAAATCCGAATTTATTATCTTTTGGCAATTACCCAGGCAGCCCATATCGTGTAGTGCTGAACCAGCCAAAGCATCGGTTCGAGAGCCGTTTGTCTCGTGACAATAGGCCCTGGCACCCCCATATAGGACTCTCGAGCCATACCGGAGCAAACCGATGTCCTTCTCCCGTTCGGCGGTCGCGGCAGTTGCGCTGGCGGCAGCATTTTCGATCTTCGCGGTGGACTTGGCGGAAGCCCGCGCTGGCAGGGGCGGAAGTTTCGGCAGCCGCGGCAGCAACACGTATTCCACTCCGCCTGCCACCAATACGGCTCCGAAGGCCGCGCCGGTCGAGAAATCGATCACCCAGAAGGGTGCGCCGACGAATGCGCAGAGCGCGCAGTCCGGTAGCGGCGCTGCTGCACAGGCCTCCCGTTTCGGCGGATGGCGTGGATTGTTGATGGGAGGTCTGATAGGTGCCGCCTTTGCCAGCATCTTCGGATTTGGGGCGTTGGCCAGCGTTCTTGGCTTCGTGCTGCAGTTCGCCCTGATCGCCGGCGCTGTCTATCTGGTGGTGATGCTGCTGCGGGCACGCCGGCAGCCGGCCTATGCCACCGCCTCGGCGCGAAACCTTAATCAGTCATCGCTGCGCGACATGCTGAACCGGCAATCCCTCAATGGCTCCGGAAGCGGAGCTGCCGCAGCCAGCGCGTTATCCATCGGTCAGACCGACTTGGACACCTTCGAGAAACTATTGGGCGAGATCCAGACGGCCTATAGCCGCGAGGACGTCGATCGGCTAGCCGATGTGACGACGCCGGAGATGTTGTCCCACTTCAGCGCGGAACTGGCTGACAATGTCAAGCAGGGCGCCCGCAACGAGATCTCGGGTGTGAAGTTGCTGCAAGGCGATGTGTCCGAGGCTTGGCGCGAGGGCGGCTCTGACTACGCCACTGTCGCTATGCGCTACGCCCTCGTGGACGCCATGGTGGACAGGGTCAGCGGCCAGGTTGTCTCCGGCCACGCCAGCGGTCCGACCGAGGCAACCGAGTTCTGGACCTTCCGGCGGGATCAGCGCACGCCAAACGACGGCTGGCAGCTGTCTGCGATCCAGCAGGCGGCTTAAACAGGGCCAGGCTCGGCGCGGTCTGACCCGCGCCGCTGTCTGGCGTTGCAGCCCTTGCATTGGCAGCTGTCAAGGCAAGCCAACTGCAGGCCGCCGCGAAGTCAGCATCAGTCCCTAGCTCTGCTCGAAGCAATAGCGTTTATGGCATGAGTTATGAGGCGCACGGACGTGATGACGGAAATACCGCTTACGTCCCGATCCGGCACCAGCTCCACAATATCAAATCCTACAATCTGGCTTCGCGAGGCGATGCCATCAAATAGGGCAACGGCCTGCCAGTAGCTCAATCCTCCGGGAACGGGCGCGGCTACAGCCGGCATGAGGCTCGGCTCCAGGGCGTCACAGTCGAAAGTGATGAACGTGCGCGCACCACGCGGTATTTGGTCCAGCGCAACCTCAACGCCGCGCTCGTGCACGCGAGGCGCTGTAATGATTTTAGATCCCCATCGCTGTGCAGCCTCGAGGTCCTCTGGTCGCGCGCTGCCGACGCCCCTAGCGCCAATCTGCACCATGCCGGCCACCCACGGCATCTCTGACGCGCGCCGCATGGGACTGCTCCAGCCCATGCGCTCGCCTGAGCGCTCGTCCCGCCAGTCAATGTGTGCATCGACTTGAATGATCCAGATGGGACCATGCGCTTCATAGGCCGCAAGCATCGGAATGGGCACTAAATCATCGCCTCCCAAAACGACCGGGGTCGCCTGGGACTGAAGCAACTGGCGGACGGAAGCTTCAATCTTCCGGCGATTTTCCACGGGAGTATCGGGTGATGTCGCAATGTCACCCGCGTCGACGACACGGCGACGCGCCGACAGCATCGCCTCTCCCGTATCGAAATCAACGTGGTCATGCCAAGACGCGTAGCGGCCGCTGGCATTACGCAGCGCCTGTGGCGCATTGCGTGCGTGGCTTGGCTTGTTCTTCTCGTAAGGCGTGGCATCGCAGGCGCCGAGGATGACAATGTCGCCAGCGGACACGGCATCTAGTGCAGTCGCAGGCACGCCAAGGAACGTATGCATGAGCGCAGCTTAGCATGCGCTGCTGGTGAGCGAACGAACTGCCGTATTTCCGATCAAGGTTTTGGCCGGCATGCCCTGTCGCTCAGCTTCATGCTTGTGCTCGGCATGGGGCCTTCGCCAACCATAACGGGCATGCGACCCATCCAATGCGAGGGCTTGCCCTTGCATGTCCGACTAGAATGCGCAACCAATAGCGTATCCGTCACATGGGGAATCCGTCATGAAAACATCGAGGTATCTGGTGCCGATGCTGGCGCTGGCAGCCATGACTTGCCGCGCCGGGGAGCGCGCTTGCGCAGAAAAAGACGCTCGTCGTCGGCATGGCCTCTGCGGATGCCGGCAAGCTCGATCCGCATCTGACGGCAACCACGCCGGACAAGGGTCTCCTCAATTGGATGTTCAACGGCCTCGTGCGGATCAGACCCGGTCAGGCGAGTCCGGAGTTCATCGAGCCTGACATCGCCGAGAGCTGGTCGTCCAATGCAACGGGAACAGAGTGGACGTTCAAGATCCGCGCGGGCGTGCAGTGCCATCACGGCTACGGTGAATTCACCTCGGCGGACGCGGTGTACTCGATCAATCGTGCCGCGACCAAGGCCACGTCGTCATTCTCCAACGACTTCTCCAGCTTCGACAAGGTCGAAGCTCCCGACAAGTCAACCGTGAAGATCACGCTCAAGAACCCTGTTCCCGGCTTTCTCGGCTACCTCGCCAACTATCACGGCGGCAACATGGTCTGCAAAAAGGCCGGCGAGGAAATGGGGGCCGACTTCCAGAAGAAGCCGATCGGCACCGGGCCGTTCGAGTTCGTCGAGTACCAGCCTCAGCAGTACGTGAAGCTGCGCGCCAACAAGCAGTACTTCCGCGGCGCGCCGCAGCTCGAGGAGATCATGTACCGCTACATCCCCTCCGACGCGAGCCGCGACCTGGCCTTCCAGTCCGGCGAGCTCGACATGCTCTATGGCCGACAGGAGCAGACGTGGGTCGAACGTACGTCGAAGCTACCGGGCGTCAAGGTCGCAACCATGGAGCTGGCCGAGCTGTCGGCGATCTACCTCAACACCGCCGTCAAACCGCTCGACGATATCCGCGTCCGTCAAGCCATCGCGCATGCCATCGACCGCAAGGGTATGGTGGCGTTCAAGGGCCCCGGTGTCTCGCGTCCCTCGGTGTCCATCGTGCCTTCCGGCTATCTCGGGACGGATGAGCAGGCGCCGCTGTATCCCTACGATCCGGAGAAAGCCAAGAAGCTTCTGGCGGAGGCCGGCCATCCCAACGGCATCACTGTCAAGACCATCCACACGACGCTACCTGGCATGCAGAGCGTCATCGAGGCGGTGCAGGCCCAGCTCAAGAAAGCCAGCATCAATCTCGACATCGAGCTCGTCGAGCACGCCACGTTTCATGCCAAGATCCGCGAGGATCTGTCGCCGATCGTGCACTATCAGGCGGCGCGCTTTCCTGTCGCCGACATTTATCTGAGTCAGTTCTACCACTCCAAGTCACAGGTCAAGACGCCGACAGCTGTGACCAACTTCACGCACTGCAAACTGGCGGATCAGGATATCGAAGCGGCGCGCGTCGAGCCTGACGCGTCGAAGCAGAAAGCGCTTTGGAAGACCGCGCAGGAGAAGCTGATCAAGGAGGTCTGCGGCATCCCGATCCACGAGCAGATGCAGATCTGGGCCTACAAGGACTCGCTCGATCTGGGCTACGAGCTGAAGGGGTCGCTCAATCTGTCACCGGCGATCACCGAGAAGACGCGCTTCACGAAGTAGTTCGTCCATGGCGCCGCGGCGCGGCCACCCGGTGTCCGTGCCGCCGCCTTCCGCGTGTGGTCATGACCGCATTTCTCATTCGCCGGCTGGCCTTTGCCGTCGTCACGCTGTTTGCGGTTCTCACCCTCGTATTCCTGCTGGTGCGGATCGTGCCCGGCGATCCGGCGCAGGTGATCCTGGGCGATCAAGCGAGCCGCGAGGCCATCGAGGCGATGCGCGTGCGGCTCGGGCTCGATAAGCCCGTCTGGCAACAATACGCCACGTTTCTGGGCGGAGCGCTTCGGGGTGACTGGGGCGTCTCCATGGTGACCGGACGACCTGTCATCGAGGAAGTCCTGAAAGTCTTACCGTGGACGATCGAGCTCACCCTCGTCTCGCTCCTGCTCGGCACGGCCATAGGCGTTCCGCTCGGGGTGTGGGCTGCCGTCAATCGCAACCGCGCCGTCGACTATGCGTCACGGATCAGCTCACTGCTCGGACTATCCTTTCCGCCGTTCGTGTCGGCCATCCTGCTGCTGCTGGCCTTTTCGATCGCCCTGCCATGGTTCCCGGTGATCAGCGCCCGAACCGGAAGCGCCGGCGCCTGGTTCCAGTCGATCACGCTACCGGCCATCAATCTCGGTCTGATCACTGCGGCTTACATTACGCGTGTCACCCGCTCCGCCATGCTCGATGTGCTGGCCGAGGACTACGTGCGGACGGCGCGGGCCAAGGGCGTCCCCTGGCGTGCTGTCGTGTGGCGCCACGCGCTGCGCAACGCGCTCATTCCGGTCATCACCGTCATCGGCCTCTACCTCAGCATCCTGATCGGCAATTCGGTGCTGACCGAGATCGTGTTCAGCCGGCCAGGGCTGGGCAAGCTCATCGTCGGGGCTCTCAATCAGCGCGACTACACCATGCTGCAAGGCATGATGGTGATCTACACGCTGATCGTGGTGGCCGTGAACCTCATGACGGATCTGGCCTACGGTGTGGCCGATCCCAGGGTCAAACTGCAATGACGGTCGCCCAGCACGCTCCGCAGCCTGCCCCTTCTCCCCTGGCCTACATGGCCAGGGCGACGGTCAAGGCCTTCAACGCCAACAAGACCTCGTGGGTGGGTCTCGTCATTTTCCTGATCGTTGCTCTAGCCGCTATCTGTGCGCCCTGGCTGGTCCCGCACGATCCGGTCGAGCAGAATATCCTCTACAAGCTCCGGCCGCCGACCGCAGAGCACCCAATCGGCACCGATGCCTTCGGCCGCGACATCCTCTCCCGCCTTCTGTATGGCGCGCGCATCTCGCTGGTCATCGGATTCGTCTCGACGCTCGCCGCCATGCTTCTGGGCTCGGTGATCGGCATTCTGGCCGGCTGGTACGGCGGGCGCTTCGACGTCATCGTCATGCAGGCTATGGACATGCTGCTGGCGTTTCCATCCCTGATCCTCGGCTTGCTGATCGTCGCCATGCTCGGGCCGTCAATGACGAACATTATTCTGGCGATCGCGCTCACCTCCGTGCCAGCGTTCGCACGCATCGCCCGCGCGCCGACCATCGCGGTCAAGGAGCGCGAATATATCGAGGCTTGCCGGGCGCTCGGCTACTCGGACACGCGCATCATGGGCGGCCACATCCTGCCCAACATCTTTCCCGAGATCCTGGTGATGGCCTCGCTCTGGCTCGCCAATGCCATTCGCACGGAAGCATCGCTGGCCTTCATCGGCCTGGGTGTGAAGCCGCCGACACCGACCTGGGGCGGCATGATTCGCGAGGGCTTCGAGAATATCTTGGACAGCGCCTGGCTCGCCGTGGCGCCAGGGCTCGCGATTCTCATCGTCGTCTTCGCGCTGAACCTGCTGGGGGACGGATTGCGCGACGCCATTGATCCCAAGCTCAAGGGTGAGGCCTAGTACCGATGACGCAGGGTCCGGTCCTGTCCGTCTCAGGTCTTTCGACCTCGTTCAGGGTCGACCGCGAGTGGCGCACGGTGGTCGACAACGTCGGCTTCGAGATCGGGCCGCGCCAGACAATGGCCATCGTGGGCGAGTCGGGCTCGGGCAAGAGCGTCACCGCGTTGTCCATCATGCAGCTGGTATCGGCGGTGAACGGCCGCATTCAGGGCCGAGTCGCGCTCGAGGGTCAAAGCCTGCTCGATTTGCCGGAAGAGGAGATGCGCAAGGTCAGAGGCAACCGCATCTCCATGATCTTCCAGGAGCCGATGACGAGCCTCAATCCTGTGCTCACGGTCGGGTTCCAGATCGCGGAGGCTCTTATCTACCACCGTGGCTTGTCGCGTGGCGCGGCGGAGACAGAGACCGTGCGCATCCTGGAGCGGGTGCGCATCCCGGCCGCGCGCCAGCGGGTGCACGAGTATCCGCACCGCTTTTCCGGCGGAATGCGCCAACGCGTGATGATCGCCATGGCGCTGGCGTGCCGGCCCAAGCTGCTCATTGCGGATGAGCCCACGACCGCACTCGACGTGACAATCCAGGCGCAGATCCTCGAGCTCATCAAGGCCTTGCAGGACGAAGAGGGCATGTCCGTCCTTTTCATCACGCACGATATGGGGGTGGTCGCCGAGATCGCGGATCGAGTGGTCGTCATGTGGCAGGGTCGCAAAGTGGAGGATGGCGAGACCGGCCGCGTGTTTGCCGACCCTCAGCATCCCTATACGCGCGCTCTGCTTGCTGCCGTGCCGCACCTTGGCGCCATGCGCGGCGAGTTGCAGCCTTTGCGGTTTCCCATCGTCGACATCGCGAGCGGTGTCGTCACCGCTGCGCCGCCTACGGTATCGAGCATCGACGAGACGGAGCGGCCGATCCTCGAGGTGTCCGAGCTGACAACCCGATTCGACGTGCGCACGGGCATATTGCGTCGCATCAGCGGACGGGTCCACGCGGTCGAGAAAATCTCCTTCAGTGTCAGAGCGGGAGAAACGCTGGCGCTGGTCGGAGAGTCGGGCTGCGGCAAATCCACGACGGGACGGTCAATCCTGCGCCTCGTACAACCCTCGGCCGGGACCATCCTGTTCGAGGGCCAGGACATCGGCATGCTCGATCGGGAAGGCTTGCGCACGGCACGCCGGCGCATGCAGATGATCTTCCAGGATCCTTTCGCCAGCCTCAATCCGCGCAAGACCGTCGGCGCCGCCATCGCCGAACCGATGGTTGTGCATGGCCTGTGCGACGCACGCACAGCCCGCCAACGCGTGGGAGAGCTTCTGCGCAAGGTCGGTCTCCCGCCGGACATGGCATCGCGGTTCCCGCATGAATTCTCGGGAGGTCAGCGGCAGAGACTGTGCATTGCACGAGCCCTGGCGCTGTCGCCGAAGCTGATCGTGGCCGACGAGGCCGTATCGGCCCTCGATGTCTCGATCAAGGCGCAGGTCATAAACCTCATGCTGGACCTGCAGGAGGAATTACGGCTCGCTTATCTGTTCATCAGCCACGACATTGCTGTGGTGGAGAGGGTGAGCCACCGCGTGGCCGTCATGTATCTTGGCGAGATCGTGGAGATCGGGCCTCGTGCATCGGTGCTGGAGAACCCCCAGCATCCGTACACCAAGAAACTCATGAGCGCGGTGCCGCTGCCAGACCCCGCGCGGCGGCGCGCTCGCCAGGGGTTGCTCAACGACGAGGTGCCGAGTCCTGTCCGGACGGCCGACTATGTTCCGGCTGCTCGCACATATCGCGAGGTGTCGGAAGCGCATATCGTACAAGAATGGCTGTGAAGCCGAGTATCGCGAGTTTCTCGCTCAATCGGGTCTCAAGGCGCTGGGACATCCAGCTGACCGTGCGCCTCGGCCGCTTGTTGAAGGGGAGCCGTGTGATCGTCACCTACTCTTTATCTGGCCTGGCACTAAGCGCACTTTGCGCGGGGCGGCAATCCAGATCGCGGCGGCAGAAACGACGCAGCACGCTATGGCCAGAAGAAAAGCCAGCCTGTAGCTCCCGGTCGCGTCGTAAATGGCGCCAGCTATCCAAGGACCAGCCGCGCCGCCACTTGTCAATGCAATGGCAATGGTGCCGAAAATGGAGCCATAGCGCGGCCCCTCGAAAATCTCCGCGACGATGGGGCCCATGACCGATGTCAGCGCGTATCCCAGGAAGCCTTGCGAGACCACCATCAGGTAGAGCAGCGCGTGCGACGGCGCGTGCTCGAGGGCGATCAACGCGGCATAGCACACGGCAAAACCCGCACATCCGGCCGACCATATCCACTCCCGTCCGATCCGGTCGGACAGGGCCCCCAGTCCGACCTGCCCGGGAATTGCGACGACGCTTACGATACCGAGCGCCCAAGCTGCCACGAGCGGAGTGAACCCGACCTCGATGAGGTATTTCGTCTGGTGCACTTGCACGGCGTACCATGCAACGAGGGCGCAGAAATAGCCCAGCGCAATCCACCAGAAGCGGCTTGTGCGCATTGCGCGTGCAACCGTCCAATCGATGGAAGCCCAGGCTGGGTCGACGATGTTCGAAGCACGGCCTCGCTCGGCTGCCTCAGCGGTGTCCGACGCGCCGTCGGGCAGCAAGCCGATGTCCTGCGGTCTTCGCCACACGAACAGATTGATGGGGCCCAGCAGAAGAAGCACGAGCAGACCCATGACCCAGCATGATGCGCGCCAGCCGTCGTGCTCGATGATGGTCTGCAGCCAGGGTAGCAGCGCGACGGCCCCGACGCCGACACCGGAGAAGGCGATGCTGATGGCCAAACCGCGCCGGCGCACGAACCAGTTCGGAAGGAAGAGCGATTGCACCACGAAACTGGTGAGGTTGGCCCCGACGCCGACGGCTAGCCCAAGCGTCGCATAGAGGTGCCAAGGCTTCTCTATGAAGGGTGCCAGGAGAAGCCCAGCCGCCATCAATACGACCCCCGTCTCAATCACGAGACGAGGTCCGTGGCGATCCATAAGGCGCCCGACGATCGGGTTCAAAACCGCCGAGAGGAGGAAACCGAAAGAGAAAGCCCCGGCAGCAAGACCTCGATCCCAGCCGAACTCGCCAACGAGGGGCGGCAAGAGCAGCGAGAACGCCGTCCGTGCCGTGACACCGATCGCCATCGTCACGAAAGCGATGCCCACGACCATCCAACCATAGTAGAACGGCAGGCGTGAGGGCCAGCGAAGACGCGTCGTCATCGGCTCAACCTCACGAGAAGCGAACGATCCGCCACAACAACTGCCATCTTAAACCTTTTTCTTGGCCCGCCGACCGGGGTAGACGCGCTGCCGTTGCAGCCGATCGGCGGCCATGCGCTAGCTTGGGCAAGTGCTGACAATCAACTACATGCCAGGTAGTCATGCGATCTTCTTCTGGACCCGTCACGTGCGCGGCCGAGAGCCTATTCAAATCGAAAGCGTTCCACATGCCCGTTGGTGAGGTATGGTGGAGAAGAAACTTATGCCCACGGCTTTGACGCTGGCATTGCCTCGGCGACATGCGCGAACAGCAACAAGGAGAAACGCACTATGGCGGACGTAAAGATTTTGGCGACGGGCCTGGGTTTTCCGGAAGGTCCCGTGGTCTGTGCCGATGGCTCGGTGGTCCTAACGGAAATCCGCAATCAGCGCTGCTCGCGCGTAACGCCCGACGGCAAGGTCAGCGTGTTCTCCAATTGCGGCGGCGGACCGAACGGATTAGCAATCGGCCCCGACGGCTACTTCTATCTGTGCAACAACGGCGGTAGCCGCTACGTCGAAGGCCACTCCATGGGGCTCGGGCCGCACCCGGATTACAAATTCGGCACCGTCGAGCGGCTCGATCCGAAAACGGGCGAGTCGAAGCTGCTCTACAAGGAAGTGAACGGCCATACGCTATCAGCGCCGAATGATTTGGTGTTCGACAAGGACGGCGGGTTCTATTTCACCGATCTCGGCAAGCGCTATCCGCGTCACCGCGACAACGGCGGCGTCTACTATGCGCTGCCGGACGGCTCCAAGATCGTCGAGGTGGCTTATCCCATGCTCAGTCCCAACGGCTGCGGCCTGTCACCGGACGGCAAGACGCTCTATGTCGCCGACACTGAGGGTGCCCGGCTGTGGGCGTTCGAGGTGCAGGGCCCCGGCAAGCTCAAGCCAAAGGACCAGTTCGCGCCACACAGCGGACGGGTGATTGCTGGCCTTACCGGCAACGCGCGCTTCGACAGCCTCGCGGTCATGGCCAGCGGCAATATCACGGTCGCGACTTTGAACACCGGTTATATCACCGAAATCTCGCCGGCCGGCGAGATCGTACGCGCCGTGCAAATGCCGGACTGCTATCCGACCAACATCTGCTTTGGCGGGCCAGATATGCGCACGGCCTACATCACGCTGTCAGACAAGGGGCACTTGGGTGTGATGCAGTGGCCGGAGCCGGGTTTAAAGCTCAATTTCAATTGAGCAGCATCGCGCACGGATGCTCCGGACGCAGTCGGGCGGTGCTGCAAGTACGGGCACGCGCTACGGCTGTTCGGCGGTTTGCTCGATCGCTGCTTCCTTGTAGGATAGGGGCAAGGTCGTATGATCGCCGTCCGCGGGCGGCATTGGCTTTTGGCAGGTCCTTTGGTGACTGACGTTGTCAGTTTCGCAAGCGGCAGAACGCGAGAGAAAGAGCTGGGATGACCAAGAACGGCACGGACAACAAATGGATCGGCAAGCGCACCATCAGGCCTGATGGTGCGGAAAAGGTCACCGGCAAAGCGGCTTACGGCGCCGACCTGTCAGCGCCCGGCATGCTGGTCGGCAAAGTCTTGCGCAGCCCGCATCCACACGCCCGCATCAAGTCGATCAATGTCGAGAAGGCGGCGGCGCTGCCCGGCGTCAAGGCCGTGATGACGGGCAAAGACTTCGTCGAGTTCACGCTCGACAAATCGGTGATGCTCGGCATCCAGGACATGCGCTGGATGAGTCGCAACATCATGGCGCGCGACAAGGCCCTGTTCGCCGGCCATCCCGTGGCCGCGGTCGCGGCAACCTCGGCCAAGATCGCCGCCCAAGCGGTCAAGCTGATCGAGGTCGATTACGAGGTGCTGCCCTGGGTCATCGATGTCGAAGATGCAATGAAGCCCGGCGCGCCTATCCTGCACGATCATGTCCGGTACGAGGACAAGCCGTCCAACATTACGGGCAAGCTCGAGCACAAGCTCGGCGACATCGAAGCGGGGTTCAAACAGGCCGATGTAGTTATCGAGCGCACCTTCAAGACGAAGCCGGTGCATCAGGGCTACATTGAGACCCACGCGTGCCTGGTCAACGTCGCCAAGGATGGCAAAGCGACGATCTGGAGCTCGAGCCAGGGGCATTTCATGGTTCGCGCCATGACGGCCTATGTGACGGGCGCGCAGCAGAACGACATTCGAGCCATTCCTGCCGAGATCGGCGGGGGCTTTGGCGGCAAGACGATCGTCTACCTCGAGCCCGTAGCGTTCGTGCTGTCGCGCAAGTCGGGCCGCCCGGTGAAGATGGCCATGTCCCGCGAGGAAGTGTTCCGCGCCTCGGGTCCGACATCAGGCTCCTGGAGCACCGTCAAGATCGGCGCAACCAAGGACGGCAAGATCGTTGCCGCGCAAGGGCTGTTCCGCTTGCAAGCTGGAGCCTTTCCGGGATCTCCGATCCGTGGTGCTGCAGGATGCTCGTTTGCGCCCTACGACATACCGAACGTGCATTCGCTCGGCTTCGATGTTGTCTCGAACCGCCCGAAGGTTGCGGCCTACCGCGCGCCGGGTGCTCCGATCGGGGCCTATCCGGTCGAGTGTGTGCTCGATGAGATCGCTGCAGCGCTGAAGATGGACCCGCTCCAGCTGAAACTCAAGAACGCGGCCAAGCAGGGAACCAAGACGGCATACGGCCCGACCTTCCCGCTGATCGGCTATGAGCAGACAGTGAAAGCCGCCCTCGAGCATCCGCACTACAAGGCCCCATTGGGCCCGAACCAAGGGCGCGGCGTGGCGAGCGGATACTGGTTCAACGCCGGCGGCGAATCGAGCGCGCAGGTCAACATCAACGAGGACGGCACGGTCGTCGTCGTCACCGGCCATCCGGACATTGGCGGCTCGCGCGCCTCGACGATGAACATCGTCGCGGAGCTGCTCGGGATTCACCACTCGCAGGTGCAAGCCCTGATCGGCGATACGAGCACCATTCCTTTCAGCAATCTGACCGGAGGCAGCCGTGTGACCTACGCGTCCGCGATGGTCGCGACGAAGGCGACCGAGCAGGTGATCAAGACCCTGCGCGAGCGGGCGGCAAAGATCTGGAAGATCGATCCCGAGGCGGTTACCTGGGAGGACGGTGAAGCGAGACCCGCCGGCGACAACGCCGGTAAGTTCGAGCCGTTGTCCCTGGCCCAGATCGCAGCGAAAGCGAGCGAGACGGGTGGGCCGATCAACGCCGGCTCGTCGCTCAACACGACGGGAGCGGAGGGAGGCTTTGCGACACACATCTGCGACGTGGAGATCGACCGCGAGACCGGCAGAGTGCTGGTGACGCGCTACACGGCTGTCCAGGACGTGGGCCGGGCCATTCACCCGAGCTACTGTGAAGGGCAGCTGCAGGGCGGTGCCGCGCAGGGCATCGGCTGGGCGCTCAACGAAGAGTATGTCTACGACAAGAACGGCAAGGTCGACAATCCGGGCTTCCTCGATTACCGGATGCCCGTCACGTCCGATCTGCCCATGATCGACGCAGTTATGCTCGAGATACCCAACCCCAAGCATCCGCAGGGTGTCCGAGGCGTCGGCGAGGTGCCGATCGTGCCGCCGCTTGCGGCTGTTGCCAACGCGGTTCACAACGCCTTGGGGCTGCGCATGCACGAATTGCCGATGTCGCCGCCAAAAGTGCTGGCGGCCCTCAAAGCTGCAAGGTAGGCGCGGAAGGCAAGGCTTTGCTACTTGCCACAGCGCGCTGGCGATCGGCTGGCGCGCTGTAGCACAACAAGCAGGGCGCGAGCTATCTCGAGTCTCGCAGCCGGATTTGGTGTGTCTGGCGGAGCTGTAACCGCGGCCGGGGGCCCAAGCCCGACCCCAACCCCAACCAGAAGAACGCCGACGCCGCTGTGAGCGCCTCGCGCAGCAGGCCTCCCGTTTTTCTCCCGTTGACTGGGATCGCAGATCGCGCCGGAGGCATGGCGGCAACAACCGCACAGCTACTCTCAGGGAAATCTTCGAGTTCGCCAGCCGCCCTCCGCCTCACATCGGTACAAGGGACGTTGGGAGTTGGGGAAAACCGCGGGGTTTATCCAGGGTTTGCACGGATGGCGCTTGTGCGGGTCATGCATACGGTCAACGCTCGCTCGCAAGGCGTCTGCACGGCCAGCAAGGCATCGTCAATGCCCCATCCAATGCCCAATGAACCCCAGCGTCTGATCTTGGTGCCCGAACAGGACGGATGGCTCGTCGAAGTGTCAACACCGAGGCTGGGCGGCGGTGAGTCGGGGCAAATGCTGTTCGCAGCGGCTATCGAGGACGCACCTGCGGCCGTTGCTGCGGTACGCCGTGCTATCGGCGGGCTGCGCTGCGAAGTCGAAGCAAGATGCCGCCTCTCGCCGCGCGCGTTGACGCAGCTCACCGTACGGCCCGGGCACGTGAAGTCGTTCTGACAGGTCGGGCCGGACCTCCGTCGCGGCGGCAGTTGCTGCTCGCGCGTGCACGGGCTGCAGAATTTCGCTCCTACTACAACGGGCGGCCCGGACGCGGTATGACAGTTCCCTGTCCAGGGGAGACGTCATGCAACGCAAGAAGAACATGCACCTCGGCATGTCCATCCGCGGGCTCGGCTATCATCCCGCGGCCTGGCGCCACCCCGACGTACCTGCGGACGGCACACTCCGCTTCGAGCACTACGCGCGTAGCGCGCAAGCAGCCGAACGCGGCAAATGCGACATGATCTTTTTTGCCGACGGTATCGGCATCCGCGAGCGTGATGCCCCGCGCGGTTCGTTGGCGCGCTCGGGCTATGAGATCGTCGAGATGGAGCCTCTCACGCTGTTGCCGGCTTTGGCCGTGGTGACCAAGCACATCGGGCTCGTGACGACAGCTTCCACCACCTACAACGAGCCCTACAACATCGCGCGCAAATTCGCGACGCTCGATGTCATCAGCAATGGCCGGGCTGGCTGGAACGTGGTCACGTCCTGGTCGGAAGCAGAGGCCAAGAACTTCAATCGCGAGCAGCACGTCGACTATGACACCCGCTATGAGCGTGCGGCCGAGTTCGTGGAAGTTGTCACGGGCTTGTGGGACAGCTGGGAGGAGGACGCGCTCCTCTACGACAAGCAGGGTGGTCAATTTTACGACGAAGCCAAGATGCACGTGCTGAACCACAAGGGAAAGCATTTCGCCGTGCGCGGGCCGCTGAACGTCACCGGCATGCCGCAAGGCCGGCCCATCCTGGTCCAGGCCGGCGCTTCCGAGCAAGGGCGGGAGATCGCTGCAGCGACGGCGGACGTGGTGTACGCGGTGCACGACAGGATGGAGGGCGCACAAGCCTACTACGCTGACGTGAAGGGGCGCATGGCGAAGTATGGTCGTGATGCGGCAGATCTGAAAATCATGCCGGCGCTTCGACCTGTGGTGGGGCGCACGGTCGAGGAAGCGCGCGCAAAGTTCGATCAGCTTCAGGAGTTGCTCGATCCGTTGGTAGGTCTTGCGCGCCTCAACAGCGCGTTCGGCGATCTTTCCGGGTATCCATTGGATGGTCCCGTGCCGCTGGACACCCTCGGACCGAACGAGCTGCGAAGCATCAGCGAGCGTCTACTCGCGCGCGTGCGCCGTGAGAAGCCGACCATCCGTCAGCTCTATCAGCAGGTCGCCGGAATGGGTGGCTTCTGCCTGATCGGCACGGCAGAGCAGATCGCTGATGTGATGCAGGGATGGTTCGAGAATGAAGCTTGTGATGGATTCAATATCACGCCCACACACTTGCCCAGTGGCTGCGAGGATTTCGTCGATCTGGTGATACCGGAGCTGCAGCGCAGGGGGTTGTTCCGCACGGAGTACGAGGGCAAAACGCTGCGTGAAAACCTTGGCCTCAAGCCGCACACCAACCGCTACGCCCGCACACGTGCAAGTCTGGCCGCGCAGTAGTTGAGGTGGTGCTGGAAATGCGTGCAGTACCGCAACTATAAAACTTGACATTTACATTCCAGTATTAATATCGACGCATGAGCATGTCGCGGCGAAAGCTTCTGGTTTGGATCTCATCCGGCTTGCAAGTCGCCGGATCATGTTTGTAGCAATGAAGGTCAGCACGGGAGGGGCGTTTGCGACTACTGATCAAGATGATGATTACGATGCTTTTGCTTGCGGCGGTCGTGGCTTCCAATGGGTCACCTGCCTTCGCTGCGCCGCCTACTGTCACATCCGTAATCGATACCTACGCGAATATCGCTCAGGCTGTGTACACGGACGCCCTGGCGGGTGCGGAGAAGCTCAAGCGTGCAATCAATACGTTCCTGGCAAAGCCCAACGACGAAAATCTCAAGATCGCACGCGACATGTGGCGCGCGGCACGCGTGCCCTACATGCAGACGGAGGTTTATCGCTTCGGCAACAAGGCCGTCGACGATTGGGAAAAGAAAGTCAACGCTTGGCCACTGGACGAAGGCCTGATCGACTACGTGGCGGAAGCATATGGCTCGGATTCACCCGAGAACGAACTCTATGCCGCCAACGTCATCGCCAATCGCTCCATCAAGATCGGTGGGCGCAATGTCAACACGTCTCGGATCACAAGGGATTTGTTGACGAAGGTCCTGCACGAAGCCGGCGGCATCGAGGCCAACGTCGCGATCGGCTATCACGCTATTGAGTTTCTGCTGTGGGGGCAGGATCTCAACGGTACAGGAGGCGGGGCCGGCCAGCGTCTCGCCAGCGATTATGACGTCAAGAACTGTACTGGCGGCAATTGCGCCCGTCGGGCCCAGTACCTGCGCGTAGTGACCGATCTCCTCGTCGACGAACTGAAGTGGATGGCGGCCCAATGGCGCGGCGCAGGAAAAATCCGCCAAGGTCTGCTCAAGGGTGGCGATGCGGCGGGATTGACAGCAATCTTTACGGGACTAGGCAGCCTGTCCTATGGCGAGCTGGCCGGTGAGCGCATGAAGCTCGGGCTCATGATCCACGATCCCGAGGAGGAGCACGACTGCTTCTCGGACAACACGCACAACTCGCACTACTTCAACGCGATCGGCATGCGCAATGTCTATCTCGGCTCATACACACGAACGGATGGCAGCGTCGTTGCTGGTCCAAGCGTTTCGGACCTCGTGCGCGCGAAATCGGCGGATGCGGACAGCCGTGCGCGCACCGCGATCGAGCTCTCGATCAACCGCTTGCAGGACCTGGTAAAGCGAGCCGAGACCGTCGAGGCCTACGATCAGATGATCGCGGAGGGTAATACAGAAGGTAATGCAGTGGTCGAGCGTGCGATCGAAGCGCTCATTGCGCAAGCCAAGGAGTTCGAGCGTGCGATTGCCGTTCTCGAGCTGCACAATGTGAAGTTCGAGGGTTCTAAGAGCCTGGATGCACCGCAAACTGTCACCGGCAAGAAGTAATATCTGATGCGGCCGCATGCGCGTATTTTAGTCGAATGCGTCCTATGATCGGTCAATGTGCAAAGCGGAAGCGCCGGTGGGCGGCGTCGGGAATGGGCCCTGCCTACCGTCTGGCGCTCATCAGCGGTTTTGTGCCGCTGGTCTGCATCGGCCTCGTTGTCAGTGCATTGGGAGGAGCGCACGAGCATCGCAGTTCGGCTCGCGTTGCCCACCTCGATCCTGGAGAGGACCTGCCGGGCGGGAATGCAACGACGCACAAGACGATCAATCGCGATGTGTTCTCGCATTTCTCGACGGCAATGAGCTTCGCCAGGGAGGCCGACTTCAAGATCGGCAACGCCATATTCCGCAAGGTGTGGGTGTCGGCGCCTTCATCCACCGAGGCGTCAGACGGCCTTGGTCCGCTGTACAATGCGCGCGGTTGCCAGAACTGCCATCTGCGAGATGGTCGAGGCCATCCGCCCGCCGCCAACTGGCCGCAGGACAGCGCCGTGTCCATGTTCCTGCGCTTGTCGGTGCCAGCGGAGACTGCTGAGGAGCAGCGCCTGCTGGCTGAGCGCCGGCTTGGCGTCATCCCCGAGCCGACGTATGGCGTGCAACTGCAAAACTACGCCATTCGCGGCCACGATGCCGAAGGGCGAATGCAGATCAAGTATCAGGAAGAACAGGTGACGTTGGGTGATGGAACGGCCGTGAAGCTCAGGCGGCCGACTTACACGATCACGGACCTTGCCTACGGGCCGTTGCATTCGAAGACGATGATCTCTCCGCGCGTGGCACCGCAGATGATCGGTCTTGGTCTGCTCGAGGGGATTCCGGAGGAGCAGATACGCGCCGGCGCCGATCCCGACGACGCCGATGGCGATGGCATTTCTGGGCGGGTTTCGGAGGTCTGGTCGCTCCAACTCAATCGCAGCACGTTGGGACGCTTCGGTTGGAAAGCGGGCAATCCAAGTGTTCGCCAGCAGAGCGCCGAGGCGATGGCCATCGACATCGGCCTTTCCAATCCCCTGTTTCCAAAGGCCTCGGGTGACTGCACGCCGGCTCAGCGATTCTGCCTCGAGGCGCCGAACGGAAACTCGCCGCGTCATGACAATCTCGAGGTCAGCGGCAAGCTGCTCGACTATCTCGCCTTCTATGCGCAGAACGTGGCGGTTCCGGCGCGGCGAGCGCCGGGCAATCCGGAGGTGCTGACTGGCAAGGCATTGTTTCATTCCACCGGCTGTGCCGCATGCCACAGGCCGTCGTTCGTCACCGGCGAGGTGGAGGGGCAGCCGCACCTCAGCGGCCAGACGATCTGGCCCTTTACCGATTTGCTGCTGCACGACATGGGTGAGGGATTGGCTGATCACAGACCGGACGGTGTGGCCGATGGCCGGGAATGGCGCACGGCACCGCTCTGGGGCATCGGTTTGGCAGAGATTGTCAGCGAGCGGGCCTTCTTTCTGCACGACGGACGTGCTCGCAGTATCGAGGAGGCGATCCTTTGGCACGGAGGGGAGGCGCAACGCGCACGCGACCGCTTTATGCGGCTGAATGCACGTGAGCGGGCGGCTTTGATCGCGTTTGTGAAATCGCTGTGATGAAACATGTGCACCGCATTTGTGGGGTCGGGGCGATCCTCTTGGGAGCGATCGCCCTGCCGGCTCAAGCCTTCGATCATGAGGGGCTGGCGCGGCGCGCACTGGAGCGTCACATCATTCCGGGCTACCAGCATCTGGCCGCGGCTGCCGCGGTACAGACCGCAGCGCTGACGGCCGCCTGCAATGCTCCAGATCTGGAGCGTCTCGACGCTGCCCGCACGTCCTTTAAAGACGCTCTCATTGCGTGGGGGCGCATCGAGCACGTCCGTTTTGGCCCGATTGCCGAGCAGAACCGATACGATGCCATGATCTTCTGGCCGGACCCGCGAGGTATCGCCCGCCGGCAAATTGCGCGCGTTCTGGCGCAGCAGGACGCTGACGCGCTGTTGCCGCAGGTGCTGGCGGGCAAGAGTGTCGCCATTCAAGGCTTCTCCGCGCTGGATGTCGTGCTGTTCGGATCAGGGTCGGAGATTATCGCCCGGCCGGAGACGGCAGGGCGCTTTCGCTGTGGCTATGCACGAGCACTTGCCGCGAACATAGAGACGGTCGCCCGCGAGACGCTGGCTGGTTGGTCTGATCCCGCAGGATTTGCTCGATTGTGGCTCAATCCCGTCGCCGGAAATCCTGCGTTTCTGAACGCCAAGGAGACAACTCATGTCCTGGTTCAGGCTTACCTGACCGGCCTGAAGCAGGTCCGCAACGTCAGGATCGGCGGCCCGCTCGGGCTCAAGGGGCGCGGCGCTCGCTCGCTGGAGCCTGTTGTTCCCAACAGCAACTTGGCGCTCGACTTGGTCATTGCCAATGTCGAAGGACTGCGTGCTCTGCTCATCGAGTCGGGTATCTCGGAGGCTGCACCGCAGGGTGCTCCGGCCCGCAGCGTCATGCAATCGGTTGCCACAGATCTCGAGCTGGCAATCCCAAGGCTGCGCCAGATCGTTGGTCTCGGAGCCAATCCGTTTCAAGACGGCGCAGCACGCGGTCAATTTATCGCACTCGGGTTTCCGCTCAAGAACGCGCACGATGCGACCGTCTCAGCCATGTCCGAGGCGGCCGGCTTGTCCATAGGGTTCAATTCTCTCGATGGCGATTGATCGACGCGGTCTCCTGCTCGGCAGCGGCGCGGTCGTGCTGAGCCATAGACTAGCAGCAGAGGAGCGCTGCAATGGCGATCTCTTTGCGTCGGCCTGTCGTGAAGCTTCAGGCGGGTATGCGGCCGTCACTTACGGCGAAGGGTGCAGGGTTCGCCATCGCGTGGCACTGCCCGCGCGGGGGCATGATCTGGTCATGCGGCCCGGCACGCGCGAGTGCGTGGTTTTTGCGCGCAGGCCCGGGACGTTCGCCGTCGCCTTCAGCGCGGACGGATCAACGCCGCCAGTCGAATTTCAAAGCCAGCCGGATCGCCACTTTTTCGGTCACGGTGTTTTCAATCGGGATGGCCGATTGCTGTTTACATCGGAGAATGATTTCGAAGCGGCCCGCGGCGTGATCGGTGTACGCGACGCCACCGCCGGCTATCGCCAGATCGGCGAGTTCGATGCCGGCGGGATGGAGCCGCACGACATGCGCCTGCTGTCGGACAGCCGCACGCTTGTCGTTGCCAACGGAGGGCTGGAGACCCATCCCCTGAGCGAACGAGAAAACCTGAATGTCGCGACGATGCAGCCTTCGCTCGTTTACGTCGATATTGAGACCGGTGACCTGCTCGAGACGTACCGACTGCCTAATGCTCTGCACAAGCTTTCGATCCGGCACCTGGCGCTGGCGCGCGGCGATCTCGTTTGCTTCGGCTGTCAATATCAAGGTCCAGTCGGTGAGCATCCGGCGCTGATCGGCTTCCACAAGCGCGGGGACACGCTACGCTTGCTGGAAGCTGGGATGAACGTCTATCGGCCGATGCACAATTATGTCGGCTCGGTGTCGGCAGATGAAGCCGCCGAACTGATCGCGGCGTCCTCGCCACGTGGCGGCGTGGCGATCATCATCGATGTAACGGCCCGCCGTGTGATCGCCGAACGTCGGCTTGATGATGTGTGTGGCCTCGCGCCGCGGCATGCGGGCGGTGGTTTTCTTCTGACCTCCGGTCTGGGTGTCGTCGAGGCTTGGTCGCGAGATGGGGTCGAGCATACGCCGCCGTATCGCGAAAACCTCGCCTGGGACAATCACGCCATTTCATTCAGGCTCGCCTAGTCGCTGGCGCGGCAGACGTCGCCATTGTGCACGCAGGTGCCGACTGGCAAGATGCGGGTGGACTGATTGCGCCCACCTTCCCAACATCGGGACAAGATTCATGGCACGGTTTCGCATCGTTACGCCGGCAGCGGCCTCCTTCACCACGGCAGGTGGTGGATACGGGTATGAGATGGAGGCGCTCGAGGGCTTCGACGCCGAGATCGTGGAATGCCCCGCTACGCAAGAGGGCTTCATTGCTGCTGCCAAGGGCGCGGATGCCATCTACGCCAAGGGCATGAAATTCAACGTGCAGATGATCCAGGCGCTGGACGCGTGCCGCATCATCGCGTTGGGTTCGGTGGGCGTCGACTACGTGGATGTGGCCGCCGCAACCGAGAAGGGTATTCCAGTCACCAATTGCCCGGACACGTTCATCGAGGAAGTGGCCGATCACGCCATGATGCTGCTGCTTGCCACGCATCGGCGGGCCGTCGAGCAGGATCGCATGGTGCGCGAGGGGCGCTGGAGCGAGGGGCGGCCGCAGCTTCTCAAAGTCCCACGTCTGATGGGGCAGACCCTCGGATTCATCGCTTTCGGGCGTGTCGCACGGGCGACGGCGAAGCGCGCCAAGGCCTTCGGACTTCGGCTGATGGCCTACGATCCTTTCCTCGACGAGTTGGCGATTGCGGCAGAAGGTGTGGAGCCCGCGAGCCTGTCGGAGGTACTTAGCCAGTCTGATTTCATCTCGATGCATCTGCCGGCGACACCGGAGGCTGTCGGTTTTCTGAAGGAGAAGCACTTCAAACTGATGAAGAAGGCGGCGATCTTCATCAACACCGGGCGTGGACCGACCGTGGACGAGCCCGCGCTTATCAAGGCCTTGAAGGAGGGTTGGATCGCGGGCGCCGGACTGGATGTGCTTCAAGTGGAGCCAGCGAAGGCGGACAATCCGCTGCTCAGCATGCCGCACGTAGTCCTTTCGCCGCACAATGCCTCGGCCTCCGCGCGCTTCGATCCCGCACGCAAGCGCCGCGTTGGCCAGGAGATCGCGCTCGTTCTGTCCGGGCGCTGGCCGATGTCGTGCGTGAACCCGACGGTGTTGCCGGCGAGCGGGTTGCGACGCTGGCAGCCGGTGTCGATGGAGCGCGGCCCGAACGCGTAGGGTAAGCTGAGCGGCGTTCGTATCTCAGTGCTGCAGTATCTTGGAGAGGAACTGCGTAGCACGTTCCGAGACGGCGCCGCCGAAGAATTCGGCCGTCGGGCGATCCTCGACGATCTCGCCCATATCCATGAAGACGATCCTGTGCGCAACGCGGCGGGCAAAGCCCATCTCGTGGGTCACGACGATCATGGTCATACCGTCCTCGGCCAGTTTGATCATGACATCGAGCACCTCGCTGATCATCTCGGGATCGAGTGCGGAGGTCGGCTCGTCGAACAGCATGGCGATCGGGTTCATGGCCAAGGCGCGAGCAATGGCCACGCGCTGCTGCTGGCCGCCTGAGAGTTGGGCTGGGTATTTCCGGGCGTGCTCCTCCAGATCAACGCGCCTGAGTAGTTGCAGGGCTGCGTCCTCAGCCTCGGCTTTGTCACGCTTGGCGACCTGAATGGGCGCCAGCGTAATGTTCTCTAATGCCGTCTTGTGCGGATAGAGCTGAAAGTCCTGGAACACCATGCCGACGCGCGCGCGCAGTTTCGGCAGGTTGGTCGCGCGGTCACCCACCGGGACGTTATCGACCAGGATGCGCCCTTGCTGGAACGGCTCCAAGCCGTTGATGCATTTGATGAGGGTGCTCTTGCCCGAGCCGGATGGCCCGCACACGACCACGACCTCGCCTTTAGCGATCTCGGTCGTGCAGCCGGTGAGGACACGAACCTCGCCGTACCATTTGCTGACCTTTTGAATCGAAATCATCGCGCCACCTCGAGCCGGGACTTGAACCAACCCACAAGCCGCGAAGCTCCGAAGCAGAGACAGAAGTAGACGCAGGCGGCGAAGAGGTAGACCTCCACGATTGCCAGGTCGCGTTGGGCGACGATCGCAGCCGACGTCATGAAATCATATAGTGTCACGACATAAACCAGTGAGGTGTCCTGGAACAGGATGATGGCTTGCGTCAGCATCACGGGGGTCATGTTGCGGAAAGCCTGCGGCAGAACGACGTGACGCATTACCTGGGTCTGCGTCATGCCAGTCGCCATGGCAGCAGCGCTCTGGCCGCGCGGAATGCCCTGGATGCCCGCGCGAATGATCTCGCAGTAGTAGGCTGCCTCGAACAGGATGAAGGCGATGAGCGCGGCGTAGAACGGCCCGACAGGCCGGCCGATCACGAGCGGGACCAGGAAATAGAACCAGAAAAGCACCAGTATAAGGGGGATCGAGCGGAACGCATTGACGTAGCCGGCCGCGAACCACGCGACCGGTGGCAGCGGCGACAGCCGCAGCACGGCGAGGACGGCGCCGAGCAGAACGCCGCCGCTGAGCGCAAGGGCAGTCAAGACCAGGCTGAGCTGCATTCCGTCAAACAGGATCGGCAGATTGTGCCAGATGATACCGAAGTCGAGCTTCACAACCAGTGTCCCATCATGAGTTTGCCTCGCGTGTCATCATTCCCTTGATGGGGCTGCGGCGCTCGAACATGCGGGCCAATCCGAGCGCAACCATCGACACTGCGATGTAGATCACTGTGGCTGCGGTGAACGCTTCAAAGCCCCGAAACGTGAAGCTCTCGATCTGCCGGCTCTGATTTGTCAGCTCGAGCACGCCGATGGTGAGGGCAATCGAGGAGTTCTTGATGACGCCGAGAAACTCTGATGTGAGCGTCGGTACGATCAGGCGGTAGGCGATCGGCATGAGGATATGCCTGTAGGTCTGGCGCAGGGTGAGCCCGGTTGCCAATCCGGCCCGCGACAGTCCCTTGGCCACGCTGTCGATGCCCGAGCGCACCTGCTCGGCGATGCGTGACGCATGATAGAAGCCTAGACACAGTACGGCGCTGGTGAACTCGGGGTAGGGCATGTCCCGCTTCATCCAGCGCCCGGCTTCGCGCGGCAAAAGCTCCGGCAGCACGAAAAACCACAGGAACATCTGCAGCAGCAAAGGCACATTGCGGAAGAGCTCGACATATGCCGTGCCGATCAGCCGGAGCCATCGATTGGGCAGCGTGCGGGCGATGCCGATGGTCGAGCCGACCGAGAAGGCGATCATCCACGCCAGCATGGCAATAAAGAGAGTCCAGCCGAGGCCGGATAGCAGCCAGCCGAAATAGGGATCGCGGAAAAGAACGCCCCAGTCCCACTGATATCGTTGCATGCGAGATGCTCGTCGCCGCCGGATTGCGTCCGACTGCGGGCGGCGCTCGAGTTTGCCGCCGCCCGCATCAGTTCAGACGTTCACTCCGGCAGCGCCTGCAACTCGAAGGCAGCCTTCAGCAGTGGATTGATGGGAACGCCGAGCGGATCGAACCACTTGGCGTAGATCTTCTCGATTTCCCCGGAGCGGAAAAGTTCCGCCAGAGTGCGATTGACTACAAGCCGGTAAGCTGAGTTGTCGCGCGGCAGCATAAGGCCATAGGGTTCATAGGACAGATTGCGGCCGACCACCTCGAGCTCGTTCTTGATGCGGGACTTGGAGATCAGGCCGTACAGGACGATGTCATCGGAGGCGTAGCCGTCGATGCGGTCAGTCTCGAGCGCCACAAGGGCCTCGGCATGATCCTTGAGATTGAGAATGCGTACGTCTTTGACCTTGCCGGCATCGATCAAGGCTTTGACGACGCGCTCGTTGGTGCTGCCGACGGACAGCCCGATTGATTTACCCTGGAAGTCCTCGATCTCCTTGAATTTGCCGGCCTTGCGCGACAGTACGCGCGTGGCGGTCGTGAAGTAGATGGCGGAGAAGTCGATCTGATGCGTCCGCCCAAGGGTGTTGGTGGTGGACCCGCATTCGATATTGACAGTGCCATTGACCATCAGGGGAATACGGGTCTGCGCGTTGACGGGGAGGTATTTGACCTGCAGGTCAGGGGCCTTGATGACCTTCTTGATCTCTTCGACGACCTTCGCGCACAGGTCCATGGCGTAGCCGATGGGCTGCTTCTTGTCGTCGTAGTAGGAGAACGGAATTGACGCCTCGCGATGACCCACCGTGATGGTGTTCGTCTCCTTGATCTTCTTCAATGTGCCGTAGAACTCCTGCGCATTGGCTTGCCCCGTGAGCAACAAGAGCCCGGCGGCCAGACATCCGGTGCCGATCCAGAGATGTCGGCGCAAATTTGACGTTAACGCGTACACACCCATTGGCTTGATATCCTCTGTTGACGGTTCAAGGGACAAGTCGGGTCGTCGTGCTTCTCACTGGAGGGAGCGGCAGAAGCGTTCGATGCGCTTCAAGGCCTCTGCCAGCTCACTCTTGGCGAGCGCATAGGAAATGCGGAAATAGGGTGAGTGACCGAAGACACTGCCGTGTACCGCGGCCACGCCCTCCGCCTCGAGCAGAGCCATGACAAAGTCTTCGTCGGTGGCGATGTGCCTGCCTTGTGGGGTGGTACGGCTGAGCACGCCACCGCAGCCGGGGTAGAGGTAGAAGGCACCTTCGGGCTTGTGACAGGTCAGTCCTGGAATGGCATTGAGCCATTCGACGGCTAGATCGCGGCGCTCCTGAAACGAGCGATTGTTGCGGGCCATGTAGCCCTGGTCGCCGGTCAGGGCTGCGACAGCGGCGGCCTGCGCAATGCTGGAGGCAGAGCCGAGCATCTGGCTCAGAAGAGTTTCCATCGCGTCAATGATGGGCTTCGGGCCGGCCGCAAAGCCCAGCCGCCATCCGGTCATGACGTAGCCCTTCGACATGCCGTTGGTGGTGATGGTGCGGTCGTACATCGTGGGCACCGCGGCGGCGAAGGATGCGGGTTTGAAGCCGTCGTAAACTAGGTGCTCGTAAATCTCGTCGGTCATGATGAGCACGCTCGGGTGACGAGCAAGCACTTCGCCCAATGCTGCGAGTTGATCGGCGGAGTAGGCGGCGCCGGACGGATTGCCCGGCGAGTTGAGAATGAGCATGCGAGTCTTCGGCGTGATGGTGGCCGCGAGGTCCTCGGGCGCGAGGCGGAAGCCGTTGCGCTCATGGCACGGCACGAACACCGGCTTGGCGCCTGCCAAAGCTGCGATGTCGGGATAGGACACCCAGTAGGGCGCGGGGATGATGATCTCATCTCCGGGATTCACGGTGGCGAAGATCGCGCTGTGCAGGATCAGCTTCAGTCCGCTCGACACGAGGATCTGGTCCGGCCGATAGGCGAGGCCGTTGTCGCGCTGAAACTTGGCGGCAAGCGCTTGCTTGATCGCTTTGGTGCCGGCGACCTCCGTGTACTTCGTGTCGTTGCGCTGGATGGCGGAAATTCCCGCCACCTTGATGTGGTCCTCGGTGTCGAAATCGGGCTCGCCGATGCTGAGAATGATGATGTCGCGGCCGGCCTCCCGCAGCCTGCGCGAGAGCGATGCCATTCCCAACGTGGGTGACGGCCGGACGGCTCTCACTCGTGCGGAAAGCAAGTCCGGTTTGGCTGAAGCACCAAGGTCGCGAGGTTTCGCGGCAACGGTCGTGTCAGACGTCATGACGTGCTCCTGCTCAAGGAGCGAACCCGTGGCCGGCCGGCGTCCTAGAGGATGGTTCGCAAGGCTCCCTCGACCCTTGGCGTCACTCCCGTGCCCATTTTTCAGCAAGTTAGCCGAGAGACCCGCCAAAAGGAAGTGCAGTCACGCCCAAACGGCGGGCGGCGTGTGGCCGATATTTGCGCATGGTCCGTGAGCGCGGCGATTATCGGAGTGGCTAGGGGGACGAGAGTTGGGCTACCGCGGGGCGCTGGTTCAAACAGGCATGCGACCGCAGGACTGAGCCGATGAGGAGGACGCAGGGGCCGTCAACGCTCAGGCTTGGAGCGAGAGATGGAAGGGTTGCCAAGGTGCCCGAGATGACCGTCTCTTCCGGCCGCGTAGCGTTGGCGATCAGGCTGGCGGGCCGGTCTGGATCGGCCCCAGCCGCGATCATGTGTTCACACAGCAGGCCGAGGGTGGCGCGTGGCATATAGACCGCCGTAGTCGCGCGCGGATCAGCTAGCGCGGCGAGATCGAGATCGGGTGGCAACTGTCCGTTGTGTGCGTGCCCGGTGACGAACTGCACGCGCCGTGCTTGTGCGCGGTGAGTAAGAGAGACCTTGAGGCTGGCCGCTGCCCCTTGTGCCGCCGTTACTCCAGGCACGACCTCGACAGGCACGCCAGCCTGTTGCAGCGCAGCGATCTCCTCGCCGGCCCGGCTGAAGATCATGGGGTCACCGGATTTGAGCCGCACGACGCGCTTGCCCGATCTGGCGAGACCCACCATCAGGGCATTGATGTCGTCCTGACGGCATGAGGGCTGATAACCGGTCTTGCCGACCAGCATGCGTTTGGCCTCGCGGCGAGCAAAGTCGAGAATCTCGGGTGCAACGAGATCATCGAACAGAATGATGTCGGCCGACCTCAGCGCGCGCACGGCCTTGAGGGTTAGAAGCTCCGGGTCGCCGGGCCCCGCACCAACGAGCGTGACCGACCCAGTGGTAACGGGGGCCGCGGCGTGGTCACGACTCTCGGCCAATAGCGTTTCGAGATCCTGTTCCGTTGGAGCCCGATCGGGTGCAGCAAGAGCGAGGGCGGCGAACCGCTCCCAGAACCTCCTGCGCGCTGCCGCGCCAAGCTCGAGGCGTAGGAGCGTCATGCGCCATGCCCTGGCAATAGCGGCCCAGCGCGCGAAGCCTGCTGGCAGCAGCGCCTCGATGCGCGAGCGAACGGCCTGGGCGAACACCGGCGCCGCGCCATCTGTGGAGATCCCCACTACAAGCGGTGACCGATTGACGATGGCACCGAACTGGAAGCTGCAAAAGCTAGGCCTGTCGATGACATTGACGGGTACGCCGGCTTTGCGTGCGGCGTCGAAGATGCGGGCGGCTTCGACCTCGTCATCGGTCGCGCCTATGACGAGGGCCGCGCTCTCGAAATCGGGCGCCGACCATGCGCGGCGCGCGAGCAGAACATGGCCGCGCGGGGGATCGGCGGCGAGGGCCTCCATCTCCGCACAGGGATCTGGGGCGTACACCTCGACCATTGCGCCTGCGGCGGAGAGAAGCTCAGCCTTCCACGCGGCCGCCTCGCTGCCGCCGGCGATGACGACGCGTTGACCGGTAAGCTTGAAAAAGACCGGCAATGTCGCCAGCGCATCCATTCGGCGCGGACGAACGGAGCGAGGCTGGCGCGCGGCAGGAGCGTCAGGTTGAGGCACCGGCCATCTCCTTGCGCACAATGAGCCGCCGGATTTCGGGAATGCAGCTGCCGCAGTTGGTGCCAGCGCCAAGGCGGGAGCCGATCTTCTCGACGGTGCGATCCCCACCGGCAGCCGCCGCGGCGATGCGGGCGGCGCCAACCTGGAAGCAGACGCAGACGATCGGACCTTCGTCAGCTTCGGCCTCCAGCGGTCGGCCGGCGAGCAGCGCGCACCGATCGGTGATGACGCCGGGATGGTCGAATTGCGACTTGAGCCATTCGGGCGAAGGGAGCTTGGCCCCTGGTCCGATGAAAAGTACAGCCTCGAGCCGGCCGTTGCGCCGTTGCGCCGCGCGATACACGCCGGCTCCGGCATCCTCCAGGTTCACCCGATCTCCGTCGGGTAGTGTTGCCGACAGCCACGCGCGCCAACCCTCGGCCGGTGTATCGAGCGCGAAGTTGAGCACGTGCCCGAAGGAGGCGCGTGCGGCTGCCCAGTAGGCCAAGTCTGCAGGTCGCAGCGGCTGGCGCGACAGGGCGAAGCCGAAATGTGAAACCTTGAAGGGGGTGATGTGCGCTGGGGTTGCCTTGGCTTCGGGCTGGCCGGACACGACATCGGTTGCCGGATGCACCAGAGCGCCGATGCGGCCCGCGGAGCTGTTCTCAGCCGACCAATGAATGGGCGTGAACAGCATACCGGGCTGCTGTCCGCGATTGACGAGCACGCGCAGCAGCGCGGAGCCGTGCACCGTCGAGACCCGTGCGAGCGTGCCTTGCTCCAGGCCACGAGGGGCCGCGTCATCGGGATGGATTTCCACGAATGGCTCGGCGATGTGAGCGGAAAGGCGCGGCGAAAGGCCGGTGCGCGTCATCGTATGCCACTGGTCACGCACGCGACCGGTGTTGAGCAGAAATGGCCAGGCTGCCGACACGGAGGCGGCAAGGTGCGGCTCAGCGATGGCGACGAACCGGGCCTTGCGGTCCAGCGTGAAGAAGCGGCCGTCGGCGAACAGGCGCGGCACGGGCGCCGCGCTCTTGCCGAGGGGCCATTGAAAGGGCGCCAGTTCGTCGTAGGCCTGCTGTGTCAATCCCGTGGCGCCGGAGATGTCGAAGGCGCGACTGCCATTGTTCTCGAAGCCAGAGAGCCTTGCATGCTCGTCGAAGATGTCGGCTGCGGAGCAGTAGGGGAACGCTTCGCCCCAGCCGCTGCGGCGGGCGACCTCGCTCATGATCCACCAATCGCAGCGCACCTCGCCTGGAAGCGGCAAGAACGCCCGCTGGCGCGATATGCAGCGCTCCGAATTGGTGACCGTGCCGTCCTTCTCACCCCAGGCAGCGGCCGGCAAGCGCACATGCGCAAACTGTACCGTGTCGTTGGCGTTTACGTTCTCCGACACGACCAGGAGATCGAGCTGGCCGAGTGCACTGCGCATAGCGTCTGCGCGTGGCAGCGAGACCGCCGGGTTGGTGCCCATGACCCACAGGGCCTTGATGCGCCCGTCGGCCACGGCGTCGAACATGTCGACGGCCTTGAGGCCTGGACTCGTTACGAGATTCGGCGCCGCCCAGAAGCGCTGCACGCGATCGCGCTCAGTCGGAGAGAAGTCCATGTGCGCGGCTAGCATGTTGGCCAGGCCGCCGACCTCGCGTCCACCCATGGCATTGGGTTGTCCCGTGAACGACAGCGGTCCCGATCCCGGCTTGCCGATGCGTCCCGTGGCGAGGTGACAGTTGATGATGGCGTTGACCTTGTCGGTGCCCTGCGCCGACTGATTGACACCCTGGCTGTAGCAACTGACGACGCGCGGTGTGCCGGCAAACCAGTCGAAGAACTGGGCAACGTCCTGCAGCTCGAGGCCGCAAGCGGCGGCGACGGACGCGAGTGTCGGAGCGAGACGGCGGGCGGCCGACAGCGCCTCTGCGTACCCTTGGGTATGCGCGGCGATGAACGTGGGGTCGGACGCCTGGCGTTCGGCCAGCGCGACCAGCAAACCGCACCACAACGTGCTGTCGGTGCCGGGCTTGATGGATAGCTGGAGGTCCGCGCCTTCGCTGGTCGCGGTGCGGCGCGGATCGATGTTGACCACGCGCATCCCGCGCTCGCCGCGTGCAGTCTGGATGCGCTGGTAGAGGATGGGATGGCACCAGGCCGCGTTGGAGCCGACCAGCACCACGAGATCGGCGAGCTCCAGATCGTCATAGCACTGCGGCACCACGTCGGCGCCGAAGGCGCGGCGATGGCCGGCGACAGAGGAGGCCATGCACAGCCGGGAGTTAGTGTCGACGTTAGGCGTGCCGATGAAGCCTTTGGCCAGCTTGTTGGCGACGTAGTAGTCCTCGGTCAGGAGCTGGCCGGAGAGATAGAAGGCGATGGCTTCAGGTCCATGCTCGGAGCGGACAGCATTGAGGCGGGTGGCAACGTGGTCGAGTGCGCGGTCCCAGTCGGTCCGCTTGCCGTTGATCATAGGATGCAGAAGGCGCGTCTCGAGCCCCAGCGTTTCGCCCAACGCCGATCCCTTCGAGCACAAGCGTCCGGCGTTGGCGGGGTGGTCGAGATCGCCCTTGATGGTGGCTCCGCCGTTGCTGTCCGGCGTCGCGAGCACGCCGCAACCGACACCGCAGTAGGGGCAGGTCGAGCGGACCGGCGCCTCCCCTGCGCTGTCGGGGTGCGTCATCAATAGACGTCTGCCTGATAGCGACCCGTAGCCCTCAGCTCGGCGATGAAGTCTCTGGCGGCGGTCTCGCTCATCTGTCCGCCTTTGGCGGAGATCTCGACCAGAGCCGTCTCGACATCCTTGGCCATGCGCTTGGCGTCGCCGCAGACGTAGAAATGCGCGCCCCCCTTCAGCCAAGTCCACAGCTCCGGCCCGGCCTCGCGCATACGATCCTGCACGTAAACCTTCTGCGCACCATCGCGCGACCAGGCGGTCGACAGGCGTGTCAGCGTGCCGTTGGCGAGGAAGGCCTCGAACTCGTCGCGATAGAAAAAGTCGTGCGCCTCGTGCTGGTGGCCGAAGAAAAGCCAGGTGCGACCTCGCGCTCCCGCGGCCTTGCGATGCCACAGGAAGGAGCGGAAGGGTGCTACGCCGGTTCCAGGTCCGACCATGATGATCGGTGTGGCACCGTCTGCTGGCAGCGCGAAGTCATGCGCCCTCTGCATGTAAACTTTGACCGGTGCACCGGTCACCAAGCGGTCGGCGAGATAGGTCGAAGCGCAGCCTAGGCGCTGCCGGCCAGTGATCTCATAGCGGACGGCATCAACGGTCAGATGTATTTCGGTTGGCGTCACCAGGGGTGAGGAGGAGATGGAATAGAGACGCGGCTGCAGCGGCTCCAAGCACTCGACGAAAGCCTCGGGGTCGGCATGCAAAGGCGCGAACTTCTCGAGGGTGGCCCGCACGTCGAGGGTTGCCGCGTCGCCGTCCGGGTCCGCGCCGGCAGCCAGCGCTCTGGCCTTCAGGCGCCGCTCACCGCCCACCAGGAAACTGATCAGCTGGAACAGAGCGTCGGGGGCGAGGCCGAGCGAATAGTCCTCGATCAGGGCGTCACGAACGGGCTTGCCCCCGATGGGGAATTCCTCGGGCACGCCGAGAGCTGCACGCACAGCTTCCGCTAGAGCCGGATCGTTTTTTGCATAGAGGCCGAACGCGTCGCCCGGCTCGTAGGTGAGCCCGCAACTGGCGATGTCGAAGACGACATGGCGTGTATCTTTCTCCGACGCTGCAGCGTTGAGGCGAGTGGCGGTGCGAAAGATTGCGTCCACGGGGGCATCGCGCGTGCCACGTTGCGGGGCAGGCTTGGGCTCGACTGGTTTGGGCTCAGCCGGTACTTTGTTCGCGACTGCCGGCGTCTCTTCGAGGAGGCGCTTCAGCATGCGGCTCGTCTCCTTGCCGCCCGGCACGCACAGGTTGAGCTTGGCCTCCTGGCCAGAAGCGATGGCCGCGGAATAGGTCTCGCAGAGATAGCCGCATTGGCCGCAGTCCTGCTGCGCCATCGCCGCGAACAACCTGCGCGGAAGCGCCTTGCCGTCAGCCAGCTGCATGCGCTCATCGATCGGCATGGCGGCGTCATGCCACGGCGCGCCGTCATCCTCGCCGGCGAGGGCATTGGCGGCGGCTCCTGGCAGGGTGCTCGCAGGTGTTGCGCCCGGCGTTGCATCGAGCGACAGCAGGCCGGCAAAAAAGCCGTTGAGCCATGCCCGCTGCTCGGGCGAGAACGGAGCCTCCTCGGGGATTATTGACTGGCTAGGCGGTGAGAGCGTCGCTTGAATGCTCATGCGGCGACCTCCGCGGCGACGCTCTCGATCATGGTCTTGAGCGCGCCCACATCCTGGCGCCGTGCGAACGTCAGGAAGGTCTCGCCGTCCTGACGATGGGCGAGGTAAACACGCAGCAAGCGCTCGACAAGGCGAGGGCAATCCTCGACCTTGACGTCGCGATAGAGCTCGCGGGCGATGTCGGCGTCGGGTCCGAAGCCGCCGCCGACGAATATATGGAAGCCTTCGACCGTGTCCTCGCCGGATACATCGATGGGTACACGGCAGGCGATCATCCCGATGTCGCCGATGTAGTGCTGAGCACAGGAATGTGGGCAGCCGGTGAGATGGATGTTTATCGGACTGTCGAGTGCGACCCGCGACTCCACCCATTCGGCGATGGCGGCCGCTGTGCCCTTGGTGTTGGACAAGGCAAATTTGCACCCGGTATTGCCGGTGCACGCGATCAGCCCGGCGCGGATGCTGGTAGCGCTGGAGGTCAGTCCGATTTCCTTGAGGCACGTTTCGACCAGTGCCGCATTCTCTTCAGCGATGCCGGAGATCAGCAGGTTCTGCCAGACTGTGAGGCGAATATCGCCATCACCAAGCTCCCGCGCGATCTCCGCAAGCCCACGCATCTGCTCGTTTGTCATCTTGCCGACCGGCAGCACGACGCCGGCCCAAACCTTGCTGGGCTGCCGCTGGGCGTGCATGCCGACATGGGCTTGCCGGTCCTGGCGGTTGGGCGGGGACACCTGATCGGCAGAAAGGCGCAGAAACGGCTGGCCCAGCTTGGCTTCGACCTCGGCCAGAAACTTGTCATGCCCCCAAGCGTCGAGCACGTATTTGAGGCGAGCTTTCTTGCGGTCGGTTCGGTCGCCGTGGTCGATAAAGACGCGCACGATGGCGTCGGCCACTGCCACCGCCTCGTACGGCTTCACGTAAACGCCCGAGTATTTCGCGAAGTCCTCGTGGCCCGTGATGCCGCCGATGCCGAGCCGGAACCACACACCAGGATCGACGCCGGCTGTTTCCCTAACTGTCACGGCTGTGAATGCGATATCGTTGGTGTCCTCGAGCACCGGGATGACGCCGCCGCCGTCGAAGCCGACATTGAATTTGCGCGGTAATCCATACAGCGAGCGGTCATTGAGGATGTGATAGTGCCAGGCGCGCGCGTAGGGGCGCGTATCGATCAGCTCCTGGGGATCGATGCCGGCCGTGGGCGAGCCCGTGACGTTGCGGATGTTGTCGGCGCCCGTGCCCTTGGTCGTGATGCCGAGGCTTTCCAGGCCCTCGATCAGCGGGATGGCGCCTTCGGGCATCACCTCGCGGATCTGCAAGTTGGCGCGGGTCGTCACATGCGCATAGCCGCCACCGTATGCCTCGGCGAGATCAGCCACGCCGGCAAATTGCCAGTGCTTGAGGATACCGTTGGGAATGCGCAGGCGGCACATGTAGGAGTTCTGCGTCGGCGCGACATAGAAGAGGCCGTGGAAGCGCCAGCGAAAGTTATCGACGCCCTTGGGGAACTGGCCCTTGGCGCTTTCCGATTTGAAGCGCGCGTAGGCGTCGAACGGGTGCTCTTCGCGCTTGGCCTTCTCCTCGGCAGAGAGCTTTTTGCCGGCCGCCTCGAAGCGGGCCATCGCGGCCAAGTGCTCCTTGTCGGGGCCTGCGGGTTGTGCGGAGCCGCCTGCACCTGCCAGCGGCTGCAGCCCTTGCGCGGCGCGGCGGGCCTGCATGCCGGACACGAAGCCTTCGAGATAGCGGCGTTGCTCCTCCGTGAAATCCTGGGCACTCATCAGGCAGCCTCCGCATAGGCCCTGCCGAAGGCCAGCGCGCTCCGGATGGCATCCACGGGTGCCTGCTGTCGAATGAGGTCGCGATACCAGAGTGAATCGGAGGTGTCGCCGAACAGCACGGCGCCTACCAGGCGACCGTCGCGCACGACGAGCTTGCGGTAGACAGCGGCCTCGTGATCTTCGAGCAGGATCGCCTCGGTGTCCTCGCTCTCGAACGTGCCGATGGAGAATACCGGGATGCCGGACACCTTGAGGCTGGCTGCAGAGAGCGAGCCTTGATAGCTGGATGAGAGCCCGGCGAGGTGGTGCGCCAGCGCCTTGGCTTGCTCGTAGGCGGGCTCGATCAGGCCATAGCACTGGCCGCGATGCTCGGCGCACTCGCCGAGCGCGTAGATGTCTTCCACCGAAGTTGACAGTGTGTCATCGACCAGGATGCCGCGACCGGTCTTCAGGCCAGCATCCTTGGCCAGCGCCACCGATGGCCTCACACCGACTGCCATGACGAGAAGGTTGCAGTCGATGTGGCGTCCATCGTTGAGCTCGACTGCCCTCACGCAGTGCTCGCCGAGGATCCTGCGCGTGGTTGTGCCGAGCAGGACGCGAATATCTTTTGCCTCCAGAGCACGCTCGAGAAGACCGGCGGCCGCGGCATCGAGCTGCCGTTCCATCAACCGGTCCACCAGATGGACCAGTGTTACACTCGCTCCGGCGCGGACCATGCCGTAGGCCGCCTCGATACCGAGCAATCCGCCGCCGATCACGACAGCCGAGTCTTTCGCTTCTGCTGCCGACTTGAGGATGTGGGCGTCCTGCAGAGACCGAAACGTGACCACGCCTTCAAGATCGCTGCCCTGCAATGGAAGGCGTATAGGCTCGGACCCGGTGGCCAGAACGCAGATGTCGAAAGGTACGCGGGTGCCGTCGCGCAGAACGGCGACACGACCCGCGGTTTCGAGGCTGGTGACCGGTTGCCCCGTACACAAGGTGATGGCGTTCTGTGCGTACCAGCTCGCCGGCTTCAAAGCGACATCGCCGGTCGCGAGCTCGCCGGCCAGCATGGGCGACAGCAGGACGCGGTTGTAGGCCGGGCTCGGCTCCGCACCGATCACCGTGATCTCGAATTTTCCGGCAGCAACAACAGTCAGCTCCTCCAGCAAACGCAGGCTGCACATGCCGTTGCCGATGACGAGCAGACGACGGTTCATCGGGCGTTTCTCCGCGTAGTTCTTGGCTACTCCGCCGCCTGCAACGCCGGCGCCTTGTGGCGGGCGTAGAGGAACTCGAGCACGGCAGCGCGGGCCTGGATGTAGGTCGGGTTGTCGACGAGCTCGAGCCGCTTGCGCGGGCGCGGCAGCTTCACCTCCAGCACCTCGCCGATGGTCGCTGCAGGGCCGTTGGTCATCATGACGATGCGATCGGAGAGCAGGACGGCTTCATCCACATCGTGCGTGATCATCAGCACCGTGTTGCGGAGTTGCTGATGGATGGCCATCACGGAGTCCTGCAAATGCGCGCGGGTCAGCGCGTCGAGTGCGCCGAACGGCTCGTCGAGCAGGAGCACCTTGGGCTGCATGGCGAGCGCGCGGGCGATGCCGACGCGCTGCTTCATTCCGCCTGAGATTTCCATCGGCCGCTTGTCCTTGGCGTGCGCCATCTGCACCAGCTCGAGATTGTGCATGGTCCAGGTGTGGCGCTCGGTGCGCGACTTGGCTCCGGAGAAGACCTTGTCCACCGCCAATCGGACGTTGTCGTAGACGGTGAGCCACGGGAGCAGCGAGTGGTTCTGGAAGACGACGGCACGATCGGGTCCTGGCTCGTTGACCTCCCGGTCCTCGAGCAGGACAGCACCGCTGGTGATATCGAGCAGGCCGGCGACGATGTTGAGGAGAGTTGACTTGCCGCAGCCGGAGTGGCCGATCATGGCAACGTACTCTCCCTGATCGATCCGGAGATCGATATTGGTCAGCACCTCGCTCAGCGAAGAGCCGCGGGAGAACGATTTGCTGACGTCGTTGATGTGCAGAAATGGCCGACCTGGAACCTGCGGTTTCCGTGTCGTGTGTGACGGGGCCGGGACAGGTGAGATCATAAGCGCCTTCCTCAAGTCGCGGCCACGCCGTGCGTGGCGAAGTGGCCAATCAGCGCGACCAGACGATCAAGCAGGAAGCCGATGACGCCGATGTAGACGAGGGCCACGATGATGTCGGAGAGGCGCGAGGAGTTCCACGCATCCCAGATGAAGAAACCGATGCCAACACCCCCGGTCAGCATCTCGGCCGCGACGATGGCAAGCCATGAGAGGCCGATGCCGATTCTGAGCCCCGTGAAGATATAGGGGGCGGCCGAGGGCACCATGATGCGCCAGAAGAACTCGACCGGGTTCAACCGCAGGACACGCGCGACGTTGCGGTAGTCCTGTGGGATGTTGCGAATGCCAACCGCGGTATTGATGATCACCGGCCAAATCGCCGTGATGAAAATCACGAAAATGGCCGATGGCGCGCTGTCGCGGAACGCGGCCAGAGCGATAGGGAGCCACGCCAGCGGTGGAACCGTGCGCAGTACCTGGAAGATCGGATCGAGGCCGCGCATCGCCCACTGGCTCTGACCGACGAGCGCGCCTAGAGCGATGCCGACCACGGCAGCCAGCCCGAAACCGATAGCGACGCGCTGCAAGCTGGTGAGCACGCGCCAGCCCAGGCCGATGTCCTGCGGGCCCAGCACGAACCACGGATCGACAATCAGGTCCTTGGCTTCCTGCCAGATCTTGAGTGGCGTTGGCAGTGTCGCTTGCTGTCCAGAGGCGGCAACCTGCCAGATTACCAACACTAGCGTGAGCACGACGATGGGTGGGACTACCCTGGCCGCCGCTTCGCGAAAGAAGCCGAGGACGCGGCCGGGTTGCCGACGCGCTGGAAAGGGCACGACGGCTGCCGGCGCCTTCGCACGCGTGATGGTCTTGGCCGGAGCCATGCCGGCTGACGGCTCGATGAGTTTCGCTGCGGCAGTGGCGGCCATGCCTGCGCTCTCCGTTGTGCGGTTGGAGGTTGTGAGCAGTGTCAGACCACCGCTCGCTTGATCGAGAGCGACTTGAGATAGGCGACGTGATCCTCCGGATCGAAGACCTTGCCGTCGAAGAAGGTCTCCTTGCCGCGGGACGGCGAGGCCGGGATGTCGGAGGCCGGGACCGAAAGCGACTTCGCCGCCTCGCGCCAGAGGTCCTCGCGGTTGACCTTGTCGACCAGCCCCTTGACGTCCGTTGAAGGCTCGAACTTGCCCCAGCGGATATCTTCCGTGACGAACCACTGATCGTGGCTCTTGAACGGATAGGAGGCGTGCTCGCTCCAGAACTTCATGTACTGCTTGGTGCCGGTCGCGACGCGCCCATGGCCGTAGTTGATGTCGCCCTTCAGACGGCCGATGATGTCGGGAACGGGGACGTTGAACCACTGGCGCTTGCCGACGATCTCGGCCAGCTCCGGCTTGTTTTCCATTTTTTCGCACCACTGCTGGGCTTCCATGACGGCCATCAGCAGGGCTTTCGCGGCGTTCGGGTACTTGTCGACCCACTCGGCGCGCATGCCGAGCGCTTTCTCGGGATGCTTGAACCAGATCTCGCCCGTCGTGCAGGCCGTGAAGCCGATGTTCTGGTTGACGAGCTGCTCGTTCCACGGCTCGCCGACGCAGAACGCGTCCATGTTGCCGACCTTCATGTTCGCCACCATCTGCGGCGGCGGCACGGTGATGGTGGAGATGTCCTTGTCCGGGTCGATACCGCCCGCGGCCAGCCAGTAGCGAATCCATAGGTCGTGCGTGCCTCCCGGAAATGTCATGGCGACCTTCACCTCCTTGCCCTCGGCCTTCTTCTTCTCGAAGGCGGCCTTGAGCGGGGAGGCGTCGGTGGTGACCTTCAGTTCCTTGTATTCGTTGGAGACCGAGATGGCCTGGGCATCGAGGTTGAGCCTGGCCAGCAGGTACATCGGCGTCGGCACGTTGTTCTGCGTGACCTTGCCAGTCGAGATCAGATAGGGCATCGGCGAGAGGATGTGCGCGCCGTCGATGCCGTTCTTCTCGGAGCCCAGCACAACGTTATCGCGTGTGGCGCCCCAGGAGGCCTGCTTGGCGACCTCCACGTCGGGCATGCCGTGCTTGGCGAAGAAGCCCTTCTCCTTGGCGACAACCAGCGCCGAGGCGTCGATAAGAGCGATGTAGCCGAGGATCGCCTTCTTGATCTCGGGGCCGGCGCCTTGTGCGAAGACGCCAGCGGGAAACGCGGCCTTCACGGCCGACATGAGCGCGGCGGTTGCAACGGTAGCGGAGGCCGACCGCATCAACTCGCGGCGGGTCATGCCAGGCTGGCGCGCCGTGCGCGCTCTTGCTCGGGTCTGCATCGTGGTCCCTCGTCGCTGCTGCGTTGATCCGCGACGGCCACCCCGCGGGCTTCCTCGCCGGACCAACAAAAAAACCGCTGCCCAAGGCGCGACTGTTCGCTCCCTGAAGTCAGCGGCGTTGCTGCCTGGCCCTTCGTTGGACCTCACGGCGCCATCGCCCTCGGCGGCCCCGTGTTAGAATTATTAAGGATACAAACTTCATGCCAGATCTCTGGGATCATGTAATAGTATTATATATCAATGCCTTGCTAGAAAATGCGGCTGCCTGAGACGGTCCACGCCAACGAGGATCCTGCCCGAGGCTGCTGCATCGTGCGGAAACTTTGTGCAGCGCAAACGGCAAGCCGCCTCTGCAACGCGGCCTCAAGCTAGAGCAGGATCGCTTCAGATGGAGTCGCATCCGCGATCCATCTGGGGCGTGAATTCTGCTCTGCATTTTTGAGGTTTAGAGTGCGATTTATGTCTCATATGGAAGCGGGAGAGTTTCCATATGAGGCGATCGCGCTCTAGCGACGCCGGATGGGCCAACTCGCGAGATAACCGGCGATGTCGTCAGGGTTGAACGCCGGTCCCGTGAAGGCGCCAATACCATCTGCCGGCTCGCCTGCTAGATCGAGCTCCTCGCCGGGCAAGGCGGCATCGTACAGGTCGGGCCGCACGACAGACTTGGCCAGTGCCAAGTGCTCTGCAGATAGCGGCGCCTGCCCCCAGCGTACCATTTGCGCGTAGAGCCACGCTGCCTGCACGGGATCCGGCCGCGCGGCGCTTTTGCGTCCAACCATCAAGTAGCGCTCGCTGCTGCGAACAGTTCCATCAGGAGAGACCTTCAAACGGCCACTCAGCGTGCGGCCAATGACCTCGGCGGCAACATCGGCGCGGTTCGGCATCGCCAGGATCGATGCCACGTCGATGCGGTTGGGCGCGACGAGAATGGCGGCCGCTTCCTCACGATTGGCTTGGTCCTCGATGAATGCAGCGGCTTTGCGATGCGCCCGAACGAGACGGCGCAGCACGTCGGGGTTCTCTTCGGCCCAGCGGGCCCGGAATGCGAGCAGCTTTTCCATGGCGCGCGGAAGGATGTCGCACACGAAGTGCAGAATGATGCCGATGCCGAGATCGACGGCCACGGAATTCCAAGGCGCGCCGACGCAGAAGCCGTCGACGTGGCCGTTGGCAAGGCTGTCCACCATGTAAGGCGGCGGCAGCACAACGAGGCGAACGTCCTCGTCCGGATCGACGCCGCCGGCCGCCATCCAGAAGCGGATGTGATAGTTGTGGGTCGAGAACGGGAACGTCATCCCGAACGTCAGGGGCTCCATCCCTTTCGCCTTGCGGCGCTCCACGACGCGCTTGAGTGCGTGCGCCGAGACCATGGGATCGACGATGTCACTTTCCGCAGCCTCGACTATGGCCGCATGCAGGGCAGGTGTCACGGTTATGGCGTTACCGTTCACGCCAAGTCCAAAGGGCGCGACGATCGGCACGCGAACGTGGCCGAGGCCCAGAGTCGAGGCAATGGCAATCGGTGCAATGAGGTGGGCGGCGTCAAAAAAGCCGACGTTGAGCTTGTCGCGGATATTGGACCACGAGACCTCGCGGACGAGCTCGACATCCAGGCCTTCTTGCGCAGTGAAGCCTTTATCGACCGCAACGATCAGCGCTGCCGCGTCAGCGAGCGGGATGAAGCCGATCTTGAGCCTGACGTCCCTGCTCACTTCAGAAGCTCCGACGCCGTAATCACCGACTGCGCAACGTCGGCGATTTTTCTCTTCTCGTTCATGGCTGTCGTGCGAAGAAGAGCGTAGGCTTGCTCCTCCGTTAAGCTCTTGGCTCGCATGATGATACCTTTGGCGCGATCGATGACCTTGCGCTCCTCGAGCGCGCTCTTGGTGCGATCGAGCTCGTCCTGCAGACGGGAGAAGGCGTTGAAGCGCGAGATGCAGAGATCGAGGATGCTCTTGACGCGCTCTTTCTTGAGACCGCCGACGATATAGGCCGACACACCGGCATCTACCGCGGCCTCGATGGTGAGGCGGTCCGACTGATCAACGAACATGGCAATCGGCCGCCGCACGATGCGGGAGACCTGGAACATCTGCTCCAGGACGTCGCGGCTCGGGTTCTCGAGGTCGATCAGAATGACGTCGGGATCGATGCGGTAGACTTGGTCCAGCAGACCGGTCGTATCGGCCAGATGGATGACGTTGGAGAAACCGGCCTCACGCAGGCCGGCTTCCAGAATGGCCAAGCGGATCGGAGCCTCGTCGATGACGAGGATCTTGAGAGCCGTGTCGTGGGGCTGCTTTTGCAAGAGTTTTAGCTGGCCTGATTGTGCTTTGCACACAATTTGCCGCACTGCAGCAAAAAAGGCAACGCCGCCGTGTCACTGCGGAGATGGCGATCGCCAAGAAGGCCAACAGCGTCATGCAGGCCATGCCTGCGCTGCGCGTCGCGCCCGTGTGAAATTAGCCCGGCGCGCTCCAGTACCCTGAGGTGCTTGGAGATTGCGGCCTGGGTCATGGCGAACGGATCGGCCACTGATCGCCGACGGCTCGCCTGTTGCGAGCCCTGGTGAGGATCGCCCTTGGCGTCATACCAATGTGAGTTTTTGTCACTTGCCGCTGATCAAGCGTAGTGTCTCACTCACGCAAATAGAGACCAGGGACGGAAACGAAGTCGAATGCAGATTGAGAAAGCCGCACCGCGCATCGGCGCGATCGCTACTGGCATCGATATCAAGTCGATGACGGACAGCGAATGGAAGGAGCTATACCAGGCCTGGCTGGACAGCACGGTGCTCATCGTTCGGGACCAGAAGCTGGCCAAGCCGGACTATGTCGCCTACAGCGCCCGGTTCGGGCGCATCAAGCCGCACCGGGTCAAGCGCACGCGCGATCCCGAGCATCCCGAGATCACGCTGATGGGCGTCGGCGCCAGGATGGCGGACGGCAAGGCGGACAAGCTGATCCTCAACCGGGGGCAGGGTTGGCATACGGACTCGCCGTGGGACACGGAAATCTGCAAGGCAACACAGCTCTACGCGCTGGAGATCCCGAGCTACGGCGGCGACACGCTGTTTGCCAACATGTATGCCGCCTACGATGCGTTGCCGCAGCGGCTGAAGGAGCGGATCGAACCGCTGAAGATCGAGTTCGGCTATGGCGGACGGGCGCGTACCGGCATCGAGCTGCTGGATCCTGAGGACCAGCAGCGGCCGCCGGCGGTGCATTCCATAGTGCGCGTGCACCCGGAGACGGGGCGCAAGTCTCTCTACGTCAATCCTTTCCACATCATCCGCGTGCAGGGCATGCCGGATGAGGAGGGCGACCGACTGCTGGCCGAGCTCTACTGGTACATGCTGCAGCCTAACGCCGAATACCGGCACAAGTGGCGTGTAGGCGACGTTGTGATCTGGGACAACCGCTGCTCGGTACACTCGGCCGCCGGCGGCAATCCAGCCGACCAGCCGCGTGTGCACTGGCGCACGACCATCATGCAGTAGGAGGTGCGGCGGCTGGTTTCGCAGCGCACCGCTGCAGCGGGTCATCCGCTGCCCTGCCGGGTCCCGATATTGAGAGGGTTTGGTCAATGCAACTCGGAATTGTGGAGAACAAGGCCAAGAAGAAGCTCGCCGCCGGTGAGCTGACGCTGTGCATGGCTGTCAACCAGATGCGCTCGCCGGACGTGGCGGTGATCGCGGCCGCCTGCGGGTTCGATGCGATCTTTGTCGACCTCGAGCACAGCCCGATGTCGCTGGAGACCGCGTCGGGCATCTGCGTGGCCGCGGTCCTGGCCGGGATAACGCCGATCGCGCGTGTCTCCTCACAGCAGCCGATCGACGCGACGCGCATCCTGGACTCGGGCGCGCAGGGCGTGATGGTGCCGCACATCGACACGGTGGAGCAGGCCAGGGCCATCGTGCAGAACTGCAAATATCCGCCGCTCGGGCACCGCTCGGCTTTCGGCATCGGGCCTACGCTCGGCTACCGACCAACTCCGCAGACCACTGTGAATTCGAGGCTCAACGACGAGGTGCTGCTCGTCGCCATGCTGGAGACGCCGCAGGCAATCGACAATGCTGAGGCCATAGCGGCGCTTCCCGGGATCGATGTCGTGCACATCGGTTCGCTGGATGTGAGCAATGAGATGGGCATTCCCGCCGCGTACCGCGATCCGCGCATGTGGAGCGTGTTCGAGACAGTGGCCGCAGCCTGCAAGCGGCACGGCAAGGCCATGGGCGTGGGCGGTGCGCGCGGTGACTCGAAGCTGCAGGCCGATCTCATCAGCCTCGGCGTGCGCTATCTGACGGCTGGATCGGACGTGAGCTACCTGATGGCCGCAGCACGCAGCGAGGTGGCGACTTTACGCGCGCTCAAGGCGTGAGCGGAGTGTGCACCGCCCAGGGACGGCCGGTCCCCACTGGCGGGTTGCCAGCCTGTAAAGACAGTAGCAGGATCATCGACGCTCCGCCTCGAGCGGTTCGCTAGCGAGCCCAGACTGCAGTTTCGTGAGCGATTGAGAAGCAAGAGGATGTCCCCGCGCCGCCTGCCGCCGCTGAACTCGCTGCGTGCCTTCGAGGCGGCTGCACGGCATCAAAGCCTGTCACGCGCCGCCGAGGAGCTGGCCGTCACGCACGGCGCCATCAGCCGGCAAGTGGCCAAGCTCGAGGAATTTCTCGATGCAAAGCTGTTCGAGCGCAAGCATCAGCAAGTATTGTTGACCAAGAAAGGCGCCGCCTACGCCGGACGCTTGCAGAGTCTCTTCGATCAGATCCATCAGGCGACGGTTGACAACTTCGATGCTCACCCCGATCGCAACCTGCTGCGCATCGCCGTACAGCCGACCTTCGCCATGCGTCTGTTGGTGCCGCGCCTGGCGCGCTTCAAGCAGCAGTTCCCCGACGTGAAACTGCAGGTGGATACCCATCCGTTCCTGCCCGCACCAAATGGTTTGGAAGTGGAAGCCGATGTCTCGGTATGGCTCGGGTGCGGTCCCTGGCCCAACATGATGTGCGAACACCTGTTCGACGAGGAGCTGGTTCCGGTGTGCAGTCCCTCTCTGATTGCGGGACATCCCATTCGCTCGGCGGATGATCTGCAGCACTTTCTGCTGCTGCACGCACAGCGTCGCCCCGACGACTGGAAGACCTGGCTGGAGGCGGCGGGCGCCAGCGAGGTTGATCCGCGCAGCGGACTTCGTCTGGAGTACTCCGGCCTCGTCTATCAAGGTGCGATCGACGGTCTGGGCGTGGCAATGGCGCAGACGACGTTCATCCACGATGACCTTGCGTGCGGGCGGCTCGTCAAGGCGCACAACAAGGCGCTCAAGACGGGGCAGTCCTACTTTTTCGTGTGCCCTGCGGCCAGCGCCGCACAGACGAAGGTCAGCAACTTCGCCAAGTGGCTGAAGGCAGAGGTCGCGCAAATCCGAAACGGCTCGGCCAAGCCGAAGCGCCAAGACCGCGCTCGCCGACAGCAGTGATGGTGGTCACAAGTTTCCCGGCTTGAAGTGCTTGCGGTACTTGCCGGTGTTGGTGCCGGACAGCATGAACACACCGTCGCCGCGATAGTGGATCGTGCGCGGATATTTGGGCGACCGCGCTACGTGGGCCTTGACCACCTCGAGAACGAACAGGCTGTATTTGTCGATCAGGCTCGCGTCGGCGAGCCTGCATTCGAAATTCGCATAGCATTCGGCGATGAGCGGGGCCGCGACGCGGACGCCGGGCTTGGCGGTCAGCGCGAATTTCGCGAACTTGTCGACGTCGCGGCCGGAGCTGTTGCCGATGCCGACGACCTTCGGCGCCAGGTCCACGGTCGGAATGTTGATCACGCATTCCTTGCTCTTGCGGATCATGTCGCGGCTGTGGTTCTCGCTCCAGATGTAGCAGCCGACCAGGGATGGCACGAACTCCATGACCATGTGCCAGCCCATGGTCATGATGTTGGTCTCGTTACGCCACGCCGAGCTGACGAGCACGATCGGACCGGGCTCGAGAAACCGCCTGATGTCGGACACTGGAAAGTCGTTCTTCGCATAGGTTTTCATGGCGGCTTCCTTGACCTGTTGGGCGCCAGCCCTCGCGGGGGCACGCCTCGGGTGTCTGTTGTCGCTACGGCTTTCGGTCATCTGTCACTGAACCGACATGCCATCGTCGGCGGACCTTCACAGCCGAAACCTAAACTCGCGGCGATTCGGTTCATCGGAGCAACGCGGACGGCGCCATCGTGAGGCCATTGCGGGAAAGCCCCGGTCGGGGGCAATCGCGGCGGGACATGATGCTGGGCGTTGGAGCCTCCGTCCTGGCGCTCTCGTCGCATGGAACTGCTGGCAGGGACCTGGGCGCGGCGCATGCGAGCGGTGTCGTGTTCGAGGATCGCAACGGGAGCGGGTGTCGAAGGCCTGGTGATCCTGGCATCGCCGATGTGATGGTTTCCAACGGGCGGGACGTGATCCGCACCGACAGCGAAGGCCGGTGGAGCCTGCCCGTCGCGAGCGGCGATCATCTGTTCGTCATCAAGCCATCCAACTGGACAACGCCCGGCGGACCGGGCGGGGTTCCGCGCTTCTCCTGCCTGCACCAGCCGCTCGGCAGTCCTGCGGAGATCGATGCGCGCTATCCGGGCGTGCTGCCGACCGGCCCGCTGCCGGAGTCGATCGATTTTCCGCTCAGACGGGCACAGGAGAGCGCGCGCTTTGAAGTCCTGCTGCTGACCGATTCGCAGCCGCAGGATGCCGCCGAGCTGCAGTACTTTCGCGACGACATCATTGCCGGCGCCATCACCGCTGACTGTGCGTTCGGGATCCATCACGGCGACGTCATGTTCGATGACCTGTCGCTGTATGATCGCTACCTGCGGATCCTCGAGACGACGCAAATGCCCTGGCATCATTGTGCCGGCAATCACGACATCAATTTCGAGGCGCGCAACGATCTCACCTCGCGCGAGACGTGGAAGCGGGTGTTCGGGCCGCGCCACTATGCGTTCCAGCACGGCGGCGCGACGTTCATCGTGCTCGACAACGTGTACTACATGGGTCGGAATCCGGGCTCCGCGCAGAGCGGTCAGTATCGCGGCAGCATCGGCAGCGATCAGCTTCGCTTCGTCAGCAATGTGCTCGATCGCGTCGCGCCGGATGCGCTCGTCGTTGTCTCGATGCACATTCCACTCGTCAGCAGTCAGGTGCCAGTCGACCCAGCGCATACGACGGCCGACTGCGGTGCGCTGATGGCGCTTCTCTCCGGCCGGCCGCACACGGTCAGCTTCGCTGGGCACATGCACACGACGGAGCATCACTATCTGGGCGCCGACAGAGGCTTCGGCGGACCGGGCCTGCATCATCACCACATCCTGACGGCAGCATCGGGAAGCTGGTGGAGCGGTCCCAAGGATCGCCGCGGTGTGCCGATGGCGGATAGCGTGGATGGGACCCCGAACGGGTTCCATGTGCTCAGCGTCGACGGCAACCGTTATTCGACACGCTTGGTGCCAGCCGCCGAGAAGGCCAGCGGGCAGATGCGGATCGTAATCAATGGGCCGGCATCGAGCCGGCAGCGCGGGTCCGTGGCGCCGCCCGGATCGACCATCGCGGTGGATGCTCTCGCTCAGTGCGAGATCGTGGTCAATGTTTTCGATGGCGGACCAAAGACTACGGTGAGCTGCGAAGTGGCTGGCCGTGATCTGGGTGTGGTGGCGATGCAGCGCGTGGCGGCACCGGATCCGTTGATGGTGCGGCTGTTCGTCGAGCATGCACCGGCCTGTAAGAGCTGGGTACAGGCTGTGGAGTCCACGCATATCTGGAAGGCGCCGGTGCCGAGCGGCCTTAGGCCCGGCACGTATCGCGTGACAGCGCGCGCCCGCGACGAGTACGGGCGGCCTCACACGGCACACACCGTACTCGAGGTGGCGGAGCGAGCGGGTGTGCCGGTGTAGATGACGCCAAGCCGTCGCTGCCAGCACCGACGATTCTTGCTGAAGGCGGGCGAGGACTGGGTAGTACCGCGGACGTCTAAGTTTGCGGCAACAGCAGCTTGCTGGCCAGGACCCGCAGTTCACTGGGCAGCGCGGTGGAGCGCCGCGCATCCAAGTCGAGATGCACACCAGATTGGCCCATGGATGCCAGCTGGCGCCCGCTCTGCTTGCAGATCATGGTGTGGAGGAAACGGACGGACGAGTTGCCGAGGTGCGTGAAGACCGTGGTGACGTCAGCAATGTCTCCGACCTTCGCCGCGGATACGAGATGCAAATCGAGCTCGAAGGTGGAGAAGCCGCGCCGCTGCTCCTGCATGTAGGCGCCCGTCATGCCGATCGCGGCGAGTGTTTGCATGGCCGCGGCTGAGAAGCGATGGACGTACCCAGGCAACGACAGCGCGCCACTCTCGCCGATCTCCCAGGGCTTGACCCGATCGCGCACGGTGGGCAGGCCCGGCGTGGGCTTGCCAGCAGCGCGTTCCGGCACCTTGGGTCCTGGCCATGCCAGCGCAAGGGCCTCGAGCTTTTGCTGTGTCGTGGTGGGCAGCGTTGGCGGCAATGCCAGCGTCTCCGCGAGCCAGGTTAGGGTTTTGCCGTTGGTCGAGTCCACGATCTGGTGGCCGAGCTGCAGCATTCCATCTCGCAAGCCCATGATGCCGCTCAGAATGTGAAACTGGGCGCCGGCGCGCAGCTCGTGCTGAAAGGTCACATGCAGGCGCGATGGGCCGGTGTTCACCGCTGCGCCCAGGCTTTTGCCTTCGCCGATCAGATCCAGGAAGTTTCTGGTCGCATCGGCAAACCGATCGAAATAGTAGGCTATGGTGAAATGCTCGACGACGTCACATTCCCAGGCATTGACGACGCCGCGGCAGGTCTCGATCCAGTCAGCCACTCAAGCTTCTCCACGCAACGAACGCTCTGCCCATGATCGCGAAGCCGATCACGTCTCGGGTCTGGCGTTGTAACGATTCGTGGAGGCGACCGATAGCCCGGAGTTCGCACTGGTGTTGATGTGCAGAGGAAAGAGCGTGATGGGGCTCTGGCCCCACCACTGCCCATTGTGCGCTCAGTTTCCGCCATCCGGCTCGAACGTGTGCTGAGCCCAAGGCGGATAGCTGTCGTACTCACCGGTGTTGCTATTGGCATACGCACTCGCGCCTCCGGCCACGAGGCTCAAAGCAACAAGTGCAGAGGCTATGAGAACTCTGAAGCTCATGATCAATCTCCTGTGCTGAGTTTCCCGGACACTTTGTCCAAACCCAAGCAGACATGAGACGGCCGCGTATTCATCGCTAGTGTTTCTCACACCGATGTGAGCTTACTTTTCTGTAATGGATGGATTTATCGATACGCAGCTGTTTTTCAAAGATCTGTGATGATGACTGGTTCTAAAAACTCTAGCTCGTTTCTCACGCTTTTATGAAATGTGTGAGCTATTTGGACGCATAGGTGCGCGGTAATGCGGCACCGAGATCGGCTATGGCGACCTTATTTCAACGCCTGTCGAGACATCTCCCAGGCTGATGAAAATCTCGCACAGACAAGCTGAAACAAACTGAACCCTGCAAGGAGACTTGTGATGTTGCGCGACTTCGCTCTATCGGGCTTGGCGATCGCTGCGGCCTTGGGATTGTCCAGCGTTACGGCAGCTTCCGCGTTCAGCCCTCTTAGCCCTCTGCATCAAATGGCAACGCCGCTCTCATTTACGTGCGTGGCGGCGGCGGTGGGGGAGGCCACGGAGGCGGCGGTCACTTAGGTGGCGGTGGCGGTCATTTTGGTGGTGGCGGCGGTGGTCATTTCGCGGGTGGTGGTGGTTACACCGTTGGCGGCGGGCGTTTTGGTGGTGGTCATTTCGGAGGCAATTCTCACGGCGGCCATGGTTTTCACCATGGACGTTTCGGAGCGGGTCCATTCTACGGCTATCTCGGAGATTATGGTGCAGGCTGCTGGTATAGCCGGCGTTACCATGAGTGGATTTGTCCCGGACATTAATCCGTCATGAGTGCGAGTTGCGGCAATGATATTGCCTTTAGGGCGGCGATCAATTTTTGTGGAAGCATCTACCTCGATGCGAAGAATTGTTCGCAGCGTTGTCGGTTCTCGCCGGTCTGCAAGCCTCAGATCCGGTCGTGGTCTGTTGCTGTCGCCCGGCTCATGGCGGTAACCTCGACACGACAATCTGCCGCAACCGGAGTGACATGAATGTCCGACCCCGTCTCCGCAACCACTCGCACGCTGCCACTGCCCAAGGCCCTCAGTCTCGCCGGCCGGCGCATCGCCGTGACGGGAGCCGCAAGTGGGATCGGTCGCGCGGCGGCCCAGGCCGCGGCGGAGCTGGGCGCCACGCTGCTGCTCAACGACCGTGCGCCACTTGTGGGCGTCCGCGCAGAGCTCGAGGCGATGGGCGCGGTTGTCGATTGCCTCGAAGGCGACCTTACCGAGGACGGGTTTGCCGACCGCCTGATTGCCAAGGGGCCGATCGATGGTCTTGCGCATTGCGCTGGGATTCTCGGGCGTGCGCCTCTGCACAAAGCACCTTCGCCGCGCGAGCGCTTCCACCAAACCTTGGACGTCAATGTCCGAGTGCCGATCGAGCTTGGCCTTGCTCTCATCGAGCACATGGGCGCGCGTGGCGGCGGCGCCATCGTGATGATCGGCTCGGTGGCAGGCCGCACGGGCGGCACCTCGCTCTCGACGCCGATCGACTACGCGGCTTCGAAAGGGGCCGTGCACGTCGTCGTGCGCTGGCTGTCGCGTCAGGGGGTTGGGCGTGGCGTACTCATCAACGGCGTGGCGCCGGGTCCAATCCGCACGCCGATGACGGCCGGCTCGACCGTCGATCCGACGCTCTTGCCGCGTGGGCGCATGGGCACGCCGGAAGAGATTGCCTGGATGATCATGATGCTGCTGACACCAGCCGCATCCTACGTATCGGGCGCGATCCTCGATTGCAACGGCGGCTCCTACGTCGGCTGACGCAAACCGAGACAACACGCCATGCGCGCATCGGAGAGCGCGCATTTGTATCGACGAAAGCCACTTCCGCCTTTTTGGGCTGCACAAAGATGTGACGCGCCGCCGATGATCAGGCGCCAGTCGCCTTCTTCTAGCGGCGGGTGACCATGTTGGACCTAACCCAATCAATTTTCCGGGTTTACCCCGATGGGTCAGTTGGATGCTGAGCGTGCAACAGTACATTTCAGAGAAAATAGCGCCGATGGCATCTTGGAGTTAGCCAAGAGCGAAAGGTGCGATCTCAACATTGGCAGCCAAGCTAGCACAGCACCAGTGCTCATCTGCAAGCGCCGTTGCGTCATGAAACTGGAGGTTCGGAAAAGCGGTTTGTCGAAAAAATGAAGACCATTACCGTTGAACATGCAGCCGCAATGATTCCGGCTGGCGCGAGCGTCATGATCGGTGGCTTCATGGGAGTAGGTACTCCCGAGCGCCTCGTCGACGAACTCGTGCGCCAGGGCAAGCGGGATCTTGTGGTTATCGCCAACGATACATCCGTGCCCAACCGAGGCATCGGCAAGCTTGTCGGTGAAGGTCTTGTCGGCAAAGCGATTGTCAGCCACATCGGTCTTAATCCGGATACGCAGCGGCGGATGATCGCTGGGACTATCGCCGTCGTTCTTGTGCCGCAGGGAACGCTCATTGAACGCATTAGGGCCGGTGGCTTTGGGCTCGGTGGTATTTTAACGCCAACAGGCGTTGGTACCGTTGTCGAGGAGGGGAAGCGTAAGATCGAGGTGGACGGAAAAAGCTATCTCCTTGAGACCGCATTGCGGGCCGACTTCGCGCTTGTGCACGCGTTCCTAGCCGACTACACCGGCAACCTTTCCTACGCCCTTACCGCGCGCAACTTCAATCCGGTGATCGCCATGGCGGCAGACACCGTGATCGCAACTGCCGACCACATCGTGCCGGTAGGCGTGATCGCTCCTGATCACGTAGTCACTCCAGCCACGCTAGTTGACTATCTAGTCGCCAACAGGTGAGAGACCGATGGAGGACCAAACCATCATCGCCAAGCGCATAGCGCGCGAGCTGCGATCTGGGATGCTCGTCAATCTCGGTATCGGCATCCCAACCCTGGTGGCAAACCATCTTCCAGACAATGTGCGTGTGTTCTTCCAGTCGGAGAATGGATTGATCGGTACAGGGTCCATCCCCGAGGAGGGCATGGCGCATCCGACACTTACTGATGCAGGTGGACAGCCGGTGAGCGCACTCCCCGGCGCTTGCACCTTTGACAGTGCAATGTCCTTTGGGCTGATCCGGGGCGGCCATCTCGACGTCACCGTTCTCGGCGGTCTGCAGGTCGACGCGCAGGGACACCTCGCCAACTGGATGATACCGGGCAAGATGGTGCCGGGCATGGGCGGCGCGATGGATCTCGTCACGGGAGCCAAGCGTGTGATCGTGGCGATGCAGCACACTGCCAAAGGCAAGCCGAAGATCGTCAAGAGATGCTCGCTTCCCCTCACTTCGGCGCGGCCTGTAGATCTCGTCGTGACGGAGATGGCGGTGATTGGGTTTGCGCAGGGGCGGGCAACTCTCCTCGAAACGGCGCCGGGAGTTTCTATAGCGGAAGTCATCCAGGCGACGGAGGCCACTCTCGCAATGGCATCCAATATTCTCACAATGACCCTGTGAGAGTTTACGCACCGGATCGTCGATCCTCACCTTGCTCGCGTACGCCAGGGCGTTCAAGCGAGCGCAGCCGCAAGTGATGCGTCAACACGTAAATCACAGGCTCAACTTCTTACTGGGGTTTTTCAGCCTCCGATATGGGGGATGTACCTATTGGAGTGGATCGGCTGGGCGCGCAGTCTGCGGTTCGGCAAAGCGTTGGAGCCACGCAACGCGCTCATTCGTAACAACTCAACCAGCGTTCAGTAAGTATGCCGAGTACGCACGATATGTGGAATTTACCGGATGCCAAGACGATGCCCAGCGGATTGCTGGCAGACATCTCGCGGGATGCATGGACCTATTGGATCGATGCGAGCCAGCGCGGGCTCCTGTTCCTGGACGTCATGCAGCAACGTGGCGCGCGCTACCAGGAGCACGCAGCGAAATCCGCACCGCATGTTCTGAAGTTCGATTGCCAGCTTGTGATCGATGGACGCAAACTGCCGCGACCGGTGAACTATGCATTAGTTCGCATTGTGCCGCCGCGAAGCATCGAGGTCCATGCCTTCAAACGGCCGTTCGTAATCATTGACCCCAGGGCTGGCCACGGGCCGGGCATAGGCGGGTTCAAAGCAGACAGTGAGATTGGCGTTGCGTTAAGAGCGGGCCACCCTTGCTATTTCATTGGGTTTCTGCCCGAACCCGAGCCCGCACAAACAATCGAGGACATTGCGCACGCAGAGGCTGCGTTCCTGGAGCGCGTGATCGCGCTTCATCCACATGCAGAGGGCAAGCCCGCCGTGATCGGAAACTGTCAGGCCGGTTGGGCGGTGATGCTACTCGCCGCCATGAGGCCTGAGCTTTTCGGTCCGATCATTGTTGCCGGCTCGCCGCTCTCGTACTGGGCCGGCGTCCGCGGGCAAAACCCCATGCGCTACACCGGTGGGCTGCTTGGTGGCAGCTGGCTGGCTGCGCTGATGGGTGACCTCGGCAACGGCAAGTTCGACGGTGCGTGGCTCGTTAGCAATTTTGAAAATCTCAATCCAGCCAACACCCTCTGGAAGAAGCAATACAACCTCTATTCCAAAATCGATACCGAGACACCGCGCTATCTCGAATTTGAACAGTGGTGGGGCGGCCATGTCCTCCTCAACGCCGCAGAAATGCAGTTCATCGTCGACGAGCTTTTTGTCGGCAACAAGCTCGCAACAGCGGAGATTGCGGCATCAGATGGTTCGAGAGTGGATTTGCGCAATATTCGCTCACCGATAGTTGTCTTCTGCTCGAAGGCGGACGACATCACTCCGCCGCAACAGGCCTTGGACTGGATTTTAGATCTCTACGAGAGCGTTGACGACATGCGAGCGCATGGCCAAACCATCGTCTATGCGGTCCATGAGTTGGTGGGGCACCTCGGCATCTTCGTTTCCGGATCGGTGGCGAAGAAAGAGCACGGTGAATTCGTAAGCAACATTGATCTCATCGACGTGCTGCCGCCAGGCCTCTACGAGGCAGTGATGACACCAAAGGAGTTGGGTGGTCCATCTGCCGACTTGGTGAGCGGCGAATATCTCGTGCGCTTTGAAGCCAGAACCCTCGACGACATCCGCTCGTTGGGCGGCAACGATGAGGAGGACGATCGAAAATTCGCGTCGGCTGCTCGTGTGTCTGAGATCAATCTCGGCCTCTATCGCACGTTTGTGCGGCCGTGGGTGCAGGGTTGGGCGAACGAAGGCTTGGCCGAATCGATGCGCAAGCTTCACCCGCTCCGGCTGCAGTATGAAGTGCTATCTCAGGCCAATCCGTTCCTGCGTCCGCTGAGGTGGTCCATTGACGATGCGCGGAACAATCGCCAATCCGTTGCGAACGACAACGTCTTTTGGCAGGCGCAGGAGCAGCTTGCCGAGTGCATCGAGACATCGCTCAACGCCTACCGAGACATACGCGACCACATGTCGGAGGCCTTCTTTCATGCGATCTACGGATCGCCCCTTGTTCAGGCGATTGTTGGCCTCAAAGCGTCCGGCGACAGTCCGCGACGCAAGCCCGGTCAGGGTGCCTCACACAAGACTTTCGTGGCGCGACGACTGGATGAGTTGAAGACTAGGATTGATGAGGGAGGACCGCGCGAAGCGGCGGTCCGAGCCCTGCTCTATGTTCGCCTGCCTGAAGGCGTCGTCGACGAGCGTGGCTTCCATTTGTTGCAGAGGATGCGCGAGGAGACAGGAAGCGACATGACGCTTGCGGCATTCAAGAATCTCGTGCGCGAGCAATTTCTCATGCTGCTTGCCGACGAGCGCCGCGCAGTTGCAGCCATCCCCACAATGTTCAGAAGAGATCGGAAACTGGCAACCCGCATGGCAGGCAATCTCCATCGGGTAATTGAGGCCGTAGGATTGCGTAGCGAGGCATCGCGGACCCGTCTGGCGGAGGTCGAGAAATTTTTCGAAGTCCTGCAAGTGGATTCCTCCAGACCCGTCGAAAGCGACAAGCGTCATTTGTCTCGCATGCGTCCCATGCGATCTCACCCAGCCAGAAGTGCAAAGCACTGAACAGGGACTCGTATCGGCGGTTCGCAGGTGAGAGTACGCTCAATGACCAACACACTCTTACGCGCGGAAGATCTCAACGCGATTATCATCGACGCTGAAATGAAGAAGATGGATGAGGAGCGCGCGAAAAAGGAGAAGCAAGCAAAGCAACAAGGCGAGCTGCGCGAGGCCTTCATGTCGCGCGAAATCCATCCTGAGGTGATGGATCGCGTCAACAAGGTGGTGCTCACTGCTGCCGGGCAGGGCCTCAAACAGGTTGCGGTTATCAGTTTCCCGGCGAGCTACTGCAACGACAAAGGCCGGCGCATAAACAACCAGCTTCCAGACTGGCCGGATTCTCTCGAGGGGTTCGCGAGACGGGCCTACGATTTCTACCTTAAAGAGCTGCGTCCGCTCGGGTACAAGCTGTATGCGGAAGTGGTCAGCTTTCCTGGAGGTATTCCCGGCGAAATCAGCCTGTTTCTGAAGTGGTGAGCGTCGCCGGGCGCGATCATCTCATTAGAGAGGCCCGCCCATTATGTCTAAGGAAGCCGCGCGACCCCATAAAAAATACGAACGGCTAGTCGCGGCCACGGAAGGCCTACCTCCCCTTGTTACGGCCGTCGCACACCCATGTGACGAGTCCTCCCTTAGAGGCGTGTTCGAAGCGGCGGAGGCTGGGATAATCATTCCGATCCTGGTTGGCCCACAAGACAAGATCCGCAAAGAAGCTGAACGACTCCGTATCAACCTGAACGGTGTGACGCTTGTAGATGCCGCGCACAGCCAAGCCTCAGCAGAGGGAGCCGTTGCGCTTGTCCGTGCGGGCAAAGCCCAACTCTTGATGAAAGGAAGCCTGCATTCTGATGAGCTTCTTGCCGCCGTCACCAAGCGGGAAACGGGCCTTCGCACCGGTCGGCGTATCAGCCACGTCTTCGTAATGGATGTTCCCCACCATCCACAGACCCTCTTCATCACCGACGCCGCAGTGAACATTGCACCCGACCTTCAGGCTAAGCGTGACATCATCCAGAACGCCATCGATCTCTATGCCGGCCTCGGGCTTGGCAAGCCAAAGGTCGCGATACTGTCAGCGGTCGAAACCATAAACTCCGACATTCCTTCGACGATCGAGGCAGCGGCACTCTGCAAGATGGCAGATCGCGGGCAGATCACCGGCGGAGATCTGGACGGCCCCCTTGCTTTCGACAACGCCATCAGTCCCGACGCGGCACGCATCAAGGGCATCAGCTCCCAAGTCGCGGGTCGCGCTGACATTCTGGTCGTGCCGGACCTGGAAGCGGGCAACATGCTTGCAAAGAACTTAACGTTCCTTTCGGGCGCCGATGCGGCAGGTATCGTGCTGGGGGCACGAGTGCCGATCATCCTCACCTCACGTGCGGACAACGTGCGGACGCGTATGGCGTCCTGTGCTGTAGCCATGCTGCTCGCCCACAGTCGCGGGGCAAAAGAGCCAATCCCGGCCTAGCAATGAGCGAGACCATTCTAGTCATCAACGCGGGTAGCTCGAGCATCAAGTTTCAGCTGTTCGCAATCTCCGATCGCGACCAGCTCGACCGGCGGATGAAAGGGCAGATCGACGGTATTGGTGCGCGCCCGCAACTCGTGGCGGCGGATGCCCTGGGGAAGATCCTCATCGACGCGTCCTTTTCCGCCGCGGAGGTGAGCGATGTACCGTCGGCGCTGGACAAGGTCATTGCTTTCCTGCGGGAACAGATTGGCGGAAGGTTGCCTACAGCGATCGGCCACCGTGTGGTGCACGGAGGTCCTCAGTTCAGTGAACCAGCCATCATCAGCGACGCGGTCATCGATCGACTCGAACACCTTGTTCCGCTTGCTCCACTGCATCAGCCCAATAACCTTGCCCCAATCCGTGCGATCACCGAACGCCAACCGCGCGTGCTACAGGTTGCCTGCTTCGACACGGCCTTCCATAGAGGACATCCCGAAGTTGCTGATCGCTTTGCCATCCCCGAATACCTTCATTCCGAAGGAGTGCGTCGCTATGGGTTCCATGGGCTATCCTACGAATACATCGCTCAACACCTGGCCGAGGTAACGCCAGGATTTGCCAAAGGCCGGATCGTCGTCGCGCATCTCGGCAGCGGCGCATCCATGTGTGCGATATCTGCGGGGCGTAGTCTTGAAAGCACGATGGGCTTTACGGCGCTTGATGGGCTGCCGATGGGAACTCGGCCCGGCCAGCTCGACGCCGGTGTCGTGCTCTATTTGCTACGGCAAAAAGGCATGAGCGCGAGCGCTATAGAGCGCCTCCTCTACAACGATTGCGGTCTTAAGGGCCTGTCAGGCTTGAGCAACGACGTGAGGTTGTTGCTCGGGAGCTCTGACCCCCGGGCGAAGCTCGCGCTCGATTGCTTCGTTTATCGCATTGCCCTCTTTGCAGGCATGCTCGCGGCTGCGATGGGCGGCATCGATGGCTTCGTATTCACGGCGGGCATCGGTGAGAATGCGCCGGCGGTGCGCGAGCAGGTGGTTCGACGGCTTGCATGGCTCGGCTTTGATCTCGACGTCGCTGCAAATGCCAAGCACGGGCCCCTGATCACGAGCCAGCAGTCACGCGTCGCCTGCTACGTCATTCCGACGAACGAAGAGCTGATCATCGCAAAACATACTTTCCGGGCGTTGCGCGCACACAAGCAAGACGAGCTCAAGGAGAAACGGGCATGATGGACGTATCTTCGTTGACATTGCTCAAAGGGAAGAAGGCGCTGGTCACAGGCATCGCTAATGATCAGTCGATCGCTTGGGGATGCGCCAAAGCCTTTCGAGCATTCGGCGCTGACGTTGCTGTCACGTACCTCAACGACAAGTCGAGGCCCTACGTCGAACCCCTCGCCAAAGAGCTTGATGCGCGGATCTTCATGCCCCTCGACGTACAGCAGGATGGGCAGTTGGAGGCTGTCTTCGGGCGGATAGAGAAGAATTGGGGCGGACTGGACCTTTGCCTGCATTCGATCGCCTTCGCGCCGAAACAGGACTTACAAGGCCGTGTCGTTGACTGCTCGAAAGAGGGTTTCCTTCTGGCCATGTCCATCTCGTGCTGGTCGTTCATGCGGATGGCGCATCTGGCCGAACCCTTGATGAAAAGAGGTGGGGCACTCTTCACAATGACCTACTACGGCTCTCAAATGGTCGTAGAGAACTACAACATCATGGGACCGGTGAAGGCCGCGCTGGAGTTGGCTACACGCTATTTGGCGGCGGAACTTGGCCCCAAGGGCATCAGAGTGCACGCGATTTCCCCCGGCCCCCTGAAAACTCGAGCGGCCTCGGGCATCACGGCATTCGATGAATTACTGCAAAAGGCACAGTCGAAGGCGCCGACGCGGAGCCTCGTGTCCATCGACGACGTCGGTGTTGCCGTCGCTTTCCTCGGCATGGAAGGGGCCAAGCTGATCACGGGTGAGACGCTCTACATCGATGGCGGCTATCACGTTATGGACTGACCGCCATTCGTGCAGTGCTGTACTCTCGTGGGCGTGTGCACTCCGCAGGGCTCCCATTCTTGTTGACTGAAGAGGTGCTGCATCGTGCGCTGGATTGGTTTCCTGTGGTTGATACTCAGTCTGCTCCAGCTCTTGCATTCCGACTCTTCTCTGGATCTTTCTCGCGCTGTTGACGTAGCACTGTGATAGCCACCTCTGCAGCCCGGGTAACGTGTTCGACCGTGGCCTGCCAGGCGCCAGCAGGATCCCGTCTTTCGATCGCTTCAACGATACGGGTGACTTCGGCAAGCGTGTTCTGGACGCGCCCCTTCTGCGACATCGACGTCGACCGAAGCAGACCGACCCGGTTGTTAAGCTGGGTCAGCATCCGGCCCGCAATTCGGTTGCCGCACCTATCGAGCAATACCTCGTAAATTCCTGCCTTCGCAGTGAGCAGCGGCACGCTGCTCTTACCTCGCACGACGTCTGCGAATGCTTTGAGCGCCTTGCGGAGAACGGCGATGTCCTCGTCCGATGCGGTCTCGGCAAACCGACGGGCCGCCAGGCCCTCCAGCATTGCCCGGACGTCGTAGAGCTGCTCAGCTTCCTCGACGGTGATCTCCGATACGACTGGCCCGCGGTGCGCAACGATTTTCACCAGCTCTTCAGCCTCGAGCTGTCGCAGCGCCTCGCGCAGTGACGCTCTGCTCACTCCTAGCAGTTCGCACATCTCTCGTTCGATGAGGCGATCGCCCGGTTTGAAACGTCCACCGACGATCGCAGTGCGGAGGCGCGTCTCGATCTCACGGCGCAGCGGCGCAGCCGAGGGCGCAATGTACAATTCATTTGCCATAGCGATACCTTGTCTGACAAACTTATTGCCTGTCAATCAGGCGTATAAGTGGCGGTTAAACGCTCGCTCCTGTCGGAGGAACACCGTGGGTCATTTAGGAAGATTTTTGCTCGGTCTCATAGTCGGTTTGATTGCGGTCCTGCCTGCTAGGGCTGCCACGACTTGGGACCACTTTGTCTACACAGGCGTCACCCACCCTGTGACGGTCCTCCTTCAGGGGTTCTCAGACGAAGTGAAAAAGCGCACCAACGGCGAACTAATTATCAATGTGCGCCCAGCAGGTGAACTGCCTTTCAAGGCCAACGAGGTCGTGAAGGTTGTTGGCGACGGCCACGTGCAGATGGGATCCGCGTCTCCTGGATTTATCGGCGGCAGCGTCACAATAGGAACTGTGGGCAACCATGTTGGCTTGATCCGCACCTATGAGGACATGGAGAAGGTGTGGCCGGCCATCTACAAGTATGTTGACCCCCATTTTAAGAAGGCCGGAGCGCGCACCCTGTTCGCATGGAACTGGCCGACACAGCACGTGTTTGGCACCAGCCGGGCGAAGCCCATTAGGAGTCTGGACGATTTCGCCGGGCGCAAGATTCGCACAGTTGCTCCGCAAGAGACGGAGATGCTAAAGCGACTGAACGCCGCCTCCATCGCACTGACTACACCGGAAGTCCCAGTCGCCCTGGAACGAGGCGTAATGGATGGTCTTATTTCTGCTTCGTTCAATGTCGTGGGCACGAAGTGGTATGAGCTTTTGAAGTGGGTCTACGTGTCGAATCTGCACATCGGCGGACCCAACTACGAGCTCGTTAATATTCAAGCCTACGACAAGCTCGCACCGAATATTAAGGAGGTGCTAGACAGCGTTGCCAAGGAATGGGCAGCCAAAATGAACAGCACAATCGGCTCCCGAGATGCCGCCGATCTCAAAGACCTGCGCGACAAACACGGTCTTGAGCTCGTCGAGGCGACCCCGCACGACATGAAGTTGTTGACCGAGAAGTTGCAGGACTACTGGGATTCTTGGGCACAACAGCAGGGGCCGGATGCCGTCGCGATGATGAAAGAAATCAGGCAGATCCTCGGGCGCTGAACCATGCCGCGGCCGCTTCGACACGTAACCTCACGCACCGGCATGCCGGGAAAGTGCCGGTGATCGCCGATACTAAGCGTTTCGTCGAGCGCTATAGCACCTTCGCTGATCGCCTTGCCGAATGGGGAGGCGTGCTTGCCGGAGGTGCGTTGGTCCTTCTATGCGGGCTTGTCTCGATCGAAATCCTGGCGCGCAACTTGCTGAACCGATCGACGATGATCGCAGACGAAATCAGCGGCTACCTGAACGTGGCCGTTATTTTCTTTGGTTTGGCTTATACCATCAAGCACGATGGACTTATCCGCGTTGGGCTCGTGTACCGACGTTTTCGCGGAGTCACAAAGGCGATCGCTGACTGGTATGGCGTGCTCGCGAGCCTGATCTATTCCGGCATCATTCTATACTTCATGAGCCAGTATGCATTGTACTCGTTCAGGAACGATATCCGTTCTGCAGAGATCACTGAGACCCCCCAATTCATTCCGCAGCTTTTCATTGTGGCGGGCACTTCGATCCTGGTGATCTATCTCTTCAAGTTCGTGCTACGACGTTGTCGCGACGTGCCGTGAACGCAATCCGGAAGTTCTCGGCATGAGTTGGGAAACGCTCTCTGTCGTTCTGCTGCTGGTGATGTTCGCGTCACTGCTGGCGGGCCAATGGATTGCGCTGGCGCTCGGGACCGTCGGCATCCTTATCATGTTCCTGAGCAAAGGCTGGCTCGGATTATCGTCCATTGCCTCGATTGTCTGGAACACAACCAATAGCTACCTGCTCATTGCAATTCCTCTGTTTCAATTGATGGGCGAGATCATATTACGCACCGGCGTCAGCCAGCACTTCTATCGCGGCATGGGCGCTCTTCTTGAACGCCTTCCAGGCGGCTTGTTCCATGCGAACATCGGGGCCTGTGCGCTCTTCGGTGCGAGCGCGGGATCAAGCGTATCGACCGCCGCAACGATCGGTACCGTCGCCATCCCGGAACTACTCAAACGTGGCTATGACCGGAAGCTTACGTATGGGTCGATCGCAGCTGGTGGCACGCTCGGCATTCTGATCCCGCCAAGCATCCCCATGATCCTTTACGGGGCCCTTGTGGATGAATCCATCGCGCGAATATTCGTCGCCGGCATCATTCCTGGACTACTTTTGACCGCCTTGTTCAGCGCGTACATCTTCGCTCGGGTCGTCGTTAACCCAGCCCTCGCACCTACTCTGCCGTCGGCTCCCGAGCGCCGCTCGAAACTTTTCGACATCCTTCATGTCCTGCCGATCTCGGTACTACTGATTATCGTCTTGGGCGCCATTTACGCCGGCCTCGCTACACCCACCGAATCTGCCGCACTAGGTGTCGTAGGTGCCCTAATTCTGGTGCGCATGTACGGGCAAATAACGTTCGAAGCCATGCAAACCGCGGTGATGTCAAGCATTCGCACTGCGTGCATGGTGATGCTCATTGTGATCAGCGCTCAGGTTTTATCGGCGGCACTCACCTATAGCGGTATTAGCCGTGGGCTGAGTGAGACCATCTTCAATCTTGGCCTGTCCAAATGGGGATTCTTTGCAGCTCTGGTGCTGCTCTACATCGTGCTCGGATGCTTCGTCGAAGGCATCGCGATGATCTACATCACCCTACCCATCCTTTATCCCGTGATCCGCAAGTTCGGCTTCGATCCGATCTGGTTCGGCGTGGTGCTGGTTGTGCTGATTGAGGTCGGACAAATTCACCCTCCGCTCGGCATCAACCTCTTCACCATCCAATCCATAGCCCGGGATGCGAACTTCAGCGAGATCGTGTTCGGTTCCCTGCCGTTCGTGGTCATCATTCTCTCGATGGTGCTGATCCTCGCCATATTTCCTGGCCTCGCCACTTGGCTGCCATCCCTCTTGTAGCGACGTTGGATTCGGTTTCACGAGTGTTGAAGGAAAAGGATGCGCATAACAACGAGCCGACTCTTTCAGATGCCTGTTGAGCTATCCGATGCATCATAAACCAGTTCACCTCAGCAATAGGACAAGGAGGCATTATTCATCGTCGCCAGTTTCTTTCGAATGCGGCGGGCTCCATCGCTGCCTTCGCGGTAGGTACGAGCCGGGCTGTGGCCTCCACGTGGCCGGAGAAGCCGGTGAAATTCATCATTCCGTTCACGCCGGGCAGTGCCACAGACCTACTTGCGCGGCCCTGGGTCGAGTGGCTGAGCAAGGCGTTCAATCAGCAGTTCATCATCGAGTATAGGATCGGAGGGTCCGGTCTTATCGGCGCGGAAGCTGCCTACAAAGCTGCACCGGATGGCTACACGTATCTGTTTTCGTCGAACTCGACGACGGTGTTTCAGCCGCTGCTGCGTAAGGTCAACTACAAGTCCAGGAAGTTTACGGCGGTCGCGCGCGTGGGCGATGCGGTCTCCGGCTTCATCGTGCACCCCAAGCATGGCTTCAAAGCGCTGCACGAGATGATCGACTATACGAAGGCCCATCCCGGCAAACTGACGTTCGGCTCGTCGGGGCCAGGAACGACAACTCACTTCCGCCTGGAAATGCTGAAATACAAGGCTGGTGTCGATATCCTGCACGTGCCCTATCGTGGCGGCTCCGACAGCCTGGTCGATCTGCTCGCGGGTGTGATCGATCTCATGAACGAGGGCTCGACGCTGCCGCACGCCAAAGCCGGCAAGCTGACACTGCTTAACGTCAATCACGTCGAGAGTTTCGCCGAGTTTCCCGATGTGCCGACGTTGACAGAGCTCGGCATCAAAGGCGCCGATATTCCCGTGTGGCTGCTAGGCTAAGAACTTGATTCAATTGGTGGAGCCGAGGGGAATCGAACCCCTGACCTCTGCAGTGCGATTGCAGCGCTCTCCCATCTGAGCTACGGCCCCGGGTCAGGTGCTCGGCGGGGTATAGGGGGCGGCCGGCGGCGTTGTCAAGCAACCAGCCCTGCTGGTGGCGGGTCAGCTTGAATTTTGACGCCTCTCCCGGCTCTCGGCGCTACCGCGTGTGTGTGGTTCTCAGTCTTCTCGAGAGGGTATTCGTACGACGAGCGAATGGCGCATGTGCATTCGTATCGCGAGGTTCAAACTGGCCTACACCGCCCGGCTGAAGACCGAGGCGGGACTCGATCACCTGTGGTGAGGCACGACCCGGGTCTTGCCCCTGTGTCACGCAGCGACTAAACCTGCCCGATCCGCGGCCAGAGTCTTTACGCTCTTGTTCTATTCGCCGGAAAGACTCTCGCTTCTTGTTTGCCGTGCGTTGCGCGCCTTCGGCGGTTGTTTGTTGCGCGCCTTCGGCGCGACGCGATCCACGCTCGCATGGAAGCTAGAGTGCTTCCATGTGGGATGCACTTTAGCGAGCCCACGATATGATTCCTCTGCTTCGCTTTGTTGAATACCTCATTCAGCTTTACGAATATGTGCTGATCGCAAGTGTCATCGTCAGCTGGCTCATCGCGTTCAACGTCATCAATGCCTACAATCCCTTCGTGCGCTCGCTCTGGAACGCCTTGCGCGCGGTGACCGAGCCCTTGCTGCAGCCGATCCGGCGCTTCATGCCGGACCTCGGCGGCATCGATATCTCGCCGATCGTTCTGCTGCTGATCTGCTTCTTCCTGCGCAGCGTCGTGATCTGGGGCTGGCTGATCCCGCTGTTTTCCTGATGGTGTGGGCCGCATGTGACGGGCAAGCCGTGGCGAATCGTGGATGACCGGCTGGTGCTGCGCGTGCGCCTGACGCCGAGAGCGTCGCGCGATGCGGTGGATGGCATCGGCGAGACGCCGTTCGGTTCTGCACTCCATGTGCGGGTGCGCGCTGCGGCGGCGGATGGTGAGGCCAATGCGGCGCTCGAGGAGCTGATCGCGCGGTCGCTGAAGCTGCCGAAGAGTGCGGTGCTGATGACCGCCGGGCTCAAGTCCCGCATCAAGACGCTGACGTTTGCTGGCGATGCCAAGCCGCTGGCGATACTCCTCAAAAAGCTGTTCGATAAGCTGGCTTGAATCCGTTTGGACAGAATCCCATGCCTGCACGCATCATCGACGGGAAGGCCGTTGCCGGCGAACTCAACCGTAAGGTTGCCGCGGAAGTGATACGGCTCGGGCGCGAGCATGGTCTCGTGCCAGGGCTGGCGGTGGTGCTGGTGGGCGAGGACCCCGCCAGCCAAGTCTACGTGCGTAACAAAGCTCGGCAGACGGTTGGCGTCGGCATGCGCTCCTTCGAGCATCGGCTGGCGACGGAGACGAGCGAGGCCGAGCTGCTGGCGCTCGTGGCGCGGCTCAACGCCGACGCGAGCGTGCACGGCATCCTGGTGCAGTTGCCGCTGCCGAAACATATCGACAGCGACAAGGTGATCGCGGCTATCGATCCGGCCAAGGACGTGGACGGGTTTCATCCCATCAACGTGGGCCGCCTGGCGATCGGGCAGCCGGCGCTGGTGCCATGCACGCCGCTCGGCGTCATGCTGCTGACGAAAGGCGTGCGTGCGGACCTCACAGGCCTGGAGGCGGTCGTCATCGGCCGCTCGAACATCGTCGGCAAACCGGTGGCGCAGCTGCTGCTGGCCGAGAGCTGCACGGTCACGATGGCGCATTCGCGCACACGCGATCTGCCCTCGGTTGCACGCCGGGCGGACATTCTCGTTGCGGCTGCCGGCAAGCCGGGCATGGTGCGCGGCGACTGGATCAAGCCCGGGGCTATCATCATCGACGTGGGCATCAACCGCGTGGCCACGCCAGACGGCAAGAGCAGGCTGGTGGGCGATGTGGCGTTCGCGGAGGGGCTGGACATGGCGTCGGCCATCACGCCGGTGCCCGGCGGCGTCGGGCCGATGACGATCGCCTGCTTGCTGCGCAATACCGTCAAGGCGGCAGCGGATGCACGGGAACTCGCGGCTGCAGTCTAAGACCGTTCAGCGGCCCTGGTCACGATGGCGCCCGGTGGATCGGGTCGACCCAGAGCACGGTCTCGGGTTTCTCGACCGGCTCGATGTCGAGATTGATGGCGACTGCTTCCCCGTCGCTGCGCACGAGCACGCATTCGAGGGCCTCGTCAGGGCTGGCATTGATCTCCTGATGGGGGACATAGGGAGGAACGTAAATGAAATCGCCGGGGCCGGCCTCTGCCACGAACTGAAGCTTCTCGCCCCAGCGCATGCGGGCCTTGCCTTTGACGACGTAGATGACGCTCTCGAGGTGGCCGTGATGGTGGGCGCCGGTCTTGGCGTCGGGGTGGATGGTCACGGTGCCGGCCCAGATCTTCTGGGCGCCGACGCGGGCGAAGTTGATGGCAGCCTTGCGGTCCATGCCCGGCGTCTGGGCCGTGTTCGGGTCCAGGTTGCCGCCGGGGATCACGCGCACGCCGTCGTGCTTCCAGCGTGCCTCATGGTCATGGGGGTGGGAGTGGTCATCGTGATTGTGGCTCATGGTGTTCTCTCAGCTGGCAGGGCCTTGCCGGTCAAGCCTTCGGCGGGGAGCCGTCGTAGCCCTCGATAATCATGATGGCGACATCGGCAGCCTCGTCACGGATGGCGGCGGCGGCCTGGTATTCAGGACTATCGTAGCAGGCCTTGGCGGTCTCGAAGCTGTCGAACTCGAGGACGATGTGGCGCTGGTGCTCGGGGCCGCGGCGAACCTCGTACTTGCCGCCACGAACGATGAATTTCGCCTTCCACTTCTCGAACACCTTGGCGTTGGCGGCGAAGTAGTCCTTGTAACGCTCCGGGTTAGTCACGGTGACGTGGGCGATCCAGTAGCCTTTTGGCATCGGCGTCCTCCTGCGGGCGAATTGGCGCTATTGTGAAGGTTCCGGACAGCAATGAAAAGCGCCGGGAGGAACGTTGCGCATGCGCACTCAGGTGGGGATCGTCGGCGCCGGGCCCGCAGGGCTGCTGTTGGCGCATCTCTTACAGCGTGAGGGGATCAAGGCGATCGTCTTGGAGGCGCGCAGCCGCGCCCATGTCGAGGCCCGCATTCGCGCCGGTGTGCTGGAGCACGATGCGGCGCAGACGCTGGTGGATGCCGGCGTGGGCGAGCGGATGCGGTGTGAGGGCCTGGTACATCACGGCATCAACCTGAGCTTCGCCGGGCGTCGACACCGTATCGATCTGTCGGGCCTGACCGGCGGGCGGACAGTCACGGTGTACGGCCAGCACGAGGTGGTGAAGGACCTGATCGCGGCGCGTTTGGCGGCGGGTGCCGAAATGCACTTCGAAGCGCCAGTCATCAAAGTTGCGAGCCTCGATACGGAAAGTCCGCACGTCGTGTTCACGCGGGGCGGGGAGCGCAGCGAGCTCGCGTGCGAGTTCGTTGCCGGGTGCGACGGCTTTCATGGTGTGTGCCGGCCGAGCATCCCGGCATCGGCCATCAGGATCAGCGAGCGGGTGTATCCTTTCGCGTGGCTCGGCGTGCTGGCTGCGGCTCCGCCTGCGAACGAGGAGCTGGTCTATGCGCGCCACGCCGACGGCTTTGCGCTGATGAGCATGCGCTCGCCGGAGATCACGCGGCTTTATCTGCAATGCCGGCCCGATGAGGACTTGAGCGCGTGGCCGGATGCGCGCATTTGGCGCGAGCTGCATCGGCGGCTGGAAGGCAACGGCGCGGTGGCGCTCAACGAGGGGGTGATCCTGCAGCGCGGTGTCACACCGATGCGCAGCTTCGTGGTGGAGCCGATGCAGCACGGGCGGCTGTTCCTGGTGGGCGATGCGGCGCATATCGTGCCGCCGACGGGCGCCAAGGGGATGAACCTGGCAATTGCCGACGTGCGCGCGCTGGCGCGTGCGCTGGTGGCGTACTACCGGTCGGGGCGTACCGACCTGCTCGAGCGCTATTCGGCGACATGCCTCAAGCGCGTTTGGATGGTGCAGCGGTTCTCGTGGTGGATGACATCGCTGCTGCACCGCTTCCCCGATACGGACGCATTCGCGGAGCGCATTCAGCTTGCCGAACTCGAGTATCTGGCCGGCTCGGAGGCGGCGCAGCGGGCGCTGGCGGAGAACTATGTGGGGCTACCATACGAGGCGTGAGCGCGGCAGCGCCAACACCATTGCTCTGTTATCGCAAGAGGGAGCAGAGTTTGCGTGGCCCGCCATCGTAAGGCCGATAGGTGCCGTCGCTGGCGCGGAATGAGGAATATCGCCTGCTACAGCGCGCGAGCATTTCCGCATCGGCCGTACGTTTCGACGCAGATTCCTGATTGGGCGGATCCGAGGCTGGTTCAGGGTCGGCTTGCGAGGTCGCAGGTCTGGTCAAAGCCTGGCTTGTCATGGGCTGAGTTGGAGCGCCCGCCTCGCGCGCTTTCGCTTTCCCCTCGGTCGAGCCGGCGTTGATGATGGTCGCGCCTGCAACCGTCTCCCGAGTGCTGTCGCTGCTCATCTTACTTTGGTCAGCGGTAGCCTGGTCTTGGTCTTTGCTCTCGTCGCTTGGAACAGCACTCGTCTTTTCTTTTTCGGCCGTCGCGGCAGTTGTTTTTGGCTCCACGCGAGCTTCAGTAACGTGCCTGTCGGTCGAGCCCGCCGCGACCGGGGTCTCTGCCGGCGCTAGGCGCGCGGCAAACCAACCACCCATGAAGCCCACACTCGCGCAGGCTACGCCGAGCGCAACTGCGGCGATCACGCGCACACGTCGAACGTCGATTTGCTGAGCTTCCATGCTGCAGTCACCGCAAAACGAGTGCCCTACGTTGGTGGGCTCGAGCCCAAGTCCAAATTCGTCTGGTGCCGCACACCCTTCTTCAACGTTATTTATGGGCGCAAGTTCCATCTTTGAAGCGGTTAGAGTCGAAAAATCGATGCAGGAGCTGACAAAACTCAGCGGAGCAGGGCAATTCGTCTGATATTTGGCGTTGCCAGGGCGGGCTTATAACGCGGCTAGGCTGCAATGGCTTCGGCGATAGCTACGGTGCGTCTGGCCATCTCTGCGTGCAGCAACTCGACCATGCGGCCGTCGAGGTTGATGACGCCCCTGCCCCTGTTCTCCGGCAGCTCGAAGGCGGCGACGATCTTGCGGGCGGCGGAGACCTCTTCCGCGCTCGGCGAGAAGACCTCGTTGGCGACGCCGATCTGGTCGGGATGGATGAGCGTCTTGCCGTTGAAGCCCAGCATGCGGCCTTGCAGGCATTCGCTGCGGTAGCCGTCGGCGTCGCGGAAGTTGTTGTAGACGCCGTCGAGTATATCGAGGCCGTAGGCGCGGGCGGCGGTCAGGCTGGCGGAGAGCCAGTAGAGGGCGGAGGTGCGCTCGGCAGTGACCTCTGCGCGGGTTTCCTTGAGGAGGTCGTTGAGGCCCATGACGAGGCAGCTCAGGGGCGAGCCGGCGTGGCTGCCGGCTGCGGCAATCTCGCCGACCTTCACGATGCCGATCGGCGTTTCCACCATGGCCCAAAGCTTCGTCTTCTCGGGCGCGTCGGCGCGACGCATGGCATCGGACGCGCGCTCGATGTCGGCGCTTCCGGAGGCCTTGGGAATCAGGATGGCGTCCGGTGCGGCGGTAGCAGCGGCGCGCATGTCGTCGGGCCCCCAGGCGGTGTCGAGCGCATTGATGCGGATGACCAGCTCGCGCTTGCCGTAGCCGCCGTCCTTGACGGCTTTGACGACCTGCTCGCGCGCGGCAGCTTTCGCGTCTGGAGCGACGGAGTCTTCGAGATCGAGGATGAGCGCATCGGCGGGGAGCTGCTTTGCCTTCTCGAGCGCTCGGGCGTTGGCGCCCGGCATGTAGAGCACGCTGCGGCGCGGACGCAAAGTCATGTGGCGGGTCTCCAGTCAGCGACGAGTTGCAAGCTAATGCAAAGCGTGCACGCATGTCATCAACAGGAAGGACGTATGTGGGCGCTCGCTTGGCACGCAGCAGTCCTTCCGGCACATTGTGCACGATCGTTGTTCAACAGCAGAGGTCCGATGCCCATTGCCACGGCAGATGTCGTCATCGTGGGAGGTGCCGTGGTCGGCAGCTCGATTGCGTACTTCCTGAAGCGCGATGGGTTCAAAGGCTCGGTCGTGGTGGTGGAGAAGGACCCGAGCTACCAATTCTGCGCCACCGGCCGCTCGCTCGCCTCCGTTCGCCAGCAGTTCTCGACGCCGGAAAATATCCGCCTGTCGCAGTTCGGCGTCGGCTTCTTCAAGAGCATCAAGCAGGAGTTCGGGCCCGAGGCCGATGTGGGCTTTCGCGAGCGCGGCTATCTCATCATGGCGACGCCGGAAGGCCGCGGCGCGCTTGAGGAAAGCGTGAAGCTGCAGCAGAGCCTCGGCGCCGATACGGAGCTGGTGGAGGCAGCGGACATCGCCGAGCGCTTTCCGTGGATCAATGTGGAGGGCTTGAGCGCCGCGGGCTGGGGCCGGTCGGGTGAAGGATGGCTCGATGCGCATCTGCTGATGGTGCAGTTCCGTGAGGGTGCGAAGGCGCGCGGCGCTACGTATCTGGCCGATGAAGTCGTTGGTCTGGCCAAGGCGGACGGACGGGTGAGCGTGGTCAAGCTGAAGAGCGGACAGGAGATTGCCGCCGGCGTCATCGTGTGTGCGGCGGGCTGGCACTCATACAAGGTGGCGGCGATGGCCGGTGTCGAGCAGCTGCCAGTGCGACCACGCAAGCGTCTGGCATTCGTGGTGGATTGTCCCGGCGGACCCCAGCAGGCGGGACTGACCATCGATCCGACCGGCGTGGTGTTCCGGCCCGAGGGGCGGTTTTTCATCACGGCGATCTCGCCCAAGGAGGGCGAGCCGGACCCGGATGCGGAGGATTTCGATTTCGACCACGAGGTGTTCGACCGGGATATCTGGCCGCAGCTGGCTGCGCGCGTGCCGGTATTCGAGACGCTGAAGGTGCAGAACGCGTGGTGCTGCCACTACGACGTCAGCACGCTCGACCACAACGCGATCCTGGGTTCGCACCCGCAGGCGCCGGGGCTGGTGCTGGCGTGCGGCTTCTCAGGTCACGGCCTGCAGCATTCGCCGGGTGTGGGACGCGGCATCGCCGAGCTGCTGATACACGGTGGTTACCGGACGATCGACCTCAAGCGCTTCGGCTACGAGCGCGTGCAGCGCGGGGAGCCGATCGTCGAGCTGAACGTGTTCTGAGGACGCCAGCATGGCGCGTGTGCTCGTCATCTCCTCGCAAGTCGCCCGCGGGCACGTGGGGCTAGCGGCGATCGTGCCGGCACTGCAGGGGCTCGGTCACGAGGTGATTGCGCTGCCGACGGTGCTGCTGTCGAACCATCCGGGGCACGGCACGGTGGCGGGCGAGCAAGTGGCGCCGGCGCTGCTGCGGCGGATGCTCGATGCGCTGGCGGCGAACGGCTGGCTCGGCGAGATCGATGCGGTGATGACGGGGTATTTGCCGAGTGCAGAACATGTGCGTTTCGCGGTGGAGGCGATCGGGCGGGTGAAGGCGCGGGCGAGAACCGTGCGCGTGCTGGTCGATCCGGTATTGGGGGACGAGGGGAAGGGCCTCTACATCGACGCTGGCGCGGCGGCGGCCATTCGCGATGAGCTTGTGGGATTGGCGGACGTGGTGACGCCGAATGCGTTCGAGCTGCAATGGCTGACGGGGAAGGCAGTCGGCAGCGTGAGCGAGGCTGTGATGGCGGCTGCGGGATTGCCGGGGCCGTTGGTGCTCGCCACGTCGGTAGCAGCCGGGGCGGACGCGCTGAGTACGGTGTTGGTGCCGAAGGATGGCGATGCGGTTGCGTGTTGTGTGCCGCGGCGATTCGGGGTGCCGAACGGGACAGGGGATTTTCTGGCGGCGCTCTATCTGGGGCATGAGTTGAGGCTCGGGGTCACGCGGGCGTCCGAGGCACTGGCGTTGGCTGGTGCGGGTGTAGACGCGGTGATCGATGCAAGCCGTGGATATGATGAGCTGCAACTCATGACGACGCGGAATGCCTGGGTTGACGCGAGGCCGTTGCCGGTGTCGCGGGCCTGAGGCATCCGGCAGAGCACAGCACCAAAGCGCGACCCGGGACTTCAAATCGCCGCACGCGGGTTCCGGAGGACATTCGTGTCCTCGGGGAGAGCCGCGCGGGTCTCTTTGGGCGGTCACACCCCGCGGTTGCTGCGACGCACACGCGTCCCGTGCGCTTGCCATATCCTCGACCAAAATGGGCTGCGAGGTTGGACTTGTTCTAACGAGCAGCTTGGCAGGCAAAACAACGAGCTCACGCGCGGTTGCGCGGCCCACCCTGCCCGAGTATGAGTACGCACGAACGGCGGGGCTTGATGGAGCGCGACGACCGCAGGATCGCTTCGGATTAAACCGCTTTACCGCAATCGGGGTGCCTCGGCCGAAGCGTGAATCCTGCTCTACGCTTTGTCTTTAGAGTGAGTTCACGCTTCTTACGGAAGCCAAGTGCTCCCACAAGAAGCGATCGCACTTTATCTGCCTGCGGCGGGTAGGCCATGACTGTTCTGGTTATGAAATTCGGCGGCACGTCGGTGGCCAACGTGGACCGTATCCGCAATGTCGCGCGGCACGTGAAGCGCGAGGTGGACGGCGGCAACAAGGTGGCTGTCGTCGTGTCGGCCATGGCCGGCGTGACCAATCAGCTCGTGGGCTGGGTGCGCGAGGCATCGCCCCTGCACGATGCGCGCGAGTACGATGCGGTGGTGGCGTCGGGCGAGAACGTCACGGCAGGGCTGCTGGCCATCGTCCTGCAGTCGATGGGTATTGCGGCGCGTTCCTGGCAGGGCTGGCAAATTCCGGTGCACACCAATGCCGCGCACGGTGCGGCGCGCATCGCCGGCATCGACGGCGAGCGCTTGCGCGAGCGGCTCGATCAAGGTGAGGTCGCCGTCATCACTGGCTTCCAGGGCATCGAGCCGGAGCGCAATCGTATCGCCACGCTGGGACGCGGTGGATCGGACACCAGCGCTGTCGCCATCGCGGTGGCGCTGCGCGCCGATCTTTGCGATATCTATACGGACGTGGACGGGGTTTATACGACCGATCCCAGGATCGTGCCCAAGGCGCGCCGGCTGCCGAAGGTGTCGTACGAAGAAATGCTGGAGATGGCCTCGCTGGGCTCGAAAGTGCTGCAGACGCGCTCCGTCGAGCTGGCCATGGTGCATCGCATGCGGACGCGGGTGCTTTCGAGCTTCGTGCCGCCCGAGCAGATGCAGGCGGCAAAGCCCCAATCCTGGGACGGGATCGGCACCATTGTTTGTGACGAGGAAGAGATCGTGGAGCAGCAGGTCGTCAGCGGCATTGCCTACTCGAAGGACGAAGCCAAGGTCACGCTCCTCAAGATCGAGGACAAACCGGGCATCGCCGCGAGCATCTTCGGCCCGCTGGCAGAGGCCAATGTCAACGTCGACATGATCGTGCAGAACCTGTCGGCGGACGGCCGCTATACGGACATGACTTTCACCGTGACCGAGGCCGAGCTGCCGCGCACGCTCGAGGTCTTGAAGTCCGGCAAGAAAAGCATCGGCTATCACGACATCAAAAGCTCGGCCGCTGTCATTAAGGTTTCCGTCATCGGTATCGGCATGCGTAGTCACGCCGGCGTGGCCGCGCAAATGTTCAGGGCGCTTGCAGACAAAGGCATCAACATCCTGGCGATCACGACCTCCGAGATCAAAATCAGCGTCCTCATCGATGCTGCCTATGCGGAGCTCGCGGTGCGCACGCTGCATTCGCTTTATGGACTGGACGCCGACTAACTTACGACCGGCCCCGCTCAGCGGGCACAACAACGTCACGGTCGAAACCAATTCTCGCCGCCGCGGCCTCTTAAGCGACGCGGCGGCCCCGGCCCCTCGCACGAGGTGCAGGAACGGGGAGCGCTGCTGCTGATAGGGATTCATGGCCAAGCGACCCACAGAGGATCCGCGCATTGCTGCGGCCGAGCCGGCCCTGCGGCCCATGCTGCGGCGCCTGCGCGAGATCATGGCCGAGCCCGGCGACGGCCAGAGCCGCCTCGACAAGATCGTGCGCCAGATCGCCGGCCTGATGGTGGCCGAGGTGTGCTCCATCTATTTGCGGCGTCAGGACGGCAGCCTCGAGCTGTTCGCCACCGAGGGGCTCAATCCGTCGGCGGTGCACAACACATTCATGAAGCGGGGCGAAGGTCTGGTCGGGCGCTGCGCCGAGCTCGCTGTGCCGGTCAATGAGCCGGAGGCGCAGAACCACCCGGCTTTCTCCTATCGGCCAGAGACGGGCGAGGAAATCTACCACTCCTTCCTCGCCGTGCCGATCCTGCGCGGCGGCGACGTGCTCGGCGTGCTCACGGTCCAGAACAAGACGCCGCGCGAATACTCCGACGACGACGTCGAGGCGCTGCAGACGACCGCCATGGTGCTGGCGGAGCACTTCGTGTCGGGCGCCGTCGCCGGGGTCAGCGCAGGGGCCGCGTTCAACCGCTCGTTCAGCCACGTCGTCAAGGCGCAGACGGTTTCAGAGGGATTGGCACTCGGTCATGCCGTGCTGCACGAGCCTCGCGTCGTGGTCACCGATCTCAAGGCCGAGGACCCGGCTGCTGAAGCGCAGCGGCTGGAGGCTGCCGTCGAGGAGCTCAAGGTCTCCCTCGACGAGCTGCTTGGCCAGGAAACGCTGGCAGGCGAAGGCGAGCACCGCGACGTGCTCGAGGCCTATCGCATGTTTGCGAACGATCGCGGCTGGCTGCGCCGGCTCAAGGATACCGTCAAGGACGGGCTGACCGCAGAGGCGGCGGTCGATCTGGTGCAGAACAAGACCCGCTCGCGCATGCTGCGCCAGGCCGATCCGTTCTGGCGCGAGCGTCTGCGCGACCTGGACGATCTCTCCGATCGCCTGTTGCGCATCCTGACGGCGCGTCGTTCTGGCGAGACGGGAAAAAAGGACCTGCCGCACGATGCGATCATCGTCGCCCGCTCGATGGGGGCTGCGGAGCTGCTCGACTACGATCGGGCGCGGCTCAGGGGGCTCGTCGTCGAGGATGGCGGCGGGCAGAGCCATGTCGCCATCGTGGCGCGCGCCCTCGGCATCGCCGCCGTTGGCCAGGCGCGCGGCGTCATCGAGCGGGTCGAGCCCGGCAATCCGATCATCGTCGATGCCGACGCCGGCGAGGTCTATATCCGGCCAACCAGCGAGGTCATCGCCGCCTATGCGGACAAGGCGCGGTTTCAGGCCCGACGCCAGCGGCAATACAAGTCGCTGCGCGACGAGCCGGCGGTGACGAAGGATGGTCAGCGCATCGAGTTGCATATCAACGCAGGCCTGCCGGTCGATACGGCGCATCTCACAGAGTCGGGAGCCGACGGCATCGGGCTGTTCCGCACCGAGCTGCAGTTCATGGTGGCGTCCAATTTCCCGAGGCTGGAACGGCAGACACAGCTCTACAGGTCGGTGCTCAAGGAGGCGCGCGGCAAGCCGGTCATCTTCCGCACATTGGATATCGGCGGCGACAAGGTGCTGCCTTACATGCGTCGGGTTCAGGAGGAGAACCCGGCGCTTGGTTGGCGCGGCATCCGCATGGCGCTCGACAGGCCCGCTCTCTTTCGCACTCAGGTAAGGGCCTTGCTCAGGGCGGCCGCCGGCCAGGAGTTGCGCCTTATGGTGCCGATGGTCTCCGAGGCCACGGAGATCACTGCGGCGCGGGCGCTCGTCGACCGGGAGTTCGAATTGGCGCGCAAGCGCGGTGTGGCCGGACCCAGCGATCTCGTATTCGGCATCATGATCGAGGTTCCGTCCCTGCTGTTCCAGCTCGATGCCGTGATGCCGAAGGCGGACTTCGTGTCGATCGGCAGCAATGACCTGCTGCAATATCTGTTCGCCGCAGATCGCTCCAACGAGCGGGTAGCCAGGCGGTTCGACGCGCTGTCGCCGATCTTCCTGCGGGCGGTGGGGACGGTGATCGAGGCTGGCAGACGCCACAAGGTGCCGGTCGGCCTGTGCGGCGAGGTGGGTGGCCGGCCGCTCGAGGCGATGGCGCTGATCGCACTCGGCCTGCGCGCTCTGTCGATGGCTCCAGCCAGCATCGGTCCCGTGAAGGCCATGGTCAGGTCCATGCACGCGGGCCGTATGCAGGAGCACCTGCACCGCCTCATAGCCGAAGGCGATGGTAGCATCCGTGACAGATTGAAGCGGTTTGCCGAGATCGAGGGGCTGGATCTCTAGGGGACGGGCGACACAGTGTCAGCGTTTTGACAACTTCAGCCTTTTGACTGACCATCTGGTGGGGTTTTTGTGGGGACTTGCGTCTTTCGCGTATGAGTTTGCACGAGAGAGTACACGCGCGCGCCCCTTGGCGCAGGCTACCTGGTCTGCAAGTGGCGGGTGTGTCCGAACGGCCAACCGGCGTCGACGAGCGGGTGGCGGCCATCTTCCGCGACATGCGCGTCGGGTTGGGGGTTTCGGCTGCCGATCTCGCGCACGCGCTCGGCACCACGGTCGCCGTAATCGAGACACTCGAGAGCGGGCGCGTGCGCGCGTTTCCCGCTTGGCCGGAAACAGTCAGAATCGTGTCCGAGCTGGGCAAGCTGCACCGTGTCGATACGCGGCCCATTCTCGCGCGCATTCGCGACCAGGTCGGACCTGCGGGCCTCGGACAGGTTCCCAAGACCGCGCCAGCAACCCGAACGCCTGTGGATAAACATCCGCTGCTGCGCATCCGCGACCGGGCCCGGTCTGCGCGGCGCGAGGCTTGGCGCGAGGGCGCACAGCATGCACGGCGGCAGGTGCGCCGGGCCGCGCGCGCGCTGTTTGCCATTTCCACGCCGGTGGCGCTCTTTGGCGGCGTGTTGTGGCTTGCACAAACGCAACCCGCGCTCATATCGAGGGGCGTGGCCAAGCTGCCGGAACCTGTGGCGCGGGTTGTTCGGCCGGCCGCTGAGTACTTGGTGGTCCAGATGGCGCCCCGGCGCGAGGGCATGCGCTGGATCGAGGTGGCCGATCCGCGCACACGCAAATCCGATAAATTGCGTCAGGCCTCCCGTTAGGATTAGATGTACGGGTGCCGCGACAGTCCCGAAGGGGTGCGCGCTCGGTCATTCAGCCTATGTTTTCGTGACATGACGTCGATGCCACAGGAAAAGCTCGACCGTCTGGTCGAGCGCTGGGAAGCCGTCCAGGCCGAGCTCAACCGGGGCGCGGGCCAGGCGGCTTTCGTCAAGCTTTCGAAGGAGTTTGCCGAGCTCAATCCAGTGGTCAGCACGATCAACACGTTGCGGCGGGCGGAGCGCGAGCTGGACGAGATCAACCAGCTCATCGATGCAGCAGGGACCGACCGGGAAATGGCGCAGCTGGCGCGCACCGAGCGAGACGAGCTGGCTGCCCGCGTCGGGTCTCTCGCGCATGAGCTGAAGCTGCTGCTGCTGCCGAAGGATGCCGCCGACGAGCGCAGCGCCATTCTCGAGGTCAGGGCCGGCACGGGTGGTGACGAGGCCGCACTGTTCGCCGCCGACCTGTTTCGCATGTACAGCCGCTACGCCGATCATCACGGCTGGAAAACCGAGTTGATCGGTGCGTCGGAGAGCGATCTCGGCGGCTACAAGGAGATTGTCGCCTCGATCTCGGGCAAGGGTGTCTTTGCGCGCCTCAAGTTCGAGTCGGGTGTGCATCGCGTGCAGCGCATTCCGGCGACCGAGGCCGGCGGTCGCATCCACACTTCGGCGGCGACCGTGGCGGTCTTGCCGGAGGCGGAAGACATAGATGTTGACATCAAGCCCGATGATTTGCGCATCGACACCATGCGAGCGGGCGGCGCCGGTGGCCAGCACGTAAACAAGACCGAGTTGGCGGTTCGAATAACGCATATGCCGAGCGGCATCGTCGTGGTCTCGGCAGAGAAGTCGCAGCATCAGAACCGGCGGCTCGCCATGCAGGTTCTGCGCTCACGCCTCTACGAGCTGCAGCGGCAAGAAGCGGCGGACGAGCGGGCGGCGGCGCGCAAGGACCAGGTGGGATCGGGCGACCGCTCGCAGCGCATCCGCACCTACAACTTTCCGCAGGGCCGGGTCACGGACCATCGCATCAATCTGACCCTGCACAAGCTGGATGAGGTGCTCGAGGGTAATGCGCTGGACGAGATCATCGACGCCTTGATCACGCAGCATCAGGCGAGCCTGCTCGCCGAACTGAACGGGCCTGACGGTGCCTGACACTGCAGCAGGCAACGACAGCCGCGGGCGCGTGGAGACGATCGGCGAGGCTGTCCGCCGTGTGGCGCAGGCATTCAGGGCAGCAGGCCTGGAGACGCCAGAGTTGGACGCACGGATACTCGTCGCCGAAGGTGCGGGCGTGCCGCGCGCGATGCTGCTTGCATCGCCGCAGATCAGGCTCGAAGCCGAGGCCGGCCGACGCATTGCGTCATATCAGGCGCGGCGTCTCGCGCGTGAACCCGTCTCGCGCATCATCGGCAGGCGCGAGTTTCGCAACCTGATGTTGGATCTCGGTGCGGCGACCCTCGATCCGAGACCGGAGACCGAGACGATCGTCGAAGTTGCGCTGGAGCTCGTGCAGCAGGGAGTTGTGCCAGGCGGCCGGGCGCCACGCGTCCTCGATTTGGGCACGGGCACGGGGGCCATCCTGATCGCGATCCTGGCGCAGCTGCCGAAAGCCAGTGGCGTCGGGACTGATATCGCGCCGAAGGTACTCGATGTCGCACGGCGTAACGCTGAGCGGCATGGCGTGGCTGAGCGGACGAGCTTTCGCTGCGCGGACTGGCTCGGCGGCGTGAAGGAGACTTTCGATCTGGTGATCAGCAATCCGCCCTATGTCGCGACTGAGCAAATTGCCGCGCTGGAACCGGAAGTCGCACAATACGATCCCCGCCTAGCGCTCGATGGCGGCAAAGACGGATTGGCGGCCTACCGCACTATCGCCAGCGGCGCGCGCCACAGGCTCAGCCCGGCGGGCTGGCTCCTGTTCGAGGTAAATCCTGGGGACGCTTCTGCAGTCCTCGAGTTGTGTCTTGGGCAGGGGTTCGGCCCTGACGCGGAACGGCCGTGGTTGTACATGGATCTTGCAGGTCGGCCACGATGTGTTGCTGTCAGAGCACGCCAGTGACGATATGCAAAAAAGAGCTTGGAATCGTAGGCCATCCGCGCTACCGTTTCTCAGGTGAAAGTGTGACGGTGCTCCCGTGCCATCTCGGCCGATTGAAAAGTCGGCATCAGATCGGGGCGCCAGACGGTGAGACTGATGGCGAGCGTGAAGCGCTAGCAACAGGCTCTGCCGGATCCACCGCATTTCCGGGATGACAGTATCGACCATTTTGGACGCTCCAAGGACCGCGCGTTTGCTGGTCTGCTTGGGCATGTCACGAGAACAAAAAGCGCTCTGATGGCGGCAGGAACGCGGTCGCAGGGAACGGGGCTGTGCGGGCGCCTGGCAAGGAAAGTAACGAACAACAATTGCAACAGTGTGAGAATGGGAGCCCATGAGGCAGGGACAGCAACATCGCCGCGGACGCGGTCGTAACAACAATAACAATAACAATAACAACAATAATAATAACAGAAGGGGCCATAATCCCCTTTCGCGGAGCTTCGAGTCCAACGGACCTGAAGTGAAGGTCAGGGGTACGCCCGCGCACATCGCGGAGAAGTACTTGTCGCTCGCTCGTGATGCCCAGTCGTCTGGCGATCCGGTGCTGGCCGAGAACTATCTGCAGCACGCGGAGCACTACAACCGCATCATCATGGCCTACCGCGAGCAGCAGGTGCAGCAATCCGGCGAGGCGATGAACGGTAACGGGCCGCGCATGCGGCCAGGTGGTCCATCCGAAGGCGGCGAGGCCGACGATGTGTTGGACGAAGAGGGCGATGATCTGAGCCACGGCGAGCAGCCGCCGATGTCCCGCTTCCAGCCGGAGCAGCCGCGACTTCAAGAGCAGTCACGCTTCCAGGACCAGCCGCGTAATGACGAGGGGCGTCAGCAACACCGCGGGCAGGACCACCCACGTTTCCGTGATCGCCAGGAGCGCCACAATGATCGCCAGCCCGACACCCGCCAGGGGCGTGATCGTTCGGCTGAGCCGCAGCCGCCAGTGGAAGGGAGTGGGGGGCAGCCACGAAACGAGCAGTTTCAGCGGCGACGCGAGCGTTTTGGGCCTGGCAACGAACAACCCGAGTTCCTGCGTCGTCCGGTGCGCCGTCCGCGTCGCGAGGGCAACGGTAATGGCGAGGCCGAAGGGGTGGCGGAGACCGGACACGAGAACGATCCGCAGGACAAGAATATCGTCTGACAGGGATCTCTGGCGGCGTGCAATCGCAAGGGACCTTCCGGCTTTCTTTGGATCGCTGAAGAAAATTCTTGCTTCGTTTTTGTCTCAGCCGATTGCACTCTAGACTCCAAGCGTAGAGCAGGATCTGCGCTCCGGATGGATCGCGCATGAGCTTTCATCTGAAACGATCCAGCTCTAGGCCCGAACGGGATCGCCGACGGCAAGCGCTCCGCCGGTCGTCACCTTGCCGTAGACGCCAAAATCCGCGTGGCCCCAGGTTCGCTGCAAGGTGGCTGGAATCGCCATGTCGCGGACGCCAATCTCAGGATCGACATTGGTCGCGTCGCAGCGCTGCGTGCGTGTGAAGATGCGCAATTTCGCGTCTCCTATGCCGATTTCCTTGTCGAGCCATTTGAACTCGGCCCAAGGCGGCAGACCCTCGAGGTAGAGATTGGCGCGAAAACGCAGCGGATCGACCGGCCGTCCGATAACCCGTTCCAGCTCGCGCACGCTGGCCAGATTGACGATGTGCACGCATTTCGCGGCAACGTCGGAGAAACTGTGACCGGGCGCACGCACGACCTTCGGCGCTCCGCGCAGCTCCTTCGCCATGTACGCAGCGATAAACTGCTCGACGAGCTGCCGTCCGATCGGCGTCGAGAGCTGGCCGCGCGCCACCTGCTTGCCGTCGCGAAAGATCGTCAGACTTTCAGTTGCGTCGTCGAATGTTGTCCGGAGCGTTGCGAGGCGCTCGTCGCGCATCAGCATGAGGAAGTTTACCTTCGGCAGATGCCGGGGCGCGGCAGCATCGAAGCGCCCAGGACCATTCTCGATGGCGTAGGCGCGATCGAAGGGCAGCGTTTCACCCGATGTAACCTCAACTCGGTCTAGCCGCTCCGGTGATAGTCCTTTCACCGGGTAGCGATACAACCTGGCAAGGTGAGGGTTGTTGGGGATAGACATTCGTAAATCCTAGGGGCATCGAAACCATGGCATTGATTGGCGCCATGGTTCTTTTGGTTGCGTTGCGGCAATCCTATATCACGTCCGAGGGTGCCCACAGACGATGCCGTTTCGGGTCTGAAAGGCGGGCGCCGGTAGTCCTATTCACGAGGCGGTCCTGCCGTGCTCTTCGAGGCGCGGGCCCGCGCTGAGGAGTGATAGAGCATGAATTTCGAGGTCTACACCGATCGGGCCAAAGGTTTCATCCAGGCCGCCCAGTCCCTCGCCCTGCGCGAGGGCCATCAGCAATTCTCTACCGAGCACCTGCTCAAAGTACTGCTCGACGACCCGGAGGGGTTGGCGGCGGGCCTGATCGAGCGCGCCGGCGGCCGGTCGAAGGCTGCCTTGCAGGCCGTTGAAAAGGCATTGGCCGGTCGGCCCAAGGTTTCGGGCGGCGGCGCGGGCCAGCTCTACATGGCGCCGGAAATGGCGCGCGTCTTCGACAACGCCGAGAAGATAGCTGAGAAGGCGGGCGACAAATATGTGACCGCTGAGCGGCTGCTGCTGGCGCTGGCGACGGAGGCCTCGAGCGAGGCGGCCCGTATCCTGAAGGATGCCGGCGTCACCGCCGTCGCGCTCAATCAGGCCATCAACGAGATCCGCAAGGGCCGCACCGCGGACACGGCATCAGCCGAGCAGGGCTACGATGCACTCAAACGCTACGCTCGCGACCTCACGGAAGCTGCCGCGGAAGGCAAGATCGATCCGGTCATCGGCCGCGACGAGGAGATTCGCCGCACCATCCAGGTGCTGTCTCGGCGGACCAAGAACAACCCCGTTTTGATCGGCGAGCCCGGTGTCGGCAAAACGGCTATCGCCGAAGGACTGGCACACCGTATCGTCAAGGGCGACGTACCCGAGAGCCTGAAAGACAAGAAGCTGCTGGCGCTCGACATGGGCGCGCTGATCGCAGGGGCCAAGTATCGCGGCGAGTTCGAGGAGCGGCTGAAGTCCGTTCTGTCCGAGGTGCAAGCCGAAGGTGGCCGCATCATTCTGTTCATCGATGAGCTGCATACGATTGTCGGAGCCGGCAAGGCCGAGGGCGCCATGGATGCAGGCAATCTGTTGAAGCCGGCTCTGGCGCGCGGCGAGCTGCACTGCGTCGGCGCCACGACGCTCGACGAGTACCGCAAGCACATCGAGAAGGATGCAGCGCTGGCGCGCCGCTTCCAGCCGATCTTCGTCTCGGAGCCGACGGTGGAGGACACTATCTCCATCCTGCGCGGCCTCAAGGAGAAGTATGAGCAGCACCACGGCGTGCGCATCACCGACTCGGCGCTGGTAGCGGCCGCTACTCTGTCGCATCGCTATATCGCCGACCGGTTCCTGCCCGACAAAGCTATCGACCTTGTCGACGAGGCCGCTTCGCGATTGAAGATGGAGATCGATTCCAAGCCGGAAGAGCTGGACGCGATCGACCGTGATCTCATGCAGATGAAGATCGAGCGCGAGGCCTTGCGCAAGGAGAGCGATGCAGCCTCCAAGGATCGCCTGGCGCGGCTCGACAAGTCGATCGCCGAGCTCGAGGAAAAGAGCAAGGCCTTGACGCAGCGCTGGGAAAGCGAGAAGGGCAAGCTCGGCGATGCGCAGAAGCTGAAGGTCGAGCTCGATCAGCGCCGCACGGAGCTGAGCCAAGCACAGCGCCGGGGCGACCTCGGGCGTGCCGGAGAGCTTGCCTATGGCGTGATTCCTGCGCTGGAGAAGAAGCTCAAGGCCCTGGAAGGCGATGAAGGCAAGGGCGCCATGGTCGAGGAGGCCGTGACGCCGGATCACATCGCCCAGATCGTATCGCGCTGGACCGGCATTCCGGTCGACAAGATGCTCGAAGGTGAGCGCGCAAAACTGCTGCGCATGGAGGATGAGCTGGCCAAGCGTGTGGTCGGCCAGCGCGAGGCGGTCGAGGCCGTTTCCAAGGCGGTGCGGCGCGCGCGTGCGGGCCTGCAGGACCCAAATCGGCCGATCGGCTCGTTCATTTTCCTCGGCCCCACCGGCGTCGGCAAGACGGAGCTGACCAAGGCTCTGGCGGCGTTCCTGTTCGACGACGAGGCGGCGATGGTGCGCGTCGACATGAGCGAGTTCATGGAAAAGCACTCCGTGGCCCGCTTGATCGGCGCACCTCCGGGCTACGTCGGCTATGAGGAGGGCGGCGCTCTCACCGAAGCCGTGCGCCGGCGCCCCTATCAGGTCGTGCTGTTCGACGAGATTGAGAAAGCGCACCCGGACGTGTTCAACGTACTGTTGCAGGTGCTCGATGATGGGCGGTTGACCGACGGCCAGGGCCGTACGGTCGATTTCAAGAACACGCTGATCATCATGACCTCCAACATCGGGTCGGAGTATCTCGTCAATCAGAAGGAGGGCGAGGAAACCTCGGCGGTGCGCGAGTATGTGATGGCTGAGGTGAAATTGAAGTTCCGGCCCGAGTTCCTGAACCGGATCGACGACATCATTCTGTTCCATCGCCTGAAGCGGGAAAACATGGCGGCGATCGTCGACATCCAGATGGCACGGCTGCAAAAGCTGCTCACCGATCGCAAGATCACGTTGAAGCTCGACGACGCAGCGCGGACATGGCTTGCCAACCGCGGCTACGATCCGGCCTACGGCGCACGCCCGCTGAAGCGGGTGATCCAGAAGAGCGTGCAGGACCCACTGGCCGAGTTGCTGCTGGCCGGAAGGATCAAGGACGGCGACACGGTCAAGCTGACGGTGCGCGACGGCGTGATCGCCATCAACGGCGAGCCTGTGAAGCAGGCGGCCTAATGCCCCAACAATTCTGTCCCCGGTCTCGCGATCGGGGGCAGAGTGCCTGAATTTCGTTCGAGATTAGATCTTAGCTGCCTCCGCCGGTGGGGCGAAGAGGTCGGTCGAGAGATAGCGATCGGCAGCCGACGGCGCGAACGTGACGATGGTCTTGCCGGCCATGTCGTCGCGAGTGGCGACCGTGAGGCTGGCGGCGAGATTGGCGCCCGAGGAGATGCCGGCCGCGATGCCTTCGGCGCGTGCCAGCAGCTTGGACATATCGATGGCCGTCTCGTTGGAGACCTTGATCACTTCATCGATCAGGTCGGTCTGCAGGATGGCGGGTACGAAGCCGGCGCCAATGCCCTGGATCTTGTGCGGCCCCGGCGTGCCGCCGGACAGGACCGGGCTTGCAGCTGGCTCGACGGCGATGATCTTGAGGCTGGGCTTGCGCACCTTGAGCACGCGGCCGGCGCCGGTGAGCGTGCCGCCCGTGCCGACGCCGATCACCAGGACATCGATGTTGCCGCCAGTATCGGCCCAGATCTCCTCCGCCGTCGTCTTCTCGTGGATCAGCGGGTTGGCCGGGTTGTCGAACTGGCCAGGCATGACGGCATCGGGCAGCTCGCGCATCAACTCTTCGGCGCGGGCGATGGCGCCCTTCATGCCGAGCTCGCGCGGCGTGAGCTCCAGCTCGGCGCCAAGGTGCTCGAGAATGCGGCGGCGCTCGATCGACATCGACTCCGGCATGGTGAGGACCAGGCGGTAGCCGCGCGCCGCGGCGACGAACGCAAGCGCGATACCGGTGTTGCCCGATGTCGGCTCGACGAGGACGGTCGACGGCTTGAGGCGGCCCGAGGCTTCGAGCGCGTCGATCATGGCGACGCCGATACGGTCCTTGACCGAGGACAGCGGATTGAAGAACTCGAGCTTCATGAGGATCTCGGCCTTGGCGCCGGAGGCGCCGGCGATCCGAGACAGCCGCACTAATGGGGTGTTGCCGATCGTCTCGGTGATGCCGTTGTAGACGCGGCCACGGCCGAGCTTGCCGACCGCTTCAAGTGTCTTGATTTGCGGCATATCGTTCATGGAGATGGCGCCTCACGGGTTGGCGCTGTAGCGCCGGCTGCTTGCGGGCAACATGCGCGCATATGGCGACCCAGCCGGCAACGCGCAACCCGGACGCAAGAAATCACCTTCTTGTGGCGATATCGAGGGCAGGGGGCGCGCGTTTTGGAGCAAAGCGCCTATTCGGATTTGATTTTCTGTCGGGACTTGGTTCGAGACCCGCCCCTGCCTTTGTGCGCCGCCGTGACCTTCACGCCGGTCGAGCCGAAGCCGCCGGCGCCGCGTTCGCTAGCGGCAGCGACGCGGACCTCTCTGAGCCGAACACGGGCAACCCTGGCAACGATGAGCTGGGCAATGCGCGCTCCGCGTTCGATCTCGAACGGCGTTTCGCCGAGATTGACGAGCAGGACTTTCAGCTCGCCCCGATAGTCGCAATCTATGGTGCCGGGGCTGTTGAGCACGGTCACTCCATGGCGGAGGGCGAGGCCGGACCGCGGACGCACCTGGGCTTCCGTGCCCTCCGGCAATTCCAGGACAAGGCCGGTGGGTACGAGAGCGCGATTGCCCGGCGCGAGCACGAGAGGGCGGTCTTTCTCGACCGCAGCCACGAGATCCAGGCCGGCGGCGCCAGCCGACTGATACTGCGGTAGAGGCAGGCCTGCGGCGTGTGGCAGGCGAACGAGCCTGACCACCAGGGCGCGGTCGGCTTTCCGCTTCATGCCTCGTCCGTCGTCGCGGCCAGATGCTCAGCGGCCTTGGCGACGAGGCGTTCGGCAACCGCGGACTTGTCCATCTCGGGCCAGGTGTCGACGCTGTCAGCCGTGATCAGGTGCACGCGGTTGCGGTCGCCACCCATGATGCCGGTCTTGGGCGACACGTCGTTGGCGACGATCCAGTCGCAACCTTTGGCCTTGCGCTTCTTCTTGGCGTGCTCGATGACGTTCTCGGTCTCGGCCGCAAAGCCGATCACCAGCGGCGGGCGTACACCGGGGCGCTCGTACGCGATGGTTTTCAGGATGTCGGGGTTCTCGACGAGATCGAGCTTCGGCGTTTTCTGCTTGCCATTTTTCTTGATCTTCTCGCCGTGCGCGTTGGCAACGCGCCAGTCGGCAACGGCAGCAGCGAAGATCGCGGCATCGGCGGGAAGCGCACGCTTCGCGGCGTTCAGCATTTCGGCCGCGGACTCGATGCGGATGGTCGTCACGCCGTTGGGATCTGGGAGATCCGTTGGACCCGATACGAGCGTAACACGCGCTCCGAGCGCTGCTGCAGCTGCTGCTATGGCATGACCCTGCTTGCCCGACGAGCGATTGGCGATATAGCGCACAGGGTCGATCGGCTCATGCGTGGGGCCGGAGGTTACGAGCACGTGGCGTCCAGCGAGCGGGAGAGACGCGCGCGTACCGGCGCTGTGGTCCGCGAGCAGATGTTCAATGGCGGCCAGTATCTCTTGAGACTCGGACATCCGTCCTGGTCCGGCTTCCCCTGCCTCTGCCATCTCGCCTGTGTTGGGCCCGACGAAATGAATGCCGTCCGCTTGCAGCGTTGTGTGGTTGCGGCGGGTGGCGGGATGGAGCCACATGCGAGGGTTCATGGCGGGTGCAGCGAGTACGGGTTTGTCTGTCGCGAGCAGCACCGCGCTGGCGAGGTCGTCGGCATGGCCGCCGGCCATCTTGGCCATCAGGTCGGCCGTGGCGGGAGCGACGACAATGAGATCGGCGTCGCGCGCCAGCCGAATGTGGCCGATCTCCCGCTCGTCGTCCAGATCGAACAGGTTCGAGAAGACACGATCGTTGGTGAGTGCGCTGACAGACAGCGGCGTGACGAATTCAGCGGCTGCTTTCGTCATCACCGCGCGCACGGCGATGCCCTTCTCGCGCGCCCGCCGAATGAGCTCGAGGCATTTGTAGGCAGCAATTCCGCCGCCGATGATCAGCACGATGCGCTTGGATTTGACCGGCATGTCTCGACACGCATTACCGTGGAAACGTGCATTTTAGCACGGGAACAAGCGCGAATTGTAAATTGCAGGGATTGACAAGGGCCCGGATCACTGGTTGTACGCGCGTGGACGCGGCACATGGGGAGTTCATTCGCCCTGATGCCTAGTCCCAATTCGGCGCGAAAATCCTTCGTTCGGCCGAATATCACCACGGACGTGCGGCTGCGGATCATTGTATGCTCACGCCGTTAACGATTCTTCAGGGGTACGCACATGGCAAAATCGTCTACCACGGCCAAGCCGGAGACCATCACGCTGCGCCATCTTGGCTTGGCTCTTTCCGAGAGCCACGAACTTCCCAAGAAGCAGGTTCACGCCGTTCTCGAAGACATGGTGACAAACATCACCAAGCACCTGAAGAAGGGTGCCCGCATCCGCATCGGCGGCCTCGGCATCCTGCAGGTCCGCAAGCGTCCGGCACGCATGGGCCGCAATCCTGCGACCGGCGAAGCCATCAAAATCAAAGCGAGCAAGAAGGTGGCTTTCCGCGCTGCCAAGGAGCTCAAGAATTCGGTTTGATTTGTGACGATTGGAACGCCCGCGATGGATCGGCGTGCCGGTCTCGCGGGCGTTGTGTTTTTCCGGAGCCGTTCAGTAAGTCGCGCGCCCACCCGAGATATCGAACACGCCGCCGGTGGTGAACGAGTTGTCTTCCGAGGCGACCCAGGCCACGAGCGCTGCGATCTCCTCCACCGTCACGAAGCGCCCGCGCGGAATCTTCGACAGCATGAAGTTTATGTGCTGCTCGGTGATTTGATCGAAGATCGCAGTCTTGGCTGCTGCCGGTGTGATGCAATTGACGGCGATGTTATGGGTGGCAACCTCCTTGCCCAGCGACTTCGTCAGCGCGATTACGCCTGCCTTTGACGCGGAGTAGTGAGCCGCATTGGGGTTGCCTTCCTTGCCGGCGATGGAGGCGATGTTGACGATGCGTCCGTAGTTTTGACGGATCATCGCGGGCACTACCGCCTTGCAGCACAGGAACGGCCCGTCGAGATTGATGCGCATGACATTGCGCCAGTCCTCGACCGTGGTCTCCCACGTCGTGGCGATCGCGCCGGCGATGCCGGCATTGTTGACGAGGATGTCGATACGCCCGAAGGCCTTGAGTGTTGCATCGCGCGCCTTCTCGACATCGGCGAAGTCGGTGACGTCGACAGCGATGGCGGTGACGTCCTTGCCGAGAGCGGCAGCAGTCTTGTCGGCAAGCGCCTTGTCGCGGTCCCAGATGGCGACCTTGGCACCGGAGGCGAGAAAACGCTCGGTGACGGCCTTGCCGATGCCCTGCGCGCCGCCAGTCACGGCGGCAACGCGGCCTTTCAAATCAATGGAATTGGCCATGTGTGGTTTACTCCGGATGAGGCTCTTATGTCGGGAACCGGCGGCGTAGCTCGTCGACCTGCGCGGACGTGAGGCCGCGGACCTTCTTGTCGCGCAACATGAGAAACAGGCGCGCTGTTTCCTCGAGTTCTTCGATCGCATCCTGCGCGGCGGAAAGGCTGGAACCGGCAACGACCGGCCCGTGATTGGCGAGCATAACGGCGTGGTGTTTACCTGCGAGCTTGCCGACGGCATCGGCGAGCGTGGCGTCACCCGGCGGATAGTAAGGAACGAGCGGCAACGTGCCGATGCGCATCACATAGTAGGCCGTGATCGGCGGCAGGCAGTTGGCATGATCGATGCCATCGAGGCAGCTCACCGCCACAGAGTGCGTGGAATGCAGATGGACGACGGCGCCGGATTTGGGACGCTTCTCGTACATGGTTGTGTGCAGGAACGACTTTTTGGTTGGTGCGTCGCCATCGATCAAGCGGCCGGATGGATCGAGCTTCGACAGGCGCGCGGGGTCCAGCGTGCCGAGCGAGGAGCCGGTCGGCGTCATCAGCCAGCCGCCGTCGGGTAGTGCTGCGGAGATGTTGCCAGTCGAGCCGTGTGTCAGGCCGCGGTTGAACAGGGATGCGCCGGCCGCGCAGATCGACTCGCGCAGCTTGGCTTCGGCGCTCATGCCAGCCGATCCCAGGCTTTGAGGAAGAAGTCCGGCGCGCCGAAATTGCCGGACTTAAGAGCAAGCACGAGATCGTGCCCGACGGCGCGTGTCCATGGAACGCCTGGGTCGATCTCGGGGCCGATCTCAAGGGCAGTTATTCCGAGGGCATTGACGACAGCACCTGATGTTTCGCCACCGGCCACGATCAGACGAGTGAAGCCGGCTTCGGCAAGATATTTCGCGGTATCTGCAAACGTACGTTCAACCATTGCTCCCGCTTCGTCGCGGCCGAGCTTGTCCTGCACCTGGCGCACGGCGTCGGGCGTGGCGCTGGAATAGATGAGAACCGGCTTGTCGGCCGGCTGCTTCTGCGCCCAACTAGCAAGCGCTCGGCCCGACAGCAGTCCCTTCTGGATTTCACGCGGATCAACTTCAAAGTTTGGAATGTTTGCGGCTTGAACAGCCGCCACCTGGCCTCGCGTCGCCTCTGAGCAGCTTCCGGCGATGACGGCCGCGCGGCCCTTGGGTGCCTTGAGCTGTGTCGGCGGCGCGGTCTCGCGCATCAAGCCCTTCCTGATGAAATTGGCCGGCAGTCCGAGCGCGACACCAGAACCACCGGTAATCAGGGTCATGTCGGCCGCGGCCGTGCCCATGTCGACAAGATGCTTGTCAGTGATGGCATCGACGACGACGAAGCTCTCGCCTCTCTGGCGAGCGGCAGCGAACGCCTCGGCAATTGCCGATGCGCCCTTGTCTACGACGGCGAAGGGGACGAAGCCCACCTTGAGCTTGGTCTGGCGCTGGAGCACGCGCACCAAGTTGGAGTCCCGCATCGGCGTCAGCGGATGGTCCTTCATGGGGCTTTCGGCCAGCGGCACGTCGCCGACGAACAGATTGCCCATGTAGACGGTGCGCTTGTTGGTTGGGAATGCGGGGCACGCGAGAGCCAGTTCGCCTTTGACGCGGGCCAGCAGCGCCTCGGCGACCGGCCCGATGTTTCCCTTATCCGTGGAATTGAAGGTGGAGCAGTACTTGAAGAACAACTGCTTGGCGCCGAGCGCCAGCAAGGCATCGGCGCTCTTGAGCGACAGCTCCACAGCCTCCTGGACCGGACATGTGCGGGTCTTGAGCGCGACCACGACTGCATCGAAACCGTCGAGTCGGCTGCCAGCGTCGGGCACCTGCATGATCTGCACCGTGCGCATGCCGGCGCGGGTCAGCATCAGCGCGAGATCGGTGGCGCCGGTCAGGTCGTCGGCAATGCAGCCCAACAGCAAGGGTCATCCTCCCGGCATCAGGTTCGTCCGCGGACAATAGACATCCGAGCCTGGTGCGGCAACGCGAGAAGGTACGGCGCGCCGGTCAGCTGTTTTCGCGCGCCAGCAGGTCCCTGAGCTCGGTCTTCAGGATCTTGCCGTAGTTGTTTTTGGGCAGTGTGTCGACGAAGCGATAACCCTTCGGTCGCTTGTAGCGCGCAATATTGTCCAGGCAGAGCCGGTCGAGGTCCTGCGCCGCTAGGTCCGATCCGGCGTGCTTCACGATGTAGGCGACGACTTCCTCGCCCCAATCCGCATGCGGGCGCGACACGACGGCCGCCTCCTGGACGCTCGGATGGGTCAGCAGCACCTCCTCGATCTCACGCGGATAGATGTTGGAGCCGCCGGAGATGATCATGTCCTTGGATCGGTCCTTGAGGGTGAGGAAGCCGTCCTCGTCCATGGCGCCGAGATCGCCGGTCCACAACCAGCCGTCGCGCAGCGACTTGGCGTTGGCGTCGGAATTGTTCCAGTAGCCTCGCATGACGCAATCGCTCTTGGTGACGATCTCGCCGATCTCGCCTGGCGGCAGATCGCGGCCGTTCTCATCGACGACTCTCACCGCAACGCCGGTGCGCGCAATGCCCGTCGATCCCAACCGATGCTCGTGGCGGGGATGCCGCACATCGGCGTGCACGGCTTGCGACATGCCGGTGATCGTCATTGGGCTCTCACCCTGGCCGTAGAGCTGATACAGCTTCGGTCCGAGCAGCGCGAGTGCCCGCTTCAGGTCCGACACGTACATTGGTGCGCCGCCGTAGGTGACGGTCTTCAGGCTGCGGGTATCCGCCAATCCCGCCTGCGGATGGTTGATCAGGCGCGAGACCATGGTAGGCGCGGCGAACATCGACACGTTCGGATAACGCGGCAGGGCGCCATAGATGCGTTCGGGCTCGAAGGAGCCGGGAATAATGACGTTGTGGGCGCCCTTGGATACGAACGCAAGGCCGTAGAGGCCGGAGCCGTGCGACAGCGGCGCCGCGTGGAAGATGGTATCGGTGTGATCGAGATAATCGATGTCCGCGTAGTAGCACTGAACTGCAAACAGCAGCGTCCGGTGCGTGAGCACCGCTCCTTTCGGCCGGCCGGTCGTGCCGCTGGTGTAGAACAGCCAGGCCTCGTCATCGGGCTCAGCCGGCGCTCGTGTCGCGGCCTCTCCGGCCAGCAGAGTGGCATAGTCGCGCGACCCCGTTGCAATGATCGGCGGCAAGCTCGTTCCGGAGGGCAGCTCGGCTAATTTGCCGATCAAATCCGGTGTAACAATACAAAGCCGAGCCTCAGAGTTGCCTAGGATCCATTGCAGCTCCTTGGGATGGAGCTTGGAGTTTATTGGCACGGCTGCCAGACCTGCCCGCCAGATGCCATACAAAACGGGCAAGAACTCTAGACAATTATCCATCCATAGGCCGACGCGGTCGCCCGCTCTCAGGCCATGGCGGCTATGCAGTGCCCCTGCGATGCGGGCGACCTGATCCTCGAACTCAGCAAATGTGAGGGAGCGGCCCTCCTCGGTAATCGCGGGGCTGCTGGGCCGGTGCCGGGCCACAACTTGCAGTATGAGAGACAGGTTCATGCTAGTCGGTCCTGGCGCGGCGGAAGTCTGCCCCCTGTTCTGGCCCCTTGCAACGGCTGTCGCTTCGGCGATGATAGGCGCCATTCCAACAATCCTGCCATCTCCACGGGAGCAGTCGAGCAAGCGCATGAACCTGCAATTCGAAACGCTCAAGGTCAGCATTGGCGACGACAAGGTCGGCGTCATCACGATGAACCGGCCGGACATCATGAACGCGATGAACACCGTGATGATGACCGAGATGAGGGACTGCTTTACGCAATTCTATGTCGAGGAAAATTCGGCAGCCTGCCTTGTCGTAACCGGCGCTGGAGATCGCAGCTTCTGCTCCGGGGGCGATCTCAAGGAGCGCAAGGGCATGTCGGACGAGACCTGGCGCAGGCAGCACGCCATCGTCGAGCAGATGGTGCGAGGAATCATCAATTGCCCGATTCCGGTCATCGCCGCCGTGAATGGTTTTGCCTATGCCGGCGGCATGGAGATCGCCCTCGCCTGTGATTTCGTCTATGCGGCCGAGCACGCGCGCTTTGCCTTGACCGAGGTGACGCTCGGTATCATTCCGGGCGCCATGGGGACGCAGAACCTGCCACGGGCGGTGGGCGTGCGCCGGGCCAAGGAGATCATCCTGACCGGGACACCGTTCTCCGCGGCCGACGCGCTGGAGTGGGGTATGGTGAACAAGGTCGTCCCCGGCGATAAGCTGATGGATGAGGCGCTGGCGACGGCGCGCAAGATCGCCTCCAATGCCCCCGTGTCGGCGCGCCAGGCCAAGAAGTCCATGGACAAAGCCATGGACCTGGACCGCGTCAACGGCTACGCCTTCGAGATCGAGGCCTACAACCGCACGGTTGTGACCGAGGATCGGCAGGAAGGCATCAATGCCTTCAATGAGAAGCGCAAGCCGAACTACAAGGGCCGCTAAGCCCATAAGGAGACGCAACGATGCAGCGTGACGTAACCGTGCGCGAGGTGGGCCTGAGAGACGGTCTGCAGCTCGTCAAGACGTTCGTGCCAGCAGAGACGAAGTTGGCCTGGGCAAGGGCTGTAGCCGCCGCGGGCATCCCGGAGGTGGAAGTCACCTCGTTCGTGCCGGCCAAGGTGATTGCCCAGTTTGCCGACGCGACAGAGATTGCCAAGGGTGCGCTGAAGATTCCGGGCCCATTGTGGTGTGTGCTGGTGCCTAATCGTAAAGGCGCGGAGTTCGCGCTCAATGCGGGTATCCGCAAGATCAACTTCGTGCTGTCGGTGTCGGAGGGCCACAACCAGTCGAACGTGCGCAAGACCTCCGACCAGTCGTTCGACGAGTTTCGCCAGATCGTAGAGCTGCGGAATTCCAAGCCCGAATGGAAGGACGTGGTGCTGCAGGGCTGCCTCGCAACATCGCTGGGCTGCACCATCGAGGGGCATGTGCCGCCCGATCGCGTTCTATCGTTCGTCGATCGCTACCTCTCACTGGGTGCCGACGAGATTACACTTGCCGACACCGTGGGCTACGCGAGCCCAAGCGAAGTCGGCAACCTGTTCCATCACACCATGAGGCTGGTCGGCAAAAAGCCGGTATATGCGCATTTCCACGATACGCGCGGGCTCGGCCTAGCCAATGTGGTCGGTGCGCTGGAGGCCGGTGTGCGCGGTTTCGATGCTTCGACCGGCGGCTTGGGCGGCTGCCCGTTCGCGCCGGGCGCCTCCGGCAACATCGTCATGGAGGATCTGGTCTTCCTGCTCGAGAAGGAGGGTCTTAAAACTGACGTCGACCTTGAGCGCTACCGGGCCGTGCGCAGCATCGCCGAGAAGGCGCTGCCGGAGGAGAAGTTCTACGGCACCATCCTGAAGGCAGGCCTGCCTAAAGGCTTCACGCCCCCCTCGCGCCAGGAAGCGGCCGAGTAGGGCTTTCTCAGGCGACCTGCTCCGGCGCATCCGTGCCGTCGTGCCGAGCCGCCTAATGGCTTGGCACACGCAATTCCGAAGGCCAGCTGTTCGAAGTGGGAAGCGAGGCCATCACATCATGGACGCCTCCGTCTTCCTGGCCGTGCTCGCAGCTGCCGCTTTTCATGCCGGCTGGAACGCACTGCTGAAAGTGCGTCTCGAGCCGATGATGGCGATGTCGCTCATCTCGGTAGCTTGCGCCATTGTAGCGCTGCCGTTCCTGCCGCTGGTCGGGCTGCCGTTGCCGGCGGCGTGGCCTTTCATTGTCGCCTCGCTTGCCCTGCATCTCGTCTATTACACAGCGCTGGCCGAGGCTTATCGCGCCGGAGATCTAGGGCAGGTCTATCCGATCGCGCGCGGCGCAGCGCCCTTGATGACCGCGCTCGGCGCCACGTTGTGGCTGGGGGAAAGCCTCGGCCTTGTCGGCTGGTGCGGCATCCTCGTGCTGGGCGCAGGCATTCTCATGCTGTCTCTGCGCGGCGGGCGCGCGCTCAGCCGGTTCGATGGGCGCTCGGTGGGCTTCGCTCTGCTGACAGCTTTGTCGATCGCGGCCTACACGCTGGTCGATGGCGCGGGCGCCCGGCTGGCCGGCAGTCCCGCGCCCTATATCGTGTGGCTGTTTCTCCTCGACGGCGTGATGATGCTCGCGTTCGGCTACTGGCGCGCCGGTTCGAGCGTGGTGACGGAGTTCCGCCGGGCGTGGATGGTGGTCCTGCTAGGAGGTGCTCTCTCGACGGCGGCTTACGCTATCGCCATCTGGGCCATGACGGTGGCACCCATCGCACTGGTGGCCGCACTCCGGGAGACCAGCGTTCTGTTCGCGGCCGTGCTGGCCGTCGTGGTTCTAAAGGAGCCTGTGATGGCGACCAGGCTCACCGCCGCGGTGCTTGTTCTCTGTGGACTTGCCCTCATTCGCCTGACCTGAGGCAAAGCCGATCAGCCGATAATCATTCGCGTGCGCTGCTGGCCAAGGGCGTTCCAGCTGGCGGAGCAACGGCGGCACCGCTGCCCTGCGCAACCGCGGCGCCGCGCAGCCGGCTCTCGCGCAGCTCGCCTGTGGCCTCGAGGATGGGATAGGCAACCGACGTCAAGTGCGAGTTGATCCGCTTCAGGTCGCGGATCACGTCGAGATGGATGGAGCTCGTCTCGATGCTCTCCGCGCGACCTTGACGGAGACGTGCGAAATGGCGATCGGCGGCCTCGAACTCGCGGCTGCGCATGTCCGTTTTAGCGAGCAGCAGGCGGCGAGCCAGCGCCACGTCGCGGCTGGCAAATACGTTGAGCGCCAAGCGCATGTTGTCCATGACTTGCCCGTGGAAGCGCTTGAGCTCGGCAGCGCCCTCGCTGGAGAAGGCATAGCGCTTCTTGATCTTCTTGGCGGCAAGCTCCATCAGGTTCTTGTCGATGATGTCGCCGATGTGCTCCAGGTTCATCGTGAAGGTCAGGATCTCGACGTAGCGCCGGCTGTCGGCCTCGCTCATATCGGCCTTGGAGGCCCGGATCAGGTACAGCTTGATAGCCTCGTGCAGCGCATCGACATTGTCGTCGGTTTTCTCGATGTCGCGCACCTGGCCCATATCGCTGCCTTCGATGGCTGGCAGAGATCGGCGCAGCATGTCGAGCACGATATCGCCCACGTTGAGCGTCTCGCGCATGGCGCAGGCCAGGGCCTCGGAGGGTGAGTCGAGTGCGGTGGAGTCGAGGTGCTGTGCGGCGCCACGGTCCACCGCGCCGATCGGTTCCGGCAACAGGCGCTCGACCAGCTTGGCCAGCGGATCGACGAGCGGCAGGAATGCAAGGGCGACGGCGAGGTTGAAAGCCATGTGAGCGTTGAGCACCAACCGAGCCGGATCGAAGCTGATGGACGGGAGGATTGCCGCGAGTTTCGCGATGAAAGGAAGTGCCAATACACCGATTGTGGCGCGTGCCAGAAGGTTCCCGAGGGGCACGCGGCGCGCAGGCACGCTTGCTCCCGACAGCGCAATGTAGGGCGCAATCGAGCCGCCGATGTTGGCGCCGATGACCAGGGCCAGGCTGAGGGTGGGATTGACCGCGCCGCTGGCGGCCAGCGACATGATGAAGAGAATGACGGCGATGCTCGAATGGGCGAGCCAGGTCAACCCCGCCGCCACCAGAACGGCAATGATCGGCTCGGTGCCGAGCGCGGAAATGACCAGCTTCAGGACGGCGCTTTCGCGCATGTGCTCGGACACGCTGGCGAGCACAGAAAGAGCGAGCAGCATCAAACCCAGCCCGATGGCGATGCGACCCATGCTCTTGGTGCGGTCGGTGCCGGCTGCGCTGAACAGGATCACGCCGACAAACAGACCGGCTGCCCAGAGCCACTTGATGTCAAAGGCGAAGACCTGAGCCACCAGGGTGGTGCCGACATCCGCGCCGAGCATGATGGCGATGGCGATGGGGAGCGTCACGAGGCCCCGGCCAGCGAACGACGCCAGCAGCAGCGCCGTTGCTGTGGCACTCTGCACGATACCGGTAACACCGACGCCGGCAGCGAATGCGGTGAAGCGGTCGCGCGAGGCGCGCGCGAGCATTGCCCGCAACGTGGCGCCGAAGGTGCGCGTGAGCCCTGTGCGGACCATGCGCACGCCCCACAGCAGCAGTGCAACTGCGCCCAGCAATGTCAGAAGCAGTTCGCTACCGCCCATTTCGCTTGCCTCGTGTGCCGGACATCGGCTCTATCGGTTCGTTCCGCTCCTTGATTGCGATTGCAGGCCGGCCCGTATCGGCAAGCCAACCGCGCGCTGTCGCCAACCTATGCGCCGTCTCGATAAAGCGCGCAACAAGTCCGAAGTCGCCGACGCTCCGAACGGCAGATCGCATACTCGGCGACAGTCACATCCTGATCAGCAATGGGGATGGTCTTCAACCTCGTATCCTTCCCAGCCTCGCTGGTGAATACGATGCCGATGCCGAATCCAGCCGCCACGGCTTCCTGGACAGCCTCTCGCGTGGCCACATCGAAGATCTGCCCCGTCTTGATGCGGGCGCCCTTGATGCGCGCCTCGAAGACCTCACGCGTGATCGAACCGCGCTCGCGCACCACGAGATCGCGGCCAGCGAGATCGGCCACCGAAACACGGGACCGCCTGGCCCACGGATCTGCAGCGCTCACCAACAGCATGAGCTTGTCCTCGCGAAATCTTGACGGCAAAGAGACGCTGGTCGGACACCTGTCTGGCCATAACGCCCACGTCGGCTTCCTCGTTCAAAACCTGGGCAATGACATTGCTCGAGTTGTCGATTCGAAGGGAAAAGGCAAGTCCCCTGACCCGGCGCTTCAAATCGGCGAGCACCGGGATCACGTGAATGGCGCTGTCGGCGCTGATGCGTAGCCCGCCGCGGACCGCCGTCCGGTCCCGGGTCACGACATCGGCAACCGTTTCCATGGCCTCGTTCAATCGCGCCGTCGCAGAGAACAGCGATTCACCTGCCGGCGTCAGCCTGACACGCCGCCCCGAACGCTCGAACAGGGGGTCCCTGGTCCGCTCCAAGGCGCGCACCTGAGCCGACAGAGTAGGTTGGCTGACACCACTCAGCCGGGCGGCGACAGTGAACCCGCCGGCAGCGGCTACCTTGTGAAAGGCAAGCACGTGGTTGAGGTTCACTGCGTCCGCATCCTTCCCACCTCTAATCGGCAGAGCCGGGCGAACAGCCTCAACGCCATCCTGCCAATTTCTGGCGCCGGCCTCAAATAGATATCATCTATAGATCGGATCGATTGGGTATATTGGTTCAATATTTCAGGCGGAGCTAGAATTGGTCAACTGATTAGAGGGGAGGCTAGCGATGGAAGGCACTCGCGCACCACAGGGCATTTCCGAGACCGGCGATCCGCTGCTGCTGACACCGGGACCGCTGACGACCTCCAAGACCGTAAAGCAAGCCATGGTGCATGATTGGGGATCACGCGATCAAACCTTCATCGCCATCAACAAGGCGGTGCTCGAGCAGCTCCCGAAGATCCTGAACGGCAGTGAGACGCACATAACCGTGCCGATGCAGGGCTCCGGCACGTTTGCCGTCGAGGCGATGCTGACCACATTCATTCCACCGGCCGGCAAGGTTCTGCTTCTCATCAACGGCGCGTATGGTCAGCGCGCCAAGAAGATCGTCGAGATCGCACGTCGGAAATTCGTCGTGCTCGAGACCGCTGAAGACCGACCTCCGGATTTGGCGCAGGTCGAGGTTCTCCTCAAGTCCGATGCTGAGATCACCCACGTCTTCGCGGTGCACTGTGAAACCACAAGCGGCATTCTCAATCCGATCGTAGCCATCGCGCGATTGGCCGAGCAGTACGGAAAGCGCTTCCTGCTCGACGCCATGAGCGCCTTCGGAGCGCTGCCGCTCGACGTGAAATCAATGACCGTCGACGCCGTGGCAGCCTCCTCCAACAAGTGCATCGAGGGCGTGCCGGGCCTTGGTTTTGTCATCGCCCGCGAGGCTGCGCTGAAGGAAACGCAGGGCAACGCCACGACACTCGTGCTCGATTTGTATGACCAGTGGCACAACTTCCAGAAGACCGGTCAGTATCGCTTCACGCCGCCGATCCATGTGATCGTCTCGTTCCACAAGGCTCTGCAAGAGTTTCTGGCGGAGGGTGGGCAGCTTGGACGCGGCCTGCGCTACACCGAAAACGGACGCGTTCTGGTCGAGGGCATGCAGGCGCTAGGTTTCAAGCCGCTGCTGCCGGCGACCTTGCAGGCACCGATCATCTATACCTTCCACATGCCGAGCGATCCGCGGTTCGTCTTCCAGTCGTTCTATGACAGTCTGAAAGCGCGCGGGTACGTGATCTATCCGGGGAAGCTGACGGTGGCCGACAGCTTCCGCATCGGCTGCATTGGCCGGATCAACGCCGCGCATATGCGCGGCTTTCTCGCCAACGTGTCTGAGGTGCTGGCCGAGATGGGTGTCACACGCTCCGAAGCGGCGGCGTAGTAGGATCATCGTGCCTGACGGCGCACGATCATTGAAGCGGAGAGCAGAATGAATCTCAAACGCAGCACCTCTGAGGTGGTCTGCAACGGCCGCACATATGCCTTTCCGAAGGCGCCAACGGTCGTGATCTGCCTGGATGGATCGGAGTCCGGCTACATCGAGCAGACCATCGAGGCCGGTAGGGCGCCGACCTTTGCGCGGTTCATGCGCAACGGCGCCAACCTGCTGGCGGACGGCGTCATCCCGAGCTTCACCAACCCCAACAACCTGTCGATCATCACTGGCCGGCCACCGGCGGTGCACGGCATCGCCGGCAATTTCTTCTACGACGCGGCGACCAAGTCCGAAGTGATGATGAACGACCCAAAATTTTTGCGCGCGCCGACCATCCTAAGAAGCTTTCACGACGCCGGTGCGAAGGTCGCTATGGTCACGGCCAAGGACAAGCTGCGCCTGCTCCTCTCGAACGGTCTCGACTACGGCTCGGGCCGCGCCGTAGCGTTCTCCTCCGAGCGGGCCGACAAGGCGACGAAGGCAGAGAACGGCATCGACGATGCATTGAAGTTTGTCGACTTGCCGTTACCTGACGTCTATTCGGCGAGCCTGTCGGAGTTCGTATTTGCGGCTGGCGTGCGTCTCATGGAAGCGCACCGCCCCGATCTCATGTATCTCTCGACCACCGACTACATCCAGCACAAGGCCGGACCGGGTACGAAAGTCGCCAACGACTTCTACGCCATGATCGACGGCTATCTCGACAAGCTGGACAAGCTTGGCGCCGTCGTGGTGGCCACGGCTGACCACGGCATGAACGACAAGCACAAGGCCGACAAGTCGCCTGATGTCATCTACCTGCAAACCCTGTTCGATGCGTGGCTCGGCAAGGGGCAGGCGCGTGTCATCCTGCCGATCACCGATCCGTACGTCGCGCACCACGGCGCACTGGGCGGCTTCGCGACCGTACACGTACCGGACGGCGCGGACGTAGCCGATCTGATCGCCAAGCTGCGCGCTATCGATGGCGTAGAGCTGGCTGTGTCGCAAGCCGAAGCCTGCGAGCGTTTCGAGCTGCCGCCGGACCGTATCGGCGACATCGTGGTGATCTCGACGCGGCACAAGGTGCTCGGGACGGCGGCGGAGCTGCACGATCTGTCGGGCCTCGACGAGCCGCTTCGCTCGCACGGGGGGCTGTCGGAGCAGCGCGTGCCGATGATCGCTAACCGCAAGGTGGAGGTCGCAGCGGGCCGGCGTCTGCGCAATTTCGATGTGTTCGACGTGGCGCTGAATTGCGTGCGGGCGTGAGCAAGAGGAGCCGGCCATGCAGGAGCAGGTAAAGAAGCCCAAGCTGCCGACCAAGCCGCATGAGCTCATGCGCATCGGCGGCAAGCTGGTCGATGCCGATGAGCGCATCGAGGTGCGCAACCCTTACAATGGAGCGCTCGTAGGAACGGTGCCCGCCGCCGATGCGCGCCAGGTCGCCGATGCGTTCAAGAAGGCCAATGCCTACAAGCCGGAACTGTCGCGCTACGATCGTCAGAAGATTCTTTTGAAGACTGCCGAAATTCTGGCGCGCAGGCGTGAGGAGATCGCACATCTCATCACCGCCGAAAGCGGCCTATGCCTGAAGGACAGCCTGTATGAGGTGGGGCGCGCCTACGACGTCTATTCGTTGGCCGGGCAGCTCGCCATCCGCGACGACGGCGAGATCTATTCATGCGATGTGACACCGCAGGGCAAGCAGCGGCGCATCTATACGATGCGAACACCGCTGCTGGGCGTGCTGTCGGCGATCACGCCGTTCAATCATCCACTCAATATGATCAGCCACAAGATCGCGCCCGCCATCGCGACCAACAACCGCGTGGTCGCCAAGCCGACGGAGCTGACACCGCTGACCGCGCTGCTGCTGGCGGATGTGCTCTACGAGGCCGGCCTGCCGCCCGAGATGCTGTCGATCGTGACGGGCAATCCGCGCACGATGGGCGACGCCATGATCACCGATCCGCATGCCGACGTGGTCACGTTCACGGGGAGTGTGAAGGTCGGCAAGTACATCGCAGAGAAGGCCGGCTACAAGCGCCTCGTGTTGGAGCTTGGCGGCAACGATCCACTGATCGTGATGGAGGATGCGGACCTCGACAAGGCCGCCGAGCTGGCAGCGCAAGGTGCCACCAAGAACTCCGGCCAGCGCTGCACGGCCGTCAAGCGCATCCTGTGCGTGGAATCCGTCGCCGATCAGTTCGTCGAGCTCGTGCTGGCGAAGGCCAAGAAGCTCAAGAGTGGCGACCCGATGGACCCGGACACCGACATCGGGACAGTCATTCACGAGCGCGCGGCGGCCATGTTCGAGGCCCGGGTCAACGATGCGGTCGAGAAAGGCGCGAGGCTGCTGCTCGGCAACGAGCGCCGAGGCGCGCTTTATCCGGCGACGGTCGTGGACCGGGTGCCCTACACCTGCGAGCTGGTGCACGAGGAGACATTTGGTCCCGTCATCCCAATCATCCGTGCACCGAACGGCATCGACGAGGTGATCCGCATCGCCAACTCGACCGCCTACGGACTGTCATCGGGAGTGTGCACCAACCGACTGGATTACATCACGAAATTCATCAACGAGCTGAACGTCGGCACTGTCAATGTCTGGGAAGTGCCCGGATACAGGATTGAAATGTCACCGTTCGGTGGCATCAAAGACAGTGGCCTGGGCTACAAGGAAGGCGTGTGGGAGGCGATGAAAAGCTATACCAATGTCAAAACCTACTCGCTGCCCTGGCCGGGATGAATGGGGGCAACTGCATCGTAGGGCACAATCGCACGAAGCAGGGGAAACTGTCATAATACCCTCGTGAGACTGGGGCATGCAGTCGACAGGGGGGCCGGCGACTGCCGGCTAAGGGGAATGATGAGTCGCTGGAGGCTATTTGGTGTAGTCGCGGGCTTCGCGCTCGGAAGTGCGTGCGCATGGCCAGCTGCGGCTCAACGGACGAAGGTAGTCGCCTACACGGCCATCGAGAACGAGCAGCTACCCGTGTTCAAGGCGGCCATTGAGCAGGCCGTCCCAGACGTCGAGATCGATTGGGTGCGTGACTCGACGGGGGTGATCACAGCGCGCTTTCTGGCAGAGAAAGACAGGCCAAGGGCCGACATCGTGTTCAGTCTCGCCGTTTCCAGCGTCATCCTCTTCAAACGCGCCGGTCTGCTGGAAGCCTACATGCCCAAAGGCTCGGATGGACTCAAACCGCAGTTCAAGGATGCCACGAACCCTGCCGCTTGGTTTGGACATGACGCGTTTCTAGGCGCGGTGTGCTTCAATACGATCGAAGGCGCAAAGGCCGGTGTTACGCCGCCCAAGTCCTGGAGCGAGGTGACCAGTCCCAAGCTCGAGGGCAAGGTGGTGATGTCACATCCCGGGTCATCGGGCACAGGCTACCTGATGGTGGCGGGCTGGCTGCAGATGATGGGCGAGGAGGCCGGCTGGGCGTACATGGACGCCCTGCATCGCAACATAGCGGTCTACACGCATTCGGGGTCTGCCCCTTGCGTCCATGCAGCGCGCGGCGAGCGCGTCGTTGGCATTTCTTTCGACATGCGTGGGGCGCGGGAAAAAACCAACGGCGCGCCGATCGACGTCATCCTGCCCGCCGAAGGAGTGGGCTGGGACATGGAGGCAACCGCCGTAGTCAAGGGAGCCCAGCATGCCGCTCTCGCGCGGAAGGTGGCGGACTGGGCCGCCAGTAAGTCGGCGAACGAGCTCTATTCAAAGTACTACGCTGTCGTCGCGCATCCCGAGGTGCAGAACCTGCCGACCAACTATCCCGCAGATGCGGAGCAACGTATGGCCAAGATCGATTTCGAAAGAATGGCCGTGGATCGTGACCGCATTCTCGCCGAGTGGAGCCGTCGCTACGAAGGCAAGGCAGCGCCAAAGAACTAAAGTCTGGGAAGGGAATACTTCGGAGGAGCGCGACCTCGATCACAGTTTCAGGGTGGCAAAGGGAGAGAGTGTGACATGACAATGCTGTCGTTCAAGCGGGGCGCGTGGTGTCTCGCGCTTGCGACCGTGCTGGGAGCCAGCGTGACGCTGCCGGCCCAGGCGCAAAAGACCAAACTGACAGTCTACACAGCTTTGGAGAACGATCAGCTCGGCCCGTTCAAGGCCGCTATCGAGGCGGCGGTACCGGAGGTCGAGATCGTATGGGTGCGTGACTCGACCGGTGTCATCACCGCCCGCTTTCTGGCCGAGAAAGACAATCCGCGCGCGGACATGGTGATGGGGCAGGCCGCCACTGCGCTGCTGCTGTTCGAGAAGATGGGGTTGCTCGAGCCCTACAAGCCCGCGGGTGTCGATGCGCTCAAGGAAGTCTTTCGCGACACCAAAGAGCCCTATGCGTGGACTGGCATGGACGCCTATCTGGGCGTCATCTGCTACAACACCGTCGAGGCCGGAAAAATCGGCGCGACGCCGCCCGGGTCTTGGAAGGATCTCCTCGACGCCAAGTACAAGGGCAAGCTGGTGATGCCGCATCCGGCCTCTTCCGGCACAGGATACCTCATGGTCGGCGCCTGGCTGCAGATGATGGGTGAGGCGGAAGGCTGGAAGTTCATGGACGCCCTGCACGAGAATATGGCGGTCTACACACACTCGGGCTCCGCTCCGTGTGTGCAGGCAGCACGCGGTGAGCGCGTCGCGGGCGTCGCGCTCGACATGCGCGGGGCATCGGAGAAGACCAAAGGCGCTCCGTTGGAGGTCATCATTCCGGCAGAAGGCACGGGTTGGGAGATGGAGGCTTCGGCTATCGTCAAGGGTACGAAGAACCTCGACGTTGCCAAAAAGGTCGCCGATTGGACGGCCACCAAGGCCGCCAATGAGCTCTACTCCAAGACCTATGCCACGGTCGCCATGCCGAATACCGGCAGTGCTCCGCCCAACTATCCGGCCAATGCCGAGAAGCTGATGATCAAGAACGATCTGGTTTGGATGGCGGAAAATCGGGAGCGTATCCTGGCCGAGTGGTCCAAGCGCTACGAATTGAAGGCAGCTCCGAAAAACTGACTATCTGCTCTGTTGGGCACGTGCGCGACCGGACCGATTAACGTCCGGTCGCGTTCGGTCGTGCGGAAGCCCGGGGCCGGACTTGCCGCCAGACGGCAATCAGGCCCATGCTGGCGCCTCCGGGACAATGACGCAAAGGGTAGCGTATGCAGGGCACCGTCGATCCGGCATCCAACGGCCGCAATGGATCCGGCGCTCTAGAGCCCTTTCTGCGCGTCCGCAATCTCGTCAAGACATTCGGTCCGTTTACGGCCTTGAATGATGTCTCCCTCGACGTTTTGAAGGGGGAGTTCGTTTGCTTTCTTGGACCGTCTGGCTGCGGCAAGACCACACTGCTGCGCGCGATAGCCGGGCTTGACCCGCAGGATCGCGGCAAGATCGAGATGGGCGGTCGCGACGTTTCGCGGCTGCCTCCTGCCGCGCGCGATTTCGGCATCGTCTTCCAGTCCTATGCGTTGTTTCCCAATCTGACCGTGGTGGCCAACGTCGGCTATGGGCTTGTCAATCGCAAACGGACGAAGGCGGAGATTGCCGCTCGTACCGGCGATCTGTTGGGGCTTGTCGGCCTTCAGGATCAGGGTGCCAAGTATCCGGTGCAGCTGTCCGGCGGCCAGCAGCAGCGCGTGGCATTGGCACGCGCCCTTGCTACGTCGCCCGGTCTGTTGCTTCTCGATGAACCGCTGTCGGCACTAGATGCCAGAGTGCGCGTGCGCCTGCGCGACGAGATCAAGGCGCTGCAACGCAAGCTCGGCGTCACCACCATCATGGTGACGCACGATCAGGAAGAAGCTTTGTCCATGGCCGACCGTATCGTGGTGATGAATCAGGGTGTCATCGAGCAGGTCGGTACGCCGGCAGATATCTATCGCAAGCCGGCCTCCGCGTTCGTTGCAGATTTCGTCGGCACCATGACGTTTCTAGACGCGGAGGTGGCGAGCGAGGCCAAGTTGCGCCTCGGTCCGGTCGAACTCGACTGCCCGGATGCAGGGCGGTTCGTTCGCGGCAGTGGCGTGCGTATCGGCTTGCGGCCTGAAGAGATTCGGGTGCGCAATATCGATGCAGCAACACCGAACCGGATGGACGCTCGGGTCACCTCGCTCGACTTTCTTGGGGCCTTCTGCCGCGCTGAGCTGGAGCCGCAAGCGGCACCGGGCATGACTATTCTTGCCGATTTCTCCGTCAATCTCATGCGCGACTTGCAGGTTGCGGAGGGCCAGGACCTGGCCATTGCGCTGCCGCCGGAGTCGATACGCGTGTTTCCGAGGGGTTGAGCGCTTGAGCGTAACGGCCATGCCCGCCCCACCGGATGCGGTCACCGCCAAGCCGGTCATCCGCGATGAATGGATCCTGCGTGCGGGCGTCCTAGTGCTGGTCGGCTGGCTGGCCGTGACCATCGCGCTGCCGCTCTGGGCGCTGCTCTCGAAGAGCTTTCAAAATGCCGACGGCGGCTTCGTCGGCCTCGCCAACTACATTCGCTACTTCTCGACGCCTACTCTGTTCGGCTCGATCTACAACAGCTTAGGGGTTGCAATTCTAACCACCTTGATCGTGATCCCACTGGCATTTGTCTATGCCTACGCGCTTACGCGCAGTCGCATGCGGCTCAAAGGTCTGTTTTATGCGGCCGCCATGCTCCCGCTGTTTGCGCCGTCACTGCTGTCGGCCATTTCTTTGATCTACCTGTTCGGCAATCAGGGCCTGCTCAAACAATTTCTGTTCGGCGCCTCCATTTACGGCCCCATCGGGATCACCATCGCGCAGGTGTTCTATTGCTTTCCGCATGCGCTGATCATCGTTGTCACCGCATTGCGGCTGTCGGATGCCCGGCTATACGAGGTCGCCGATGCTCTCGGTACATCCAAGGCGCGCATCTTTCGCACCGTGACGCTGCCGGGCGCAAAGTACGGCATCATCAACGCCGTGTTCGTCGTGTTCACACTGGTGGTGACCGATTTCGGTATTGCCAAGGTGATCGGCGGCCAGTTCAACGTGCTGGCGACGGATGCCTACAAGCAGGTGGTGGGCCAGCAGAATTTTGAGATGGGCGCGGTCGTCGGCATGGTGCTGCTGCTGCCTGCGGTGCTGGCCTTTGTCATCGATCGGCTGGTGCAGAGTCGCCAAGTCGCGCTGCTGTCCGCGCGCGCCGTACCGTTCGAGCCCAAGCCCAACGGCGCGCGCGATCTGGCATTGATGATCTTTTGCCTTTTCGTCGCGGGTATTCTCATCACCGTCCTCGGCACCGCGATCTGGGCCTCTTTCATCACCTACTGGCCGTACAATCTCACGCCCACTTTCAAGAACTACGCGTTCGAGAATTTCGATCCGACCGGCTGGTCATCCTACTTCAACTCGCTCCTCATGGCCGCCCTTGCGGCAGTCATCGGCACCGCCATCATCTTTTCGGGCGCCTATCTGATAGAGAAGTCCAAGGTCTCGGCCGGCGGGCGATCATTAGCGCACCTGATGGCCATGCTGCCGATGGCTGTACCGGGGCTCGTGCTCGGCCTCGGCTATGTGTTCTTCATCAATGCCAAGTGGAATCCGCTGGGCTTCCTCTATGGGACCTTGATGGTCCTGGTCATCAACTCGATTGCGCATTTCTACACAGTCGCCCACATCACCGCGCTCACGGCCTTGAAGCAGATCGATCCCGAGTTCGAGTCGGTCTCGGCCTCGCTCAAGGTGCCGTTCTGGCGCACGTTTGGGCGTGTGACAGTCCCCATATGCCTGCCGGCCATTCTCGACATTGCCGTCTATATCTTCGTCAATGCACTGACGACGGTCTCTGCCGTCATCTTCCTGTACGGCTCGTCGACCAAGCTTGCCGCCATCGCCATCGTGCACATGGACGAGGCTGGCGCGACGGCGGCCGCGGCCGGCATGGCGACCATGATCGTGCTGACCGCGCTCGGTGCCAAGCTGCTGCACCTGCTGCTCGATGCGCTCGTGTTCGGCAAGTTGCAGGCGTGGCGCAGGCGGTAGCGATCCTGCTCAGAATTGGTACCGCCGCAACCCGCCATCGACGGGGATGACTGTCCCGGTAATGTAGCTAGCCAACGGCGAGGCGAGGAAGCACACGAGATTGGCGATTTCTTCCGGCTCGCCGTAACGGCCGACCGGAATCTCGTGCTCTGATTGCCATTGCCGGTATTCCGGCGTGTAGTTGCGCCGAATCTGCTCGCTCATGATGCGTCCGGGCGGGATGCAATTGACTGTGATGCCGTGCTTGCCGATCTCGCGCGAAAGACCCTTCGACCACGCGTGCATGGCGGCCTTGGCACAAAACGCGCCATTCAATCCCTCCGGCTCCGACTTGCCGGTGATGTTGACGATGCGCCCCCATTTGTGGGCGATCATTTGGTCGAGCAGACGGTGTGTGATCTGGCGCTGGCGCGTGAAGTTGAGCGTCATGGCCTCGGTCCAAAGATCTTCGGATGCATCCACTTTGAAGCTGCGGCTGCCGCCCGCATTGTTGATGATGATGTCGATGCCGCCGAGCTTTGCCAGTGCAGTCTCAGAAATTTTCTGGGGCGCGTCGTCCGCCAGGAAGTCCTGCACGATCAAGGCTGGTTGCGGCCCGCCCTTGGCCGTGATCTCAGCCGCGACCTCCTCCAGCAGGTTGCCGCGACGTGCGACCAGCGCCAGCTGCACGCCTTCGGCGCCGAGCGCGAGCGCAATGCCGCGGCCGATGCCCATGCTGGCGCCGGTGATCAGCGCCTTCTTGCCCTCGATCTTCAAGTCCATCGGCTTGTCCCTGCTATTTCAATACGACGAGCGCATCGGCTGCTACGACGCCCTCCCCTTTGGGGCGCACGAACAAGGGGTTGATGTCCATTTCCTTGAGACGCGGACCGAGCGCGGCCGCCATGCGTGATACGTCGACCAATACTTGGGCCAGCGCCTCCTTGTCTGTCGCCGGCGAGCCGCGATAGCCGTCGAACAGCTTGGCGCCGCGCAACTCCGCGATCATGTCGCGGGCGGTCTCGATACCGAATGGCGCGATGCGGAACGTCACGTCCTTGAGTACCTCGCTCAGCACGCCGCCGAGACCCAGGACGACCGTGGGCCCAAACGCCTCGTCGTTGACAACGCCGATCAGCGCCTCGATCCCCTTCGCCATTTCCGAGACGAGCACGCCGTCGATGCGCGCATCCTTTTTGTAGGCGCGCGCATTGGCGATGACCTCACTCGCTGCGGCTGTCAGCTCTGCAGCATTGCTGATGCCGAGGCGCACACCGCCGGCTTCGGTCTTGTGGGCGATGTCGCGGGAGACGATTTTGACGGCCAGAGGATATTTGAGATCCGCTGCGGTCTTGGCTGCATCCTCCTCCTCACGAACCAAGAGCTCGCGCGTGACCGGGATGCTGAAGGAGCGCAGCACGGCCTTGCTCTCGAACTCCGAGAGCGTGACCGCGCCCTCGGGCAGATTCAACTTCTGGGCCAACGCAGCAGGGGGCGGCGTGCGCGGAAGCAGGCGACGCTGATCGTCGGCGAAGTTGGCGAGCACGGCCGCCGCACGCGCCATGCGCACCGGTGTGGTGATGAATGGGATATTGGCCTTGTCCAGAAGGTTCCAGGCCGCTTCCGACTTGGCCCTGCGGCCTGACCATACGACGTGCACCGGCTTGTCTGTCGTCTCGGCAGCATCGACGATCGCTTGGCAAGCTTTCGCAGCCGCGGGGCCGCTGATCGAGACCAGAATGACGGAGAGCTGGTCAATCACAGGGTCAGCCAGAACGATCTCGAGCGTCTTGGAGAACATGGTCGGATCGTTGAACACCCCGGCGGTCGTATCGGCTGGGTTCTCGGAAGAGCCAAAGGTCGGGATGATGGCGCGCAGTGCGGTGACCGTTTGCTCCGAGAAGCTCGGCAGGGTCAAACCCAGCTTCACTGCGCGATCGGCGAATACGATGCCTGAGCCGCCGGAAATCGAGAGCACGCCGACGCTGCGGCCTTTGGGTGTGCGGCCTTGCGCGAACAGCTTGGCGATATCGACGATCTCCTCGATGTCGTGCACCTCGATGATGCCGGACTGCCGGAACGCCGCTTGGTACAGGTCATAGTTGCCGGTCATGTTCGCCGTGTGCGAGGCGGCTGCTTTCGTCCCAGCTTCGGTCTGGGCGCCTTTCCAGATGAGTACGGGCTTGCCGGTTTCGAGTGACTTGCGGCCGAGATCGAGGAAGGCGCGCGCATTGGGGGTGCCCTCTATGTAGGCAAAAGCTAACTTCGTGCCTGAATCGTCGAGAAATTCGGACAGCAGCTCCGGCATCGTCACGTCGGTCTCGTTGCCGGTGGAGACGACGTGCCGGAAACCGACACCTTGAGCTTCGGCGAGGTTGACGACGGCATAGCCGAAGCCGCCGGACTGAAATGCGCAGGAGACCGCGCCCTCTTTCAGCTCGGTTTCGTGACTGACGCTGCCGAACACACACCACATGCGCGACGGCACGCTCAAGCTGCCTTGGCAGTTGGGGCCGATGAAGCGCACGCCGCTATCTTTGGCGGCACGCGCGAGCTCAGCCTCCAGCTTGCGGCCCTCGGGGCCGGCTTCGCGAAAGCCTGCGGTGAGCACGATGGCAAAGGGAATGCCGGCCTTGCCGCAGTCCCGTATGGCCGCGGGAACGCCCGGCGCCGGCACGGCAACCAGGGCCAGATCGCACGGTTTCCCGATCGCATCGACCGATGGATAGCACTGAGTCCGTGCAGCTCCTGATACTTCGGGTTGACCAGATAGATGCCGCCCTTGTAGCCGGAGTTCTTGAGTGCCGCGATTGGCTGGCCGCTGATGCGTGTGAGATCGCCGGACGCGCCGATGACAGCGATGCCGCGAGGGTTGAAAAGCCGTTCGAAGGACATGGGCGTCAGCCGCGCTGCTCGGGGGCGGACAGGGGCAGGCCGAGCATCACGCGGCGCTTCAGCCACGGGCTCGGTCGATAGCGAGGCTCCTGATAGAACGCCTGCAGTCGCTCGAGAATGAACAAGATGCGCTTGGGTCCGATGCGGTTGCCCCATTCGATCGGCCCGAATGGATAGCCGAGTCCGAGCTTGGCGCCCTTGTCGATGTCGGCCGGCACGCCGATGCCGCGCTGCGCGATGTTGCAACCGACGTTGACGAGCATGGCGACGGCGCGCTGCGCCACAAAGCCGGGGCTGTCGTTGATGATGATGACCGGCTGGCCATCGCAGCCGGCGAGGCCGTGCGCAGCCTCGCGGTACTTCGGGTCGATGCCGGGCGTCACCATGAGTGTGCGAGGGCCCTTGAGGCCGAACAGCACGTCCACGGCGACTGTGCGCTCAGCATCGAGCTTGAGATCGGCGATCGCCGTGGTCAGATCATATCCAACGGGCGTAATGACGATCAGCGCCTTGTTGCTCGGTTTGTCCCCGTGCTCCACCTCGACGCCAGAATTCCGGAACAGCTCGATCAGCGGCGCTTGTAGATCGGCGTTGTGATCGCTGGGCCTGACCCACACGGATTGCGGGCGTGCCGCGGGCGTCGGCTTGAGCGGCGGCTCATCCTTCTTACCGTCCTTGTAGCTGTACCAGCCCGCGCCCGTCTTCTGGCCGTAGAGGCCACCGGCCGACCGCAGAGCCGACAGCGGCGAGGGTGCATACGCCGGCTCCTGATAGAATTGCGCGTACATGGACTCCCAGGCCGCCGTGTTCACATCGATGCCTACGAGGTCGGCGAGCGTGAACGGCCCCATGCGGAAGCCGGGTGCACCGTTCATGATACGATCGATGTCGGCATGGCTGGCAATGTTTTCGACCAGGATGCGTTGGCATTCGGGGCCCATGCCGCGGCCGATGTGATTGACCAGGAAGCCGGGGCTGTCCGTGCACAGTATCGGCTCGCGCGTCATGCGCCTGCCGATGGTCATCAGCGCTTCGGTCACCCACGGCGCGGTGCGCAGTCCCGGGATCACCTCGACCAGGCGCATCAAGGGCACAGGATTGAAGAAGTGCATGCCGCCGACCCGCTCGGGCCGTTTTGTCTTGGCGGCGATCGATGTCACCGGCAGAGAGGACGTGTTGGTGGCGATGATGGTATCGGGCCTGGTGATCGCATCGAGCTTGGCAAACATCTCCTGCTTGATGTCGAGCCGCTCGAATATCGCCTCGATGATGACGTCGGCCTTGGCCACTTCCTCCGGAGTGGTCGCCACAGAGATGCGGCCAACCGCAGCCTTGGCATCATCAGGTGACAGCGAGCCTTTCTCCACCTGCCGATCGAGCATCTTGGCTGTGAAATCCTTTGCCGCCGCTGCGCCGCCGGGTTTTTCGTCATAGGCGATGACATTCATGCCGCCTTGCGCCGACACCTGGACGATGCCGCGCCCCATGGTGCCTGTGCCGACAATGGCGAGTGTCAGGTCTCGGGCGTTTGCATCGATCGGCATGTCGCTGTTTCCTCACGCAATTCGCGCTTGCAGCATCTCTGCGGCTGCGTTGACCGGCAAAGTACGGTGTGCCATCGTCCGCGGCAATAGCCGTACATCACGCGCTGTCCCAGACTGCCGCAGTCGGCTGCGGCAGTCAGCCGACCATCTGTGTGTGTCCTGCTGCAAGAAGAAGGAAGCCATGAGCCAAACCGAACGCCAGATCACGGTCGAGGAAGCCATCCGCGGCCGCAAGAGCACGCGCGCATTTCTGCAGAAGCCGGTGCCGCATGATCTGATCGCGCGCATTCTGGAGACAGCGAACCGTGCGCCCTCCGGCTCCAACATCCAGCCATGGAAGGTCTGGGTGCTGGACACCAAGGTCAAGGATGAGTTGGTGCGCGAGCTGCTAACACTCTACGACGCATCGGGCGAGGGCAAGCGCGAGTACAACTACTATCCCGTCAATTGGCGCGAGCCTTATCTCGCACGCCGGCGCGCCTGCGGTTGGGGCCTCTATTCAACCATGGGTATCACGCGCGAGGACAAGAAAGGCATGCACGCACAGCGCCGGCAGAACTACGAGTTCTTCGGCGCTCCCGTCGCCCTGTTCTTTTCCCTTGATCGGGACATGGAGATCGGCTCCTGGCTCGACTGTGGCATGTTCATCCAGTCGGTGATGGTGGCTGCGCGTCAGTTCGGACTGGAAACCTGTCCGCAGGCCGCGTTCTGCAGCTTCCACGATGTGATTCAGAAGCGCGTCGGCATCCCCGAGACGGAGATGCTCGTATGCGGCATGGCGCTGGGCTATCCGGATATGGATGCGAAGGTGAACTCTTTCACCACCGAGCGCGAGCCGGTGGAGACTTACGTGCGCTGGGTTAGAGAACTGCGCTCGTGATCCTCTCGCGGTTGTAACGGCGAGAGGATCAGCGCATTCAGCTGATGACACGCACGGGCTTGCCGGCGAGCCAGCCGTCGATGGACTCCACCATGTTGCCGTAGAACGTGCGGTAGGTCTCCTCGGTGACATAGCCGATGTGCGGTGTCAGGACGGCACGAGGCTCGGAGCGTATGGGGTGATCGGCGGCCAGCGGCTCGCTGTCGTAGACATCGAGGGCGGCGCCGGCAATCCGCTTCTCCTTCAGTGCCGCAGCCAGCGCGCCGATATCGATGATGGGTCCGCGGGACGTGTTGATGATCGACGCGGTCGGTTTCATCAGGGCCAGCTCCGGAGCGCTGACGAGGCCGCGGCTCCGGTCCGACAGCACCAGGTGCACCGAAACGAAGTCAGCGCGGCGGAACAGGTCCGCCTTCTCTACTCTCTCGACGCCGGCCTCGGTGGCGCGCTCCGTCGTCAGGTTCTGGCTCCAGGCTATGGTGTTCATCCCGAACACCTTGGCGTACTTGGCTACCTCGCCTCCGAGGCGTCCGAGCCCAAGCAGGCCGAGCGTCTTGCCGCGCACGTCGTTGCCGACCGTGGTCTGCCAGCGGCCCTCGCGCATGTTGCGAAGCTCGGTGTGCAGGTGCCGTGCCAGCGACAGCAGCAGGCCGAAGGCCAGCTCCGCCGTCGCGTGATTGCCTGCATTGGTGCCGCAGACCGTCACCTTGTGGTCGGCAGCGGCTTTCATGTCCACGGACGCGTTGCGCATGCCGGTGGTGATGAGGAGCTTCAGGTTCGGCAGCTTCTCGAACAGGGCGCGCGTGAACGGGGTGCGCTCGCGCATGATGCCGATGATCTCGAAGCCGGCCAGGGCCTTGGCGAGCGTATCGACATCCTTGATGTGCTGGTTGAAGACCGTGATGCGATGCGCTGCCTGCAGTCGTGACCAGTCGGCCATCTCGAGGGCCACGTTCTGGTAGTCGTCGAGAAGTGCAATCGAGGCCATGGGCCGGATCTCCCTGTGATTTGTCGCCTGATACGGCACAGCGATCGGCCACACCGATTTCAACCCATCATCTTCCGTCCGGGTGCGAAAGCGCAATAGAGTTGATCCAAGGTGGCCCATTCGAGGCCAGCCGAAAGGATGGAGGAAGCGCATGCCCGTTCATCTCATCGATTTGCCGCTGCTCGGCGATCGAGTCTCGACCCCGGAGATGCGCGCCATCTTCGAGGCCGACAGCCAGTACCAGTCCTGGCTGGATGTCGAGGCGGCGCTCGCCGAGGCGCAGGCCGAGGTCGGCATGATCCCAGCCGAAGCGGCGCACGCCATTCGTGCAGCATCGCGCATCGGCCATCTCGATCTCGCCAAGGTCAAGGAGCACGGCCGCGTCACTGGCCATCCCCTGCTCGGCATCGTGCGCGAGCTGCGCGACAAGGTCGGGCATCCGCATGGCACCTGGGCCCACTATGGCGCGACCACGCAGGACATCATCGACAGCGGGCACATGCTGCTGGCGAAGCGGGCCCACAAGCTTATCGATGCCAAGTTGCGCGCCATCCTCGCCGATGCGTTGCCGCTGCTCGAGAAGCATCGCGATACGCTGGCCGTGGCGCGCACGCATGGGCTGCATGCGCTCCCCTACACGTTCGGCTTCAAGGTGGCGAGCTGGCTCGAGGAGCTGGCGCGTAATCGCGAGCGCTGGCAGGAGGCAGGCCGGCGCTGTCTCGTCGGCTCGGTCTGTGGCGCGGTCGGCACCTATGCGCCGTGGGGCAAGCACGGCTTCGAGGTGCAGGACAAGACCTGCGCACGCCTCGGGCTCGCCGCCCCGCGCATGAGCTGGCAGAGCCAGCGCGACCGCATCGCCGAGCTCGGCGGCGTGATGGCACTTATCGCTGGAAGCGCAGCACGCATTGCCGGCGAGATCTACCAGATGAGCAAGACTGAGGTCGGCGAGCTGGCGGAGCCCTACCGCAAGGGACTGATGGGTTCCTCGACTATGCCGCACAAAGTCAACCCAGGGAAAAGCGAGTGGCTGATTGCGATCGCGCGCATCGTCCGCAACAACGCCAGCGTGCTGTACGAGTGCATGGAGGTCGAGAACGAGCGCGACACCACCATGTGGCGGACGGAGTGGATCAAGGTGCCGGAGAGCTTCTGCTTCACCGCCGGCGCCCTCGAGCACCTGCATCAGCTGCTTGCCGGCCTGCAGGTATTCCCGGAGCGCATGCGCGAGAACCTCGACATGCTGCAGGGCGTGCTCCTGTCCGAGCGCCTGATGTTCGTCCTGCAGCGCCATATCCCGCTGGGTGAGGCGCACGACGTGGTGCATGAAGCATCACTGGCGGCGCTGGCCGGGAAGCGTCCGCTGGTCGACGTGCTGCTCGAGGATGAGCACGTCAAGGGTCGCGTGAGCCGCGCGGAGCTGGCCGACGCAGTGAAACCCGAGGGCTATATCGGCCTCTCGCGCGAGGTCGTCGATCGTATCGCGGGCGATATCCGGCGCGGTCTGGAATGAATGCGGGCCGACGGGTGTTGTCTGGTATGATCCAGGCATCCTGCCGCATCGGGCCACAGGTAGCGACAACAGCACAGGAAAGGAATTCGGGTGAGCGCCATCCTGATATTGCTGGTCGGCGCCTTTGCCCTGGCCTTCCTGCCCCAGATGTGGATCAAGGGCGTCATCAAGAGCCATGCGGCCGAGCGGGACGACATTCCCGGCACCGGTGGCGAGTTCGCTCGGCATCTGCTCGATAAGATGAACTTGCAAGGCGTCGGAGTGGAGCAAACCGACCTCGGTGACCACTACGATCCCGAGGCCAAGGTGGTGCGCCTGCTGCCGCAGCACTACGGGGCGCGCTCGCTGTCCGCGCTGGTGGTGGCGGCGCACGAGGTTGGCCACGCCATGCAGGACGCCACCGGCTATGGGCCGCTGTATGCGCGTACACGGCTCGCCAAGCAGGCGCACAACATCGAGCGCTTCGGTGCCGTCGTGATGCTGGCCGCGCCGATCGTCATGCTGCTGGCGAAATCGCCCCACATCCTCATTTTTCAGCTGTTCGTCGGCGTGCTGATCCTGTCCATGACGATCCTGATGCACGCGTTCACGCTACCCGTGGAGTTCGACGCCAGCTTCAGGCGTGCCCTGCCGGTGCTGAAATCCGGCAACTATGTCTCGGACAAGGACATGCCTGCCGCGCGACAAATTCTGCGCGCTGCCGCCTTCACCTACGTCGCTGCTGCAGCGCTGAGCCTGCTCGATGTCATGCGGTGGTTCAGGCTTCTGCGGATCTGAGATCAGCCGGGGCGCAATTCGAGCGCGGCAATGCCGACGGCGACATTGAGCCCCTGCTGCGCCCCGACCGATAGAGGCTGCAATCCGATCGAGCGGTTCGAGCCGCCGAGCAGCGCATTGGCGCCGAGCCCCACTCCGACGCTGGCCTCACCCGAGATGCCGCCGTAGGTGCCGGCCAGCGAACCCGGCCCTACCTTGTCGGTGCTCGCCAGCACGGCCCAGGCAATGACGCTGTTCGAGGTCACGCCGAGGTCCAGCCCGTACTTGTTGATCACGCCATGATATCTCTCGCGCCGCTGGCCGCTTTCGAACACGCAGTCGAGCTGTTTGCTCGAGCCGAAGACGAAGCCAGCGCCGCCCGCCACGTTGCAGTTGAGCACGCCGACGCGGATTTGCGGTGCAGACTGCGCCAGCACAGCCGGCGACGACAGAAGGGCGGCGGCCAGGACGCCGGCGATTGCGAGTTTGACTTTCATCGAGGGGTCTCCGAAAGGCAGGTTGCGGCGGGTACGCATCCGCGTACGACGAGGTCGGTGCACACGGGTACAGGTATTGTAACGTAGGCAGTAGAACGCGTGGACAGTTCGCCGACGTGCCACACCGGTATGTTTTTATGACCACAGATTGACGGGATTGCGACGTGCGTTTCTTCTTCCCCACCGTAGAGGAGCTGCCGCTTCCGGCCGGACACCGCTTTCCGGTTGAAAAATACCGCCTGCTCAAGGCGGCGGTCGAGCGTGACGAGGTTCTGCCGCGCGGGTCTCTCACGCCGTCGCCGCCTGCCGAACCGATCGATCTGCTGCGTGCGCATGGTGCCGCCTACGTGTCCGCCATGCTCGATGGCACGATTGCACCCGACGTTATGCGCCGCATCGGTTTGCCGTGGAGCGAAACGCTGATGCGGCGCTCGCGCGCCACGGTCGGCGGCGCCCTGGCTGCCGCGCGTGCAGCGGTGGCGCACGGCATTTCCGGCCAGCTCGCCGGCGGCACGCACCATGCGCACCGCGACTTCGGTTCCGGATTCTGCGTCTTCAACGACCTCGCGGTCGCTGCACTCACGCTGCTCGAGCAGCGCGCGGTGGAGCGCATTGCCGTGCTCGATCTCGACGTACACCAGGGCGACGGCAACGCCGCCATCCTGAAGGATCAGCCCGACGTGTTTGTCGTCAGCCTGCACGGCGCCAAGAATTTCCCCTTCCGAAAAGTGCCCTCCAATCTCGACGTCGACCTGCCGGACGGCACCGAGGATGCCGCCTACCATCGCGCCCTGCTCGCCGTGCTGCCGGCCATTGCCACCTTCCGCCCTGACCTGCTGCTGTATCTCTCGGGCGCCGACCCGCTGCAGCAGGATCGGCTGGGGCGCCTGGCTCTGTCTCTTGAAGGACTGGCGGAGCGCGATCGCCTGGTGTTCGAGTTCTGTCGCCGCCGCGGCTTGCCGGTGTCCATTGCCATCGGCGGCGGTTATGCCGATCCGATCGCCGACAGCGTGCGCGGCTACGCCAATACCTTCCGCATGGCGCGCGAGGTCTTTGGCTTCTGACGGGTCCGGTCTCCCCCGGATTGGGGATACCCTATGCCTTGCCCTGATGATCTGTGGGCGGTGCGACCCCGGCTCGGGCTGTGCCGCACGCGCATGCTCTACTGGCTCTGGCTTGGGTCGCCGGCAACACTGGATGGAGCTGCCCCCGCAGCAATAGCTTTATCCCGTGTTGAGGCTGGACCTCGTGACAGGTGCGGACATACCCGCCTCC
>CAWEBE010000017.1:0-18525 GCA_963806735.1 uncultured Alphaproteobacteria bacterium | reverse complement strand
CGACCGGCGGCGGGCATGTTGGCGAGCAGCGCGTCGGTCACGCGTGTCACATCGTCCGGAACTTTGCCTCTGGCGATGAGCCACGCCAGAAGCAGAGCCATGCCACACACGGCACCGGAGATCGGTAGTTGCAGCTGATGGCTCAGCAGCTCACCGGCAGCTTGGAAGGCGAGCAACAGCGCGATACCCCGGAGCATGCGTGATTTCCTGCACGGCGGAATGAGGTCTCACGGTGCGGCGACGGCCATGGAGCTGGTCAGCTCGGTGGCCACCCTGGGCGATGCGCCATCCGCATACAGGCCCAGCAGCAGCACGCCAATGGCAAAGGCCACAAGCACCGAGGATTGCAGAAGGCGGACCGCAGGAGGGACATTATAGGGAGGTCTCAACATACAATTTCTCCCTGAGCCCTGGCATTGGTCGCAAAAGCATACGTGGGGTGCTGTCAAGGCACCGTGACACCGTCGTTATGTGCGCAACGATGCGGTCTGAGTACCGCGTGTGGATTGGCGACCACCGCTGCGGAATGCGCTGCAACGGATGTTGCGGGTGCTTTGTTGGCCCCGTCTGCAGAGACTTACGTCAGTGAACGATTATTCCCGCTGACCGCATTTTTTTTGCTGCTTTGTGTTGGGTCGCCGCGGGTCTGCGCTAATGGCAGCAGTGAGGCGAACACGATCTCCAGAATGTCAGCTCTGCGCTGACGTGAGAGGTTATCGCATTGACACTTTCGATGATGTCAGCGCATGGGCCAGCACAATCGGCTGGTTTGGACGCCCGTCGAGGTTGATGGCGTGTCCCTCGTAAAGGTTCACGCCCGCGGGAAGCATGGCGTCTCGTTGGGCTGACCGGATGAAGATGTGACGGCAATTGTCTGCACTGCGGTCGAACCAGTCGGGATCGTCGAAAGTACCGCCGCACAGCCCCAGGACGTCCGGAAAGCGTTCGAGGTCGAGGTAGAGCGTTGTCGCGCACCTGCCGCAGAAGTTAAGCGTTACGCGCTTGCCGCTCGAGTTGGAACGATGCTCGTATGTCTTAGCCGCAGTACCCTCGAAGACAACATCTGCCTTGCGGAAAATCGGCTCAACCAGATAGGCGGACCCCGTCAACCGCTGGCAGAACCGACAATGGCAAATGGTGACGCGTAGCGGCTCTGCGAACGTCTGGTAGCGAACATCGCCACACAAGCATCTTCCCTGGTGAACGATCGGCATCTGCCCCCAATCCGCTCTAATTTTCAATCCGTCCTGGATGGCCGCCGAGGTGCATGGCGGACTGTGCGCGAACGCTCGAGCGAGCCAAAAAGCCATTCACGGAAACACCGGATTTCGTGGCGCGGAGGGCTGTCGCTGGATTGCACCAGAAAATAGCTGACATCCAGCGGCAGGGCGATCTTGAACGGGCGTATCAACCGGCCCGCGGCCACATCGCCCTCCGCCAGGACAACACGCCCGAGCACGACGCCGGCACCGTCGATCGCGGCTTGCATCGCAAGCTCCGCCAACGTGAACCTGGCACCCCGATGCGGAGATACGTCTTTCGTGCCTGCGCGCCTAAGCCACTGCTCCCAGGCTCCGTGCTCGCCTCCACCGGGGATCGACGTGTCATGGATGAGTTGATGCCTTTTGAGATCATCCGGCTTCCTGAGCGGCCCCTTGCGCTTGACCAGCTCAGGCGAACAGAACGGGGTGAGAGCTTCTGCGAAGAGCGGCTCCGCGTGAAGCCCGGGATACCTGCCATGGCCCAGCCGAATGGCGAGATCGACCTTGTCACGCTTGAAATCCGCGAGGCCGACCGTGGCCGAGATTCTTAAATCGATATCCGCGTGCCGCTCGTAAAACGTTGGCAGCCTCGGCAACAACCATTTAGAGGCAAACGAGGGCGCGACACTGATCGTCAGTGTCCGCTCGCCAGCCGGCGACGTCTTGCGGCTGATCGCCCGCGTAAGCATTTCGAGGCCCGCCTGGATGTCGGGCAGCATGCGCATGGCTGCATCGGTAAGCGCGACGGAGCGCCTGGTCCTGTCGAACAGCCTCGTGCCGAGGAGGTTCTCAAGTGAGCTTATCTGCTGGCTGACAGCACCCGGCGTGACGTGCAGCTCCGCGGCGGCCTTGCTGAAGCTCAGTTGCCGCGCGACAGCCTCGAAGGATCGCAATGAACTCAACGGTGGGAGTGGTCGCGCCATGCAGAAATGTTAGCCAAGCTAAACAATCTTGTAAAAAGATATCGCTACGGACGAACCCGCGCATGCATCAAGCTTCGTCCCAACGCACTAGGTCCAAGCGCCGGCGGGCAGGCGCAGAACATGCTGCGTTCCTTCATGTACGTGTGGCTGTGCCGCGGCGACACGACGCCCGTACAAAAAGTGAGTTTCGTCACCAATGTCGGGGACCAGGTCTGTGAGGTCAGATACTACAAGTAGAAGGAGGGTCTCCGCCATGGTCGCAGAGCACGTGGAGACACTGATTGTCGGCGGCGGCCAGGCGGGCTTGACGATGAGCCATATGCTCAGCCGGCGCGGCTGTCCGCATCTCGTGCTCGAGCGCGGCAAGATCGGGGAGCGTTGGCGCCACGAGCGGTGGGATGGCCTCAGGTTTCAGTTTCCAAACTGGTCGGTGCGACTGCCGGATTTCCCGTTCCCATGCGAGGAGCCTGACGGATTCGCGACGAGCAACGAGATTGTCGCTTACTTGGAGGACTATGCGAGCCGCGTGAACGCGCCGGTCCGCTGCGGGGTCGCCGTCGCGCGGCTGCGACGAAGCGAGGACGGAAGAGGGTTCCTCGCGGAGACCTCCTCGGGCTCCATCGCTGCACGAAATGTCGTGATTGCCACCGGGCCGTATCAGCGCCCCGTGGTTCCTCGACTGCTTGCCAATGACTGCGATCTGTTTCAGGTGCATGCCAGCGCATACAAAGGACCCCAGCAGCTTCCCTCCGGCGCCGTTCTGATCGTCGGCTCGGGCGCATCCGGCGCCCAGATCGCGGAGGAGCTCTCTCGCGCCGGCCGGAACGTCTATCTGTCCGTAGGGCGCCACAAGCGCATGCCACGCCGGTACCGCGGGCACGACCTGATCTGGTGGCTTGCCGAAATAGGGCTTGACCGAACGCCGGTCGAGAAGCGCGCAACCGATGCCACGTTGCCGCTTATCACGGGCGCCTATGGCGGCCATACCATCGATTTTCGTGCGTTCGCCCATCAAGGGATCACGCTTCTTGGCCAACTCCAGTCCGGGCGCGGACGAACTCTGGAGTTTGCCAACGATCTGGATCAGAGCGTCAGCTACGGGGATGCTGCCTACTATGCTTTCCTCGACTTGGTGGACGCATATGTGGAGCACAAGAAAATGAGCCTGCCCGAGGAGCTGACGGCGCGCGTCAGGCTTCCCGACCCTCCCTGCATCGTGACGCCCACGAGGCAGCTTGATACGCGTGAGGCTGGATTGGGTTCTCTGATCTGGGCTACGGGTTATACCTTCGACTTTGGCTGGCTCGACCTGCCGGTCCTGGATGCCAATGGAGCGCCAAGGCATGAACATGGCGTTGGCCCAGTGCCGGGCATCTATTTCCTCGGCCTGCCCTGGCTGTCCAAGATGAACTCTTCGTTCTTAGCGGGCGTCGGAGATGACGCCGCCCGAATCGCCGAGCACATCCACCAGCGCAGCGCGGCACTCGCTGCCACAGGCTGACATGCAGCGAGGGGCGGTGCCCACCCGGATAAGTGGAATACCTTGCGAACGCTGATGTTGACAGCAGCGGCAATGCTTTGCTTTGCCGCCAACTCGCTGCTGTGCCGGTTGGCCTTGGCACCGAGACTTGTCGATGCGGCAACGTTTACGACACTGCGCGTGGTGTCCGCAGCTGCCATGCTTAGCCTTATGGTCTGGCTGCTACAGGGTCGCCTTCCAGGCTCAACCGGGCCAACTCTCACTCGATCGTAGCTCTTTTCGCCTACTTGATGTTCTTTCTTGTTCGTGTACCTGCGACTGGATGCAGGCTCGGGCGGCCTCATCCTGATCGGAGCCGTCCAGCTGACCATGTTCAGCGTCGCGTTCAGGGAGGGTGAACGATTTTCCGCCTTGCAATGGACCGGCCTGGCTGGGCGCACCTAGGGTTCATTTATCTGGTCCTGCCTGGCGCGAGCGCGCCGGACCCGCTTGGTGCGGTGTTGATGGGCTTCTCGGCATCGCCTGGGGGTTCTTCTCCCTACTTGCCCGCGGTGCCGACGATCCGGTGGAGACCAACGCCTCCAACCTAATCGGCTGCATGCTGCCCGCAGTTGTAGTCAGTTTGCTTGCTGCGCGCGATTTCGAGGCAACCACGCCCGGTGTACTCGTCGCCATAGCTTCCGGAAGCATCGCAACCGGGCTCGGCTATATTGCGTGGTATCTTGCGCTGCGCGGGTTGCCTGCGACCCATGCGGCGACCGTGCAGTTGTCGATGCCGGCGCTTGTCGCACTGGGCGGTGTAGCCATGCTATCGGAGCCGCTCACAATGCGAGTGGTTGTCGCCTCCATGCTGATGCTCGGAGGCATTGCACTCGTCCTGACGCGAGGCGGCGCCTTTCGCCGATGACCGTTTCGGTTCAAGTTCTGCCTTCGGCGCTGCGCAGTCAGCACGTCCGATCTTGCTTCATGAGCGGAAGTGACGAGCATCGGTCTCGACGGGGACTTTGTGCCATTAGCCGACATTTGCGCGCCGCGCAGTGAGCAATCATGGAGGCTTCGTCTGCCGCATTACCTTGGATTGCTCGGCTAATCACCAACCATGAAGAGCTCAAGGTCGCTGTCGGGTATCCCGCAGGGGCAGCGGCTGATCTCCAAGCATGCCATTGACGATCACAGCGCGCGCGGTGTCGAGGTTGACGCCGTGCCGCTTGATGAGATCCGAGGCGTCACCAATGATCGCATCGACGTCCTGCTTGATCTTCATCGTTTTGTAGTGATCGTCCTGGTGCAGCCCCATGCTGGTACCGACGATGTCGAGGACATTGAGAATCCTGAACGGCCAATCGCGTTCATGCGCGCACAACTCGCGATGGTCGGTATGGTAGACCGATATCAGGGCGTCGACGCCGGCTTTCGCGGCCAGCTCCAGCTCTTTCAGGTGCAGCTCTCTCTGGTACGTAGGCAACGATGCAAGGCTGTTGCTTTGCAGACCGACCGCCGGGACGTCGAGCTTGACGATGGTGACGCCGGGGACTGCGCGCAACAACTCTTCTGCTGCCTCGGCGACGCCCGCCACCCCCGGGTGCCGATGCAGCGCGACGTCAAGCTCGACGCGGTTCTTCAGCATCGGCCGCAACGTATCGAGATTGCGGTGCAGAAATCGCATGAATGGCGTCAGCTCAAATGGCTTCTCTCCGGTCGTACGTTCGAAAGTCGGCAGCATGTTCTCCGAGAATTGCACGAAGCAGCTTGGGCACCACGACAGCACTTCGCCAGTCTTCGACTGTGCCAGTTTGGAAATGGTGTTGCCGGCAAAACGTGACGAGGTGTCGGTATCGCCGGCGCGTAGCTGCAGGATGCCACAGCAGTGGGACGGTCCACCCATGACCTGATAGTCGATCCCAAGAACATCCATGATATCGAGGCAAAGCAGCGCCAGGTGCGGCGTCCTCAACACGTTGCAGCCCGTATAGAACACGAGATCCGGCAATTCGACGCGTGGCGGCTGCCTGGACGGTCGTTGACCGAGCCGGATCAAGGCCTCCTCGGAGAGCTGAAGCTGCGAAAGCACGCTGACGTCCTGGCTCATCTTCCTGAAGGCGTCGACGCCGCGCTTGCGCCGCGCGAGCGTCTCGCTCCCCTTGCGCGTGAGCGCGAGCCGCGCCATCGCGAGAAGGAAGCGCGGGTTGACACCATAATCGCAGGCCTTGATGCACTCGCCACTCAGCGTGCAGGCCTTGGCCCATTTCTCGGCCTCGGCCGTTCCCGCACCGAGCCTCAGAATGTCGAGCACGCCCGAAACCGTTGCGGACGGATCCGCCGCCGCCAGGCCTGCAGGTTCAGTGATCGGGCACGCCGCAAAGCAAGCGCCGCACCTGGTGCAGGCGTCGAGCATGTCGTCGACGCGCGCAGACAGCGCGTCCTCGAAACTGGTGCTCTGCATGTCCGAAAACATACTTCATATGGCGTCAAGCAGCAACGCGGGCCGACACTCGGCGTTCAAACCGTCTTTGTCCGGTCTGGGTCACAACTCACCGTCAACGCACCCAATCACCACGTCCGTTTTGCGCTCGTTATCCGACATACCAGTATTCCGCTTCACACGGCGAATGAGTGCCAACAACTGCCGTTGAGACTGACCCTCGCGCTTCCATTTGATCGATAGCGAAATGCCAAACAATACGGCCACCATCCTGGGGCACAGCTGTGCTGAAGTGGAGGCGCGCTTCGGGCACATGGGCAGAGTTCACCTACAACGGCACAGTATCCTGTCATTTGCCCGGCGGTTCGAACAGCTCGATGGGATTGCCGGCCGGGTCGTCGAGGAGAATCTGCTTGCCGCCGAACCCGGTCACGATGTCGTTGCGGAATCGTGCCCCAGCCTTGCGGAGCGTCTCGACCTCGCCTTCCAGGTCCGCGACTTCGAGCTGAATGCGGTTCCAACCGCCAGGTTCAGGTTGGCGTCCATCCGGCATCGGCTGGGTGGCGCCGCCCGGTCCGCCCGTTGCATTGAGCAAGAGGCGCAGATCGCCTCGCGCGAGGATGGCGAAGCTGGGCGCCGGCCGTACGGCGACACTGAAGCCGAGGTGCTGGGTGTAGAAGACGATTGCCGCATCCACGTCGGCTACAAAATAGCGCACGCTGACAGTGGACATGAGTTCTCCTCCTTGGATCTGGCTCTCGCTAAACGCGCGACATCGGTGTTGGTCGCTGTAGCGGACCCCGCGAGCGACAGGGCCTCACCATGTTTTGAATCTGGTGAGACTGTATAGTGTGCAACGGATTGACCGATTGAAGTCAGGCGATGGAGGGTCATCATGCACCGTCTGCTGCTGGCGTTTGCCGCTATCCTGATGCTGATGCCGCGCCCTGCCGGGGCGCAGGACTCTCGGTACTACGAGTTGGCGAAAGGCGACTACCCTCACGACGTGGCCGTCGGCCCGTCGGGAGAGGTATGGTTTGCTGGCCAGAAGGCTGGCATTGCTGGGCGGCTCGATCCAGCTTCCGGCCAGATCGAGCGTATTGCGTTGGGCAAGAACTCTGCGCCGCATGGCGTCATCGTCGGGCCGGACGGCGCGCCCTGGTTCACCGACGGCGGACAGAATGCCATCGTGCGCGTCGATCCTGGGACGAAAGAGGTGAGGGTGTGGCCGCTGCCGCCCGAGCGCATGCCCTACACCAACCTCAACACTGCAGCATTCGACGGCAACGGACGCATTTGGTTCACCGGTCAGAATGGCATCTATGGTCGGCTCGATCCGAAGTCCGGCGACATGAAGGTCTGGGACGCGCCCAAGGGCCGTGGTGCTTACGGCATCACAGGCACGCCCAAGGGCGACATCTGGTTCGTGTCCCTCGCTGGCAGCTACCTCGCCAACGTCGATCTCGAGAGCGGCGCGGCGACAGTCTATGAGCCTCCGACCAAGGACCAAGGCGCGCGCCGCGTTTGGTCGGACTCAAAGGGCCGGCTCTGGGTCAGCGAATGGAACTCGGGCAACGTCAGTGTCTACGATCCCGCGGCCAGGAGCTGGAAACAGTGGAAGCTGCCGGGCGATAAGCCTCGCACCTACGCTGTTTGGGTGGATCCCGATGACAAGGTGTGGCTCACCGAATGGACGGCCAATGCGGTCGTGCGCTTTGATCCCGAGACCGAGAAGTTTGAGAGCTTCGCGAGCGATCGGCCCAATTCCAATGTGCGCCAGCTGCTCGGCCGCAAGGGTGAAGCGTGGATTGCGGAGTCGGGCACTGAACGCATCCGCGTGATCCGCTATCCGGTCAAAACGAATTGACGCGGCGTGGCCAACGCAGCCGTCCCGTATCTGCGGGCAATCGTCTCCCTGGTCGCACTGTTGCCCGGCGCAGCGTTCGCCGTGGACGGCGACGCCGCGCGTGGCGAGCGTGTTTTCAAGCGTTGCTATGCCTGCCATTCCGTCGATCCAGGCGAAAAGGCGAAGCTGCAAGGCCCAAGCTTGTTTGCGATCATGGGCCGGCCGGCGGCCGCGATTACGGATTTCGACTATTCGGACGCCATGCGGGAGAAAGGCGCCAGCGGACTGGTGTGGGACGCCGCTACGCTCGACCTCTACATCGCCGATCCAGACAGCGTTGTCCCGGGCACGCGCATGAGCATGCCGCCGCTGCGCGACGCGCAGGAGCGCGCCGACTTGGTCGCCTACCTGGCACGTTCGGGCGCCTATCATCGACGCTGAACCGGCAAGCTGGTGAAATACGCGTAGGTGTGCGACGTAGTTTCCACCCTTTAGAGAGCCAGCGGCCAAGCTGGTGCACGGGCTGATCCAGCACAGCCAGCAAGCACATTAACAAGCGGTGCGCGGAGAGGGGCGGCGCCCTATGGACGAGCGAGTTGACATAACTCCACAGGCAAAAGCCGGCACCGCCGGCGAAGTTTTTCTCGTCTTCCTCAAACTGGGCCTGACTTCCTTTGGCGGTCCGGTCGCACACCTCGGCTACTTCCGCGAGGAGTTTGTGGCGCGCCGTCGCTGGCTGGATGAGCGCGCCTACGCCGACCTCGTCGCGCTCTGCCAGTTCCTGCCCGGTCCGGCCAGCAGTCAGGTCGGTCTCGCCATCGGCTTGTCGCGGGCGGGCTATCTCGGCGCGCTCGCCGCCTGGACCGGCTTCACCTTGCCGTCGGCCTTCGCGTTGGTGCTGTTTGCCCTCGGCGTCGCAGCGATTGGCGGTGCCGATGGGAGCCCATGGCTGCACGGTCTCAAGGTGGCCGCCGTGGCCGTGGTCGCACAAGCGGTGCTCGGCATGATGCGCTCGCTGGCACCCGACAAAGAACGGGCAACGCTGGCCGTTGCAGCAGCGGTAGTCGCGCTCGCCTTCCCCTCCGCGTGGGGACAGGTCGGGGCGATTGCACTCGGCGCTCTTGCCGGCATCACGCTGATGCGCACTGCAGCACCTTCCGATCACACCTCCCTACCGCTGTCGGTAAGTCGTGGAGCCGGCGCTGGGGCCTTGATCCTGTTCTTTGCACTGCTCATCGGATTGCCGCTGCTGGCATCGCAGACGAACAACCAGCCGATCGCCCTCATCGATGCATTCTATCGTGCCGGCTCGCTCGTGTTCGGCGGGGGCCACGTCGTGCTGCCGCTGCTGCAGGCGGAAGTGGTGCCTGTCGGTTGGGTGACGAACGACCAGTTTCTGGCCGGATATGGCGCTGCCCAGGCTGTGCCCGGCCCGCTGTTCACGTTTGCCGCCTATCTCGGTGCCGTAATCGGCGGCTGGAGTATTGCCGTCTTGTGTCTCGTGGCCGTGTTTTTACCGTCGTTCTTGCTGGTGGTCGGCGCGCTGCCGTTCTGGGAGGAGATCAGGAGCAAGGCCAGCGCGCAATCGGCCTTGCGTGGCGTGAATGCGGCCGTGGTCGGGCTGCTGCTGGCGGCACTCTATCACCCCGTGTGGACGGCAGGCATCACTAGCGCCAAGGACTTCGCGCTCGCCATCGCGGCCTTTCTGCTGCTGTACATGTGGCAGATGACGCCGTGGCTCGTGGTGATCCTGTCCGCAGTGGGTGCCAGCCTTCTGGCCCTGCTGCCAGCCTCGATTTTCTAATGCCCGTTCCGGGGGTGGTTTCTCAGCGACCTGCGGTTGGCGGCAAAGGGGATGCCCAGGGCGTCGGCCTCGATGGCGGCAATCAGCGGTTTGATGCCAACGATGTTCATGACCCGGGTGAGATTGTAGGCGAGCACTGAGAGCGCCATCTCCGCGGCGACCTCCGGTAGCGTCTTGGTCAGGAAGTGCTCAGCCTCTCGCTTCCTGCATACGGCCAGCAGGCGGGCCTTGACGGGTCCTGGAGAGGGAGCGGTCGAGTTACACTCCCGTCGGGAGCCACAGAAAACGCGCGATGTCGGGCGACCTTTCGACGGCAATCCGACGACACCTTTGGCATGAGCGCCCAATGTGCGACCGCTTCTGTCCGCGTCGCCCAAACTGCGGCGCTAGCGCGCGTTGGCGCCAACCGGTTCACCGGCGATTTTTACAATGCGGAATATGCCGTGTCGGGCAAACAGCGCCGAGGGCGATCATGGCTTGGCTGTCCCTCTTGCAGGCACTCAACGAAGTGAATCCGGATCACAGGCAAGGCAAGGGCACGACGCAGCGCGAATAACTGATTGCTCCCCTTCCCCGCGCCGCGTACCTCCCCCAAAAAAACCTGGCGCCCTCAAGAATGAGTAACAAATATTGGCAACCTGGGGCCGTCTATCCGGCTAAAAAATCCCGTCAGTGCAGGCGCAACCCATAGCGCCCGCGAACATCTCCAGGAGAAAGGATCGGCATGGCGATCTGGGTGCGATGCGAATGTGTCTTCAACTCATACGAAGGGGGTGAGGGTGGACGGACAACAAGCGTTTGAAGGATCGCTGCCGTATCAGTTCAGGCAATTGCTCATTGCGATAGATGCTATCGCCACGCCTGGCGGCCAAGGCATTGTTCTTTGGCGAAGGTTCACGCCAATCGCCACTCTCAGCATGAGAGAAGCGTCGCTCCTTACGCCACGCAAGGTGAGCACTATCAAGCGCGCCTTCGGAGCGCTTCATCGAAACAGCGCGTCGAGCGCTTCACGACGATGAAGAACCAATCCGAATGCTGACCAAGCCGAAGCGACTGCCCAGTTACTCGGCAACGCCACACGCTTCGAGCCCGCCTCAAAATGAGGTAAGCCGGACATGATCAGGATCGCCCTTGGCCAGCAGCGAATTACCCTGCAATCCGGTTCGACGACGGTTGTGCTCGACAAGGCGGCGGGTACTGCCACGTTGCAGCGCAAGGTTCTCTTCTGGGTAATGAAGCCGGTAGAGCGACCGCTCTCTGCAATTGTCGAAGCCAGAATCCACAAAAATATAAACGCCGGCTCCAGGGCCGAAATGTACAGCACCATGCTGGTCTTTCGCGAGGGCGGGGACTGGCTACTATCGGCCAGGGACAAGCAAGACGCGTCAGATGTCGTGGCGGCGATGCACGAGTTTCGTCGCCCAAGATGGGTGTCTGATCGAACCACAAAGCCCTGAGCATCGCTGACCCCACGCCCAGCCCTAGACGCACGAACGTGGCGTGTCGGCCGACCCACCTCGTGCCGACAAAGGCGTCACAAGATTGAGGAGCGGTTGGCAGCTGGCTTCTTCTGGCTGATGATCGCCTCTACAACCATGAAATCTCCCTCACTCACGTGTTCCTCGGGGTCATGCTCGGCGCCGCAACCCCGGGGTCACTATTGCGCTGCAGGAGCTTGAACGCAGGGGATGGATGACCCACCGGCGGGGCACCGTTACCATCATTGATCGCAAGGGGCTGAGCAGGAGCGCTAACGGCGCCTACCTCGCCGAGGGCGACAGATGAAAGCGTAGGATTTCTAACCATGTTCGCCGTTGTGACCGCCATTTAGTTGGCCTAGTTTTATGCAGGCTGGGGGTCAGCGCCGGTTCTCTTATAGCGCAGTGCAGGAGCCGCGCGCTGACTGGCCAGCTCAAGGCGCTTACCTCTCAGGGACAGGGATAACTCTGCACTTTCGATGAGCGTGGACAAAATCCACGACGAGCAGCAACCTGCAGGCAGCCACGCTGAGCGGCCGGGGGTACTCGGCGGATTGGCCCAGCGACTGCATCAGGGCGTGCGCGCGACGATTGAGGCGCTTGGCCAGAGCCATGCGCAGCGCCTTGCTGCAATCGTCGAGTATTCGGACGATGCCATCATCAGCGAAGACCTGAACGGCATCATTGCCACGTGGAATCACGGGGCGGAGAAGCTGTTTGGATACGAGCCCGAAGAGGTCATCGGCAAGGCGATTACCATTCTCATCCCGCCGGAGCGCCAGGACGAGGAGCTCAGCATACTTGCGAGCATCAAGCGCGGAGAGCGCCTTGATCACTATGAGACCGTTCGCCAATGCAAGGACGGGCGGCGCCTGGAAATAGCGCTGACGGTATCGCCGATCCTGGATGCGGCAGGCACGGTGGTGGGCGCTTCCAAGATTGGGCGGGACATCACACAGCGCAAGCGCAGTGAAGAAATCCAAGCGACGCTTTATCAGTTCACCGACAGGCTCTTTCGCGCCGCGTCCATCGATGATGTCCACGAGGCTGGCCTCGATGCTATTGCGCGCGCCTTAGGTTGCGACCGGGCATCGATCCTGATGTTCGACCACACCGGGGTCATGAAATTTGTGGCGTGGCGCGGCTTGTCGGACGGATATCGGCGGGCGGTCGAAGGACACTCGCCATGGACGCGAGACAGCAGCAACCCGCAGCCGATCTCGATTGACGATATCGAGCGTGCAGAGCTCGACGCCTCGTTGAAAGCGACGGTGAAGGCCGAAGGAATAGGGGCGCTTGCTTTCATTCCACTGATCGCAAGGGGCGCGCTCGTGGGCAAGTTCATGGCCTACTACCCCACGCCGCATGTTTTCACTGAGGCCGACATCGATCTGGCTGTCACGATCGCCCGGCAGCTTGGCTTCAGCATTGAGCGTTTGCGCGCCGAGGAGGCGAAGGAATTGCTGCTCAACGAGAGCAAGCATCGCATCAAGAACACACTGGCCACGGTGCAGGCCATTGCAAGCCAGACGTTGCGCAACGCGCCGTCGGATCAGCTGCAGGCCTTCCTGGCCCGCCTGCATGCGCTCGGCGAGGCGAATGACCTGCTAAGCATTGAAAATTGGGATCAGGCGCCTTTGCGCGAAGTGGTAAACCGGGCCTTGAAACCCTTCGAGGCGAGCCGCCATGACCGGATCACTGTCGATGGTCCAAGCGTGGCGCTGCCGGCGAACAGTTCATTGATGCTCACCATGTGTTTGCACGAACTCGCCACCAATGCCGCCAAATATGGAGCGCTCTCGAACGGAAGCGGGCAGGTCCACGTCGCTTGGGAGCTGCTCCGCAACGGCAGCGACCGCAAGGTCAAGATCAGCTGGCGGGAGAGCGGCGGGCCACCGGTGGCTCCTCCGCAGCGCAAAGGCTTCGGCTCTGTCCTGATTGACCAAATTTCTTTGGGACACGGCGAGACCGTCTTCGACTTCCATCCGGACGGGCTTAGGTGCTCGCTCGAACTCTCCCTTTGTTAGCTACTAACCCGCGCGCCGTGGTGCTGTGTGCGCCTCGGGCAGCGCGACGTTGCGCCAGCCAAAGACAAGCTCAGTGAGTTGGTCGCCGAAGGCGAACCGCAGGTCCCCAAACCGGCAAGCCCTGACGTGCTGGTGGCGACGGTGGCGGGCCTCCTGCAAGGCCGGAGCACTAGACTTGGCTGACCGTGTCGACGACACGTCCAACCGGCGCACAATTTCTGCACCTGTACGCGCAGGCGCGCGCGGGCACGTCATGGGGTCATAGAACCACCAGATCCACCGAAGTCGCAAAATTCTCGTAAGACCCTTCCGGCGCCAACTTCGCGAATGGCCTTGCAGCTGCGGTGCGGGGCCAAGACACGAACCGGCACCCCGTGTCAGCGCAAAGCCTTAGCCAACGGCCGCTGCCGCAACCATGGCGGCCTATCGACCGGCCCTCGAGCAGTCGCGGCCGACAGCGCATTGCCGAGGCCCAGAAACGGCGCTGGGAGCGCTGGCGGACAACCCGAAGCTCCACTGCAGCCATCACTGAGAGCAGTGAAGGCTGAGTGAGGAACCACACGTGTGCTGGCGTATCTGATGCGAAGACACGTCTATGCCCAAACCACGCAAGCGCAACACCTTGCAGTCCGGATACCGCCTCGACTTGAATGCCCTGCTGAGGAATGGGTTGAAGAGCGGCCGCAGCATCGTTCGCTTCGGCAGCGAGGGTGCCATAGGCACCCTCACGACCTACTTCTCCGAGAGCTCTGAGGGCTGGCTGCACCTGCAGGTTCCGCCCAATCTGGATCAGACCATTGGCCTGGTCTGCTCGCCCCGACCGTTTGGCGGCGTGCAGTGGTACATGCGCTGCCCGCTGTCGGGGCATCGCGCCTCGGTTCTCTACCGGCCCAGAGGAGCGCCTTTGTTTGCCAGCCAGAGGCACTGGCGCCGGCGCTACGGCTACGTCTCGCAATTCCTGACGGCCAACGACCGTGCTCACCGCAACATCCGCCGCATCGAAGCCCGGCTCTCGCCGGTGAACCCCAAGGGCATCGACGACGGCTGCTTCTACCGGGCCAAGGGCATGCGGCAGAAGACCTTCGAGCGCCTGTGGGCGGAGCTCGACCGCAACGAGGACATCCTGGATGAGCGACTGGTGCGGGTTGCCGCCCGCCTGATGAAGAGATGGGCCAGATAGCCAACCGATTTCGATTCGTTTGCAGGCAATAATCAAAGCGGACAGCCTGAAAGGCTGCTCTGGCCCGCCGTCGGCACCAAACATCGACGCCAGGGCCTCAAATTTGCCCGTCCAGACTCAAACGCTCGTTCTGGCTACCTGGGCTGGTCGGGAATTTCGAGTCTGTGCGCGAATCCTGGAGGCTTGAGCGCCGCTAGAGCCTCACACGCCTGGTTGATCCGCGGACGCGAGGAAGTAGAGAACGGCACTTTGATCGGCACACTCGCACCGAGCAGATGGGGGCGCCCTAATTTCCTCCTAACTCGCAGCCCACAGTTGCTGGCCAGCAGGGGATGCAACGGGAGAGCGTCCGGTGACCACAATCGTTGCGATCGCCTTTTCGTTGCTCCTCTTGACCTTATGGTATGGAAAAGCAGGGTCAAGCCTGACCAGCAATTTCGACAGCGCCGTTTGCCGTGTCCCCGTCGCAGCGGCAGGGGGTTGGAAGGTGGTGGATGTGCTCTGTTGCTGCAAGACCTACACGGGACGCCAGTGCTGCGTTGCGCAGCCAAGTGCGGTGACAAGCATCCAGGCTGCTTCTGCGCCTCCCCGAAGCGTCCGGCACCAATCCGCTCTTAGCGATGCCGTGTTGCCGCGGATTAGCGCCTCGCCTACAGACCAACTATCAAATATGTTGCCAATCAGGGCGATTATTGCGCTCGTGTCGCATACCTCGCCTTGTGCGCCGCAGGCGTTTTTCTCTCTTGCGCTCGCTCGTATGGAACGTAGCGGCGCTCGATCAGGACAAGCGGCCGCGATGGCCGGGCGACAGGACGCGACGATCAAATAAGCGTAGATAGAGTGCACCATGACGAAAGCGCGCTCACTGATCGACCGCAGTGCCTTCGTCGCTCAAGCCGTCCAAGATGATGCGCGGCGTGCGGGACGATGCTTGGACGCTGATAGAGCCCGCGTTCGCAAAGCAAACACCGACCACGATAGACAGCGCGCGCGAGTTGCTTGCCATCAGAACCCTTTCGTCGCTGCCGGAGAGGTGATCACCGACATTCTCAAGGACGAGGCAATACGCGTCGTCGAGCGCAGCTACCCGCAATTGGCGACTTAAGACCGGCGACGCACTGATCCGTCGCGGCGTTAGCACCGGAATTGGAAGACAGGTCCGGCGAAAGCCGATATGACGGCAGCGATCGCCAACAGGCGCGTCTGTCACAGGGAGCTCACCATGGACGAGCATGAGAAGTTGTCTCTCGCCAGACAGAAGGTAGAGGCCATGACCGGCTTCTATATTCACCTCGCCGCTTTCATCGTCGTCAACGCGATCTTGTTCATTATCAATGCCATGTCGGGTGCAGGCTGGTGGGTGCAATGGCCGATCCTTGGATGGGACATCGGTGTCATCGCGCATGGTCTAGCAGTATTCGGACGTTGGCCGAACTTCATCTCGATTTGGCAACTTTGCAAAATCAAGGAGCTGAAAGAGCGAATGTAACCGCGGCGACGCGGCGGGGTGCGCCGTTCGCACGAAACCGATTGGCCTTTCAGGCGTTAAGCCGGGCGGGGAAGAGAGGGGAATCAGGGACGTGGACCAAGGCAGGCCGCCACCCCGGAAATCGATCGACGATGATCCTGTCACTGAGGCACGTGAACGCGTGCGTCAGATGGCTAAGGACGTTGAGCAGAACCGCTCTCTAATCGCGCGGACACGCGCCTTGATCCAAGGCATAACAGACTTACTGGCCGGAAAATCGAAGCCATAAAGGAACGAAAAGCCGTCCCCGGAGTTGCAACGCAGTCAGACGCTAGGAGGGGACGCCACAATGAACCAGAAGACGATGACTATCATTGCCGTCGCAGCCATCGTTGCAATCGGCGCCTATTTCGCGTTCGGAGGCGGATACTTTTTCAGCCCGACGGAGACAGGATCATTCCGCAGACGGCCCCGAAGTGACGCGATGCGCCGGGCATAAGGCCTTAGCCTTCCCCCCCGGCGCAATCGATTGTTTGAGGTGTAAGGCCGCGTGTCGGTGCGGTCTTCTTTGTTCCAACCGCGGCACCACATAGCGACGCCACCAGTATGGACTACCGGTGATGGCAGCACCACACTGGCCTGCCCCACGTAGCGATACCAAGGATTACGTTAGAATCCGGCCGCTCGTGGCCAGCGTCTGGGCTGGCCGGAGCGCAGCGTAGGCCGGGTAGACGCTGGCGGCAAGATCACCTCGGGCGCCGGTGGGCGATAGCCGAGCGAGGAATGCGGCCGCACCGTATTGTAGTGACGTCGCCAGCGTTTGATCAACACTTGCGCCTCATGCAGCGTCAGAACTGCTCACCCGCCAGCAGCTCGTCGCGCAGCTTGGAGTTGAAGCTCTCACAGTAGCCATTCTCCCACGGGCTGCCAGGCTCGATGAAGAGTGTCTTGACGTCGATCCGGCCGAGCCACTCGCGCACGTTGCGGGCAACGAACTCAGGCCCGTTGTCCGACCGAATGTGCTCCGGTGTCCCGTGGGCAACGAACAGGTCTGTGAGGCAGTGGAGCACGTCGTCGGACCTGAGCTTGCGCGCCACGCCGTGGCCAGGCAGCGACGCGTGAACTCGTCGATCACAGTGAGCATGCGAAAGCGCCTCCCGTCCTCGGTGCGGTCTTGCATGAAGCCATAGGACCACACGTGATTGGGCCGTTCCGGCCGCAGCCGGATGCAGGAGCCGTCATTGAGCCAGAGGCGCCCGCGTTTGGGTTGCTTGCTTGGAACTTTCAGCCCCTTCCCGCCGCCAGATGCGATAGACCCGCTTCACGCTCACGTGCCAGCCCTCCTCCACAAGCAAGCTGCGAATGCGCCGGTAGCCGTAGCGCCCGTACTTTGCTTCGCCAGGCGCACAATCGTCTGTACGCGAATACCTGGGGGCTTGTGAGACATTGGATTGCTGCGCAGGTGCAAACGTGGTCTGGCGGCGCCAACATCAAGTGCTCCGCAGCGTCTAGCATCACGGCAGCGGCGTCTAGAAGGCCTGACCTTGATCGACCCCCAACAGCCTAGTCGTTGGGCGCGGCGTCTCGCGGAGGCTGACCATGCGCACACTAAGACTAGGGCAACGCAAAATCGCCGTAGTCGTCTCCATCGTGCCAACTAATTCCCCTCGAACGCATCTGCGGCCCAGCCGCTGTACAAGCTTCTCGCGACCGGATCAGCGTCCACAACGTAGAGCTTGTCGCCGGCGCGAATGATGATGGCACCTCTTTCTGCTTCATGGTATCCGCCGCCCGGATCGGTCTTCGCGGTTCCCCTGACAACGCCAAAACTCTTCCGATCGATGTAAATCCCCTCGCTGGCGCTGAGAGCGCCGAGTTGACCTAGTTCTTGCGCTGAGATGGAAAGCTTTGGCCCGGAGCCGGCAAGCACCAATACCGAATTGCCAGGGCTATGGATGTAAGTCGACGCGCTGACATAGCTGTGTTTCTACATGTTGGCGGTGGGGTGCGTCAGGCGATCATTTCCCCCTTGCGTTGAGAGACGCGGGTCGCCGTTAGCAAGCCATCGTCTGCCTCGACGGAGAAACGCTCCATTCGGGTTAGTACCCGATCATCCGGACGAATAACCCGATCCAGGAGCGGCAAGCCGCAGGCTCGGCTGGTCAGCGTTCAGGTGGAGTGGGCAGTCGAGCCTCGTGTCCGCCAAGTCCGTTCTCGGCGGCAAAGCAGTCGCTCAAATCCCGCTCCGTTGACTACCGGTTTTGGACCCTCTTCGGACATTGAGTGAAAGGCAGACCCTTCCGATCGCGTGCGTACGGGTGACCTACGACTGATCGGAGGCAGGTTGCCCATGCGATACAGCTTGAGGATCGCATAGACGGCCTCGTTCAACGAAGTCGCCACACCAAGCTCACGGCCGAGCGCGACCACCTTGCCCGCAAGCCAGTCCAGCTCGAGCCGATTGCCCCGCTCCAGATCGTGACACATCGAGGCTTTGAACGTCGGTGGCGACGTCTTCCCCACGATGCGTTATGTTGCCATGTATTCGTCAACTTTTCACGTATTGCTCGGTCGATGTCGGCATGGCGACGAACGGGTCGGCACGAACCGGGCCAGGATCCGGTCCCGATCGCGG
>CAWEBE010000016.1:0-81652 GCA_963806735.1 uncultured Alphaproteobacteria bacterium | reverse complement strand
ATGCGGCCCTTGATGCCGCCGCGCTGCATGGCCAGCCCGATCTCGCGCGCCAGAAAGAACCCCGAGCGCACGTTGACGTTGACCATGCCGTCCCAGGTCTCCTCGGAAACGGTGAGCGGACTGTCCGTCTCCTTGCGCGGCGGCGAGGCTGAGTGCACGAACATGTCGAGCCGGCGATTGCCGACCTTCGCCAGCAGGTCACGCCAACCATCCTTGCTGGACAGGTCCGTGACGATGGTCTCGGCGTTAGCGCCCAATGCGGCGACGGCATCGCGCGTTGCCTGATTGCGCGTTAGGTCAACGTCTGCGAGCAGCACAGATGCGCCTTCGCGCGCCAACGCCTCGGCAATAGCGCGGCCGATATTGGAGGCGGAGCCTGTGACGAGCGCTGTCTCGCCCTTGAAGAGACCAATCGGGGTCATTGCAAGCCTCACGCATACAAATGGCGAAATGCCGCCCCGAGGTGGCGACTGGCTATTTCTTGCGGAACTGATCGAGGCTCACGACCTTTGAGCTGCCCGGCTGATCAGATTTCGGAGGGGAGTCGGAAGATTTTACCGGCGTCAGCACCGCTTGCGGCTTGGTAGCGGCTGGCCGCTGCGCGGGCGGTGATTTGACCGGAGGCTCTAGCTGCGACCCTGGTCCTGCCTCGACCACCTTGTCCGACTTGCGGCGGGCCGGACGCTCGCGGCGCTTGTCCAACCGGTCTGGCCCAGTCCCGCGCGGCGGGCCGCGGCCATCGTTGCGCGCCAGTCCCGACGGCATATCGGACATCGTCTCGGTACCGGCCTCGCCACCGAGGCGGCGCGAGGCTTCCGACGTGAGTTCGGATTCCTCGAACTGCAGGCCATAGGGAACGCTCGGATCGAAGAACACCTTGACGGCGCTGAAAGGCACCACGAGCCGTTCGGGAATGCTGTCGAACGTCAGCTTCACCTCGAACCGTTCCTCGGAGACGAGGAGGTCCCAGAAGCGGTGCTGCAGCACGATCGTCATCTCCTCGGGATACTTTTCCTTCAGCCGTTTGGAGATGGCGACGCCGGGCGCCTGGGTATTAAAGGCGATATAGAAGTGATGCTCGCCCGGCAGCCCCGTTTTGGCGACGCGCGTCAACACGCTGCGCACCACGGTCCGCATAGCGTCCTGTGCGAGCGCTTCGTAATCGATGTCCTGGCCCGAAGTCATGTGAAGCGTTGGATGGCCCCTGCTCCGCCTCACCATATCCGCACTACTGGGATAAAGGGAAGTGGAGGGCTTCCTGTTGCCCGGTGCCCTCCGAACCGCGCCTGACGTTGCTACACGCCAGGGCTTCAAGTTCAGGCTAATCCAACTGCATTACGCAGCGAGAGCAGCCTCAGCATAGTTGTCGTTGGCAACTATTCTGATTGACCCGATAACGGCGGTATCATGCCGGGCAAAAGCGCGCCCTTTACACCCTCGTCGATCCTATTTCGCCCCCATCAAATGCCGCCGCGCTCTCGCGGATGCACCTGATCTCAGATGCGCGCCTTGAACCACATCGCTTGCGGTCCTCGGCGGCATTTGGTGGAGGCGCCGGGTACTGCCCCCGGGTCCGATGGGCTTATTACGACGTCCATTTATCGCCATAGCCGGACGAATCCGGCACCCTCAATATAAGATAGTGGACGGCATAATAAAAGGTTGCACATCCACAGCGCCTGCACATGCGCCACGCGCGTTGCTTAATGGATGTTCCAGTGGCCATCGTGATTTGTACGGGTTGTATGAGGTCGACGGTCGAATGAGTCTCGTGGAATTCGTGAGTGGTCCAGCGCGCTACGCGCCCAACACGCCCTGGCATGCGACCTGGGCGGCGGCGGCTACGTTGCTGATCCTCCTCGTATCCCAGGCGATCGTCGCCCTTGTTTTTCCATTGCTGACGGGGCTCGCGGCACGCGATTTACCCATGCGGCCTGTCGAAGCCACCGGCACGGATAGCGCCGTTTCGATTCTGATGCTCTGGCTGCTTCTGACGCAGGCGGCGACCGTCGGCTTGGTGCTGGGCACCGCCAATCTGTTCGGTGGCCGCCCGCGCGAGGTGCTGCGGCTGACCGGGCACGGCGTCGGGATGCGCACGCTGGCCTATGCCATCGTGCTGATGGCGGTGGTGCTGGGATCGTTCAACGCGCTTGTCTATTGGCTGCGGCCATCCGACATGCTGGACGATCTGCAACTTTATGCCGGTTTCATCAGGTCGGATGCCTGGCTGCTCGCCGGATTGGCCATCGGCATCGGCGCGCCGCTGATGGAGGAGCTGCTTTTTCGGGGCTTCCTGCAATCGGCGCTGGCGCGCAGCAGGATGGGTTTCTGGCCAGCGGCCGTGCTGACGACAGCGGCCTGGACCGCGCTGCACTGGGGGTACTCGGTCGTGGGGCTCGCGGAAGTGTTCTTGATTGGCCTCTATTTCTCCTGGCTGTTGTGGAAAACTGGGAGCCTGCTGCCCGCCCTGTTCTGCCATGCGCTGTACAATTCAGGGCTGATGCTGGCGCTGCGGTTTGCACCCATAGCGGCGTGACACGGGCGGTTTTTCTACCGAAGAATCGGACTAGAATGTTCCCATGGAGCAATACCTTGAATTAATGCGCCGGGTGCGAACCGAAGGTGTGAAGAAATCCGACCGCACTGGGACCGGCACGCTGTCGGTCTTCGGGCACCAGATGCGGTTTGATCTCGCTGACGGCTTTCCGTTGATGACGACCAAGAAGCTGCACCTCAAATCGATCATCCACGAGCTGATCTGGTTTCTCAGCGGTGACACCAATGTCGCCTACCTGAAGAAACATGGGGTTTCCATCTGGGATGACTGGGCCAATGAGAGTGGTGATCTCGGCCCGGTATACGGCAAGCAGTGGCGCTCCTGGGCGACGCCCGATGGGAGAACAATCGATCAGATCAAGGAAGTCACTGGAACTCTGAAGACGAATCCGGACAGCCGCCGCATAGTCGTCACGGCCTGGAACCCTGCCGACCTCCCTGACATGGCGCTGGCGCCGTGCCACTGCCTGTTTCAATTCTACGTGGCTGACGGTCGGCTCTCCTGCCAGCTCTACCAGCGATCAGCCGATGTGTTCCTCGGTGTACCCTTCAATATCGCGAGCTACGCGCTACTCACCATGATGATGGCGCAGGTGACCGGCCTCGAGCCCGGCGACTTCGTGCACACGCTGGGCGACGCGCATCTCTACCTGAACCATCTAGAGCAAGCCGACCTGCAGCTCTCGCGGCCCCCGCGGGCGCTGCCGCACATGCAGATCGATCCGACGATGCGGTCGATCTTCGATTTCAAGTACGAGGACTTCAAGCTGACCGGCTACGACCCACACCCGCACATCAAGGCCGAGGTGGCGGTGTGAGCGGCAAGCCGACTACGGTTTGCTTCGTTGTGGCAGTGGGTGAGAATGGCGTCATCGGCAAAGACGGCGCATTGCCCTGGCGTCTTTCCTCCGACTTGAGATTGTTTCGACGGCTGACACTGGGCAAACCCGTCATCATGGGCCGAAAAACCTACGAGTCCATCGGCAGGCCCCTCGACGGCCGCGACAATATTGTCGTCACGCGCGATCCCGCCTTTGGGGGCGTTGGTATCATCGTTGTGCAAAGCATTGATGCAGCGCTCGAACGTGCCCGGGAATTGGCCACAGCGCGCAATGCCGACGAGATCGTTGTCATTGGCGGGGCTGAGATTTTCCAGGCGCTGCTGCCGCAGGCGGACCGCATCTACCTGACGCGCGTGCATGCGTCGCCGCCGGGTGACACGTTCTTCCCGACGATCGACGCAAACGCTTGGCATGAGACGTCGCGCGAACGGCTCTTTCGCGGATTGAAAGACCAATACGAGGCGACGCTGATCATGCTCGACCGGGTGCACTAGGCTGGGCGCAACTTTATCCGTATAGAGCCTGAGCGAATCCGCGCACCCGCGGGAATCCGCGTCTTGCAGCTGGAATGCGGCTGATGCTGGTGGCATGATCCGATTCGACATTTAGGGCTGATTGCGGGCGGTGACCGCTATAGCTGCACGCACCGAGGCAGCGTGTCATAGTCCCACGGGAGACACGTGCTTCCATCGACAACAATGCTGTAGTTGCACGACGGGGAGTTACATTTGGCAGACGGCTTGGCAACGATGCGCGCTGAGAGCGCGCGCGAGTGGGCAAGGCTACTCATCAAGTATCGCGCATCGAGCGTTCCGCGGAGCCTTCTGGAGCTAACGGTCACGCTTGGACCTTTCATACTCCTCTGGATCCTGATGTGGGCCGCGCTCGGGCTCGGCTACTGGGTGAGTGCCATCATCGCGCTGCCAGCCGCCGGCTTCCTGGTGCGCCTGTTTCTGATCCAGCACGATTGCGGTCACGGCAGCTTTTTCTCCGGCCGCCGCACCAATGACTGGGTCGGGCGCGTGCTCGGCATCCTGACCTTGACGCCTTACGATTTCTGGCGGCGCACCCATGCCAGCCATCATGCCGGCTCGGGCAATCTGGATCGTCGTGGGATCGGCGAGATCGTGACCTTGACGGTGCGCGAGTACCAGGCGCTGAGCTGGCGTCGGCAGTTCGGATACTGGCTCTATCGCCATCCGCTGGTCTTGTTCGGCGTGGCCCCCGCCTATCTGTTCATCGTGCGCTACAGATTTCCCGCGGGCCTGTGGCGCGATCACAGAGCTTGGCTGAGCGTCATGGCGAACAATGTGGCGATCGCGCTGGTGATCGTGGCTGTGATGGCGGTTGTCGGTGTCGGCCCGTTCCTGGCCATACAGCTGCCGATGACGTTGCTGGCGTCCACAATCGGCGTCTGGCTTTTCTACGTACAGCATCAGTTCGAGGACACGTTCTGGGCTGCCGCACCCGCCTGGACCCATCATGAGGCAGCCCTGCACGGCAGCTCGCACTACGATCTGCCCAAGATCCTGCAATGGTTCACCGCCAACATCGGCGTGCACCACGTCCACCATCTGTGCAGCCGTATTCCCTATTACAGGCTGCCGGAAGTGCTGCGTGACCATCCTGAGCTTCACGCGATCGGCCGCATAACGCTGGGGCAGAGTTTGCGCTACGCGCGTCTCACGCTGTGGGACGAGCAGCAGCAACGGCTGATATCGTTCCGCGAGCTGCGCCGTAGGGCCTCATAGCACGTAAAATCTCCCGCTGTGATCGGAAGGCGACAGGTGTTTGGCAAATAGCACCGCCGCGTCGAGTTACCAAAAGCACGCCTGGGTGGCGGCGCTATAGTCACCTGCTGTGGGTGAGTAGCGTATCGGATATGGCGTGGCCTGCGGGCGGTTCGAGCGTATCTGGTGGATTGGATTTCTGGTGTTCTTTGTCGCTGGGCTCGGTCAGGCTCACGCGCAAAAATTGCCGGACGTGCCTGGTATCAGCATTGCCCTCCCCAACCTCATCGATCCCAAGATCAAGCTGCCCACCATTATCGATCCCGACAAGGGTGGCCCGACTGTCCGATTGCCAGCGCTGGCCCTGCCGAACATCAGCTTCCTCGACACCAAGGGACTGCCGCCGAACCTGAGCCTGCCTGCCGGCGACCGCCTGCTGCTCATCAATCTGCCGGGCATCAGCATCGTTGGCCCCAACTTGCCGGTGGTTTCGGGATTGGGAAACAGCCTGTTGAACCTGCTTCTGAATCAGGTATCGGGCGTCAATCAGCTCCTAAGCAATACGGTCAGTCTCAATCTCCTCGGTCCCATCGATCAGATCATCAATGGCCTCACCCTGGGCGACGGCCCGACGACCAATTCGCCGTCCGCCAGCAACAACGGCTCGGTAAGCCTGGTCGCACTGCCGCTCTCCAATCTCTGGACCTGGAATGCCGTGACCTTCGGGTCAGGCAATCACGGCGGCTACAGCTATCAGGCGAGCTACGGCAATAGTGTCGTGACCGGCTCGACCCTTCCGATCCACTCCTCCGACTGGTCCATGATGCCGGGCATTCTCCTCGATGCCTCGCCGCTCGTCGGCCTGAAGCGCGGTGCATTTCACGTCGGCATCAGCGCCGGAGTTTCCGAGTTCGCAGCTCGATATCCGCGGCGACAGCACACTGCGCAGCCTTGGCATCACCGATGCAGGCAGCGCCAGCATTCGGGCATGGTCCTTGGGCGGCTTTGCCCTGCTAACGACACGCACCTGGTATGCCGGCGCAGCCGCGGGCGGCAGTTGGGGTGAAGCCCAGACAGAGAATACTGTCCTCGGCGCCAAGAGCGACTTCGACGGGTCCAGTCTGACCTCGTCGCTGTTCATGGGAAGCATCGTGCCATTGCCGCAGGACCTCCGCCTCGATGTGCGCGGCACGCTCGGCTATCACCGCACTCAGGGCGATGCGCATCACGATACGCTCGACATCGCCTACGGCGAGCACGTCCTCGAGCACCTCAGCGGGACGCTGTCGGCCCGCCTCTTCACGGTGATCCCGGCCGGCACCTATACGCTGAGACCCTACGTGCAGGCCGGCGTTACGCATCGCTTCTACTACGCGAATGACGTGAATATTCAGGGCGTCGATTTCTCGTTCGAGGATGCGGACACGAGCCTGTTCGCCGCCGGCGGCATCGACTTGGAAATCAGCGAATGGCTGCAGCTCTCGGCCGGCATTCGCCAGGATCACAGCCCGGACTACGACTACTTGTCGGGGCGTTTCGGCGTTCTGTTGAAGCTGTACTGAGGGCCCCTGACGGCCTACAGGCCGCCCGCCAACACGTCGGCGGCAATGCGCATCGGCGGTGCTTCGCCTATTTTGGCTGCGTCCTGCTTGTACGCTGCGCCTACTGATGCTGCCCGACTGCTCGAACGAGCCTCGGTCGAGCTTTGCCGTTTTCCGGAGACGCCGTGCTCCGGGCGCCCGGGCGGCGTGCTCGTAAGCCTCTTGTCCGGCATGGCCGGCGGCACTGGCCGATAGACGGCGTTGACCTGCGCGCTGGTGATGCGGCTGTCCGCACGCAGGCGCTCGATGACCTCGGCGAAGGACTGTGGTCCGACAGCGCGATAGCTGATAACGCGCAGGCCGATGGCGGACATGACGAGTCGCCTGACGAGTTGCAGCTTGTGGGTTTGTGCGATCTCCTCGTCGAGGCTTTCCGGGTTCGACGCGTCGACCGCGACGATGATCAGCTCTTCGTGGGTCTGCTCACCCGGCGCGCCGGCGCCGACTGCCGCCAGATGCACAGGTATCGTCGCCTGCAAATCCGATGCGCTCGCGGACAGCCCCCAGGGGCAGGCCGCATGCGCAATCATCATGCCGACTGCGATCGCCAGGCGATACGCGAAGCTGTGAAGCAAGCGGCTCGTTGCGTCGAACGTCAACGATTCCCCCGATGTCTCCAATGGTACAAGTCTGCGTTATCATACCATGAAGCGCAATTATAGTCCGGGCACAGATCGGCGCCATTTGTCGCGTCGGTGGTTGCCTGGCGTCGTGCCGAGAATGCGCCTGAAATGGCGGTGCATGTGGCTCTGATCGGTGAAGCCTGTGATGGCCGCCACCTCGGATATCGCATGTCCGCGTTCGAGCAGCCGCCGGGCCCGGTCCACACGCGAGCGCAGCAGGAACTGATACGGGGACAGCCCCGTGGTCTTGCGGAACTGGCGGGAGAAATGCCACTGGCTGAGCCCCAGCTCGGACGCAATGTCGATCAACGATACGCGCGCGCCGCCGTCGGCATTCATCATCTCGATCGCACGCCTCGATTGCTCGTAGGTCAGGCACGACGCGGATTGTGTGTCGTTGTCCCAGAGCACTTCGGTCTTGAAGAGATACCCCGCGAGAATGGTGCCCAGCGACGCCAGCAGGAACTCGTCGATGGTCTCGTGGCGCAACAGCTCCTGCCGTATGTTCAGACCCACCTGGGACACGAACGGATCGGGCTTGGTGCGCCGCCCGTGGCGCTCCGCGATGGTGCTGGATGCCTCGATCGCTTGCGTCAGAAACGGCGAGCCAAAGTGAACGACGACCACTTCTCGGGCGCCGCCCCAATCCATGGCGTGCTCCTCGAAACCGGGAATGACATCGACGTGACCGCAGGCAATGCCGCCGGAGCTCTTGTGCTGATAAAGCGGGATGGAGACCTGGATCTGCTCGTGCGCATGGCGGCGGAGCCCCTGGCGTTCGATGCTGGCGTGGTAGTAGACGCTGAGGCCGCCGGCATGGCGCTGAAAATGCCTGGCCTGCCGCTTTTCCCGACCGTTGGTCCCCTCGCGGCTCGTAGCCATCCCTGCCTTTCCTCCGAAGGTGTGCGATTGTGCAGCGCCGCGTCGCGACCACCGCCCACCCCCCCGCGGCTGCGCTCCGCTGGGGAGCGCAAGCCAGCTTCCGGCCCCTTTGAACGTTAGCCCAATGGTCCGATACTGCACAGCGCTAAGGAGCACTCCGGCACGGCCGGCAGCAAGATCGTACAAGACCTTGCCTTCGGCTGGGCGCATAGCTTGAACAATGTCCCGGCCGATGGCCCGCCGCCGGCTCGGTCCAACGAGCAACGATCTCGACAGGAGGACGACGCCATGACAAGGGGCAGGGGCACCATGCCCACCGGAACGCGAGGTGGGCGAGGTATCGGCCACGGCGTCAACATGGCGCTTCGGGCAAGGGTAGGATCGGCCATACGCCTCGCTTTCGCAGCCGTACTTGCACTGGCTGTAGCACAGCCGTGCTCCGCCCTGGCGCAGGAGGATCTCGCCGCTATCGAGAAAGCGGCCCGGCAAGAAGGCCCCATGACGTGGTACGTCAGCTTCTACGGCCAGGATCTTGCGGACAAGACGGCCGCGGCCTTCGCCAAGAAATACGAAGGCCTTACCGTCAAAGCCGTACGGGCGACCACCGGCGGCATCTTCCAGCGCTTGAACCAGGACTTGCGCGCGAACAACACGGTCGCGAGCGTCGTCTCCATGAGCGGCATCGGCGACCATTATGGCCTGCTGATGCGCGACAAGCACCTTGCCAGCTATGTGCCGCCCAGCGCCACCAAGATCATCGGAGCCGCCAAGCCGGTCATCGTCGATGGCTACGTTTATCCCTTCGGTGGTGGCCTCATGGCCATGGCCTATAACAACAAGCTCGTCAGTGCGGCCGACGCACCGAAGAGCTGGGCCGACATGGCCGACCCGAAGTGGAAAGGAAAGCTCGCGGTCGGCCACCCGGGGTTCAGCGGCTTCGACGCGGCTCTCGTGGCCTGGCTGTCCAAGGAGAAGGGCTGGGACTATTTCAAGGCCGTTCGTGCCAATGATCCCTTGGTGCAGCGCTCGACCTTCGATTCCATCACCTCGCTCAATTCCGGGGAGCGCCTGGTCGCGCCCATGCCCGACGGCGTTGCCGCGCCTAATATCGACAAGGGCAATCCTATTGCCGTGGTCTATCCGACCGACGGCTCGCTCTTCATTATGGGGCTTACCGCAATCATGAAGAACGCGCCGCAGCCGAATATGGCCAAGCTGTTCACCGAGTTCCTGCTCGGCGAGGAGCACGCCGATATCCTCGTCAACAACAATTACGACTCGGTGCGGGGCGGCGTTGAGCGCACGCTCGTGGGCGGCAAGCGCCTCGGCGACATTGCCATCGTTCCACTGCTGCCATCCGTCGACTACGCAGAGCAGCTGAAGACATCGACCGACCAATGGCGCGACATGTTCGGTGGCTAGTGTGGCGGTTCAGAAGTTCCCCATCCGTTGCGGCTGGGTCACGAGGGAACTTCTGAACCAAAGCCGCACTAACAAGCCTATGAGGCTAGTGTCCCTTTGAATCCCGAGTTCGCAAAATGAGGGTGCTGCAAGGTGAGTGCGAACTTCGGATTCGGGACACTAGCGCCGCTGCGACGACAACTCGACCGCCAGCATGACCGGCAGCGGGATACCGAGACCTTTCCTGGACCGGTCTTGTGCGTGCTCTCTGCATGGCATCGGCTGACTTGAGAACGGCGATCATGCCACAGCGCCGTCTCGAGAGAGTGCTGGACCGGTTCCGCCCGCGGTCCGGCAGTCTCGTCTGGTTCATGCTGGCGGCCATTCTCATTGCGCTGGTCGCCAACCCGCTGCTGCAGCTGTTGGCTATCAGCTTCGAGGATCCGGCCTCGCACGCGTGGACAGCCAGCAACTACGTCGAGGCCTTCAGCCGGGCCCGCTACATCAGAGCTATTGGCAACTCGATGCTGCTCGGCGTCAGCGTGGCGGCGCTGGCACTGGCCTTCGGCGTGCCGATGGCATGGGCGCTGTCGCGTACAGACATGCCTTTGAAGGGGCTGGTGCGTGTGCTCGTGCTGGCGACATTCGCCACACCGCCTTTTCTCGGCGCTATGAGCTGGATCCTGCTCGCCGGCCCCAATGCCGGCTGGCTCAACAGGGCCTACAGCAGCCTTTTCGGTGTCGAGACCGGCATCCTCAACATCTACTCGTTCTCCGGTCTCGTGTTCATCATCGCCCTGTATTCGTTTCCTTATGCGGTTGTGTTTACGTCCTCGGCGCTCGACATGGTCTCGAGCGAGATGGAGGATGCAGCCAACATCCTCGGCGCGAGCCGGTTCACGCTCACCCGGCGCGTGACGCTTCCGCTCGTTCTGCCCGCCATTCTCGCCGCGTCCATCATCACGTTCCTCGAGGCCATCTCGATCATCAGCTCGACCATTATGATTGCGCTGCCGGCGCGCATCAATCTCGTGCCGCTGCAGCTCTGGGAGTTCTTCGGATATCCGCTCCGGCTCGAAGTAGCCGCGGCCTACTCCATTCCCCTACTGCTGCTGACGGTGGCGCTGTTCTTTCTGCAGAAGGCAATTCTCGGACGACGCGGTTACGTCACGCTGACCGGCAAAGGCGGCGAGCGCCGGCTCATGCGCCTCGGCCCCGTCCGCTGGGTCTTCCTGGGCTACAGCCTGTTCGTTCTCTCGCTCGCCGTGGTGCTGCCGTATCTCGTGCTCCTCCAGGCAGCCACGGCCAAGGCATGGGCTCGTGGTTTCAATCTGGATAACCTCACCCTCGACAACTTCCGCTATCTCTTCTTCCAGCACGCGCACGCGGTCAAATCGATTTTCAATACATTTGTCTATTCGTCTTCTGCCGCCACACTGGCCGTCGGCCTCGCGCTGGCGGTCGCCTACATCGTCAGCCGGCGTCTGATGCGCTTCAGCGGCGCCTTGGGCTTGATCGCCATGACGCCCATCGTCGTGCCCGGCATCGTCATGGCCATCGGTTTCTATGCCGCCTATGCGCCGCCGCCGTTTGCCCTCGCCGGCACTGCGGCGATCCTCATCCTGGCTTTCACCACACGGTTCCTGCCGGTCGCCTATGCCAATGCCAATGCTGCCATTGCGGGCGTCAATCCGGAGATGGAGGACGCCGTGCGCATCTTAGGCGGCGGCCGATTCGTTGCTTTGCGCCGCGTGCTCATCCCCCTGCTCAAGCGCAGTCTCATGGGAGCATGGTTGTTGGTTTTCATCGTCTCGTCGCGCGAGGTCAGCTCGGCGTTGTTTCTTTATGGCCCGGACACGCGCACGATGTCGGTGCTGTTTTTCGATCTGACCGAAGGCGGGCGTTTCGAATATCTCTCCGCACTTGGCGTCATTCTGCTCGTCACCGTGCTGCTGTTCGTCACCATCGGACAGCTGGTCATGGGGCGTGACTTCATGTTGCGACGTGGGGGATAGCGAGCGGATGACGAAGCTCAAGATCGCCAATGCCGGCTGCGACTACGGCACGTTCACGGCGGTGCAGGACTTCTCGCTCGACATTGCTGCGGGCGAGTTCGTCTCCCTGCTTGGACCTTCAGGTTGCGGCAAGACGACGATGCTGCGCATGATCGCTGGCTTCATCGCACCGACCCGTGGAACGATCGAGTTGAACGGGAGAACCATCTCTTCCCCGCAGGCCGTGCTGCCGCCCGAGCGGCGGGGTATGTCGATGATCTTTCAGAGCTACGCCATCTGGCCCAACATGACGGTCTATCAGAACGTAGCGTTCGGGCTCGAGCTGCGCCGACAGCCTGCAGACGAGATCAGGAAGCGGGTCACCAAGATGCTGGACGTTGTCCGCCTGGGTGCTCAGGCGGAACGCTATCCCTCGGAGTTGAGCGGTGGCCAGCAACAGCGCGTGGCACTAGCCCGGGCCGTCGTCGTGCAGCCGGAGGTGCTGCTGCTCGACGAGCCGCTGTCCAACCTCGACGCCAATCTGCGCGAGGAGATGCGGCTCGAGATCCGCCGCATGCACGAGGAATTCAGGATTACCACGGTTTACGTCACGCATGATCAGGCGGAGGCCATGGTGGCCTCCGATCGCATCGTCGTCATGCGCGGCGGCCGCATCGAGCAGGTCGATACGCCGCGGCGGATCTATAGGGCGCCGGCCACGCGGTTCGTCGCCAGCTTCATCGGCCGCACCAACTTCCTGTCGGGCCGGCGCGCTGGTGACATGCTCGACTTCGGCGCCTTTACCATTGCTGCCGATAGGCTGCCAATGATCCCGGCGGACAAGGTGTCGAGCCTCATTTCTGTTCGGCCGCACAGCATTCGGCTGCTACCATCAATAAGTCACACGACCAACCCGAGGATGCTCATGCTACGCGGCGAGGTCGCCGATCGCGCCTACTTCGGCGATCATTGGGATTACACGGTCAAGCTGTCCGAGCGTACTTCCCTGATCGTCAGCGCCGAGCCCGGCCAGGACTGCCACGTGGGCGAGAGTGTCTCGCTGGAGATCGACCCTGACCAGATATCCGTCATTGCCGACGATGACGGAGAAAGTCCCAAACCGAGCTCATGACCGCTCAATGCAGGAGGTTTTTACATGCGTGCAATCGTCGTGCCGCGTCTAGGCGGTCCCGAGGTTCTGACACTGCGCGAGGTGCCGCAGCCAACGCCGGCGGCTGGTGAGGTTCTCGTCAAGGTCAAGTATGCCGGCATCACCTTCGGCGACGTCTATCAGCGCGAGGGAACGTATCGAGCCGGCAAGCCGCTGCTGGAAACCGATCCGCCGCTGCCGATCGGCGGTGAAGGAGCCGGCACGGTTGTGGCAGTAGGTTCCGGCGTCAACCATGTGGCTGTCGGAGACTCAATCGTCTACGCCGAAACGCTCGGAAGCTATGCTGAGTACGCCGTCATCGCCGGCTGGCGCGTCATGAAGGTGCCCGCCGGTCTGCCTTTGCGCGATGCGGTCGCCGTCTACTCGCTGGGCCTGACCGCACATTACCTGGCCTACGACACGGGCAAGCTGAGGGCCGGCATGTCGTGCCTCGTGCATGCCGCCGCTGGCGGCGTCGGCCATATTCTGGTGCAGCTCGCGAAGAAGGCAGGGGCCTCTGTGGTCGCGACGGTAGGCTCGAAGGAGAAGGCCGATTTCGTGCGGTCGTTGGGTGCCGACAAGATCATTCTCTATCGCGACACGCCGTTTCTGCAGGAGATCAAGACATGGAGCGACGGCAAGGGCGTCGACGTCGTCTATGACGCGATCGGCAAGGCCACCCTCGACGACAGCATCAAGGCTGTCCGCGTGCGCGGCCTGTGCGTCCTTTACGGCAACACGAGCGGGCTGGTGGAGAGCGTCGGCACGATGGACCTGGCTGCAGCGGGCTCGATTTTCTTCACGCGGCCGAGGCTCAGTCATCACATAAGGACGCGCGAGGAGATCGCGAAGCGCGTCGATGATTTGTTCGGCGGGCTCCAGGACGGGTCGCTGAAGGTGTCCGTTGCCAGAGTGTTTCCCCTCGAGCAAGCGGGCGATGCCCACCGGCTGCTGGAATCGCGCGCGACCATCGGCAAGGTGCTGCTCGAAGCGAGCTGATTGCCTCCAGCAAGGCGTGAGGAAGGAGAGGACAATGCAGTCGAATCCCATGCGCGCGGCGCTCGAGCGTGGCGAGCTGCAGCTCGGCACCTGGATCAACCTGATCCGCAATCCGGCAATCCTGCCGTTGCTGAAGGCAGCCGGGCTCGATTTCGCCCGCTACGATATCGAGCACTCGTCGCCGTCGATGGAAACCGTCGCCAACATGGCCGTGCTGGCACGGGCGCTCGATTTCGCGCTGGTCGTGCGGCCACCCAAGGCCAATCGCGAATGGATCACACGCCTGCTCGACATCGGGGTGTGGAATATTCATTGTCCTCAAGTGGAGACCGCCCAACAGGCCGCCGAGATCGTCTCGGCGGCGTACTATGCGCCGCTTGGCCTCAGGGGCGCGGCCGGCCCCAGTCCCGGCAACGACTACGACACGGCGGGAACAGAGCTGGAGCGCCGGGCCTTCGCCAACAAACAGGTGTTCGTCACCGTCATGCTGGAGACCGACGGCGCGTTCGATCATCTCGATGAGATCGCCGCCATGCCAGGCATCCACGCGCTGACGCTCGGACCGGCGGATTTGGCGCAGGACCTGGGCGTGTTCGGCAAGCCGAACCAGGGAAAAGTGCTGGACGAGAAGCGCGACCTGATCGTCGCAGCCGCCAAGAAGCACGGCAAGCACTGCTCGATGCTGGTTTCCAGCTACGAGCAGGCGCAGCAGTGGAAGGAGGCGGGAGTTCTGTTGCTCGCCTATTCGAGCGACGTTCAGATGTTGCTCGACGGTTTCAAGAAGAATGTCAGCGCCATCAGGCAAGGAAAGAGCTGACGCGCAAACTCGATCTCAAAAAGCAGACGAATTGGAGGAGACGAACCATGCAAGGCACACTGAGAACACTGGGCGCGGTAGTGGCCGCAGCGGCGATGATGCTGAGCGCACACGCCGCAGCGGCCAAGGACAAGATGACCATCGTCATGTCGAGCTGGGGAGTCCTGTACTGGCCCACGCTGACCGCCGAGCAGCTCGGGTACTTTTCCGACGAGGGCATCGAGACCGAGATGATCCGCACCGGCGGAGGCACCAAGTCGCTTGCGGCGGTGGTAGGCGGCGATGCCCAAGTCAATGTCGGAGCGCCGGCCTCCGCCTTCCGCGCGCACGCCAAGGGCAGCGATGTGATGATCATTGCCCCCTCGATCTCGCAGTACGCCGACAATGTGCTCATGACATCGGCCTGGGCGAAGAAGAACAACCTGACGGAATCCAGCTCCTACCAGGATAAGCTCAAGGCGCTGAAAGGCATGACTATCGGCGTTGCCTCCATGGGCGGCGGCTCCAGTCAGCTGGTCGAGCTGCTGGCCAAGGAAGCCGGGCTCAACGTTCAGCGTGACCTGACGATGACGGCCATGAGCACAGGCGAGAACATGATTGCCGCCCTTGGGCAAAACCGCATCGACGGGTTCATCTTTCCCTCGCCGGTGTCGGACGATGCCATCAAGAACCACGGCGCCAAGATGATGTTTCACACGTCGGCTGGCGAGATCAAACAGCTCGACGGCTTCGTGTACATCGGCCTCGTGGTACGCAAGTCCTGGGTACAGGCCAATCCCGACCTGACGGTGCGCTTCCTCAAAGCGGAGCAGCGCGCACTGGACGCCATCCACGACCCGCAACTCACGAACAAGGCGCGCGATCTGGTGGCGGCGAAGTACAGCGAGAAGACCGACAAGGCACTATTCGACGAGGTCTGGAAAACCGCCATTCCCTCGTTCCCGAAAACGATCGAGGTCAACCGCGCGATGATGGAGCGTATCGTCAACTTCGTGAACGAATACCAGAGCGGCGACCCGCTTGATAAGGCGGTCCTCAATACAGGGTGGACGAACGACTATTCCGCCAGGGCGCTGGCGGCTCTCGGCAAGAAGTGATCTGGCGACGGCGGCCGCTGAATGCGGCCGCCGGACGCCGATCTGTCCTCGCGCAGCCGGCCCATCATGAGTGAATGACTGGAAATGACCGCCCCGCTCATCGCGTTCCGCAATGTCGGCAAGACCTTCCATGTCGAGGGCAGGACTGTGGAGGCCGTGCGCGGCGTCGACCTTGATGTCGCGCGCGGCGAGTTTGTCACTCTTGTCGGACCGTCCGGCTGCGGCAAGTCCACGCTTCTGAACATGGTGGCAGGGCTCTTTCAGCCGTCGATAGGATCGGTGTCCTACACCGGCACGGAGGTGAAACGCGTCAACCTCAAGACCGGGTACATGACGCAGAACGATCATCTCCTTCCGTGGCGAGATGTGGTTGGCAATATCCAGGTTCCGCTCGAGATCCAGAACAAACCTGCCGCGCAGATGCGCGACCGCGTTCAGGCGCTCATCGAGCTTGTCGGTCTCTCTGGTTTCGAGAAGTCCTATCCGGCGCAGCTGTCGGGCGGCATGCGCAAGCGGACAGCGCTTGCCCGACTGCTGGCTTATGATCCCGAAACACTACTCCTCGACGAGCCGTTTGCGGCACTGGATGCCCAGCTTCGTCTCAACATGCAGATTGAGCTGCTGCACCTCAGCCGTCGGCTGAATAAGTCCGTGCTGTTCGTGACGCACGATCTCGACGAGGCGGCAGCCTTGGGCGACCGCTGCGTCGTCTTCTCGCCGCGCCCAGGCACGATCCGCCAAATCATCCAATCGCCGCTGCCGCGTGACCGTGATCTGATACGGCTGCGGCACAATCCAGCTTATCAGAAGCTTGCGGCTGATCTTTGGGACCTGATCACTCCCACGCTCACGCAAACACGCGGTGAGGCTGGTTAGGAGCATTTGTCATGGACAAAGGAAACCGATCCTTCAAGCTCAACGCCATGCGCCTGCTGCTTCTGGCTTCGATCATGGGCCTGTGGGAGCTGTCGTCCGGCATCATTGTCCCTGAGTTTTTCGTGAGCAAGCCGTCGGCGATTGCCAAGGCGCTCGGCTCGTGGCTGGCTGGCGGCAACCTCTTCTTTCATATCGGCATCACAGCGTTGGAGGCCTTTGTCGGCTTCCTGGTGGGGGCGTCGATCGGCGTCACGGTGGGCGTCATTCTGGGGCGCATCCATCTTCTCGCCGAGCTGCTGCACCCGTTCATCCTCGCCTTTTACAGCCTGCCCAAGATCGCGCTGGCGCCTCTCTTCATCCTATGGATCGGCATTGGCATCGGCATGAAGATCACCCTGACGGCCACGGTTGTCTTCTTCCTCGTGTTCCTCAACACCTATACAGGCGTGCGCAACGTCAGCCGCGAGCTCGAGTCCATCATGTATCTGATGGGCGCGAGCGAGCGCCACGTTCTGACCAAGGTCGTGCTGCCGTCAGCCATCACCTGGGTGTTCGCGGGGCTGCGCATCTCGGTACCCTATGCACTCATTGGCGCCATCGTCGGCGAGCTGATCGCCTCGAACCGGGGACTGGGTTTTCTGTTGGCCAACGCATCGGGACAGTTCGACACGGCCGGCGTGTTCGCGGCCCTCATCGTCATCATGTTGCTGGCGTTCCTCCTCAACATGCTGGTTCGCGCTGCGGAGATGTGGCTGATGCCCTGGAAAACCGCCGAATTGCAGCGTGAGGTCACGATCTAGCTTTTGCTCGAAGCCGGTTGGCAAGAGCGCCGGGATCGGCAATAACAGGATATATGATATAGCACTGGCACGGTGATGGCGCCGGTCGCGAAGGGAGAAGCGTCGTGCATATGATGTTCGGTTCTCCGGGCCGCTACATCCAGGGTCCGGGTGTAATCTCGCAAATCGGCGCGTGCATCGCCCAGTGCGGAAAGTCGGCGGTCCTTGTCTCGGATGCCTTCGTGATCAATCTCGTGCGGCAGTCCGTGACGCAGTCCTGCAAAGACGCCAGTGTCGACATTCGCTTCCTCGAGTTCGGCAGCGAGGTGACGCACGCGGGCATCGAGCGCCTGAAAGCCGCATTCGGCGATGCCAAGGCTGACGTCATTGTCGGGGCAGGTGGCGGCAAGGGCATCGACGCCGGCAAGGCACTCAACCACGCGCGCGGCGGGTCGCTCATCACGCTTCCCACTGTTGCCTCCAACGATGCGCCAACGTCGAAAAATTATGTCGTCTATGACGATCATCACCAACTCGTCGAGGTCGGGCATCTCCCCGCCAACCCACGCTATGCCATTGTCGACACGGCACTGATCGCCAAGGCGCCGCGCCAATACCTGGCCATGGGGATCGCCGATGGGCTGACGAAGAAGTTCGAGGCCGAGCAGTGCCTCAAATCCGGCGGACCGAATATGTTCGGCGCGCGTCCGTCGCTGGCCGCGCTGGCGCTGGCGAACGAGTGCTATCGCATCCTGCGCGCCGACAGCAAGGAAGCACTCGACGTGACCGGATCGGGACAGCCGAACGCGGCATTCGAGCGTGTCGTCGAGGCGGCGCTGCTGATGAGCGGGCTTGGCTTCGAGAGCGGCGGCCTGTCCATTGCCCATGCCATGACGCGCGGGCTTTCGCGTGTGCCGGGCCCGCGCGAAGCTGTGCACGGCTGGCAGGTTGCCTACGGCCTGCTGCTTCAGCTCGTTCTCGAGAAGCGGGATGCCGCTTTTATGTCCGATCTGCTGTCATTCTATGACGTGGTCGGATTGCCGAAGTCGCTTGCCGATCTCAAGGCCACCGACATCACTGATGATGACCTACGCAGGATCGCCGAGCCGTCACTCGCCGCGCCGTTGGCACGCAACTTCGAGCGGCAGTTGACTATCGACGAGATGGTCGCCGGCATGAAGACGCTCGAAGTCCTCACGAGGAGATAGGAAAAATGGCTGCCAAAGAGGCGTCCGAACAGCGCGGACAGAACGACTATACACCGAGCCCGGAAACGGTGGCGATGCTGAAGGAGCGAGCGAAATTCGTCCGACTCGAGACCATCCGCCTGATCGATATTGCCAAGACCGGGCATTACACGTCCGCCTTCTCGGCAGCCGAGATTTTTTCGGCACTCTACTACGACGTCATGACGCTGCGCCGGGGCGAGCCGAAATGGCCAGGACGAGACCGTTTCCTCATGGGCAAGGGCCACGCCGCGGTCGGCCTGTTCCCGATCCTCGCCGATCTCGGCTGCTTCCCAAAAGATTGGCTCGATGAATATACGCGGCTCGGCAGCCCGCTCGGCGATCATCCGGACATGCGCAAAGTGCCAGGCGTAGATTTCTCATCGGGCTCCATCGGCCATGCGCTTTCCGGCGGTCTCGGCATGGTGATGGCACAGCGCTGGACCGGCGAGAGCTATAGGGTGTTTGCGCTGCTGGGCGACGGCGAGATGCAGGAGGGTCAGGTGTGGGAGGCGGCCCTCAGCGCCGCGCACCACAAGGCCTCGAGGCTGATCGCCATCATCGACCGCAACGGCTTCCAGCTCGACGGCAAGGTCGATGATGTGATCGGCGTCGAGCCGCTCGACGAGAAATGGCGCGCGTTCGGCTGGGAGGTGCACACCGTCGACGGCCATGACGTGGCGGCGTTGACCGAGGTGCTGCGCCGCGTGAAGGCGGATACATCGCGCGAGCGGCCGGCCTGCATCATCGCCAAGACCATCAAAGGTAAAGGCGTGTCCTACATGGAGACCGAGCCCGGCTGGCATCTGGGCTACCTCGATCCTGAGGACGCAAAGCGCGCCGTCGCCGAGATCGAAGCGAAGGAGACTGCGCGATGAGCGGCCCCCTTTCCCCCAACTCGTGGCAGTACCGCAGCCTCAACGCGATCAACCCGGGTTTGTCGTACCTCTCGGATGGGTTGATCGAGTTGGTCAAAGCGGGCCATCCAGTCGTCGCCGGCGCGGCGGACCTGCAGTACTCGAACGGTCTCAATCGATTCGCGATAGCGTATCCGGATCGCTACATCCAGTTCGGCATTTCCGAGCAGAACATGGTCTCAGTGGCGGCGGGCATGGCCACCTGCGGGCTGACGCCGTTCGTTGCCACATTTGCATCCTTTCTCGGACTGCTCTGCTGCGAGCAGATCCGCATGGATGTGGCCTACTCCGCCCAGCGGGTGCGCCTGATCGGACACCACACGGGCATCTCGCTCGGCTTCTACGGCACCTCGCATCATGCGACCGAGGATATCGGCACCATGCGCTCGATCGCCGATCTGGCCATCGTGTCCCCATGCGACGGTCCGCAGCTCGTAGCGGCGATCCGTGCGTCGGCCACATACGACAAGCCGATCTATTTCCGCATCAGTCGGGGCCGCGATCCCATTGTTTACGAGAACGGCACGGTGTTCGAGTTCGGCAAGGCCGTCGAGCACAGCCAGGGCGAGGAGTTGACCATCATTGCCTGCGGGATGGCCGTGCACGGCGCATTGGAAGCTGCCAAGAAGTTCAATGCAGCTGGTCGATCGATCGGCGTCATCGACATGGCATCGGTCAAGCCCATCGACCGTGGGGCCATCCTGCGCGCGGCGGCGCGCTCCAAGCGCATGATGACAGTGGAGGAGCACAACGTCCTCGGTGGTCTCGGATCGGCGGTGGCCGAAGTTCTATCCGACGAGGGCGTGGGCGTGAAGCTGCTGCGGCACGGCATCTACGACGAGTACAGTTTGATCGCACCACCTCTGCATCTCTATGCGCACTACAAGCTCGATGCGGCCGGCATCGAGGAGATGGCGCTCAAAGCGCTGGCTTGAACCCAAATCGCACGAGGAGAGCCAGAGTGGCAAAGACCGCAATTGTGACGGGTGGCGGAACCGGGATTGGACAGGCCACCGCAACTCTGCTGGCGCAGGAAGGATACACGGTCATTGCGGCCGGTCTGGAGCAGGAAGGTACGTTGCCCGCCGGCGTTTCTTTCGTGCGCACGGACGTCTCCGATGCCGCGGCGCTAAAGGCGCTGATGGATGCGCCATCGGAGATTTCGGCCCTTGTGAACTGTGCTGGCATCATCCGCCAGCAACGAGAGTGGCAGGCCGAGGACTTCAACGCCGTCCTCAACATCAATCTCACGGCCACGCTTGCTGCATCGACGGCGGCATTGCCCAAGCTCGAGAAGGCTGGCGGGGCGATCGTCAATATCGCATCCATGTGGGCTTACTTCGGCTCCGCCCTTTCGCCGGGGTATGCGGCCAGCAAGAGCGGCGTCATCGCGCTCACGCGGTCGATGGCCGTGGCCTGGGGCAGCAAGGGAGTGCGGGTGAACGCTGTGGCGCCAGGCTGGGTCGACACGCGCATGGGGGCGCCTGCCAAGAACGATCCCGAGCGTGGTCCGCGGATCACAGCCCGCATTCCCATGGGCCGCTGGGCGCAACCGAGCGAGATCGCCTCCGTGATCAGCTTCCTGCTGTCGCCGGCTGCGTCCTATGTGCACGGTGCGGTGCTTCCGATCGATGGCGGCTACTCGGTGAACTGACGCGGGACTACTCTCCTCGTGGCTACCATGCAGCTCAAGACGATCGAGAAGGAGAACCTTTCCTCCCGGGTCTATTCCGAAATCCGCGATGCTCTGATGAATGGCCAGTACGAGCCCGGCGAGCGCCTGCGCATCGCGCCGCTGGCAGAGCAGATGGGCGTTTCCATCACGCCGGTACGCGAGGCGATCTTCCGGCTCGTCAGCGAGCAGGGCCTGGAGATGAAGGCGGCTACGGCGGTGCATGTTCCGGTCATCACGGCTGATCATCTACGCGAGATCCAGCTCATCCGGCATCACCTGGAGGGAGCGGCGGCGGAGCGGGCCGCAACCAATATGTCACGCGATGACTATGCGCGGCTGGAGGACCTGCAAGAGCGCTTCGTCGCGGCGGCGGCCGCCAGCCCGAAGAAGGCCAGCAAGCTCAATCGTGAGTTTCACTTTGCAATCATGGAAGCGGCACGCTTGCCTACAGTCTTCAAGACCGTGGAGGTGCTGTGGGTCAGTCTCGGCCCGTTGCTTCAGGTGTTTCATGCACGCGCGCCAAAGCGTGATCTGCGTCGCGATCGTCACCGCCACGAGGATGTACTGACCGCGCTCAAGAAGCGCAACGCGCCGGGCGCTCGAACTGCGCTACAGGCCGACATCGCCTGGGGGCAGCTCATGATCGACTGGCTGGAGGAGCGGGAGAAGGCGCACGTCCAGCCTTGACTAGGCGCCGCACCGACGCGCAACATTCACGCACTGTAGGGAGAGTTCGCATGACGGTGGTGCCATCGGTCGCAGAGCTCATCGACAACGTGAGCCAGCCCTTCGAGCAGGCACGAGCGATGCCGCCCAGCGTCTACACGAGCCCGGAGTTTCTGGCCCACGAGCTGAAACATGTCTTTGCGCGCGAATGGGTGACGGTGGGGCGGGCCAGCGCGCTGTCGAAGGCCGGTGATTATCTGACCTACGAGCTCGCCGGGCAGCCGATCCTGGTCGTGCGTGACGAGACTGGCCAATTGCGCGCCATGTCCAACGTGTGCCTGCATCGCATGTCGACGCTGGTCGAAGGCTCAGGCAACAGGCGGGCTATCGTCTGCCCCTACCACGCCTGGACCTACAATCTCGACGGAACGCTGCGCGGCGCGCCAGCCATGGCGCTGAACCGCGACTTCTGCAAGGAGAGCTATCGGCTGCCGCAGGTGCGCTGCGAGGAGTGGCTGGGCTGGATCATGGTGACGCTCGACCCGAACGTCGCGTCGGTGGCAGAGAAGCTGGCCGACGTGCAGGCGCTGATCGACGATTACGGCATGGAAAACTACATCGAGACGTTCCGAGAAACGTACGTTTGGGACACCAATTGGAAGATCCTCGCTGAGAACTTCATGGAGAGCTACCACTTGCCGGTCTGTCATGCGGCGACAATCGGCGGCCTGTCTAAGCTCGAGGAAATGGTGTGCCCGCCGGGCCTGGCGACGTTCAACTTTCACACGATCCTCAAGGACAACACGCTCAAGATCGCGCTGGCGCATCCGACCAGTACGCGCATGAAGGGGGACAGGCGGCGCACCACTTTCCTTCTTGCTGTCTATCCCAGCATGCTGGTGACGCTGACACCAGGATATTTCTGGTACCTCTCGCTGCATCCGCGCGGCGTCGGCCAAGTGCATATCGTGTTTGGCGGCGGCATGGCTCCAGAGTTCGTCAACTCGGACGAGGCACAGGCGCATTTCGCGCAACTCAAGACGTTGCTCGACAAGGTCAATGTCGAGGACCAGGGTTGCACGGAGAAGGTCTACCGCGGGGTTTGTGCAAGCGCCGCGCGTAGCGGACATCTCAGCCATCTCGAACGGCCAAACTACGATTTCGCCCAGTACCTGGCCGATCGCGTCGGCGGATTGCGAAGGTCGTTCGAGACTATGTAGCTGGCGCCGTAGAACGCCCGAAACGAGAAAGCCCATGATCGAAAAGACTCTGGACATCGCCACCAAAGACGGGGGGATGGAGACGCTCATCTGCCGGCCGGAGCGGGGCGAGCATCCCGCGGTTTTTCTGCTGATGGATGCACCGGGCATCCGTGAGGAGCTGCGCGACATGGCGCGGCGGCTCGCCACAGTCGGCTACTGCGTGCTGCTGTCCAATCTCTATTACCGAGCGGGCCGCGAAGCGGTGTTTGGGCCGCAAGTGCTGGAGCACGGCAGCTCCGAGCATCAGCGCATGCGCGCCATCAGAACCAAGATGACGATTCCGTCGGTCATGGATGACGTTGCGACCATGCTTGCGTTTGTCGATGCTCATGCGGGCGTGAAGCGCGGGCCGGTTGGCATCCATGGCTACTGCATGAGCGGCCCCTATGCGCTGGCCGCTGCGGCACGCTATCCCGACCGTGTTGCGGCCGCCGCGTCATTCTACGGCACCTGGCTGGTCAGCGATGCGGTGGAGAGCCCGCATTTGTCGCTCAGCAAGATCAAGGGCGAGGTGCACATCGCTTGTGCGGAGATCGACGATTTAGCGCCGATGCCGATGGTGGAGGAACTGCGCGGTCTGTTCGTGAAGGCTGGCAGTCCGGGCGAGCTGGAGGTCTATCCCGGCGTGCACCATGGCTTCGCCTTTCTGCAGCGCAAGGTCTACGACAAGGCGGCGGCGGAGAGACATTGGGAGCGGCTGATCGCGCTCTACCGTCGGCGATTGGGCTAACCGCGTAAGCCGCCTCAGTGCTCCACGACGGGCCGAGGCAAGCCGATGTTCTCCCGCAATGTCGGGCCCTTGTAGTCCTTGTGGAAAAGGCCGCGGCGCTGCAATTCAGGCACGACGAGCGTGACGAAGTCCTCGTAGCTGCCGGGCACGCAGGCCGCGCCGACGACGAAGCCGTCGCAGGCAGGTGCGGTGAACCATTCCTCGAAGATATCGGCGACCTCCTTCGTGCTGCCGACCCACGCCTGCGTCAGCTTTCCGCGCCGCGTGATGGTGATGAAATCGCGCGGCGTCGGCTTGCGGTCGCCGAGCGCGGCGACGACGCGGTCGCGCCCCGACTGTGTGCCGGTGAAGCGTGCCAGCTCGGCGTCGGTGAAGGGCTCGTCGATCGGCTTGGAGCCGAAGTCGAAGTTGGTGGCCTCCGACAGCAGCATCAATGAGTTCGACCTCGAGCGGCAGGCGCTCGATCAGTGCAAACTTGTCCTCGGCCTCAGCTTTGGTTGGAGCCACGACAGGATGGCAGAGCGCGGCAATCTTCATGTGATCGGGATTGCGGCCGTGGCCAGCAGCGTCGGACTTGAGCTCTGCGTAGATCTTTTTGGCCGACTCCAGATGGGGATTGCTGGTGAAGATGAGCTCGCCCCACTGCGAGGCGAAGCGGCGTCCACGCCCGCTTTGCCCGGCTTGAATGACGACCGGGTGGCCCTGCGGCGAGCGTGGCACGGTGAAGGGACCGCGTGAGCGGAAATGCTCTCCGTGATGATCGAGACGGTGTACCTTTTCAGGATCCGCGAACCGTCCTGTGGATTTGTCGACGATGAGCGCATCGTCGGCCCACGTGTCCCAATGACCGTGCACGACCTGCATGAACTCGTCGGCGCGATCGTAGCGCGCATCGTGCGCGACGGCCCCCTCCAGCCCCATGTTCTGCGCTTCCACGTCGTTCATCGACGTGACGACATTCCAGGCGGCGCGGCCGCGCGTCATCAGGTCGAGCGTCTGGAACAGACGCGCGACATGGAACGGGTGATAGTAGGTAGTCGAGTAGGTGGCGCCGAGGCCGAGCCGCGTGGTGCCCATGGCCATCGGCATGAGGCAGGCGATCGGGTCCATCTTGACGCAGCGGATGCCGTGCGCGACGGCCTCTGCGAAGCGTCCACCGTGAAACTCCGGCATGCCGAGGCGGTCATCGAAGAAGGCGAGCTGGAACTTGCCCGCCTCCAGCACTTGACCGATATGCGCATAATAGTCGGGGGAGGCGAAGTCGTTTCGCGAGTTGGGGTGACGCCAGGAGCCGGCGAAATTTGAGCAGTTCTGCGCCTGCAGAAAGCCGACCATGACCATGTTGCGCATGTGACTTGCCCTTCCCGATACAGGCGATCTGCGTCAGCGCACGAAATTGTAGCGGAAGCGTTCGCCGTCCACCGCCACCCGTCCGACGGTGGGGTTCGGGAAATGGATCGGCAGGACCAACGTGGCGGTATCGGCCACCTTGCCCAGGAAACCACGGCGGGACTGCGCAGCCATCTTCGCATCGGTGTCGAAGATCGTGGACCAGTCCGGCTCACGGCATTGGAGCGCATGGTGCATCATGTCGCCCGTCACCACCGCATGCTGCCCGCGCGAGCGGATGTCGACGCAGCAGTGGTGTGGTGAATGGCCGGGCGTCGGCGTGAGTGAGAACGTGTCATCGAGCTGATAGGTGTCGTCGACCAGCAAGGCTTGGCCGGCTTCCACAATGGGCCGGCAATTATAGGTCCACACGTTGCCGGGCGGATTGGCGCCGCGCTTGGTTGCTTCCTCCCAGTAGGCGTACTCGCCCTTGTGGAAAATGTATTTCGCGTTCGGGAAGGTCGGCACCCAGCGGCCGTCGCGCAGCATCGTGTTCCAGCCGGTGTGATCGATGTGCAGATGCGTGCAGAAGACGTGCGTGATGTCCTCGAAGCGCAGTCCCGCAGCGGCGAAGTTGTCGAGCCACGGCTGCTTGGGAAAGTCCATCGGCGGCGGATGGCCCTTGTCCTCGCCGGTGCAGGTGTCGACCAGCACCGTGTGCTTGGGCGTGCGCACGATGAAGGTCTGATAGGTGATGACCATGCGGCCGGAGGCTGGATCGAACACCACCGGATCCAGCTCGGCCAGATGCCTGCGGCCAAGCTCTGGGTCGTACGCAGGGAACATGTCCTCCGGCTTCCGCCAGGGCCCGTCCCGCTCGATGATGCTGGTGATGGTGACGTCGCCGATCTTGAGAGTCTGCATGGTTTCCTGCCCGTTGTTTCTTCTGCTGCCCGTGACTGGATGACTCGTCGTCAGATCACACCACTGTCTTTCAGCTTGGCTAGGTCGCCGGCAGCCAAACCGAGGCTGCCGTAAATCTCATCGTTGTGCTGGCCCAAGGTCGGTGCGGCCGTTCGGATGGAGCCGGGCGTCTTGGAGAAACGGGGTATGACGTTGTGCATCGGCAGGGTACCGGTGTCGGCGTCAGGCACCGCGACCAGCGCCGCGCGTTCCTGAATGAAGGGATGATCGGGGAGATCGGACGCATCGCATACTGGGCCGACAGTCACGCCCACCTTATCGAACAGCTCGACGTTCTCGGCCTGGGTTCGCTGGCGCATGAAGTCGGCGACGATATCGTCGATCTCCTCGGCATGCCTGAGACGATCGGTGTTGGTGGCGAAGCGCGGATCGGTGATGAGATCCTCCCGTCCCATGACACGGAACAGACGCTCAGCCATCGACTGCATCGAGGCCGAGAGCGCGACGTACTTCCCATCGCTGCAGGCATAGACATTGCGTGGCGACGACGTCGCCGAGCGGCTGCCGAGCCGCGGCGTGACCTGGCCGGTCAACTGGAAGTTCGCGGCCATCGGGCCCAGGATCGACAGGATCGGCTCGAACAGCGAGAGATCTATGACCTGTCCCTCACCCGACTTGGTCTCGATCTCGCGCAGCGCCACCATGGTGGCATAGGCGCCGTAGAGCCCGCTCACCATGTCCGCCAGGGCCAGTGGCGGCAGCGTTGGCGGGCGGTCGCCGAACCCGTTCATGGCGGCATAGCCGCTCATGGCTTCCACAAGCGTGCCGAACCCCGGTTTGTGCTTGAATGGGCCGGTCTGTCCCCAGCCCGAGACCCGTAAGATGATGAGCTTCGGATTGCGGGCGTGCAGCACATCAGGGCCAAGTTGCATGTCCTCGAGCTTGCCGGGGACGAAGTTCTCGATCAGCACGTGTGCCGTCTTAGCCAGCTTCAGCAGCAGCTCACGCCCCTGCTCGGTCCTGAAATCGAGCGTGATGCTTTTCTTGTTGCGCGCATAAACCTTCCAATAGGTCGAGATGCCCTTGACGCGCCAGTTGCGCAGATCGTCTCCCTTGCCGGGAGCCTCGACTTTCAAGACCTCGGCGCCGAAGTCGGCCAGTACATGCGAGACCGCGTTGCCCGCCACGAGGCGCGACAGATCGAGAACACGCACGCCAGTCAGCGGTGAGGACGCGCCGGATTGATATTCGAGTTTGGGCAGACGATTGGTCATCGATCGCGCGTTTCACTCCCGTGGGCGGTTAATCACAGTGCGCCATTGTAGAGAAAAAGCCGTGCTGATCTATCGGCACAATTTGCCGCTGCAGCTCGCTGGCCAAGGCAGACGGTTGTTCTTCCCACTTGCTTCGGAGTTGGCGGTCGCTGTGATTTCGGTGTTAGATCGCACAGTAGCTTCCGCATACCTTCCCCAACCCGCGACAACGCTCGCAAAGCTGCCGGGTGTCCAGACGATCACGTGCACCACGAGCACTGCACGGTCACCGCCGCCTCGGTGACGTGCGGGCCGGCCGTACCCAGCTCATGACGGCGTTGCCGGCAGCCGCGTGCGAGCACCTGCCCGTCGTAGTGCTCTCCGGCGAGGCCTCGATCAACACCGAGTTCTACAATCAGGCGATCGCGCTCTAGGCCCGTTCGTTGTCGCGACAGGTGCGCACTGCATCGCCGCGCACAGTGTGGCGCGCATGCTCGACTACGTGCGCGAGGCTTTCACGTCTCCCATCATGAGCGCCGGCCGGTGGTGCTGGGTGTGCCCTAGGACCTGCAGATGCTTCCTTACTCTGCAAAGTCACGCTACGTGCTGTCGGCGAGGCTCATGCCGGACGGCGGCCGGCCGCAGCCCGACCCGGCGCAGGTGGCAATCCTGGTCGAGCGGATCGGGTCGTGGAACTCCCAAATCTCGGATCAGATCACCGCATCCTGGCATGACCATCGCCCCGCGGGCACGGAGTGATGCAGGGCTGTGTCAGTGCATGGGCCTTAACTCGGAGTAGCAATGTGTGTAGTGACTAAAAACGAAATTCGTCAGTCATATACTCTATTGCCCCTGAAGGCCGCCCGCAATGCCCACGCACCAAGAGGATAGATCAGCCAAGCTCGCGGCCTTGTCGCTGGACGCTCTGGAGACGCGCAATCAGATCCTGGTAGAGGCCGAGCGCCTGTTCCGCGTCTACGGCTATTCGAAAACAACGGTTGCCGACATAGCCGAAGCCTGCCGGATGTCGCCTGCCAACGTTTATCGTTTTTTCGCCTCGAAATCCGCGATTAACAATGCAATTTGCGAGCGCATTATCGCCGAGGACGAAGAAGCCCTCACAGGCATCGCCCGCTTGCCGCTGTCTGCCTCCGAACGGCTAAAGCGGATCGTAGTAGAGCTCAATCGCCGATCCATGCAAAACTTCATAGATAACAAGAAGGTGCATGAGATGGTGATGGTTGCGCTGGAGGAGCGCTGGGAGGCGATCAGAGCGCACATTCACCGCGTTTCGGATCTGGTTGCCACCGTCATCCAGGACGGCATCGCCGGTGGCGAATTTCGTCAACAGGATATCAAGCGCGCCGCGGAATGCTCATGCGCGGCGATGGCGCCCCTGCGTCACCCCGTGATGCTGGTGCAATGCATGGACGACCCTGAAAAGCCTACGCCATCCGAGATGGCGGACTTCATCATCCAAGCACTGAAGTAGCTGAACTCTCCAGGGAGAGGAGTTGAACACATGCGTCTATGTAATGAAGAAAATCGATTGTCATCAGTCAATAGAAACTATTTCAAGATCCCGGCACTCGCGTTGCTGCTGCCACTGATTGCTCTCGCAGGCGGTTGCAAGGGCGAAGCGGGGGTCGAGAAGGAGGCCGTGCGGCCGGTCAAGGTGGCGGTCGTGGAAGCTGCGGGCAACTCGCGCACGCTGAGCTACTCCGGCGTGGTGCGGCCCAGGATCGAGAGTGCCGTCGGCTTTCGTGTAGCAGGCAAGATCGTTGAGCGTTCGGTCAACGTCGGTGACCGATTGGAAATCAACCAGGTTATCGCTCGTCTCGACGAGACGGACCTGAAGCTCGCGGAGAACAGTGCCAAGGCAGCCGTGGCTTCGGCACGCAGCCGCAGGGATGTGGCCAGCGATAATCTGGAGCGCGCCAAGGCGCTGCTGCCGAAAGCTATTATCTCTCAGGCAGCCTACGATACCAGGCGAAATGAGTTGGATGCGGCGGTGGCCGCGCTCGATAGCGCCGAGGCGCAGCTGCGCCAGGCCGCCAATGCCGTCAGCTACGCAACGCTCAAGGCCGACAAGGCCGGCATTGTGACGTCCGTGACGGGTGAGCCGGGACAGGTCGTCAACGCGGGGCAACCTGTTATCACACTGGCCGACGCCGGCGAGACTGAAATTGCCATCGCCGTCCCGGAACAGGATGCCGGGCGGCTGACAGTGGGCCAGGACGTCAAGGTCACGCTCTGGGCCGGACCGCGCGTGAGCACGAAAGGCCGCGTGCGCGAAATTGCCGGACAGGCTGACGCGGCCTCACGGACTTATGCGGTGCGCATTGCCATGAACGGGCCGCCGCAGGGCATGCGGCTTGGCATGACCGCATTGGTGGCGATGCGCGTCGATGACCAAACAGCGGCGATGGTGGTGCCTCTCACGGCGCTGACCGAAGTGGATGGCGGCGCGGTGGTGTTTGTTGTCGATCCGGAAATCAAATCCGTGCGCAGGACGCCGGTGACCGTGGCCGGGACGACCAGCGACGGCGTGCAGGTTGCGGGCGGGTTGCAGGCGGGAGACATGGTGGTGATCGCCGGCGTGCAGTTTCTCCGCGATGGCATGCGCATCCGGCTTCCGGGCGAGCGCCAGCAGGCACGCTCGGACAAGCCGATCTAGTAGCGGTTTCCTTCCCGCCGGGAAGCATTTCGAGCCAAGGCAATCCAACGTGTCGGAGCAATGTTGTCATGTCCACCGATGAGACCCGAGCGAAGGCATCGAAAGGCTTCAATCTGTCGAGCTGGGCGATTGGTCACGGCGGCTTTACCGCGTTCCTGCTCGTGTTGCTCCTGGCCGCTGGAGCCTACTCGTTTCTCCGCATCGGTCAGAAGGAGGACCCGGATTTCACCTTCCGGGTGATGGTCGTACAGGTCCTGTGGCCCGGCGCAACCGTCGAGGAAATGCAGGATCAGGTGGCCGACAAGATCGAGCGTAAGCTGCAAGAGACACCCGGCCTCGACTTCGTTCGCTCCTACACGCGGCCCGGCTTTGCCAACATCTTCGTCAACCTGAAGGGCTCAGTGCGCGGAGAGGCCGTCAAGGACGCCTTCTATCAGGCGCGCAAGAAAATCGGCGACATCCGTCAGTCGCTGCCCGAGGGTGTGATCGGTCCGTTCTTCAACGACGAGTTCGGCGATACGTACATCTCACTCTATGCCATTACAGGTCAGGGCTATTCCTATCCGGAACTCAAGACCTTCGCCAAGAACGCGCGCGATATCCTGCTGCGCGTTCCCGGGGTCGCGAAGGTCGATCTCCTGGGGCTGCAGGATAAGCGCATCTTCATCGAGGTGTCGTCGGCGGCGCTGGCCGAGCGCGGGCTCACCGCACTCGACATTCAGGCGGCCCTCGGCGGCCAGAATGCGATGGACCCGGCAGGGCGCATCGAGACCGATGCGCGGTCCGTCCGCATCGATGTGCAAGGCGACCTCAGATCGGTGGAAGACATTCGTGAGCTTCGGCTGCGCGCCGGCCAGCAAACATTCCGGCTCGGCGATATCGCCGAGGTCAGACGCGGACTCGAGGATCCGCCATCAGCCAGAACCCGTTATCAGGGCCAGGAGGCGGTATTGCTCGGCACCACGATGGGGCCGGGCGGCAACGTAACCGAGGTCGGTGCCGCGGTCGAACGTGCTCTGAAACGTATAGGAGACGATCTGCCGATCGGCGTCGAGCTTGGCCGTATCTCGGACCAGGCGCAGGTCGTCAGCAAATCGATCCATCAATTCCTGGAGGCGCTCGCCGAAGCCGTCGGCATCGTGCTCGTGGTGTCGCTGTTGGCGCTCGGCTGGCGCGCCGGTCTCGTTGTTGCTTTGACAATTCCCCTGGTGCTGGCGGCGACCTTCTTCGTCATGTCGATGATGGGCATCGATCTGCACCGTATCTCGCTGGGCGCGCTGATCATTGCGCTGGGTCTCTTGGTCGACGATGCGATGATCGCGGTCGAGATGATGGATCGCAAGCTGGAGGAGGGGCACGACAAGCTGTCGGCGGCTACGTTCGCCTACACATCGACGGCATTTCCGATGCTGACCGGCACTCTGATCACGGTCGCGGGCTTCATTCCGGTCGGATTCGCGCAAAGCCAAGCCGGCGAGTATGTCAGCACGCTGTTCTGGGTGACGGGCATCTCATTGATGGTGTCATGGCTCGCGGCCGTCTATTTTACGCCGTGGATCGGCTACAGGCTACTGAAGGTTCGCCGTAATCAAGCAGTCGGCCATCACGACGTCTACGATAGCCGCGCTTATCGGGCGATCCGGGCGGTTGTGGCCTGGTGCGTGCGCCGACGCCGAACGGTCGTGCTGCTGACCTTTGCGGCGCTCATCGCCAGCATCGCCAGCTTCGCCTTTATTCCGAAGCAGTTCTTTCCCACTTCCAACCGGAACGAGATCCTGGTCGATCTCTGGCTGCCCGAAGGCGCCTCCTTTGCAGAGACCGAGCGGGAAGCCAAGCGGCTCGAGCAGCAGCTCCTGAAAGATCCCGATCTCTCGTATGTTGCAACCTTCGTTGGTGAGGGTGCGCCGCGCTTCTATCTGCCGCTCGACCAGCAGCTCCGAAACCAAAACTTTGCCCAGCTCTTCCTGATGTCGAAATCGATCGAGGCGCGCGAGCGTGTCCTGACCCGTGTGCGCGAGACGTTGGTACGCGATTTCCCGAACGTGCGCTCCAAGGCCGATCGGCTGTTCAATGGTCCGCCGGTCGGCTGGGCGGTGCAGGTGCGCGTCACCGGACCTGACCGCACCGAGGTCCGCCGTCTTGCGGCCGAGATCGGCGAAGTCATGCGCGCGACGCCGGAACTCGATAATGTGCACAACGATTGGCTGGAGCCCGTGCCGGCCCTGAAGCTCGACATCGACCAGGATCGCGCCCGCGCGCTCGGCGTCACGTCGCAAAGCGTGCGCCGATCGTTACAAGCGATGCTGTCAGGCTTCCAAATCGGCGAGTTCCGTGATGGCGACGAGACCGTCAAGGTGATGCTGCGCGAGCCTTCCGATACGCGCAATCTCCTCTCGGCGCTGGACACCGTCTATGTAAAGACGGCCGCCGGGACATCGGTGCCGTTGCGCCAAGTGGCCACTGTCAACGTCGTTCTGGAGCCCGGAATTCAATGGCGGCGCGACCGGCTGCCGTCCATTACCGTCCGTGGCGTGGTGCCCGACAATGTGCAGTCGCCCGACGTTGCCAACGCTGTATTCGCCAAGCTGGAGCCGCTGCGCCGATCCCTATCGGCTGGCTATCACATCGAATTGCAGGGTGCGGTCGAAGAGTTGGTCAACAGTCAGGCCTCGATCAACGAGAAGATGCCCGTCATGCTCCTCGTCATTCTGTTGCTGCTGATGGTCCAGCTGCAGCACTTCGGCAAGACCCTGCTGGTACTGATAACGGGGCCGCTCGGGCTGATCGGCGCGGCGGCAGCGCTGCTGGTGTTCCAAGCCCCGTTCGGCTTCGTGGCTATTCTCGGCGTCATCGCCCTGGCCGGCATCATCATGCGCAACAGCGTAATTCTGGTGGATCAGATCGAGCAGGACATGACCGCAGGGCACGACGCGTTCAGCTCCATCGTCGAGGCTGCGGTGCGTCGCTTCCGGCCGATCACCCTGACTGCGGCCGCCGCCGTGCTGGCGCTCATTCCGCTCGCCCGTGAGGTCTTCTGGGCGCCGATGGCGCTGGCCATGATGGGCGGGCTGATTGCGGCGACCATCCTGACGTTGACTTTTCTGCCGGCGCTCTATGCTCTCGTTTTCAAGGTCAAGATGCCGACGCGTCCCGATGCGCAGGTGGCTCAAGCCTCAAACGCCGAACCTGGAATCAAGCAAGCCTTGCAAGCCGCCTGAAGGTGAGATTCCAATCCAGCTCCTTGCCTGCGCGCTCGCCTTGACGGCTGAGCACGAGCCGGCCAACCTGACACAGCAGCGGCAAAACGAATTGCGAGCATCCGCTTCTGGAGAAAGACCATGCCCAACGTGCTCAAGGCAACCGAGGTCGAGACTTACCACGCCAGGGGCTATCATCTTCCGGTCAATGTACTGACGCAGGAGGAAGTGGCGGCCTGCCGCCATCAGCTCGAGGCGTACGAGAAGAAAACCGGGGGGCCGATCAAGGGCGAGATGCGCCACAAGTCGCACCTGCTTTTCCCGTGGATCAACGAGCTGATGCGGCACCCGCGCGTGCTCGATGCAGTCGAGGACATCCTCGGTCCGAACCTGCTCGTCTGGAGCACTTCGTTCTTCATCAAGGAGGCGCGCGATCCGGGCTTCGTGTCGTGGCATCAGGACGCGACCTATTGGGGCCTGTCGTCGCCGGACGTGTGCACGGCCTGGATTGCCCTATCACCTGCCAACAAGGTGTCGGGTTGTATGAAGTTCATTGCCGGCACGCACAAGGCGCAGGTCGATCACTCGGATACTTTCGACAAAGACAACCTGCTCACGCGGGGTCAGGAGATAGCCGTCGAGGTCGACGAGGCCAAGGCGGTCTATGCGGAGCTGAGGCCGGGCCAGGCGTCGTTGCACCATGTGCTGCTGTTCCACGGCTCGGCCCCGAACCAGTCGGATGACCGGCGCATTGGCCTCGCCATCCGCTATGTACCGACCTATGTGCGCCAGGCGGTCGGCGCCAAGGACAGCGCGACGCTGGTGCGCGGCGAAGATACGTACAAGAATTTCGCGTCCGAGCCGCGTCCGAATGTCGATCTCGATCCCGAAGGCGTCGCCTTCCACAGAGCCGCGACGGAAGCGCAGGCGGCCGTGCTCTATCGCGGCACCGGCAAGACGGCGTTCCGCGCCTGACGCGCTTTCGGCGGCCATTCTGGAGCGGATAGGCTTCTGGTTCTGGACGAAGTCGAGCTCGAGGCGCTCGCCAAAGCGACGTGCTAGAAATCAAGCTTCACCAAGGAGCAGCTCTCATGATCAAACGCTTTGCTGGCACGACACCGACACGAAGCAGCGCGGTGGCGCACGACGGCATCGTTTATGCGGTTGCTACTGCCAAGAACAAGTCCGCCCCGCTCTATGAGCAGACAAAGGACGCGCTGGCTCAGATCGACAGCACGCTTGCGGAGGCCGGGTCCAACAAATCGCGGATCCTGCGCGCCACGGTATACATCACCGACATGACCCGCAAACCGGAGATGGACCGCGCTTGGGACGAGTGGGTGGACCGGGCAAATCCGCCTCAGCGTGCCTGCATCGGCGTCACCTTGGCAGGCCAGGATCTCGTGGAAATCTTGGTCACTGCCGCGCAGTAGCGGACCACTGCCGCAACGGCGCTAGCCGCTTCTACCAGAAGCCGCCAGAGCCGCTGCATCTATCCGCAGTCTCGGGGCCATGCAAAAAGCCTTACGTCGGCTATCGAGTCGGCGTGACGGGTGTGGCCCACGTGTCGACCTCCAACGCGCCGGCCTTGATGCGCGGTATGAGCTCACGACCGAACTCGGTCGTGTCGGCGACTGGATCGAAGCCGCGTATCAGGAACGATGAGATGCCGAGGCGATAGTACGCGAGAATCGCATCTGCCACCTGCTCGGCGGTGCCCACCAGGCAGGAGGTGTTGCCGAGCGCCCCGGTCGCCTTGGTGATGCCCATCCAGAGCCGCTCGTCATGAACGTCCTTTTCTTGCGCGAAGGCGAACTGGCGCCAGCCGGCGTTGTCGACCGGCGCCCGGATACCCTCCTGCCGAGCCCAGCCGAGCTCGCCCGACATGCCGGCAAGGATGCGATTTGCTTTGTCCCATGCGGCCCCTTCTGTCGCGGCTATGATCGGCCGGACCGACATGTTGAAGCCGACAGTGCGGTCGTGTTTTGCGGCACGTGCTCGGAATGCGGCAATACGCTCCGCGGTGGTCGCGCGCGGCTCCGCGTAGATCGCGAACACGTCGCACTCGGCCGCGCCCATCTCAAGTGCACCCTCGGAAGCACCACCGAACATGATCATCGGATGCGGCTTCTGGAGCGGGCGCACATCGGAATGTGCGCCGCGCACTCGGTAGAAGCGGCCATCAAAATCGAAGGGCCTGTTGGCGACCCAGGTACGCTTCATCAAGTGTAGATATTCCTGCGCCCGCTGATAGCGCTCCACCTTCGGCGTGAAGTCGCCGTCGCCCTCCTGCTCTGCGTCGGTCTTGCCAGTGATGATATGAAGTGCCAGGCGGCCGCCGGTCAGTTGATCAAACGTTGCGACCGTGCGGGCAAACAACGTAGGCGCGACAAATCCCGGCCGGTGAGCAATCAGATACGACATCCTCTCGGTGTGCGCCGCCGCGTGCATCGCCACGAGGAAACCTTCTGCCGAGGAGGATGAATAGCCAACGAGCACCATGTCGAAACCAGACGCCTCGTGTGTCTGGGCAAACTCCACGACAAACGAGGGCACAAGCTCGCCCTCGATGACGAGCAATGTTGATTCCCGCTTCGGTGGGGTGACGCCGATCATGCCGATGATGCGGGCGGGCATGGCTACCTCCAGCAGGGAACGAGCCTGGCGTCGGAACGCGAGCGGCTTAAACCGCCAGGCGGACCCCAGGATGTTCTAAGCTATCGAGAGCTGTCAGCGAAGCAGGTTGCATTGCAACGTCCACGGCAGATGGGCTCAACCACGTCACCCTCAAAAGGCTGCTGAAAAGTCTGGAGCGAGCTAAACGTTTCGGCAAATGGGCGCGGCGACGTGGCCAGGGGCTCTTTCAGGTGCGGCCGCCATCAACCGAGAGGATCTGGCCGGAGATCCAGGGGGCCTGCGCGCTGGCAAGGAACACGGCGGCGGCGGCGATATCCTCTGCCGTGCCGAGGCGCCGCGTGTGGATGCTCTCGACCAGGCGGCGCTGGCCATCGGCACCGTAGCTCTGCCACTGCCGTTCGCTCGATGGATTGGAGCGCACGAAGCCCGGCGCAATGGCGTTGCAGGTTATGCCGCGTGGGCCAAGATCCTGGCTGAGCTGCTTGGTCAGGCCGACAAGCGCGTGCTTGGCGGCGGTATAGGCCTGGATGCCGGTCAGGCTCGGCCGCAGCCCGGCGCCCGACGCGATGAAAATGAGGCGTCCGGCTCCGGCCCGCTGCATCGGCTCGGCCGCGGCCTGGGCGAGCCAGAACGCACTATCGACGTTGGCCTCGAAGATGACGCGCCAGTCCGCCTCGGAGACGGCCTCGATGGGCCGGCCGACCTGGCCGCGCACACCGCCGGCGGCGTTGACGAGGATGTCGAGCCGTCCCTCGGCGGCGACCACGGTATTGACGAGGCCACCAGCCTCGCTCTGCCGCCCGAGATCTGTGCGATGGCAGGTGAGCGCCGTCGCATCCCAAGCAATCGCGTCGAGGTCGGCGGCGTGCACCTTGGCTCCGGCCTGCGCCAACGCCAGGGCGATGGCGCGCCCGATGCCTTGCGCGGCGCCCGTTACGAGGGCGACCTTGCCGTCGAAGCGGATGTGCATGTGTCGATCAGAGCCTGGAAGGTGTCGTAAGCCATCGGCCGGCGACCATCCTCGATGTCGTGGATCAGCTCGATCAACCGAGCTAGAGCCGGTGTCGAGATGCCTGCTTCGCCGCCGAGCTTCGCGATGATGCCGATCTGAGGATCGACCTCGGTGCGCCGCTTGCGGACGGCGAGATCACGATAGATGCCGGAGTGCGTCTTGGCGGACTGCGACGTGTAGTCGGCCAGCCAGTCGAGACAGGCCCGGCCGGCATCGGCGCCGGCCGACGGCAGGAACACGCGCGGATCGAACGTGCCGAACCCGACCGGCGTCACGCCGTGTGCGGCGGCAACGGCCATCACCTCGCGGCCGAGCGTCTCGAACACGATGCGGCGGCGCGGGTCGGCGAAGTTTTCCGACATGGAGTCGCGGTTGAGTGCCGTAGCGAACAGCATCGCTCCGTAGGCCAGCTTGCCCCACAGATAGCCCCAGATGTTGTCGGTGAGGATCGCGTCGGGCTCGAACTCGGCGAGCAGGGCGTGCATTCTTCGTGTGCGCTCGCGCACCGTGTTGTCGATCTCGCCGACCACCACGGCGCCGCGATTGCCGTAAAGAATCTCGCCGGGGCCATGCCAGTCGGAGCCGAAGTTGACGAAGCAACCCATGGTGCGCTTGGCGCCGACATGCTCCGCTATGGCGATCTCGTTGAGGCCGTTCTGTGCCGAAAGGACGAAGCCGCCGGGGGCCACATGCGGTGCGAGCGCACCCACCGCTGCTTCCGTCGCCTGGGCTTTCACGGCCAGAACAACACGGTCGAATTGACCGACGAGCTCGCCTGGGACGGCGGCAGGCACTTTCACCGTGAATTCTTCGATCGGGCCGAAGATGTGAAGCCCGCGCGTGCGACACGCCTCGACGTGCTCCTGCACAATGTCGACCAGAACAACGGAGTGGCCGGCCCGCGCCCAGTAGGCGGCCATCGTGCCGCCGATCGCGCCGCCGCCCCAGATCAGGATGGGTAAATCGGTCATATAGCGCGCCCGCGATGCACGTCCTTGTGCGTGGCTACCGACAGTTCACCGTCGGCTGTCACCCAGCCGCGATACATGCCAAGCGTATTGTAGGGTGCATACACGTTGCCACTCGTATCGCACGCGATCATCCCGGCGCCGATTTTGTGGGAGGACAACGTTTCGAAAATGACGGCATTTGCGGCGTCCTGAAGCGACTGCCCCCCGTACATCATCCGAGCGGCGACATCGTAGGCGGCGGCTCTTCTGATGAAGATTTCGCCTTGTCCCGTGCCGGACACGGCGCAGACGCCATTTCTGGCGTAGGTGCCCGCGCCGAGAATGGGACTGTCCCCGACCCGGCCCACGGGCTTGTTGTTGAATCCGCCCGTGGACGTGGCGGCGGCGAGGTTGCCGTGCCGATCCAGTGCGACTGCGCCGACTGTGCCGTGCTTTTCCGCCTCGCTGGCCATCCGGATGGTGCCGGCCTCTGCTCTAGCCTTGAGCGAGGCGAGCGCGGCGACCCGCCGCTCCGTCGTGAAGTACGAGTTGGGGACCGTCTGGAGCCCGCAAGCGGCGGCAAAGTCATCGGCAGCCGCGCCGGCAATGAGAACATTCGAGCTTCGCTCCATGACTGCCCGAGCCGCAGTGACGGGATTGCGAATGCGACGCGCGGCACAAACCGCGCCTCCGGCAAGTGTCGAGCCGTCCATGATCGAGGCATCGAGCTCATGCTCACCAGCCGCATTGAGTGCCGCTCCATAGCCGGCATTGAAATGCGGGCTGTCCTCCATGACGACCACCGCCGCTTCGACGGCGTCGACGCTCGAGCCGCCGGCTGCCAGGAGCGACCATCCCGCCCGCAGCGAACGGGCGAGATGCTCGCGTGCCTCCGTCCACTGAGCCTCGGTGAGCAGCGACCGGTCGAGCGTACCGCAGCCGCCATGGATGCCGATGACGATGGGAGCCATGGTTACGAGGGCTCTTGTGCAGCTACTTTGCGGGCTTGATGTTCATGGCGAGGGTATCTTCGTCCACCCGCGGGATGATCTTCACTTTGTCCTTCTGCATCGCCCAGGCTGAGCCAACCGCAACGATTGGAAGGCGCTGGCGATCCTTGAGGACGAGTTCGTTCGACTTCTCCAGAAGGGCGCGGCGCTTGCCCTCGTCCATTTCCACCGCCGCGTCCTGCAGCAACTTGTCCTGCTCTGGGTTCTTGTAGCCGAGCACATTGAACGCACCCATCCTCTTGTCCTTGTCGTTGGAATGGGCAAGCGAGGAGAGGGTGTAGTGCGCCTCGCCGGTGAGCGTACCCCACCCAGACATGGACATGGAGAATTCGCCGCGCGTGCGTGCCGGGAAGAAGACCGCCGCGGGCTGCGCGTTCGGTTTTGCGTCGATGCCGATGGCGGCAAGCATCTGTGCGATCGATGTACCCACTTGCCGATCGCCCGGCAGGCGATCCTGCGTGAACGAGAAGACGACCGTGAAGCCGTTCGGATGGCCGGCATCCGCCAGCAGCTTCTTCGCCGCTGCGACATCGTACTTGCGCTCGGGGAGCGACTTGTTGAAGCCGAAAATGGACGGGGTCACCATCTGGCTCGCGGCCTTGCCGAGGCCTTCCATGGCAATGTCGGCGAGCGTCTGGCGATCGATGGCTAGATCGATCGCCTCACGCACGCGAATGTCGAGGAACGGGTTCTTCGCGAGCGGCTGGCCGTCCTTGCCTGAGATCTGACCGGCTGGCGGCGTCTCGCGCATATCCATCTCGACATTGAAGACGTAGACGGTGTCGATCGTCTGCACGGCAAGCTTTGCATCCTGCTTCAGCGAGGCCACGTCCGTCGCTGGCACGCGCGTGATGAGATCGAGCTGCCCCGCCTTTAGCTGGGCCACCCGAGAGGCGTCGTTTGGAATCTCCTTGCGCACATGGCGCGACCACGGCTCCTTCGCACCCCAGTAGCCGTCGAAGCGATCCACGACGAGATCGCCTTTCGGTGTCCACGAAACGTACTTATAGGGTCCGGTGCCCACAGCGGCCTTGCCGCTGTTGAACGCCTCGTTGGCCGTTTCCTTGGTCAGGCCGGCTGCTGCTTTCGACGAGACGATGAACAAGCGAATGAAGTCGTTGGGCAACACCGGGGCCGGGCCGTCCGTGACGATGTGGAGCGTGTGCGGGTCGACGACCTTCGTCTCCTTCACACGCCGAACGTAGATCGTCGTCGGATTCGGGCCGGCGACGGTCGGGATACGCTCGATCGAGAACTTGACATCCTCGGCCGTGAAGTCCGAGCCATCGTGGAATTTGACACCCTTTCTGAGCTTGAACTCCCACGTCGTGGCATCGAGTGGCTTCCAGCTCTCGGCAAGGCGTGGCTCGACCTCCAGGCCGTCGCCAGACCAGGTCAACGTATCGAATACGTGCTTCAAGGCCTCGGCGTGGGTACCGGTCGCCGTGAAATGCGGATCGATTGAATCCGGGCCGCCACGCACGCCGATGGTCAGGGTCTGCGCCAGGGCCGCTGTAGCGGCAGCCGTAGCCAGGAAAACCGCACAAGCGATCGTCGCGAGATGCCTGATCGGTCGCATGATTGTGCCTCCCACCCGTTCTATTGGGTCAAGCCGGCTGTCGCACCGGCCAGGCGGAGCCTAGCAAGCCCCGCGACCGGCGCAAGCATAGGCTTTAGCGGGTGCCTGATGAAAAATGTGCCTGCATGGACGGACCGACGTAGCGTCTCTACTCTCGCGGCCAATCGAGAAAGGCAGCGAGGTCGGCACTCATGCGCATTTGCGAGATGAACTGGATGCAGGTCGAAGCGCATGTGAGACGCGACGACCGCGCCGTGCTCCCGATCGGCTCGACGGAGCAGCATGCGTATCTAAGCCTTGCCGTCGACGCCATCCTGGCCGAGCGCGTCGCCGTCGAAGCGGCCGAGCCTCTGGCAGTTCCCGTATTTCCCGTCATCAACTACGGTCTGACGCCGAGCTTCGTCGAGTATCCCGGCACCGTGACGCTCAGGATGTCGACGTTCTGCGCGGTTGTCACCGATGTCCTCGATGGCATCGTACGCTCCGGATTCAGGCGCATCGTCATCGTCAACGGTCATGGCGGCAACTCGCCGGCCCATGGCGCCGTGCTCGAATGGCTCGGCCGCCACCGCGGCGCCCAGGTCAAGTGGCACAACTGGTGGAGCGCGCCCAACACCATGGCCAAGGTGCAGCAGACGGACAGAATTGCCTCGCACGCCTCGTGGATGGAGAACTTTCCCTGGACGCGACTGGGCAACGTCGCCATGCCGTCCGCACAGAAACCCATGATGCATATCGACCGCTTCCAGCAGCTCGACCCCGTGGCCAAGAAGGGACTGCTCGGCGACGGCAATTTCGGCGGCCTGTACCAGAGGAGCGATGAAGACATGCTCGCCATTTGGAAGATTGCGATCGAGGAGACACGCGCACTGATCGCGGACGGTTGGGCCTGAAGGGACTGGCTGTATGCTGGGTTTCATCATCCAACGGCTGGCGCAGGCCGTCATTGTGATGCTGGTCATCTCGGCGCTGGTGTTTACCGGAGTCTATGCCGTCGGCAACCCGATCGATGTGCTCATCTCACCCGATGCCACGCAGCAGATACGGGAGCAGACCATCAAGGCCTATGGCCTCGATCAGCCGCTGTGGACGCAGTACGGCGCGTTTCTCGGCCGCCTCTTCTCCGGCGATCTCGGCCGCTCCTTCGTCTTCAACATGCCGGTGCTGGAGCTGGTCTTCTCGCGTCTGCCGGCAACACTGGAGCTGACACTTGCCGCGGTGCTCGGCGCGACGTTCCTGGGCGTGCCACTCGGCATGTATGCGGGCTACAAGCCCGATAGCGCCATCTCAAAAGCGATCATGGCGTTTTCCATCCTCGGCTTCTCCGTGCCGACTTTCTGGATCGGTCTTGTTCTCATCCTGACCTTCGCCGTGACGCTGGGTTGGCTTCCTGCGGGAGGACGTGGTGCCACGGCAACCCTTTTCGGCGTTGAATGGAGCTTCCTGACGGCCGATGGCTGGCGCCATCTTGCGCTGCCCGCGCTCAATCTCGCGCTCTTCAAGTTCGCCATGATGGTCCGCCTCGCCAGGGCAGGCACGCGCGAGACGATGCTGACGGACACCGTCAAGTTCGCGCGCGCTGCCGGCGAGAGCGAATGGACGATTCTGAGCCGCCACGTGCTGCGCCTCATCGCCATTCCGATCGTGACCGTCTTCGGCCTGGAGTTCGGCTCGACCCTGGCCTTTGCCGTTGTTACCGAGACGATCTTCTCCTGGCCGGGTGTGGGCAAGCTCATCATCGATTCGATTGCGCAGCTCGACCGGCCGGTGATGGTCGCCTACCTGATGCTGGTGGCGTTCCTCTTCGTCATGATCAATTTTCTGGTCGATATCGCCTACGCGGCGCTCGACCCACGGCTCAGGACACGGCACGCCTGATGGATCGGGCCTCACCCATAGCTCAATTCTGGCGCGAGTTTTGTGAGAGTTGGATTGCGGTTGGCGCACTCATGGTCGTTGCCGCGGTCGTGTTGCTCGCCGTCCTGGCCCCGCTTTTTGCGCCGCAGGATCCCTACGATCTAGCCAGCCTCGTCCTTGGAGATGCGCGCCGACCACCGGGATTCACAGGCCGCGGCGGCTACACCCACTGGCTCGGCACGGACGCGCAAGGCCGCGATCTCCTGTCGGCCATCCTCTATGGACTGAGAACGTCCATCCAGGTCGGCCTCGTAGCCGGCGCCATCGCTTTTGTCATCGGCGCCACGCTCGGCAGTGTCGCCGCCTACTTCGGCGGCCGCACCGAGAGCTTTATCATGCGTATCGTCGACCTTCAGCTATCGACGCCCGCAATTCTGCTGGCGTTGGTACTGGCGGCCATGCTCGGCCAAGGCAAGTGGCAGCTCATTGCCGCACTCGTCGCGGCCCAATACGCTTACTTCGCGCGCACCGCCCACGGCGCGGCCTCCGCCGAGCGCTCCAAGGACTACGTCGACGCTGCTCTGGCGACGCCGCTCGGTGCGCCACGTGTCGTCTTCCATCACATTCTGCCGAATTGCCTGCCCCCGCTGATCGTGGTCGCCACCGTTCAAGTCGCCAACTCGATCGCGCTCGAGGCGACTCTTTCCTTTCTCGGTCTGGGTTTGCCGGTCTCCGAACCTTCGCTAGGGATGCTCATCGCCAACGGCTTCCAATACATGCTGTCCGGCCGGTACTGGATTTCCATCTACCCCGGCATCGCCCTCATCATCCTGATCGTCGCCATCAATCTTGTCGGCGATCAGGTGCGCGATCAGCTCAACCCGAGGCTGAAGCGATGACGCCGCTGCTCGAGGTGCGGGACCTCGCGACGCATTTCCACACCCGGGCGGGTGTCGTGAAGGCCGTCGATGGCGTTTCGTTTCAAGTTGCCGCTGGAGAAATCGTGGGTCTGGTCGGGGAATCGGGCTCCGGCAAGACCGTCACCGGCTTCTCCATCCTGGGCCTCATCGACCCGCCCGGTGTGATCGCCGCCGGCTCCATCAAGCTCGAAGGCCGAGAGCTCATAGGCGCCAATCATGCGACGCTGCGGCGCCTGCGCGGCCGGCGCATGGCTATGGTGTTCCAGGACCCATCCACCACGCTCAATCCGGTTCTCACCATCGGCAAACAGATACAGCTCGCCCTCGAGGCCCATGGACCCGTATCGGCCGGGGCGGCGCGTGATCGCGCGGTAGCCGTTCTGACCAAGGTCGGCATTCCCGATGCCGCGCGCCGGCTGCATGCGTATCCGCACCAATTCTCGGGCGGCATGCGCCAGCGTGTTGCCATCGCCATCGCGCTTCTGCATCGGCCGGATATCATTGTTTGCGATGAGCCCACCACCGCCCTCGACGTTTCGATTCAAGCCCAGATCCTTGCTGAGATAGGCGGCCTCGTGGTCGAGGCAGGCACGGCGTTGATTTGGATCAGCCATAACCTCGCTGTCGTTTCCTCGCTCGCGAGCCGCATCCTGGTCATGTATGCCGGCCGTCTGATCGAGGAAGGGCCCACCGCCGGCGTGCTGCGTGCACCGCGCCATCCCTACACAAAGGGCCTGTTGAGCTCATTGCCCGAGAACGCGATGCCTGGCAGCGATCTGGTCCAGATCCCAGGCACGCCGCCGTCCCTGCTGAATCTCCCACCCGGTTGCGCATTCGCTCCACGATGCAGCCGCGCCGACAGCGTCTGCACAACATCGCCGGAGGTGACGCGGCATGGCGCGCGCGCCTACCGCTGTCATCACCCGCTGGCCCACGAGGCGACGGCATGACTGCCCTCGTCGAGGTTGATGCTATCTCCAAACGCTTCGCGCCGCGCCTCTCGATCGGCAAGCGAGTCGCCGCCAAGTTGGGCGCTGCCATAGAGATGCGCACGGTCCATGCCGTCGACAATGTCAGCCTGCACATCGTCAAAGGCGAAGCGCTGGGCCTCGTTGGCGAGTCCGGCTGCGGGAAGTCCACCCTCGGCCGCATGATCGCTGGCATCCTGCCGCCGACCTCCGGGACTGCGAGCATCGGCGACGAGCCCGTCATGGGGCGCGCACGCAAGCCTATCAAGACCATGACGCGTGTGCAGATGGTATTCCAGGACCCGTTCGCCTCGCTCGATCCGCGCATGCGCATAGGCAGTATCATTGCCGAGGGTCCGATTGCTCACGGCCTGGTCGGGAAGGGCGAGGCTCGCGCTGACGTTCTGAAATGGCTCGCGGCGGTCGGACTTGCGCCTGATGCCGTGGACCGCTATCCGCACCAGTTCTCGGGGGGCCAGCGACAGCGCATCGCCATTGCCCGTGCGCTCGCCATGCGGCCCGATGTCCTCGTGTGCGACGAGCCGGTTGCCTCGCTGGACGTCTCGATCCAGGCCCAGATCATCAATCTGTTCCTGAAGCTGCGGCGCGAGCTGGGCTTGACGATACTCTTCATAAGCCACGACCTTGGGGTCGTGCGGCACATCTGCGATCGCATCGCCATCATGTATCTCGGCCGTATTGTCGAAGTGGGGCCGACCAGCGACGTCTATGCTGCGCCGAGGCACCCCTACACGAGTGCACTGCTCGACAGCGTTCCCAAGCTCGTGCTCGACGAGCAGAGCGCCGTCTCCTTCAAGCCCATTCAGGGCGAGCTGCCCTCGCCACTCTCGCCACCGCCGGGTTGCCATTTTCATCTGCGCTGTCCCGACGCGCAGGCGAGGTGCCGAACGGATATTCCCGTGTTGTTGCAGGTTGATGGGGCAGGCACAGTCGCCTGCCATTTTCCGAGATTGCCGGGCGGCCGTCCGGCGCATCCAGTCCACGGCGTGGAGCTATAGCGTCGCTCGACCTTTGACCTCCCGCAGGGACCCTCCGGTCTCGGCGATGTGCTGCAGCAGCGCAGATGGCTTCCAGCGCGCACCGTAGCGCTGGTGCCAGGCTGCGACTTGGTTGTACACGTCGCGGACTCCAATCTGGTCGGCCCAGAACATCAAGCCGCCGCGATAGCGCGGAAAGCCGAAACCGTTGAGCCACATCACATCGATATCACTCGCGCGCAACGCTTTGCCCTCCTCCAGTATCTTGCAGGCTTCGTTGACGGACGAGAACAGGAGGCGGCGCAGAATCTCATCGTCGGTGAATGTGCGTTGGGCAATACCCATCTCGGTGGCGACAGACTTGATGATCCGATGCACCTCGGGGTCGACGATCGGCGTGCGGTCGCCTTTCTCGTAACGATACCATCCAGCACCCGCCTTCTGGCCCAGACGGCCCGTTTCGACCAACCGGTCGGTGATGGGCAACCCGCGGTAGTTGGGGTCCGCAGCTGCACGGCGCTTGCGCGTGTCGTAGCTGATGTCGAGTCCCGACATGTCGTTGACGGCAAACGGCCCCACCGGATAGCCGAAATCGACCATCACCCGGTCCACCTGCTCGGGCAGCGCGCCCTCCTCCACCATCAGCCCCTGTTCCAGGTTGAAGGGAATGCGGGTGCGGTTGGCGACGAAGCCGTCGCTGTTGCCGGCATAGGCGCTGATCTTGCCGATGTCGCGGCCGAGCTTCATGGCTGCAGCCAACGTCGCAGGGGCGGTCCTGGCTCCGTTCACGACCTCGAAAGTCTTCATCACGTTGGCAGGTACGAAGAAGTGCGTGCCGGCGACGGCCTCCGGCCGTTTGGTCACGCCGGCAATCTCGTCGATGTCGAGGGCCGACGTATTCGAGAAGAGTAGCGCATCCGCTTTCATGACCTCATCGAGCTTGGCGAATACGTCCTTTTTCACGGGCATTCTTTCGAACACCGCCTCGATCACCGCGTCGCAATCCGCAATTGCCTCATAGCTGTCTACTGGCTCTATCCGCGCCAGACGCTCATCCATATCTGATTGTCTGAGGCTGCCGCGCTTGACGCTGGCCGCATAGTTGTCGCGGATGCGCTGCATGCCCCTGGCCAGAACCTCGGGCGAAACGTCGAGCAGCTTCACCGGAAAGCCGTGGTCGGCAAAGCTCATGGCAATGCCGCCGCCCATGGTGCCCGCGCCGACGACGGCCGCCGTCTTGATGTCCGGCAGCGGCAGGTCTTTCGGCAGTCCGGGAAGCTTGGCCACCTCACGCTCGGCAAAAAAGGCATAGCGCAGGGCTTTGGCTTCGTCGGAGTTCTCCAGCTCGGAGAAGAGCCGGCGCTCCGTCTCTATGCCCGCATCGAACGGCTGAGTGGCGGCCGCTTCCACGCAGGCGATGCAGTGATAGGGCGCCTTCTGATTGCGCGCCTTGCGCGCGATGGATTTGCGCATGGCATCGAACATGCCGGGGTCGGATTTTGCCTCGGCGAGCTTTTCGCTCATGTCGCGCACACGCGGGAGCGGCCGCCGGTCGGCGACACCCTTGGCGTATGCGATCGCCTCGGCGCGCAGGTCCTGACCAGCCACGATCTCGTCCACGATGCCGAGCTCCTTCGCCTCCGCGGCCGGCACGTGGCGGCCGGAAACAATCATCTCCATCGCCGCCTTGGGGCCGATGAGGCGCGGCAAGCGTTGTGTGCCGCCACCACCGGGCAGAATGCCGATCAAGACCTCCGGCAGCCCGACCTTGGCGCTGGCCACGGCGATGCGGTAGTGGCAGGCCAGTGCATGCTCGAGCCCGCCGCCGAGCGCGTAGCCGTGGATCGCGGCCACCACGGGCTTGGTGCAGCCGTCGAGAACATCATAGACAGGCCGCTTCGGCATCGGGCGCGCCTTGCCAAACTGGCGGATGTCGGCGCCCGCGATAAAGCTGCGGCCGGCACCGATCATCACCACGGCTTTGATGCCGGGGTCCGCTTCGCCTCTTTCCAGCGCGGCAATGATGCCATCGCGGACACCTGGCCCCAGGGCATTGACGGGTGGGTTGTCGATGGTGATGACACCGATCCCGCCCTCCACCTCGAAACGCACCAGTGCTCTGTCGCCGGCTGCATCGGTCATGACTCTATGCTCCGCGCTGGGTTCACTCCCAAACAATGAGTTTGTTTCGGGGCACGCGTCCGCGCAAGATGAATGACGAGAAGCGCCGTTGGTGTGAGGGGAATTTCGTGACGCGCATCGGCCTGGGCATCGACGTCGGCGGGACATTCACGGACATCGTCGCCTATGACGCGGCGACGGGCCGCCATGCGAGCCACAAGCAGCTCACCACTCACGCCGATCCCTCGCGGGGTGTGATGGCCGGCACCGAGCGGCTGCTGGCCGAGAACAAGATTGCGCCGTCATCGATTGCGCGCGTGGTGCACGCGACCACGCTTTTCAGCAACGCCGTGATCGAGCGTAAGGGGGCGCCGACCGGCCTCATCACTACCAAGGGGTTTCGCGACACCCTCGAGATCGGCCGCGAGCGCAAATTCGAGCTCTACGACATCAACATCGTCAAGCCTGCACCTCTTGTTCCGCGGCACCTGCGGCTGGAGGTGGCCGAGCGTGTCACTGCCGACGGCAGCGTTCGGCTGCCGCTCGATGAAGATGGGGTGCTCGCTGCGGCAGCGAAGCTGGCGGCCGAAGGCGTCAGGTCGCTCGCCATCGCGTTCCTTCACTCTTACGCCCAACCCGGCCACGAGCGCCGCGCCCTCGAGCTGATCGCTGCGCGCCATCCGGGGCTTGCGCTGTGCGCTTCCGTCGACGTGAGTCCCGAGATCCGCGAGTACGAGCGCACGTCCACGACCGTCATCAACGCCTACATCAAGCCACTGGCGGAGCAGTACTTGTCCTCGCTGGCGGCCAAGCTCACCGATCGTGGCGTTGCGGCGCCGCTGCTGCTCATGCTGTCGAACGGCGGACTGACCAACATCGAGGATGCAAAGGGGACGCCTGTGCGGCTGCTGGAGTCCGGACCGGCCGCAGGCGCCCTGGTGGCGGCACATATCGGTTCTGCCCATGCCGAGCACGTCCTGGCGTTCGACATGGGCGGCACGACGGCCAAGCTCAGCGTGATCGACGACGGCAAGCCGGCTGTCGCCTACACCTTCGAGGCCGCTCGCGAGCGCCGCTTCATCGAGGGCAGCGGTCTGCCCGTACGCATCTCCACGCTGGAGCTGATCGAGATCGGTGCCGGCGGCGGCTCGATCGCGCGCATCGACGACATCGGACTGCTGAAGGTGGGGCCGGCGAGTGCAGGCTCCGAGCCCGGGCCCGCCAGCTACGGCCGTGGCGGGCAGTTGCCGACCGTCACGGATGCCGACTTCATCCTCGGGTTGCTCGATCCCGCCTACTTCGTCGGCGGCGCAATGAAGATCGATCGGAGGGCTGCCGAGGCGGCGATCCGTCCGCTCGCCGAGCAAGCCGGCATGAGTTCTCACAAGCATGGCTTGGGGTATTCATGATTTGGTCAACGAGAATATGGCCAACGCCGCGCGCGTGCACATTGCCGAGCGCGGCAAGGACCCGCGGCGCTACACCCTGCTCGCCACGGGCGGAGCGGGGCCGGTGCATGCCTACTACGTCGCCAAGAAACTCGGCTTGCGCCAACTTATCGCGCCGGCGGCGGCCGGCGTCGCCTCGGCTCTCGGACTGCTCATTGCTCCAGCTCGCATCGACGGGGTGGCGACCGTGGCGCGCGAGATGGATCAGATCGTCTGGTCCGATCTCGAGGCCGCGTTCGAGCGGCTCGAGACCGAGGCAAAAGCCGTGCTCGCAACGACGCTGCCCGGCAAGCCAGCAAACGTTGAGCGCCTCGCCGATATTCGCTACGTCGGTCAGGCTTCGGAATTGGTCGTGGAGTTGCCGCGCGGTCCTTATACGGCGCAATCACGTGCTGGCTTGATGCAGGCCTTCGAGAAGAGCTATGTCGCCGCGTTTACGCGCACCCCGCCGACGTCCCTTGTCGAGCTGATCAATATTCGCGTCAGCGCCAGCGTAGAGACGAGCGATCGGACGCCGCTGATGGCGCCCGCGGGGTCCGGGACTGCCAGCGCAATCAAAGGAACACGCGCTGCCTATTTCCCCGAGTTCGGCGATTACCGGCCCGCAACGGTCTTCGACCGCTACGCGCTGACGGGGGGCCAAGCCTTTGCCGGCCCGGCCATCGTCGAGGAGCGCGAGTCGACCCTCGTCGTCGGTCCGGGCGGGCGCTTTGAGGTACATGACAGCGGCACCATCATCGTCAGCATAGACTGAAGGAAACAGGGCATGGCCAAGCCATCCGCCGCCGGCACCAATCAGGTCTTCGACGCGGTCAGTCTGGAGCTGCTGTGGCGGCGGACGATCTCGGCCGTCGATGAGGCGGCCAAGGCGCTGCGGCGGACCTCGTTCTCAACGCTCGTCAACGAGTCGAACGACTTCGCCTGCGTTCTGACGGACGCCAGCGGCCAATCCCTTGCCCAGAACACGGAGAGCATCCCCTCGTTCATCGGCACGCTGCCGGTCACGGTCAAGCAGTTCATCAAGGAGATTGGGATCGAGAATATGCGGCCCAGCGACGTGCTCGTCACCAACACGCCCTGGATCGCCACCGGACATCTGAACGACATCACGGTCGCCAAGCCGATCTTCCGCAACGGCCGCATCGTTGCGTTCGCCGCGTCCACCGCACACGCTCCCGACATCGGCGGCAAGGTGCGTTCGGTTGAGCCGCGCGAGGTGTTCGAGGAGGGCTTCCACATCCCGGTCATGAAGTTCATGAACGAGGGCAAGCCCGACCAGACGTTCCTGAAGCTGTTGCGAGCTGCGGTGCGCACGCCGGACCAAACCGAGGGCGACTTGTGGGCGCAGATAACCGGCCTCGATCTTCTCGACAGGCGATTGGTAGAGTTGATGACCGAGTACGGCCTGGACGACTTGGAGTCGTTTGCGGGCGAGATTCTCGGACGTTGTGAGAACGCGATGCGCGCCGCCATCCGGGCGCTGCCGGACGGCGACTACACGCACGAGTTCCAGACCGACGGGCTGATGGATCAGCCTTTCACCTACAGGATTGCGATCAAGGTGGCAGGCGACCGTCTATCGGTCGACTACGCGGGCACCTCGGCGCAGGTCGATCGAGCTATCAACTGCACCATGACCTACACCTTCGCCATGACAGCATATGCGCTCAAGTGCCTGCTGCTGCCGGACTTGCCCAACAACGAAGGCATTTTTCGCTGCATAGAGGTGTGGGCACCTGCGGGCACGATCGTCAATCCCCGTTTCCCTGCCGCAGTCGGCGGCCGCATGGCGACCGGACACTACCTCCCGATAGCCGTGTTCGGTGCGCTCGCTCCGGTGATCCCCGAGCGCATCATGGCGGCATCCGGCTCGCCCTTGTGGAGCATGATCCAGACCGGCGTGCGCCCGGATGGCCGCACCTACGCCAATGTCCTTTTCTTCAACGGCGGCATGGGCGCCACCGACAGCCACGATGGACAGAGCACCTATGCCTGGCCGAGCAACGTGTCCAACGTTCCGGTCGAATTGCTCGAGCGCAACAGCCCGCTCATCGTACACCGCAAGCAGCTCCGCGCGGGGAGTGGCGGTACTGGCAGGTTTCGCGGCGGACTAGGCCAGGACATCGAATTCGAGGTCATGTCGGAGACGCCGATCGGCGTCATTTTCATGGCCGAGCGCTGCCGCTTTCCCGCACCTGGCATGCGGGGCGGCCGACCCGGCGCGCCGGGCGAGGTCTGCATTGATGGCACGCAGGTCGACTACCACAAGAACGTGGTCCTGACGAAGGGGCAGCGCGTGACGCTGCGGACCCCGGGTGGTGGTGGCATGGGGCCTCCCGATCAGCGCGATGGAACGGCTAACGAGTGGGACCTGCGTCAGGGATATGCGCAAGAATAATCTCGAGCTCTTGCTGCGACGCAGCGACTATCAAATCGAGCTTAGACGATGCCCCCCTCGCGCAGCGCTGCAACGTCCCTGGCCCCCATGCCGAGCCATGAGCCGAGCACGTCCTCGACGTGCTGACCGAGCAGCGGCGATGGCTTGACCCTCGCCGGTGTCCCGTCGAAGCGCACGGGCCAGGCAGGCAGCTTGACCTTGCCGGTAGTTGGGTGCTCGATCGTTTGCATGATGCTGCGCTCGGCAAGCGACGGATCGTTCATCAACTCCAGCGTGTCGAACACTGCACCCGACGGCACGCCGGCTGAGCCGAACAAGTGCATCGCCTCTTCCTTGGTGTGCTCCCGGGTCCAGGCGGCGATGATCGCGTCGACCTCGGCCCCGCGCTGGCTGCGCGCCACTTGCGTGTCATAGCGGGTATCGCCGCTCAGGTCCTCGCGACCGATCACTTTGAGCAGGCGCTGCCAGTGCTCGGGATTGGCGCGGCTGCAGAAGACGTAGACGTAGTCGTTCGGCCCGCCAGGCTTGCATGGGTAAAGAGCATTGGGCGTGAGCCCGCCCGGCGTCGATCGGCTGGTACCGTCGCGTGCCACGGCTTGGCCGGTGAGCTGGGTGCGGGAGAACGGCACGCGCATGTAGTGGAGCATCGCATCCTGCATGGCCACCTGCAGCACACGGCCCTGGCCGGTCTTGGAACGCTTGTAGAGCGCGCCCAGGATGCTGATCGCCATCAGCATGCCGGTGCCGGTGTCGCCAAAGGAGGTCCCAGGTTTCACAGGTGCCCGGTCGGCATCGCCGGTGACGCTGATGAGGCCGCCCGCCGCCTGCGCGATCATGTCGAACGCGAGGTTCTTCTCGTAGGGGCTGCCGGCGCCGAAGCCTTTGACCTGGCAATAGATGATGCCGGGGTTGATCTTCTTGACGTCGTCATAGCCGAGCCCCAGCCGCTCGATGGTGCCCGGCGCCATGTTCTCGACTGTCACATCGGCTTTCTTCAGCAACTCGCGGACGATCTCGAGCCCACGCGGCGACTTGAGGTTCAAGGTCACCGACTTCTTGTTGGCGTTGAACTGATGGAAGTACCACGGGTCGTTGTCCGGTTTGCCGGGCTGCAGTCGGCGACCCGGATCGCCGGTTCGCGGATTCTCGATTTTCACTACCTCGGCGCCGAGCCAAGCGAGGGCTTCGGTGCAGGACGGGCCAGCCTCGAACTGGGTGAAGTCCACGACGCGAATGCCCTCGAGACAATCGAGCTCGACACTGCTCTCCATCGCTGGTCTCCCATCGCGAAAAAAAGACACCGATGGTCATGCTATCACTCAAACGAGGTCCACACTATCTGCCGCGGTCAGAAATTGAGGTTCAGCAGATCGAGGCGACCCCACGGCTTATCATGGCTGTCGGTGGCGAAGTTCAATATCTGTCTTCAGGCCGTTAGCGCAAAGCCCTCGTAGCCGCGTTCGACAACCTCGTCGCACTTTTGCTTGTAGGCGGTAATGCCTCCGACATAGGGCATGAAGACACGCGGCTTGCCGGGAATGTTGGCGCCCACATACCACGAGTTGGCCAGCGGATAGAGCGTGCCGTTGGCCACCTCGTTATTGTGCTCGACCCAGCCGTCCTCGGCTGCCGGCGACGGTTCGATCCGGCGCAACCCTCTGTCGCGCATGTGCACTAAGCAGTCCGCAATCCAGTCGACGTGCTGCTCGCAAGCCAAGATCATCTGGCTCTTCACGCCGGGACTCTGCGGCCCGGTGATCATGAAGAGGTTGGGGAATCCCGACATCATGATGCCCAGATAGCTGCGCGGACCGTTTTCCCACTTCTCTTGGATCGTGACACCTTCATCGACACGGATGTCGATCTCCTTCATGGCGCCGGTCATGGCGTCGAAGCCGGTGGCGAACACGATGGCGTCGAGATCATACTCGTCGTTGGTGGTGCGCAGGCCTTCCGGAGTAACGGCCGCGATCGGGTTGCTTCTGATATCCACGAGCGTGACGTTGGGGCGATTGTACGTCTCGTAATAGTTCGTATCGAGGATAAGCCGCTTCGTTCCGATCGGATGGTCATTGGGACAGAGCAGCTCGGCCGTCTTGGGATCTTTCACCGTGGCCCTGATCTTCTCGCGCACGAACTCGGACGCCGTGTCGTTCGCCTTCTTGTTCAGGAGCAAGTCGGTATAGGAGTAGAGGTAGCTGATGCTGCCGCCCTCGGCCCACTTCGCCTCGTAGAGACGACTGCGCTCATCGTCGGTCGCTTCCAGCGCTGATTTGGTTGGCGGTGGATAGCCGGCGATGCCGAACGGCGTATCGAATGCCGCGCGCCGGCGTTCTGGATACTCGGCCTTGTGCTTGCGTTCCTTCTCCGCATCGACCGGTGCGTTGCGCGCAGGCAGACTGAAGTTGGCCGTGCGCTGAAAGACGAAGAGATGCTTGGCCTGCTTGGCGATGTGGGGAATGGACTGCACGCCCGAGGAGCCCGTGCCGATGACACCGACGCGGAGCCCGGCGAGGTCGACGCCTTCGTGCGGCCAAAGCCCGGTGTGGTACCAGTTGCCTTTGAAGCTATCGAGGCCCGCAATATTGGGTTTGCGCGGCGTCGAGAGATTGCCCGTGGCCATGATGCAGTAGGACGCCGAGACGGATTCGCCCTGGTCCGTGACGATCGTCCAACGATTTTTCGAGCTGTCGAACTTCGCGGATTTGACGCGCGTGTTGAATACGATGTCGCGCCGCAGGTCGAAGCGATCCGCCACGTGATTGATATAGCGCAGAATCTCGGGCTGCGTGCCATAGCGCTCAGGCCACTGCCATTCTTGCTGCAGGTCGTTCGAGAACGAGAACGAATATTCCATGCTTTCCACGTCGCAACGGCAGCCGGGATAGCGGTTCCAGTACCAGGTGCCACCGACGTCGCTTCCTGCCTCGTAGGTGCGGACCTTCAGCCCGAGCTTGCGCAGGCGATAGGTTGCGTAAAGCCCGCCAACGCCGGCACCGACGATGACAACATCGACTTGATCTGCATCGGGATTCGTCTTCTGCATATGATGGTCCTTGTGGGCGCCGTCCCAAGTTGTTGGGTATGCTCTGCCGCATTTCCGGCGGCAAAGCGCCAGATCGATTATCCAGGGTAGGCGGTGACATCACCCTAGCGCAAGGCGTCAGGGCTGTGGCTGCAACTGCCATTGGTTCTTGCCCTGTCGTGAGCAACGGCATGTCTAGCGCGCCACGCCGGGTGGACTTTTGTCCGCATATTTCATGCCGAGGGCGAGACCTCGCTTGGCCAGATGCCGGAACGGGACAGATCGCGAACTGTCTCACGGATCATGCTGGCAACCGGACCAACCAGCGCCAGGCGGGGGTGACTGGTAGGCATCATCAAAGCCAACGGCCAGTAGACCCGCGGGCGGAATGGCAACGCCACCAGTTCCTTGTGGCGTACTTCGGAACGGAATGCGCCTTGCGTCAGCAGGCTGAAGCCGACACCATCCTTGAGAAGCGCGCGAATGATGGAGGAATCGTCGACCTCCATCTTGATATTGAGCGAGAGGCCGCGAGCCGAGACTCGACTATCGAGCAACCGCCGCGACGCGTTGGGGCGGCTCGGCAGGATGAGAGCAATGCGCGCGAGCTGCTCGGTGCGCACATGGCCGGCGCGGAAGGGAAACGTCCCTGGCTTGCCGACGAGAAACACTTCCTCGCGCACGAGGGGAATGATCTTGAAGTCGCGTTGTGGCAGCGGATCATGCAGACAGGCGAGATCGGCAATGCCGCGCAGCAGCCATTCGTGGATGTAGCCGCTGTAGCCGGCCACGACTTTGAGAAAGATATTGGGGTACTCAGCTGCGCATCGCTGCACGAGAGCTGGCACGAGAAACAAGCCTGCTGCCGGCGGTACCGCCAGCGTAATCGTTCCTGACATCGCCGCACTGCCGCTGCGCACCTCGATCTGCGCCAGCTCGAGCTGGCGCAGGATGACCTGGCTGCGTTCCAGCAACGATCGCCCGGCCTCGGTCAGCGTCACGCCATGTCCGTGCCGGACGAACAGCGCAACGCCCAGGATCTCCTCGAGACGCTGGATCTGACGGCTGACCGCAGGCTGCGAAATGCGCAGAGCTTCAGCCGCGCGGCTCACGCTGCCGAACTCGGCGACGGACTGGAAGTAGCGCAGCGACCGAGGATCCACGCGATCAAGCCTCATTCAAACGGGTTATATCACTTATGAATGTTATGCCTTGGACGCAAGATCACCAATCGGCCTAGCATTTCTCATCGAGGCTGATCAGGTGCCTGCGCCAGGCAGGGGCAAAGGCAAACGCGGCGGAGGGGTGGTTCTGTGAAATTCGGAATAATGACCCAGCTCCAGATGCCGCGGCCTTGGGGGCCCAATGCGGAACTCACGACCTATCGCAACATGCTGGACCAGGCGGAGGCTGCCGAGCGCGCGGGCTTTCAATATTTCTGGCTGACGGAGATGCACTTCTTCGAGGAGATCGGCCACAGCCCGTGTCCCGACATGCTGCTTGCGGCCGTCAGCCAGCGCACGAGCCGCATCCGGCTCGGCTTCGCCGTGATCCTGGTCAGCCTTCAGCACCCCTTCTTCGTAGCTGAGCGTGTGGCCACGCTGGACGTCCTGAGCAATGGCCGCGCAGAGTTTGGCATGGGGCGGGGATCGACCCCGTACATGTTCGAGGCCTTCGGCGTGTCCGATGCCAACAGCCGAGAGATTGCCGCCGAGGCGACGCAAGCGGTCATGAAGATGTTCGAGCACGAACACTTTCCCGGCTTCAAAGGCAAGCATTTCGATCTTCCAGCAAGACACGTGCTGCCGCGCCTCATTCAGCGCCCACATCCACCGCTCTGGTTTGCGGCCTCGAACCTCTCGACCTACGAGGCTGCGGGCCGTAAGGGCGTCGGCGTTATCGGTGTCACGCGCAACAGCATTGCCGAGACGCGCGACGCTATCAAAGCCTACCGGGCCGCCATTCGCAGCGGTGACACGAGCCAGTTCGTCGGCAAGGTCCCAAATGAGCAGGTTGCAGCTTTTGCGCTGGCCTGCTGTCATGAGGACGAGCGCATAGGGCGAGACCTCGCTTGCGACATGGCGCGCTGGTACAACGGTGACAACGACGCGGCCCTCAACAGGGTGCGCTTTGCGACGGCTGGCGGCAAGGAGGCCGTAGTCGCCAAATTCCGCGCCCGGAGCAACGATCAGATCATCGCGGACGGCATGGCGATCGGCGGCAACCCGGACTCGGTGTGCCGGCAAGTCGAGCAGTGGGCCGAGGCGGGTCTCGATCAGATGATCTTCGTGGTGCAGGCTGGGCGCGCCACGCACGAGCAGGCCATGCGCTCAATCGAGCTGATAGGAGAGAAAGTGATTCCGCGCTTTCAGACAAAGGGTGCAGCGGCAGCCGAGTAAGCTAGCCGCAGTCGGTGTGGGAAACAAGAGGACGGGCATTTCGGAGTTTTCAGCGTCGAGGGAGAAGACCATGACTAGCAGAAGTCGCAGAGCACTCCTGGCACTGACCGCTGTGCTGGCGGTATTGCCGACGATCGTCGTCGGCGCACGGGCGCAGGAAACCAAGCTCGCCTTCGCGGGATCGGTGACCTGGTACGGGCAGGTGCCGATCATGGTCGCGATCGAGAAGGGCTTCTTCAAGGAGCAGGGACTCGAGATCGACTACAAGATCATTCTCAACTCGAGCGATCGGATTGCCGCGGTGACGGCGGGCTCGGTGCACTTCTCCAACCTCGGACGCCTCGCCGTCATCGCGCAGATGGCGCAGAGCAACCAGAGCTTCTACTACTTCGCCAATGTCGACGACTCGCCGGGCAATGAAGGATGCGTCGGCAGGCCGGGAATCGGCAGCATCAAGGAGCTCAAGGGCAAGAAGGTCGCGGCCAATACGTCGGCCGAGATCAGTCTGCACGGGCAGCTGCGTGCCAACGGCATGACGATCGCCGATGTGCAGTATGTCAATCTGCCGCCCAACGAGATGGCCGGCGCGCTGGCCAAAGGCGATGTGGACGCGGCCTGTGTATGGAAGCCGCTGCTGGACGCAGTTGTGAAAGCCGTGCCCGAGGGCAAGATTCTGGGTAGCGATCTCGACACCGACACCTACAAGAAGTACGGCACCGCCAGCGCCCCGGACATCATGATCATTTCCAAGAAGCTGGCGGACGAGCAGCCAGAGGTGGCCAAGAAGCTCGCCACCGCCCTCCTAAAGGGTGCAGACTACGCGGTCAGCAATCCCGCCGAGACCGCGGCAGCCGTGGCGCACTACTTCAAGAAGAGTCCCGAGGAGACGCTTGAGGGAAGCAAAGGTTTTCGCTTCTTCGGCAGCAAAGACTGGCAAAAGCACATGGATCTGCACGAGAAGCAGATGCAGGAGCTGGCCGACTGGCTGCTCGAGAACAAGAAAATCTCAAGCAAGGTGGCCGATGTGACCAAATGGCGAAACTTCAGCTTTATGCCAAAATAGCGACAGTCAGCGTGACCAGGCTGGCACAACAATAGAGGATGCTTTGCAGCGGCGATCGCACTGGTGAGTACGACAGAGGAGACGGGTGAGACCATTGCCAGCGACCCCATTCGGGCTCCGGCGCAACGCACTCGTGTCGGGTTGAAGATCGGCTTGTCACTGATCCTCAGCGTCGTGTCGGTGCTGGCCTTTCTCGGCCTGTGGACTGTAGCGACCGAGCTAGGCTGGATTGCACCGGTGTTTCTGCCTTCGCCGCGCGCGGTGCTGGCCGAAGCCAGCAAGATCGTTAGCAGCGGCGAGCTGTGGACGGCAGTGCTGATGTCGTCCCAGCGTGTCTTCGCCGGCTTTGCGCTGGCAGCCGTGGTCGCGATTCCGCTCGGCATCCTGATGGGCGTGTGGTGGCCGGCCAAAGCCATCGTCGACCCCTTCGTGTCGCTGTTGCGGCCGCTTCCGTCCATCACCTGGATCCCGCTCACCATGCTCTGGCTCGGCATCGGCGAGTCGCAGAAGGTGGCCATCGTCTTCATGGGATCTTGGCTCTACATCTTGCTCGCCACCCTAGAGGCGACCAAGCAGGTCGATCCGCTGCTAATCCGGGCCGCGCGCAATCTCGGCGCTAATGATCTGGCGATCATGCGCGAGGTGATCCTGCCCGGCGCGTTGCCGGGGATTCTCTCCGGGCTCAAGATTACGCTCGCCATCGCCTGGTCGTGCGTGCTCTCGGCGGAGATGGTTGCGGCGCAGACCGGGCTGGGCGCCATCATCTGGCAAGCCAAGGACTGGGGCAATCTGGCGCTGGTGCTCGTCGGCATGATCTGCATTTCGCTGACCGTGCTGCTGGCAGATTGGCTCGCCAATGCGCTCGAGCGTGTGCTGCTGCCCTGGCAGCGCCACCGGCGAATGTAGAGGACGGTACGCGTGGAACCCATCCTCTCAGCACAGCAGGTCACCAAGGTGTTTTCGGTCGGGCGGGGGCCAAACGTGGTCGCGGTCGAGCGCCTGTCGCTGGATATTGCCGAAGGCGAGCTCGTGTGCCTGCTCGGCGCCTCTGGGTGTGGCAAGTCGACGATGATCAACATGTTCGCAGGCTTCATGCAGCCGACTGTCGGCGAGGTCCTGTTGCGGGGCAGGCCGATCACGCACATCGAGCCGCGCTGCGGCATGGTTTTCCAATCCTACGCACTGTTTCCCTGGAAGACGGTGCGCGGCAATGTCGAGTTCGGTCCGAAGATGCAGGGCCTCGGGCGCGAGGAGCGCGGCCGGCGCGCGCAGCAGTTCATCGACATGGTCAAGCTCACAGGCTTTGAGGATCACTATCCAGCCGAGCTGTCGGGTGGCATGCAGCAGCGCGTCACCTTCGCGCGGTTGCTCGCAGCCGATCCGGAGGTGCTACTGATGGATGAGCCGTTTGCGGCGCTCGATGCCATGACGCGTCAGGTCATGCAGGAGGAGCTTCTGCGCATCCACGAGCAGAGCCGCAAGACCATCGTCTTCATCACGCATTCGATCGACGAGGCGCTCATCTTGTCGAACCGCATCGTGGTGATGTCGGCGCGTCCGGGCCGGGTCAAGGCGATTATTCCGAACACGCTGCCGAGCCCGCGCCATGTCACGGTGCAGCTCTCGCCCGAATATGCGCAACTCAAGTCCGAGATCTGGGCACTGGTCGAAAGCGAGGTGCGCCAGCACGATGCGGCCCGCATACCAACCGCGTCGGTAGCAGGCCGCGCGTGATCTCATTCCGGCAAGCGCCTTTCTCAACGCACACGAAGGCTTAAAGCTCATGTCCAAGCACGACTTCACTAAAGAGGAATTCGCCGATCGTTTGCAGCGCACACGTGCGGCCATCGCGGCGGCAAGCCTCGACTGGCTCCTCGTGATCCATCCGGTGTCGATGCGCTGGCTGATCGGACAGGACAACAAGAGCTACACGGCCTTTCAATGTCTCGCCGTGTCCGCCAAGTCCGACAAGCTCGTCATCTTCACGCGCGAGATGGAGCGCAGCGAGTTCGAGCTCGACACCATGGTGAACGAGGTGCGCGGCTACAACGGCCGCGAGCCCGAGGATCCGATGCAGGCGTTCTCAACGTTCGCCGATGAGCTGGGCCTCAAGAATGCACGCGTGGGCATGGAGGTGCCGTCCTGGTATCTCAACCCGCACCAGTACGTTCGCGTGAAGGAAATCCTGGGCGACGCCTTGGTCGCAGAACCCTCGAACCTCGTGCACAGCCTGAAGCTGGTGAAATCGCAGCGCGAGATCGAATATCACCGCAAATCGGCGGCCATCGCTGCGGATGCGCTGAAGGCCCTCATTGCAACGGTCGCAGAAGGACGCACGGAGCTCGAGCTGGCCGCCGCCGCCTATCACGCCATCCTCAAATCAGGTAGCGCCATCCCAGCCAGCACGATGAATCTGATGACCGGCGAGCGGAGCTGCTTCGTCCTCGGTGCGCCGACAGAACGCAAGCAGGTGAAGGGCGATACGGGACTGGTCGAGCTCGGCGCCGCTTACCGTCGCTACACCTCGACGCTCGGACGGCAATGGGTGCTGGGCAAACCGACCGATCGCCTGCGCGATCTCCACAAAATCGTGCTAGAGGCGTCGGATGCCTGCATGGCGGAGATGCGTGATGGCGCGCCAGCGATCAAGCCGCACGAGGCGCTGAAAGGGGTGATTGTCAAATACGGCATGGATCACTTCCGCCAGCACACCTCCGGCTATGGCATGGCGCCAGGATTTCCGCCGTCTTGGGGTGAGCCGACGAACATGTTCGGCGGCAGCAAGGACGTGCTGCGCGCGGGAATGGTGATCTCCGTCGAGCCGGCTGTCTTCATCAAGGAAGAGCGCATCGGCGTGCGCCTGATCGACAACTGCTTGATCACTGACAAGGGCGTCGAGCTGCTTTCGCGCACGCCGCGTGATCTCATCGTCGTCGGCTAGAGCGCGATCGGCTCATACGGAAGCACTGCGGCTTCCATATGAGGCGTGAATCGCACTCTAAGTTCCAAGTGTGGAGCAGGATTCACGCTCCAGATGGATCGCGAATGCGATTTCCATCTGCAACGATCCTGCTCTAATCCTCGAGGAGAGCGACTGCCCGCGTCCAACCTGCCGATGCGGCTTTGATCTTGACCGGGAAGCACGCAACCTTGAAGCCGGTAGCCGGCAGTTGCTCCAGATTGTGCAGCTTCTCGATGTGACAGTAGCCGATCTCGCGCCCCGCCTTGTGCCCTTCCCAGATCAGCTTTGCGTTCTTGGTCTCGGCATACTTCTTGGCCGTATGGACAAACGGTGCGTCCCAAGACCAACCATCTGTTCCGGTGATCCTCACTCCGCGCGAGGTGAGATAGAGGGTCGCCTCGCGGCCCATGCCGCACCCTGTCGCCACGTAGTCCGGCTCGCCATAGCGCATGCCTGCCGCCGTGTTCACGAGCACGATCTCGAGCGGTTTTATTGTGTGACCAATGCGTTCGAGTTCCGCCTCGACATCCGTAGCAGTTGCCACATAGCCATCAAGGAAGTGACGGAAGTCGAGCTTGACGCCGGGTTGGAAGCACCACTCCAGCGGCACCTCGTCGATGGTTATGGCACGCTTTCCGCCATCCATCGTAGAGGCGAAATGCCAGGGCGCGTCGAGGTGGGTGCCGTTGTGCGTTGACATCTCGACCCGCTCTACCGCCCAGCCCTCGGCGTTAGGTAGCTGATCAGGCGCCAAGCCCGGAAAATACTCGCACACTTCGCGCGCGCTCTGCTTGTGCGCGATGTAGCTGATCTTGGGTTCTCGGCCCGGCGGGTCGGAAGCGATGCCGCTTTGCAGGGCAACAGAGATGTCGATGATGCGGGTGGCCAACTTGATCCTCCTAGCTTTTGCGCCGACGCCGGCCGTTCTTATGCACTCGTTAAATGAACTGTACCGTGGTCATCTGGAATTCGCGTGCTGAGATCGCAGACGTCTGCTGGTGTAGGTTGACAAGGAGGGTCTGACGGCATTGGCATGACTTGTGCTGCACTGGGAGGAGATCCATGAATTTTGGTATCGCACTGGCGACCGCGGCCGACTCCTGGAGAATGGCCCAACGCTCCGAGGAGCTCGGCTTCACCCACGCTTGGTTCTACGACACGCAGATGCTGAGTGCCGATTGCTTCGTGGCCATGGGCGCGGCGGCAGTCAATACACGCCGTATCCGTCTGGGCACCGGAGTTCTCGTGCCATCGAACCGCATTGCGCCCGTCACCGCCAATGCTTTGGCATCGTTGAACAAGCTTGCGCCCGGCCGCATTGACTTCGGTGTCGGAACCGGTTTCACGGCCCGACGCGCCATGGGTTTCGGCGCGATCAAGATGAAGACAATGGAGACTTACATCAGACAAGTGTACGGCCTGCTGAAAGGTGAGACCATTGAGTTCGAGATGGAGGGCCAAACGCGCAAGATCCGCTTCCTCAATCCTGAGCTGGAGCTGATCAACACCCGCGATCCCATTCCGCTACATCTGTCGGCCTACGGTCCGCGCACGCGCGCAATGACGGCTCGGCTTGCCGCGGGCTGGATCGATTTCGTCGGCAATGTCGAGGCCGGGGTCCGTGAAGTCGAGGCGATGCGTCAGGAATGGAGCGCAGCCGGGCATCCTGTGGCCGATCTGTCCGCCACCGCCTTCGCGCTGGGCTGTGTGCTACAGGATGACGAGCCGGCAGACTCGCTGCGAGCTATGGCTCAGGCTGGGCCGCGTGCTGCTGTGGCGCTGCATCGCGCGGCAGACGAGGCCATATCCGGATTGGCACCTGGGACCAGCTTGCCGGCCAATGCCCGCAGCGAGCTGGAGGGTTACGTTGCCCTGGCACGCACCTTCACACCATCGGACGCCTCTTACCTCCAGAACCACCGAGGACACTTGATGTTTGTGAAGCCGGAGGAGCAGCCGTTCGTGACCGCGGACCTGATCCGGGCCACATCCTTCACGGCCACCGAGGCCGAGATCAAGCGGCGCATCGACGTGCTGCGCAGCGCCGGGTTCACCCAGTTCACAATCCAGCTTGTGCCCGGTCAGGAGGACGCGCTCGCCGACTGGGCGCGCATCCGACAGGCGTTCGTCTAAGCCTGGCCACATAGTGTAGAGCAGGATTGACGCTTCGGCCGCAGCGTTCCTCGATTGGGATAGTGATTTAATCCAATGCGATCCTGCTCTAGGTTCGACCGCTGCCGAGAGGCAATGTCCTGTTGGCGATGATGGAGAATTTTGCCCGATGGCTGGCACGATGAATGGGGCCGAAAGCCTGGTGCGTACGCTGCTGGCTGGGGGAGTGAACGTTTGCTTCACCAATCCGGGCACATCGGAAATGCATTTCGTCGCGGCTCTCGACCAGGTGCCCGGCATGCGCTGCGTGCTGGGCCTGTTCGAGGGAGTAGTGACGGGTGCCGCCGATGGCTACTACCGCATGCTGGGACGGCCGGCATCCACACTGCTGCATTTGGGTCCAGGTTTGGCGAATGGGCTCGCCAATCTTCACAACGCGAAGAAAGCGAATTCCGGAATCGTCAATATCGTCGGCGAGCATGCCACTTATCACATCGCCTACGACGCCCCGTTGACGGCCGATATCGAAGGCGTGGCCGCACCCATGTCGCATTGGGTGAAAACTTCGCCCAACTCACGCTCAATTGCCGGCGATGGTGCCTTGGCGATCCAGGCAGCCCGGCAACCGCCTGGACAGATTGCAACCTTGATCCTGCCGGCGGATACCGCCTGGGGGCCGGCCGATGGCATTGCCGAAACAGCACCGCCCGCACCCCGCGCGAAGGTATCAGACGATGCCATCAGGGCGGCCGCCGCCATGCTGAGGACGGGCAAAAGAGCAACGCTGTTGATGGGCGGCGATGCGTTGCGGCAGTCGTGTTTGGAGCTGGCAGGCCGGATTGCGGCCAAGACGGGATGCGGCATCCTGACCGAAGGCGCCAATACGCGATTGGAGCGCGGCGCCGGTCGCGTTCAGGTCGAGCGCATTCCCTATGTCGTCGAAAAAGCTCTCGCTGTTATGCGGTCGACCGGAGACCTTGTCCTCGTTGGTGCACGTGAGCCCGTCGCTTTCTTCGCCTATCCGGAAAAGCCCAGCCTGCTGATGTCGAAGGATGCCAAGTCGACAAAGTTGGCTGGCATCGAAGACGACATCGAAGCCGCCCTCGAGGCACTGGCCATCGAGCTCGGCGCCATCAGCACAAAGCCGGCAGGAGTTGCCGCGCCGCGCCGGCCGGCACTTCCAACCGGAACAATCACACCCGCCGCCATCGCATCCATACTTGGAGCCATGCTGCCCGAGGACGCCATTGTCGTCGATGAAAGCGTCACGACCGGCAGAGAGTTCTTTCCCGAGACTGCGGGTGCGCCGCCGCACGATTGGATCAACAACCGAGGCGGCTCCATCGGCTACGGGATGCCTGTTGCCATCGGCGCTTCCATCGCGTGCCCAGGCCGCAAGGTTGTCGCGCTCGAGGGCGATGGCAGTGCCATGTACACCGTGCAGTCGCTGTGGACCATGGCGCGGGAAGGCTTGCCTATCACCACGCTCATATTCGCCAATGGCACCTACAATATCCTGCGTGGCGAGCTGACCAATGTCGGAGTGAGGAACCCGGGGCCACGCGCCGTCGACATGCTATCGATCGGACGCCCCGATCTCGATTGGGTCTCGCTGGCGCGCGGGATGGGCGTAGAAGCTTCGCGGGCTGAGACTTGCGAGCAGCTGGTCAAAGCGTTGACTGCCGGCTTGCGATCCGAGGGGCCCTATCTGATAGAGGTGGCTTTGTAGTTGTCACGCTTACGGGTCGCAGGCCCCGCCAAGACGGTTTCGTGCTGTTTCGGATTCCAAAGCGGAAGTCACAATTCATTTTGCGCTTTGGCATCGGCCAGCAGGGCATTGGGATCGGCGGCGCCGTAATCCTGGCGCGCGGCCTCCGGCGTGACGTAGCCGTCGAGCAGGTCTCTGCCGATCAGCGTCGCATCGCGCTCAGCCGTCGGCCCGTAGCCGCCGGAGCCGGGTGTGATCATATCTACCACCGAGCCCGCCGGCGCGTTGAACGCGCCTTTGCTGGGCAGGGGGCGCGACTGGCCGTCCGGCGTCGTGAGCGTGACCACCGCGGCAGCCCCGGCCTTGCCACCGCCGATGCCGAACGGTGCGGAGCGCATGCGTTCCATGCACAGCGTGCCCACCGCGTCGGCACCCTCGAGGAGCCGCCAGGTCCGCCGTGCACCGCAGCCGCCGCGCCAGCGTCCCGCGCCGCCCGAGTCGGGATTGATCTCGTAGCGCTCGACGCGGAAAGGGAACGCCATTTCCAGCACCTCAATGGGCGTGTTCATGGTGTTGGAGATCGTACTGGCAATGACATTGATGCCGTCCTTGTTGGGGCGCGCGCCGAAGCCGCCCTTGATCGTCTCGTAGGAGACGTAGCGGCGGCCTGAGCGCGGATCGACGCCGCCGAGCGTCAGTACGGCCGAGGTGCCCTGGCTGCAGGCCATGACCTGCCCGGGCCAGATGCTCGAGAACGCGCCCATCACCATGTCAGCGACGCGATGCGACATCTCGTGGTTCGAGTAGACCACGGGGGCGGGAAACTGCGCATTCACCACCGAGCCCTCGGGTGCCAGAACCTCGATCGTGCGCCAGCAGCCCGAGTTCGGCGGGATGAGGCTGTTGGGATCGACGATCATCTTGAGCCCGCAGTAGACGCCGGAGCATGTGACCGACAGGACCGCGTTCATCGGACCGGCAACGCGCGGCGAGCTGCCTGCGAAATCGACGGTGAGCCGGTCGCCGGTCTTGCGCACCTTCATGCGCACCCAGAACGTCGCATCGTTGCCGTCGGCGTCGTCGGCGATGCCGTCGCCGTCGCAGAAGTCCTCGAAGTAGCCCTCGCCGTCCGGGAGGTCGGCCAGTGCCGCGCGCATCAGCCGCTCGGAATAGTCCATGACCTCGGACATGTAGCCGATCAGCCGCTCGGTGCCGTAGCGCTGCGCCAAACCCTTCATGCGCTCCGTCGCGCGCAGGGTCGCGGCCAGCTGGGCGCCGAGATCACCACGCCGCTCGTCAGGCGTGCGCACGTTCCACAGGATCACCTTCTCGAGCTCCTCGTTGAGCTTGCCGCGTGCGACGAGGCGCAGCGGTGGCAGCCTAAGCCCTTCGCCGAAGATCTCGGTCACGGCGCCGTAGCTGCCGGGCGTCGCGGACCCGATGTCGGGCCAGTGCGCCCGCAGGCAGGCATATCCGAGAAGCCGGCCTTCGTGGAACGCCGGGCGCACCACGTTGACGTCGGGCAGATGACTGCCGCCGAAATACGGATCGTTGTGAATGAAGACGTCGCCCTCGTGCACATCGCTGCCGAAGGCCTTCACCACCGCGCGCACCGCATCGGGCATGGAGCCCAAGTGGATCGGCAGGTCGGCGCCCTGGGCAACCATGTCGCCGGTTGCATCGAATACGCCGCAGGAGAAATCGCCCGCCGATTTCAGGATCGGCGAGTAAGCCGTCTTGCAGAGCACGATGCGCATTTCCTCGGCGACCTTGAAGAGCGAGTTCTTCACGATCTCGAAGGTTGCCGGATCGCTGGCCGGGGATGTGGGTCGCATAGGCGCTTTGACCTCTGGTTTTGCTTCAAGGTGCTCGAGGCAGCATTCGTATCATCATCGAAACTTCGGCATGACGCGTTCGCCTAAGCGGCGCATGGAGGCGGTAATGCGATCGTGGCCGAGGTAGCCGAAGCTCATCTGGGCCAGGACGTGACCGACGCCCGCATCCCGCAGCTCCGCTATCTGCTCGGCTACGTCGGCTGCCGTGCCCATGATCGTGCCGTTCTCGATCGCGAACCTGATACCGTCCGCGTCTGCAACACGTGCGTCCGTCCAGGGATTGAGCATGGCCTGCGGAACTGCGAAGTCGGCCGGGTTGAGCTCGTGCCGGGCGTGGTTCATATGCTGGCGCGTGCGCAACAGCGCGGCGGCGAACTCATCCTCGGCTTCGGCGCGCGACTGCCCGACGTAGATCCAGCGCCACAGCCCTGCGTTGGCGAGGAGTCGCTTCTGATCGGTCTCGCTGCGCCCACTCGAGGCGAGCCCACGCCGGTAGAGGCCGAGCCGGTTGGCGATCTGGCCGACGGGCAACCGCACTGTCAGGATCGGCACGCCCTTGCGGCCACAGTCCTCGAACGAAGGCGCGGTGACGACGCTGTGCCAGATCGGCGGATGCGGCTTTTGCACCGGGACAGGGCGAAGCTCCGGCAGGCTGAGGTTGAAGAAACGGCCCTTGTAGTCGAGAGGCGTGTCCGTCCAGGCGCGGACCATGATCTCGAGCGCCTCGGCCATGCGCTCGCGTGCGTCATCGCTGCGCAGGCCGTAGCCGACAAACTCGTACTCGTTGAAGATCGAGCCGCGCCCGACGCCGATGTCTAGTCGGCCGTTGCAGAGGTTGTCGAGCAGCGAGAGTTGTGTCGCCAGCCGTACGGGGTGACGCAGCGCCATCTGGATGACGGCGAAGCCGATACGGATGCGGCTGGTGCGCATGGCGAGTGCGGAGGCGAACGGGATGGGGTCCGAGTAGACACTCTCGCCGGTGAAATTGTGCTCGGTGAGCCAGACGCCGTCGAAGCCGAGCGTCTCGGCGAGACACGCCTGCTCGAGCTGACGAAATATCTCACGCTGGTCGTCCGCCGCCGACGGCGAGTGCGCCAGCGTCAGCCAGCCGAATTGCATGGGTTCATCCTCGGCGTGTCCGTTTTTGCTCGCGGGTGAGATTGACGAAGCCGTCGCGGTCCATGGTGGCGACCCAGCCGGGCGGCACGATGATCGTCGACTCCAGGGATTCGATCGCCGCCGGCCCCGTTACGGAGCTGCCCGCCGTCATGCGTGCGCGTTCCCAGACCACCGCCTCGATCTGCTCCGTTGCCCGGAACCACATGTGCCGGCGTCCTTTCAGCGGATTGCTTCCCGCGGGCGCCGTCTCCTGGTGGATGCGCAATGGAGGAATGGTGCCGATCGCGGCGAGCCGCAGATTGACGATCTGCACGGGCTCGGAGCGGTTGTCGTGGCCGTAGGTCTGGCGGTGCCGCTCGTGGAAGGCCGCCGCAATGGCTGGCAACTGGGCAGCATCGAGCCGGCCCTCGGCCACCGGCACCTGCAGCTCATAGGACTGTCGCTGGTAGCGCGCGTCGACGGAACGCACGAAGCGCCGCCGCTCGCCGGCGATCCGGGCTCGGTCGAGCATGGCGGTTCCGACGGCCTCCAGCTCGGCAAAGCCCGCCTCGAGCAGGGCGGGATCGGCGCTGGCGGTCGAGGCGTAGAACGTTCGCACGTAGTCGCGCTTGAGGTCGGTGCCCACGAGGCCGAGGGCGGAGAACGCGCCCGGGATCGGCGGGCATATCACCTCGTCGATGCCGAGCTCCTCGGCCAGGGCTGCGGCGTGCATCGGTCCGGCACCGCCGAAGGCCACGAGCACGAAATCACGCGGATCGTGCCCTCGCTCGACTGAGACGATCTTCAGCGCCTCGGCCATGGCGTGATTGACGATGTCGATCACTGCCGCTGCGGCCGTACGCAGATCGACGCCGAGGGGCTTGGCGAGCTTTTGTGTTATGGCACGCTCGGCCGCCGCGAAGTCGATCGGCAGGTCGCCGGCCAGCAGCGAGCCATGATCCAGACAGCCGAGAATCAGATTGCAGTCGGTGACGGTCGGCTCCTCTCCGCCGCGCGCGTAGCAGACGGGCCCGGGCTCGGCGCCAGCACTTTTCGGACCGACCCTCAGCGCGCCCGCGCGATCGACCCAGGCGATGGAGCCGCCGCCGGCCGAGACCTCGGCCAGGTCGATGACGGGCACGCGGACCGGGTGGCCGGTGCCGTTCATAAAGCGGTTGGCGCTGGCTCCCCCGCCCACCTCGTACTCAGGTGTCGTCTCGTACTCGCCGCCGCGAATGAGGCTCGCCTTGGCGGTCGTGCCGCCCATGTCGAAGGAGAGAAGGTCGAGCCGCCCTGTCTGGCGCGCCACGAGCGCCGCGCCGACGACGCCGGCAGCCGGTCCCGACTCGACCGCGATGGCCGGCATGGCAACGCCTTCGGAGGCCTCGAACACGCCGCCGTTCGAGCCCATGACGTAAAGGCGCGGCAGGCCGATCGCCTGCGTCGCGTCCTCGAGACGCTTCAGGTAGGAGGCGAGGATTGGTCCGACGTAGGCGCACACTGCCGTCGTGCTTGCGCGCTCGAACTCGCGGATCTCGGGCAGCACCTCGGATGACAGATACACCGGCGTGTCAGGAAACGCGGCGCGCAGACGCTCGCCGAGCCGGCGCTCGTGCACGGCATTGAGAAAGCTGAACAGCAGCGACACGGCGATGGCCTCGGGTCTCGCGTCCCGGACTTGTTCGATCAGCCGCTCGATGGCCGCTTCCGCGAGAGGCACGACCACCTTCCCGTCGGCGCCGATGCGCTCCTCGATCTCGAGCCGGCGATGCCGCGGCACCAGCGTCGCAGGCGCATCCTGAAAAAGGTCGTAGAGATCGGGGCGGGAGGAGCGGCGCAGCTCGAGGATGTCGCGGAATCCGGCTGTGGAGATCATTACGGCGCGAGCACCCTTCTCCTCGAGGAGTGCGTTGGTTACCACGGTGGTGGCGTGGGTCAGAAGTGTCGACATCCGCAGCCCGGATGTCGTATCGCTCGATCGCCGCGTCGAGTGCGGAGAGCACGCCGCCGGCGAAGTCCCTGGGTGTGGTGAGAGCCTTGGTGGCGCCAATCCTCCCGCTCTCGTCATCGACGATCGCCACGTCGGTGAAGGTGCCGCCGATATCGACACCGATACGCCACCCCATGGGTCTGGAACTCCCTCGTCAGGAACGTCTTTGCGTACGACTGTATTGTTTTTCACGGATGAAGACATCTCTTACGTGGGGCGGAGCATCGAAAGAAGTTTTGCGATGCATCTGCGCGCGCTCCACGCCAAAATGACCGTGAGTGAGTGAATCTTCTGCCAGGCCGGACAATCGAGCCTCTGGCAATCAGAGAGCGCATTTCCGTCGATGCCGCATCTCAGGTGCAATCGTTCGCCGAATGCTTCCATGAGCAGCAAAGGCTGCGCGCATGCGCGCAGCCTCGATAGCTCTCCAGCTTTGCCTTCAAAACGGCCTTAAGGTTTGCACAACTGAAATGGATGATCCTGGCCAACGGGACCCTCTCCCCCAAACCGGCGAATTCCCATAAACTCTCAAACGGTAACCCAGAACGGTGGGGCCGGGCGACCGTCTGCATGCTGGCATCAGCGCCTTGGAGGCCAGCGCGCTTCGATCGTCGCCCATCAAGCTTAGAGGTTGGGCACCGGTCTCGGCCTCTGAGTTGGCACTGTGTGTACGCACCATACATGAGGATGGATGCCCATGCCCAAGATGGCAGATTTCCGCCGCAAGAAGATCCAAAGCAGACAACGTCAGGCACGCGCCTTGCTGCGGCGGCAGAAAAAGTCCGCGAGGCGAGCACAGGGACGGAATGCAGAGGGCTAAGCCTCTTCCCCCTGCCGGCGACGACAGCAGGATTTCGTACCAGTGGTTGTCTCGAAGCATGCGCGTCCAGAAGGGTCAGGATTGGTTTTGCCCCGAGAATGAAGCGTGTGACGGAAGAATTGTTTGGCGCGTATGCGCGCGTACGATAATCCCATGGTGCGTCACCTTTCGTCACACGATTGGAAGGGACTGCAGCACAGTTACGTACGGCAGCTTACCGCGCAGGTGGCGCACCGCACGGCGTCCCCAAAGCCGTGCCGCCGAACACCGTGACATTGTGGGTCATGTCATCCCGCGCAGCACTATCGGCAGACGAGCACGGGAATTGAGCTATGACTTACGACTTTATAGGTCTGGCTGCCCAAGAGAAGCTTCGACAAGCCGCGACGACCATGCGAAGCCATGACGATGAGATCCCCACCTCGTGCTTCGGCCGTTGCAACGATGCCCTCCGCTGGAAACTGCTCCGTGACGTGAACCACGTCACAAGCCATGCCGCTTGCCTTGGCAGCGGTTGCAACGCCACCGAGAATTCGCGCAGCGTTTGCCGCTGCGGCTTTTTCATAGTCATGCAGAGGTAAGACGTTCATTGCTTCGCCAGCAAGCATCGACGGCAGGGGCTCAGTGATCGTCACAGCCGTCACCTTGGCGCCCAAAGCTTTGGCCAGCGCCAGGCCTTGTGCGATAGCCTTTTCGGCAAGCTCGGAGCCGTCGGTGGCAATCACCACATGTCGGTACATGGCGGATACTCCATAGCCGAACCCGGCTATGATCATGTCGGTCTGACAGGCCTCATGCACAAGGGGTCCGTGAAGACGCGCTGACGCGACGCCATCAACTCCGCTTCCTTGGCATATCCCATTGGAGGCGCTCGACAACGACCTCTCCGAGGCCGATCTCAACCGCATGCTCGCCCTGGTGCGTGGCATTGCCCCCAACAGACACGCTGGACGCGCTGCTGCCCAGCATGAAGGCTGCCGTCAAGACAGCAGCCTAGACCTGATGCACGAGACAGTCCGTTTCCAATTCATCCTTCCTACCGTGCCTGTTCGATGGTGCCGGTTGACGTAGTAGGCGTTCCCCTCGGCAAAATCCCTTTCGCGATCCCACCATCGATGCGTATTCTCGCAACTGAAGTCATTCGATCACGAGGAGGAAAGCCATGAGCCAAGTCGACGGCGCGACCCTGATTGCGCGAAGCCTCAAGCAGCAAGGCATCGATCACATGTTCGGTGTTGTCGGATTCCCCGTCGGCCCCATCGCCGCGGCGGCACAGAAGGAAGGCATCAACTATATCGGCATGCGCAACGAGCAGGCCGCCTCCTACGCGGCCCGGGCTTACGGCTATCTGACCGGCCGGCCCGGCGTGTGCATCACCGTGACCGGCCCAGGCGTCGTGCACGGCCTCGCCGGCCTCGCAGACGCACAGCAGAACTGCTGGCCGATGATCCTGATCGGCGGCGCCTCGGAGACCTACCGCGGCGGCATGGGTGCCTTCCAGGAGGAGCGTCAGGTGCTGATCGCCTCGCCGTTCTGCAAGTTCGCGCACGGCATCGAGAGCGTGGCGCGCATTCCCTACTACGTGGAGATGGCGACGCGGCATGCGCTCTATGGCCGTCCCGGTGCCTGCTACCTCGACATGCCGGATGACATCATCCAGGGCCAGTGCGACCTCGACAAGATCACCGAGGTCGAGCGTGTGCCCGAGCCGCCGCGCATGATAGCTCCGCAGGAGAACATCGAGGCGGCATTGAATCTGCTCGAGAAGGCCAAGAACCCGCTCGTGCTCGTCGGCAAGGGCATGGCTTGGTCGCGAGCCGAGAACGAGGTGCGCGCCTTCATCGATCGCGCGCAAATTCCATTCGTGCGCTCGCCGCAAGGCAAGGGCGTCGTCCCTGACGATCATCCGCTGTCGGTTGCGGCAGCTCGCACGCTGGCGCTGCAGCAGGCCGACGTCGTCTTCCTGATGGGCGCCCGCTTCAACTGGATCTTCCACTTCGGCCAGTCGCCGCGCTTCTCGAAGGACATGAAGGTCATCCAGCTCGACATCTCGCCGGAGGAGATCCATCACAACAAGCAGACCGAGGTGGCCCTCGTCGGCGACGGCAAGGCCATCATGGCGCAGGTGAATCAGGCACTCGCCAAGCGCCAGTGGTTCTACCCGAAGGATACACCGTGGCGCACAGCTCTGGCAAAGAAGGCGGCCGATAACGCTGCAACGATCAAGCCGCAGCTCGACGACGACAAGGGGCCATCCAACTACTATCGCGCCCTCAAGGACGTCGCCGCCTGGATGCCGAAGAACGCAGTGCTCTCCGCCGAGGGCGCGGGCACGATGGACATCGGCCTCACGATGCTCAACGTCACCGACGCCCGCTCGTGCCTCAACGCCGGCACCTACGGCACCATGGGCCTCGGCCTTGGCAACGCCATCGCGGCGGCCGTCGTTCATCCCGACCGGCCGATCATCCACCTCTCGGGTGACTCGGCGATCGGCTTCTCCGGCATGGAGATGGAGACGTTGGCCCGCTACAATTTGCCAGTGAAGATCGTCGTGCTGAACAACGGCGGCATCGGGCCCGGCATGCCGGAAATTCCGTCGAACCCGATGATGAACCTGAAGCCGAACGCGCTGATCTACGGAGCGCGCTACGACAAGATGATGGAGGCCTTCGGCGGCTTCGGCGCCTTCGTCAAGGAGCCGAAAGACATCAAGAAGGCGCTCGACGAGGCGATGAAATTCAAGGGCCCGGCGCTCGTCAACATCGTCCTGTCACAGAGCTCTGCCCGCAAGGAGCAGCAGTTCAAGTGGCACGCCTGATCGGGTAACAGATCGAAGGGCCGCGCCATTCGTGGCGCGGCCCCCGCCCGGCTCTGAGAGGCACCACGGCTCGTCGCATTGGGCGACGACGAGAGGTACTGCCTGGCATCGGGTCCTACGGGCATCGCCCCAACTTCGTGCTACGGCCTACCATGAACGGCCAAGGACACCACGGAAGGCAAGCGATGCAGTACACCACGCTCGGAAGCACTGGACTAAAGGTTTCCGTAGCCGGCCTCGGCTGCGGCGGGAACAGCCGCATCGGGCTCGGCACAGGAAAAAGCGAGGCAGAATTGATTGATCTGGTGCGCGCCGCGCTCGACCTCGGTGTCACTTATTTCGACACGGCGGCGCTTTATGGTACCGAGCCGATTCTTGGCCGCGCATTCCGGCCGGGCGAGCGGTCCAAGGTCGTTGTCTCGACCAAGGCGCACATCCACAGCGGCGACCGGCAAGGAACGGGCGTTCAGCCCGCGGCCAAGGTCGTGGCGAGCCTCGAGCAATCGCTGCGCAACCTGCGGACCGACTACGTCGACGTGTTCATGCTGCACGGGGTGGCGCCTGCAGCACTCGACCCTGCGCGGTCGGATATCGTTCCGACGCTGCTCGCCGAGAAGGCCAAGGGCAAGCTGCGCCACCTCGGCATTACCGAGACGGCCGCCCGCGATGCCGACCATTCCATGCTCGATCGAGCGCTCGAGGATCCGTGCTGGGAGGTGATCATGCTCGCCTTCCACCTGATGCACCAGAACGCCCGGCGCGTCGTTTTCCCACGCACGCGGGCCAAGGGCATCGGGACGCTGCTGATGTTCGTCGTACGCAACATCTTCTCCAAGCCCGACCTTCTGGCGGAGACTGTGCGCAAGCTGGCGGCGGAGGGCCAAGTCCCAGGTGCGCTCGGCGCAGAACGCGATCCGCTCGGCTTCCTGGTGTACTCAGGCGGCGCAACGAGTCTGATCGACGCCGCCTATCGCTATGTGCGCCACGAGCCGGGCGTGGACGTGGTGCTGTTCGGCACGAGCAGCATTGGTCACATGCAGTCGAATGTCGCCTCGATCTTGAGCCCGCCGCTGCCTGAAACCGACCGCGCGTACCTCGCAGAATGCTTCGGCCACCTTGTCGGAGTGGGGCTCGATCTGCCGGACTACATCAATCCCAGCCGGTAAGATCTTCGTCCCCGGGAAGAAGTGTCTCGACATACAGTGATCACCTCGGGCGGCCTGCCGTTGTCACCTCAGCTCCTTGTGGGTGACGAGGAAAGCCTTGGCTGCCCCAAGGTTGGGTTCGACCCCCAACCCCGGAGCACGCGTCAAGGTGAAACGGCCATCGACAAGAGGCGGCAAGGGTTCGGCTAGTACCGCTTGCAGCGGGTTCTCCATCGCATCGTGCTCGAGCATACCGTCGCCGCCGACAGCGGAGAGCAAATGGGCTGCGGCGTGTAACCCGACGCCACTGTTGAGCCAGTGAGGACAATAGCGAAGCCCTGCGGCCACGATCCTGTTTGCCACCATGCGGCATCCGGACAGCCCACCCCACTTGCAGATGTCGGGCTGGACGACGCTCAGATGTCTTGCGCGAATCAGTGCATCGAACGCGGCAAGACCCATTACATTCTCGCCACCCGCCAGCGGCACTCGCGAGATCATCGCCAGCTCAGCCCAATGCTCGGCCGGTTCATCGGCGCAGATCGCCTCCTCGATCCAATCCAGCGGATATTGACCGAATGCCTCGACCGCAGTACGGGCCGATCCCAAGTCCCAGGCCTGGTTGGCATCGATCATGAAGTGCTCACCCGCCTTCAGGTTCGACACGATGCGCCGGACGTTCTCGAGATCGCTCGCAAGATCGAATCCGACCTTCATCTTGAAGGCGCGATAGCCGCGCTCTCGGCATTGCTGGACGGTTTCGGGAGCACCCTTCGGATTGAGGTTGCTGGCGTAGGCGAGTAGCGGCGTAGGTGCATCCACGCGCCCGAGCGCCTGCCACAGCGGCATGCGGGCCTTGCGTGCCGCGAGATCCCACAGGGCCACGTCGAGGCCGGCGACACAGGCCGCGAAATTGCCTGGTTCGCCGCTTTGGATCGCGTTCCGGCGCAGGCGTGCCGTCAGATCAAGCCAGGCCACCTCCGGCGTCATCCAGCTGCGGCCGAGCATCATGGGTGCAATGATCGTTTCGATAAGGCGGAGTTTGTGCTCGACGCCGGTCGGTGGAAAATTCCCCCACACTTCGCCCCATCCACGTGCGCCATCGCTATCCTCGATGCGCACCAACAGCGCGACCCGTGCCGGGATCGAGCCGAAGGACGTGACGATCGGCTCCTTGATGGCGGCGCGAAACAGAAACAATTCGATACGGGACAGCTTGAGCGGTGGGAGAGCGGTCGTCATCGGCGTGTCCTTCCATGGCAGAGCGACACTTGCGGCAGCTTAGCGAGCGGCGCCGTTGCGGTCATCCGAGCCTTGACCAGCAGCACGCCGCAGGCTGGAATGAGCAGGAGGTCTCAGGGGACAGAGTAGCGGGGCGCGTCCGGGGCGATTGCGCATGCAAGCCGCCGATTTGACGCCTCCGCAATCCTTGCTATTTCTTGCAGTCTGGATACGCGGTTTCACCGCTCCCGAGGTTCGGGGCTCATGCGCGGCATCGGCATAGCCAGGCGGCAAACCCATATCAGCCACATCCGACGCGTCCTCCAGCGATCTAAGCAGCGCCGTGTGAACAGCAACGAACTGGAAGCCAGCGGAAGCGGCTAGCAGTCGGAGACGTTTCTCAACACCAGCACGCGTGAGAGCACGGGTATGAGGATGGGCGGCACACCCTGGCCGTAAATTAAGCTGTGTGAATTCAAATCATTAGATGCCGTCGTGGCGGAGAGGGGGGATTCGATCTCCCTAGTTTTGGCTTCTGTTTCAGGACATTATCTGCGCCACTGGCTGATATCCCCCAATAGATCACCCAATGATTTGGGCAAGCAACCGTGGTTGCGGGGGCTCGCAACCACCGAGAGTTGACTCTCGCTTGTTGGATCTGAACCTCTCTTGGCCGGCACGCCCGCTGTCACCCTGAGGACCCGACAGCAAGCCTCATGTGATGGCCGTCGCCTTCAACCTTCCCTACAGCACCGTTGATCTCAATGCCTCAGAAGCCGGTCGCACTCGGACGCGATGGGGTTTCAGCCAAGCCGCGCCAAAGTGCCTTCGATCGACCGGCCCAAACCTGTCGCGGGGTGATGGCGGATCTGGTTCGTCTGAATCCACGGGTCAGGGGTGTGCAAACTTCTATTGCACTATCACGCCAAGATGTGTCCGCTATAGCCAGGATGGCCGCATCGCAGGTAGGGAAGGCGCGAATGGGGTTTCGGCTTGGCGTTGATATCGGGGGCACATTCACTGACTTTTGCGCGTTCAACGAGACGACGCGGGAGTTACACACGCTCAAGGTTCTATCGCGGCCGGATGCGCCCGGCAGTGAGGTGATGGAGGGTATCAAAGAGCTGCACGCCCGTTTCGGCGTTAACCCGCAGTCCATCACGTACTTCACGCATGGCACCACTGTCGGGGTCAACACCGTCATCCAGCGCAAGGGCGTGCCGCTGGCTCTATTCACGACCGAGCACTTCACCGACGTGCTGGAGCTTGGCCGCCTCAAGGTGCCCGACCCGTATGATCTTCTCTCGGCGCGGGCCACGCCGCTCATTGCCAAGGACATGGTGCTGGGTGTCTGCGAGCGCATGCTCGCCGACGGCCGCGTCGACCGGCCCGTCGACGAGGCCAGCGTGCTGGCGGCGCTGGAGACGGCAAGACGTCGCGGCGCCAAGAGCATCGTTCTTGCCTTTATCAATGCCTACCGCAACCCTGCGCACGAGCAGGCGGCTCGCGACATCATTCGCGCCGCGGCTCCGGATATTCACGTCTTCTGCTCAAGCGAGGTGTGGTCGATCGTGCGCGAGTACGAGCGCACGATTACCGCCGTCATCCACGGCTATGTGCAGCCGCGCGTGGCCCACTATTTGGGGTCCTTGCAGAAGGCATTGGCCGAGGCCGGGGTACCGGCGGTGCCGCAGGTCACCAAGTCGAACGGCGGTGTGATGAGCGCAGAGCTGGGCAAGGCCCACTGCGCGCAGATGATCATGTCGGGCACGGCGGCGGGCGTGATTGGCGCCAGCTATGTGGCGCGACTGTCGGGTTTCCGCGACACCATGAGTTTGGATATTGGCGGAACCAGCGCCGACATTGCCATCATTCGCGACGGCCAGCCGCAATACGGCGTCGGCGAGGTGATCGGCGAGTTCCCGATCTATCTGCCGACGGTGGCTGTGACCTCGATCGGCGCCGGAGGAGGTTCGATCGCATCCGTAGACGCGCTCGGTGTCTTGCGCGTTGGCCCCGAAAGCGCCGGCTCGACGCCAGGACCCGCCTGCTACGGCAGAGGCGGCATACGCGCCACCATCACCGACGCGTTCGTCGTCATGGGCTTCATGGGCCAGGCGGACCTGGGCTACAGCGCCGTCAAGGTCGACACAGGCAAGGCCCGCGCCGCTGTTGCCGACATCGCCACGGGAATGGTCGGAGTGTCGAGGAGGCGGCTGAGGCCATCGTCAAAATTGCCGTCTCGGGTATGTACATGGAGGTGAGCAAGCTCATCTCGCGCTCGGGCGTCGATCCACGCGCATTTGCGCTGCAGGCGTTCGGCGGAGCCGGCCCGATGATGGGCTGCTTCCTCGCCGCCGAGCTCGGCATGACGCATGTCGTCGTGCCGACGGCGCCCGGCGTGCTCTCAGCGCTGGGTGGCCTCATCGCCGATATCAAGAACGACTTCATCAAGACCGTCTATCTGGACCTCGAGCCGGAGGCGATCGAGACGATCCAAGCCGGCTATGAGGACCTGCGGGCGGAGGCGGAGCGGTGGCTGCGCGAGGATCAGGGCCATGCTGGTGAGGCGCGCATTATTTACTCGGCGGACATGCGCTATCGCGGACAGTCCTACGAGATCGAGACCGAATTGACGCGCGAGGAGATTACGGAAGGGCGCATCGCGGCAATGGCCGAGGCCTTCCATCAAGCGCACGAGCGCATCTACGAGCACTGTGACCGGGGCGCGCCCATACAGGTCATCAATCTCAGACTAGTGATCGTCGGGGCCAGTCCGAAACCCGAGTTCCCCAAGCGTACGCCGGTCGGCGGCACGGCCAAATCGGCCCGCGAGATCGAGGTTTATCTCGATGGCAGGCACACCCGGATACCGCTCTATCTGCGTGAGCAGTTGGAGACCGATCAGACCTTCGAAGGTCCTGCAATTGTGGCACAGGCAGACTGCACCACATGCATCCCGGCTGGCTTTTCCGGTAGCGTGGATGCCTATGGACACCTGATTTTGAAGCTCGCTCGCTGACCGAAGCACGTTCAACCGACCCGGAAGCGAAAACATGGCACTCGACAAGGTAACGCTCCAGATCCTGGCCAACCATTGCTCGGCAGCTGCCGAGAGTATGGCCAACACGCTGCTACGTACGGCGCACTCGACCTTTGTCAAGGAAACAGAAGACTTCACGACTGGCCTCGCCACGCCCTACGGCAAGACGATCGCCTCGCCCTATGAGCTCGGTGCGACCTGGTTCGTCGGCCTAGACTACGGTCGTGCCATCCGGCTCATAGATAAGTACGAAAAAGACGACATCGCCATCACCAACGATCCCTATTCGGGGTTTGTGTGCACCCATTCACCCGACACTCACCTGTGGAAGCCGGTCTTTCACAATGGCGAGCTCGTCTGTTTTTCTGTCACCCATGTTCACAACACCGACGTCGGTGGTGCAGTTCCTGCGTCGTTATCGCGCTCGCTCACGGAGGTGCATCAGGAAGGCGTACGCCTGCCGCCGGTGAAACTCTACAAGAAGGGCGAGTTGAACCATGAGGTTCGCGACATCATGCTCACCAACGTGCGCATGCCGGAGCAGAACTGGGGAGATATGAAGGCGCAGATTGCGGCGCTGAATACGGGTGAGCGCAAGGTGCACGAAATGATCGCTCGCTTCGGCATAGAGACTTTCAAGACCGGCCTCGACAGCCTTCTGGACCACGCGGAGGCGCAGTCCAGGCGCGTCATCCGTAGCATTCCGGACGGCGAATACTTCTTCGCGGACTATACGGATGAGGACTTGGTTGGCGGCAATCCGTGCCGGATCGCGCTCAATCTGACCGTGAAGGGCGACGAGCTGATCTTCGACTATTCGGAGTCCGACCCGCAGCTGAACTCGTCGCTGAACATTCCGACCGGCGGCGACGGGCGGCACGCGCTGCTGATGGTGGGGACGATCTACGTGCTCGGCCTGCTCGATCGGACTCTGTATCTCAACTCGGGCGCGCTTCGGCCGTGCCGTTCGATCCTGCCGAAGGGCTCGATGGTCAACCCCGAGTTTCCGGCCGCGGTCGGCATGAGGACATTGACCACGCTGCGCCTGCAATCGGTGATATTCGGTGCGTTCGCTCAGGCTCTGCCCGACCGGATCCCTGCAGCCTGTGGCGACGGCGGTCCACTACTGAATCTCCGCACGACCGACAATCGCACCGGCCGCAAGATCATGGCCAACCTGAACCCGATTTCAGGCGGCGGGGGAGGAACCTCGTTCCGCGACGGAATTGAGGGCTCCGGCGCCAACTTCGGCTTCCTCAAGAACACACCGGTGGAGATCAACGAGGCCGAGGTCCCGGTCAAGATTTTGAGCTACGGGCTGGCCAAGGATTCCGGCGGCTCCGGCAAGTATCGGGGCGGACTAGGCACTGAGATGGAATTCGAGGTGCACGCGCCGCACTCATTCGTCACCGCGCGCAATCGCGACCGCTCGTACTTCGCACCCTGGGGGCTCAAGGGTGGCCGGGCTGGCAAGACGTCCGCCTTCTGGCTCAATCGTGGCAGCAACCGCGAGGCCAACCTCGGCAATACCGACATCCTCACCACCGAGCCGGGCGACCGCATCTATATCAAGAGCGCGGGCGCTGGCGGCTGGGGCAATCCCTGGGAGAGGGATGCAGCGCGCGTGGTCGCCGACGTGGAACGGGGCTTCGTCTCCGAGCAGGCCGCCGAGGAGGAGTACGGCGTGGTCATTCGCTCGGGTCGGATCGACGAGGCTGCAACGGCGGCGCGGCGCAAGGCCATGGCGGAGGCGGATCCCAAAGACTTCTTCGGGTTCAACGCACATCGCATCGGCTACGAAAAACTCTGGACAAGGGGAGCCTATGCTGAGCTGATCCGCATCGTCGGCGCCTTGCCGGTGCATTGGCGCTTCTTCGTCAAGGGTAAGATGTTCGAAATCATCAACCGGATCCCGGCCGCGGAACGCACGGGCGGCGTCGAGCAGGTGCGGAAAGCCTACGCGGGGCTGGTTGCCGAATATCCGCAGCTCGAGACGCTGCGCCAGCAGGCTGCCGAGTAAGTTTCACTAGGCTGATTCTCAGCTATGCCGATGTCTGCGCACCTCGATTGGACGTGAGCACGTGCTGGGCGCCGATGTAGCCCCAGGTCATGTTGGGGCCGATTGTCGTGCCGGCGCTAATGGCGCGCGTGCCGATCGGGTTTGCCATCGCCGCGCCCGCGCAATAGAGGCCCGCGATCACGCTGCCATTGCGGGCGAGGACTTGGCTATGCTCGTTGGTGCGCAGTCCCCCCTTGGTTGAAAGCACGGATCGGTTGAACGATACGGCGACGAATGGTGGTTCGAGGATGGGCCGCATGGTCGGCCGCCCGCCCGATTTGGCGCGCTGATAGACCGTCTCGCCGCGATGGAAATCCTCGTCTCGCCCCAATGCGCAAAGCGTGTTGAAGCGCTCGACCGTGGCGAGCAATGCAGTTGCCTCGATGCCGATCTTGTTGGCGAGCGCCTCGATGCTCGCGGCTTGTCTGATCCAGCCGGGGTCGTTGCGCGCATACCAGCGAATGGCTAAGCGCATGAAATTGGCGTCGCTGATCAGCCAGGCGGGAAGATGCAGCGGGAATCCCGTGCGTGGTCACGGCGGTCGAGCGCTTCGCCGAGGTCGACGGCAAACTCGCTGACGAAACGCTGGCCGCTACGATCCACCACGATCGCGTTCGGCTCCATGTGGAACGGAAGCGGCAAGGCCTGGAGCTTGCCTTCATATATCGTCGGTACACAGGGATAGATCAGCGCCTGGTCCATGTGGGCGAGCTGCGCGCCGGCGGCTTCGGCCAGATGCAGCGCATCGCCCTCGTTACCGCTTGGGCTGCCAAGGAGACCGACCGGGCCCGGAAAGTGCCGGGAGAGAAGCTCTGCGTTCCATTCAAACCCGCCGGTTGCTAGCAGGACCGCGCGATGCGCCGCAATCCGGCGCGCCCGGCCGCGCTGCTCGAAGACGAGACCGGTAACGCGGTTTGCGTCGTCGACGATCAACTCGGTGACCCGCGCCTCCAGCTCAATCCTGCAGCCGTGATCGAGACAGCCGCGCAGAAGTCCGGTGATTAAAGCCGTACCCTTGGCGGCCGATCCCGAGATCCATCGTTGGGCGAGACGAGGCGCAAGCGCCAGTACGGTATGGATCGGCCGCCGATAGAGATCGCGCTCACTTGTCTCTTGGTAGGTGAAGTTGTGGGGTAAAGTCGATCGCCGCAGGTGCGCAGCGTATGGCCCGAGGATCTGTCTCGGGAGAGGCAGCGGCGCGGTCATGCGGCCTCTGACTTTGGCACCCGGCGCCTCGGCGAACACATCCG
>CAWEBE010000015.1:0-31474 GCA_963806735.1 uncultured Alphaproteobacteria bacterium | reverse complement strand
CGGGCCTCGTTTCCGCTGCCGGCTCTGCCACGGCCTATCGCTACTAAGTCCCAATTCGAGAGCCGTGCCCAGCGCGCCAACCGACGCGCCCGCAAGATCCGGCGGCGGCTCGGCGGCTCTCGACTGCCTGTATGGAGGAATTCCCGCCCAGGCCGCGCGGCATGCACTGGGCAACCTATCGGCGCCTCGAAGCTGTGGAGGCGGTCGCGGATAATCAATGGATGGCGGCCGTCGTTGCGCGCGTTGGACGCACTAAGGGACGCCACAAGCTACGGAGACGGGACAAATGAAGATCGTGTGTGATCCCGCCGCTGCTTCTGAAGCCATGGACACCATTGATCAGCGCCATGAAGCGTTGATTGGCCATCTATGGATGGCAATCCGCGACGGCATTGAGGCTCACAACACGCTTGAGCAAAGTAACGGCTTCGCACGCGGCACGCCGGCCGAATTCGAGAAGGCGCTCGCGGCTCTGATTGTCGACTTCGTGGGCTTCGATCAGCTCGACCAGTTCCTTGAGCTTGTGCAGCTGGCAGCCGAGCCCGACTTCTACGAGATGCTGTAAGCGAAAACCTGCGTCCCTGAAAAGTGACCTCCCGGGCTCTGAGGCAAAGCAGCACCTGTCGACGGAGCGGCGTCTCACTCTCCCCTCACAAAAAACTATTGGCCCAGCCCGGCTGCTTCTACCGGGCCAAGGGCATGCGGCAGAAGACCTTCGAGCGCCTGTGGGCCTAGCCCAATGTTGGGTGCGCCCTTTATTGAACTTCCCTTGGCGCGATTTGGTTGAATTTTACGCTGTGCTCTAGCGATTTTTTTACTCGGATCGTGCGATCTGTGAGGTATGCCCGCTCGTGCACCACAGAACCCCGGCTGGACGGTCATGGTCATCCGGCACGGGAAGACATCTCCTATCCGGGAAATATGGGATTGCGTTGTCCCGAGCTTCAAGAGGCTGAGACAGCGGTTCGGAACGTCTGCGGCGCTAAGGACGTGGTCCTCATCTCGGGGTTGGTGCCGCTGACATCGGACGTGATCAGGAGCCTGCAATTGCAGGACGGACAGGTCAGGCAGCGCACCTTGGCCGCCGCAAGACGGGATCTCTAAATCACTCAGGCGCTCACCTCGGCCGCAGGTTCCCGGCCGTCAGCGGCCCAACGGGCGCCGAACCTACATGATCGGCTCAAGGCTCGATCAGCTTGTTGCGCACGGCGTAGCGCACCAAAGCCGCCGTCGAGGTCAGCTCAAGCTTGCGCATGATTGCAGCCCGGTGCGTCTCCACGGTCTTGATGCTGACACTGAGCACCTCGGCAATCGCTTGTTGCTGTGGCCCTCGGCGACCAATTGCAAGACTCTGCGCTCGCGGGGCGTCAGCAGCTGCTTGGCCGGCTGCGCATCGGTCAGAAAGACCGCGAGGAGCGCCTCCATAGCCCTGCTGGTCAAATACGGCCGATGCGCCGCTAGGGTCTTGATGGCGGCCACCAGCTCTTGTTCGGCTTCTGTCTTTACAAATAGCCGCGTGCGCCCGCGCTGAATGCTTCGCGCATGATGATCTCGTTGTCGTGCTCCGTAAGGATCAGCACCTCGACGTTCGGTGCACGCAGGCGAATCTGGCGTGTGGCTTCAATGCCGTTGATCCGGGCAAACGTGTCATCGAGAATGGCCACGTCAGGCTTGGTGGCAATGGCCTTGTCGATGGCGTCTTTGCCATCAGCAGCCTCGGCGACGACAGTCCAGCCCGCGTGACTTTCGATGATGCGTCGGACACCCGAGCGCACCACGGCATGATCATCAGCGATCAGGATGCGGGTCATGGCCACACGCGCTCGGGCCAGTGGCGAGCAAAGCCACGTGTTGCTGTCAGGCTAGAGCATGCGGCCGCGGAGCGAGGAACTACCGTGGCATGCGGTTAATTCTGCGACCCGGATACGTCCGGCGGAAACGCGAGTGTGGCACCTAATGCAGAAGCACCGCGTCTTCAAACTTGACGATATCGAGTAACTCGCCCGCCTCGTTGCAAATCTCGAAAGCGAAGCCAATGGTGCCGCACTGCCAGTCACCCGGCAGGTCGGCCAGCATGCCCCGGGCAATCGCTAAGGCATCGGCTTTGGCAGTCGCAAGACTGGGAAACTGTATGGGTCGGTCGCTCTCTATGAGATCGCCATTGCCCTTGAGATTGAAATAGTACTTCGGCATGGGCCCCCCCTCAACACAACAGCCAAGGCTGCCAATCTCCCGATAACAATGGCCGTCAGAGGGCAGGTTCGGATTTTTAGGCACGCCAAACGGTCCCATCGATAGATGCCCTTAGGGGAATACCCAGCACCTGTTATGAGGCGTGCAGGTACCGTTGGCCTTCTTCTCCAACCGGGTACGATCCAGATTGTGATCCGGCCCCGGCGGCCGCGATCAACCCGTCCGCATCTAGGACCTGCACGGCAAGCACTCACCCCCAGCATGTGCGTCAGCGGTAGCTCGTCACTATCGCGATCGGCCGCTATCAGCAGCCAGCGGAGGAACCGCTCTACAGCCAATGACCATTCGTGTCGCTGGCGAATCCACGTTGCCGAGTGCGACAGGCACGGCAACGGACACGACGGAGCGCAGATCACTGATGGCTTTCCACGGCTCCCACAAACTTGCTAAGCCCTCAGGTTTCGCATCCGACCATTGTAGTGCTCACCCTTAGGAACGACGCTCACCTGGGCAGTGTTGGCTTGTCAGGGTCGCGTGGATCCGTGTGCCGGCCCCGACGCACGTCTACACAACTTTGTGCTCAGGCGTTCGTTATTTGGCGGCGATCCTCGCAAGGAACATCGGCATGAAGTTAGTCGGTGCCCGTACTGGCGACCGTGCTCGTTGTGCCCGGCACAGCGATGGCACAAAGCGGTGGGGGTGGTGGTGGTGGCGGTAGGCGGTGGTGCCGGAGGCGGCGGCGCCTCGGGTGGCGGTGCCTCAACGGGTGGTAGTCCGCCGCAACCCGCGGTACCGGCACCAGCACTGGAACTCAGTCTGGGACAACAGGGCGGGCGGCTGAATGGGACGGCTGTGCCGAACCCTGCCCTCAACTCCAATCCGGCGGCGCCTGGCCAGTCGGCCGTGCCGTCGCCGTCGCCGGGATCCAATCAATCGGCGACGCCTGGAAGTGCGGAAGGTCAAGGTAATCTCAAAGACCAAGAACAAGGGCAAGTCGGCGCCCGCGCGACCAATCGCGAAGGCATGCCTGATCCCACGCCCAATACGCAGAAGCAGCCCAACAGCCCGATCGATCAATCGCAGCAAAAAAACTCACAATCGGGCGGCGGCTCCCCGCGTCGCGAGGGGGCAGCGGCTAACAATATGACGTCGTGCATGAAAGCATGGGATGCCGGCACGCACATGACAAAGGCGGAGTGGCGGCAGGTCTGCGCCAATACGCTGAGTGATCGGAAATCTCTAGTGCGTTGACCAGGGCAAACGATAGTACCGCTGTAAGAGGACTTGATGCGCTCCTATACGATTGTTGGATTCCTGATTGTCGCTACCTCACTCTTCATGTCCGCTCCAGCGTCGGCCGTTGATGGCCGCGTGGAGGTGGGCTGCGCCAGCGACTACATGGCCTACTGCAGCCAACACGACCCCGACGGACGCGGCGTCCGCCGCTGCATGCGCGCCAACCAACGCAAGCTGTCGCGAGCTTGTGTCAACGCCTTGGTTGCCGCCGGCGAGGTGTCAGCGAACGAAGTGGCGAGAGCCGCGCGACGTTAAGCTCAACCCCGAGGGCAGTGAACAATTGGCGGGGTCGGAAATCGAGACGCTGTCAGCACGGTCGATGCCGAAGCAACGGTCGCGCTGTCGCGGATTGAGTTCGTGTTGGCGACAACCGTTTATAGGCCGCTACTCACTTGATGTGTGCTGACCTGTGAGTAGTGACTCCATGGTTAGACCAGCGCCAGCTTGGCTCCAGATCCAGGCTGGCGTTTATCTTGGGAGGCCCTGTGGACGCGCTAGTGCGAGAGGGCTTCCCCCGACAGGGCAGCGCCGAGGCGGCGCAAAAAGAGTACCTGGGAAGTATATCCGCACACCGCCGCGAGGACTGGGATAAGTTGTTCGGCGATGCAAGCGAAGGGTTTGAATACTATCTCGCCTGCGAGCATGCCGCTCCACCCAGCTTTACTCTCGGCGCACTTAGCCTGAGCGTTGAGGGCGTGCTAGTTGCTGGAGCGCCCGCGTTTGAGGGCGAGTTCGAGCTCGACAGGATGCTTGAAGGCCGTGCCCGCCAGGTCGCGCGCAAGCTCGCCGAGAGGGTGTCGGCCTTGCGGACGCTTAAGATCGTTGGCGCAGGCTCCCCCCACGCGGACGAGCTTGCCATGGTCTTCGACCCCAGCCTTGACCACAATCAGCGTTGCCAGGCATTGAGCAGTCTCCTCGACGCCTTGGAAGGCCGAGCCGCCGCCCGCGGAATTGGCATGACATTTCTGAAGAACGTCACCGATCGCGACAGCGCCTGGGCACATGACGTTTTGAAGCGGCGCGGCTATGTGCGCGTCTCCACGCTGCCGGTCGCGAGCCTGGCAGTTCCCGCTTCAGAAGAGGCCTACATCGCAAGCTTGTCCGCCAACATGCGCAGCAATCTTCGGCGCAAGCTGAAGCGAGCCTGTGCGGTGCGTGTCGAAATGCGCGATTCGGTCGAAGGCGTAGAGGAGGAAATCTTCGCCTTGCGCGAGGCGACGCGACGCCGAGCGTCCGTGAACTACGACGCTTTCTCCGAACTCTCTCGCAACTATTTTCATGAAGTGCTGTCGCGAATGGGCGAGCGCGCGCGGCTGCTGCTGTATTGGCGCGATGACAAGCTCATCGGCTTTGCGTTGGTCCTGCTCGAGCCGGCACGACTGATCGAGAAGTACAATGGCATGTGCTATCCCGATGGCCCTGACAACGGCATCTTTTTCTTGAATTGGATGACGCAGGTGCGCCTCTGCCTTGAACGCGGCATTCCTGTGCTGCACGCAGGGGAAACGACTTATCTCACGAAGGCAAGGCTTGGCTGCAAGCTACACCGGTCGTGGGTCTATTTCCGCCACTGCCATGGGATGGCGAACTGGCTGTACTGGGCGATAAGCCGCTTCGTCCGATTTGATAGCACGGACCCAGATCTGCGCAAGCTTGGCCTTGCCGCGCCCTACATACGAGCGACCAGCACATAGGCCGGCCAGGGCGATCTAAAGTAGACTGAAATAGACACTGCACAGATGCTGTAGACGGTCGGGCACGACCCAGATGTCCTATCAAGACCTACGACTAATCGGAGGCAGGTTTGCCCATGCGATACAGCTTGAGCATCGCATAGACGGCCTCGTTCAACGGCGTTGGCACACCAAGCTCGCGGCCCAGCTAGACCACCTTGCCCGCAAGCCAGTCGAGTTCGAGCCGATTGCCGCGTTCGAGGTCGTGACACATCGAGGCTTTGAAGGTGGGTGGCGAGGCCTCCCCGAACTTCAATCTGTCGTCGGCAAAGTCCTCAGGTATCGACACACCCTTGGCGCGGCCGACTGCCACCACCTCGCGCATCAGTCCATGAAAGAATTGGCGCGTATCTGGGTCCTGAAGAATGGGCCCGAGTGGCATGCGGGTGGACGCCGTCGCCCCGGACAACCCGACCAGGAAGACGAATTTCTGCCAGCGCTCGCGATCGATCATCTCGGATTGCGAAATATCAATTCCGGCCGCTTGGGCCGCGTCGGTGAACGCCTTGAGGCGCGCATCGGGCTTGCCATCGCTGCGACCCGTGATCATGCGCGCGAACTTGCTGGTGTGGGTACACGACACCCGGCGAGGACATCACAGTAGCGATATAGGCGGCACCGGGACCACGTTGTCGGCCCCGAGGATAGGAGCCATCCGCTCCGGACTATCGACGCCGTTCTGCAACGGGATCACGCGCGTGTTCGGGCCGACCAGAGGCAGAGCTTGCTGAGCTGCCTTTTCGGTATCCCAGAGCTTGACTGCAAACAGCACAATGTCGACCGGACCAACGCTAGCCGGATCATCGGTGACAGCTCGGGTTTTGCAGGTGAATGTCCCCCAGCACGCTCTCGACCTTCAGTCCCTTGGTCTTGATTGTTTGGAGATTGATGCCGCGGGCAATGAAGAAGACATCGTGCCCTGCCGCAGCCATGCGCGCGCCGAAATATCCGCCGACAGCACCGGCGGCCATCACTGCAATGCGCATGCTCTATCTCGCTTGTGTCGTCATTGGCGGCCCCATGTCACGTTCGGCCCTTTGCAAGTGAGCTCAGGCGGACTTCGAGCATGTCCTGCTTTGTAAAGCCTTCTTGCACTATGCGCATCCTGCTCGTGGGATACTGTCGAATTTCGCGTACAGGTCCTGGCTCAAGATCAAAACGGCCGCCTGGCGTGCTGCAAACCGGGAGCGATGGCGCCTGTTCGATCGGCCGTGATCCGGCACGTCACTCACGTCACTGATGGTCGGTGTCGGCACTGTCTCAGTTTGCAATTTGAGACCGTATTTTGGCCGCATCCGCCGACAGTGTGGCGTCAGTCGGACGCACAAGCAATCGAGTCTACTGCTTCGATATTCTCTTTCCGACTTGCTCCGCGGTCATTGAGAGTTCGATGCGGTCGCCTTTCTGCTTGTACACTTCGGCGGGAATAATCACGCTTCTGGACCCGATACCGAGGGTTTCGCCCAATTCGGCGCGCACTGCCACCTGACCGTCTGAATTCCCGACCTGTGTGACCTCACCAAGCTTCTGTCCATCTGAGCTGTAGACAGGCAAACCCACCAATTCGGTCTCAGTCTGGGCAGGCGGCGACTGGGACTGTTGTGCCGATGCGGACATGGTTGTGATGGTCGCGAGCGACCAGCCAGCAAGAGCAGTTTGAGCATCACGTTTCCTTTTCGTGACTATGAGCCCTCAGGGCCAACGCACCAAGAGCGTGACGTTCCATACCCCTTCAAGGCATGGTGCAGTCACGCCTGCCCTAGGCAGCATGGACGGTAACCTGCGCTGGCTTTGCCTTGGCTCGACGCCTGCGAGGTCGGCCGACACGGATCTCGACGTCATGGCCGAGCGCCGTCAGGAACGAGCAGCCGCTCCAAAGCAAATTGCTTGAAATGACCCTTCAGCATTCGGGAAACGTCGGGCTGAGAAATCCCGAGCTGCTTTGCAACTGCTGATTGAGGCAGACCGAGCTCCTCGATGCGACTGGCAATGCGAGCTACTCGTGGGGTTTTTTGTGGGCTGGGATCGCCGACCTCTGACACCCGCCAGCTTGGCCCAGACACCGCTGGGGCGGGCATCGGATAGCAAGGGCGGTGTTTCCGTCACAAACTTACCGCGCCTTTTCCGTCGCAAGTTTACCGCGACGTTTGCCGCTTCTCGGATAGCGCGCAAAATCCCGTGCCATTGCAGGCGCAACCCATAGCGCCCGCGGACATCTCCAGGAGAAAGGATTGGCATGGCGAATACTGGGGTGGGGTGCGAATGTGTCTTCAACTCATACGAGGGGGGTCCGGATGGACGGACAACAAGCATTTGAAAGATCGCTCCCGTACCAGTTCAGGCAATTGCTCAATGAGATAGATGCTATCGCCACGCCTGGGGCCAAGCTTGTTCTCTGGCGAATGGTTCACGCCAATCGCCACTCTCGGCCTGAGAGAAGCGTCGCGCCTTACGCCACGCAAGGTGAGCACTATCAAGCGCGCCTTCGGAGCGCTTCATCGAAACAGCGCGTCGAGCGCTTCACGAGATGAAGGACTAATCCAAATGCTGACCAAGCCGAACCGACTGCTTACTCGCCAACGCCACACGCTTCGAGCCCGCCTCACCTTATGAGTTCACGCTCTTTTTGATCGCCGTACCGATGTTCGTGCGCTGTTGATATCGCTCTTCCACACACGACGGCATCGAGAACCACTTGGCCATGGATTCCCCAACCCGACACACTAGGCGGTGGGAAATTCGGATCAGCGAAGCAACCCACCGCTATGCCGACATACTCAGGTGAATGATCAGCGCTCCAGTAAACCGAGGACCCACAGGTTGGACAGAAGTGGAAACGCAGACTAAGGCCGCTTGCGGCTTGTCTGGCATACTCCGTGAATGGCCCTTCAGTTCTGACTTGTTCCCGTCTGCAGTAGGCACCGGAATGGACGATAGCGCCCGTACGATGCTGGCAGGCCTGACAATGGCAGAGGTACACCCGCTCCGGCTCTCCCGTCAGGACTGCTCGGAGAGAACCGCAATGGCAGTGCGCAACTCGTTCCACGACAACCTCCACGTTCCGATCAGGTTTTTGAGAATGGTCGATACAGCGCCTAGGTCAACACCCTGATTTTTTGCGCGATCCCGATGGAGACTGCGTCGACTCGAGCTGGCACCTGAAGGAGCACCCATCGTAGCACGCGCGTGAATGGGCCGTCTCGCATCGGCCAAAGTATTGAGGGGCTGCCATCGCAGGACATTCAGCCTGCTTTGTTTGGACTTGGGCGGGCTCATCGCGCATAGTGACTTTCGCCGCGACAAGCGCGCGACGATCAGGCATCCACTTTGGTCGCGGACTCGTCCATTAAGAGCCAGCACCCTCTTGGGTTGTGAGCCCGTCCTCGCTCGTTCCAGGGGCCAGCCTCCCCACCGGCCTGAGCCTTCACTGACTCGTCGTTTCCGGTGACACACCACCAATATGTTGGAGCTCAACGGACGGTCCGTATTACCACCTAGATTGTGATTCCAATTCACATTGCGCATCCACTTCGATCGATCCCTTATTTCTAGCATCACACACGTGCCCGTCCAGCCCCGGTCATTTCGGGCCAGCGGCTCGCCATGTCGTTGCGACACGCTCCTGTCATAGCGAAGCGCGAGACACACGATGACGATAATCCTGGGAGAGCGCATGACCCTAATCCACGTTACATGCAACAGCTCAAAGAGTGATATTCCCGGCTCCGGTCGAGATCCATGCGCAAAGACCCCAATTTGTGAAGTTTCGAATCTGGATACTGAAGGAGCGGCTCCGCCGTCGGTTGCGGACTAGGTAGACAAACGCCTTCCCCACAGAACGATGTTGCATCGGACCGGACCGGGTAACACAGAGGTCTGAATGCACCAAGGACCGGGCGGGTTGGGTCAAGCACGGCCAGAGCTAGTCTGTCGTTCTCCCCGCAATCCGCAGGCTAGATTTCATGCAGGCCGAGACGACGCTTGCTGCTTAAACTCCTCAAGCGCGGCCGCGTCGTTCTCTTTTGCGGTGGTCTAGTTGAATGATGTGGGTAGCTGTCGCTCGCGACGCATGCCATATGGGGTGCATGACCGATAAAGCATCACTGCACTCTGGCGGCTGGATGGTCGAGGTAATGACGGATGGCCCGAGCCGCCGGCATAGGCGCTACCTCGTCAACGCCCCGGGTCGGGATCAAGCCTCCACTGCCGTGCAGAAATTCCTAGGTGGCGAGGCGCACATCAACGCGATTTCGCCCGTTTCAGCCGCAGCGCTCGACGCCGCCAAGATAAGCGTCGGTCAGGTGGTGCCGATATGAAGGCCAAGAACCACCCGGGCGACTAGTAATGGTGATGGTCAGCCGTGCCGAGCGCAGCGCTTTCATGCGGCTTAGTTTGGCCTCGGTGCCGCTCGCACGCGTCAGATCGCGCCAACAAGGTTGCGCTTGACGAAAGACGAGAGCGGCAGGCGCAGATGGCCAAGATCGCCATCAAAACGTGGCCGATAGATTAGAGCGACCCCATGGAAGTGAACGAAAGCGAACTTAGGACTGCTGTCGAGCGCAATTTCGGGTGTAGCGCCAAGTTTGCCCGGATTGTGCGCGTCACCGAGACACATCAAGGCCAGACAATATGGGATGGCATCGTTCATGTGTTTAACGTCGGTGGCGGACAGGACGTCGCCTACGCTTGGACGTCACCCATGGAAGGTACAGCCATACGTCGGTTCTACACGGTGCTGGGGAAATCACCGATCAACTCGGCGGCTGATGCTGTAAGAGCCGCGATCGCAGCCGAAAGCCGCGATAAAGCCGTCAAGGAATAGGCTGGCCGACGCAGATCAAAACCGGATGACGGGACAAAGGGCCGACCCTTTAGGGTCGCGCTAATACCGCTTTCACGACCTTTGGCGTCGCGTCCTTAGCGAATTGGGTGTTGGTTGCGAATAGGGCTGCCAAGGCGACAACCAGTGCCAGCAGGCACCCGCAGAAGCCGAACGCAACCGTCCTGAGAGCACTGGATCGCGTTGCCTTCGCAGGGACGCGAGACACTCGCACACTGGCTTTGTGCTTCGCCTGGTTGTGCATTTCAAGCGCGCCTACGCTTCGAAATTTCTTGCGGCAATCGCCGCATGCGTATCGCATTGTGGTTCCCCCGGCAGTCTCGACGATCGAGCCAATCAGACCCCAGTACCTCGCCGCTCACCCACACGCACTGTGGCGTCGCGCAGATGGGCTGCAAAGCCATGCAGGGCTACCACAAGCGCGACCCCTAGTTTCAATACTGTAATCGGGCCGATGCTCGCGGAAAGCGGGCGCATTGCCACGAGAACCGAGAACGTGGCGCCCCATCAATTGCGTCTGCTCCGAGACGGCACCGAGGTTGAACTTGCTGGTGGTATGCCTCTTGGCACAGCCGATGCGCTGAGAAAGCTGCTAGATGCTGCACCGGGTGTGCAGGTCGTTCATCTGAACAACGTCGGCGGCAGAGTTTCCGAAGGATACGAGATCTACCAGCTGGTGCGTGATCGGAAGCTGATCACGTACACTGCAACCAATTGCATGAGCGCGTGCACGATTGCATATCTTGGTGGAGTGCAGCGACTGCTATCGACGCGCGCTCTGCTTGGGTTCCATAGCATCAGCTTCGGCGGAATCGATCAGAGATTAATCCCCGAGATCAACGCCGAGCTTCGGCAGACGTTGTTGAGCCACGGCGTCCTGCGTGGTCCGTCGAAAAAGCGCTGAGTACGAACGCCAACTCAATGTGGAATCCGACGAAGGGGGAGCTAACGGCGGCGAAGATCGTGACGGGTGTTGTCGACCCTGATCAGTTTGGTCTCTCGGGAATCGGGAATTGGCGGGACCAGGAATCGCTTGAGCGCGGGTTGCTGGAAATACCGCTATACGCACTTGTCCGCGACAACGACCCGGAGATGTTCAAGAGGGTTGCAAGCAAGTTCGCGGAGGAGTCGAGCTCGGGCGCTCGGTAATTGAGATAACGGGAGATGTGCAGAGCATTTTGCGGCAGGAGATAATACCCAAATACCTGTTGGCGGCACCTGACGGAGCATTGCTGCGCTATTGGAAAACGCAGTTGGCGGAGATGGAGCACCTAGAAGGACCGATCCCGCCCTTTGCATCGCGTACGTGTATCCTCAGTTGCGGGAAAAGAACTTCAATCTCAATACATTGATCCCGGAGAAACTTCTCCAAGAGGACGTTGCGGCGCTGACTGAGCTCGTGCGAGAGGCGATCAAGAACCCAATCGTCAGCAAGACGATCGACTTGGAAGAAGAGGTGGCGCGCGTCTTCGAGCGGATATCGGCAAAGTTTCCACGTTCGCAAGAACTCCTGTCAGAGCCACTCAAGCATTTCAACGAGCCTGATGCGCTCTGCAGCGCGCTCCTGGCTTTCCACTTCGATGTGATGTTGCTCCCGACTGAACAATCAGCGGCGGTTATGCGGGCAGTTTTCGATCCTGGCCGATAGACCGGTCGGAGAGCGGATGGAGTATTCGTACGATGCATGGACCGTCGGGAAGTTGGTACATAGGGGTGGACGAAAGTTCGCGCGGGCCGTTTCCGTTTACGACGCTCAGCCAAGCGGCCGCCGACGGAAGGCTAACGCGCGAGACGCTGGTTTGGTCGCCGGGCATGCCTGATTGGGCTCGGGCAGGCGATATTCAGGGGCTGTTCGTTCCGCCTCCCGCATCTCAGGTGCCGTCGGTTGCACCCGCGGTCAGGGCGGCTGATGGCGTTGTGCCGCATGGGGCGGAGAGCGACGCAAACTCCGAAAGTGCGCTCCAAGCAGTTGTGGGCCAGCAGGCAGGAGCTTGGAGGCGCTTGTTCGCTCGTCTGATAGACGTATGTCTATCCGTGCCAGCCACAGCATTCGTAGCAGCGGTGGGCCTTGTTCTTGTGAATTCGGAGTGGGGTATGTGGATTCAAGACCCCACCAACAGCACGCTCTTTGCGCTACTCGTGGCACCTTTTGCATTCTTCCTTGACGCGCTGATCGTTTCAATTTTCGGCAATTCTATTGGCAAGGCGATATTGGGCGTGCAGGTGAGTTGTACGACAGGGGAAGCGCTTGCCTTTTGGCCTTATGCAAAGAGGAACCTGAGTGTCTGGGCGTACGGCCTCGGGCTGTGCATACCTTTCTTCAGTATCTTCACTATGATTCCCAGGCACGGTGGCTCAAAAATAATGGCGTGACGGGCTATGACGTTGGTCGATATCGGGTTGATGCGGTCAAGCTAACCCCTTTGCGATCGATCAGCGCGGCGTTGGTGATCCTGTCGCTATTCGGCACCTGGATCTATTTCACCGTCCAGGAACAGATCGATCGTCGTGCTTTCGAGACCGGTCACGGGTGGACCAATCCTGTCACACTTGCTGAAGTGCAGGTGCCTGCCGGATGGATATCGTCCACGCACACGAACGAGCAAGGGCAACCGATCTACGTATTCTCGAATCCGCGAGAGAACTTGACGGTTGTATTCGGAACGGAGGACTTGTCCGTGGGTATGTCGGGCGGCGCATATGCGCAAGCCTTCCCCTACGCGGTGAAGGCGTCAATGAATCTCGCGCCCGCGAGCGCGTCGGCCTCTTTCAACGGCCGCAACAGCTGGAGTACCAGCGGGCACGTGGTGGGGATTCGGCGCAGGCGGTAAGCGTAACAATCGTGCAACGTGATAGGCGTATGTGGCGGACGGTAGCGTCCCGCCTCAAAAGCGTCAGCGCCGAGACTGACAGTTACCGAATTCTACAAGCTCGCCTGTTCTCGTCGATCTGACCAGGCCCTTCGAAATTTACGGCGGAAGCCGGCGACGGCGGCTTCTTCCTCGACTGCATTCCACGACATCGGCTGCGTCGTGATATTGACCAAGAGCTGCGCAACTTCCGCCACCCATAACCCATGCGTCTTCGCGAAGCGTACTGCCCATCTTGCCCCTCCAGTTGTCCTCAGATCACGTGAATATTGGAGCATGCTGTATAGCTTGGTCGCCGTCATCACGCAGGGCCTGGTGCAGGGAGTTGTTAGCGCGGATGAAGCTGTAGGCGCGTCTGCGCTATGGCTAGAATGGTTGGGGTGAAAAGATCACGTTCGGGGAGGAAGTGGAATTGTTTGGAGGACGAAAGCCGAAATTCGATGAAGGACGCGCACGCTTTGAGCGCGATGTGAGTCGCTGCTATGGCGAAGACGGCATTACTTTTGCACTTTGCGGTCTGGGATACTTTGTCGGCTTCAACATGGTCGGGGATGCGGGCAGCCGTGAACCGCAGACCACCCACAACTACACTGCATACGGGGTTGTTAATGAGATCGGCCAGTTTAATCGCCATCTCCGGTGCAGTGTGACATTCCATAATAATTCGCCAAGTTTGATCGGCTCACTTGGCAGTCTCTTTCTGACGCGGGTGACAGCGTCGAGAGTTGAGCCAGACGAAAGGCTCGCAGACGCTCAGTTGCTGGTGAATGCTTACATATACGATCCTGGACTCTCTTTACAGAGCGGCGCTGTTGGACAACCTACGAGACGCGGCATTATCGGCCGCTCAATTCGTGCACATGGGAGTGGGACTTCTGCCACCTCAAGGTGGCGGCGATGGCGCGATGGCCGACATGCATGAGAAGGGCTATGGGCCGCGTCGTGAGATCACGGAACTGAAGATGTGGCCAAGGATCGAGCTACCGCAGGCACCTGAGTGGGCGCGTAAGCAGGACTAGGGAGGAGCGTAACCCTCGCGATCAGCGCGGGCCTTTTTCGCATCGGTGGCGGCCAAGCGAGGGCGAGCCACCACCACGTCAGTTCTTCTTTTCCTTCCCTTTTCCGTTGGTGTTCCGCCTCAGCCGGACGGATTAGCACTTAGTGTCAAAGCCTCGCTTTCCGAGCTGCCCATGGGCACGAACGGAGAGCCGGCCACCAACGAAACGCCGATGGTCCTCACCCGCGCCGACCACCAGCTCCTGCACGACGTGCGCAGCGTCGCCGCCGAGCACGAGCGACGCCGCAGGATGATCCTCAAGGAACTGCAGGCACTCGCCTTGTCCATTGGTTCTTTCCCGGATCAGGGCGAGCCCATCGCGGCGCTGGAGCAGGCGCCGCGCAGCCTGTCCTCGGTCGCGAGCTCATATGCGGAAGACCAGATCGTCTGCGGGGGCGACTGGCGCCAGGCGGCCGGCAATGTCCAGGACGCCCTGGACTTCCAGCTCAATAGGCGTGGGTCGACGCACTGAGTGCGGGACACCACCAGGTTAGAAGGAGCCACCCATCGGCAATGGCGCGAGGAGCCTCGAATTTGTCTGCGCGGAGTCGGGCACGGGTGGCGGCTGGTTTTGCCAAGAAGTAATCATCGGCTAGGGGGCCCTACTGCAACCGGGACTTTGCCTGCTGATCGGCACCCTCAAGATAGGTGATCAACTCCGCCAGCATCTGCGCGCCTAGCGGCGCGGCAGAAGATTGCATGGCCGCGTCATGCGCCTGCTGAAACCGCTCACACAGTTCTTCTCGCGTGACGATACCCTTGTCGATCAGAACGTTTGCCAGTACGGCCACTAAGCTTAGTTGACCGGCCAGCAACTTTCCAAGCTCGTCAGGCACGCTTGCTCCTGTGAATTTGTCGCCGTCGCTCTCGTTCAAGCTCGCTGTTACAAAAGTTCAAATCCGCCCTAGTGCCCCAAGCTTTGAGGATGGCGAGGAGTTGATGCTGGCGGTGATGAAGCCTTCCTTGGAAGGCGTGGTGTCCAAGCGAAGGAGCGCGCCCTATGCCTCGGGCTCCCGGCAGTCAAAGTGAAGTCTCCCCATGTGGCGGCAGGCCAACAAGGATGCTGGGAGCAAATGCGCGAGTAGGAAGCGTCCTGTGACTTGCGGGAATGGACGCTTCCTCCCGGGTGCGGCATGTGCCCTCCCTAGACTGGGTGCACCTCAACAACGCCAGCCGCTCAGAATTATTCCGTATTTTGATGAAACAGGTCCGGGCCTGTGGACAACCAACGCTACGAGGTTCAATGACGCGGCTCGTCTCCGAGGAAGTCATTCCCCCCATCAAACTCAGGGCCGCGCGCATCACGCAACTGCGTTACCGTGGAGTGTTGCTGTCGATGTGTGGCGCCAACGGTCGAACTCGTGCACGAGCCCAAGGATGTGCGCCAGCAGCGGCGACGTGTCGTTGGTTCGATAGATCAAGCATGATCGGAAAGACGATGTTGGGTTCAGCCGGAGCGCCGATCACCATCGTTGCGTTTGTTGAACTTAGCCGGCGGTTGAACTGATCGGCGAACGATCCATAACGGACGCTCGCCGCTGATCTGGGGTTGCTGGGTTGTCGTGCCCGTCGCCGCTAATCCGGCCCGTCACAATGACCATGTTGCTGATGGCGCTTTTCAGCCTGAGGCTGATCACCTTCTGATACGCCTCTGATTTGTACCAGTCCCTAGCAGCCCGCCGCGATGGAAACTCGATGATCACCAGTCGCTGGTGTGGCCACACGCCCTCCAGGATGGTCAGGTTGCCGCCGCGAACCACGAACTGTCCGCCAAAAGGCACCAACGTCGCCCGCACTTGTTTGCGATAGGCATCAAACATAGCCTGATCGTTGACGGTCTCCGTGACCACCACGTACGCCCTCATAGATCCCCTCTCCCAGCAGCAGCCCAACCGTTGCGACGGTAGCCCATGTCCGGTGGGGCTTTGGTGCCAATAACGAGACACCGGCGACATAGATTTGTCAGACGTCTGTGCATCCTGAGTCGGTCATCACCCGGGGACCACTCATGAAAAAAGCGGATTGGGAAGCGCTTCAGCAGGCGGTAGCCGAGACAAGCCAGCCATAGGACAAAAGATCGTAAGAGCCCTTCAGTATGCCAATGAGTGGTCGAAATACGGGGAAGGGAAGCATGCCGCTCTCAGCGCCGGTACTCGTCATACCGATCCTGATAACGTCTTCAACGTAGCCGCGTGCGCGCGATGCGAACACGCTCGGTTTCCTGATCGAGGATTTCGGTCTTTCAACGTGGTCCGCGTGTGCGGGATGCGACTGCCACGCCAAAGCACCCTCATCGCGATTGTACGTCCTTGAGCCATGGCGCGCAGCCCGCTCTTCGAGCGCTGCGTTGCGCCCGACATGCTCGGATTTACCTGTCTGCCTGGTTGCTTGGGTCGCCATCCCGACGAGCGCTCCGCGACACGCGCCTCGCCGGAAATGCCGGTGGGGGTTGCGTGGTTCCTCCCGCAACATCAAATTTCGCATCCGTTGCTTTTGCGCCTCATAGCATCTCGCTACCGTGATGCTACGGTCTTCCCGCACCACGCGGCGCGCCCCGGCGCGTCCTGGAGCGGAAGGGCGAGGCGGGTGACAATTGCCTAGACGACCAGCAACAACACCACGCTCAGGAATGCGGCGATAGCCAGCCATTCCTTGGGGGTGACGACGCGAGACGTACTTCGTGGTGATACTGCGCTCCTGCCAGGAAGGTGATGAGATCTCTGAACGGAAAGCACAGGCTCCGAATAAGGAGGACTCCATGTTTGGATGGGCATGTATATGGAGTGATGCCACTAGCTGGCCCCCGCAGCCACGGGCGTTTATCTGCTTCTTCTTGGCGATGATCGCCTGTCCGGCAAGCCTCGCCGCCAATGATCCTCGCGGTACAAGAACACAGATCGTTGCACCACTCTCCCTGAAGGTCGAAGCCCCCGGAGAGATCACTGTTGACATTCGTCTCGTGGCACCGCGCGGTGTAGTACCTAATTACTCCATCGTGATCCGGGGCCTGCCGCCATCCGTCAAGCTTTCGGCGGGTGAGCCCATTGGCAGCGACACCTGGAAAGTGCCGGTGCTGGAGCTGTCCGATCTCAAGATGACACTCTTGGCCGACGCTGTGGGCACGTCTGAAGTCGAGTTCACACTCGTGACCACCCGAAATGTGGTTCTTGCTCAGGCTAGCTCCGAGCTGATCGTCGAGCGTCCTGCTGTATTGGAGGCGCTGCCGGCCCGCGGTGCAGAAGAACGAGCTGAAATGAGCTCCGAGAACGCCCTAAACCGCCACACAGCTGAGGAGGCAAGACAAGGGGAGGACGCGAGCGCCGAGGAGTTCTCGGAAAGCCGAACTAGCTGAGGGGATCGCAGCGGCTGAGGAGGCGAGGAAAGCGGCGGAAGCCCGAGCGCTTGAAGAAGCGAAGGCCGCTGAAGCCGAGCAGGCTAGGAATGCCGAGGCGGTAAGAAAGTTGGCCGAAGCCGAGGAGGTTAGAAGAACCCAGGAAGCTGAGAGGGTGAGCGCCGCCGAGCGAGCAGAGCAAGCAAGGCAAGCCGAGGACGCAAGGGCCGAGGAGTTCTCGCAAAGTCGAACAAGCTAAGAAGATCGCAGCGGCTGAGGAGGCGAGGAAAGTGGCCGAAACCCGAGCGTTTGAAGAAGCGCGCAAGACCGCGGACCGGCGGAAGACACCGCGAGAACATACAGAGCTGAGGCGCAATCAAGCTGCGGCGGCCTCATCGCGGCCGACACCACGCACAGAGGGACGAGTAGGTGTAGTCGTCGCGCCAAAAGCAGGTAAACACTCGCAACAGGTCAAGCCAGTTGCGGAACGTGGCGACGTGGACATCGGCAAGCCCCGTCGCGCCAACCTGCGGCACAAGTGCGCAGAAATCAGAAGCACCGGCAATGATGTTGCCAAGGGCATCGAGCAGGGCGGCAGCGCCATCGTCGGTGCACTCAACAGCGTGGCGCAGGCGATCTACAATGCCATCGGCGGACTGGGTGCCGGCGGGCGCGTGGCTGCGCGCTCGCGCGGCGCGCTGTCCGACGGCGGCTATGCCGCGGCGGCAGCGGCGGCTACGGGCCCTAGCTTGGTCCAGCACTTACCGCGATGACGGCCAAGATTATCGTGAGGTCATGAGGCAGGGATAATCATCCTTCACTTCAAGGCGTGATAGAGATCGGCTAGGCTGACGCCATTGTGGTGGGAGCCGGCAATGCGGTGGGTGGCGTTTGCTTTGTTCATTTTTGTGCTTGGTTCAGCCCCGCACGCAAATGCGCAGAGGCGCGTGGCCCTCGTCATCGGCAACGGCGCTTACACTAAGGTTCCCGCGCTGACCAACCCGATGCGCGACACGGCGGCTTTGGAAGCGCTTTTGCGCACCTCAGGCTTTGATTTCGTGCACCGGGTCGACAATCTCGGCCTCGCCGAGATGCGACGGGCGCTGCGCGACTTTTCGGCTGAGGTAGCCAGCGCCGGGTTCACGCGTTCCAGCCGGAAGCGCTCATCCTCCACATCGAGATCGCGCTCAAGAGTAGCCATCGACGGGGATTAAGTAGTTGGTGCCGTTGACTTCGATGCCGTGGCCGGCAAAGAACGCCACGGCAATGTGCGGTCCGAACTTACTTATGGACAAAACAAAGCTGCGCGCATCAGCAGAGTTCTTTCTACGTTCTTGTCACCCGGATTTCAAACTGGAGGCAGGAGATCGACGGGCGGCTAGTGAGACTAAGAGAAGCGTCTTGATGTGTGCGTATCACTGTCAGAAACCCCGTCAACCAAGCCAGATCGGCGTAAGTACCCAAGACCAGCTTCAATCATCTCGGGCGTCACCTCGATGTGAGAGACGCCCTTTTCATTCTCACGTTCTTTGGCTTTGTGGCCCAATCACCGGACTCATGTCTGGGAGGGCCTTGGCGCCGGGAGTGCTAAGTCAAGTACACACTTCCCGAACCCCCACTCGAACCCCGAGTTTCGTCGAAAAATACGATTTTATACATTTGTCGCGGAACGTCGGGCGAATGTTGCCCCCCGTAGACCTGCGTCCCGCCGGACGCGGCGACTGTCGTCGGGATGGCGACCCAAGCAACCAGGCAGACAGGTAAATCCGAGCATGTCGGGCGCAACGCAGCGCTCGAAGAGCGGGCTGCGCGCCATGGCTCAAGGACGTACAATCGCGATGAGGGTGCTTTGGCGTGGCAGTCGCATCCCGCACACGCGGACCACGTTGAAAGACCGAAATCCTCGATCAGGAAACCGAGCGTGTCGCATCGCGCGCACGCGGCTACGTTGAAGACGTTATCAGGATCGGTATGACGAGTACCGGCGCTGAGAGCGGCATGCTTCCCTTCCCCGTATTTCGACCACTCATTGGCATACTGAAGGGCTCTTACGATCTTTTGTCCTATGGCTGGCTTGTCTCGGCTACCGCTTGCTGAAGCGCTTCCCAATCTGCTTTTTTCATGAGTGGTCCCCGAGTGATGACCGACTCAGGATGCACAGGCGTCTGACAAATCTATCGCCGGTGTCTCGTTATTGGCACCAAAGCCCCACCGGACATGGGCTACCGTCGCAACGGTTGGGCTGCTGCTGGGAGAGGGGATCTATGAGGGCGTACGTGGTGGTCACCGAGACCGTCAACGATCAGGCCATGTTTGATGCCTATCGCAAAGAAGTACGGGCGACGTTGATGCCTTTTGGCGGACAGTTCGTGGTTCGCGGCGGCAACTTGACCATACTGGAAGGCGTGTGGCCGCACCCGCGGCTGGTGATCATCGAGTTTCCATCGCGGCGGGCTGCTAGGGATTGGTACAAATCAGAGGCGTATCAAAAGGTGATCGGCCTCAGGCTGAAAAGCACCATCAGCAACATGGTCATTGCGACGGGCCGGATTAGCAGCAACGAGCACGACAACCCAGCAACCCCAGATCAGCAGCGAATGTCCGTTATGGATCGTTCGCCGATCAGCTCAACCGCCGGCTAACTTCAACAAACGCAACGATGGTGATCGGCGCGCCGGCTGAACCCAACATCGTCTTTCCGATCATGCTTGATCTATCGAACCAACGACACGTCGCCGTTGCTGACGCACATCCTGGGGCTCGTGCACGAGTTCGACCGTTGGCGCCACACATCGACAGCAACACTCCACGGTAACGCAGTTGCGTGATGCGCGCGGCCCTGAGTTTGATGGGGGGGATGACTTCCTCGGAGACGAGCCGCGTCATTGAACCTCGTAGCGTTGGTTGTCCACAGGCCCGGACCTGTTTCATCAAAATACGGAATAATTCTGAGCGGCTGGCGTTGTTGAGGTGCACCCAGTCTAGGGAGGGCACATGCCGCACCCGGGAGGAAGCGTCCATTCCCGCAAGTCACAGGACGCTTCCTACTCGCGCATTTGCTCCCAGCATCCTTGTTGGCCTGCCGCCACATGGGGAGACTTCACTTTGACTGCCGGGAGCCCGAGGCATAGGGCGCGCTCCTTCGCTTGGACACCACGCCTTCCAAGGAAGGCTTCATCACCGCCAGCATCAACTCCTCGCCATCCTCAAAGCTTGGGGCACTAGGGCGGATTTGAACTTTTGTAACAGCGAGCTTGAACGAGAGCGACGGCGACAAATTCACAGGAGCAAGCGTGCCTGACGAGCTTGGAAAGTTGCTGGCCGGTCAACTAAGCTTAGTGGCCGTACTGGCAAACGTTCTGATCGACAAGGGTATCGTCACGCGAGAAGAACTGTGTGAGCGGTTTCAGCAGGCGCATGACGCGGCCATGCAATCTTCTGCCGCGCCGCTAGGCGCGCAGATGCTGGCGGAGTTGATCACAGTCGGAGCCCGCATGCCGCCAGCCTGCTTTTTCAAAGAGGCCGATGTATTCTGCTTCCGCTAAGAGGTGGCAACTCAGGGGAGGAGCGATGCGCGAATAATCGCAACGGTTGCAGCAGCGTCCCCACCACCTTCATCGACACACGCTGGGCCTCGTGCAGTGTGCTTAGGCCTGCACGTTCGACGATGGAGATGTGCACAAACACGTCCTTCTCACCGTCCTCGCAGGCCACGAACCCGAATCCCTTGGCGGCATTGAACCACTTGACGATCCCTTCGACTTCGACAGCGCTTGCCGTATCAGTCCGCGTTCGGCCCGATGATGCCTTGGGTGCAGATCGCGTGACCGGAGGCGCGGTACCCGTGTTGGCGTCCATCGCAACCACCGCTGTGACCTGACGCCCCTTTTGCCCGGACCCGACCTGCACGCTCAGTTTGGTTCCCGGATCGACTCAACTCGTGCCCTGCCGCTTGCAGCACGCCAACGTGCAGAAACGCGTCCGCTGAGCCGTCGTCTAGTGCAACGAAACCGAAGCCCTTGTCGGCATTGAACCACTTGACGGTGGCATCGACAGATGGGCCGCTTGGGCCGTGCGCTCGCGCGGGCCTCGCGAGAATGACTGCTGCGGCCGGTCATCGCGCGCAGGTGATGGTGAGTCCCAGTCGTCTTCAAAGCCGCGCCGTCTTGGACCCCGGTCTCGTCCTCTCCCCATATGCCTGCTCTTCCTCGGAACCTGACCGTTTGTGAATGCTGGCGATCCTAGCGTGTTGGATCGTTTCGACAATGGCCGTGATCATTCGGCGACAGGTGAAGGCTCGATTTTGTCGAGGCCGTGTTGCCGGTCGAGGCACCGGCGCCGCCAAGGCTCGCCGCATCTCACGCTCGGTATGCGTTCGTGTATGGGCGAGCGGTCTGGTTATGCCGGTGGGCTGGAATCCGCAGCATTGGTAGAGCGCAATGGCAGGGTCATTGCCTTATCGCTCATGGGACCGGCCTCGACACCGCCGGATGGCGTAGCCTTGGGGGCAGCTCACCCGGCGGTGCCGGCGACCCGCCCAAGCTGGTTGTGAACCCCGCAGCCCAGACCTGAAGTCGCGACGCTGGGAGATCATCTGCGTAACGCAAGGGATACCTCCGTTTGAGGGAGACCTGACGCGCTTCCAGATACCGCTACGCGCTGCGGCGTGGGCTCAGCACGAGGGGCGGCGGCCGGCACGACCGGGAACTTAATCATCCGCGCGCTGTTGTTCTTAGGGAATTCTCGGTGGGTGAAATGGAAGACAGCAGGCCAGTTGATCATCCAAATCGAGAGACTGTTGAAATTCGCCAAGGAACAGGACCGCGAGCAACAGTGTCTAGCCGGCCACGGGGACCGGCTATTTCCTTGGACAGGAGCGCTCCATGGCTCAATGTGATGTCTGCGGTAATGACTATGACAAGTCGTTCCGTGTCACCCAGGGCGACCGGACCATGACATTCGATAGCTTCGAGTGTGCCATCCACGCCATGGCCCCCCGATGCGCCCACTGCGAATGCCGGGTGATCGGCCACGGCACTGAGTTGAAGGGCAAGATCTACTGCTGTGCGCATTGCGCCAAGAAGGAGGGCGTGAAAGGCGTCGACGATCGGGCTGACTGAGGTGTCGTATGATCCGCAAGCTCAAGTCCGGGCAATACCTCCTGTATTGCGGAAGATCAACCCGACGACCGGCAAACGCCGCAACCTTGGGGACATTCGGGACGCGCGCTAAGGCGGAGAAGCACGAGCTGCTCTGATTGGCTGGTGTACGTGTTTCCGAATCGCCCAGGCACCGCCGGATCTTGCGCGCACGCCGGTTGGCGCAACGTTGTCGTGCGAGGGGACGATGGGGGACCAAGGAGCGCTCTACGCTCCGCCGCACAGCGTTGGCGCTGCTTGGTTCACGAACAAGTTGCGAAGGCTTGGAAAAGCTAACGCCTCTTCCCTCGGCTCTTCGCTTGTTTCGCGATTGGTTTTGCCGGGACGTTGCCTTGTAAACGTCGCAGCACCCCAGCTCGCAACAGGGCGTTCAGATTGTCGATAGGTGCGGTTGCCTTCACTGGCTTCTTGGCCACGTTTCCTCCGATAACGTTGATGGCACTTTGCTCGGTGCTTCGAGTAGCCAGCCCTCGCTCTCAAGCGCATTGGATAGAGTCTGACGCACCAGCGGAATATCTTTGCAGGTACCGATGCGCGCCAACCTCAGCATGGATGCCGCGAGCCGCCAGTGAACGCGTGACAGCGCGCCTGGAGCAAGTGAGGCCGAGACCGCGGCGAGAGCCTGTTCGACTGTGAAAAGCACAGGCGGAAGACCAGACTCCGGCGCCGCGTGCAACGGAGGTTCAAACGCAAACGTTAGTTTTACCAGGCCGCGCAACGCGTTTCGCTTACTTCGACAGCAGGTCGGCGCAAGCTTTCGCCACAGCGCTATTCGGAGCCGTCGTACCCGGCGCGGTGGCCCAGCCGCCCTTCGCGATGAAGTCGCCCCAATTCCATGAGCTGGCCTTCATCATCTCAGCCTTCTGCTCGCCGGCGTTGGCACCCTTCAAGAACGAGTCGACACAAGTGGGCGCGAGAGCCGTTACAACTGCAGCCCCCGAGGCGGCCTTGACCGCATCCAGGTGTTTTCCTTCAGTGGTCCATCCGCCCCACAAGAAGCCGACCGCGGCCAACAGGACTGCGCCTCCAACTGCACCTCTTCCAACATCCCATGCTCTATCAGTCATTGCGGGGTCCATGACGGAAGCCCTTTTTGTGAGTTCTTTTTCTATTGATGCAGAGAGCATAGCACCTATCGCTCTCGCACCGGGCTTTATTCCGCGAGTGGGTCCGTTTGAAAGATGAATAGGATTGACGAAATAGGATGCGCGCTGACGGGCAAAGCCAAGATCGACGTTTTCCTAACCTAGATCAGTGCGCGGCGAGTCGTGCGGTTGGACGCCCGCGCTCGACAAGCTTGGCGTTCGGAACATTGGCAGCAAGCGCATGCGGTGCGTACCTTGCCGTATCTCAGCAGCGGGTAGAGGAACGCAGCTTGGAATGCGGCACCATCAATTTGAACGAAATCATGCTGCGCGTCGTCGGCGCGTTCTATGCGTTCGCCGGGTATGCTGCGACGCGCGCGATGAAAACACGGCGCACGAAGGAAAGGTCGGCCTTGTGTTCTGATGCTTTACTTGGGCTGGTCAGGGGCAGCCTCCTGTTGCATCGACGCGGCTTTCTGCGAGGCCAGATCGACCTTGGGGGCGCAGGCCAGCTTGGCGGCTTCCTTGAACTGCGGTAGCACCTCAAGGCGCTCACCTTCCCAGCGCACCATCTCGGCCAGCACTTGCTTCTTCTCGGCCAGAAACGTGGGTGCACAGCCTGGATCGTGCGCGGCGATGTTGCTGGAGTTATCGATGATGTCCGCCAGCCGCCGAACCGGAGACGATGCCGGAGATGATCGGCGGTACGGCGGCTCGGATTTTGCCGAGATGGCGAAACACGGGTACGGCGAGCCCCCCAATCGCCGAGCGGGGCAGCGGTCATTGCCTCTGTTGCCGCACCGCCTGGGCGAGCAAGACTGATACTTGTCATTGCTCTGTTCGAATGTACTGAAACACAAGGGTGTGATCACGACTGCTGTGGGTTCCCGTGGCGTCCGTTAGCATGCCAAGCCAGGCAGACGAGGAACGAGCCTATCGACTGGCGATGAGCAATCTCGGGCACGAGACCCATCGCGTGCGCAGCCTACTATTATGGTGAGAAAGCGCGGGATAGCGCCCATTCGGGTTGCCGTTGGACGGCCACCGAAATACCTGCGACCGTTTCGAAACGGACTGACCATCCCCACGTCCTCGGCAGAGTAAGGCTCGCTGACCAAGCTAGAACCCGACGCCCTTACCCTTAGATCGATTAGGCGCCTGGCAGATAGTCTGCTGGAAGATAGGGCGCGTCAGCGCTGAGATTTCTAAGATCAGGGTCGGCCCGCTCAAGGGAAGCGAGAGGTGCAATCGCGCGAAACAACTGGTTCGCGATACCTCCCCGGTGTCGATAGTAGATCCAGGACCTCGTCAGCTTGCTGCCCAGTCGAATTTTGGTCTCATAGGAAGTTTGACCACTCTGCATGACGCGAATGCCGTGGCTAATACAGTATCGCACCATCATGAGCCAATTGAAGTAGTAGAGGTTGAGTTCATGCGCGATCGGGTAGCGCATTCCTATATACTTAGCGAGCAGGCGATCTGACTCGATCAGGAACATGTTGAAGCTAACGATCTGCCCGCGGTGCCGGCACAGCATGACTTGTGCCCGACCGTTCATATTGCGTACCACCTCCCGGAAAAACGGCGCAGACACATCGTCAAATGACCCGTAGTCAGCGCGCCGGTATTTCCTCGTCTCCTGAAAGAGCTCAGCGACCTCCTGCCAAACATCGTCGATATTCGTCCGGAGTTCCGTCGCCACTTCCGAAGCCTGTCTCATCTTGCGGCGTAACTCGCTGCGGAACTTCGGTGAGAAGGTGCCAAAATATTCATTTTCATTGCGAAATGGCAGCTCTAGAACCGCCACTGGCAAGCACGCCAATCGCGAAAAGCCTGACTTTGCCAGGGGGGCGTGAGCCCAGAGCGCATCGCGATCGCGAAGGTCCTTGACGGCCAGGATCGAAATACCGGCGACCCCGGCATGATCTGACAGGCCCTTCAAGAGCGCCGCCAAAATTTGGCGTCGCTCGGGCATATTCAATGACGGGTGCATGCCTATGGGGCATTCGTCCGCCTGCGGCGATCCGATTGCCAGCATAGCGGGGTTCATCAACGCAGGCGCGTAGCTGCTAAGCCAGGCTGCGGCGGCCCTCAGGCGCGGGCCGATTGCCATGTCGAGCGGAAATTTGACGCTGAAAACCGGGATGGCACCGATCAATTGACCATCCGCAAATGCACCCAAAGCGGAAACTGAAAACCCGTCGGGCGGTGCGTATTCGCACGAACGAAAAAAATCCCAGTCCTCGGCAGTCGAAGGAAAGAGAGCATTCCAGGCGTCCCGCGATACGCTGCCAACGCCAGGTAAGGTCCGAACTAAAATGGAGGGTGAGAGAGAAATCATTCGGCCCTCAACTCACTTCAAATAATTTGGCCTACGACTAATATTGATAAGCCGCTCCGCACTTCTAGGCCGTGCCGCCAGCAACCAGCGAGCGAGCTTTCTTTGCTCGCTTCCTTCGTTCGAGCTTCTCGCCGTACTTCATCCCCTCCAGCTTTAGCCCGTCGGGGTCGAGAAAGAAGACGGCATAGTAGTCGTCATAGTACTCGCCAGCCGGATCGACGATGGTGGCGCCCAGCTCTTTAGGAAATCCATTCAGCGAGCCATAACGCCGCTGCCGCTAAGGGTTCAAGACCCTCTCAACGGGACCTTCCATGGAGGAACTAACCGCAGTGGAACCGAGAAGAGGGGATCGCTGTTTTTCTTCTTCATCTGCAAGTCGAAGCGGGCGGGACTATCTGGAAAGCTTCCGTTCCCTGCAGGCGGCCGATGTCAGCGGCGCCGTCCGCATCTATGGTGCCCGCACGGTTCAGTAGCCCCGACTGACTCTATTGCCTCGCGCTTTCTCGCGGCAACCTCGCCAGCCTTAGTTGGGGTCACCAGCAGCAACCTCAATCCCCATGGATGGAACCGGTCTTGGTTCATGGACGAGGCGAAGCCGGCGCTTCATGCGGCGGACACGTCGGTGAGTTGGCGCACGGCTGACAGCTTTCACGTCTAATACGTGAGGGCTCTGGAGCGCCGGCGCCCTTGTCTCCAATACGGGCACGCTTGATCTGACCGAGGATCGTTCAGCTTTGCGGCTTTCAATGTTCTCGGAAATGCCCATCAGCATGAGGAGGATGGTGCCTGCAAATATCCAACCTGCCATACCGACGAGGTATTGGTCGGACGACGTCCAGCAAGCGTGAGCACCAACATAGGGCAGGAGCGGACAGAGTTGGTCTGACATCCACAACGCCAAACTTCGCTGCAACGCGCGAGGACTAGCCGCCGTACGCGATACCACCGCTCAGCGGCGGCTAATCCCACTCAACGCATAGAACGCAACTTCGAACGCAACGAACGCACGAACACAACGCAACACCAATGGTGAGACAACACCGCGTCTTTGAAGCGGTTGCGTCGCGCCGGAAGTTGGTTGTGGATAAGTCCGGCGGGCCGCGAAGCCTGCCCCAGAAGTGCAAGCCGGTAGCCGAGACAGGGCTCAAGGATTTATTCCCTTGCACCCGGAACGGGGCCTCTCGCGGGCGCGTTGACGCCCCAAACTAGACCGTAGGCTGAAAGGGCGGTCGTATGCGTAGCGAGATTGATCCGACGTTGCGCTGTCTCGGCAAGGGACTGCAAAAAGCAGGTGAGGCGACGGTGCAGGAGCCGTTGCCCTGGCGTTTCTTGGAACTGCTCTCCCAGCTCGACGAGAAGGAAGAAGCTGTCGGCACCAAAGCCGCCGACGCTACACGGGCTCACCGCGGCTACGAGGCCGCATATCGGAGAATGAGCCATGACCAGAGACGGGCTTGTGACGGCCATCGCCAAGGCCGCGCATAAGCGAGACGCGACCAAGGATTGGGAGTCGAACCGCTTAGCGTATCTGCGCGACGCGGAAGCGGTCCTTGAAACCATCGAGTTCGGCTGGCTGGACGGTCGTGCCACAGGAGGCGGCGCAAGCGCTCGACGACAGCGCAGCACTAGATGCGCTCACAGGGCCGCGGGCGCGCTTAACGCCTATGCGTACGAGGGACAGGCGGGGAGCGGGGTAGAGGGTCAGCTAGCAACTCGCGCAGATCGTCGAGCGCCTGCCACGCGGCAGATCGCAACGCGTCGTCACGCTCAGGATGCGGTAGCCGGTCAGCACGGCGACTGTCGGCGTAGGCGCCGAGCGCGGCCAGTGCCGCTTCGATCCGTCTGGACACGTCGCCATCGAGCCGGATGGCCACGATCTCACTACCGAGCACTGCTGGAAAGGAGCGAAGGTCGACGGCAGTGAGCTGTGGCGCGTTGTCGGCGCGGCGCAACGTTCTCTCGATGGTTTCGAGGCTCATGCGGCGGAGGGTGGTGGGTGAATGTGACGAGAGGATGAAGTGTCGGGTTACAAGTCGGTATGGAGCGAGTGATCTACGGTCTTGCGCGACGGGCAATGTTCAGTTGGATGCAAGGATAACGCTTCTCCCACGGATCGTACGACATCAAAAGGCAAGCCTTTGTGACTAGGCGCGTCGCGGGGAAGACATGCTCAGTGATGACGCTCCGAAGGCGGTGCACCATCAATCCCGGTTCGTCCGTGTAGATCACCAAAATGTAGCCTGCTTCGTACGGACCGCCCTTCAGATTCCGAGTTGCATCCTTCTCTCGGATTCTCTGATCGAGCCATGAAATGGCATCCAGGCTCCAACTCGACCGTAAGCAGGTCTTATCATAACCGAGGCTGCCATGCCGGGGCGGCAGGAAGCTCGGGGTGTTCCGTGCAACGTTCAATGGCGCACAACCGAGGCTGCCATGCCGGGGCGGCAGGAAGCTCGGGGTGTTCCGTGCAACGTTCAATGGCGCATGAAACGTTTCAAAACACTCCATTGCGTCCCCCGACGAGCATAAACCTATGGGCGGGCATTTTCTGATTTGGCTACCAGGGTAGCGCCAAACGGACTCGCCCCCGGTGTCGGTTCAGGGAGGCAGGCCATCGCTCCACCGCGCACAGCGTCAGCGCAAGGCAACAGTTAGGAAGCCCGGGGGCGTCGTCAACTTGCGGGCGCGAGAATGAATACGTGAATCCGGCAAGCTCTAGGTCGCTGGTTGCTGTCTAGACTAGGCCGTCAGTGACCACGTATGCGTGGAACACCACCCATCGAGACGTCGCGCGGCCTTTCCCCCCGAGGCATGTCCGTCACACAGCCCCACGTACCCCCCGGCCGTGGGGTTTCTTATTGCCCAATGGCCGGACGCCCAGCACGCTTAGTTACTCGGCACCCTTCGAGTCAAAGCTTCTGTAATTGGCGCGGCGTTGTAACGAGGCCTGGCCTTCAAACACAAACCATTTGCAATGCTCAAAAAATCTCAATAAATCAAGCGACTTACTATTGATAACAGAGGGTTTTCACGCCCGTCGCTTGGCATCGAGTTGCAGCACCATCATCCCCATTCCGGGGGAGGTCGGGCTGCGCGTGGCCGTGTTGGCCGCCCATCGCTGGCAAGCAGGCCAACCCGACATCGGCGCGATCATGCTCATGGTGGCGATCCTGATGGGCTTATGGTTGTACGCCGGTGGCGTGCTGCACGGAGCCTACAGGGCGGATGGACCTAAGGCCGAAAATCGCTGACAGCGAGAGAGCCGCATTAGCGCGCGGTGTGTGATGATTAAGCGAAACCGCCAGTCCAACAAGCGCGACAATGCGCTGGACAAAACCTTTCCGGCCAGTGACCCGGTGGCGCAGGGGGGCGCGACGGCAACCGAGCCGCCGAAGGCACCCATGGACCGCAAACCTCCGCTTATCTCGCGCGAGGAGATTGAAGCGGCCGAGCGCGATGAAGGTCACCGGCATCTCCATCGCCATGACGCGGATGAAGAGAAGGTGGTCAAAGGCCATGCAAGGCGCGGAAAGGCGCGCTCGACAGAGCGTTAGATAGCCAGGGCTAAGTGTTGCCGGGCTGGCAATGGATAGCGAAGGACCGCCAGGACGGCCGCGATTGTCGTCTGAGATCGCCATCAGCAGCAGCCTCCTAGTTCGGAACGCTGCTGGAAGGCCGCTCGATGCTTTGGCCGACCTGCTGGTTGGATGAGGGCGAGCCCAGCATGCTCATGAGGACGAAGAAGAAGAGTGTCGCCACAATCGCCGCGCCGATGACTATGGATTTTGTGTGCTGAGAGGCCTGCTCTTCGAGATAGCGAACCGAGCGCTCGTTGCGAACAGCTCTGGGCACGGGACCACGTTCAGCCATGGCAAAGCGACCTACTCTCGCGTGCATCTGCTAGGAACGAACGCGGCATGTGATCCTCTTGTTCCAGATGCTGAGATGTGATCGGCGTGGGGTTTGCTTCGCAATGGCGACGAGCAATGAGCCACGCACGCCCTTATCGGTGGATCAAATCCTGCAAGCCGTACAACACCAGCAGCCAGCTCAAGCTCCCCGTCACCACCGCTGCGCCGCGAGAGCAGGCGCTGAAGAAGTGATGGTCGTTGGCAGCCAGCCACAGGGCGGTGCAGTACAAAGTCACCGTTGCGACCCCGGTGCCCGCAATGCTCCCCCCAGACGCCCGTGGACAGGTCGGGGCCGGATCACATGACAGCTAGGGCAGTCTTGCCTTTGTGGGGCACCGGCCCGCGCCCTGCCGCACTATGAAAAAGGCCCGCTCCGGGTGGATGCGAGCCAGTCAGCCCTGAGGAGATTGGGCAATCGGTCGATCACCCAGTCCCCGTGAGCAACCTACTCGCAGCGGCTCTCCGCTTTCAAGCTCCACCCGTGCGCGATGCCCAGTCAGGAGCGGTGGCTTCGGCCATTGGTTCGCCGGCGAAATCGATTGGGCGATGATGGCCGGCCAGCCCTTCCTTTCTACGCTAAAACCCGACGCCCTTCAGTCCCGACTTCGACCACTTCTGTCCCTCGCGAATGTAGGAAGCGACCTGCTCGTGCGACTTGTGCCGGGTGTGCTGCATGATGCGATAGGACGGCAGATCCTTGGATCCGGCCTCAGTCGCATAGCCGGCCCGCATGGAGTGCCCGGAGAAGTCGCGGACGAGCTCGTCGGCTTCTTCCCGCGTCTTGCCTCTGGCCTGCGCCAGGGCCCGAACCCGCGCCTTGACGATGCGCGCGACGCTGCGCGCCGTCAGGCGACCGGCTGTTAGACGCTGACCCTTGTCAATCGGACAGAACATCGGATCGCCGGGCTTCAGTCCCGCGGCTTTCACCCACCGCTCCACGGCATCGCAGACCAGCGGGGCATCCGAGCGGGGAATCTCAACCGTGACGGCGCGGTCCTGAGACCCCTTCGACGTCGGCAGGGAGATCACCAAGCCGCGGCCTTCCTCGAGGCGCACCGATCCCTCGCCATCGCTGCGCTTGTCCCAGTCGAGGCCGACAAGCTCGGATCGGCGCAAGGCACCGGCCCAGCCGAGCCCCAGCAGGGCAGCATCGCGAACGTCGGCCGCAAGCTGCCAGCGCATGGCCTCAAGCAGCAGCCGCACGTCGTCGGCCATCAGCGGCCGAGCCTGACGCCGCGGCGAAGTCTTGGCCTTGGTCCGGCTGATGCCGGCCCAGGTCTCGGCGATGAGAGGATGCTTGCGGTCCAGACTGTGGCCGGCCGCCCGGTGGATGTGGATCACGGCCGAGAGATACTGATTGACGGTCGAAGCCGATCGCGGCGGCCCGTCTTGTCCATCGGCCAGCGCCGCCATCCAGCCGGCGACCGTCTCGACGCTGGCCGGCAATGGCCCGCGACTTTCCCGACGGCACCAGGCGGCGAAGCGCTCCCAGGCGGCCGCATAGGCTTCCCGCGTTCGCTCCGAGCGCGCCTTGGCCCGATAGCGTTTGGTGGCCGCTTCCACGGCCGGCGACAGCTCGCGCAACTCGGTGACGGGCTGCAGCGCTTTCATGGTCTTGTGTCCCCTAATGTATTATAGGACATTATAATCCTGTTTTG